>NZ_MCUW01000009.1:0-67306 GCF_002873335.1 Vibrio sp. 10N.286.49.B1 | reverse complement strand
GATGGCGTTTTTTTATTGTTTAAAGACCAAAGACCAAAGACCAAAGACCAAAGACTAGTGATGCTGTCTACGTAGGTTATCGAGAATAATACCTGTCGCCATGGCCACATTTAATGACTCTGCGCCGCCAAAGGCAGGAATCGTGATTTTATCCGTCACATACTTTGCGGCTTCCTCACGAACGCCGTGAGATTCACTGCCCATCAGCAAAATGCCTTGCGAAGAGAAGGTCGTGCTATGGACACTTTCACCTTCAAGGAAGGCACCATAAACCGGGATATTTGCTTGTGCTAGGTACGAAGGGAGATCGAGAAGGCTCACCTGAACACGACCAAAGCTACCCATGGTCGCTCGAATGGTTTTCGGGTTATAAGGGTCAGCGCAATCGGTGCTTGCCACAATGTGCTTAATGCCGTACCAATCGGCAACGCGAATGATAGTCCCAAGGTTGCCAGGGTCGGAAACGCCATCTAGGGCGATCATCAATCCTTGAGCTTGTGGTATCGCCATTTGTGGGATCTCAACAATCGCCACAGCGGCATTGTTACTGACTAAGCTACTTGCTTTAGTCAACTCATCTAACGAAGCCTCGATACACTCAAAACCCTGCAAAGAGGCTTGATTACTGCTCAAAAACTCGTGGGTGGCAAAGACTTGTTTGACCGCGAGGGACGTGCCAATGAGCTCCAACACGTTTTTTTCACCCTCGACTAAGAATAAGCCGTGGGCTTTACGCTGTTTTTTTTGGCCTAACGCGCGAAGTAATTTTAATTGGTTTTTTGAAATCATAGTCATGTCCCAGATGAAAGCGGGCGCATTATAACCCTAAGTGACTGGGAGATGCGAGCGAGAAGGCGTTCTGTGACATTGTGATACGCCTCACGGTTTATTGATAGAACACACCAATGTAGGAATTTTTCCTAGGGATCTTAGGATGTGCTCTCAAGCCAGTGCGCCTTGGTTTTTTTAGACTCTAGCCCATGAACACAACCCCTCACGAATAAAACAAACGCCTACAGATACCGCTGCGGAGGATTAAAGATACCGCCACGCAGGATTTGTCCGAGAGGGTAGTGCACCACGATTCGGTGCTTTCCTTAATTGATAGGAGAGCATATTCAGTTAGAGCCTAAGGATTCACCATGTTGAAATTTCTAGAGCAAGTACGTAAACCGACGCTGGACCTTCCCGTCGAAGAGCGACGTAAGCTGTGGTTTAAGCCCTTCTTACAATCCTACCTTGTGGTCTTTATTGGTTACATGACCATGTATTTGATCCGTAAAAACTTCAATATCGCGCAAAACGATATGATCTCAACTTACGGGCTATCAATGACGGAACTTGGTTTAATTGGCTTAGGGTTCTCCATCACCTACGGTATTGGTAAAACGGTCGTGTCTTACTACGCCGATGGCAAAAATACCAAGCAGTTCTTACCCTTTATGTTGATTCTTTCTGGATTAGCGATGCTTGGTTTCAGTTTTAGTATGGGGGGCGGAAGCGTCAGCTTATTTTTAATGATTGCCTTTTATGCGCTTAGCGGTTTTTTCCAAAGTACCGGTGGTCCCTCTAGTTATTCAACCATTACCAAGTGGACACCGCGTAACAAGCGTGGCTCGTACCTTGGGCTTTGGAATATGTCGCATAACGTAGGCGGTGCGGGCGCAGCGGGCGTCGCACTGTTTGGTGCAAACTATCTGTTTGATGGTCATGTGATTGGCATGTTTATTTTCCCATCAATTATTGCGCTTATCGTTGGTTTCTTTTGTCTTCGCTATGGTAATGACTCACCAGAAGCCTATGGCTTGGGTAAAGTCGAAGAGTTGTTTGATGAAACGATCAGTGAAGAAGATATGGCGGCAGAAGACAATCATATGTCAAAGCGCGATATTTTCGTCGAGTACGTTCTGAAGAATAAAGTGATTTGGTTGCTGTGTTTTGCCAACATTTTTTTGTACATCGTGCGTATCGGTATCGACCAATGGTCAACCGTTTATGCCTACCAAGAGTTGGGCCTGTCGAAAGAAACGGCAATATCTGGTTTTACCTTGTTTGAAGTTGGTGCCCTTGTTGGGACGCTGATGTGGGGGTATTTATCGGATTTGGCGAATGGTCGTCGAGCCATTGTGGCGTGTTTCTCTCTTGCTTTGATTATTGTTTGCCTAGAGTTTTACCAGCATGCGACCAGTGAATTTATGTACCTCGCCTCGTTGTTTGTGTTGGGTTTCTTGGTCTTTGGTCCACAGTTGCTGATTGGCGTAGCGGCAGTTGGTTTTGTTCCGAAAAAAGCGATCAGTGTAGCCGATGGCGTAAAAGGAACATTTGCTTACTTGATTGGTGATAGCTTTGCCAAGCTGGGCTTGGGCATGATTGCTGATGGCACCCCTATTTTTGGTCTAACAGGCTGGAAGGGTACCTTTGCCGCTCTCGACACCTCGGCGGCGATTTGCATAGTATTACTGCTATTTGTTGCGGTCGCTGAAGAGAAAAAAATTCGTAAAGCGAAGAGAGAATTAAAGCAGCTAGAGGCGTAATACGTACTCTTCGTTTCCTTTAAGGCGTTATCTATCGTGCACATGCTGGCGAGCCTGAGTCAGCGGAGTCATAGATAGCGCTTTTTTAGAACGAATCGCTATTTGATTATTTAATGTCGCAGCGTTAAGTTACCCCATTTTTCCCTTCTGCTTGGTATCTCGTCATGATTCACGTTGCGTTAGTTGATGATCACGTCATTGTTCGTTCTGGTTTTGCTCAGTTGTTGAATCTAGAAACTGATATCACGGTCGTGGGTGAGTTTGGGTCGGTTGCTGAGGCGAAACAAGGGCTGCCGTCTTGCCAAGTGGATGTCTGTATTTTGGATATCTCGATGCAAGATGAGAGCGGTTTAGTGCTACTTGAATCTATACCGAAAGGCACTGCGTGTGTGATGTTGAGTGTCCATGATTCACCGGCTATGGTTGAAAAAGCGTTGGAGTTGGGTGCTCGAGGGTATCTGACAAAACGATGTAGCCCTGATGAATTGATTCAAGCGGTAAAAACCAGTGCCAATGGCGGTTGTTATCTCACGCCAGATATTGCGATTAAACTGGCGTCGCCAAGGCCGTATCAGCAGTCGATCGCCAAACTAACGAAGCGAGAATACGAGGTATCAGAGCTGTTAGCCACAGGCCTGGATGTCAAGTCTGTCGGTTTACGATTAGGTCTTAGCCATAAAACCGTACATGTCCACCGCGCGAATGCGCTCGATAAGCTTGCCCTGAAAAACAACGTCGAACTCGCCAAGCTGTTTCAACGCCAAGATACCATCTAATGCGTACCTATTTGGTCGCCAGCATCAGTGCATGGCTCATTACGTTATGCAGTTGGTTTTGCTTGTGGGTGATTTCATATTATTTTGTGAATGATGCCGA
Organism: Vibrio sp. 10N.286.49.B1; assembly: GCF_002873335.1. Lineage (GTDB taxonomy): Bacteria > Pseudomonadota > Gammaproteobacteria > Enterobacterales > Vibrionaceae > Vibrio. The sequence goes on along the minus strand of NZ_MCUW01000009.1, from coordinate 63,896 downwards.
AATGGCCATTTTATTTTTGCCTTTTGCCTTTTGCGCTTCGGTTAGGGGTAACCCTGCATTGTGCAAAAAAGTACTGGCCTGCAATCTACACGTCAGAATGGGTATTAACGATATCACTAGCCGTATTATTGGCACAGCCGCAATGGTCGGCCGTGTTGGTGGCAAGTATTGCCAGTATTCCAGTGGCATGGGTTTCAAGGCGTTATAACACGGGACCACAGTGGCAGCGTTTATCCGTGCAAGCGATGGCGATTGTCGGTACCGCAATCATCAATATGATGGCACTGAGCGGGCATGCGGCCTCGCTAAGTTTGGTTGGACTAGTGACGGTGACGGGCGGCTTGATGTTGGTGCCCACTTGTTATCTGGTGTGGAATTATCTGTTCCAGAGCACCTGGCGCCCGCTGACGTCGAATCTTATCCATCAGCCCATTACGTTTCAGATAAAGCCCATCGTGCTTATTACTTTACTGTTTATATCGAGCATATCGTTGCAGATTGGTTTGCCTGACGAGCTACGCCGATTCGCCCCGTTTTGTTTAGCTATCCCTATTATATTGCTGGCTTTTCGTTACGGCTGGCAGGGGGCCTTGTTAGGCACACTGCTAAATAGCAGTGTGTTAATTGCTGCAAGAAGTGGTGTCTCTCAGATAGAGGTGACGGATCTTTTATTGTCGATCAGTGCGCAATCGCTCACCGGTATTTTACTTGGGGTCGCGGTACAAAAACAGCGAGACCTAAACCAGAAGTTGCGCCAAGAGTTGAGTCGCAATCAAAACTTATCAAAGCAGCTGGTTCAAGCTGAGGAGTCTGTTCGCAAGGATATTGCTCGTGAGTTACATGATGAGATTGGACAAAATATTACCGCTATACGAACGCAAGCAAGCATCATCAAACGCGTGAACAGTGCGGAGCTGAGCGTGAGTTGCGCCAATACGATTGAGTCCTTGTCGTTGAACGTTTATGACACAACGAAAGGGCTGCTCACACGACTGCGGCCCAAAACCCTTGATGATCTTGATGTTGTCTCGGCCATCAAACAAATGGTCCGTGAGATGGAGTTTGAACAACTTGGTGTTCATGTTGAGTTTGAGGTTGACGACAATGCTATGACAGAGCTCTCTGATACGATGGCGGTGACCTTGTTTAGGCTTTGCCAGGAGGCGTTGAATAATGCGCAAAAATACGCGCAAGCGACGCAGGTTCATATCGCGTTGTCGATTGATACTACGCTAAGGTTGATGATTACCGACGATGGCGTGGGCTTTCGACTTGAAGAGTGTCAAAAAGGGTTCGGTTTAAAAGGGATGCAAGAGCGTGTGCAGGCCTTGGGCGGTCAACTGACTATTCGCAGCTCTATGGATGTTCATGATACACAGCGTGGCACCGTCATAGATGCCAAACTTCCGCTGGTTTAAACAAGAGATATGCCCTTGAATACTCAAACCTCACGCTCACATGAGACAAAGAATGTTGATGGCCAGTATCGATATTGGCGGCTTCATATTATGGTGGGTATGTATTTGGGTTATGCGGGTTTTTATCTCACTCGAAAGACCTTTAATTACACCGCTCCAGCGCTGATTGCCGACCTCGGTCTTGATAAGGGGGATATTGGCTTAATGGGGACATTGTTTTATCTGATCTATGGTCTCTCTAAGTTTCTATCTGGCATTATTTCAGACCGTGCTAACCCTCGTTACTTTATGGGCATTGGCTTGATTGCCAGTGGTGTCATCAATATTGTATTTGGTCTATCGAGCTCATTATTCGTACTTGCCACATTGTGGATGCTAAATGCCTGGTTCCAAGGCTGGGGGTGGCCATCTTGCTCCAAGCTACTGACAACCTGGTATTCACGCACAGAGCGGGGTTTTTTTTGGTCAATTTGGAACACCGCACATAATGTCGGTGGAGCGATGATCCCTTTGCTGGTGGGGTTCCTTACCTTTCACTACAGCTGGCGAGAAGGGTTTATTGTGCCGGGGGTGATGAGTGTTGGAATTGGGCTATTTTTGTGTTGGCGGCTAAGAGATAAGCCAACCACAATGGGGCTACCAACGGTAGGGCAATGGCGCGATGACAAGCTGGAATTAGCGCAAGAGAACGACGGTATAGGACTAAAACCGAAAGAGATATTGTGGTCCTATGTGCTCAATAATAAGTATATCTGGTTGCTCGCGTTCAGTTATGTATTGGTCTATATCGTCCGCACGGCCATCAATGATTGGGGCAATCTATATCTGACAGAGCAGCATCATTACAGTTTAATTAGTGCCAATGCCTCGGTGTCTTTTTTTGAAATAGGCGGCTTTGTGGGGTCGCTTGTTGCGGGGTGGGGCTCGGATAAACTGTTTGGTGGTAATCGAGGCCCAATGAACCTGATATTTGCGATGGGCATATTTTTGTCGGTTGCGGCGCTGTGGCTGATGCCATTGACGAACTTTGTCTTCCAATCGGCGGGTTTTTTTGCCATCGGATTCTTTGTTTTTGGTCCTCAAATGTTGATTGGAATGGCCGCAGCAGAGTGCTCACATAAAGACTCAGTGGGCGCGGCAACGGGCTTTGTTGGTTTGTTTGCCTATATGGGGGCGGCCTTATCGGGCTATCCATTGGCGGTGATTCAAGAGCACTACCAATGGACCGGCTTTTTTGTCGCAATCTCGGTATGTTCGGCGGTGATTGGGTTGTTGTTATTGCCGTTTTTGCAGGCGCAGTTTATGAGTAAGTAACGCCTCGTATACAGTGAAGGATTGAATGTTTTATTGTGGTGTAAATATGACTATTTAATCAATATAGTGTCTCACTGCAGTATATATACTGCATTGCCAATCACGACTTCACATCCTAATGTGGAGCAGTATAATTACCGTATTATGAAAGTATAAACTATCTCAATATCCATGTCGGAAGTACAAAACGTACTAATCAAAATTCGATAATATTGGGATATAAAATGAAAAAACTTGCATACGCCATTGCCATCATATTAGCGGCTCCAGCTTTAGCTGAATCAAATGCTGTCATTACGTCATCAGAACAGTCGTCTGCAGAAAATATTTCAGAATTGTCCTCGACGGCAGATAAGCCTAACAATTTATATGATTTTATTGAAAATGATAAGCTGACTGGTGTCGCATATTCTGGTGCAGAGCTAGGCGGTAACGTATTATTTGATGACCAGAATGATAGTAACTTTGCTCATACGTATATGTTTAAAGTGGGTGCGGATTTAGACTATGCTGTGACAGATAGTTTTTCACTCTTGATTGGTGGTGAAGCTCGTTATGAATGGAATGGTTATGATACACGTATAGACCCAATTAATTACGTGGACCGTTTTACATTTGGTGTGAATACGGTCGCAGGTAAGACTACGTTTGGTAAGCAATGCGGTATTGCTGATGTGTACTTAGGCTTTGGTGATATATCGAAAGAGCATGGCCTAGGCGCAGAAGCGGATGAAGCCGCTTGTACCGATGAGCAACTTAACCATCATTATTTTGGTGAAAACTTCGATGTTGGTGCCGCATGGGAACACACCAATGATGCATGGGCTGTTGGCGGCTCAGCAACGCTTGGGGCTGTTGTCATTGGTGGTACGTATGTAGACATCGCGAAGGGTGAGTATTCAACCGATGCCCAAAACCGCTCAGAAAAAGTCTACACAATCGGCGCTGTTGCAGTACTAGATAAATTCAACTTCGCCGCTAAATATGATTTTGGCGATGTTGAAACAATGAATGTAAACAACGAAGAAACAAAAGGTTATGCATTGGGCGCAGCTTATCAAGCGACAATGAACCTTTCAATTTCCGCAACCTATAATCTAGAGGAATACAATTGGGACAGAACGTCGAACAAAGGCAACACTTTTGATTCAGACGACTGGTACACAATTGGTGCGTCTTACCGTTTAAATGAGCATCTAGAATTAGTGACTGATTATAAAGTAGCATCTGAAGATGATGACAAGTTGTTTTTACGCGCGAATGTAAACTTATAATTTAGTTGAAACAACCCCACTGCTAAAACATTTTTGTCGACCCTTTGCCAGTAGTTAACGCTACTGGCTTTTTTTTGTCTTTAAATAATGTACAGCTAAAAAGGTTCCTTTGGAAGCTGATATTATTGAATAACAGTACTCAGTTTCTAATACAGGATTTTATTTTTAGCCTGTATATTTCATCGATTATCTTGAGCGGTGTGGAGTATGTTTTTGGTTGTTATGAATATAAGGTAGGTTCAACGCTACTATTATTGAACATATGATTACGAGTAAGTGGGTGCAAGCGGTGAGTTAACCTTAAGGTAGCAGGCCTCAAGATTATGCGACTAACAATATTGGTTTTTGTCGTGTTTTTCAGGGCATGAAAGTGGAAGACGTGCAGATAAAGCGAGCAAGATTATAGTGAATGTTATTCTTGGTGATGAGACGAGTGATGAGACGAGTGATGATTTATGTGGTGATTAGGCAGGACAATTTAGGTCATTGTCCTGCCTAATAAATAAGAGGCTTTAAAAGCTAAAGTTCATACCTACGAAATGAATACGGCCTGAGAACTCGCCATTTAGGTCGGGAAGCCCGTCAATTGGGCCAGGATTTGGACCCACTTGTCGAGTAATTGGCATGGTACCTAAGTCGGCAAATTCGTAGAATATATCAACCTTGGTCGAGTTCCAATCTGTACTTGCCCCAACCGAGTATCGATACTGTTCACCAACAGGCAAATCGACCCATTGCAAAGAAGGGTTATCCTGAGGAGAAGTCTCGTAAGAAAAACCAACCTTGAGTGCCCATGTACTAGTTAGTTGATAGTCCGCTCCTATGGCAAACTTCCATACGTCATCCCAGTTACGTTCGATGTTTGTTGTACCGATATCGGTGTAAATGGGTGTTTTATCAAAGTCACTCCATTGGTGAAGTTGGACAGAGCTCAATAACGTTAGCTGTGAATTAAGATCATAAGCACCACTTATATCAACAATGGTTGGGATCAAAAGTTCAGTGTTCAGAGGGAGGCTATAAGGTGCGGTCATCAGACTTGCTTCTACAGAAAACTCATGCTTGATTTTTGAACGATAGCTGACACCTAAAGCCCAATTGTCTTGGTGGTACATTGCGCCCAAGTTAAAGCCATAAGCCCAATCTGTATCGAGGTTACTTTGTACGGATGAAGTTGATACCTCAAGTAAACCATAGTTAATTTGTGCGCCGAGTCCTAATGAAACATGGTCATTAATTTTATAGCTAAGATTAGGGTTAATTTGAATCCCAGTCATAAAAGCTTTATTAAGGTATGGAGCCCCGGCCCAATCAGTACCATATTCAATAGAAGATCCCCCCACTACGCCAAAGTTCATGCCTAGGTGAATCTCGTCAGTGAGTTGACGAACATGGAATATACCGATAGATGGCATGGTTGTTTTTGCTTGACCGTTTTGAGGCACCGTACTGTGGTCATCGTAGTCGAGTTTGAGATCCAATATGAGAGCGTTTACTGTTGTGAGTTGCTCGCCCATGTGTGTCATTGTTGCTGGATTAGTCCAGCTAGCACTCGCTGTTTGGGTATAGACACCATCTCCAGCGCCAGCGGTTCCGGCATTAGCAGTGACGGCCTCTTGAAGTAGTAATCCGCTTGCGTGGACTTGGCTAGTAATGATGAGTGAAGCGATGAGCGTTTTTTTCATAATAAATAGACTTATTTTTAGCGCGTAGGTTCGTGTTAGTTGTAGTGAGGCCGCAAAGCGTCTAGGTTCAATATCCACGGAACCAAGAAAATAAAGTGAAAGAAAGAGGTCGCATTAGACCCCTTTCGTTACTGGAGTAGCGTCAATTACATGCTGTAGATGTAGTAGATCTGAGCTTTCATTCGAATAATGATGCCGCGAATAACGTTGAGGAAATTCAGAAAAGGGATAGGTTTTTCTGCATTTACCCAGGCTAGACCAACAGCGCCAACTGGAATGTCATAGCCTGCTGGCTCGTGAATACTCAAGCGAACAAAGTGATGTTTATTCTGAACATTTTTGCCAGTAGTAGCGCGAACATTGGTTTCACGGGCAACGAGTGAACCTTGGGATTCCCCCGTGGCTTCAACAATTCCCTCAACCACAGCAGAGAAAACCTTGCCAGGATAAATCGCAGAGGCAAATTCAGCTTCTTGACCTACACGAATATTCCTAAATGCCTGATGATTAATTCGCATCAACACGAATTTTTCATTGCTGTACATTTTTAGTCTTGGCGTTGCGCCAATAAACTGCCCCTCTCGAGCAATGAAATTGGTGACGTATCCATCAACAGGTGCATAAACCTTTGTCTGAGATAAGTCCCACATGGCTTGATTTAATTGAGACTGTTTACTGGCGATATCTGCCTGCTTACTTTTTATGGTGAGCTGGGATTTTGCGAGTAGATTTTTGCTTTTCTGTTCGTTGATCAGTGCTTTATCATGTTGAGATTTAAGAATTTCAATTTGATTTTTTGTCATGGCAATGACGGTTTTTTGTTGATCAAGATTACTTTCAGCGACGGTGTTTTTTACTTTAGTATTCTGTTTAACAAAGCGCTGCAATGTTCTTTCTTTTAGTTCAAGATCTTGTCGAGCCGCTGATATTTGATTCGCAATTATATCAATATCTTCCAGAGAAACTTGGTAATTGGTATCGGCGATATTGGCATCTTGTACTGCGGAACGGTAGGACATCTCAGCCACTGCTAGCAAAGCTTGTGATTTCCCAACCGCTATTTTATAAGGTTCATTATTGATTTCGTAAACAAGTTGACCTTGTTTTAACTCTTGGTTTGGTGAAATGTGAAGCTTATCAATAGAGCCGGTAATTCGTGTTGAGCCCGGTCGCAATTGGATGTGTGGTGATTGAACAACCGAGCCACCAGATAAGTCCATTGGTGCCCACGTAATGAGTCCCACCCAAACAAATAGTAACCACGCGCTTCCTCCGCCGTAGGCAAAGAGTTTAAATGGTTTTGTCCAAGGAATCCCCACCAGCCTTAGTAGGTAAATAAATAGCGCCCATACCGCTAGTCCTTCTAACATGATTGTTCGCCTTCTTTAATTACTGCGCTGGGAGTGGTGTCATTCCAAATTTTTCGGGTACGACGAATGGTCTGCTCTGAATCCACAAATGCAATGATTACGGCTAGCACCCAAACCCAGTGCCAGATGAAACCAATCCAAGTGAGGGTTGTGACCAAAGCCATTTGGCCATGTTTCATTTTGTCTGCATGGTGAATGGGTAATTCGTGGAACTTCCAAAATGCATAGAGAGCCCCGACGATAGTGCCTATTAAGACGACACCGGCAACGATGTGCAAGCCAGTGTCAAAACCAGTTGCAACGAAAGGCATACTTACCAAGCTCATAAGTGTTCCTAAAAGTGAGTGAACGAAAAAGAGGTACGCCATAAATGCGTCATGGCATGGGGAGGATGGTAAGGAGGATATAGGGAAGATGAAGCAGTAAAATTACGGATATGGAATATGAATAGGCCAAAACATTGAGTCAGGTTAATTTATGAAAAGAGGGCGGTGTGTTTTTATACCGAATAAGGAAAGTACTGATTCGGTATAAAAATCGAGTCGTAGTCTGAATGAGTTATTGCTACTGATTATGTGTACAAATCATGAAAATAGGTTAGCTACTAGATAATATTAGCTGTCATTCGATTCAATGCCCAAGCCATTTCGCAGTGAAAACTGAACGAGCTCGGTGTGGTTTTCTAGTTCCAATAAATCGAGCATTCGATATTTATGGGATTCAATTGTTCGAGGGCTCAAAAACAGCTTTTCAGCACATTGTTTAGCGGTGTAACCTTGAGCTAAGAGTGTTAAAACAGAACATTGTTTTTTGCTAAGCAGCAGTAACTTTTCACTTTCGTCGATGTTGACTTGATCATCTAGGCTTAAATTGCGAGTCATTGTCGAGTGTTGCCAAAAGCAAAGCCACATGTCACATAAGAGCTTAATTCGCTTCATGTCTTGCTCAGTGAGTTCGGTTTCGTCTAAGCTAAATCGAGAGAAGGCGAGCGCGCCCCAAGTTTGCCCAAAGAGTTCTAAACGAATGACCCCATGCCAGCGTACGCCTTCTTGATATAATTCTTTCATTGGGTCGAGTTTATGATGCTTGAGGGCATCGCTATCAAATACCTGCCAAGATAATTTAACTCTTAATATTTTTAAATAGTCTTTGTAATTGCCTTTCAAAAAGCGCTGCTTGTTTAGGTCTGGGATTGTTGCTCTTGATACTGAAATAGTTTTCCCATCATTGAGTAAAATCATCGAATTTGGGAACAAGGTTAATCGATCCAATTTAAACCAATCCAATGCTTGTTGTGCCAAAATAATAAAGGTTTCATCAAAATTCTTAGGCTGACAGGATGTTAAAGCATTGGATTGTGCCATGAGAAGAGATTCAAAATTATCAGGCTTAGTGTCTATCATCGAGCGTAACCTTTTTTCTTTGATGTGAGCATAAGTAATTATATTTTGGCTAGTTTATATCATGACCAAGTATAGATGAATAACCGTTATGACGATAATGTCGGGGCAACTTTATCTATACTAACTACTTGATGAGAGGGCTGTCTTGATACGTAATAATGTTTTATGAGGCTATCGTCACTATTGACTAAAGTTTACCTGGTGATTTATTTAAGCAGTAATTCTACTGGTTACCTGAAAAACCAAACTCCCAATAATAGCTCACGACAATTTTACTATTAATAACCGATAGGTCTGAGCCCATGTTCAAGAAAAAAACCTTTTTACAATTGGTTGTAGGTGCCGCTTTAGCGACGACCGCAATGGCCAGTTATGCGACTACCGATACCTCTCGTCCGAATATTCTTGCAATTTGGGGAGATGACATCGGAATGGATAACTTAAGTGCTTACACTAAAGGACAAGCAGGGCACTGGACACCAAACATTGACCGAATTGCTAATGAAGGTGTTTTATTCACGGATTTTTATGGTGAAAATTCTTGTACAGCAGGACGAGCGGCATTTATCACAGGGCAACACCCTATTCGTACAGGGTTAACAAAAGTAGGCATGCCTGGTGCTAAACAAGGTATGAAAGCCGAAGATCCAACGATTGCTGTTATGCTAAAAGACAAAGGTTATATGACCGGGCAATTTGGTAAAAATCATTTAGGTGACCTTGATGAGCAACTACCTACAGAGCATGGCTTTGATGAGTTTTTTGGAAATCTTTATCACTTAAACGCAGAAGAAGAACCTGAGCACGCAGATTACCCATCCATGCCTTGGTTCCAGAAAAAATTTGGCCCTCGTGGGGTTATCCACTCTTTCGCAGACGGCAAAATTGAAGATACGGGTTCACTGACGAAAAAGCGCATGGAAACCGTTGATGAAGAATTCTTAACTGCCGCGTTAGATTTTATTGATCGAGCGCACAAGGAAGAGAAGCCATTTTTTATCTGGTTTAATGCTACTCGTATGCATGTTTGGACTCACCTAAAGGAGGAGTCTAAAGGTTTATCTAAGCGTGGTGGGATCTACGGTGATGGTTTGGTTGAACATGATAATCATGTCGGTCAACTTCTAGATAAACTCGATGAGCTGAAGATCGCTGATAATACAATCGTCAGTTATTCGACCGATAATGGCGCGGAAAAGTTATCTTGGCCTGACGGCGGTACCGTTCGCTTCCGCGGTGAGAAAAACTCTTCTTGGGAAGGTGGACATCGTGTGCCTGCGATGATGCGCTGGCCGGGTAAAATCCCAGCAGGGTCAATTGCTAATGAAATGGCTGCACATAACGACTGGGCACCAACATTCCTTGCTGCAACTGGCGATACCACCATTGTGGCGGACCTGAAAAAGGGTAAGAAATTAAACGGCAAACAGTACAAAGTTCATCTAGATGGCTATAACCTGTTACCAGCGCTTAAAACGGGTAAAGCGACAACCCACTACAATCTCGCATCTTGGCCACGTCAGTCTTATATCTATGCCACGGATGCCGGTGATGTGTCAGCGGTTCGTGTGGGTGATTATAAGATTATGTTCAGCGTAAATAACTGTCATGGCTTAGAAACATGGAATTGCTCATTTGAAGAGCTTCGTGCGCCCAAGATGTACAACTTACGTCAAGACCCGTATGAAAACGCCGACCATGAAGGCCGTTATACAAAATGGTATATTGAACATTTACCGTACATGTACCTTGGCGCAGCCTCAACCGCTCAGTTCTTGCAAACATTCCAAGAGTTTCCTCCTCGTCAGGTTCCAGGTTCCTTTTCTATCGATCAAATCGTAGAGAAAATGAATATCTGGCAACGTGCTCAATACCAATAAAAGTCATGAAAAAGCACTAAGATTTAGCCCAGCATAAATGCTGGGCTTTGTGCTATTTGTGCGATGGGAAATGTAAACACTAAGATGGAATGAGCAACGTTATTCTTAACGCTAAAGCAGTATAAATACTGGTTACGCATAGCAGGAGAAAATTGATAATAATCATGACTCTTACGACACTTTTATTTATCACTGCACGTTACAGGAAGCACCACCCACATTGATAGTGGACCCATCATGAGGCTTCGATATGTCCAATTACACGCCACAGCTTGATATTGATTTACCTAAAAAATCTCCAGTACAACGAATGAATATCATGACTAAGCCGATTGGTTCAGCCTGTAATATTGATTGCACTTACTGTTATTACTTAAGTAAAGAGACCTTGTTGGGACACGATAAAGGTTGTGGCTCTCAAATGACAGAAGACATGCTGGAAACATACATTCAGTCGTATATAGAGCAGCAAAACTATCCGGAAATAGTGTTCCATTGGCAAGGCGGTGAGCCGACGCTATTAGGCGTTAACTTTTTCCGTGATGTCGTTCGATTACAAAAAAAATACTGCCCTAAAGGGGTAAGCATTGAAAATAATCTGCAAACTAACGGCACCTTACTTAATGATGAATGGGGTAAGTTTTTAAGTAAGAATGATTTCATGGTTGGATTGAGTATTGATGGTCCTGAAATGATCCACAATACGTACCGAACGAATCGATCAGGTCGTGGCACATTTAAGAAAACAATGAAAGGCGTCGAAATTCTTCATAAATACCAGATAAATTTCGCGACATTGACTTGCGTGAACAACCTAGTTGGTGCGAATCCTCTTGAGGTGTACCGGTTCCTACGTGATGAAATCCGTTCACCGCAATTGCAGTTTATCCCTATTGTTGAGCCGAAATCATTTAGAGATACCGCGCCACAGCATTGGTCGGCTCAAGATGTGTTATTCCAAGGAATGCCAGAAACAGAACCGAGTCATCCTAACTCGATCGTGGAGGCATGGTGTGTATCACCAAGCCAATGGGGGCAATTTCTATGCACCATTTTTGATGAGTGGCTATCTAATGATATTGGCAAGGTGAATGTCCCTTATTTTGAAGCATGTGTTGAAACTTGGATGGGCAGGATTAATCCACTTTGTACGTTAGCACCAATGTGTGGCAAGGGGTTGGCAATAGAACACAATGGTGATGTCTTTGCTTGCGATCACTACGTCTATCCAGAGTACAAATTGGGTAACATTCATGACACTGCTTTAGAGAGTTTACAGTTTTCTAAAGGGCAAGAAGAGTTTGGGAAAGCCAAGGAAGGCGCTTTACCCAAGCAATGCAGAACATGCAACTATCAATTTGCGTGCTACGGGGAATGTCCGAAAAATCGTTTCATAAAAACACTCGATGGCGAAGTAGGTCTGAACTATCTGTGTGCGGGTTGGAAACAGTTTTTCAAACATATCGATCCATATATATCAATGGTCGTTGCCACTATGGGTTATCCAGTCCATAAAGGGTTCCACCCTGCGGCGATGAACATCAAACTTAAGTAAGAGGGTGACAATATGAGCTCGATAAAGACAACAATGTTCACACTGTTTTTTTTGTTATTTTATGCCTTACCTTTGGCTGCTGCCGATGTGGATGTTCTTTTTCCCGAAAAGCAGGTCAACAGCATGATTGACTTGGCCTTTGAAACCAAAAGTGTTCGTTATACGTCATTTGCCACGCAGTTTAATTTTTGTCAGCAAAAGCCTACACATCCTGACTGCACTGATAGCTACGAGAATAAACAAAGGAAGTATAAATCGGCTAAGGCGAATCACGATGTATTGAAGCAAGTATATCATCGCCATATGACCTCATTACTGATGCCAGAAGTCGCCTATCCAGAACTTGTATCTTCTTTGCAGTTACTAGCTTACTTAGAGGCGGGCCCCGATGCAGATATATTGTTTGATGATACCTTGAATGCAGTGAATGAATGGCTAGTAATGCATGATTTCCCTAAAACGGATGATGTTTATTTTCTTCATTCGTTGATGATTGAAGCAGAAGCCATGCACCAAAACCTCCGGGATGAGGAGGCGTAATGAGGGCTCAAATACGAGTGTTGAGGTGGTTAATGCTCAGTTGCTTTGTCTTTCATAGCAGTTTCAGTTTGGCAGAGCTATTGACTACGATGGCATCTGAAGCCCAACTCGCCGAAATGTCGCAAAACCAGGACTTGCCGCTAGAGCAACGTACCGCCGCGACGCAGCAATTGGGGTATTTTTCAGGTCCCAACGCGCTTATCGCAATTGGCAGAGCATCACGATCTCCGAGTATAGAAATGCGAATGTCGAGTATTCAGGCCGCTAAACGTTGGCAAGGACGAGCGAAGTGGGATGTGGTTGAGCCGTTACTCGAAGATTCTCAACCTCGTATTCAACAAGCGGCGATTCGTGCACTTGTTCCATTATGGCCGTCGTTGCCAGTTCGCTATCAAAATAAATTAGACGCTAAGTTACAGCATTATATTGCAGCATTACCTGCCACACAGGAAGGCGCGTTGGAAAAGGCTCAATTACTTAGGTGGTGTCAACGATATACTGAAGCAGAGCACGTGCTAAATTTGTGGCAAACCAAGCCAAATGACCTTGATGTCACTATCGCTCTTGCTGAGCTTTATAGTGACCAACATCAAGAGGTGCGTGCGATTCAGGCGCTCAATCAAGCGCTCGTCACCGACAATGACAATGCCATGCTGCACTACAGCTTATCGCTCTCCTACTGGCGCAATGAACAGGTATCGCTATCATTTCAGCACATGCAGCAAGCGTATCGACTTGAGCCCAACAGTGCGACATACAGTTATATGTTGGGTTTGATGATATTAGATCAGGAACCTCAAGAAGCATGGACTTTGTTTACCCAAGCTTATGCATCCACTGGCAATCCTCAGTATCTGTTTTCTCAATGTGAGGCTCGACTATCCAGTCAGATGAGTGCGATATCGTGCTTGGAAAAATTGCGCCAATTTGCACCAGAAGAGGCAGTGACAGCGCTTATCGATAAATATCGTTAGTCTCGCCAATTTTATAACAAGGTTTACTCATGAATAACGCTGTCCACTCTCCATTGGTCTCTTTGATTAATGAAGTTAACGCCGCCATTGTTGGTCAAAGTCATGTCACAAAATCGATGATTATTGCGCTACTTACAGGCGGTCATATTCTACTTGAAGGGCTTCCTGGTACCGCTAAAACACGGGCAGTAAAAGCGTTGTCTGAAGCGCTGAATTTGGGGTTTAGCCGAATACAATTCACACCTGACTTGTTGCCATCTGATATCACGGGAGCGCAGCTCTACCATCATGAGCAAGGGTGTTTGACGTTCCAGCCCGGACCTATCTTTAGCCCTATCGTACTCGCTGATGAAATTAACCGAGCTCCAGCTAAAGTTCAGGCTGCGCTACTGGAAGGGATGGCAGAGGGAACCGTAACCGTAGCGGGTGAAACAAGGCCGTTGCCGAGTCCCTTTATGGTGCTCGCCACGCAAAATCCAGTTGAACAAGAAGGCACCTATCCACTGCCGGAAGCTCAGATGGATCGTTTTGTTATGAAGATTGATGTCGATTACCCATCAGCGGAAGCCGAGTTAGCCATTGTACGCTTAATAAGAAACGAAGATATGGGACTTGTTGATGACACGGTCTTTGATTCAAAGCGGGTATTGTTTGAAAACCAAGATTTCATTATTCAGGAACGTGAAATGGTGAAGCATGCTTATGTCTCGGAGTCGATTGATCGCTACATTGTTGACTTAATTATTGCTACACGTGAGCCCAAGCGCTATTCGGAGTCAAAATTGGCCGAGTGGATCGAAATAGGTGCAAGCCCACGAGCCTCTATCGCGCTGGATCGTTGTAGTCGAGCCCATGCGCACGTAGAAGGGCGTGATTACGTCACACCAGATGATGTCCGCTCGATTGCTCAAGCGGTACTAGGGCACCGAATTACGTTGACCTTTGAAGCAATGTCAGACGGGGTTACGCCCAGTTTAGTCGTTGACGAAATCCTACGTCATGTCGCTTTAGTATAGGGGCGGAAGTATGTTTGATTCTAGAGTTGCGGTTCAGTTCGAACGGTTAATGGCAATGAGGCATGGGCATCGTGCTGAGCTGACATCATCACGTTCAAGAAAAATCAATCAACTAATCGGAAAATATCGTTCAAGTAAGAAAGGGCGTGGGCTGGACTTTTCTGAGTTTCGCCAATATCAGTTGGGGGACGATATACGCAGTTTAGACTGGAGGGTTACGCAAAGAACCGGCGTACCTTATGTTCGTTTATTCAGCGAAGAGAAGGAACGCCCTGTCGTGATATGTGTTGATCAGCGAAAGACGATGTTTTTTTCAACGGTAGATACAATGAAATCCGTCGTCGCAGCGGAAGTTTTTTCTTGCCTATCATGGCAAACGATACGAAATAGCGACCGGATTGGAGCGGTAATATTGAATGATTCGAGTTGCGCTTGTTTCAAGCCTAGAAATAGTGTCGCGCATTTGTCTCGTATATTTAAAACCCTTGTTGACTGTAATCAGTCATTGCTAAATCAAGAAGGCAAGGGGGCAACATTGGATTCCGCCAGTACGTTTAATGACGCCCTGAATACACTGCATAAACAGGGGCTAAAAGGGGCGTCGCTCATTCTTATTAGTGATTTTTCTGATTTGGATGACACAACGCTTCGTTTCTTATCGTTATTACAACGTCATAACGATGTGTCGGCTATCTCTATCCAAGATTCATTCGAACAACCTGTCCATTTTACTGACCAGATCTATTTGAGTGACGGGTATCAGCAAGTCTCTGTCGATGAAAACTTCAATGCGCAATTGGAGGGCCTTAATCGCAGGCTAGTATCATCTCAGGCTAAACTTAAGCAGCGCTTACAATCGCAAAGTATTGTTTTAGACACGTCGGGTTCACACTTAAAACAGTTGACGACTCAGCTATCCGGAGGCCGTCGTGTCTCGAAATAATATTTTACTTGAGCGGTTGAAGGAGCCCACTTTACCCGAAGAGGTGAGTTTTTTACCTGAGACGGTGGGGTGTAAAATTCTATTCTTACTTGTAGTACTAAGCATTGCTATCGCCGGGTTTCGTTGTGTGCAGCATTATCGTGCCAATGGTTATCGCCGTCGCGCGATAAAAGCGGTTGGCAAACTCCCTAAGCATGACCCTAAAAAATTCATCTTCGGCTTGAATAGCTTACTTAAGCAAGCGGCTTGTTTTAAATATCAACACTCAAAGGTAGCGTCACTGTCTGGGGAGTATTGGTTGGACTTTTTGTCATCGACGTCACGCAATGTTGATTTCTCAAATGAACTAGCAAAGCAGTGGCAGGCGTCGTTGTATACACCTATTAATCAGGCGGACTGGCAGGACAAGCAATTGGAAAAGCTAGAAAGAATGGTCAATCTTTGGCTGAAAACTCACCACTAGGATATGTGCTGATGATTGAATTTCAATACAGTTGGGTTTTCTTGTTTTTGCCGTTACCCCTGATGATATTTCGTTGGGCTCCAGGGCATTATACTCAACAGCTTGCGCTGAGAGTGCCGTTTTTTTTGTCCTTGATAGAGGCGCTTAATCTTACGGCTCAGTCAGGTGCCGTAGAATTAAAGTCGAGCCGTTGGCAGCGTGTTTCATTGGTCTTGACCTGGTGCTTGTTATTGACTGCCGCAGCAAAGCCCATGTGGTTAAGCGAACCGGAAACTCGAGAGCTGACAGGGCGAGATTTAATGGTGATTGTTGACTTGTCGGGCTCGATGTCAGAGATGGATTTTAATGACGCGACTGGGCAAAGTCTTTCTAGGCTTGCCGCGGCCAAGCAGGTGCTTTCTACATTCAGTCAACAAAGAGAAGGTGATCGGTTAGGGCTCATCTTATTCGGTGATGCACCATACTTACAAGCCCCTTTTACGGCGGACCATGGTGCTTGGCTGTCACTGCTACAACAAGCAGAAGTCGCAATGGCTGGAGAAAGCACTCGACTTGGCGACGCCATTGGATTGGCGATTAAAACCTACATGTCAGGATCTAAAATGTCTTCGACACAGCGTGTCATTGTGATGTTAACCGATGGCAATGACACCGACAGTTTAGTCCCACCCGTTGATGCCGCAAAGGTTGCCGCCGCACACAATATTCGGATCCATATGGTTGCGATGGGCAGTCCAAATACAGCGGGTGAACAAGCTCTAAATATGGATGTGATTAAACAGGTTGCGGATTTGACGGGAGGGCAGGCCTTTCTTGCTATGTCTCCAGATGACTTACAACAAGTCTATGAACAAATATCGATTTTAGAACCAACATTGTTTGAGAGTTTCACTTATCAGCCTAAATCCAGTTTGCACTTTCTTCCGGTATTGATTGCTCTTTTAAATTACCTTCTTTTTATGTGTGGCCATGTTTGGATTTCCCGCCAAGCGAGAGTCAAAAACATAATGAGAGGACATAACACATGACATTCTCAATGTTTGTTCATCAGTTTCATTTCCTACGCCCAGAATGGCTAGGGCTGTACCTCCCGTTTCTGATGTTATTGTGTTGGCGCTGGCGCGAAGAGAAAATAAAGAGTCGCTGGCTAAAGCAGTTGCCGCCACACTTATTCAAAGCGTTGACCGTTGGTTTTAATTCTTGGGGGAATCACTTACCAATAAAATTGCTTTGCGTGATAGGGGGGATAGCGATTGTCGTTGCAGCTGGCCCAAGTTGGTATCGGGTGGCCTCACCATTTGGTGAGGATAAAGCACCGTTAATTATTGTTCTTGATGTATCCAAAACTATGCAACAAAAAGACGTGGCACCAAGCCGAATTTTTATTGCCAAGCAAAAAATACAAGACTTATTGGCACGGCGAAATAAAGGTAAGTCGGCGCTGATCGTGTTTTCTGGGAGCGCTCATACGGCGATGCCTCTCACCCAAGATACGAATGTTTTTAATCCATTGTTGGCAGCGGTGATACCGGAAATTATGCCAAGAGACGGTAAGTTTGCCGAGTATGCTCTGCCTCTTGTGGACGAGCTACTCAGCGATGACCTAAAAAGTGGCACGGTGGTTTGGGTAGGGGATGGTATTAACCAAATCGCTTTAAATACGTATATTGAGTACTTTTCATCAACGCGCCACAACCTTGTGGTGTGGGGGATGGGGGCCGATAATTTGTTAGCAGATTATCCTTTAGAAGTGGAGACTCTCCAGGCGCTTGCTGATGGCAGTGGGGGCGATTACGTTTCGCTGACGATGAATCATGACGATATAAAGGTAGTCCTTGGCATCATTGCGAATAATGTTGAAGCGTCAGGGGGCTTTAGTGAACCCTGGAATGATTCAGGGTATGCGCTTGTGTGGGTGATGTTATTGATCCTCCTATTTTGGTTTCGACGTGGTTGGCTTGTGCAGTGGTGCCTAGTAATAATGGTGTCTAGTAGTCTAAGTTATTCGCCGAATGCGGCAGCGAAAATAATGTCCTGGTCAGATATATGGTTCACTAAAGATCAACAAGGGCAACGCTATTTTGATCAGGAAGAATATCAACTTGCGGCTGAAGTATTTGAAGACACGCAGTGGAAAGCGAGCGCTTATTATCATTTAGGTGACTATGAGAAAGCACAACAATATTATATGCGCAGTGACACTCTGCCTGGCCACCTCGGTGCAGCGGCATCGTTAGCTCATCAACGCGAGTATATCGCGGCTAGAAATCACTACCGCGATATTGTGCGCGATTACCCTAATAGTGATATCGCCAAAGCCAATCTAGTATTACTGGACAAGATTATAAAAGACATCAACGAATTTACCCTTAGCCAATCCGACAGCGGAGCGCAACAAAGCAGCCATGAGCTTGGTGAACAACCCGAAACTTCAGAGGGTGTATCACAAGAAATTAACCAAGATTTATTGATTGAAAGTACTCTGGATGCAGAAGATATTCTCAACAACCCTGAAGTGAATGCAATTTGGATGAAACGTGTTAACAGTGATTTAGGTATTTTTCTTGCCTATAAATTTCACCGACAGCTTGAACTTGGGACTGCCACGCAATCGGAGGTTCACCATGAGTTATCGCACTGATGGCATGTCTTTTTTGAGGGGGTATTGGTTACTATTTTTATTATTGATAGCCCTTTTATCTTGTTCGGCGAATGGCAATGACTTAGCGCAAAATCAGGCCGAAAGTCGGGTTGCGATACGAGCTTGGGTGGAACCCAAAAACTTAATTGCTGTGCATCAACAGGTGATCGTCAATATAGAAGTGATGACAGATACTTGGTTCACAAAGGGAACGCTAATCCATCGCTTTGAGGTTGCGAATGCCCTTGTGGTCTCAAACCAAAAGTTCGCTTATAACTCGACACAGATCCTCGGTGGAAAGACCTACGTAAAACAACGTTGGGAAGTGGCAGTGTACCCGCTGAAAACGGGCGATGTTTTTATTCCAAGTATTACGGCTGAACTAACCATAAAGTCGGAAGGTGGCGATCTAACCGGTTACCTTGCAACACAACCGTTTCACTTCAAAGTAAACAAACCGTCCGTAATGATGGTCGATGACGTCGCTTGGTTAGTGAGCCCAGACGTTCGATTTCAGCAAGATTGGCTGGTGACGAGGGCGACGAGAGAATCGCAAAGTGAACAGGTATTTGAGGTGGGAGATGCTATCCAACGTACTATCTCACTGCGAGCAAGCGATGCGTCGATAATGCTCATGCCCGATCTCAACCATCTCGAAAATGCAGATAATGAGTCGTATTTTTTCTATCCAGGGCCTGTCATTCGAAGTGATGACAGTAATCGAGGAGAGTATTGGGCAAATCAGTCTCAGCAACTCACTTATCGATTTAAAGCACCGGGTGAGTTTTCTCTTCCAGATATGACTATCTACCAATGGAATCCAAAAACACAGCTGTTGACTCCGCATACCTTATCCGGAAAGCGGCTAACGGTTGAGCACACTTTGTTGTCTTTTATTAAGGCTTACTTTCCCCAGATTATTTTATTTGTTTTCACGTTTTTAGTTTTGTTCGTGTTGGGGAGAAGGGTAATTTATCGTTACCAGAATGCGAAAAAAGAGGGGCTCTTACCTTTGTGGTGGCAATATGGGCGGGCCATAAAACTCAGACAAGATGTCATGGCTGAAAATGTTTTATATCGGCGGCAGTTAGATGAATCTCAGCAATACTGTTTAGTTGAATCGACAAGTAGTGCATTAAAAAAACAGATTTTATTGCGATTACAGCGACAGCGTTATGGGAAGAAGCAAAGTCAGTCGGCTCGATTGAAGAGGCGAGATTGGTTTAATTTGTGGTGATGATATCATCCAGTGACGTTAGTATATGTGTACTAGCATCACTGAATTATCGCCGTTATACAACACCAATTTTGAACACGTTCGTTTTAATATAACCTCAATAACAGAGCCTTAGGCTGCGGTCACGCACCTATTCATCATCAAACGAATCCAGCAGTGTTTGTGATAATACAAAATAGTTGCAGCCTGATTTAGCGTCAACAAAATCCAAAAGTCGGTCATAGTGGCCGTTGTCATCGGCGTAAATCATTTGGCGTAGCGAAGTCTCAATCACGTTTGGATCAGCAGCAAACCCCACGAACATGGTGCCATGCTCTAACGCATTCCCGAATGGTCGGTTTTGGCGCAGCATTTTTATTTCTTGCTCATCAATGATAACTTTACTCTTGTTATTATGTGCCCAGACTGGCTTGTCTTTATCGCTCAGCTCGATGTTGTCAAGCTTAGTGCGAC
Organism: Vibrio sp. 10N.286.49.B1; assembly: GCF_002873335.1. Classification (GTDB taxonomy): domain Bacteria; phylum Pseudomonadota; class Gammaproteobacteria; order Enterobacterales; family Vibrionaceae; genus Vibrio. The sequence continues at coordinate 43,730 of NZ_MCUW01000009.1, read as the reverse complement.
CGATTACTTTTTCCTGGTACTCAATGGGTTGGCGTTGCCATTCTCTTTCTTTGTCAACATAACGTTGGATGGTTAAATAACTGCCACCTCGATAAGTGTCTTCGTCATCATTAACTAAAACGGCGTCAATGCGAGCTTGGTGTTTGGGGTTTTCCGTTCCGTCCACAAAATCAATAAGATCACGATTATCTAAATACTTAAAGCCTTGAATATCTTCTACTAAATCGGCGGACTCTCTAAATGCACTTAGAAGGTATTTGGCCACTTGGAAGTTTAAATCCATGCGTTCTGATTTGATAATAAAGAAGATGTCACCTTCGGTACTTGGAAAATGACGGTTGTCTTCTTGCATATCCGGAAAGGTGGATAGGTGCTTCGGCGCCGGTTTATCCACAAACAGCATGGGCCATGCTTTTTTTGACACAGCCACGGTAATCGTCAGATCGGCGCTGGGGTCTTTCTGAGAGATAGACTTTTCTATTCCCGATATCTGAGAGAAAGCCTCTAAAATGTCATCTGATGTAGAGCCTTGTTTAAGGACAAACGTTAGGTATTCTGCAAATGTTGACGGATCTGATAAAACGCCTGGTTGTGAAACTTGTGCAATGTTATTGGTCATCATAAACCTTTCTAGTCTTTAATTATTGATTGGTTAGTGCTCTGGAATGTTTGAGATCGCTTAATCGGTAAAGACAGCTAGCGTTATTTCATGATTAAAATCGAGTCGACTTCGACGGCCACATCACTGTTATTTTTTTCGACCTCTCCAATGACTTGAACCTTATGCTTTGGCGTAATCGTCTGCCCACGCCATTCATCAGATTCTATTTCGACTCTCATTTCACCGGTTTGATCTTTAAAGATGTAGATATCATTGCCCATAGATTTGATGATATGACCATTCAGGGTGACCTTATTACCATCCGTTAACCAACCCGCGTTCATGACTTCGTCCACCGTGCTCAATGTGTCATTTTCAACAGGGCCTTGAAATCCGCCAGTAGCGGTCTCCATTGCCTCTTGATTGATCGCGCTTTCACTTGCAAAGCTAGGTGCAGAAATGATTATTGATGCCATTAAAATAAAAGTAAGCTTTTTCATAATTTAATTCCTTAAGAACCACTTATGTACAAGAGAGAGTGGTAAGTAAAAGACAAATGGACAGTTATTTTTAATATAGGTCAGGGTGTCAAAAACACCATGGTGATTGTGATTGAAACGTAGCAGCTAAATACTGACGTCTCAATTCCGATAATTGAAAAGTAATCTATTGAAAAAGAACATTGAAATGAGAGTGGTTTAAAAAGTATTAATATTTAGTTGGTTATGTTTTATTGAGTAATGAACAAATCCGAGTGATAGGGGGGGCGGATAATATTTACTGTGATTGAGCCGTTGAGTATCAATTTGCAGGTAAGTGATTACAAGTAAAAGATGATCGACAAATGTTGAGTTGCAGGGCGAGCCCAGTCAGTTAAGGTAATCGTACTCCCTTTCATAAAACGTAATTTATGAAAGGGGGGAGTTGACTCATAATACTTATGTTGAATTATTCATTTATATCGACGTCATAACGCTAATGTTTGATCGGCGAACTGAATGTTTTCTATATTGGACAGCGTGTTGTTGCCGTCTCTATTTCGGATCAAGTCAATCAGTTGAATCGTAGAGTTATCGAGTCTTTCTATTTGGTATTGCGCTTTATTGCCATGAACAATCACAGTATTAATGCCTTCGTTTCCTGTTACCGTATTGTTGTACTCATTGAGTTCAACGTTACTATTATTTGTCCCTGTCAGGGTGACTTTCGTTAAGTATTGGGCTTGATGGGTGTACGGCGTTTCAGGGTCTAGGGTTAATTTAAACGTGCCTTTAAAAGAATCCGCTATATAGGCATCATAGGTGAGTGTGGGCGAGAAAATTTGTTCCGTCAGATGCCGCGTGGCAGGGTCGTATTGAGTAAAGTCTTGACGATTTTTGACATCATAGAGTCCCCACATGCCACGGCCATCAAATGCGTCCCAAAGGCCATAATAGCTGTCGATGACAGCGGCAAAGTATTCTTGGTCAACGCTGATCTCTTGCTGCCACTCTTTCAGTATATCTGCTGGTGGGTGGTATGATCTATTGAGCGCTTGTTTTTGAATGATATTGAGTTCTTTTTGAAACTTGGGTAAGGCGGTTAACTCGGCGCTAGGCGCATTGAGTACGCCAATACCGTAATCATGCACTAGGTGCAAAATTTCCTCGAATGACGCGTCACGATGATGGTCGTAGTCTTGATTGATGTACCAAGGCCCTCCTTCAACTTGAATCTCCTCTTCGAATAACGGCTGTCCGTCTAGCTCGTCATTGTATTGGGGCTCATCATGGTAGTTCATTAGCTTTAAGATAGCGCCGTTGTTAGCCATGGCATTGGCGATGCGCTGTTTTTGTTCGGCGTTGCCAAATTGAGTCCCGGTGACAGGGGTTAGATAGTGGTTTAACACGTTGACAGCTTTGACTATCTGAAAATCGGTTAAGCGATCCATGATGAGAATATGAATCGCTTTGCCATTCGGCGCTTTTACCGCGACATACCGGTTATAGCCGGCCTTGGAGTAAGCCGAAAACTGCGCCGGTACGGCCTCTATGTTGACACCATGGACAACAGATGGCGTGATAGGCGTGGCTAGAGAAGAAGTGGAAGCTTGGCCGCTAATATTATTACAGCCCGCTAGAGTCATGGTCGATATCAATATGGCTAAAGATAGTGTTCGCATCGTTTCATTCGCTCTTTGATATTGTCTTATCAGAGTAACCGAATAACCTATTATGGACGTTGCGTGATCTTGCTATCCAACGTACTAATACAATTCATTACATATAGAGCCGTGGCTTGGAAAGGCAACCCTATTGTACTTTTTTACCCTGTGGCCATCACTTTTTAGGTCAGAAAGTGATGGCCACAGGGCAAGTATTTGGAAGTTCGAAGCCTCGAATAATGGACGTTAGTGTATCGACCTCATATCATCACAGTATTGTCAGCGTTGTCCGGCCCATTGTCTCGCTTCGCGATATGCAGCCCCCACATTGCGAGTAATGCCATCATCAGCATGATGACCCCGAGCGGTAATTGGCTGGTGGCCGGTATGACGGATGCGCCTAAGGTGGTGAGCCCTGCACCAAGGTTTTGCATGCCACCAAGCACTGCGCCTCCTGTGCCGGCATGGTTGGGAAATGGTGTTAGTGCTCCCGTTGTGGCGGCAGGAAAGAGTACACCCGCACCAAGAAAATAAATGGTCGAGCCAATGGTCAATGTCCAAGCGTCTGTTGCACCTTGTAAACCAGGGATGAGGACAACAAAAGAACCCATCATTATGGCGATCAGCCCGAATTTAAATGCAGAGTCTTTGCTATAGCGCTTTGCGATGAATGAAGATAGCCCCGCACCCAGTAAATAACCTGGGATAGGTAACACAAATAAAACGCTGACCGTAAATGCGGATAGCTTTAGCACACCACCAAATAACACGCCAGCAGCGGCTTCAAATACGGCCACACCGGCAAAGGTGGCGACCAAGCAAATAACATAGCCTTGGAAGCGTTTGTCAGAAAGCACAAAGCGATAATTGTCCATGGCAGAGGCTTGAGTTCTTCTCTCTATTGGCAATGTTTCTGCAAGTTTTGATGACATGATGATCACTACCGCGACAGCAAACAACGTTAAGAACAAGTAGCTTGACCGCCAACCCAGAGTCTCGGTTAGTACGCCGCCTAAAACAGGTGCGAGTAGCGGAGAGAAAATGACGCACATGCTAATAATGCTGTTTGCTCTATGAAGCTCGTCCCCTGAAAAGCAATCGCGAGAAAGTGTGCGAGACATCGCACCACCACTTCCAATCCCTGCCCCTTGAATAAAGCTACCAAGTAAAAACAGCTCAAATGAGTGCGCAAACAGACTAATGACAGCACCGACGAGGTAGATCCCTAGCCCGGCAATAATTATCGGTTTACGCCCAAGTTTGTCGGACAACGGGCCATAGATAAATTGAGATAAACCATATGGGATCAGGTAGCACGCCATCACCGCTTGTAGCATCGCGGGATTGACTCGAAACTCTTGCGCCATTTGCCCGATGGATGGCACATACATTGTTTGTGTCATCTGCCCAACCGCCGTTAGGATTGCGATAAGAAAGGTCAGTTTAGCTAATGAGTATCTGGATGCCATTTTTGTTCGTTCTCGTTGTGGGTCGTGCGTGATTGAATTTTTGTAAAAAAAGCCCCTGCGGGGGATTAAGGCGCAGATAGTAGAGTTTGGATGCTATTCTATCAATAGAAAAATGTGACTTGAATCACGATAAATATTTGGTCTATTCATTACTTAAAGTAATGAAAAATCATGGGTGGGAGTCAGTATTAGCGGTTAAAACCGGTCAGCTGATCAATTTAATCGTTGAGATATTAGATGTCTTAAATAGAGCTGGAGCTGTTAAGTAAGCCGGATTCATGGAAACGTTCGGTATTGTGAAATGCTTAACATTGAGAGGTACTACTTGCTTGTTGCTATAAGCCTAGGTTTGGTCGAGATACCGACCTTGTTAAGAAGACATTTAACAGTCAGTGAAAACAATGGGTCGCTTCCAAATTTTGTAATGAGGAAAGGTTAAGTCGTCCGATACATCCGCAGTTTTTCATGGCATGACTATACTCTGTTTCATAGGCAATTATGACAGTGAAGTTCTCTGTTTAACATGCAAGGATGCATTATGAAATATGTTGTGTTCCTATTGATCGCCAGTATTGCTAGCTCAGTATCACATGCGCAGCCATACCAAGAAGTGTATACGTCGGTGCTTGTACGCCCATTGACCTCGATGAGTGTCCCGGTTTTAGGAACCAATGGGAAGTTTAATGTCACTTACGAGTTAGAGATCACTAACGCCGCAAGGAGTATCGACGCAAAACTTTTGTCACTGGAGGTATTAGATGCGGATGATCACAAGAACGTATTGATTTCTTTCGATGAAAAAAAACTCATTGAGCAACTTGCACAGCTTGGCACTCGCCCTGTAAACACTACCAATATAGAAAGAAATGGCGGTCGCCTGCTGGCCGTGGAGCTCACTTTTTCGGAGCGTAGCGATATTCCTAAAAAGGTAGTGCATCGTATTACCGTATTAGGCGCTGATAATCCAGGAAGCAAAAAGGCGGTCCCTTTGGAGTATTTGGCGGCCCAGCATCCTATTAGTGGCACCTTACCCCCTGTAATGGAACGCCCTGTTGAAGGGGACCGCTGGGTGGCGATTAATAGCTGCTGCCAAGTGGGCTTCCCACACCGGTTTTCGGTGGCGACGATCAATGGTGAGTTGGTTAACTCTCAGCGCTATGCGATAGACTGGATGCAGCTGGATGATAATGGGCACTTGTTCACAGGCTCGCCAGACAAGCTGACGAATTGGTTTAGTTACGGTGCAAATGTTATTGCAATGGGGGCGGGTAAAGTGATTAAGGTCATTGATGGGTTGCCAGACCAATTACCCGGGACAATACCTGACCCTCGGTCAATTTCCTTAGAAACAGTTGATGGTAATGCTATCGTAATTTTGTTCGACAATGGTTTTTATGGCATGTATGGCCACCTAAAGAGCGGCTCTATCTTAGTTAAAAAAGGTGACAGAATTCAGTCGGGAGACACTATTGCTCAGCTGGGTAATTCGGGAAATACCTCAGCACCTCATCTGCATTTCCATCTTATGCAAGGCCCCTTACCAGCAGGTTCCAATGCCGTTCCTTATGTACTGAATCAGTTTTCTTATCGAGGGCAGGTCGACCGTCAGCAGTTTATCGATAGCCTGCAACTTGAAGATGATTTCTCCACTGGAATGACAACAGCGAAGCCAGTGAAGGACAGTTACCCAATGCAACTTTCAATTATTGATTTTGGATATTAGCCAATAGACAGAGTGAAAATCTATATAAATCAAGTTACACGTGGCCTATTCCCGATCAAAACATAGGATACTTCCAACAAGTTATCGTTTATTGATTTTACTCATCCACTGATACCACAATGTCCAGAGATGTGCTGTTGCTGAACTCACTTACACTCGTTATCCAAAAACACTAAGAAAGGCTGTTTTTTCATATATCGATTAAAAGGCCAATAGCTCTTTTCCGATTTGATCGATGATTTGTAGCGTATGAATCTGAGATTCCCTTCCGTATAAAGAAATGCCATCTACTTGCTCTTCTAAGTCGACATTTAGATGGCAAACTTGATCGAGCGTTGAGCCTTTATGACTGATCCCTAATACCTTTAGTCCTTTGCGTTTGGTGTTGTTTGCCATTTCTATAACAGCGTTGGTCTCTCCGGATTTACTAATGAGAAGTAGGGTACCGAGTTCAGCTCGTGTCAGTTGATGAATATCAGTGATAACCAAATGAGGCAAATTCGCGAGAGACAAGAATCGAGATAGATAGTTCACGCTAACGATGGAAGCTCCACGAGAATATAGATACACCACAGGCGATGATTTTAAGGTATTCGCTACACTAATTATTTGATGTGCGTTTGCCTCCGTTGATGGAGCAGTAGCTTGATGATTTAGTTCATTTGCTAGTTTGTAGCGTAGCTCGGTGTAACTTGAATAGCCCATCTTTTTACACACTCGGTTTACCGATGTCGTTGTCGTTAAGGCTTTATTGGCAATGGTCTTGGCGGAAATATCATGCAACTCACTGGCGTGACCGATTAAATATTCGTAAATAGCGCGTTCTATACCTTGAAATGTGTTCATTGCTCTCAGCTATTATTGAATTGATTATCAATATTACGCGCGAAAATCAGGCAAATTACCATGACTTCAATCACAGATGTATCATGATACGGAAGTTGTACGACGAAACTGTGTCAGGAAATATTCATGCTTCATATACTAGCCGCAGTCGATAATAATAAGGTACTAAACCATGAGTAAGAAAAAACTGGTTGCAGTGACCGCCTGCCCTACTGGCATTGCACACACGTTCATGGCTGCTAAGAAAATTCAAAGCTGGGCTGAAAAGCAAGGTTATGAAGTTAAGGTTGAAACCCAAGGTAGTGATGGTGTTAAGAACAAACTAACAGCCCACGATATTGCGACAGCTGATGGTGTCGTATTGGCCGTCGATGTGCCCATTATGGATATGGAACGCTTTGATAACGCAAACCCTCTAAAAATTCGTACTCAAGAGCTGATTAAACGTGTCGACGACATCTTGCCGACAGTGTTCCTTCGTGGCAAAGAAAAGTCGGAGGCAGATGCGGAAGTACATGATGAAAAGCGTTCTGCTTATCAAGTTGCGATAGGCCATATCATGACAGGTATCAGCTACATGCTGCCTGTCGTAGTGCTTGGTGGTTTATTGATGGCCATTGCGAAGATCACTGGCGAGTTCATTGATATTTCAGGTACTCCTTTTCAAACGCTAGATAAGCTTGGGTTTATGACCATCAAGTTTATGTACCCCATTTTCGCCGCATATTTAGCGTATTCTATTGCGGGCAAACCTGCTCTTATTCCAGCCTTTATTGGTGGATTAATGACAGATGAACCCTATAAACGGTTCTTCGATTTGGAAGGGTGGGCGCCATCAGGCTTCTTTGGTGCAATTGCTATTGGCTTTATCGTTGGTTACTTAGTCCGTTATCTAAACGATGTCATTAAGGTCAGAACCGATCTAACGACACTTAAAACGATGTTGCTGATCCCCGCAGTAACAGGTGTCGTTATGGTGTTTACGATGGAGTATGCGATCAACCCATTCTTTGGTGCCTTAAATCTAGCGATGATTAAATTATTCACCGAAGCAGGGGATGCAGGCCGTGGTATCTACTCAATGGTTATTGCGGCAGGTACAGCGTTTGATTTGGGTGGTCCGATCAACAAGGCCGCAGGTTCGGTGGCACTTGGCCTTAATGGCATGAGTGAAGGTTTTGACTTAGTTGCTCGTGAATTGGGTATCGTCATCCCACCTATCGGTGTTGGCCTAGCGGCTATGCTAGATGGCAAGTTTCGCAAACGCGTCTTCACGCCAGAAGAACAAACAGTGGGTAAGACATCTCTCATGTTAGGCATGATTGGTATTTCAGAAGGGGCCATTCCGTTCATTCTTAAGAACCCTAAGATGATCCCAATTATGATTCTTGGTTCAATTATCGGAACTCAATTGGCTGTTGTTCTTAACGTATATCAAAGCTTGCCACTGCCTGCAGTATGGGGGTGGTTCTTATCATCAGACCCAATCAGCTACACCATATCGGTAATCGTTGGTTCAAGCTTTATTGCCGCAGCATTATTGCTATGTACAAAACCGCAACCAAATAACGCCTAAGCGGGCCCCTTTTATTAAAAAATTAATGAAAGAGGCATTAACGCGCCTCTTTCATTCTAAATTAAGAAAAATAGAGATAAATCAATGGCTAAAATTCATGTAGTTCCACATACACACTGGGATCGTGAGTGGTATTTTACCCAACAAGACAGTGACGTCTTAGCAACGTATAACTTTACGAAAGTTATTGAAACGTTAGAAAATCAACCAGAATACAGTTGCTACCACCTCGATGGTCAATCATCTATTGTTGAGGATTATCTCAGCGTTCTTCCACACATGCGTGATCGTCTGGCGAAGCTAGTGTCTGACAAAAAGCTTTTTATTGGTCCTTGGTACACTCAAACCGATACCTACAACGTTGCGGGTGAATCAATTATTCGTAACCTCAAATATGGTATGCACATTGCTGAAAGCTTGGGTTACAGCATGAAGGTGGGGTATTTACCGGATACGTTTGGTCACAACGCGCAAATGCCCACTCTGTTTAAAGGGATGGGTATCGATAATATTATTTTTTGGCGTGGGATTGATTACGATCAACAAGTAAAGCGCTCGAACTTCAATTGGCGTTCGGCTGGTGGGGATGAAATTTACGCCTACAATCTTGTGCATGGTTATGGCGCTGCGAAAAATATGATCGCGACTCCAGAGCACTTAGATAAAAAAATCTTCCCTATGGTTGAGAAAATTAAGTCGCTTTCTGGCTTGAACGAAGTACTTATTCCCTCGGGTGGTGACCAGGTAAATATTGACCCTGAGCTTCCCAAAACACTGCAGACTGCGACGCAGCGCTCACCAAATCAAGATGTGTATGCGATTTCTTCTATGGAAGCATTTATCGATGTACTACGTGATAATAGCGAGAGCTTTGAAACTTATAAAGGCGAATTCAAAGCCCCACGCTATGCACGAATTCATAAAACTATCGGTTCAGTTCGATATGACATCAAAAAGCTTAATTTCGATATAGAACAGTTCTTAATTAAAAAGCTTGAAGTGGTAATTGCCATTGCTAAAGCGCAAGGCATTACGGTACATACTGAACTGATTGATATCGCGTGGAAAAAAATTCTTGAATGCCATGCCCATGATAGCATCGGCGGTTGTAATAGCGATGCGACCAATACTGACATTATGCATCGCTTAAAGCAGGCTCAAGAAATTTGTCACGGTTTATACAACCTTGTGATCAAAGAAATAGCGAGCAGTTGTAATGACGGTGAGTTGATGCTTTTCAATGGGCGACTGCAACCATACTCTGGTCTGGTTAGGGCTGTCGTATTCAGTTCACATGAAAACATCGCCATCACCGATGGTCACGAATACTATGCTGTCGAAGTACTTAAGTGTGAAGCTTTAGATGGCGGCAAGGTGATTGAAGTAACGAAAGACGGCGAGAAAGAAGTCTCCGTTCCGCCATATTATCGTTTTGAATTGAATATTTCCGTTGTTAGCTTACCTGCGATGGGCTATCAGGTATTTGAAGTGCAGCCAAGCGATACAAGTAATCGTCAAGTTCAAGTCCGTGAACAAAAGTCCATTGAAAACGCTTTTCTTAAACTGACTTGTGAAGGGCGCCAGCTTCAATTGGTCGACAAAAAGACGAATCGAATTATTCCTCAACTTCTCACATTTGAAGAGCAGGCGGATGACGGTGATTCTTATGACTTCTCTCCATTACAAGGCGATACCCCCTTGTATAACCAATCGATTGAGCTCATCGAGGCACAAGTCGGAGAGACTGAGCAAGTGATGATGGTCCGTGCGACACTTGATATTCCAGTTGACCTTGATGCCCGCGTTGCGAATCAGAATGATCATCAGGCTGTGTTTGAGGTGGGCTTAACGCTTAGCAAAGGCAGTGAGCAGCTTATAGTGTGCATCAAAACGATGAATCAAGCGAAGGATCACCGCGTGCGAGTGTTGGTTAATACAGATATTCAATCCAATACGTCGATTAGCACACAACCATTTGCACTGATGGAGCGCCCAATCGAACCATCAATTGAAGGCTGGGAGAAAACGTTCCGAGAATGTCCCGTTGACATCGAAACAACGGAAGGTTCTGTGGCGTTGGCCGAGCAAAACAAAGCGTTAGTGATTAACGGCAGTGGTCTCAAAGAGTTCCAAATCATCAAAGGCGAGCACTCAGACAAGGTTGCGCTCACTCTATTCAAATCTACAGGTGTACTGGGTAAAGATGATTTAGCGTGGCGACCGGGGCGAGCTTCTGGCATTAACAACACCGTGGTAAACACTCCAGATGCACAGCTGCAAAAATCGATGCAATTTAGCTTTGCTCTAGCGTTAGCGAAAGACGCGAAACACAGCACGATTCGTCGTTTAGAGTGTGAATACCTTGATGCTCCATTTAGCTACCAAAAGCAAACACTGAATAGCTTTGAAAACCGATTAGAGCGTTTCCAAGTCCGGTTCGATTCACGTGAACGCTTAGCATCATTTAGCTTACTTACGCTCAAGCAGCCATTGGTGTTATCAAGTATTGGGCACTCTTTTTACCACAAAGATGCGGTGATCGTCCGGTTGTTTAACCCAACGCCCTCAGAGATAGAACTTGATTTCAATGCGTTTACGCAGTTTAAACAAGTTGAGCTAGTTGATTATAGAGAACAGCCAAAGACATACACAGATTCTGCAAGTTTTGGTCATACTCCAAGGCCGACGGTTAAACCAAACAACAGTATTGATTTACGCGTAACGTTTGCTGCTGCTCAATTAGGACAAAGACATGATTGAAAAAGAAATCTTCAATAAAGTGACTGAAATTTATGGTGAAGATAAGGCTAATTCGATTACGCAAGATATCTTAGTCTTAATTGAGAAGTGGAAGCTACATGCACCGCAATACACAACGTGGGTTGATGAGACTGCCTCTTACCTCATCACGTATGGTGACAGTTTCTGCAGACCCGGTGAAAGTACATTGACCAGTATGAAGTCGTTTGCGGATAAATATGTAAAAGGCTCAATCAGCAATATTCATATTTTACCGATGTTCCCCTACACGTCTGATGATGGCTTTAGTGTCGTTGATTACCGGAAAATTGATGAAAACCTAGGCGACTGGCAGCATTTGAATGCCTTGTCTGAAAACTTTGATTTGATGTATGACTGTGTAATCAATCATATATCCAAAAGTAGCGATTGGTTTAAAGGGTATTTAGCAGGCGACGAAAAATACCAAGATTATTTTGTTGAGTCGGACCCAAACCTAGATTATTCAAGTGTGACGCGTCCCCGTGCTTTGCCGCTCCTTACGCCGTTTAAAAAGGCTTCGGGTGAGACGGCCCATATTTGGACGACCTTCTCGGAAGACCAAATCGATATTAATTTCCACAACCCTAACGTGCTATTGGAAAGTATCGATATTTTGCTGATGTACGCTGCAAACGGTGGGCGTTCTATCCGTTTGGATGCGATTGGCTTTATTTGGAAGGTGCTTAATAGTACGTGTATACATCTGCCTGAAGTTCACCAAATCATCCAATTGTGGAGAATAATATTTGATGAAGCGATCCCGGGGGCATTACTGATCACGGAAACGAATGTACCTCACAAGGAGAATGTTTCGTATTTTGGTCAAGGAAACGAAGCGCATATGGTCTACCAGTTCCCATTGCCCCCTTTAACTCTGCATGCTTTTATGAGCAACAATAGCAAGGTATTGACTGAGTGGGCCAAAGGGCTAACTGAAGAAGCCATGACATCGTTAAAAGAAGGACGCAAGACAACGTACTTTAACTTCCTCGCAAGCCATGATGGCATAGGGGTACGCCCAACAGAAGGCATTTTGACGAACGAAGATCGTCAACTCATGTGTGAGCAAGTTGAGCGAAAGGGTGGGCGTGTAAATTACAAGAATAATGGCGACGGTACTCAGTCTCCATATGAATTGAATATTAACTATCTGAGTGCCATTACTGAGCCAGACGATTCAATTGAAAGCAAGGTTGATAAGTTTATAGCCGCTCAATCAATATTATTATCGTTCATTGGTGTTCCTGCTATTTATTATCACAGCTTCTTGGGTAGTGAGAATGACGTTGAAGGTATGAACGAATCAGGCATTAATCGCCGAATCAATCGAATGAAGTTTGATTTAAATGAACTAGAGGTACAGCTAATGGAGCCTGGTTCGCTGAGAGAGCAAGTATATCGTCGATTAGTTGAACTCTTTACTATACGCCAGCAGCATCGAGCATTTTCTCCTTTATCGTCTCAGAAAATACTAGAGCTTGGGAGTCATATTTTTGCGCTTCAACGTGGAGAAGGCTCAGATTCCATTCGTTGTATCGTCAATTTAAGTGACCAACCCCAAGGCGTACAATTGAAAGATGGTGAGTATGACTTAATTACTAATATGTCGTTACGAAACACAGTTACTTTGAATCCATACCAATTCGTTTGGTTAAAGCAGCAATAAGGAATTAGCAATGAAATTATCAGACCTGACTTCAGAAAGTTTAATCCTGCTCGATGCTGTATTTGAAGATCGATTCGCAGCCATTAATGCACTCACTGACAAAATAGATCAAGCCGGTAAATTAAGTAACAAAGAGCAGTTTTTAGACGCGGTACTGCTACGTGAAGAAGAGGGACCGACGGCACTTGGTGAATACCTAGCGGTACCTCATGGTAAGTCTCCTGCCGTAATTGAGCCCGCTTTCGCCTGTGCTTTTGTTCGAGACGAGTTAATGTGGCAAGGCATTGACGGTGATGAACCCGTCAAGATGATTTTTTTGATTGCGATTCCGCTAGCCGAGGCCGGATCAACGCACATCGAAGTGTTAACTACATTAACGTCGTCACTAGTTGATGATGATTTCCGAGACGAATTGTTAGCAGCGAACTCGACCGAGCACATCATAAAATTGTTTGGTGCGGAAGATGGCCGTACTCAAAGCGATGATGTTATTGAAAGTGAAGCATCGTCAGTTTCGGATTCACAATCGAAAGAAGCACCTGAAATGGCTAAGGATATTAGCCGTATCGCGTATCCCGTGTTTTTAGGGGGCGGATTACTAATCTCGGTATTTTTGTTCCTGTTGCTTTAGAGAAAGTTAAGGCTAAGATCAAGCCGTTAATGGTGTTTGGTTAATGGTGCTTGGTTAATTGTGCTTGGTTAATTGTGAAGAGGTGCCCTATCATTAATCATTATAAAATGATGAGGCTGGCAAAAAGTTGTTGAACAGACTGTGGCTTTTAGTCATTTGTGAACTAGAACTAAAATGCCGCAGCTAATAAATTAGCTGCGGCATTTTTAATATGGTGTTCCCGACGGGATTCGAATCTGTCGAGCGTGTAAAACGAACTGAACTATAACGGTGAACGGAATGGAGGTCCGATATACTGTGATTGAGTGGTCAGTTGCTATGAGTGTTATTGTTTTGTTTTAATATTGAGGTTGTTACGTCCGGTCGTTATCAATAGTCGTTTTTAATCATTAAACCTTCACGTACGAACGCAACTCGATGTAGAGGGAGCGTGTGCTGAAGTGTTTTTTCGGTCGATACATATACTTCATCAATTTTAATGCTTCCTCTACGTTAGAACTTCTATCTTTCCAACACTACATAAATCAAATCATGAAGTTGTTAACAGTATTTTTACTGAATAAACGGATATTCAAAAAAGATACAATTGCAAACGTGCAATCAAACAAGAGCTTTAGGATTTTTTAAATTGACCGCCAAATCGACTATACGTAAAGATCTATTCAAAAGCAGTATGCTACTGACATTCTTGCTCATCGGTGTGATCGGCTCCTTTGTCTCAAGCGCGTTATATGAGATCCGTGTCAACAAAGCATATGAGGTTATAAAGCAACGAAATCTAGCGTTGAATTATCTTCTAGATGGGCACTTTCGAGAAATAAGTAATTTTGTACTAGTAGCAGGACAAACCGAAGCTGCTGCTTCTGCAGGCGACCTCGATTCCGAAAAAAAAGTAGACTTACTTAAGTTTTACGCCGATGTTTCAAACGCCAATGAACGTATAAGTTACATTTATTCTGGCTATGAGAATGGCACTATGATCATTAATGATTATGAAATCCCCGAAAACTATGATCCAACTAAGCGCCCTTGGTATACGGCAGCCGTTGTGTCTTATCCACATATTTCAACAGGTCTACCTTACCAAGAAGCAAGCGATAACGAATGGTTAATAGCAACCAGTGTTGCATTCAAAGATGAGCACGATAAGGTTATTGGTGTGTTGTCAGTTGATAGTTCAGTGGCCAAAATAGTCAACATACTGAAACAGCAAACTACCTCATATCAATCGGCTTATAGTTTCGTAATAAAAGGTGATGGGGAAATCATCATTCATCCAGATTCTGATATGTTAACAAAGAATATCACAGATCTCGTGGGAAAAAATAACAATCCCGATCAAGGTTACTTTGACTACAAATTTGGTGAGGCAACAAATGTTGGTTATACAAGTACACTGAATAAAACAGGCTGGCAATTAATCACGGTAGTCAATAGGTTAGAAATAGTAAAACCGATTATTAGTAACGTCGTTACACATAGTGTGATCGTCGCATTGTTTGCCATTATTCTCGGGTTATTGCAAAGCAATGCACTAAGTAAACGCTATTCTCTGCCTCTAATAGAACTACAAAAGCGGCTAACCTACATAATAGAAGGGAGTCCTGAGTCCAGAAGTTCTTATCGTTACCCAAATAATGAGATTGGGAGTATTGCTCAAGAAGTTGAGCAATTTACAACGCAAGAGTTTTATACTCAATCAGTAGAACTTAAACGCCTGAATGACCAAACTAATCAAGCCTACATGCTACTTGCACAAAAAAATGACGAATTAAAAAGGCTATCATATACAGACCAACTCACTGCTTTGTCTAATCGCCATAAAATGGAGCTTGAGCTTCAACGAGAGCACGACCGTTACCAGCGATATGGGGACCCATTTTCACTCATTATGCTCGACATCGATGCTTTCAAATTGGTTAATGATACCTACGGTCATAATACTGGCGACATCGTGCTTCGTTCGACCGCTGACCGACTAAAGGCTTGTGTGCGAGGCTTAGATATTGTCGGTCGCTGGGGCGGCGAAGAGTTCCTCATATTATGCCCTCGAACCAAATTGAACCAAGCACATTACTTAGCTAATAAACTGCGGCAACAGGTTGAAGAGGTGTTGTATGAAGATGCCGGTCATGTGACCGTCAGCGCAGGTGTCAGTCAGATACAATCGAGCGAAAATATAACTCATTTGTTAAAACGAGCCGATTGCAACCTTTATCAAGCAAAAGAACAGGGGAAAAATAGGGTGATCAGTAGCTAGGGAATAAATCGGTGTCGAAAAGTAAACAGACAAAATTCTTCGGCAAGGCGTTATGCTACAGCTAGGTGCAATGGAGGTTGACGCGAACGAGCAGAATCCATCAACAGTAGGTTGTTATCTGCGTGTGTTTTTTGAACTGCACCATTAATATAGGGCACTAAATGAAGCTGGTTGGACTTCCGTACTTATAATTATCAATGATCTGCTAGTTTAGAACCATTATGGGTTCAGTTTTTGTCAACTCAGAATAGCCCCTGGTATATGACTGCTCCTACAAATTAAAAACCGTCATCCCCTTGAAAAAGGGGACCTTCATCAGCGCGTTGTCAGCCGAATACTGGTGCATTCTAGGGTCGTGCTACGTGCCGAAAAGCGTTGAGAGCAATTACTCTTGTAAACGTAATTCTCAATAGAGAAGATATTATAAGTTGAGACTAGATGTGCTCTCGTTTCTTTGTTTAAGTGTCACATTTCTAACTGCTACATATTTGTGACATAGAACGTTAAAAACAACAAAAAGCTAGCAGAGACTAACTTGCTAGCCCTTTAAACATTAGCGTTCCTGACGGGATTTAAGCCTGTAACCTGCCCCTTGTGGGGGCCAGAAATTTTGCTCTATCGTGAGGATGTCGCAATTAACAGTCGTCTGTAGAAGCAATTTTATAACCTGTTGATGATGTAAGTACGCGAACTTTAAATCCAACATCGGTTAGAAAATCATAATTATGTCCTGCAATAGCTGGCCAAACGGCGAGGGCAGATAATCGCGAGTTACCTGTATTAATCAATCGGTGCGCGACAAATCCCGGTATATGATGAACGCTTCCGGGACATACTTTTTCAATCAATACTTCGCCTTGTTCTGTTTGCATGAGCAACAAGCCTTCACCTTGTGAGCCAAAATAAAATTCAGCTTGTTCTTTACGTTGGTGAATATGCCCTCTGGTCATGTGAAATTCGTCGCCAACTACCCCTGGCTCGATATGTGAAACGCCAAAGTTGAGCTCTCCTTCTTCATGTTGAGCTGGAAGCATCTCAACATAGTAAATGACTCTGTCCTGTGCGCTTTTAGCACGTTGTGCTTCGTCAGCGAATACGCCTTTAAGAGATCCAAGTGTTGTCTGTTTCGATATAACGTTGTCAGCATCAATATTACCAGTGAGGTAATTGATGGTAGGTGGAATAGATAGATGCATGTTGTTAATCCTTGCTGGCTATTCTGAGCAACTCAGAGAACGCTAAAAATAGGTGATAAAAACTGCTTGCTGGGGAGTGTTTGTTTAAGGCATGCCCAAGTTCATTTACTTGGTCAATCCATAATCCGTTTATGGCTGGGTCTAAGTAGTGGATGAAGATGTGTTCTACGGCTTGGCAGATATTTGAACGATGCGCATCGGTAGGGTCTCGTTCCCAAAGCGTAATGCAGGCTTTCAAGTATTCAGTTTGGCACCAAAGGCGTGACGTGGAGCGTAAAGGCCTACCACTTGTGTATATCTCGTCTCTGACGAGACCATTGGTATTGTGACCATGTAGTTGGGCGAAGGTAAACAGGGTTTGTATCGATGGCTCTACATTGACGCCTGTGAGCTTTTCATAATGGTTGAGCAACCAAATCCATTCGTAATGATGGCCGGGGTCGACATGAGTCCCTATTCCCGGGGTTAGCGAGAAGTCCGCTTGAAAAAATTCGGCTAAATGATCGCTCTGAAGGAATTGAGTGCTAAAGAGTTGATAGATTTGCGTAGCTCGTTCTAACCAAATGGGATTGTCGGTGTGTTCGTAGCTGACCATTAGTGCTTCGAACAGGTGCATGTGTGGGTTTTGCCCTTTGTTTGCGGTGTTACCTTCAGTGAGAAAGAAGCCCCCATGCTTTGTGTCCCAGAGGTGAGTCGATATATGTTCGTAGATGGTTTCCATCGATAGCAAAGTACTTTTATCTTCTGTCAGCCGATAATGCCACGCGAACCCTAGTAGTGCGAAAGCTTGCTCATACAAGTTAATTTCACTGTTGCGGGACATGGAAAATCGATAACCAGATGTTTCGGAACCAAAATGTGAAAAGCCGTTTTTTATGGCGGCACTGACCTGATCCTTGCCATCTATAAGTCCTAACTTGGTCGCATGAGCAAAGACATAAACCTGTCGTGGCTGAACGCGAAATCGAAATAAATCGTGACTAAATTCTTGTCCGTCGGAAAGTAATCCCTCCGCAAAGATACCCGTTTGACTGGATTGTGTTTTTTGCCATCGAGGTAGAGCATACTTTGTAAGCCACTGTTGGCTGCGAGCGATTTGAAAGGCGAGGGAGTCCATAGTTTACTCCAAGAAGTAGGGCACCCCACGAGTGCCCTAGATATTGATGACTTAGAAGAGGCCGATAGCCACACCGATAAATGACAATACAACAAGAGAAAGCATCGCTTTCACTGGGCTTAGACCTTTCTTCGCCATAGCGAACCAGGTGCCAAGGACAACAACCAGTGGCAGTAATTTAGGGAAAATACCATCTAGCATCATCTGAACATTGATATCAACGCCGTCTTTGGTCGCAAACTCAAGCCCTGTACCGAGGTTGACATAACTGGCTGCAACTCCCCCCATGACAAACACACCTAGCAACGAAAGAGCCTCGCGAATTTTCGTTGAACGATGGCTGACGAGCATCTCGACGGAGCCTGCGCCCATCTTGTAGCCTTTCATAAATAGCTGGTAAGAGCCGATGATGGCAATAGAGTTGAAGGCAACAATGTAGAAAATAGGGCCTAATATGCTACCGCCAGCAGCGAGAGCCATACCGATACTCAAGAGAATTGGAACCAACATTCCCGGTATCATCGAATCCCCAATACCCGCTACGGGCCCCATCAAACCGACTTTTAATGTGTTAATGGTTTCTCCGTCAATGGGTTCACCGTTGGCTTTTTTCTCCTCCATGCCCACAGCCATACCGTTGATGATAGCGCCCAACTGTGGCTCAGTGTTGTAGAAGGAAGCGTGGCGTTTCATCGCCTCTTTTCGATCATCAGGATTCGGGTAGAGCTTCTTTAAAGCAGGCATCATGCCTAAGCAAAAACCAAAGGATTCCAAGCGTTCGAAACTCATAGATGACAGGTTGTACATCATCCATGCACGCCAGCATTTCGTTAGATCTTTTTTGTCGAGTGCGACTTTGGGTTCGACCTCAGTACCCGTTTTGCTGTGTTGTGCAGTCATTAGAATTCATCCTCGTCATCATCAGTCTGTTGAACTGGTGCAGCATTAGCCGTTTGTGGCTCTGGTTTGTAGTTGTAATGAAGTAGAGCAAATAGAGCGCCAATCATGACCAAACCCACCATGTTGAGGTTTAGAAAGACAATGCCAACGAAACCGACTAAGAAATAGATAAGCATCGTGGATTCTTTGATGATCTGCTTCAAAAGAATCGCGATACCGACAGCAGGTAAAATGCCACCTAGAACGGTCATGGTATTGATCACCAAGTCCGGAAGGCTAGCCATAAACCCTTCGATGTATTGGTTACCAAAGTAAACGGCAATGAAAGTAGGAATAAAGCGCATCAAAAAGTTAGTGACTTGAGGGTAGATGGCTGAGTTCATGTATACGCCGTTTTCATTTCCGGCTTCAATGGCTAAGTCTGCTTTGTGGTTCCAATAGGAGTTGATGACCATCATAAAGTTGAAGATTATCGTTCCGGCAATACCGATAGTGGCGGCAATAGCCACCGCGACTTCTACACCTTGTCCAGACATGACACCGAGTGCAACGGCAGGATAGGCAACGAAGTTAAGATCAGCTGGCATAGATCCACCTGGCGTAACCATCGCGATGTAGACGGCTTGCACCGCGACACCAACCATAATGCCTGTTTGAATATCGCCCAAGATAATACCGACGAGCATGCCTGATACTAAGGGCCTTGTAATTGTGTACCAGCCGCCAGTCAATCCAAGTAACCAGGGGGTAGAAAGGGCACCGAGATAGCAGAGTATCCCGATAAATACTGCTTCTATAAACATAATGTCATCCTTTAGCTCACGTATTAAGTACTCCACTTTTGACGTTTATTAGCAGGCCAAAAGTGGAGGTTGTCTTATTGTTATTTCAGCTTTTGTAGTGCATCTTGCCAGGTGTAGGAACTGGCATCAGGTACCAGTCTAAAGTCGATCTGGTGTCCGTCTTCAGAGAGGTAATTAAATGCAGAAACTTCTTCTTGATTGACGCATTGGTTACCACCAATGGTTGTAGTCCCTTCACGAGCGCTCATCGGGCCTACGTTGATTTTGTTATTGAGGTTTTCAAGACTGATACCGGCTTCGCTAATTCTACGTAGCGTGACTGGCGATTTTGCGATGACGAAATATTTCTTATCGCTCGCAATAACCTTTGGCAATTTGCTGACCGCGGTTGCGGTATCAAATAGCCAAACCTTAACGTCGGTAACGGCACCTTTCATGACTTGTGATAACAATGGATCAGCAGCTACTGCATCATCAATCGCTACGATGCCATCACAAGGTAACTCTTTAGCCCAACGAGTCATTAGCTGCCCATGGATAACGCGGTCATCAATACGTACAAATGAAATAGCCATAGTTTTTCTCCTTAAAAATCATCTTCTTGTACCAGTTCAACTGGTTTGGCTACGACAATCGTTTTCAGCGCTTCTTGTTGCAAGGTTGCTGCAACCATTGATGCGTCGTTTTCTTCAACGAAGTCTGCCGTCATTAAAAGTGTCGGAAAATTCACCCCAGTTACGACTTCAACGTTTGGATTGAAGTTTGGGTTGAACGCATAAGTACAGGCAACGTTGTATGGTGTGCCGCACTCCAAATCACATAACACGACAATGCCATCGACATTAGGTGCTATTGCATGGATTTCATTATGGAAATCTTGCTTAAATTGCTCGATACCTCCCTCTTCAGTGAGGCAGATCGCAGTCGTGTTGCTAAGTTCGCCAAATACCATATTGGCACTGCTGATAAGCGCAGTGGCTAATGGACCGTGACTGGCTACGAAAAAATGGAGCATGATTAACCTCTTACGAACGCTTTAATAGTGGCAATTTCTTTACCTTCGCTTTCACCGTATGGTTGGATGACATAAGCGTCTACGTGAGCTGGGATAACGAAGGTTTCGGCATAATGAACAACAAATGGCTCAAATTTATTGTCTGGACTCAAAATAATGGCCTCTTTACCTTCGACTAAGTTCAGAACATTGACCGTCCCCTCAGTTTTGTGAAGAACGGGTTTGTTGAACCAGTGACGTCGGGTTTCAATAAATTCGCGTTCGTGCAATCCCGTTTTCTCTTCTCTCCATCCATCGCCCTCAGTAATCGGGGTGATGGCGTTGACTAAGTGTTCTTCGCACCATTCGGTGTTACGTTCCCACTGTATAACTTCTTTACCGTGGTCTAGGTGAACAGGACGCGGTAAACCATCTAGCCCCAAACGATCCCAATCCCACAATTTGAAGGTGAAAATATATGGTGTCGCACTGATCTCAAGTACCATAGAGTCAGAACCCGAACAGTGGATAGTGCCCGCTGGAATTAAGAAGTGATCATGCTTTTTCGCAGGGAATTGATTAATAAAACGTTCATCGTCAAAAGATTTCTCGCCTCGCTGTGCTGCGTAAAGGTCATTCATCATTTCATCAGGGTTAATACCAGACTTGGTACCAAGATAAACACTGGCTTTCTCACCGACATCTAACATGTAGTAACTTTCGTCTTGGGTATAATGCATACCAAACTCATTCTGAATGTATTCAGTTAGCGGATGCACTTGCAAGCTCAAGTGTTGACCTTCCATTGTATCGAGGAAGTCGAATCGAATTGGGAATTCTGCTCCAAATCGAGCATGAACGCTGTCACCTAATAGTGCCCGAGGTTGAGTTAATACCAAGTCTTGAGACGGTATTTCTACAATAACGTCACCGTATTTAAGTAATAAGCTGTTCTCTTCCGGAACGCAGTCAAAACACCAAGCATAATTCGGCTTATCTTGCTCGAGATCGCAGACTTCTTTCATCCACTGTCCCCCCCAAACTCCTGGGTCAAAGAACGGAACTAATCTGAACGGTTGAGTCGTTGCTTGTTTGAGGCCTTCATTGAAGGCCTCACCGGAAATTAACTTAGGATCAAGCCCTATATTGGTATCCAATAGGAAGTCAACGTCGGCCAATAGTTTGGTCTTATAGCGGTCGAAGACACGCCATTCGATAAAGAACGAACGCTTGTATTTACGCAGTACATCCTCGTCATAGTTTTCTGCGCCCCAGTTGCCGAGTTCACCTCGACGGAAACGTTGCTGAATTTCCCAGCGAGCCAAATCGGCGTAAATAAAAGTATCCCCTTCTGCTACCAATCGTGCGCCATGTCCAACAACAACAATTAAACCGGAGTTAGTCTCGGCGACGGTTTGTTTTAGATCCAACAGCTTTTCGCTATCAAAAAACTCGTCCATCTTGTGTGGTGCGATAACACCAAATACGCGGTCTTCGGTAATATTGCGTTCTAACATGGAGAAGATATGTTGTTCAGAGTATTTCGCATCGTCTGTCGAGACCACGACAGCAGGTGAAAGTGGCGCAATAAGTTGGTCGAGCAGTTCGTTGTGATTGACGCCGTGATAGGTGTCAATCACCAAAATATGTTTATCCTGGTTCAGAATGCGTTGTTCAATTCTGTTGACGATATCGTCCCATCCGCGCGTCGCTTCTTTCTCAAAACCGTTGACTTCTATATGGGGAAACTTGTCATAATTGGATTGACCAGATAGGTACTTCATACATCACCTTGAGTTAATCATTTGACTACAGTCTAATCACTCAGTTAATCAACTAACAAACAGGTTAACGCGTTTAACCACGCATTTAGCATCTGTTAACCTATAATTAAAAGGGCAATTTTGTAGTTAATCACATAATCACGGTGATAAATGTAGCTTAATAAGGTTAATCGATTAACCTTGTTTTAATCAGATAAGAAACCCGCTATAACTGATGTTAATTTCACTTATTGGAACTCAATATGGCTAAAGCAACCATTGCGGACGTGGCTAAGTATTGCGGCGTCTCCACCGCGACCGTATCCATGGTATTGACGAACAAGGGGCGAATATCTGCGCTGACGCGAGAACGAGTGTTAGAGGCGGTTAAAGAGCTAGGTTATGTTTATAATCAAGCCGCCGCTAACTTACGCCACAAGCGAAGCAACTTGGTCGGGTTAGTGACTCCGGATATTACCAATCCTTTTTTCTCTGAAATGATCGCGGGGTTAAGTCATTATCTAGAAGAGCAAGACTCGCTGCTTTTCCTTGCTAATGCTGAAGAGAGCGTCGAGCGGCAAAGTAAGTTCATCGACTCTCTACTAAGCCAAAATGCTGGTGGAGTCGTCATGTGTCCTGCGATGGAAACCAATCTTAATTTCTTAGAGACAGTTCAAAGCCGAGGGTTTCCGATTGTCTTGGCGGTTAGACCTATTGGTGAGGACCAGTTTGATTTTGTCGGTACCAATAATTTTATGGGCTTACAACTGGCAACAGAACACTTAATTAAGAAAGGTCATAAGCATATCGCGTTTGTGGGTGGGGTAGAGATCTCAAAAACTCGTTCCCATCGTCTTGGTGGCTATATGTCAAAGCTGATGGAACACGGGATACCATTTAATGAACGATACATTCGCAGCTGCTCAGCATCACGCTCTGAAGGGGCTAAAGTGACCAAAGAGTTGTTAGCTCAGTACCCTGAGATTACTGCGATTATTGGTTATCAAGATATTGTCGCCTTTGGTGTAATGAGGGCGATTAAAGATCTTGGTAAAACGGTTGGTAAAGACATCGCTGTCGTTGGTTTTGATGACGTGGCAGAGTCAGCAGATACTAACCCGGCCCTTACTTCCATCTCTGTTTCCGCAAGGGAAATAGGCCGGACTGCAGGGGAGATTATTTTATCTCGTATGAGGGGAGATAAACAACCTCATAAAAGCGTGGTGTTCCCACCTAAGCTTGTTGTGAGAAGTTCCTGTGGTTGAGCGCTATTCGCTATAAAGTACCACGCAGTTGTACAGTAATTTGATGGAATTATTAATGAGCTGATGCAGCGCTGGGTTTTCCAGACTTTGCTCATCAAGTTAGCCAGCGATCATGATAGATATAGTGATGATCATAATAGAGATAGCGGCTACCAAGTTTCTTGAAGCGAAAAAAAAGCCAGCGTATAAGGCTGACTTTCTTGAATATGGTGTCCCCTACAGGATTCGAACCTGTGTCTAAGACTTAGGAGGTCCTTGTTCTATCCAGCTGAACTAAGGGGACAATATTGTAAGTGTTAGCTAGTCACTCAACATTTAGTAGTAAACGTTTAGAGCTCGTTTTGCTCTATCTCGCAGTGCAATGATAGCTTATGGCCTATATTACTCATTTATTTGAATAAGTTAAGCCTAACGGTCTAGATTTATTTCTGTTTGTGCATCACATCGCCCATCTGGATGCTGTTGGCTAGGCTTGGTTGGTCAACGGTGGCTTCTGCTTCGTGTTCGTAGACCCTTGAGACGGTTAGTGTGATGTCGCTTTGTGATACCTTATTGCGCGGCAATCCATTTTGGTCGATGAACGATCCGGTATGCCATAGCGTGAGTTTGTCGCCTGCTTGTACGCCGTGAACTCTGCCTAAATCAAGCGTGATTTTATTGCCATAACTTGCGACGACTTCAGGCAGTGTCATCTTACATGACACTTCTGACTCGAAATCCAACATGATGTTTCGGCTCACTCTCTGCATCATCTCACCGTACGTCGACGTCCAGAAACGAGCACTTTTTGTATCGACTTTACTGGTTTTAGCAAAGGGCCACTGTGCGATTTCGCGATAAGAGTGTTGATAAACCTCGTGCCCAGTTTTGCCATCAAAAATGGCAAGATCCATAGCAAACTGACGATTAGTTACGTCGTCTGTTAATAAGCCTCCCGTTGTTATGGTTGCAGTAAGGTCGTTAATCTCACCTGTGACTAGGTATTGTGCCCCCAAATCTTGTGCGATCATCTTGATGCGTTCTGGTTGGCGTTTGTTAATCTCGTAGCGTGTGGTTCCCACTGACACAAAACTGTAGGAGCGTGTCGCGAGCTGTTTTTCTACAACTGAGCTGTAGTCTTCGCCCAATTTATAGATTTGTCCCATGACGGCCTGTTGTGGGTCAACAATGTCAAACATTGCCACCCCAAATGTTTTTTTGTATTGGTTCTGATGGCAAGCCTTTGCCGATGGATAGATATCGATACGTGCTTTGACCACCATTTGGTTGCCGCTTACATACTTGTCGTCAATGATAATGTGACGAACTTCAGAATCAATGAACTGGTATTGATCTTTATCGTCCTCTAGCAGTGGCGCAAGCTTGGACAGCCCGCCAATATCGGCACCTGAAAAATCCACTGCTTTATATACCGCGTCTTCTAGGGCGTAAATTCTTGCCGCTTTGTCTGAGGAGACAATCGTAGAGACGCCGGTCACTTCATACCACGCCGCATGGGCGTTGCTCATGCTAAATACGAGTAATGTACTTGAAACTAAAGAACAAAAAGTTTTTTTCATACGACTAATCCAAATGCGGAACAATATTTGCTAGATGATTATTGCTAGAGGTTAATCTGCGAATATTGGAGCGGACTTTCTTGTTAACGACAACAATGAGAAAGCAAAGATTGTTCCAACCTTTACAGGCAAAGGAATTAATCTACCCAATTCACAACTTTGGAGAGTGGAAAAATGAATAAATGGCTATTGATGGCATCGGTGTTAACACTGACCTCTTGTGCCTACTCACCAATCTATAACGGTAAAGAAACCTACAGCGGCAGCAAATTTATGCTGATGGAAAGTCCACGCCACACGATGGATTATTTTGTAGAGGGCTTGACCGACGATCTTGTTGAGTCGAATACCAGCGTATCCGTAAGGACGCCAATTGCTGTTGCCTCCTTTGTTGACTTACAGAGTTTGGAGTCGACAAATTGGCTGGGGAACTCGGTATCTGAAGGGTTTATTCACCAGTTGCAACGTCGTGGGTTTAAGGTTGTCGATTATAAAACAACGGGCTCGATCCAGGTGACGAGCCAAGGTGATTTTGCATTGAGTCGAGATTGGAAAGATTTGGCTCAAGAACAACAAATTCAATTTGTTCTGACAGGGACGATGCTGCGCCAAGAAGGTGGTGTGTTGATTAATGCTCGTGTTGTCGGTATGCAATCACGCGTGGTCGTTGCTTCTGCACAAGGCTTCTTACCAGCCGATCGTATTGGTCGAGATTTGGATACCTTGAATCAAATGCGCACAGAAGATGGGGTGTTGATTCGTTCTGATCCAATGATGACATCTCCGCACACTATTATTCTACGACCTTAGGAAAAGAACATGAAAATGTGGTTAGTCGCTTTTGCGGCCATGGTGATGGTAGGTTGTGCTCCAGTAGGAATGAGCAGTCAAAATACGCTGACGGCGGTGGGTTATGCCAGCATCAGTGAGCAATCGGGTCGTAGTGAAGAAGAAAAGCAAGTGCGGGCGATGCGAGCCTCTAAAATTGATGCTTACCGAGAACTGGCGGAACAGGTGTATGGCCTTCGTGTCTCTGCAAGGGCGGATTTACAAGACCAAAAGCTCGGCGTTGAATCGACGACAGGCGCGGTAGATGGTGTGATTCGTGGAGCCGAAGTCATCAGAAGCTATAAAGTAGGTGACAGTTACGTCACTGAGTTGCTGCTCGATATTGAGAAAATGGATAGGCTTCGTGACTACGGTGAAATTCGCCGCGTACCAGAGAAGAAGCGTCAGACTTTGTTTTAATTTGCGATGTATTTGAGCCGATAACTCTCAGTGAACGATGTGAATTATTGGCTCATCGACGTTTAATATAAGAAGCGGCAATAATTGTCGCTTTTTTTGTGCACGCGAGGTAATGATACGAGCATGAACGGTGTTAAAGACAGGGTGGATGTGTGAGATATCGACTAATGTTGAAACTTCGGCTAGCGCTAAACTTAGGCTTTTAGGTTAGTACCCAGTGTTGATAGCGTATGGGTCTGCCCCCCGGCATTGTAAGTCATCCCAATTTTCCCATGGCTTTGTTGCATGAGGTTATTGAGTTTGTTGAAGCTGAGTTGAGCGCGCTGCAAACTATGACCATTGATCTCATTGCGCTTTTGGCAATCGAGGATAATAGATTTAATCGTATCCACTTGCTTTGACAATAAGTTTTCGTCGGTGAGTCGAGCGACATCTTGATGCTGACTCAGCCGCTGATCGGTTTGTTGCAGTTGGCCGATTAACGCCATTTTTTCTTTAGCGAGGCGTTCTATATCAGTGGATTCACGCGCAGTAATGGCTTTGGTCTCTTCTGATAATAGAAGAGACAGGGCTTTTGCATTTTTAAGTTGATAATCAACCAAATCAACAAGGGCTGCCATTCAATTCACCTAAGTTTAATCTGCTAAACACATACTCATAGTAGGTATGCGTTACTTTAATCCGCCGAGTTCATCTTCAAATTTAATCATGTTATCAGCAAGTTTTTCCGGGTCTACGGTATAAGAGCCGTTTGCGATTGCTTCTTTAATTGCCGCTACTTTGGCGGTATCAAAACTAGGCTGTGACGCCATTTGTTGATGCATTTGTCCAATCGCTTTGCCGCCCTGACTCAATGTCACGGCATCTTGTTTTGCTGATGACTGACTAACTTGGGCGGAGCTGCTGCTCGTGCTTGTATCCGAACGAGCAGGGGCGCGACTGGTTGTCGTTAGCGTCTGTCCTGAACGAATGTTATCAATGCCTGCCATAGTTTAGCCTTCTTTGCGTAGTATCTATAAATAATGACTCTAATGAAGCCGTCGTTATATAAATAGTTTCTTGTATACCGTCAGTATCGACCTGAACCATGGATACTTTAGTAAAAAATTAAAAATTCACTGTAATTTCAGCAACGCCAGTGACAATACCTTCAATTATACGCTGAGACTTGTCATTTTTCACCCTAACTTGGTCACCATTTGAACCATCACTAAGCGCAGTGCCTTTGGTTGAAATCGTCATGCCGCTTTTTATTGCACGAATTACGACCTTTTCATTTCGGCAAACCACACAAACGTCATTCCTTTCAATGACGTCACCAAGCCTGACGTTCTTTTTTAATTTTGATCCAATGACGTGTTCAAAATTTGAGAAGCCTTGGCGGCGAAAGCGACGCTGGTCCACCATCGTCATTGTAACATCGCCTTGTGTCACAATGCTGCCACGTGCCAATGGTTGTGTAGCGGTCACGAGAGGCAGGGAAATAGACAGCCTGACTGGGACATATAAACGCCAACCATCGCTGGGGCACTCCACAAGAACGGTCACATTGCTGCTAGTATTTTTTGCATTCGATGATGAAGCCTGTAAAGGCTCAATGCAATCGGTAGCATGCACGCGAGAGTCAATGCGACCTGCCGTTGCCGTGAGCTCTGCACCGATTGGGGACTCTAGGGTATCCAAAACATGAGCTTGGGCTGCCTTTTGGATGTTTTCTATTTGCTCTGGGGTCGCCGCGTGCGTTAATGCACTAAAGAAAAACGTGTGCCAGACGATAAATAATAAAAGCCCATTGAGCAACCGCTTAAAATTGGCACTGGATGTAATCAAAAAAGATGTCTTATAATACAGCATTCTGTTTCTCAGGTTCCTTGTTGCCTGCAGTAGACTATCACTTTTTTCGCGTAAAGTTTGAGATGGAGATGAACTTATGACCGGTATCTTAGATTCGGTGAACCAGAGAACGCAACTAGTGGGTCAGAACCGACTCGAATTATTAACATTTCGTTTAATGGGACGCCAAAGATACGGTATTAATGTCTTTAAGGTAAAAGAAGTCCTGCAATGCCCAAGACTCACTGCGATGCCAAATTTGCATCGTTTGGTCAAGGGGGTGGCACATATTCGTGGGCAGACAATTTCCGTTATCGACCTTAGCTTGGCAGTTGGCGGCCGTCCAACAACGGATGTCGCGAACAGTTTTGTGGTGATCTCTGAATTCAACCGCAGTGTTCAAGGCTTTTTGGTTAGTTCTGTTGAGCGTATTATCAATATGCACTGGGAATCAATTTTGCCGCCGCCAGAAGGCGCAGGGCGCGCCAACTATTTGACCGCAGTAACGAATATTGACAATGAACTCGTTGAAATCATCGATGTCGAGAAAATACTGGCAGAGATTTCTCCCGTTGTTGAGACCATGGATGGCAACCTCGCGAAAGAAATCGCAGAGGTAGAGGAGCAACAAAAAAGACAAATTGTTAAGCGCATTATGATTGCTGACGATTCAGCGGTGGCACGTAAACAGGTCCAACGAGCTATCGAGTCTATTGGCTTTGAGGCGATTTTGGTCAAAGATGGCAAAGATGCGTACAACAAGCTGGTCGAAATGGCGGGCGAAGGCGATATTCGCGAACAGATTTCACTGCTGATCTCGGATATTGAAATGCCAGAAATGGACGGCTATACCTTAACAGCGGAAGTCCGACGCCACCCTGATCTGAAAGATCTACACATTATCTTGCACACCTCACTCAGCGGCGTATTTAACCAAGCCATGGTAGAACGGGTGGGTGCTAATGAGTTTATCGCTAAGTTTAACCCTGAAGAGTTGGGAAGTGCAGTGAAAGCTGCGGTTACCTCAGGTTAGCGGCAAATAATAAAACTAACAGAACTTGTGTTAAGCAAGCTTTCAAGCAGTATAGAGTAGTTAATGACAGCGATAACCATAAGCGATCAAGAGTATCGTGATTTTAGCCGCTTTTTAGAGTCACAGTGCGGTATCGTACTGGGAGACAGTAAACAATATTTGGTACGAAGTCGTTTAAGCCCGTTAGTATCTAAGTTCGGCCTTTCTTCTTTGTCTCAGTTGTTGAGAGACGTGGTATCTGGGCGCAACCGCGAATTACGCATTGCTGCTGTGGATGCCATGACGACAAACGAAACGTTATGGTTTCGGGATAATTACCCATTTACCGTGTTATCGGATAAGTTGTTGCCAGAGATGGCGGCAAAAAAACGACCATTGAAAATATGGTCAGCCGCGAGTTCCTCGGGACAGGAACCCTATTCAATGGCAATGACGGTTCTGGAGACTCAGGCGAAAAGGCCGGGCATGTTGCCTAACGTATCAATCACCGCAACGGATATATCTAGCACGATGTTGGATGCGTGCCGTCTGGGTGAATACGATAATTTAGCGCTTGGAAGAGGCTTATCGCCTGAACGTCGTCGAGTCTTTTTTGAAAGCACCAGTAATGGCAAGATGAAGATTAAGGACAACGCGAAGCGTCTGGTTAATTTTCGTCCTCAAAATCTAATGGACTCTTACGCCTTGCTGGGCAAGTTTGATATTATTTTTTGTCGCAACGTGTTGATTTATTTCTCTCCCGAGATGAAATCACAGGTGCTCAATCAGATGGCGCGCAGCCTCAACCCCGGTGGTTATTTATTGCTTGGTGCCTCCGAGTCTCTGACGGGGCTCACTGACCAATTTGACATGGTGCGCTGCAACCCTGGTATTATTTATAAGTTAAAAGCTTAATCTCTCCTTAAAGCCTTGGTATCTTCCAAGGCTTTTCTTATTACGCCGCCTTTGTTTCTTGCTAAACTTGACGAGTTAGCAAGGCCATCGAATGTAAACGACATTCCTAATCGACCCATCGATCGCTTTGCGACCGATACCCTGAGTATCGGCGTATTGAAAAACCGACATAGAAATAATCAGTAGATAGAAAACAGTGGCGCACATTTTGCTGCTTAAATCGTTAGCGTGCCAGCGGCAAGGTTTCTTCAAAATTTAAAAACTTCATAGATCTTTAAATTTTGGCTCGGAAATTGCTTTTATATTTACCAGGCACATATTTTTGAACAATGAGGTTTAAATGGCCATCTCTTTTAACAATGCACTCGGTATTCATCAGCACACCGTTGGTGTCCGCGAAAAGAATGCGGAAGTCATCTCTACCAACATCGCGCAAGCCAATACACCCGGCTTCAAAGCGAAAGGTATGGATTTCAATCGTGCGTTAAAAGCGGCAACCTCAGGGGCAAGCATTGGACTGGATCGCACGGATGGACGGCATATATCTGCCTCCACGTCGGTGACTGGCGAAATGCTCTATCGTATTCCCGACCAGCCGGATACCGGAGATGGCAATACTGTAGACGTGGACCTAGAACGAAACTTGTTCATGCAGAACCAGCTAAGACATCAAGCGTCACTCGATTTCTTAGGAAGCAAATTTAAAAATATGACCAAGGCAATCAAAGGGGAGTAAGTAAGATGAGTTTATTTAATGTTTTTAACGTAACGGGATCAGCGATGAGCGCTGAGTCTGTTCGTCTTAATACGACCTCAAGTAACCTTGCCAATGCCGACAGTGTTAGCAGCTCGGCAAAAGAGACTTACAAGGCTCGCCATGCAGTTTTTGGCGCTGAGTTAAGTAAGGCTCGTTATAACCGCGATCATACCGTGCCAGTCAAAGTAATGGGTATTGTAGAGAGCGATAAACCCTTAAATGCGGTGTACAACCCAGATCATCCACTTGCGAATGATGAAGGCTATATCTACAAGCCTAACGTCAATGTAATGGAAGAGATGGCCAACATGATTTCTGCGTCTCGTTCGTACCAGACTAACGTCCAGGTAGCGGAAGCGAGTAAACAGATGTTGTTACGTACCCTGCAAATGGGTCAATAGAGATAGGAGATAGCAAATGGCCGGAATCAACAATGTTGGTCAAAGCGGTTTGTCCTACGTTGATCAGCTGAAAAAGCTACAGGACCAAAATAAGCCTGAAGAAGTCACTGGTCAGCAGAGCCTCAAACAAGAAGACTTCTTGTCTTTGCTCACCAAACAGTTGGCTCAACAGGATCCGTTTAAACCCGTGGGTAATGATCAAATGATTGCCCAAATGGCATCATTTGCCACGGTAGATGGTATTGGAAATATGAATTCTCAGTTTGAGAGTT
Source organism: Vibrio sp. 10N.286.49.B1 (assembly GCF_002873335.1). Lineage (GTDB taxonomy): Bacteria > Pseudomonadota > Gammaproteobacteria > Enterobacterales > Vibrionaceae > Vibrio. The sequence continues at coordinate 11,999 of NZ_MCUW01000009.1, read as the reverse complement.
TGAATTCATCAATGACATCAAACCAAGCACTTCAAGCGTCTTCATTAGTGGGGCGTGATGTGTTGGTGCCAGGCGCTGCAGGTGTTAAAGAAGCGGATAAAAGCATGGCGGCAATGGTCAAACTGCCCCAGTCTTTAGAAAACGTTTTTGTGCGTGTAGAAAATGAAATGGGTCAACTGGTTCGCACCTTCAATGCTGGCGCAAAACCTGGCGGTGATGCGCGTGTCGAATGGGACGGAAAAGATGATAGCGGTAATTCAATGCCGCCTGGCAAATACAAGGTGAGAGCTTCGGGTTTGTTAGATGGAGAAAGCAAAGAGCTTGAAGTTTCTAGTTATGCAAACGTCAACAGCGTGCTTTTAGGCAAGGGAGATGGAAACGTACTACTCAATCTCGCTGGTTTTGAAAACCCAGTTCGACTTGCAGAAGTATTGGAAGTCGGCAAAGCGTGATAATTAGCTAGGTTAGGAGATTAGGAATGTCATATGTATCTTTGAGTGGATTGTCGTCTGCTCAGTTGGATTTAAACACGACCAGTAATAACATTGCCAACGCCAACACATTCGGCTTTAAAGAGTCGCGTGCTGAATTTGGTGATGTCTATTCAAACTCATTGTTTACCAACTCTAAAACCACGCCAGGTGGTGGTGTTCAGCCAAGTAAAATTGCTCAGCAATTTCACGAAGGCTCGAGTGTATCGACAAATAACCCAATGGATTTACGTATCAGTGGGACCGGTTTTTTTGCAGTATCTAAAGAACGTTTGGTTCCGCAGCAAAACGAAATCACTCGTAATGGTGCGTTCCATCTAAACAAAGACAGTTACATGGTGACATCTAACGATGAGTTTTTGTTAGGGTACGAAGTTAACAAAGATACCGATGAAGTGGTTTCCTACGAACCTAAACCAATCAATGTGCCGCCAGAATTTGGTAAGCCAAAACAGACGGCTAATATTGAAATTGGTGCTAACTTACCCGCTAATGGTGACTTAAAAGATCCAGCGCTGTTCGACTTTTCTGATCCGGAAACCTACAACCGTTCTACGTCTTCAACGATGTATGATTCAATGGGTCAGTCTTATAAGATGACGACCTATTATGTGAAGGATCAAAATCAGCCGAATACATGGCAAAGTTACTACACGGTGAGTGATGGCGCGGGTGAAAAACCGATAAACATCTCTGGTGGTGACGCGGCTTCACCAAGTGGTCATGTTGGGCATACCATACGTTTCAATAACGATGGCACACTCGCGAGCCTGAATAATGGCCAGCAGATTGTGACAGAAGCTATTGGCGAAGGGCCTAACGCGGTTGAAATGAATGGTGCAGATCCAACACAGCAGTTGTCTTTTAAGCTCGATAGCACCACACAATATGCCGCTCCGTTTGAATTAACTAAGTTTAATGAAGATGGCGCAACAACGGGATTCTTAACCAAAGTCGACTACGACGAGAAAGGTAACGTTCTTGGTACCTACTCCAATGGTGAGAATGTCACGCTCGGTCGTGTAGCAATGGTGCGTGTTGCCAATGAGCAAGGCCTTGAGAAGAAAGGCGGTACTCAATGGGATTCCACCACAGCGTCTGGTGCTAAAATTTGGGGTGAATCGAATAAAGGCTCATTTGGTACTATTAATAATGGTACGCTGGAGCAATCAAACATCGATATGACTCAAGAGTTGGTGGATCTTATTTCTGCGCAAAGAAATTTCCAAGCAAACTCTCGTGCGCTGGATGTGCATAACCAGCTACAACAAAACATCCTGCAAATTCGTTAAGTTTTTATGTAAAGTGCCAGTATTTGACTGGCACTTTCATTATTTAAGCACGACATTTTGCTCACGGCTGTTTGTTGGCGTCTTTTACCCCACTACTATTAAGCGCTCCGTTGCCACACGACGTAGTTTGCCACCTCGTGTTGCCACACGCTGACTTTTCATTTGCCGCTCTAGACCCTTTCTGTTCATAATCTTCATAATTCCAATGTAACTTGCTGTATTTAAAACGATTATTTTTATGGCATAAACTTTGCTATGTATGTTCTGTACTTTGATTATTGGAGCTATCAATGGATCGTGCCCTATATCTATCTATGAGTGGTGCAAAGCAAAATATGCAAGCTTTGCAACTCAGAGCCAACAACCTAGCCAATGCCAGCACGCCGGGCTTTCGAGCGGATCTCGCTCAAGCACGTTCGATGCAAGCCTATGGTGAGGGAATGCCGACTCGTGTGTTCAGCATGACTGAGCGTCCAGGTCATAACTTCGAGCAAGGCAGCGTAGTGACGACGGGTCGTGATCTCGATGTGACCATCGAAGGGCAAGGTTGGATCTCAGTGATGGATAAAACCGGTAAAGAAGGCCTGACTCGTAACGGTAGCTTTCAAGTCGATCAAAACGGTTTATTGAGTAACAGCAATGGTCATCTTGTATTGGGTGAGCGTGGTACACCGATTACGGTGCCCGTTCCGCTTAAAAAGATAGAAATTGGTCGTGATGGTACCGTCTCGGTGATTCCGCAAGATGCGCCAGCCGATGAAATGGAAATTGTCGACCGCATTAAATTAACCAATCCAGACAATCGCTCGTTATTCAAAGATACCAATGGCTTATTTCGTAATAAGAACCCTGAACTAGGTTATGGCCTAGACGGTAATGTCCAACTGATGACGGGCGCTGTAGAAGGCAGCAACGTTAATCCAGTAGGAGAGATGACCAGTTTGATTGACTTACAGCGTCAGTTTGAAATGCAAGTCAAGCTTATGAAATCGGCAGAAGACATGGACAAGGCGTCTGACTCCTTGCTTCGCATGGGTTAATAGGATTAGGGGAATACGATGCATCCGGCACTATGGGTAAGTAAAACGGGCTTAGACGCTCAGCAAACCAATATCTCAACGATTTCAAATAACTTGGCGAATGCCTCAACCGTTGGCTATAAAAAAAGCCGTGCGGTATTTGAAGATCTGTTTTATCAAAATATTAATCAACCTGGTGGTCAGTCTTCGCAAAACACGGAGTTGCCATCTGGGCTTATGCTCGGCGCGGGTTCTAAAGTAGTCGCAACGCAAAAGATTCATACACCGGGTAATGCTCAAACCACCTCTAACAGTATGGATATGATGATTGAAGGCGATGGTTTTTTCCAAGTTTTGATGCCAGACGGCAATATTGGATATAGCCGTAACGGCCAGTTTACCCTTAACGATGAAGGTATCATTGTGACCTCCGGCTCGGGCTATTCGCTAGAGCCAGAAGTGGCCATTCCCGAGGATGCTATTTCAGTCACCGTGGGTACGGATGGAGAGGTGTCGGTTCGAGTCCGTGGTCAACAAGATAACCAAGTTGTGGGTAACATTACGACTGTCGACTTTATTAACCCAGGCGGCTTAGAGCCGATTGGACAAAACCTTTACTTACCAACAGGTGCCAGTGGCGATCCTAACGAAGGCGTACCAGGTCTTGATGGCTTTGGTCAGATTCGTCAGTCTATGCTGGAAAGCTCGAACGTGAACGTCACGGAAGAGTTGGTGAACATGATTGAAGCTCAGCGCGTTTATGAGATGAACTCAAAAGTTATCTCTTCCGTTGATAAAATGATGAGTTTCGCGACTCAACAGCTGTAATTTATTTCTATATTTGTCAATTATGTAGCGGTTGTTGTTCACTTAATTATTGCCGTTGAATTAATTACTGTCGTTTAAATGACCTCGATAAATCGATAGGTCCCATTAAACAGACAAACAACAAGCAACAGACATTTCGCTACTTGATAGGATTCAAGCCCATGAAAAAACTTATCTGTATTTCCTTGCTAGCTATACTGTCGGGGTGTGCTCAGTTTGGACCGCAAGAAACAGTGGACGAAGTGGCCGATAGTACGACAGCAGTGGATGCGGTAGAAGGCGACCGTACTCAGTCTACAGGAATTGTTGATACGTTGAGAGGGAGAACGGATCCTGTTGCCGATGACCCTGCATGGGCACCAATTCATCCAAAAAACAAACCAGAACATTACGCTGCCGCCACCGGTTCACTGTTCAATACGGACTATTCTCGAGATTGGTATGATGATTCTAAGCCACGTGGCTTGGGCGATATTATTACGGTTACTCTAGACGAAGCAACAAAAGCGGCGAAAAGCTCGGATGCAGATTTATCTAAGAAAAATGATTCGTCAATGGATCCTTTGGCGGTCGGCGGTCGACCAGTGACCATTAATGATTATGACTTCTCCTATGAACTGAAAAACGACAATAACTTTAAAGGTAACGCGTCTGCGAACCAGAGTAACAGTTTGTCGGGTTCAATCACCGTAGAGGTGATTGAAGTGCTGGCCAATGGAAACCTCATTATTCGCGGTGAAAAATGGCTGACGTTGAATACTGGCGATGAATACATTCGTTTGAGCGGCACCATACGCCCTGACGATATTGAGTTCGATAATACCATTGCGTCCAATCGTATTTCTAATGCTCGAATTCAATATTCTGGCACCGGAACACAACAAGATATGCAAGAACCTGGATTCTTGGCACGATTCTTTAATGTCTCTCTATAGGATAGGTTTTTAACGAATCGAAAGCGGCAAACCCTCTCCTATGAGGGTTTGTTTGTATTTGGGGTAACATCATGAAAAAGTTTGCGTTTTTACTTTTAGGGCTCTGTTTTGCCGCGGCAACGGTGCAAGCGGCACGCATCAAAGATGTGGCAGAAGTTGCCGGGGTGCGGAGTAACCAACTGGTGGGTTATGGCCTTGTCACGGGTTTACCAGGCACAGGTGAAAAAACACCTTTTACTGAGCAAAGTTTCCGTTCGATGTTGGAGCGATTTGGTATTCAAATGCCAATTGGTTTCAAGCCTAAGTTTAAAAATGTCGCGGCGGTCATCGTGACAGCAGAGCTGCCTGCATTTTCAAAACCGGGACAAAGGGTAGACGTCACCGTATCGTCGATTGGTGCGGCAAAAAGCCTGCGTGGCGGGACCTTGATGCAAACCTTTATGCAAGGCCTTGATGGTGAAGTATACGCGGTAGCACAAGGTAACCTAGTCGTGAGTGGTTTCAGTGCAGAAGGCCTTGATGGCTCTAAGATTGTTGGCAACAACCCCGTAGTTGGTATGATCTCAAGTGGTGCGAGTGTCGAGCGTGAAATCCCAAGCCCATTCTCGCGAGGGGATTACATTACCTTTAATCTACTTGAGTCTGATTTTACTACCGCGCAAAACATGTCGAATGCGATCAATAATTTTCTTGGTCCGCAAATGGCCAGCCCAATGGATTCCACATCAGTACGAGTAAGAGCTCCGCGTGACCTAAGCCAGCGCGTTGCCTTCTTATCGGCGGTAGAAAACGTTGAATTTGATACTGCTGACGGCGGCGCTAAGATTATCGTCAACTCTCGTACGGGTACGATTGTGGTTGGTAAGCATGTTCGCTTGAAAGCGGCAGCAATAACTCACGGTGGTATGACCGTCGCGATAAAAGAAAACTTGCGAGTGAGCCAGCCTGGAGCATTCTCCGGTGGTGAAACGGTCGTGGTACCAAACTCGGATATTCAGGTGACAGAAGGCGATGGCAAAATGTTTAAGTTTGAGCCGGGTCTGACACTGGATGATCTTGTTAGAGCGGTTAATGAGGTTGGCGCCGCGCCGTCTGATCTGATGGCAATACTACAAGCACTAAAACAAGCTGGAGCCATCGAAGGCCAGCTCATCGTGATTTAATTGGGAACTCATTAATGATTAAAAACCCTAATGATGTCGGTTTTATCCATGATATCAGCAGCCTAGATAAGCTTCGTCAACAAGCTACGAGCGGTGACAAAGGCGATGATAAAGCGGCGTTACGTGCTGCGGCAACCCAGTTCGAGTCGATTTTTACCTCAATGATGTTGAAATCGATGCGAGATGCTAATACCCATTTTGAATCGGACATGATGAACAGCCAGAATGAGCAGTTCTATCGTCAAATGCTGGATGACCAGATGGCGAGTGAACTGAGTTCTTCAGGATCCATGGGGCTCGCCGATATGATTGTGGCTCAACTTAGTGCAGGACAAAGCACGGAAGATGAAGCGTCTGCTGGTGGCGAGATTCGTATGCGCAATGAGGCATTTCATAGCACGTTGCAAATGCCATATGATGAGGCGAAGGCTCGTGAAACCGCTGCGACACTTGGGCTTAATAATCGTCAACAAGCACAGCCCGTTGACTTTAACACGCCAGAAAAATTCGTAGAATCGCTGAAACCCTACGCTGATAGGGCCGCTAAGTCGTTAGGTGTTGACCCGTCACTTTTGCTTGCTCAAGCAGCATTAGAAACCGGCTGGGGTAAAAAAGTGGTGAGTAATAGTCAGGGCAGCAGTAACAACTTATTCAATATTAAAGCTGATCGCAGTTGGGACGGTGACAAGGTTTCCACCCAAACACTTGAGTATCATCAAAATGTACCCGTTCAAGAACGCGCGGCGTTTCGTTCCTACCGTTCTTATGAAGACAGCTTTAATGATTACGTTCAGTTCCTTAATGATAACCCACGCTATCAATCGGCATTAAAGCGAGACAGTGGTTCTGAGTCGTTCATTCGCGACGTTCATCAAGCTGGTTATGCAACCGACCCTAGCTACGCCGACAAGGTGTTAAGAGTCAAAGCACAAATCGACAATATGACGACTCGTTAGCCGCATCACGCATTTAAAAGAACATAAAATCCCGGCCTTGAGCTGGGATTTTAGTATTTATAGTGCCCTTTAAATGTCGTTGCGCGGTGATTGAGTGTCGTTAAATAATGAGAAATTTTTCTTAGAGTTATCACTACGGCATACATATTGCATTTTATTGTTCAGTGCAGCGTAACTTGCGGATTTAGTTACGCTAATTGAAGTTTTTGGGGGCGATATGGCGTCAGATCTTCTGAACTTAGGTACGCAAAGCGTCCTGACCGCTCAGAGACAGTTAAACACCACCGGTCATAACATTTCTAATGCAAATACAGAAGGTTATAGTCGGCAGTCTGTGGTTCAAGGTACCAATAGCCCTAGGCAATTTGGTGGCCAAACCTATGGAATGGGTGTGCATGTGGAAAATGTTCGCCGCTCATGGGATCAATTTGCCGTTAAAGAGCTGAATGTGGCAACGACACAAGTGAACTATCGCAATGAAAACCTAAGCAATCTCGATCTTATGTCGGGGATGTTGTCTTCGGTTGCCTCCAAGAAAATTCCTGAGAACCTTAATGATTGGTTTAGCTCAGTGAAAACACTGGCCGATACGCCCAATGATGTGGGTGCTCGAAAGGTAGTGTTAGAGAAAGCCAATCAGATTAGACAAACACTGAATAACGTCCATGAAACGGTGCGTCAGCAAGCTGATACGGCAAATAAAAAACTGGAAATGGGCGTCGAGCGTGTCAATCAAATTGCGGTAGAAATCCGTGATATTCATCGATTAATGATGAAAACACCAGGCCCGCATAACGACTTGATGGATACACACGAGAATCTTGTAAAAGAGTTGTCGGAATACACCAAGGTCACTGTTACACCACGAAAAAATGCCGAAGGGTTTAATGTTCATATTGGTAGCGGACATACTCTTGTATCAGGTACGGAGTCTAGTCAGTTAAAGATGGTTGATGGCGATCCCGATGTCCACCAACGCCGATTGGCCATGGTGGAAGGTAAGGGGATAAAACCCATTACTTCTACCGATATTGGCGGCAAGATTGAAGCGATGTTTGAGCTTCGTGACCAAGAAATACCCTACATTATGGATGAACTAGGGCGCGTGGCCACGGCATTTAGCTTTGAGGTTAATAAGCTACAAAATCAGGGGCTTGATCTTAATGGTCAAGTTGGTGCTGATATGTTCATTGATACCAATAGCGAGGCGATTGCCTTATCTCGCGTGGTAAGAACGCCGCAGTCAAATGCTGAAGTGGCGGTATACATCGAGAACACCAGTGCATTAAAGGGCGGAGAATACGCCCTAAAATACAATGGCTCCAATTATACCGTGACCAAACCCGATGGTGACACGATTAACGCTGAGCTGAATATTGACGGCCGAGCTTTCTATATCGATGGCATGATTATCGATATTCGAAATCCTCCGGCGGCGGGGGAAAAGCTATTGATTAGGCCAACTCGCACTGGCGCTGCCGATATTCAGATGGCCACTAGCGATCCTAAAACGATAGCAGCACACAGTTTTGAGGCATCGACAACCGAAGCACAAGGTACCGCTAAATTTACGATGCTGGCTGTAGGCCAACTCCGTGAATTTGAGGTACACGTTTCGCCATCTGGCCAAGAGTTTGCCGTAACAGATCCAAAAGGGAACCTATTATTAGCGCCACAACCTTACCCGCCTTCCGAGCCGGTTTCTGTGTTGGGCACTGAGTTTCGATTAACGGCTGGCGCTATGCCTAATGATAAGTTTACGGCTAACCTCACTCCTTCTGAAGGGGACAATGGTAACTTACGTAAAATGTTCGATATTCAGCGTAATAAGACCATGAATGGTAACGAATCGACCATTATTGATGTTTATCACAATCTCAATACTGACGTTGGCTTAAAAGCGTCAACGGCGACGCGACTGCAGGAGGTGGCAGAGCTTGAGCATGAAGCGGCACAAAGCCGTGTTGCGTCTATTTCTGGGGTTAATCTCGATGAAGAGGCCGCGAATATGATGAAGTTTCAACAAGCTTATATGGCGTCCTCTCGAGTGATGCAGGCTGCCAATGAAACCTTCGACACTATCTTGCAGTTGAGGTAGGAGCACTAACTTATGATGAACCGAATCTCCAGTTTTCACAGCTATCAAACTGTGCAAAATGACATGCGTAAGCAAGAGAACAAAATCCATCACAATCAAGCTCAATTGGCCTCTGGCAAGCAGCTTCAAAAACCAGCGGATGACCCGTTGGCGATTCATTATCTGCAAAAAGTCGGGCAACAAACCGAGCAGCTCGACCAATTTACTGACGCGATTGTATTATCGCGTAATCGCCTAGAACACCAAGAGGTGATGATCAGAGAAACCGAGCAGTTTTCCGATAATGCGAAACGACTCACCATGGAATCGATCAATGGTGCGTTATCACCAGAAGACCGAGGCGCTAAGGCGCGTGAATTACAAGAGCTTGCTAAGAACTTTCTCGCGCTCGCTAACAATCAAGACGAGTCTGGTAACTACACGTTTGCGGGTACGAAGCCTAAAACGCAGCCATTTTTTACTGATAACCAAGGGAAGATGGCCTACGCCGGTGACGACTATCAGCGAAAAATGCGCATCTCTAATAGTATGGAGATGCCAATTAATTACCCTGGTAGCAAGTTGTTCATGGAAATCGAGAATCCGTTTGGAGACTACAAACCCAGCTACCAGTTACAAAATGCGTCTGAGTTGCTCCTAGATAAAGCGACCAACAATAAGGTGAATGACGACAGTGAATACAAGGTCACCTTTGTCGATATGGGTAAGGCGCAGTTTGGTTATCAGCTCGAGCGAAATGGCTCGGTAGTAAAAGCCGGGGACTATGATCCCAAAGCAGGCATTGAACATGACGGGTTCAGTTTACGAGTGAAAGGGCAGATCACGGCGGGCGATGCCATTGTCTTGGCGCCTAGAGAAAGCTTTAGTGTGTTTGACACGTTTCGAGATGCCATTGACGCCTTAGATTATGACGTTTCGGATGCCTCTGCTAATGCAAAACTGCATCAAGTGACTGAAGAGTTTCATACCGCGTTTTTACATCTAACAAAAGCCAGAACCGACGTTGGTGTAAGGCTGAATACGCTCGATACTCAAGAGCAGCAAAATGAAGATTTCAAAATTTCGTTAGCACGTTCCAAGAGTAATTTTGAAGACCTTGATTACTCGAAGGCCGTGATTGAGTTTGAAGAAAACTCAAGGGCGCTACAAGCATCGCAATTAGCATTTGGTAAAACGAAAGACCTGACATTATTTAATTATCTATAGTCTCGATGACATTTAATTTCTAGTTTCGGTGATGTTCAATAAAAGAAAGAATACGACCTCGGTTGCCGTATGTGCACTGCCATATGAGCGTAGGTTGATAAAGCGGCAATATTTACCGCGATTCTGTTGCCACATTATTGATGTATTGAGATGGGCTATCATTTTTTTGAATGGAATTCCCTGTAACAATAGGATAGTTAAAGGTTTATTGTTGAATTAAATGAAAGTTTTGTTTTTGGCATATTAATTGCTTTTGTATGGTAGTACGAGCAACAAGGCTAACGGAGTTCGTTGGTTTTTATGAATAGATACTCCATCTGATACGGGGTATCAGATGGATGTTGTCGGTCAGTGCATTTCCTTATGAGAGCAATGCTGACCACTTCGCAATCCATCTTGAACGTTTGCGAACTCATTTAGGAGAGCAAAATGGCAGTGACAGTCAGTACTAACGTGTCGGCAATGACCGCACAACGTTATTTAAATAAAGCCTCTGGGGATTTAAACACCTCAATGGAACGCCTTTCGTCTGGTCATAAGATCAATAGTGCGAAAGACGATGCCGCGGGTTTACAGATTTCTAACCGTCTTACTGCGCAGTCGCGTGGTTTAGATGTCGCGATGCGTAATGCCAATGATGGTATTTCGATAGCGCAGACGGCGGAAGGTGCGATGAATGAATCAACCAATATCTTACAAAGAATGCGAGATCTGGCGATTCAATCCTCAAACGGCACTAACTCCCCTTCTGAGCGTCAGGCGATCAATGAAGAATCAACGGCTTTACAAGCCGAGTTGAATCGTATCGCTGAAACGACCTCATTTGGTGGTCGCCGCTTGCTGAATGGATCCTTTGGTGATGCGTCATTCCAAATTGGTGCCAATTCAGGTGAGGCGATGATCATGGGCTTAACCAGCATTCGTGCGGATGATTTTCGCATGGGTGGCTCAACATTTTTAGCTGAGAATGGCAAGGACAAGAACTGGTCAGTGCCGCCTGATGCAAGCGATTTGAAATTTGAGTTTGTCACGAAAAGTGGCGAAGAAATCTCAGTCGATATTCTGGCAAAACCAGGGGATGATATTGAGCAACTAGCCACTTACATCAATGGTCAATCGGACAAGATTAATGCTTCTGTTGGTGATGATGGTGAGCTACAAATCTTTATTGCTGAGCCTGATTTAGAGGGTGACTTATCGATTTCTGGTGGTCTCGCGTCTGATCTCGGTTTAAGCAACCAAGCGATCAATACCACCGTTCAAGATATTGATATGACGACAGTCGCGGGTTCCCAAAATGGTATCTCAGTGATTGATTCGGCATTGAAGTATGTGGACTCGCAACGCGCTGATCTCGGGGCGAAGCAGAACCGGTTAAGCCACAGTATTAATAACTTAGCAAATGTCCAAGAGAATGTTGATGCGTCTAATAGCCGTATTAAAGATACCGACTTTGCTAAAGAAACAACCGCGATGACTAAGAATCAAATCCTGCAACAAGCGGGTACATCGATTCTTGCTCAAGCGAAACAGTTGCCTAACTCTGCGATGACCTTACTCCAGTAGTAAACAGCGTAAGTTAAGTAAGAGTGATAGCCGCCAGACGTGGCAATCTATCATCACTTACAGGCATGCATATCTTGCGAAGGTGTTGGGGCTCTCTCTCACAACCTGCCCTAATACGGTAACAAGGTATGTTCGGTTTGCCGGTTTGCGTTCATTTCTCTTGATCTCCACGCAGCCTCTGGCGACCACCCAGCCCCAGTTCTCTCAAAGGAAAAGGGGCTTTTTCTTTTTCTAAAGCAAAGTAAATGCGACTCTTTGTCCCGCTGTACTATGACAAACCAGATGTTGTCGACCCTCCTTTGGTAAACTTTACCCCTTTTTGTGTGTTTTTTTACTGTTTGCTCAAATCTTAGTCAAACGATAACTTTTTCGCCTTTTTTCTATTTTTTTCCTAAAGGTTTTCACGGCAGTGTCGTTAAAGGAATAACTTTGAGAGAACTACTTG
>NZ_MCUW01000008.1 GCF_002873335.1 Vibrio sp. 10N.286.49.B1 | reverse complement strand
TGGTATTCCGTTTCGGCTCATAGACTACATTGAGTTAATAGACTGGACTGCACGTCTATTTCTCGAAGGCAAAACCAGTATGGATGCCAATCAACCTGCTATCTTGGCGCGTTTAAATTTCAATCAGAAGAGTTGGCTAATGGTATGTACTGGATTAGAAAAAACACGCACGATAGCGGTTGGGTGTCACGTTCATACAGTCCAAGCTAAGGCTGCCTTAAAAAAGAAAAAGATGCACATCTATCAACTAGAGTAAGCGCCACTTTCACCGCCGCTCCTGCCCATAGGCCAGTGGAAATGCTGGATACTGTCGTTCGCCCAGTCCCTAAACGTAAGTAACGTCTTTTTAGAAACTAGACAGCTTCACCAAAATAGATTGAAGAAAGCAAAAGTATGCAGTTAATTGCTACTTTGAATACGGGAGTGCTTTAGGTTTCTTTTTAGGTGTGTGTCCTTTAAATAAATGGTGTTGCAGGCTTTTCTTGGGTTTTGAAAAGCCTTTGCCCAAAATACGGGTGAATAGTCAGTGTGAAATCGGTCTTGCCATCAATAAATGGAATACTATTGCTTGAATGAGGCGCGCCACTGAATAGGGGAGACATGAAAAGCAATTTTAAAGTGCTTTCTGAACACACTATCAGAACCAAACCCCACCTGTTCGGCAACTTGAGGAATAGATAACTGAGTTGTTTCTAACAGGCGTTGGCTAAGAACTAAGCGTTGATTTTGTAACCACTCACCAAATGTACAGCCATAGGTCGCTTTGAACTGGCGGGTGAAGGTGCGCTTGCTCATTGCGCAGCGATTAGCGACTTCATCTAATGAGTGTGACAGGTTGAGGTTTTGCTCAACCAGCTCAATAACAAGGCTAAGATTTGTTTCTGTGAGGGGTTTTACATTAATTGGTGCAGGAATGTACTGCTGCTGTCCCCCAGTTCGAAATGGCGCTGTAACCATCTTACGCGCAAGATCATTGGCAAGCTCGCTACCACACAGACGACGTATTATATGAAGACAGCAATCGAGTGATGCGGCTACTCCTGCTGAGGTGATGATAGTTTCATGTTCAATAAAGAGAGGATTTGGGTCAAACTCTACCTTAGGAAATCGCTGCTGAAATTGCTCAACAAACGCCCAATGAGTTGTGGCCCGTTTTCCATTTACTACTCCAGCACATGCAAGTACATAAGAACCAAGGCAGAGCCCTACCAGTAGCTTATCTTTCGCATGATGCTTTTGTAGTGCTACCAGAAGTTGTCTGCTCGGTTCTGGTAGGTCATTCGGCCAGCTTGGTATAATCACAATATCCGCTTCTTCGATGGCACTAAGATCTCTATCAATCACAGCATCAAAGCCAGAGCTAGTCACAAACTGCGAGCCATTTTCATTACAGATTTTCAAATCGAACCGAGGAGGCTGTCCAACGAAGATATCTTGAAAGACCATACAGGGGACAGAGAGGTGAAAAGCACTTATCCCCTCAAAGGCAACCAAAGTGATTTTAATAAGATCAACTGGTTTAGATATCATTGGCTCGATTTGCGTGAATATTGACTATCGAGACAGTGTTACATAAATACTGAACATTGCATACTAAGCCACACAGAAACATAAACTGTTAGTGCATTTAGAGAGCCATTATGAAAATCCACCACCTACGAAGTGCAACATTTATTATTGAATCTGGCGATAAATTTATCCTCATTGATCCTATGTTAGGTAAAAAAGGCTCAATGCCTCCGTTTTCAGTAATTAAAGCGAAGGCAGCGAAAAATCCAACCGTCGAGATGCCGAGTAATGCCGATGAGTTACTGAGTAAAGTCACTCATACACTAATCACTCATAGCCAAACTTTTGGTATTAAAGCGCTGCAACATGGTGATCACCTAGATGCCGCTGGAGAGGCGTTTTTAACAAGTCGTAGTATCCCCGTTGCGACACCGGCCAAAGATAAAGCCTACCTAGAAAAATACGGGTTGACCGTAAATTGGGGAATTGAGGACTGGCAAACTATCAACTTTCTGGACGGAAAACTAACAGCGGTTCCTGCTCAGCACGGTCATGGTTGGATTCATAAAGTAATGGCAAATGGTGTTGGCTTTTTCTTACAGCTTCCTAATGAACCCACTATCTATATTAGCGGTGATACGGTTCTAACTAGGCATGTAAGACGTGCATTGAATGAGTTGAAACCTGATATAACGGTAGTGGCGGCAGGCCGTGCTCGTATGGATGTAGGTCAACCGTTATTGATGTCTACTGATGAGGTCATGGAGTTTATTCGCCTGTCTCCAAATAAGGTGATTGTGAACCATATGGAAGCGCTAAATCACTGTGCGGTGACTAGAGCAATACTAAAAGAATCGATTGATAAAAATGGCTTATCAGATAAAGTTCTTGTTCCTGCTGACGGTGAGACTTTAACGTTTTAGATGCTTACATTATTACCCAATTTTAAGTGAGACATCCGCTTTGGGAGCTCCTCGTTTGCACGAAGATGACAGCTTAATATTGATGGTTTGAAGAGTAATAACCTGATCGAACTATTTTGTCCTCTGGTATCAGCGGCTACCTAAACGAAGGTAGCCCCGGTTTTTACACCGGGGCTTTTTCTGGCCAAACGACTTATTTTCCAACCAAAAACTTTTGAATCATTGATTACGCGGTTGCGCGGTCGTCAGTATTGACAACGTTTAAACGGTTACCATAAGCAGGGCGTACTGCTCTCATGACTTCCAATCTAGAAATGCTGCCAACTAACTTACCGTCTTCTAGAACGGGAAGGACTTGTGGTTTAGCCACTTTCATTGCTTTAGCACGTTCTTCTAAAGACAGTGTGGTCATGCTGGTTGCGTATCCCATCGATGTCGTTGGGAAAAGTTGTTCTTTGTCGATGCTTAATGCCTCAATAACATTAACGAGTGTCTCTTTAGAGCTGATTGACACCACGTTTCTATTCATGATGTCGACGACTTTTTGTTCTTCTTGCGGAATGTAGTTTTCACACCATAAATCGACCATAACATCGTGTACGGATAGAAAGCCGATAAGGCGAAGGTTGTCGTCGATAACTGGTGCGCTCGTTAAGTTATTATCTAGTAGGGTATCCAGCGCAACTGAAGTGATCGTTTCTGTGCTAAGTGTGATTGGCTGGTTGTTCATAATTTGTTTAACGGTGATATTTTTCATAATGTTACCCCTGAAGACAATAATAAGTGTGTGAGTCAAACCGAGTGTTTTTCATAGTCAGTATCGTGTTGTACTGGTTCTTGTTTTCGGTCTCTGCCGTGTTGGTATCTAGATTAAGTGCAATCGTACCGTTGCGTAAAATTGATAATATTTATTATCAAAATCAGAAAGTTTGATATGATTTAATTTCACGTAAAAACAATCACTTACGCTTGCTGGTGAAGATGTTCTTGAAAAAACAATAGATAAGCAGGTCTCTGATTTGGTTGGAATTTATACAGGGTAATTTGCTGGTGATGTGTCAGAAATTTAATTGATATGTCCCGCTAATCGGTGGTGTATCTAATCGGCAATAGAGCTATGTATTTTAATTATGAGACTCGGCATTGATACTCGAGAAAGGTACCCGCTTAGCCATCAAACTGATTCTTGAGATGCATGGGGAATATCGGTACATGGTAGGTGGAAAAGTCGGTAGTTGGGTGTACTTACTTCGCAATGCCTGTTGTTTATGAAGAGGACGTGGCAAAAAATAGGTACGAAGCTGCTGAGATAAGATGCGCGCAGGCAATGCTTGAACGAGGTGATAACCGTAAGGTGCTGCGTGGTTTGTTCTATGCGCTGAGGCCGTTATTAAACTGGTTTTCGTGATCTAATAATTGTTTCGTTAATGCTTGCTAAGTAGCTAAGTAGCTAAGTAGCTAAGTAGCTAAGTAGTTGCGTCTTTGTCTGTATTGAAATACCAAATGCTAAAGCTAGTCGCTTTAGAGCAAGAACACAGTGGCCGACAAGCCCGGCAGCGTGAGAATAGTCTAATGGATTATTCTGAATTGACCAGTAGACGCTGGTTCGATGAGTTAAGTCCCATAGTAAACATGGGCAAGAGCTGAGTGATAGATTACATCGCTGTAGTTATAGCCTAGCTTTCGTGTGTTGGATAAAAGAGCTCTTAAACCAATCTTTGGTTACTAGTATGAAAAGTAGTGAAGGGGGTAATGATGAATACTGGGGAAGGTAGCGCTGATGAGAATTATTTACAGGGTTTCAAAATAGGGTAGCCCCAGTGATGACACTGGGGCTTTTTTGGCCAAACGACTTATTTTCCAACCAAAAACTTTTTAATCATTGAGCGTTACGCAGTTTCTAGCGTGCGCTCTACGATATTGAGGCGGTCGCCATAAACAGGTCGAATCGCTTTCATAACGTCTCCGCGTGATAGCACACCGACTAACGTACCGTTGTCGAGTACAGGGAGAACATGGGGTTTACTGACTTTCATTGTTTTTGCACGCTCTTCTAATGAAAGCGTTGAATAGCTTGTGGCAAGTCCCATTGACGATGTTGGGTATAGTTGCTCTTTGTCGATGCAAAGATACTCTGCAACATCAACAAGCTTTTCGTTGACATGGATGGCGACCACGTCGCGATTCATTAGGTCTACAACCTTTTGTCCTGCTTTAGGGATATAGTTATCACACCATAGATCCACCATCACATCGTGAACAGAGAAGAATCCAACCATGCGGCCCTCAATATTGACAACCGGTGCGCTTGTTAAGTTGTGGTCTAACAATGTGTCTAATGCGACAGATGTCAGCATCTCAGCACTTAGCGTGATAGGTTGGTCGTTCATGATTTCTTTTACAATGATAGTGTTGTCCATAGCGGTTTCCTTTACTGACATTAAGGTGGCGGTTTGTGTGATAGCGGATACGTTGGCCGCTTTTAGTTGTGGTCTGCGATAAATACTCCAGTTAGCAAGTCCAACAAGGACAGCACCACCGATGATGTTACCGAGCGTTACTGGTATTAGGTTATTGAGAACAAAGTTAGAAGCGGTTAAGTCACTAAAATGACTCGCATTAATACCTACTGTTGTCCAGAATTCAGCTGGTGCGAAATTTTGAATAACAATGCCTAGCGGCACCATGAACATGTTAGCAACGCAGTGCTCGAAACCACTACTAACGAACATAGCAACAGGTAAGATGGTCATGGCCGCTTTTGTCATGGCATTAGCAGAGCTAAACGTTAACCAAATCGCAAGACAAACTAACAGGTTACAAAGCACGCCAAGAGCAAAGGCTTGAACCCAAGAATGGTGCAGTTTATGTTGTGCGATATTTAGCGCATTTAAGCCCCATTCACCGTTGTCCATTTGATACAAGCCAGCAGCAGATACAATCAGTAGCAGGAACATCGCACCAATGAAGTTGCCAACATAAACCTTGCCCCAAATTGAAATCATTTTACTAAAGCTAATTTGTTTGTTTGCCCAGGAGATGCTGGAAAGTACTGAGCTAGTAAACAGTTCACCGCCACAGATGACGATTAAAATGAGTCCCATACTGAATGCAAGGCCACCGGCTAAACGGCTGAGTCCCCATCCTGCATCTGCACTACCTGTTGTCACCGTGATATAGAACAAAAACGCGAGTCCGATGAAGGCACCTGCCATAATGGCTAGGCTCATTGTCATACCACTGGTTTTCTTTGCTTTACTTAATGCAAACTTCTCCGCCTCAGCCATCATTTCGATAGGTGAGAACAAGAGCTGATTATCGGAGTTGGAAGTTGCCATTAATTACTCCTTTCCTTTTAGTGTGTTTAGTCGGTCGCTCATTTCATAACGCTTTAATCTATTTGCGAAAACAAGGCTACTTGCCGTGTTCGAATCTAGATTAAAGCCATTTGGTGCTAGAGGTAAAATTGATAATTTTTAATATCCACATCAAATTTATTGATAAGTATTGTTCACTAGGTAGAATAGGGGGGCGGCGTAATAAGGCATTGGTTTCATTTGCAATTGATAAGCAATGCAATGCGCAGTGATGCTGGATTACTGAACAGGCTGATGTAGCCAAAGGTTTTGCTAAGAAAACTTGATATCAGTAAGATAAAGCGTGTTTAAACAAACATTAATTTATGAGCGTTAGAAAAGGATCATCATGCGGTACTCACTCAAACAACTTGCCGTATTCGACGCTGTCGCCGACAGCGGTAGTGTTAGTCAAGCTGCGGACAGGTTGTCTTTAACTCAATCTGCTACCAGTATGTCGTTAGCACAATTGGAAAAAATGCTCGGCCGACCTCTTTTTGAAAGACAAGGCAAACAAATGGCTCTCACTCATTGGGGAGTCTGGCTAAGACCAAAAGCCAAACGTCTGTTACAAGATGCCCAACAAATTGAAATGGGGTTTTATGAACAGCATCTACTCAGTGGCGAGTTAAAGCTTGGTGCAAGCCAAACACCCGCTGAGCATTTAGTGCCTGACCTTATTAGCTCAATTGACAATGATTTTCCTGAAATGCGCATTACGCTAGGAGTCCAAAGTACCGACTCGGTAATAGAAGGTATATTGGAATACAAGTATGACTTAGGCGTAATTGAAGGTCGTTGTGATGATAATCGTGTTCATCAAGAAACATGGTGTCGAGATCACCTTACGGTAGTTGCTGCCGCCCATCACCCTTTTGCGAGAAGAGAGAAGGTCAGCTTATCTCAACTAGAACAGGCTCGCTGGGTATTACGTGAGCATGGTTCAGGTACACGTAAGATTTTTGATAGCTCTATTAATCATCTTATTGCTGATTTGGATGTATGGCGTGAATACGAACACGTACCTGTATTACGAAGTATGGTGGCGAATGGTCAATATCTAACGTGTTTGCCTTATCTTGATGTTGAGCAGTTTATCGAGTCGGGTCACCTCGTTGCCCTAAATGTGCCAGAGCTCGATATGGAACGAACGTTATCGTTTATCTGGCGCGCAGATATGACGGAAAACCCACTGGCTGAATGTGTTAAACGTGAAGGATTAAGAATGATGAAAGGGCGCCCATCAGTCCTTTAGTGTGATTTGTGTCAAATTTTAAGTGTAATCAATGAAACAAACTTTCATGTAACGTGCTCTTGATCACTTACGTTTGGGTTTGATTTGGTTATTGTGGCATCAGTTTAACGCTACTGGTGCCACTTTATGAGTCAACTTATCGCTATTTCCATCACGACAGGTCTTCTTTCTGGGTTATGGGGGTGGATCGCTATTTCCTTTGGCTTGTTATCTTGGGCCGGTTTTCTTGGGTGTACCAGCTATTTTGCTTCTCCTACCGATGGTGCAAAAGGGCTAGCGTTGAGCTTAGTCACCAACTTATCCGGCGTAGCGTGGGCATTAGTTATTATTCATGGTTCTTCGCTGATTAACCTCGAAATTGCAGGTTATGTCATTACCGCGTTAGTGTCGTTTTTTATGTGCTTTCAAGCCAAGCGTGCCTGGCTTGCTTATATCCCAGGAACCTTTATTGGTGCTTGCGCTACCTTCGCTGCAAACGGAAACTGGCAGTTAGTGATTCCATCACTTGTTTTAGGTGGTTTGTTTGGTTTTGCAATGAAATCGAGCGGTTTGTGGCTGCATGCGAATTTAGCACCGAAGCGAGAGGGGCTTGTGGAAGATAATTAATGAGATAACGGTACCTTAATCCGCTACCGCCGCATCCGTCGCGGCTGTTAAATGATGGTATCAATTATTTTTATACACACTTTTATGTGATTTTGTGAATGTTAATTAACGTCCGATCAGTGGACGTTTAGGTATTTCCGTTTGCCATAGTAATGACGCGTTTCAATATCCAACGAATTAACAATGGAATACTGTCGACGCCGCGTCGCTCACACTCTCCAACAATGGCGAGGGCTAGATCGGGTTTTGCGTACTTTTTTAAAACACGGACGACCACTTTATGCGGTGGGATCGGGTGGTCATTAGGAACTTTGATAAGTGTCTTAAAAAAACTTTCGAAGCCATTGATATACAAATAATGTTCAATGTCTCGCTCGGGAAGTTCGGTTAAGTGATGACGCGGATGCTCATTGTCCAATTGATGCATAACAGCGGCGGCATACTTTTTACCTGCAGCGTCACCATCGGTCACCACATGCCAATCTATGCCAAACGCTTTGGCTACTTTTATTAACGATTTAAGTCCTGACTGGGCAAATTCAATGATCTGCACCCCTTCTGCAGCCAAATTATGCCCACTTAAGTTGGCGAGTTCATTGAATAACCAAACCTCAGTTTCACCTTCGACAAGTAGCCAACACCTAGCGAATAGTGCTCTAGAGCGATGAAAGCGAATATGAAATCCAACACGACGCAACTCATCTTGAGACAAGTGCTTCGTTGTTAACGATGTAGCAACCGTTTTATCTGACTGACGAACTAACCTTCGAATCGATTGTATCGGAACCGTGCCTAATAAGTCGCTACTATTTGTCGTGAGTATTTTTTGCATAGGAAGCATCTGCAACAAACTCCACGCACGTGACAAATGGGTGGGGTGGAGTCGTCCTTCGGGATCTTCAATAATGAGAATAGGTCGTGCGCAGCGGCGAAGATCATTTGGGCCCTTCGCTTGAAGGTAAGCATTGAGTAAGCCAAGTAATAGCAGCCGTGTTTGATGGTTTTTTGTTTCATCAATGATGTTAACTAAACTTTGCTCCGAATGAGGGCGGCTAAAGAATACCCCATCTCGGCTTTTAGTCGACGGCTCACGGGTATGGCTCTTAAATGAAAAGTAATGCTCTACTAAATGTCGCATTGTATTTAGGCTGCTTTTAATTTCCCCTTTGTTAACATGGCCCGGGACAGCAAGCAGTCGACGACAGGTATTGTTGATGCGTTTTTCTGCTCGAGAATTATGAAATCGCTCGTATTCATAAGGGTGATTGAAGCGGCGGGAATCTCGAAGTCTAATCACTGGATGCAGTGTCATCAGTTCTTGCGCGATTTTTTCAGAATGATGTAAACGTAACGTTGTGCCTTCGATGTCGAGAAAGGCGTAGTGTTGCGTCACGGTGTATTCTTCCAGTGTTGCACTAATTCGGTAGTAAAAGCGGTAATCTCCGTTTTCATCGACTTGCCAGACAGGTTTGAGTTTACGATACCGGCCAGACAACGTTTCATTTCGCTCAGTTGACACGAATGACAAGATGATTTGAAGATGTTGTGTTTGCGGATGGGAAACGGAATGATCAACGTGAAAGTCAGTCATTTCAAACTGATAGAGTTCGCCATCCGAGGGTAATACCACACACAATGCGTCGAGCAAGGAAGATTTACCCCAAGTATTTTCACCAATGAGGGTCGTTAAATCGTCGAGCGCTAAAGAAAGGCGCTTGATGCCTCTGAAACCCGATATATCGATTCGTTCCAATTTCATCCAACTCTCCCAAATATCTCGCAACCTAGGTGGTTTTCGTCTATCTAACTAAATTATAAGAAACTTATTGAATCTATGTTGGTTTATCGATCGTAAAATTGTCTAATAATGGTAGAAATATAGTGTGATGTATATCCTAATAAGACCTGTATAATGCGCATGTGATTTCAAAAAATTCATTTGAATGTCACATAATGCGGGCTACCATCGGAGAGGAGAAAAAAGAGAAATTATGATGATAAAAGCAAATAAACCTCTCAAATTGACCATCGCACATATCAACGACACGCACTCTTATTTCGAGCCGACTTCGCTACAACTCAATGTTGAAATCGATAATCAGGAATTCCATCCATTTGTCAGTGCTGGTGGGTTTGCACGTATTAAAACTCGAGTCGAGCAGCTAAAGTTTAGCCATAACAGTGATGAATTTTTATTCCTCCATGCCGGTGACTGTTTTCAGGGAACGTTGTATTTTTCGTTGTTCAAAGGCGAAGCAAACTCGGATCTTCTGAATGCGTTAGAATTAGATGCCATGACGTTAGGCAATCATGAACTCGATATGGGTAATGAACCGGTCGGTCAGTTTGTACGAAGCATTCATTTTCCATTCTTGGCCGGAAATTGGAATTTATCTGAAGAAGGTGACAAAACATTCCCGATCAACAATTTGACGAATGTTTATCACTTTGACCCACTTACACGCACAGCACAATGGATTGAAAAAGTCGTCAATGGCGAAACCGTGGCAATTTTTGGGTTGTCGATCGATAAGATGGCGGACATCGCGAACCCTGACAGTGATACGGTATTTGAAAATGCAATCACGACGGCAAGTAATACAGTGGCAGCGATTCAACGGACAGGAACGAATAAAATTATTCTTCTTAGCCACCTTGGTTATGAGGCTGATTTAGAGCTGGCTGAGCAGGTACAAGGTATTGGATTAATTATTGGTGGTCATAGTCATGTGTTACAGGGTGACTTTTCTGATTTAGGACTTGGTGAACAAGATCAATACGGTGTGCGAGTGAAGCAAACCTATGTGGTGCAAGCTGGTTTCCATGCTATGACACTTGGACATTGTGATATTACGTTTGATAGTGACGGTGTTGTGAGTGAATTCTGTGGCCAAAACGAGCTGTTAGTTGGTCGTCGAATATTTATGGATGTTGATTGTGCTCTAACCAATCAAGACTATGATGCGGTAAAAGCGAAAATACAATCGCACAATAATGTTGTTCAGTGTCGAAAAGATGAACAAGTCAAAAGTATCTTAAGAAACAAATATCAGCCGCGCGTAAAGGCATTGCAACAAACCACGATCACCAAACTACGGCATGCATTACGACATGTTCGTGTACCTGATGCGCATGGTGGTAGTGAGATTGCGCCTTTTGTAGCTGAGTCATTTCACCATGCGATGACAGCGCTCGGCCATCGACCTGAGTTCGCGATACACAATGCGGGAGGAGTAAGAAATTCTCTTAATGCCGGTGATGTATCGGTCGCTGATATTGCGGGTAGGTTACTGCCATTTGCAGTGCCTATTGGTGTTTACACAATACAGGGCTGTTTTATCCCTTTGATCATTGAAGGTGCTATCAACAATGCAATTGGTAATGGAGTGGTTGGCACAGGTTCTGGTAGTTATCCTTATACGTTTCAACTTGAGTTTCAATATGACGAAAAGGCACCAATGGGTGAGCGCGTAACTGGTGTGTTCATTGAGGGGCGTCCGTTAGATATAACAAAGGTTTATACTGGAACATCAAGTGCTTATACGATGAAAGGCAAGGAAGGGTATGATGCTATCCTTAATATGGAAGATGAAGGCATTGTGACCAATTGGTCAATGTCAGATTGTTTCATTAAGTTGCTGAAAGATAAACCAGAACGCGTTTCGTCGGCTCATCATTACCGAAATATTTAGCTTGGAAGTATAAAGTGGTCCCGTAATCGCTTTATTACATACCTAGGCGTCATGACTGGATCATGCCGTTCCCTGTTCTGGAGAAGTGATGTGGCCTTGTTGCGTAAGCGACCGTCAAGTCAGTGGGTATATGAAGCGATGGATCAGACACTACAAAAGCGATTTAGATAAAGCGTTAACTACGGCTACTGTGCAAAGATTCCTTACTATTTCTGCGTAGAGTAACTGATGGAAAACTTAAACTTTTTTCATTTCGCGACGATGGTCATGCTGACTATCACAGCATTTATTGCCCTTTCTTCTTTCCTCAGGCTCGGTACTATTATTGGCTTTATTGCCGCTGGCATTACTTTAGGCCCCCATACACCAGGCATTGTAGCGACAACTGACATTGAATTTTTGCAGCAAATTGCTGACTTTGGTGTGGTGTTATTTCTTTTTACCATTGGCCTTGAGGTTAAACCACAAGACTTATGGAAAATGAAAAAAGGTCTCTTGGTACAAGGGATTGGGCAAGTTGCTTTAACGGCTAGTGTATTTTGTCTTCTTTACTATTACTTTGGCTTTGATTGGCAAGTTGGACTCGTTTTTGGACTGATCTTCGCGCAGTCGTCAACGGCGGTTGTGATGACGTTGCTGGAAGAAAAAGGAGAGACAAATACTGCCCATGGTAAGAACATATTTACCAATTTGATGGGGCAAGACTTGAGCATTGTACCTGTTATGGCCATTATTCCTGTCTTGGCTCATCAAAATACGGCTAGTTCTGATAATACGATAATGCCTCTGTTGTTGGGTATAGGTGCTGTCGTCGCTATCATTACAATTGGGCGTTATATCTTACCCAAAGGCCTACGTTGGGCTGTTCGTGCGCATAATAAGGAAGGGTTTGTTCTGTGTTTATTTGTCGCTTTGATAGCGACATTATGGTTGGTTGATGAAGTTGGGCTATCGACAACACTTGGCGCTTTCCTACTCGGAATGAGTCTTTCTGGCTCTGACTTTCGCCACACTCTTGAGAGTGTCGTCAACCCATTTAAAGGGGTATTGATGGGGCTTTTCTTTGTCTCCGTAGGTATGTCGATTGATCCTCAGGTTGCGACTCACAATATCTCACAAGTTATCTTCACGCTATTGATGATCATCGTGATTAAACTCACTTCATTTTTTCTACTTGCGAAATTGGAAGGTCAATCGACTCGTGTCAGTATAAAAACCGCTTTTACATTGAGTCAGGTTGGAGAGTTTGCATTCGTGTTGCTTGGTATTGCGTCATCAATAGGCATGTTAACCGTTGAACAGGCTGCGACGGGTATTGTTGTTGTGAGCCTAAGTATGATCGTTACCCCATGGTTGAGTAAGTTAGGGGATGTGATCACCCAACATCTAGTGACCCAGTCAACCCCTGCATCGCTTCTTGGTGAAGAAGAGGGCGATGCGATAGTGATTGTTGGTCTTGATGAAGTCGGGCGTTTAATCGCTTTACTCGCAAAAAAAGCACAGATCCCTCACCTTGCGATTGATATCAACTACGACAGTGTTCAACGTGCAAAGTCTTTAGGTATTAACGCGCATTTTGGCGATATTACGATGCCGAGCATTCGCAAAAAAGCACAGTTGGAGAGAGCCAATGCGGTCTTTGTCTCTATTACTCATTCTGAATCACTGCGAAAAGTTTGTTTGATGCTTTCTCATTACCCTCAGTTAGATATCTTTGCTAGAACGAACTCAAGAGCGGATGAGTTTTACCTACGTGAACATGGCATAGAATTTGTTGGCGCAACTTATATTGAGAGCACCCTTCTTAGAGGTCGTCATTTGCTCAAAAACTTTGGCTTACCTGAAAGTGAGGTGATGAAGTTGATTGATGAGTTGAAGGCTGAATTGTTTGAGCAAGATTATTTGAACTTCAAACAGGTTAGCCAACAATAATTAATAAATAAGGGTAATGCATACTCCTTTAACGTCTATAAATTGGCTAACACGAACAAAAAAGCCAAGGCGTTGACAAGGTGGTATTCATTCTCGAATGTTTTCGATGTTGATGCGACTGAGATAGCGATGTGGTATTGCAACCGTTAGAAGCTTGAATCGCGGTTCAAATTGTTAAAAAAGAATGGTCATCAGCTTGAGAATTAGCACCAAACAAGCGATGCATTGATACATTCAGCCTTGCTTTCTGGTCTGTGGGTGTCCTTGCAAATGTGTTAGGTATTAAATACTTATAAGACCAAAGGCATTAACAGGATGAAGGAATTAGCCAGTTTGTTTTTTGCTCAATCTGTGTGGATGCCTATGACTATGGGCTTTTTGCAAGGTCGTTTAATGCTCCCAATTAGCGTAGATTGTATTTGACGCTTAATCATGCATATGTCTTCTGTGGATAGGCAAAGTTTGGTTTAAGTCGATTTCGCGGTTTAAGTCGATTAAAAGAGAAGAAAGTGGCCGAGTACTACACCGATCTCGGCCATTCCAGACGCGCAAGCAAAGGCGTTCTTCTTCAAGATAAAAAATAGTCGTCATTCAGTCAAGCCCATGACGGTGTTTCAACGTCCTAAGGGGCCAATAATCCCTTTGCATATAAAATTATGCGATTGATATATCATCTCTGATCACTTCTTTATGGTGAGCCATGCTGTTGCTCGTTATCGCTGATATCGATGAAGGTCTCGCGAGGATGACATTTGTGAACTCTTAAAGAACAGGGCAATCACATAGAAACCAGCTCATTATGGTCAAAATAACCTATTCGTAATAGTGGTTCACACAGCACTATACGCTGACCCGGTATAGGATATGCTGATGCATGAAACCATTAGATTGTTCTTTGACTGGTGAAGGCTAAAAAAAGAGGCGGAAAGGTGAAATTTGTTATTATCAAAGTGTTATTCACAGTATTAGTGTTTGTCGGTTTATTCGGGGTCGTCTATTACAAAGTATCAAGCGGAGTGATGTAGTCTAGTCGCAATTTAAAAGGACACAGTATGATCAAACGAGTAGGTGGTACGGCAATAGCAACTAAGCATCATGCCACGTGCCATTGTGGCGAGGTGGAAATGATATTGTCGCTGCCCAACGGTATTGTCAATCCTCGTCGATGCGACTGTTCAATCTGTCGTCGCAAGGGGGCCATCGTGATATCAGTACCGTTGGATGGCATTCGGCTCATTAAAGGTGAAGATAGTCTAACGCTTTATCAATTTAACACACATACAGCCAAGCATTACTTTTGCTCGATTTGTGGCGTTTATACACACCATCTGCGCCGTTCAAACCCAAACGAGTATGGTGTTAATCTTGGCTGCCTTGAAGGGGTGAATCCTTTTGATTTGGGTGACGTTGTCACTAATGATGGTGTCTGTCATCCCGCTGACCGAGTCGCGTGATAAATTAGAGTTAAGTGAGTCGTGAAATAGTGACGGCTTGATAGGCATTAATGACCGGCTGAATGTTATCGTTCTTTCCTTTGGCAATGCGCTTGTAGTGATTGATCGTCTTGGTTAAATAATGCTGCGCGCAGAGTGCTTTTTCTTCGCTATTTGAGACCCAAATATCACTCCCTACATTACTTACCTTACGTGATGCATTCGTCCTGTCTGTCGACACAAGGAGCACCTCATAAAATCGTTGATTATCTTCTACAAGTGCTTCGGAGGTTAACCTTAAATCGCGTTCGATTAACGCCTCGCGTAGCGCGTATTGATGGTGTACTGGACATAATAGAAAATCAAGACTCAGCGTAGGATGTTGATCGAGCAGGCAAGTAATAAAACGAATCATAAGATCGCCACCCACCCCTGCAATGATGATAAGTTGTCTGCCAGAGTATTGCCCCAGCGGAATGGCTGCGACATCCTGGCAATGGGTATGTGCTCGTACTTGGCTGGAAGAGTGGAACTGTTCGAGCTTGGCTGCAAGCTCTTGCATGAGTTTAGGCACTATATCAACAAAATGAATGTCCTTAGCGGCTTGGCGATCTAACAAGGCTGCGCCAAGATATCCATGATCGCAGCAGCAATCCCAAATATGTGAATAGTGCGTTGCGACCATTTTATCTATCTGTATAAGCCGTTTACTGAGTTTCAAGGAAATTGCCTGTGAGAGTTAAAGGTTTTTGCGCATTGTAATGGTTTTCTTAGTGTTAGCGAAGTAGTCTGGAAGCATCATGATTTATTTTGTTATTTGTTGGTCGCATTTTATGGGCAGAGGCAGATAGCGCAGCTAACGGTTATTCCATTTTATAGGCAGTAATATGAATGTAGACAAAGCAAAAAAACGCATTGCTAAACAAGTAAAAAAAGGTTTTAAGGGGTACCCTCAGATAACGTTGGAATATCGTGGTGAAAGTGCTGAGCGAGCGACGGAAGTCATCGTTCAGTTTGTACTAGCAGAAGGTGCACAGATTCAAGAAGAGTTGTTTGCTAGTAAAACGGATGCAAGAGAAGATGAAGTCATTCAATCTGCTTTAGTGAAAATTATCGAGAGAGCCAACGCGAACACGGTATTGGAAGTAGAAGGCGTGTCAGTGATCTAACGACGTTGTCGTGCGATGAAAGATGACTCTGATATGAAATAACAGTATCAGAGTCACGTTTGATTTAGGCGCGCACTTTTTTGTCCAGTGCCACATAGTGGTCACTACCTTTATCGCCAGCCGCACAAATATTCAGTAGATCATCAATAAAATGACGAAACGCACGGTACTCAATCGCTTGAATTTGCGTTTGTTGTTTGGCTGACAACATGTGGTACATCGTAGCGGCACCAAAATCTCCGAAAATGATGTTACCGCTGTCATCGACTAGGGTGTTGTGTGCATACAGATCACCGTGACACACCTGATTACTGTGCAGGTGATGAAAGACGTCTTCCATTTGGGCAACAATATGTACTATTTTATCAATAGGTAACGTAAAACCCGGCTCAAATGTGTCTCGCGTGCAACTGTCTAGACAAGGTGGCAGTCCCAAATTTTTATAATGCGGAGGAATGAGGTTCATGACCAAGGCTAAATAACCCGGCTCTTGGACTTGTGCTAACGATTGCACTAGGTTCGGGTGATTACCCACCTTCAAGCAAGCCTGCAATTCGTCCTCGGGATAGCCATCACTTGTGACTTCACCCTTAAATACTTTGACCGCAATTCCCTCTGGAAATGTGGATTGCGGTTCGTTCCATTTTGCTTTCGATATTACACCCGAAGCGCCTTGGCCGAGCGTCTCTAATAAAGTGTACGTCTTTTTGCTTAGCTGCGGTACCGAACGAATGTTGACATCGGACTCGCAAAACGGGTTTCCTGCAAATGCAAACCATGCAAGTTTCGGTAACGTTAGAAGATGATCTGGGCAATTCGTTAATTGATTCGCTGAAATTCTTACCAATTCTAGATTCTTAAGTTTACTCATCGTATCAGGTAAGCTTGTGAGATTATTGCCTGCCAGTGCGAGCTTCTGGAGCCTCGGTCGTTCTCCTAATGAGTCTGGTAACTCGTTAATCGCGTTATCCGTTAGAATAAGCCACCGTAAACGTTGTGGAAGCGAATGCTCAGAGACACGAGTGATTTGATTGGCCTTAAAACCAACCATTTCAAGGCTCGGGCAACGACCCAATACCTCAGGAAGTTCGGTAAAGCGATTATTTGAAGCAAAAACAATTTTTAGCTTAGTGAATAATTCGAGTTCATTCGGCAGCGAAGAGAGTTGGTTGTTGGATAAATCCAGAATTTCTAAACTATCAGCAAGAGACAATATTTCTTTTGGAAACGACGTTAGATTTTCCGATAAAGCAAGGCGAGTGACACCGGCGAGTTCGCCTGATCTTAGCTGAGATAGTGTTTGCAAGAGAATACGTCCATACTGAGTTGTGGTTTAAAACGTGGCTAGTCTACGCGAAAACACCTTTGGGTGTGTAGTGAACTTATAAGTTAGCGAAAACTTTAACGATGAATGATGCTTTAAGCAGCAAATTGTCGCCCTTGGGTTACGCGTTTGATTGGCGGTGATAGTATGAGTCGTGGTGACGTCACGCCGCGCTATCAACAGCGTTATTGTTTCCTTAACTAATACAAAACCTGAATAATCAGGTGACCATAGCCTGGCTAAAAACAATGAGGATTCAACAATGAAATGGACACAAACGATGCAGTTAAATAGATTATGAGATTAGACAAATTTGTATGTAAAAGTACGTTGCTCACTCGCGCGGAAGCGCTTGCCGTTATTACGTCGGGTGACGTGTCCGTTAATGGTGCGCCAGAATATAGTGAGCGGAGTCAGGTACATAAAAATAATGTCGTAACACTTCGCGGCGAGCGCCTTACTTGTCGTCCGTTTCGTTATATTGTGATGCATAAAACTGCAGATACTATCTGCTCGAACATTGATGAAGTTTACCCATCGTTGTTTAATCAAATTGATGTTGAAAATAAACAAGAACTCCACATCGCAGGTCGCTTAGATGCTGATACCACTGGTTTGGTGCTGATTACCGACGACGGCAGGTGGTCGTTCAACATTATTACTCCTTCGAAACAGTGTGAAAAAGTGTACCGTGTAAAGTTGTTAAGACCTATTGCGCTCGATGCTGAAGAACGTTTTGTTACTGGGATTCAATTGCAAGGCGAGGACACCCTCACTAAGCCAGCGAAGTTAGAGGCGATTAGCTCATGCGATGTTCGCCTGACGATTACAGAAGGTAAATTTCATCAGGTAAAGCGCATGTTTTCCGCGGTTGGTAATAAAGTCATAGCATTGCATCGAGAAAAAATTGGTGATGTTGAGTTAGATGTTGGAGCTGGTGAATGGCGCTACCTAACTGAGCGGGAAGTGG
Organism: Vibrio sp. 10N.286.49.B1; assembly: GCF_002873335.1. Classification (GTDB taxonomy): domain Bacteria; phylum Pseudomonadota; class Gammaproteobacteria; order Enterobacterales; family Vibrionaceae; genus Vibrio. The sequence goes on along the minus strand of NZ_MCUW01000008.1, from coordinate 180,410 downwards.
CGTCGTTTACTGTGACGGGTTAATTTGTTCGTGTTTACAATCTGTTGAACGCAACGCAATTGACGACATAGATAATGTACAACTCTCTATAAATCTAACTCTTGAGCTACTCGGCTGGCTGAAACCTATTCTAGTATCTAAAATATGGGACATTGGCATCGGTTGTAAGAGATCTGTTTGATAGAAAGAGGCCTGGCATGAATAACCAATTAGAACAAAATAAAAAGCACGCGGTTGAGTTTTATCAGACGGCGTATTTAGGCGATCCCAAAAAAGCGGTGCAGCGTTATGTCGGAGACGAGTACATTCAACATAACCCGCTTGTTATCGATGGCAAGCAGGGCTTTATCGACTATTTCACACGAATGTCCTTAGAGTTCCCAAACAAGAGTATCGAGTTTCTAAGGGTGATCGGAGAGGGCAATCTTGTTGCGCTGCATACACGACAATGTTGGCCTGGTGGAGATGAGTACGTCACGATGGATTTTTTTCGTTTTGATAATGACGGAAAAATAGTTGAACATTGGGACTCGATTCAAGGTGTTCCTCTGGAATCTGAAAACAACAATACGATGTTTTAATAGACTGGCCTTATACACGTTATAATGTACGAGTGACAACAAGATGATAAACACGGATGTTCAGTCCAAGCTTGATAGCTACCCGGATGCTGCACGTCGCTGCATAGAGGCGCTACGCCAAGTCATTTTTGATGTCGCGGTCGAGCTTGAGGTAGGGCCAGTAAAAGAATCCTTAAAGTGGCACGAATTAAGTTACAGTGTCTCGTCAGGAAGCCCGATTCGTCTTAATTGGAAGCCAGAAGACCCCGAAAATTGTTACGTCTGTTTTCACTGTCAAACTAAGCTGGTGGCCACGTTCCGAGAGCTCTATGGTCATGGTCTTGATTTCCAGAATAATCGCTCGATTAAAGTGCCCATTGACACTTGGGTGAAAGATCCTCGGTTAGTTCATTGTTTCATGTTGGCGATGACCTATCATAAGGTGAAGCATTTACCGCTGCTAGGCGCTTAATGTGTGCCCACGGTTTGGAACGCTTGTTGGTATATAAGCTGCATATTGAATGGGGCGGTATACTTCGGTTTCAACTATATATTTCGCTATGAGCATTACGCTGTGAGCAAAACCTTGCACGGATAGGTATTTCATTTATATTCGATATAACGAAAGATAAAATGGACATCTTAAATGGCAGGTATAACGGATATAGATAAACTCTTATGCTCAATGAAACCAGAGCTTCAACCTGGTGAAATGGTTTTTTGCACGGTTTCCCGTCAATTGGACGATTACAATGCGCTGCCTGTCATCGCGACGTTTGTGGAAACGGAAGGGCTCACCCTTGTATTGAAAAAAGAAGACGCCGAGTCGGCTGGGCTTGAGTTTGATGGTTTATTTCGCCAGATCACGCTGACGGTTCATTCGAGCTTAGAAGCGGTAGGGCTTACCGCTGCAGTAGCGACCAAACTTGCTTCAAAAGGTATTAGCGCGAACGTAATGGCGGCGTATTACCACGACCATATTTTCGTTCAATCAGAGAAAGCAGAATTGGCAATCGCAGCGCTAAATGAATTTAGTTCCTAATGGAACAAAGCTGTTTATTGCTTTGCTCGTAAAGCACGAGCTTGTCATCTAAATTGCGTCCACGAACCTTTCAAGCTATTGATATCCAAAAGCTATCGATACACAACAACGTTGACCGATAGCTTGCTCTCTCAGGGCAAGTTACTCTTAACCACGCTTCTATTTAATCGATAGCGATTCAGCGATCGTTTCTTATTACCTCTCTGATTGACTTTACGCCTAAATATAAAGAAAGCACTGAAGCCTTCCAATCGAAATTTCGATATATGAAGGTGTGCTTACTGCCATTCGGTCTGAGTTTATCCTCCTACCTATTCGATATCTAGTTGATACCTGTTTTCAAGTATTCTTTCGGGCAATGTATTGTTCATGCCAGAGCCAAGGATGTTGGTGAGAACTTAAAGGGACAAAAAGATATTCTATTAGAGGTAGTACCGTGAAAAAATCAATTTTAGCCATCGCATTAACCGCAATCACGTTCGGCTCAGTCGCGGCTGAAGCAGAAAACGCAGAAGATATTAACTATGGTGATCCTACTGCTTCGTTTTCAACGCTCGGTGTATCGACGAGTGGAGATAAAACGCAAGTTAATAGTATGGTTGGTTTCGGCGCGAATATTTTCCAATTGGACGTGACGGTCGACAATAAGAATATCCGCCGCGATACTACAGGTTACCGTGCCAGATATTTCCATGTTACCGACGGATTAGGTGTATCGGTGGACGTGTTGGGTGAAATGGGTAGTAAGTCGAGCACAACGGCATTGGCTGGTTTAATCTATAAAATTCCGTTAAACGATAACGTTATGATTTTCCCTATGCTGTCACTTGGCTATACAGACTTTGGCACGCCACAACCTACATCTGGTGAAAATGGTGATATTAAAGACGGCTCAGTGCTCTACCAAGGGGGCATTTATGCGATGTACGGGTTTGATGCTGGCCACTGGCTCTATGCGAACCCGAAAGTGACACATATTAAAGAAACAAGTGCAAATGTGCCACAAGTTGAAGTGGGTGGTGGTTATATGGTGTCTGACAGCGTATCACTTGGATTTAAAGTCGAATACACAGCCGAGTACAAGGTACGTCAAGGTTCTAGCCAAGTTAATAAAGCCGATACGGTTGGTTGGTTACAAGCCAGTTACTACTTTTAATCTTGATTGCTTGATTGCTTGATTGCTTGATTTGCTCGTTCGAGTATTTTATCACTCGCACGTATCCAGAGTTACACGGTACTCTTTATAAGACCGTGTAACTCTGCTGCTTCTAGTGTATCGATATCAGTACATACGCCTAAATCATCACATTCGAATTCATAATAATGTGTATTGTATTGTTTGATGATGCTTTTTGCCCCTTCTTCCCCCGTCAGCTGTGACAATGCTTCGAATAGCGCACTGGAAAAAATAACAGGGTGTCCAGCCTGACTTTCAAAACGAGGGCGGCAAATGACAGTTTTTTCTAAAGATTCGCCGTACTTATCCTGTGTAAAACGAACGAGATTAGTTAAGGTTGTGGCGCGGATAAAAGGCATGTCTGCGAGGAAAACCGCGCAAAATACGGGTGGATTGTCGACACTGAATATCGCCTTTATTCCTTTTGCGATTGATGCGCCTAAACTTGGGTCATGAGTATTGTCATGGGAGACTAATATGACCTTCGTATTATCAATGTTAATAGATGATAAGTCGTCGTTTTCTTTATGAACCATGACGATACGGTCGAAGGTGGAATACAAAGACACGAGTGTTCTCGAGAGAAGAGGAGGTACACCTATAAAGCGCTTGTCTTCACCAAAACGCTGGCTATTCCCAGCAGCAAGCAATAAGGCAATGGTCTCCATATTTAACCACTATTTTTAGTCGCAATGATATCCGCAATGACAGATATTGCGATTTCAAATGGTGTTTTGCTATTGATGGCAAGTCCGATGGGCGCTTTTAGTTTTTTCATATCTTCTTTACGGATGCCACCAACGCCCTCCAACCGCTTGATTCTTTTTTGTGTCGTGAGTTTTGAACCCATTGCGCCTACATAAAAAGGGTTCAGTTCCAAGGCTGCCATTAGACCTAAATCATCGATTCTAGGGTCGTGTGCTAACGCTAAGACTGCAGTATTATCGGTGATGTGCTCTTCAACAAATAAATCTGGGCTTCTCCAGGTGACTTCTACCGCTTCGTACTGCTCGGTGGCAGGGACATTCCAGCTTTGTGCAAGTTCTTCACGCATATCACAAATTTTCACACAGAAACCCGCCATTAGGCCAAGTTTTGCGACCCATTCACTGACTTGGCTGATGCCGAGAATTAACAATTGGGTGACTTGTTGATAATGTATGTGGATGATTTGTTCGCTCGGCTCAGACTGTTGAGACAACACATCAGTGTCATCATGGTAATGAATATCACCATTGTGTAAGTCAATAACCTTATGGAAAGGACGCTTTTGATTGGCACTGTCTATAAACGTGTTTAATAAATGGTAGTGACTAGGAGTATAATGCTCAACCAGTAATTTAATGCTTCCACCACAGGGTAGCTCGATGGTGATATCGTTATCAACAAGATCCTTTCCGTAAGTCGTGACCTGCGGGAAGTGCTTGATAAAACCACATTCTAATTTTTGAATAAAAGCATCTTCTAGGCACCCACCAGAAATTGAACCAAGCCTTTGCGAACCATTCCAAGCAAACAAAGAACCGACAGGCCGGGGAGACGAGCCATACGTACCCAAAATCGTGCACAACCAAAAGCTATCACGATGTTGCATCCACCCTTGAATGTCACGCAATATGTGTAGATCAGTGAGTTGCATTTTCTTGGCTCTCCATCACGGATGTTCTTATTTCTTTGGTTTGCTCCACACTGAGCTGAGCGCTATTTTCTGTGTAGGTCGCGGTTAAGTAATTGAGTAAATGCATAAGGTCCTCATCACTTAATTGCTTGTCGTAACCTGGCATGGTGAAGAACGCATTGGTTGGTGTGTAATATTGAGGTTTGATACCGTATAAAATTGCACTGACACTATTAAAGTGATTGTCTTGAGACAGGGTGCCGTTCCCTTGCATACTCGGCGCGTAGTTCGGTTTACCTTGACCTTCATGGCCGTGACAATTGGCGCAAAAGGCCTGGTACAGTTCACGTCCTTCACTTTGTGCGTTATCGGGACGGAAGGTAAGTGCTTTGCCTTCAACGTTATTGTCTGAATCTAATAAATAAATGGCGGCCGCATTTAAATCGTCTTCATCAAACTTACTCAAACTATGAAAAATAGCCTCGTACATCTCACCGACAACGGTACCTTTTCTCGAATAACCGTGCAGTAACATGTCTTTTATATCTTGGGTGCTCCAACCTTGTTGATTCAGGTACGCCGGCGTAATGTTTGGAGCGAATACCGACCCAATCATTGCACCTTGCAAGTGACGCTCAGAATCCATGCCCATCATGATGTTTCGCGGCGTATGACATTCACCACAGTGACCGAAGGTGTTCACAATGTAGTTCCCACGATTCCACTCAGCACTTTTGCCCGCTACTGGGCTGTAATCCACGTCTTCTAGGTTCAGAATGTCCCAAGCATTTAGGCCGAAACGAAGATTAGCAGGGAACATCATGTCATTGTCTTTATTGGGCTGACTTGATGGTTTAATACTTTGAAAGTACGCAAAGAGCGCTTGGGTATCGTCATCATTAATGCCTGTGAATGATGTATATGGCATAGCGGGGTAAAGGTGACCACCTGGCGCCCCACCATTGTGAAGCGCGTCATAAAAATCTTGATAGGAGTAATGCCCAATCCCTTCATCGGAATTGGGGGTAATGTTTGTAGAATAGACCGTACCAAAAGGGGTAACAAAAGGAAGTCCGCCACCATAAGGTTCACCGCCTTCAATGGTATGGCAAGCGTAACAGTCACTCATCTCGGCTAGGTATTTACCTTTTTCTATCTGCTCATTCGTATTGGCAATAGCGTGCTGAGTCAGACCAAACGTACCGATCAAGCACGTGAGTGTTTTTATGTTCATCGGGTCGCTCCTTCCGTGTTGAGAATCGCTTCCTTAACCGCGGCATAGTATTTTACGTAACCAGTACAACGACAAACATGTTCACCTAATGTGTCTTGGATTTTTTCTTCAATCTCTTCAACGGGAATAGGGTTACGTTTTAGCTCTTCAATAAGGGCGATAGTATGGTTAGTAAAACCGGATGTACACCACCCGCACTGGAAAGCAAAACCTTTGATCAAGGATTCTTGAACAGGGTGAAGGGCGATAACCTCTCCTTTGTTGTCCCGTTCAGCATGACCTTCTATGGTACGAAGCGTTTTGCCATTAAACCCAACAGCATTGGTGATGCATGTTTTATGCGTTTCAGAGGTGCCATCTTCGTTATCTTGAATAATAACGCATGCTGAACAAACGCCCTGACCACAACCAAACTTAGTTCCAGTAAGGTTCAGATATTCATGAAGAAACTCCAACATAGTGATTTCTGGATCTATGTCGAGTGGTCCATAAATTTTGTTGTTTATAGTGAGAATAATCGATGCCATCATTAAACTACCTTCATGATATCTTGTGGTGTGACGGGTAAGTGGTAAAAACGCGTGTTTGTTGCTTGATAGATTGCCTCAACCAAAGCGGCGACAACGGGCACCATGACAACTTCGGCAATACCCTTAGGGTTATCTGTCTCAGACAGTGGGGGCAAAATAGTGTGCTTCATATTCCATACCGGTATATGAGCCGCCAATGGTACTTGGTAGCGGTTAAGATTCCATGTCCCGTTACCAGCGCCAGTTTCATCTGCGGGTAGATATTCATATAAAGTGTGGCCTACACCCATAGTTAGGCCACCTTCTATTTGACCTTCTACAAGTTCTGGCACAATCACTCGACCGGCTTCTAACCAAGTGTGTGTTTCTAAAATATTGACGTGTCCAGTGGCTTTATCTATCGCGATTTCGGCCAGCGTTGCGGCGGGCGCGTAATAGGTCACCATTGCATTGTTGAGTTGTACTTTCGGATAATCAATGGCGCGTCTTTCGATTACTTGATAACCAAATTTGTTCTTCGCATAGGGTTTTGCATTGATACCGTACTTCACTGCTAAACCGTCAATAGGGTAGGTGCTACGTTTACCATTAAGGTCAAATGCAGAGTTTGCCCAAGCCCACCGATTGAAACCATGTACCATTACGCTGGTAATTGAACCGTTAGCGTGAGCTTTCATGGCTAGTGTTTTGAACGGGATACCAGGGTAACCTTGAAGCGTTAACTTACCGTCAACCCAGCGGGCATCGAGAATGTTGTCAAAATCAGGTTCGGTTAAGCTACCGTTGTAGAATTGCTCCCTCCAAATCGCAATCGCTGCTGGGTAAAGTGATTGTTCAAAAAGGATACGACTTGCTTGTTCAGTAACGTGGGATTGATAAAACGCAGACATTGATGCTGACGATGCCATTGGAACAACCGGTGTCCAACGAGGATCCTTTTGCATTTCATCCTGGTGATCTTGCGACATTAAATAAGGGTCTTGGGTATCAAAAAGCTCCATTGCTTCAAATTCTTCAATAACACCACCAACAACGTTATCGGCTAAGACGCCTAAATATTTTTTTGTGATCACGCCTTGGGCCGTATCGGTTCCCGTTCCCATTTCGACAAAACAAGATTGAACGATGACTTTTCCTTCAGGCGTTATCTCTACCGACCCAGAAGGTGAGGCGGCACCAGTACCGTAGTCCTTGGTTACGATACTAAAGCCAACACCGTATAACAGGTTTGGATTATCTTGTTCAAATGCTTTCTTCTTCGCAATGCGGTCAACCCATACTGGGTGTTGTTCTGCCATATCAAGCATTTCATGATAACGCGCGGCACCATTGGGGATGGCGCCTTGTGTGTTTTTGTCGCCTGATTGCATCGCATTCGCTCGACGAATGGTAAAAGGGTCGATTTTTAATTCTTCGGCAGCTTCGTTAAGCATTAATTCTATGGTTGGCATAGATTGCAGCGTTCCGTAACCGCGCATTGAACCGCAATGTGGGGTTTGAGAGGGGTAACAAACTGCTTCAATATCATTTCTAGGGATGTAATAGATACCTTGAAGCGCACTTGCTCCTACCATAGTAACGGATGAAGAAAAATTTAACCGACCACCACCATCGACGAGCATATGAGATTTTAGTGCTTCAATTTTGTGGGTCTTTTTATTGAACGCCAGTTTGTTTGTAATGACGAATGGGTGACGTTTAAGGCCGGATTGAAATTGCTCAAAACGATCGTTGGCGATACGAAGTGGTCCCTTGGCAAACAAGCTTGCTATCACGCCGTAGTAGGGGAATATAGTATGGTCTTTGGCACCAAAGCCACCACCGATGAAAGGCGAGTGGACGACTAAGTTTTTGATCTGTTGGGTGAGAGGGCTTTCCGATAAAATCTTAGCGCTCATCTCATGAAAATCTTGCGGAGATTGAGTGGTGATCACAACGTGCAGCGTCTGGGTTTCATGGTTGAGGTAACCATTGAAAGCTTCCGCTTCAAACATCATAGGTTCGATAGACTGAGTGTTAAATTCTTTGTCGATGATAAGCCAGTCGTTTTCATTTTTGCTTAAATCATCTGTGATGCGATCAGCGTAATAAACCGCTCGAGCGGTGTTATTTTCACTATCTTTATCGCCGTTAGGCCAGTCTGGCTTATGGTCTTTTACGCCGGTAAAAATCATGCCATCTTGTAGTACTGAGAAAGCGTCTTGAGCATGTCGGCCGTCCGCATTTTCCTCTCTAACAATTCGCCATGTTGCGTAGGGATCTTGATTGGCTGTGGTTAACGGGACTTCTGCGCCATAACTGACAACAGAGTCATTAAATTGAAGTCGAATCTTGGCTTTTTTAAATTTACTAAATGAGTCGAAGAGTAAAATGCCGAGTTCATGGCCAAGGTAGTCGGGAGCGCTTCCTTCTTTTAGAAGCATATTTTTTCCGTAATAAGCCGGAAGGCGAAGCTCGTTCTGTTCGAGGTCTTTTTGGGTGACAACTCGATAAGGTTGGGCGTCATCAGGTAAGCCGCTTAGGTCAAAACCTTCAAAGATATGGTTGGCTTTGTTTGCACGGAGTATATATCCGTAATGCTGTTGATCGGGCCAACCACTAATATCACGCGCTCGGTAATCACGACCGTAGATCTTTTGGCCGGTCACTTTTTCTATCGCATCTGTTCGATATTGAGGCTCGCCGTCGAGCTTCCAGTGGCTTTTAATGGATTCGTTGATACTTATTTGTGCTGCTTCACTGGTATTGAACAACATAGGTGCACTATAAACCGTCACACCACCAATGACACATTGCTTGATAAATGTACGTCGGCTTGGATTGACACATTTGCTCATAATCCCCCCTTGGAATATATTTTGTTTCTCTAAACAGGCGTTGATGGCTAAGAGCCAAGCCAGCAGCGAACTAATTTAGTGTAAGAGAGAAAAATCAATAAATACAGTTTGAATGACCCAGCCCTCCAAACACTTTACGGGGCATTCGTTTTGATAAAACCATCAATTAACTAGGTGGGGTATTAGTTGATTAACATTATTCGAATGACCAATAATTGGATTGGATATTGAAAAGTGGTTGGATTATGAACATTATCTTAGCGTATGAATAATGAGAGCTTCTACTCGGTTGAATGTTGATCAAAAATAGTGGTTCTATTTATAAAAGTAGCGTTGCCAGGAAAGACAACGCCTTACGATAAAATTAAAGGCTACTTAACGAGGTATCGTTTTCGCGGCGATGTTGCGTCTCTTGAGCAAATGAACGATTGGCTTGTTTTGCGCATGTGGTGGGTTCATCACCAGAATCGATACAATTACTCAGCATTTCATAGTAGACCTGATATGAAATGTCGTCTTCAGCAGGTGCTGCTGGTCCATTGTGCACATCAGCATAGATAGGAAAAGGTAGAGCAATGCTAAAAAACAATCCAGTTAGAGCGAGCTTTGATGACATAAAAGAAGGCATCTCATTCCTTAATGATATTTTATTGTTTACTTATATTTTTAAGTCGAAGGGTGAGCTGGAATGATAATAAATTTGAGCGTTCGCGTATTTAATTACTTTGTTACGATTTTTTGCTGTCTGAGCAATCTCTTCATCGCACTCAAACGTTAATATCACCAGCATTGTATGGCATGAATATTCCACAACAAAACCAACGAAAACCTATCGGTTAAAATCAAAACTGCCCTCCAAATTATGGAGGGCAGTTTAAGTGGTATTCGCTATTCGCTAATGTACTTAGTAATGTCTCACTTGACCTATAAGCGGATTTTGTACTGGTTTCATAATGCCATAAGTTACCGTGATGCCATTGCCGCCGCCATTCGTTGTCACTCGTGCGTCTGGGTGGTTATCTAACAAACCGTCCGTATCATCCCAGTTGTTCGCCATCCACACGTTACCGGCATCATCAATCATACTATCCGTTGAAATCTGTAGGATTCCAGATTGATAAACATGTGCGTTTTCTCCGTTGTGGTCCATGGTAATAAATCCAGTACCGTACGCATTAGCCACAACGACATTATCATTACCATCGATTGAAATTCCCCAACCGACATTCATTGTCCCATCGAGTAATTTTGATTTAATCACCTTACCTTCTGGTGAGATGACCGAAACATTGCCTGTATTGCTTACACCTGCTTTTGTATTAGTGATCACTTGTTCTATGTTTAAGCGAAATTCCTCAAGAGCCGATACGTCAGCCGGTACATCGGCAAATTTGTAGCCCATTGAAAAGTTATTGACTACCCATGCATTACCTTCAGAGTCAAGCGCAATACCGCGTGGTGCGATACCACCTGTTTTAATTTGTTGTGCTTGTTCCGGGTGGTCCAATGGGAATTTAGTGACAGTCACACCCTGGTTATTCGTAACCCAGACGGTTTGGTCATTGGAACAAGCCGTAGCAAATGGACGACTGAGCCCGTCTACTTTTAATATTTTGCCATTTTTATAATCACCTTTAGGGAATACAACTAATTGATTAGCTGAATTGTCTGCAGCCACAACGGTGCCATCACCACAAGTAGAGAGGCCTTGAATACCTTTTGGTGTGCCGTTGTTTACAACCGCATCGCCACGATAACTGCCATCTAAATTATAAACTGAAAAGTTACCGTTAAAAGATCCGAACCATGCGGAATCGTTGGTAACGGTGGTACCCCATCCAATGCCATCAACTTTGCCATTTTGATAACCCGTTAAAGCTGGAGATAATGGTTTACCCGCTGGGGTCAGCTTTGACACTCCGCCACCAATAGAGCCATGTGCCAACGTAGGCTCACTTGATGGCATCCAGTTGTTTCCCATCCAAAGGTTAGCATTTTTATCAAACATCATTCGGCCAACTGAATACATACCACCACCATTAAAACGAACCGTTAGTGAGTAGTCATCTGGTGCTCACGTAAGGTAAGGCAAGAAGTCAGTCGAGCGTCGAGCTTGTCCTTCAGGTACAGGGAAAGTGCTAAAAAACAAATCAGAATTTTGCTTTGCGTGCGCATAGGGTGCAACAGCAATATTTGCTATTGCGTCGATGGTATTATCAGCATGGTTTATTGTTAAGAACTGGCCGCAGCTACTCGAGATATTTGCACCACAGGTCGACATCAGTGCAGCCATCATATTCATTCGTCCAATGGTCTGTGACTCAGTCACATTGGCACCATTTAGGACAGTATCACCGAATGATCCTGTATTAATGTTCGCTAAATTTTGGACTTGTTCTGAACCAATTTTGAAACCATTGGCATTCCCATTGAATTGACCATCTTTATAAAATTGTGCAAGAGGGTAAACCGAGCCAATAGTCGTGATTTCGTTCATGATTACTGGACCGTTTTGCTCGTTGTTACTCACTGCTAACGTCGAATAATTGGGTACTTCGTTTCCATCAATCTTACCGCCAATTGATTTAAAATAATAAAATCCATTATCAATAACTTCAGATGAAAAAATAACCTTACCTTCGTGATTAGTCTTTGCTGTTGAAATGATTTTCGGAGCCAGACCGGATTGCGCTTTAATCATTTGCACTTGCGCACCGCTAACAGCCTGCCCGTCAGATTCCACGGTAACCTTGTAGTCGTTGGATGGCAGATTGTGTGCGCTTGCGCTGCCAGCAACGATTGCACATGTATTCGCTATAGCGAGAAGTAAGACTGTTTTTTTCATTGAATTGCTCTATTTATTGGTTGTTTTCGATGGGGAGAATAGTAATAGTTCTTATAAATTCGAACGATATAACGAACTTTATATGTGGATTCAATGAAACTAAATTGACGGTAACACGAAGAAAATACGCTATAGGTTGTGAACAATAGTCATGATATAGAAATTAAAAAATCCGATGAAAGTATCACAATGCAAACACTGCATTTATCTAAATCCTTAATAGCAAAATTCCGTTCGGTTCCTTTTTCATAATTAAGGGAAAAATAGTCGTGTTAGTTAAATAAAACACCTTTTATAAATCGGTGAGTGCTAAAACATTCAAATTATGCTGAGTGAAAAATGAACAGTTGGTCATTTTGTGACCGCGTGCAGTATTATGATTGCGAGTACTACTTTAGAGTTATTCTAGTGGATGGGCCAAGTGATGGCGCCTTTATTCAGAGTCCCCTTCATTAATACACTTTCTCATAGGTAAGGATTAGCATTATGAATAAGATTATATTTTTGGGTTTGGTTGCTACTTTTGTGACAGGTTGTAATTCAACTATGGAAATGCCTCAGGACTTGGCATCTCAGCCTTCAATCCCAGTAACTACGGAAGGCGGTGTTTTAGCTTCGGGTTTTTATAAAGGCAACTTCAACATCGCTGATCTGTATACAGGGAGCTTTCATAGAAGCGCGGAGGGGACAAGTGTATTTGACGACACATATAAAAGTAAAACAGGAGGGCTTACGCTCACTATTAATAAAAAAGGAGCGACGGAACCTTGGTTACTGGAATGTAAAGGAAGCACATCGTTGACTTTAGGGGTCTTTGAATCGGGAAAACCATATTCTTGTGTGATAAGTCAAAGCAACAAACAAATTGGCACCTTTAGTCTCAACCCTCAAGAAAACACTTCGCTTGTATCTTTTAGCATGGTTGAAAAAGACACAGGTTACATAAGTATTAATGACAAACGTTTCAACATTGAAAGTGTTAATCGGATTGATGGTTCGATGATTGACTCAGAAAAGCCAGTTGGATTTATTATTAAAGACAACGATAGAACCATCGCTGCAATCAATACAAATGGCGCCATGGCGATAACACTACAATCAAATTTGCCTGAGTTTGACAAAGATGTAGCAGCAATAGGCGCTTTAACTGCAGGATTTAGTTGGCGTCCTTCTAATAATGAAGATTGAATCTTCATGGAACGTACTTTGACGTAGGTGAGGGCGATTAACTCGTAGTTTTGGTCATTAATGACACGTTATTTTAGCGGTTTGGAACAGGATTATATTGTTCGGGTAAATGTAATTTCGAGCTCAATAAAGCACTACGAGTTCTACTGGCATACTGTTTTCACTGGCAGTAGGGTTGTTGGTATAAACGTGCAATACCATCCATGTCATTACGGTAACCTACGCCTTTAAGAATCGAGCGTCTCCATCGTAATCTCGATGTCGGCTGTCCGCTCTATATGGTTCAAAAAACATTGGGAAAAGAGGGGCGGTTACCATAATCGTTCGGTTTGTCAGAACAATGATAATGAAAAAGGCGCCCACTAATGTGTTGATAGTGGGCGCCTTGCGTGATCTGATTAATCAAACGTACAGTACATCGAGCTAACCTTCGTTATTTTATTGTTGTCCGGGTGGCTACTAACCGCCGTAGGGATTAGGCTCGATTTATAAAACACCATGCCTTGAGCGATATTACTGGTGGCTCATTAATTTTGCCATGTCGACAAGTGATTGCTCTATATGGAATTTAATTGATTCCAAATTACTTTTCATCGCTGTACGGCTTGTCATGTTAAAGCAAATTGAATCCTCACGAATGAAATATCGGATGCCATAACCATTGTCAACAATTGGCCCATAACCGGCTAGTTCAACACCGTATTCAGAAGTTGTACTAGTGCACACCACACTATTAGTCAGTGCCAAATATCCGTGGTCATTAAATAGCTCTGGAAGCGCTTGCAACCCCAATTCTTTGCCAGCCATTTTGTAACGGTATTTAAGGGCTAAGAAGTGAGAATACACCCCTTCGCCAAAACGACATTCATTTGCTCGTGTTATGTGCGTTTTTATCGCGCGAGTCAACGAAGCTTGCTTGGTTTTAATATCACATTCTGATGAATGCATATTTTCAATAAACGTCATTGAATCTGGAGAAACGGTATACAAAACATCAATACGACCACCAACAAATGTTCTGGTCATTACGGCTTCGTAAGCGCTATAACATTTGCCGTACAATCTATACTCGGCCAATTGTAATGCTAATTGAACAAAAGCATCGGGACTAACGCGAAACTGTTTGATCCTCTCTTTTCCGAACGCCAAAAAGCTGAGTACACGAGTTTGTGTATTGGCGACATGTTGGTGAAACTTTGGAGCTGAATCAGATAAAACTTGAGCTAATGACTCGTCAAGATCAAAGATAAGCGACTGTGGTTTATCAGAAGGTGGGCGATTTGAATTTACAGAAGCCGTATCGCTCGCGGGATTAATCGAATTATCAGAACCTACATTGATGGTATCAAACATATGGGCGACCAAGCGCAACATTACGGAACCATCAACCCCCGTATGTTCAAAGTTAATCCCTGTTTTACCATTTTTAAACACAATGAACTGCAGAGACTTATCAAAGAATCGATCTCTACCGTTGCCGTGAAGTAATTGCTGTGAAATATCTTCAATCACTTCAGGTTCTTCCGCATCTAAGCATACCGCAAATGCCGCTTCATCTATTGCTTTCATTGCGGCTTGGTTACTGGTTGATAAACCGAGCAATTGAATACGCTTTTCCGCCCAAACATCACGATCTAACGTGGTAAGCAACCCAATGTTTTGGCCCGTTTTCGCCTCATTTATGATGCTTTCTAGCTCGACTTTAATCTCCGCGAATGATTTGCATTGCAGTGATTCATCTAAAATTTGAACTTTAAATACACACTGATTATGCATAACCACAATGTGTTTTCGACATGAAGACACCTTAAATTCATCAGTATCTTGTTTTGGGATCCTGATAGAGGAAAACAGGTTGTCATATTGCGCCATACAAAGTGGTTTATCTTTTTGGTAATCCTTGGAAAGTGATTTCGTATCGAGCAATGCAATAAAGCTATACACACTGGTAATCAATGCAGCAGCAATATGCGCTTGTGAATGAGTGTCTGCAGCCAATTTACTTTTTAAGTAATAGAAAACATTACTGTTAATAACCAAAGGTGCTCGTGACTCTAAATAAAGATCCTGCCACACAGACGAAGACCAATTCGCAATACCATCCGTGCGCGCCCATTTTATTAGATCGGTTTGTAGCGTGTTGCCGTCACCACCTTCTTTAAGAAAATACTTGATCGCTTCATTTGTTTGTTCGCGCTCTTTTTCAGTCAACAACGGCGCAGACCATTCTAACAACTTGCGGCAAGTGTCATCGACGTCCGGGATTGGCATGATTGGCAGCGCGTGATTGTTGTTCTCATCAACTGAATACGAGTGGTTATTATGTTGCTGGGTTGTCAACGTACTGCTCATTACTACTTTCTTCCTTAACTAAGCGGAATGCTCATCCGATTCTGCCGGGCGGCTTGGTTTTTCATTGTTCAACTGTGCGCTAATTATCAATAATTAAGACCGAATACATCGTATAAAAGCAACGAACTCAATTCAAAGTGCTTAAAAAAATAACGGTAAAATGTCATTTTAATTACAGCACGAATCTTTATTTTCGTAACAAATCTCACCTCTCATTAACGGCAGGTTCGTTATCTTAACAAATATCCGTTTCAAAACATAAGCTTAGCGAACTGCTTTTGTAAAATCAATTTAGAATTTATATATTTTTATTTCTTGATCATTAGTGCTCTAAACATTAGGATCGAAATTAAATTATTATGAAAAAGAATGCTTACAGAGGGAAGTGAGCCTAGTCATCGAGAATAAATCATCTTGTTGGTCGCTCGAAGAGACCTATCAAGTTGTCGTTAAATTAACGCCGAGAACATGCTGTATGGAGAATCTTAATGTCATCGTTAGCCGTCTATAAAAACGACATAAATGGGCAATTGAGTTTTATTCAGAACCTGATCCAGGTATTGAGCGCAATCAACAACTCGTCAGCAATGACACGTCAAATTACTCAACCAAAATTGCCCGCTGGATGCTGTCCCAGGACTGGTTAGTGGGAACTCGATGATGGTCAAACCAACAGCAGAAACCCCATTTCAAGGAAGAAAGATGAGTATCAAACAACCCGATTACATTCTGGAAAATAGATCGACGATTAAAAGCTCTTAAACACGGACCAAGCGCCACTATCAAAGCGTGATGATCTGATTACTTATAAATAAGCATTCATTGCCATCGTGTGATTTATTTTTCACATGTTGGCTGTTACGAGGTACACGACCAACCTAGGCGAAATTCGCAAATGGTCCAACTCGCTATGTTCCTCTTTGGTTCTCACTCTCGATAAAATGAGGTTTAAGAGCCGATGGCAGTCGCCGTCCTAAAGCAAGCGAACATAGCACTAAACATAAATAAGGATTTTATTATGTTTGCTCGAAGTACACACGTTGAGGCCAAATAATGACTACTTGGCTATCTATAGGCATTCTCTTTACGTTTGCTGCAATCGCTTTCGTTATCTACCGCTGGGGAAAACTCAAATGCGTCGGGGTAACGCCTGTTCGCACTTTTACCTTTGTTGCTATTCTCTTCACTTCAGGTCTAGATGCTGGGCTTGTGATGTTTCCATTGACTGAATTTGCTGGTTATGCCGATTTAGCCACCAGCCCTGAATACTCTTTCAGTAACCCATTAGCTATTGAGTTTGGTTTTTGGGCATTCTTCATATGGGCTTTCTACTTCTTAACTTGTTTCTACTTTTGCATTATTGAACCACGAGTTAAGTTCTTCGAAATCCCACTGATCAAGTTTATTAATAACCTCGTTATTGTCGGTACCTGTGCATTCACTTCGTATTTATTACTCGTAAACCTACCGTGGTATTTACCAGATTTTGGCGACGGTGAATCAGTGGTTGGTAGCTTCTACCTTGTTGTCTTTGCGGTTATCGGCATTGCGGTATATTCAAGTACTAACATTCGTTTTGTTAGAATTCTAAGCTTGGGTAGTAGTTTTTTGTTCTTTGGTTTAATTGTATTGATGTGGGCCAAAGCGTTTTTATCAGAAGGTTCAAGCATTGGTGAGTTCCTCACGACCTTTGGTCTGTTAGGAGATTACTTCACGAACATTCATAAATTCATTCTACCAATCAATGATTACCATGAGTTCTATCTTTATTGGTGGTTTGCATGGAGCATTATGATCGGCCAATTTACCGCTCGTTTTGTAGGTGGCTTGCGCACATACCAAGTGTTGATCGCAATGATGGTCGTCCCTTCTATACCAATCGCCGTTTGGTTCACGGTGCTTTACTATTACAGTGCCAATGCAATACCGGTAACGGGTTTTTACAACATGGCGATGGTGCTTGTTGGTATCACCTTTGTGGTCAATTCATTGGATTCGTTGATCAGGCTTTATACCGACAACCTAAACTTAACGGTTCAACGCTTTGGTAAAACTAAGTACATACTAGGCAACTTTGTATTACTGAGTGGTTTGACGCTGCTATTTAAATTGGATTTTTTACAAATTCAATGGGTCGGCGCATTAGCGATTGCACTTATTCTTGGTTGTTTCGGTTACATTATGGCTACGCATTATCGCCAAGTGGTTAAAATTGAACAATCACCGAAAGCGAACACCATTGACTTTGGAAAGATCCATCTAGCCAACTAATTGGTTTAAATTAACCTGGGTAGTGGATGAAGATTTAATAAATACTCAAGCCGCGATTTCACCGTTTAACGAAAACAACAAATCGCAAAGGCTTGAGTATCATTAATCTACACGCTACTTGCACAGAAACCGGTAGTGATGTGATGACGAAAGTTTTTGCATTCTGTTGTGCTGACACACGATCGACTGCTTGGCAGTAAGGTATTTGTTTATACACCTTTGCGGCGACACAGTCGGTTCAGTTTTGTCCCAAAATTCGGCCCGCTAAACCAACTTCCCAGAATACTCTAGAACAAACCAAATTAACCTATTCAATTCAGTTGAGTGCTTATGCGGATTTTTTCCGTAATTCTCTTCTGAAATTGCTTTTAGATTCACACAAGAGGTTGATACTGATTGAGTTTTATTATGAATGGTAGCAACATGGGGAGGATGTAAGAACGGAGGAATTCCGTCTATAAAGCTGTTACACGGCTAAGGTGGTTCAATGGAAAATTATCACGAATCTTTTGAAAAATATGAGTCTGCGCTTTTAGAGTGTACAAAGCTGTCTCAAGAGTGCGCTGGAATACCATCACCAACCAGTTCTCATTTTTATGCTTCGCTGTTGTTTACGAAGTTGTGTAATTGCGCTCACTCCATAGGTCGCTTGGCTCCAAAACCCGACCAGATAGGTAAGGATGCTCACTGGGATTACAGTTCTGTTGCATCTTTAACTAGAGATCTAATTGAGTGTTATCTTACTTTTTATTACCTGTGTATTGATCAATGCTCAAGTGAAGAATGGAATGCTCGGTGGCAATTGATGAATCTACACGACCATCTGTCAAGGGTTAAAATGTTCAATGCGTTAGGCATGGACTACGAGGAAAAGGAAGAAGCTAAGAGCAAAAAAAAATGAAGTCATAGAAAATTTAAAATCGAACAAATGGTTTCGTAAATTATCTGATAAACAACAAGCACATTTTTTAAAAGGTAAAAATGCCTTTTTCAAAAGTCAGGATGAAATTCTGACTGCTAGTGGTGGTGACGTCTCAGACTTCAGGTTTAAATACATATTTGCATCTAACCATACCCATACTTTTCCAATGGGGTTCTATAGAATGGCTGATGGTAATAGAGGTCGTGGTGTCGAATCACAAGTAGAGATTCAATACACAGGACTTTGTCTCGAGTGGGTTTCGGAGTATTTACTCAAAGCAAAAGAACAATTCGACGATAAATTTGAAAACTAGGAATAGTGTAATCTACCGTGTAACAAGGCGCTCAACCCGACACTCAACGCTTGGCATTTTTGCTTCGCAAAAGTCTATGCCAAGGTTTCGTGCGGGTTAGCTTGGCGTTAAGCTGCTTTTTAAGTATGAGGTTTATCTTAATTGAAAGTTTATAAATACCTGCCGTTTTCGAGCGGATCCAAATGCATTTTGACTGACGGGACTATGAAGTTTAGTCACCATTCGGAGTTTAACGATCCATTTGATTGTAAAACTGTATACGATATCGAAAAGTCCATGGCGTACTTAAAATCTCGTCCCGATTTATTTAAAGAGGCGGGAAGACGATTAAAACTCTCTCCTGCTCAAAGACTAAGTAAAAGAAAGCAAATGGAGCATGGTATAAAACGTTCACTGGAGAGTGGTGAATTTCATGACGGAGTCGTTGGAGAAGTTGGAATATGCTGTTTAACTAAAAAGCCAGATAATATTTTAATGTGGTCACACTATGCTGAGAATCATGAAGGTTTTGTTGTTGAATTCACCGTTGATGATAGCCCTCAAAATATCCACATGAATAATGTTGAAGAGCGGCTTTTTGGTTGGGATGTTGAGTATACCAAAGACATGCCGATAATTACTGCTGGGGAGAGGGATTTTAACGCCGTCAAAGATGTGTTTCTTATGAAATCTCCGGACTGGAGTTACGAAGCGGAGTATCGAGTTTTATCGATGAAAAAAGGTGCAGGAATTCATGCTTTTGACCAGAAGCGAATTTCTAAGGTCATAGCGGGAGTTAAGATGCCCGAGCAAGCTTTTGAAGAACTTAATGAACTCGTCAATCAATTGAATGGAAAAATTGGTGGTAATGTGGCGTTAGTAAGAGCAAAAATGTCTAAAACAGAATATCGCATCCTAGCAGCTTAACAAACGCTTCAACCGGACAGTCAACGCTCGGCGGCTTTATTGCCAGCAGTTAGCTTCGGTGATTATGGTGTGCTAATTTGAGTTTTGTGGTGGCGTTGTCTGCCAGTTAAGCGGGCGTTATGTGTTTAAGTCTAGTGAGGATAATATGTCTCGAGAAAAATATTTAGGAATGCAAACAGGGGATCTTGAAAATAAGGCTTATGCAAAACATTGGAATCCTCAAATGTCTACTATGCAAGAGCATGCTAAACACGCTATTGAACATGGTCCTGAAGCTTCTGAACTAGGTTTTCCTTTTACAGATGTTAACCAGCTCCTGAAACAAGGTTATTTACCTTTAGAGAACGGCTATACACGTTTAGATAATGGAGAGATTTTTGTAAGTGTATTAACAAAAATGCCCAAAGTGACTGGCAAAATGATTGACTGGTGGTTTGGTTGGCATTACATGGAAAGCCAACGTTATAAGCTATGGCATCCACGTTGTCATGTTTCTAATCGTGCGGAAAAAATGATAGGTGATGATCCACATTTATCAGATCGTGAGAAATACCTAAATAACCCTAATTTTGTCACTGAATATATTGGCAGTGGATTACAAGATATAATTATTAGTTTCTCAGATGCATCTACTTTTTTCGACATTAACCAATTTCAAGAGGCTAATGTTAGCACCGTTATCTGTGGCTCTGTTGGACTCCAAAAGCTTCCGTTGAATGTTGGAAAACTAATTCATTTAATCAGAGAAACTGAAGATGGTTGCGAAATGCGAAGTCGCTTTTGGTTAGGGAAACCTGAAATTAGAGGTGTCGCCATTAATGGAATTATAAATAAAATGGCGGGGTCTAAATCTATCACAAAACGTACTTTGCCTACCGAAGCAGGGAAAGAAATGCTTGTTCATTGTGCTATGGAAATGAATCACTTAGCTAGCTTTCTTCCTGAATTGTATGATGACTATCATCCCAACACATAACAAGTTGCTTAAACGGAATAAAAACAGTTGGCCATCGCTTCGCGATTATAGCCAACCATTTTTATCAGCTTAGCAAGGCGTTAGGCGCAACAGAGGTTCAGGCAAGGAAAGCAGATGAATTTAAATCAAGTAACTTTGGCAGTTCATGATATAGAACTAGCGATTAAGTTCTACACAAAGCTAGGCTTAATTCAAATTGTTGGTAACGAGCACTATGCTAGATTTTCATTTCCCGACGGTGACGCGACTTTTTCAGTCTATCTTGATACAGAAAAACAAGGCTTAGATTGTCGTGGTGTGGTTTATTTTGAGCATGAAAAATTGGATGAACTGGTCTCACATCTTAAGTCCGAAGGTATCGAATTTTCGCAAGAGCCAACGATGCAAAGTTATCTTTGGAAAGAGGCATCACTAACTGATCCGTCCGGTAATAAAATCAAACTGTATTGGGCTGGCGAAAATCGGTTAAACCCGCCGTGGAAACTTGAAACCAGCGCCTAACAAACTACTCAAGTGGACGCCATAAGCTTGGCGGTTTTGGTTTAAAGTTAAGTGCGCTTGGCAAGTTAATCGTCAGCGCCACTTAGCAGGGCGTTATATCGCAATCAATCATCTAACCTTTTCATGGCTTTACGGTAAGCATCGCTACGTACGCGTTTTCCGACTGCTAAGACGGTTACAATGATGACATCGTCTTCAACTTTGTAGACGAGACGGTAGCCCGATTGGCGCAGCTTAATCTTATACATGTTGTCAGCTCCAGAGAGTTTTGAAGCCGGAACATGCGGGTTACCTAAGCGCTCGATTAGCTTTTTCTTAAATTGTTGTTGAAGCGTTGAGCCAAGCTTTTTCCACTCTTTGAGTGGGCTCTTTTTAAAGTCGAGTTTATAGGTCATCAATATTTACCGAAATGCTCTCTTCAGATTCACGCTCTTTCGCAATAGTTAGTAGTTCAAGATCTTCGAGTCTGTCCATCATCATTTCGTACGCTTCGGCTGGTACGCAATAAAATGCTGGCTCATTTCGGTTCAGTACAGCAACAGGTTCACCGTAAGCACTAGTTGCAACTTTCATTGGATTTGCTTTTAATTCGGTAATACTTGCAGCAACATCAGCTAAAATTCTAGTGGTCATTGGTTGGGTCTCTTAATTGGTCTTTATATTGGTCATTTTAGCTTCAACTAAGCGGTATAACAAGCGCTTCAAGCTGGTTCGAAACGCTTACCATTTTTGGTTCAAATTGGTTTAGTGTTTACGGTGCAATGCAGTAAGTTCGGTTTCGTTGCTACACAACCTTAAGCGGGCGTTAAAAACACTTATAAATTCGATCTTTGCCGAAGAACCTTAACTGACAGATTGCTTGTGCATATGAACAGTGATTATGTTTGGGCTCTATTCAATTGCATGAGAATATCCGATGTTTAAGTGTCCAGATTGTAATGAATCATTGAAGCTTATCAGTAAACTTAAGATCCACCCCAAGATTCCTATATATTGTGATAACTGTAAAATTCAGATAGTCGCATATCGTCGCTTTTATTACCTGACGTATTTTGCCATTCTTTATTTGCTCAGTATGAGCATACGAGTAGGGTATTTTATGTGGTGGGAAGTTGCTGGAGTCACAATGTTCCTATTCTTGATTACGCAGTTATTGCAACCAATTAGGACGTTGTCGCTATGAAAAATGCTTCAAGTTGATTTGTAACGCTTGGTGGTGTTGGTTTGACGTTAAATGCTTTTTGCGGGAGCCAATACCGCCGATTAGTAGGCGTTCTGCTCCTAGAACTTTGTCCTTATATTCATGTTTTTACATGTCTTTACATATCTTTACGCCACATGACATTCTTTAGTATGTGAATGATAGTTATACTCATTTCACACACTAATCGTATGGTTTTAACGTTATGAAGAATAAACTATCTATACCAACTATCGTATTTCACTGGGTTACAGGGCTTTTATTTATCGGCGTAATGGCTCTTGGTCTTTATGTTGAAGGTTTACCTAGAGCACCTGAAAAATTTGAATTATTGGGAATTCATAAATCTTTAGGCGTTATTGTTTTGGTTGTTGCTATTCTACGACTATTTTGGCGTCTGAAAGAAGGCTCAATATCTAGTGTTGCAAAATTAACTAATATTCAAAAAGTATTAGCAACAGGCGTCCATCATGCATTGCTATTGGGTACGTTGTTGATGCCTATTTCAGGTGTGATGATGAGTATAGGCAGCGGTAGAGCAATAGATTTGTTCGGGTTAGAGCTTATTAGTGCTGGTGCTAAGGTCGAATGGCTAAGTGGGTTAGGGGGTAATATTCACGGTATAGCTGCTAATGTACTTATTGCCGCATTAGTACTTCATATTGTAGGTGCTCTTAAACATCAAATTATAGATAAAGATGGTACAGTGAGCCGAATGTTAGGTCGTAAGGTCGACGCACATCAAAGCGTTTAAGAGTGATCCCTTACGCTTGCCTGTTTCGCGTTGCTCACCGTATGGCAAGCGTACCTCACACCTTAATGCATCACTATCAACGTAACCCATCATCGAACCTTATGAACTATAATTTTCTCAAATAAATAGTTAATAGGGGAAAAATATGAAGCCATTCTTTATCTTAGCTGTGGCGTTTTTATCAACAACCTCCACGGTTGTTCAATCGGCTGAAACTGAAAATATTGCAGAGGTCATGTTGGCCGCGAGTTTGGATGAATCCCGAGGTTATTGTTTAGACATCGCCGGTGGTAAAGGCGCTCTAGCGCCAATTGAAAGGGGGTTGCAAGCCCATACTTGCTATAACTACACAGGTGAAATTCTAGAGGACCAAGGCTTCGATTTATCACTTATCTCGAAAGGCGTGTTTCGAATAAGTTACTTCGATGTATGTATGTCAGCATCATCACTAGAACAAAATGCTTCGCTTCAATTGGAAGAATGTAACTCTTCGGAAACTCAGCAGTTTGAACTAAAAGATAATGGTCAGCTTTCACTAAACGGGGCGCCAAATTTATGTGTTACCGTTGATGGTGAAAATAAAAAAGAGGGGCGTGGTGGCACACCTGTGCATGTAATGAGGCCCGTATCTTTACAATTGTGTGATGACAGCAAAAGTGATTACCAACAGTGGATAATTAAATCACTGTAGCCGATTAAATAGCTAACAAACGAGTATGGCGTCAATAACTAGCTTTTAGCGATGTGTTTATCCCGTAGTGCGCCATCTCGTAGTATCGTATTTAGTATCACCACTATCTTCCTCATACAGGTATCTTCCTCACACACGCAATGGTGGGCTTTTCCCCTCAATTAGTCGTGTGTAGGTCGCCTTGAGTACTGGATTACATTGCATGACGGACATCTCGGCATGTTCAAGACCACTCTCACTTGGGCACTTCTACTTTGGAATAGTATTATGAGTATATCTTTAGCTGAACCATTACATATAAATGGACTGGCACATATAGTGAAATCGACATTTCATCTTGCATGCCCCGAAGATTCTAATCGTGACTTGCAGTCTGTTTATATCTCAAAGCACCTTTCGGCATATAATTTTGAGCAGCTTCTTAGTTCAAAGAGTCACCAAGTTTGGGTGGCGCTTGAAGAAAAAGAACCCATCGGTTTAGCGGTTATGGAAACGATGACAGAAAACTTAGCAATGCTTTCCAAACTTTATGTTTTACCTAGTTTTCAAGGTGAAGGCGTTGCATTAGAGTTATATAAAACAGTGCTAAATTACGCAAGAGCCTGTGGATTCGAAGAATTAAAATTATCAGTCTATTCGGGTAATCTAAAAGCTAAATCATTTTATGAAAAAACAAGGGTTTATATTGCAAAGCAAGTGTGACTTCATAATGGAAACTGAAATACATAACGATCATATTTATAAGTTATCAATTGTATAAAACGCGCTCAAATGCTTGTGAAACAGCTGGCATTCGTTCGTGCCTCACAAACTTTAACCTACTACTTTACGCTGCTTAGTTTCGTGTTAGATTCTTTGGCGGATCATTATGCAGTTGTCCCTTTAAATGGGTAGGCAGGTGTTGTTATAGCCTTCACCAATTCATAGTTTGCTTTGTTGCGATCCGTAGAGATTTTTGTTTTGGGCACTGATGTTCCAGGCATGTAGGTGGTCGCCAATCTCCATGCAATTTGAACCGCTGACACATTATTGGACAAAACAAAGTTTAAAGAATGCGAATGGATAGTCGTTAGAAGTTGGCCTAATCAAGGTATCAATTCACTTTCTTTTCTATAGTTAAAGCGGCTTTCTACCATTGTGAAGAGTTTTCTATAAATAAAACGGCATCATAGATTTGATGCCGAAAGTTATTGGCTGTAAGCGCTTATTCTAAAGGTGCTAGTTGAATAGAGCCCCTTGATTACTTGTCATCTCTAACCAAGCGAACCCAGTTATCAATTGAGATGTAGTCTGTTGCCATTTCAGAAGCGAGCTCATAGTCTGATGGTGAACCAACCTTTGGATCGCTGCGTTGCGCACCTGCTCCATGCCAATCAAAGTATTCGGTAGAGTCTGCGTTTTTCTTACTCCATGCCTGACCAAAAGCGATATATGCTGCAGTATGTTTAAAGTCGCCTTGGGTGGTACTCGTCCAGAAATAGTATGAGTCTTGTTGTGATTTAAATTGAGTTGGCGTCACCTCAAAATACGTTGTATTGATAGCAGGTAATGTCTTCTTCTCATAATCAACCAATGATTGAAGTTCTTTCGCATTTGGTAGTCGCCAATCATTATATCCAGCAAGAGTAGAATTTTGGGCGAATTCCAAGGACTCAACCCAGTTCATACGCTTACCACTATCGCTCTTCGCCCACATCAAGCTTGTCGATTTATCTGTAATGGTTCCATCTTGATTATCAACATACTCCATCTCATATAGCGTCGTCGTATTGCGTACAGCTCGAACATAGTTTCCAGGTACAAACATATTATCTGACTTTTGAATGGCAATGCCATCAAAGAAGTTACCTGTTTCGTATGATTTTATATGACCATCAGCAAAGTTAAATCCGAAGCCACCTTGTAGGCCACCGTGAGCAGTGAAGTTTTGTACCTTCCCTTTAATATAAAGCGTACTTGATCAGAATGCGCCTGCAAATGGAATACGTTCATCGTATTCAAAGTCAAAATACTCCGTATCAATGTATGGACTGCTATCTTTACCACTTTCTGGTTTCATTAATTCACCGTCAAAATGGGCTAGAGAATAGAGTTCTTTAATCGTAGGTAGTCGCCAATCCTCATACCCACCTATGTTCATACCCTCAACAACAGCGGTTGAGTCTGCTAAGTTTCTTTTTGTCGTATCATGAGCTTTCTGCCACATCAAACCTGTATTTAAGTCTGTAACTGTTCCATCACCATTATCTTGATACCTCATTGGATTACTTTCTACGGAAGCGTCTTGACCAGTAAAGAGACTACTCTCAGACGCAGTTAAAGGCGCTCCTTCAGTATCATACTGAACTGTTTGACCAGTATCGGGTAATACTGGCGTTTCGTATTGAGCGTAAGAAGGATTAATCAATGAGAGAGTTATTCCAACTAATAGTGATGTTTTCAATACTTTTGGCATGTAAGGCACCTTTAATGGTTGAGAGGTGTGTATCAGTAACTATTATTTTAATCGTAGCAGGGTTAAGGCGGGGTTTAAACGTAGGTAAGATTTGCAGATAATCTGACGCCTCAAATCTCCAGCCCATTTTGGGGTAAAGGTGCAGTCTTTATTGCGGTCGTCCCACTAAGTATTAGCGTATTGGGCGTGCTTTCTAGTTGGGTTCGATAACATTGATGGAATTGATTAATGGCATCGGTAAGCTCTGCTTCAAACTCGGTAAAACTCAATGCTTTAGCTTTATCAAAAAGAGTGTGAGGTATTAGAACCTGGTCGATCTTTCTCAGGTAAGAAATCTTTCGTTCACGCGGCAGAAGCGAGGATTTGAATGGTTTGCGGTAGCCTATGTCACGCGGTGAAAGAGGGGTTACGATACGCGTGTAGTAAACGCTATTTGGAAGTCTCAATAAGTACATCTGTGCCACTTGTATGTGCAAGATGATTTTTGAGGCTATAGATACGAAAAAACCGATGTAAAAACAGCGGTTTAATCTTTTAATATGGCGGAGAGATAGGGATTTGAACCCTAGAAGGGCTATTAACCCTTGCCGGTTTTCAAGACCGGTGCTTTCGACCACTCAGCCATCTCTCCGTTGTTGGCGCTTATAATATTCATATGATTAGGTACTGTAAAGCGTAAATGTGACCAGAACGAACTGTTTGCTTAAATCATAATCACTTTGTACTTTGAATAACCAAATCTGCCATTTTAAGAACTGAAACACACGATAATGCTTTCAAATCGATGCTATATGAAATCGGTCACAAACTAATAAAATATTGTTTTTTTAGCTAACTTGTTGAATTTTAGATATAAAACACTGTTCAGAATACGCGTGTTAGCTCAAAAGAGTTTGCACAGAGTTGTGAACTGGTTCAAAATATTACAGTTAGTTTTGAAAGACTGTAATCTGAGGTCAATATGAAAGTGGTAAAATTGTTTAAACAAAGCGCTGATTCTATCAAGCATCAGTCTGAGCTTATGCAATGGATGTCGCCTGCGCTTCGAGAGTATTGGTCAGAGTTCGTTGATAAGACACAAAACCGCAATTTTCTTGCTTGGGTTAGAGACTACCATAAGCCAGCGGTAAATGAACCTGATGCATCCGATCTTACTCCGGAAATAGTATTAAAGCCTGATGCACAAAAATTGTATTTAGAGCTACAAGACCAAATTGGAACGGTTATTCATGAAGGCGATTGGTTGAATGTAGGGCAAGACCGCATTAATCAATTTGGTTTAGTCACTGAAGATAACCAGTGGATTCATACGGATCCTGAGCGTGCAGCGGCTGAATCACCATTCAAAACTACAATTGCTCACGGCTTTCTTACGCTTTCGCTATTACCAGCACTGACGGACAGTGTTGATGCGAATAAGCCAATGTTTCCAACAGCAAAAATGATGGTGAATATTGGTCTGAATCAAGTGAGATTCCCGTATCCCGTGAAAGCTGAGAGCAACCTACGTGCGAAGAGTACCTTGCTAAAGGTAACTCCAATCAGAAAAGGCTTGGAAATTGAGCGTGAAATTCGCGTTGAGATTGAAGGGGTTCGACGACCTGCTTGTATTGCCGTATCGGTTATACACCTCCACTTCTAATGTTTCGATTTAGAGTTTTTAAAGCCAGTGATGTCACTGGCTTTTTTATTATCTAGTTCATTTCGCATGAGGTTTTCGTTAATCAATGCACGGCCTATTCCATGTGAGTGACGTAGCAAACTTGATAAGCGACGCCTAATTGTTCGTATTCCTGCATCCAACGTTTTTGGTTACCTTGTAACTTATCTCCCGGTCCTTTCACTTCACACCACATGAATTGTCCATCTTTAAATGCGATGAGATCGGGCATGCCAGTTCTGAATTTTTTAAGATCCTTCAACATTACCGTGAACAGTTGGCGAAGCAGTCGACCATCGATTGTTTGTTCGACAAGTTTAAGCCAACGCTCGTCTACGTAAGGCCAATAAACGAATGGGTTGCTTATCCCACGTTTAGAATCTGCAAGACAAAGGAACGGAGTAACCCCTGAGCATTCGATAACATCAAGTCTTTCATCAAGTAAGCGGCGACGACGTGATGAAAAGTCAGGCTGATAAAGATCGAGTGGTTGTTGTTGATAAGCGTTGATAAATACACCATCGACTGGACTAAAAATGATGTCCCAAAAACACAGCCCAAACAAAGTGTTCAAAAAATGATTTTCGAGGTAAAACACCTCCCAACCCTCTGACTCCATATAGTGCTTTACCGCTAGCTCAACGCTTGCCTTTGTTAGGTCCATCTCGAGATGCCGAGTCGGTTGGCACATAATGACACGTTTATCTTGTGGTAACGAAAGCGCCTTTTGAATCTTAGGCTTAAGCCTTAATGCAACTTCATACTCTTCAATATCAAGAGGTGTATTTAGCATAGACGTTATAATTGGCCAGCTCTTTTCTGGGGTGTTAAGTGCAAGGTGTAAACGTACTCTACGTTCGCGAGAAGGCGGTTGCGTTGTTTTGTCGTAGAGTGCTAGTGCATCGAAGGCGTGAGAGTGGCGTTCGAAATCACGAGCAATGAGGTTGATGAGCTTTTGTCTACGCCGTTCTAAATCATGATGAGTCTTAACATCTGGCAATAGAGCGATTAGCTTATGTAACGTCTCAACAGGATTCAGTTTAGATTGATAGTAATGATCGTAAAGTTTACTCAGTAGGAGGGCGGTATCAACGTCGTCGCGGCACTTAAAATACCGAATAGAGGAGGTAAGTATGTAATCTTCAAAGTTTTGTAGGCCGAGGTCAGCCAAAACAAATTGACTGAGGTCTTGACGCCCATTTCCGAAAAATAATTGGCACATTAGACGGTAGTGATTGGCATCCAAAAGCTGAATGACGTCAAAGTTAAGTGATGGCTTAGCACTAATGTCATATTGAGAGAGGGCGAGTATTTGCTCTGACTTTTTTAACCGCGGGCTGATGAACGGGTAGGTTCGAATCAGTTCAGGCTTAGTCAGTAACTCTTGAGCCAGAACGTCGGCTTGCATCGTTTGGTTAATGGCGACAAAACCGCAGCCTGCTAACTCTTGCAGCCATTTACTTGGCTCACCAATCTCATCATAGTAGAGCTTGTCACTTCGAAACCATTCGCCTTTACGAGTTAACATACGAACCAAAAGACATTGACTGTTTTTAGTTAAGCTTTTAAACCGCTGTAACCAATGAACCTCATCACCGTTGAGTAAATCCATATAATAAGATTCGACATGTGTCAGCAACTTAAAAAAGTTGTCTACATAATACGTTGCTGGTAGTGAAGTACTTGGTAACATTGACGCTTTATTTTCATTCATAGAGTGGGTTGAGCGTAAATAGAGTGGGTTGAGCGTAACATGACACGATGAACTCACCATATGAAAAAATAGGTTAACACCGATATTATCGTCGCGACCAATTCATTCACTGCGAGGGTAAATTTGAAATTGGTCACGCAATAAGCACGTAAAATTGACTGAAGTAGACAACTTACCTTTATATGAATAAGGTAATGCATGCAGAAATATAGTGAATGTTTTGTTTTAATTCATAAGGTTATAGGCTGTAATCTTTTGTTTACACTGCGTGTAAATTATTTAATATGCAGAAATATTGCCTTTAAAGGTAATTAATGATTGCACAAAGCGTTTTAAGACGATAAGTTACATGGAAAGAGCATGAAGTCGGTCTGAAAAAGGAAAAATGACCGAATATATATGCAGTACAGATACTACGAATAGGAAGAAGTAAGCGATGTTTCAAACTGATGACGTAAGAATTAATAAAGTAAAAGAACTATTGCCACCAGTTGCAGTTTTTGAGAAGTTTCCTGCGAGTGATGTTGCTTCTTCAACAACGTTTAATGCACGCCAAGCTATTCATAATATTTTAACAGGCGAAGACGACCGATTATTGGTTATCGTGGGTCCATGTTCGATTCATGATACAGAGGCTGCCGTCGAATATGGCAAGCGTCTTAAGACACTACGAGATGAACTGGGTGATCGCCTTGAAATTGTAATGAGAGTTTACTTTGAAAAACCGCGTACTACCGTTGGTTGGAAAGGGCTAATCAATGACCCTCATATGAATGACACGTTTAAAATTAATGATGGTCTACGCATGGGTCGTAAACTTTTGTTGGACCTGACTGATATGGGTATGCCAACTGCAAGTGAATTCCTAGACATGATTACACCGCAGTATGTCGCGGACCTTATCAGCTGGGGAGCGATTGGTGCTCGTACTACTGAATCTCAAGTACACAGGGAATTGGCTTCGGGACTTTCATGTCCAGTAGGATTTAAGAATGGTACAGACGGCAATATTAAGATTGCAACCGATGCAATTCGTTCTGCGGGTTCATCTCACCATTTCTTATCTGTGACGAAATACGGCCATTCAGCTATTGTTGAAACTGCAGGTAATCCAGATTGCCACATAATTTTACGTGGTGGTAAAGAGCCTAACTACAGTGCGCAGCACGTGTCTGCAATAAAAGAAGAGCTAAACGCATCTGGCTTGCCGACGAAAGTTATGATTGATTTCAGCCATGCTAACAGCTCAAAGCAATTCTCACGTCAAAAAGTCGTTTCCGAGGATATCTCCTCGCAGTTAGCAAACGGTGAAGACGCTATCTTTGGGGTTATGATTGAGTCACACCTGGTTGAGGGCCGTCAAGATTTAGTCGATGGTGTTGCTCCAACTTACGGTCAATCCATTACGGACGCTTGTATAGGTTGGGAAGATACTGAGGTTGTACTACGCCAGCTCGCGGACGCTGTTGTTGCCCGTCGCAATGCGTAATTAAATTAGAAAACATGAAGCCTTTGATTTCACGTCAAAGGCTTTTTTATTTGCAGCTAACCGTACGTCGTGCTTTAATTTTATGAGTTTATAACTAGTTAGGACGTAAAATGAACGTGTTAAAAACAATGACAACGCCAATAATTGTATTAATCGGGATAGTCTCAATATCCCAAGCGCAAGCCGCGGGTTTTTCCAACGAAGAACTGTGTAAAGCAGGACTGGCGCTAGCGCTCGACAAGAGCCCGCGCGTTATAAACAGCCAAACAGGTAAGGGGACGCGTGTATTACTGTCTTTGAAGAAAGCCAATAGTGATTGGGATTATCGATGTGATTTAAACCGAGGATCTAAAACGGTTCAATTAGAAGCTCGTGAGATTAACCGCAGCGATAATCATCTAAAACACGTTATTCGTTACACTGTGACTAACGGCGGTCGTTCCGTTGAGGTGACAATGAAGCAACATAAAGGTCGCACTAAGTCTGAAAAATACCAAGCGATGCAGCTCAAAGGATAATGCATACGAGACGGGGGATCGTGAGCACGGACGGTTGCTATGCTTATTATTAGTGTTGTGTAAGTCAGAGAAATCTTTCAATTAATGGCGCTAAGTCTAGGCATTAATTGAAAGATTTGGTAATGGAAAAACAACCTAATAAATCAGGCTATTGGTGAGTGATATGCTGTGCTTCAATTGAGACCGGCTCTGTCATTAAAGGGCCTGAGTCTATCTTTAACGTTTGTGTTGGGTAGGCAATATCAGCATCGTGTTTTTGGATGATGACCATGACTTGGAGTAGTACGTCTTGTTTTACTTCGTGAAATCTTGCCCAGTTAACTGTCTTGGTGAAGGCATAGATGAAAAAGTTCAGGGAAGACGGTCCAAAGGTGTCGAAGTTCACCATCAATGTTTGTTTACTGTCGATATCTTTGTGATTCTCTAGCATAGACTTAACGTCAGCCACGATAGCACTTACCTTATCGCTATCGTCATAACGTAGCCCCACCGTTTCATAAATGCGTCGGTTTAGCATTCGTGATGGGTTCTCTACTACAATGTTGCTGAATACTGAGTTAGGAACATAAAGCGGGCGTTTGTCAAACGTACGAATGATGGTCATGCGCCACCCAATACGCTCAACCGTACCTTCGATGTTTCGATCTGGAGAACGGATCCAATCACCGACTTTGAACGGGCGGTCGAAGTAAATCATCATACCGCCAAAAAAGTTGGATAAGAGATCTTTTGCTGCCAAACCAACGATTAAACCACCAACGCCACCAAACGTAAGCAACCCAGAGAGACTTAACCCTAGCGATTGCATAACGGTGAGTACACCGAGCGTAATGAACAGCAACCGAGCAACTTTGGAAATGGCTTGCACCGTCGTTTCATCTCGTTTCTTTTGAGCTAAAACGTGTACTTCGACATTTTGAATTAAGCGGAGCGATACCCAAATAAAGGTTGCTATGACCAGCAGTAAATCGACCTTTCCGATCCATTTTGTATCGGCGTTGGAATAAGTTGCAATGATCAACCCTATCGATATGGTGGCAGGCCAAAGCCATATCAGAATGCTAATAGGGGTTTGGACTGCTCGTATCAGAAGGTCGTCCCACTCTAAGTTCGTGCGCTGGGCGAGGGACTCTAAACGGCGATAAATGATACGCCATGCTACCCAGGCGATGAAACTTGCCGCCGTTATCAATAAAACATTACTCATCCAGTCGTATCCGAAAGATTGGATGTACTGCTGAAATGCGTCCATAGAACTGTTCATAAGTTATGTGGGTCCTTGAGCGAGATACCGTTAACGTCGCACTATTAGATAACGTTACAGATGTAATTATAAGAAATTACAGGACTTATACTATATGTACTAGATATTCGCATGGATTTTTTGTTAATTAAAATGCTGAACGGTTAAGCACGGAGTTCGTTGTAGATACATGGGTAATACCTACAACGTAGGTAAATGAATAAAAAAAGCGACACTCGATTGTTCAAGTATCGCTTAGGTTTTTGTTTATCTTATTCCTATCATAAGCGGGTGAGTGATACAGGGGGGCTTATTGTTCTTTACCCTCACAGGTTACCCAGGCGCGACGGTTTACTTAAATAGAGGTAAGAATTCGTCGTAGCCCATTTGTGCTAGTTTCGCTTTTGGAATGAACTTCATTGCTGCCGAGTTCATGCAATACCGTAATCCAGTTGGCTTTGGACCATCTTTAAAGACATGTCCTAGATGAGAATCACCAACACGGCTGCGTACTTCAGTCCTTGGGTAAATGAGCTTAAAGTCGGTGGTAGTCACCACGTATTTGTCGTTGATTGGTTTGGTAAAACTAGGCCAACCTGTACCTGATTTGTATTTGTCCGTCGAAGAAAATAGGGGTTCTCCTGTGACAATATCGACATAAATACCTTCCTGTTTATTATCCCAGTATTCATTATCAAAAGGACGTTCGGTCCCATCTTCTTGGGTCACATCATACTGAATAGCGGTTAATGTTTTCTTAATCACGTCATCTGTTGGTTTTATGTATTGCTTAGCGTTGCCATTGTTTTCGTCAATAAGCATACGCAGTGTCACTGGCATATCAGTACGGTCATCACCAAATATTTCGTCAAGGTATTGGTCACGTCCAGAGTTGTAACGGTAATACTTGTATTTCAGGCTACTTTTTTTGTAATAATCTTGGTGATACTCTTCTGCTGGCCAGAACTTAGTGTAAGCAATCAATTCGGTCGCTAGCGGTTTTTTATAAATGCCCAATGATTCGATGTCTGCCATGAAAGATTCGGCGATTTTAAGTTGTTCGTCATTGTGATAGAAAATAGCAGGGCGATATTGTGGCCCTCTGTCAACAAAAGATCCCTTACTGTCGGTCGGATCGATGTGTCTAAAGAATTGATCTAAGACTTCTTCATATGAAACAGCATCCGAATCGTAAGTCACTTGGATTACTTCAATGTGCCCCGATTTGCCACTAGACACTTGTCTATAGGTCGGGTTTGCTACATCGCCACCAGCATATCCGGAAACTACCGTTAACACTCCTGGGAGCTTTTCTAGATCGGATTCTGTACACCAAAAACAGCCTCCAGCAAGTGTCGCCACCTCTGTATTAGATGCGTTGCTTGGATTACTTGAATCTGCATTGCCAGGCTGACTGGTCATTAGAAATAGCAGAGGCGTTGCTAACAACGCAGCGAATAATATTTTGGGAAGTGTTTTCATAAGGACCTCAATCGCTTAAACATCGTGTGATTCATCTCATAAGACACGGTAGCGTGGATAAAAATTTCAAAAAATCTCACCACAGGTTATTATCTTGTCATTGTAAGCGCGCAGTAATGGCGTAGTGTTGTCAGATGCCTCCTTGCAATAAACGTTTAAATCAGTTGTATTGATAGGAACGTTTATCTTTGCATGGTCGGGCTTTTGGTCTCATCGTCGCTTAATTCGGGCAACAACGCATCAGATAGTATTTAGAGGTTTATATGCAAGCAGAAGTGAAATGGATCGACGGATTTAAATTTTTAGGTGAATCTCAATCCGGGCACTCGATTGTCATGGACGGAAGTGGAGGTAAAACCGCCCCAAGCCCGATGGAAATGGTTTTAATGGCTGCGGGTGGTTGTAGCTCTGTCGATGTCGTGGATGGGCTGCAAAGTGCTAACCAAGCGGCCACATCATGTGTCGCAAAACTGACAACGGAACGTCGCGACACCGCACCAAAGATTTTCACTAAGGTTAACATTCACTTTGAGGTCAGTGGCGAGGATCTAGACCCGGCTATTGTTGCTCAGGTAGCAAAAGACTCGTTGGAGAAGTACTGCTCGGTTTGCCTTATGCTAGGGGCTGGCGTCGAAATGACACACAGTTGGGAAATTGTTTAGTGAAGTAACGAGCAGTGAATAAAATGGCATTTAAAGAGTTGGTGTTGGTTCTTGGCAAGCGCCTTAATCGAGACCAATTGACCGATGAGGGAATGTCGCGTGTAACAGCACTGGTGAACTATGTTTCGACGCATGATTGTTCTAGGACTATTGTTGCGTTCTGTGGTGGCGTAACTCACAATCAATCGGTTTCTGAGGCCAGTGCTATGCATGCCGCTTTTGTTTCTTTAATGGCGGATACTCAGCCGGGTCGTGTTGGGGCCGTGTTGCTGGAAGAGAAGTCAACAAACACAGTTGAAAATATTGAACAGTTATCGCGCGTTCTTATTGAAAGTCAATTAATCGCACGTGGCGGGCACATTCCCGTGCGGTTGTTATCTAATGACTACCATCTCAGACGGTTAGTCGAAATACAGAAATATCTCGATGCTCAGGGCTTATTGCGCTTGTTAAAAATGCGCTGTGAATCGCAAGGCGTGTGTATTTCGCTTTCGTATGACATCAATGACCATATCGCGGTTCCATATCCCCACAAAACGCGACAAGGACAAATGTTCTTAGCATTAGATGAACTGACCACGTATCGAGTGTATTTAGAAGGCATTAAGTCACAGGTATTCTCGAAGCCAGAGTGGAGTATTAGGGAAAAGCCATTGTCGATTGCAAAGGCCGCGTTACAGCAGTTGAGGCTGTATTCAACACATCCTTACGATCAAGAATTACAGACGGCGATCCAAGTCTTAAATGAGATTGTTGATGCGACCACACCGGGTTGCGGACATGATGTGCTTGTTAAGTATTTATCAACATTTGACAGACAGCTAAAAAGGCTGAATGCATATTTGGATCCTGAGAGTGAAATTTGCGGTCAAATCACAACATAGATTTTAATCTAAACACCTCTAAGCTCATATATATACAAAAAATTTGTCAATTGAGTAGAAGGTCACCAATCCTGTTCTAGACTTAGTATTAATTAAACTTTTGTTTGGCAATGGAATGGTGATGTTAAACTATTGGAATAGCTTATCGGTAAAGCATAAAATATCCGCCCTAGTAATTCTGCCAGTGTTGTTAATTCTTTATTTGGCTTCTAGGCAAGTTAACACCTTGAACCACCAACTCTCTGATTTAGAAAAAGTTGAAGGGTTGGTTCTTTTCTCTCAAGTGCTCTCAGATCTTCAATCTAATGCGAACGCAGCGCGCTTATCTAATGAACCTGCGGAAACGACTTTACAAGTCGAACAACTCAATTCGCTGTCTGAGTCATTATTTACAGGTGAAAACCTCGAACACCTACAAGGGTTAGTTTCAGACTATCAAGAAAGCATTTCGTCGTTAGTTGATGTTGTCGATGCCGAAGAAAAAAATGAAGTTGTGGAATGGCAGGTTGATACTTATAAGCAAATTTTACTGTTCCTTGAAAAAGCCCCTTATAGAGGCACTATTTCAGCCGTAGATGGACACATGACCGCGTTGGCACAGCTAGAATGGTTGATGTTCTGGGCGGATGAAGAAATATGGCAAATTTTGCAACTTATTAACGCAGAAGCCAATCAAGGTAACGTTGAAGCTATCAAAGAGGAAATTCGTAGCTTAACGCAAAGTCAGCAACTGTTTGTTGAGCGGTTTGTGGCTATCAACGCTGATGAAAAACAAGTCACCTTACTTCTCAATACCTTTTCCAATAGTGCTTTTGAGCAAGGGAGTCAATTTCGCTCGTTGTTATTGGCCTCCGATCCTTCCGTAGCGTTGCCCCAAAACGAAGTGAGTACCGGTCTTAGTGCATTGGCATTAAGGCTTAACCTTTTACAATCAGTTGCTGACTCAATTGAAGTCCAGTTACGTGAAGAAATTCGTGGATTGGTCGCGACTTTTGAGCAGACGCGTGCCGCATTTTTCGCTGGCATTGGGTTATTAACCGCGCTCGTTATTGTAACGGGTATCAGTCTCGCTCATCGTGTGATCAAAAACTTAAATATGGTTTTAAAGTATCTTGAGCGTGGTGATCAAGATGAGCAGACACCTCTTAGCGACCGTGTACGAGGAAATGATGAGCTAAGCCGTTTCGCTTTAGAAGTAGAGCGTTTAACCTTGGAGCGACAAGAAAGTCAGAAACGTTTGCTTGAAGCGAAAGAAGACGCAGAACGAGCGAAAGAAGATGCGATTCAAGCGAGTAAAGCGAAAAGTAGTTTCTTGGCGAACATGTCTCATGAGATACGGACGCCACTAAATGGTGTTATTGGTATCTCAGAAGTACTTTCGGATACTGAACTGACCGCAACACAAAAAGACTACGTTGATACGATTGAAACGTCGTCACACCTGCTATTAAGCTTGATTAACGACATACTGGATTTCTCGAAAATAGAATCGGGTATGTTACAGATCAATCCCCATTCAACCTCCATACGCGAAACGATTTACGATATCGCATCGATAGTGGCCCCTAAAGTGAAAGAAAAGGGCATTAAACTCAATGTCGATATCGATTGTAGTGTGCCATTTCGAGTTCTTGCGGATGACCACCGTATGCGTCAGGTGTTGATGAACTTTATGTCTAATGCCGTCAAGTTTACCAGCGAAGGCAGTGTGACTATCGGTGTTTATCACCTTGGAGAGAAAGATAACATCGCTTCGTTGCGGTTCGATGTGAGAGATTCAGGGATTGGCATCGATGAGGACCGCCAAGCCAATATATTTGAAGCCTTTGCACAAGAAGATGACTCAACGACAAGACAGTTCGGTGGAACGGGGTTAGGACTGGCAATCAGTACTCAATTGATTGAGCTCATGGGTGGACACATTGAACTGGATTCAGTCAAAGGAGAAGGCAGTTGTTTTTACTTTGAACTCGACCTACCTATCGACGAAAAACAGTATCAACACCGTCATGAGTTAGACTATGACGAGCTGATCATGGTGTGTCAGGATAGCGTTTATGAGGAACGAATTAAGCGTGACCTATCGTTCTACAATTTAGAGCTTGCCCATGTTTATCCCGATATTCAGAGTGCGAAACGCGCGATGTCTGACAAGAAGAATATCGTCATATATGTAGAAGGTGGTGGCGTGTCATCTGAACAGGATGAACGTTACTTCCCTGAGCTAAACTCTGGCAGCTCAGCACTTTGTATGATACGACAGTTCGAAGGTGTAAATAGAGATTTCGGAAGAAATATCAGTTCATTAATCACCTATCCGTTACTTGGTAATCGACTTTTAAAATCGATCGAATCTTGTTGTAAGGTATTGGAACAGGGGCTGTCGAGCATTGCACTAATAACCCAAGCAGAACAAAAAATATTTGTGCTGTTAGTCGAAGATAATTTAGTTAATCAAAAAGTGGCCAGTTTGCATCTGAAAAAGTTGGGTTATGAATATGATGTGGCTAACAATGGACTTGAAGCGGTAGAGCATTACAAATCGGGTAAAAATTACAGCGCCGTTTTAATGGATTGTATGATGCCTGTGATGGATGGTTTTAATGCAACGAAAGTCATTAGAGATCATGAAAATAAAGGTAACCTCCCCAAGACACCAATCATCGCGCTCACTGCCAGTGTGGTTGATGATGATATTCAAAAATGTTTTGATGCGGGCATGGATGATTACGTTCCTAAGCCCTTTAAGGCTGAGATCCTCAAACAGAAACTGATAAGTGCTGTTGAAGTTAAGCAAGATAATATCGACAACTTAAAAGACAACGCCTCTTTGGTTGATGATTCGACGGTGAAGAGCGAGCCTTTTAAGGCTGATGCCGTTGAGAGCGCAATTCGTGTTTTATTGGTTGAAGATAACATAGTTAACCAGAAAGTCGCGTCATTACACCTGCAAAAAGCTGGCTATGCTTATGTGATTGCAAACGATGGTCAACAAGCGCTTGAAGCCTATCAAAGTGACCCTCATTTTGATGTTATATTGATGGACTGCATGATGCCCGTCAAAGATGGGTTTACGGCCACAAAAGATATACGCAGCTTTGAAAAGCAACAGGGTATCAGACCTACGCCTATTATCGCCTTAACCGCAAGTGTCGTTGATGACGATATTCAGAAGTGTTTCGATGCTGGTATGGATGCTTATGTACCTAAACCCGTGCGGAGAGAAAAGCTGTTGCATGAGATGCAAAACCTCATGTAGAAAGAAAATAGTGACGATATATTGCTCATAATTTTGTCAAAAAACGCCTCTTCCTTGAGGCGTTTTTTATTTCCAGTGTTTTGAAGCGACGTTGTATTTCAATTGCCAATACATCCGTCACCATTGTATTAGGGTACTCAACAGAAGACATAACGCTCTAAGCTCGCCCACACATAAAAGTGTTTACACTATCGGTGTTCAAGATTGAGGGTAATCGTATTGTGGGAAGTAGTGTGTTTAATAGTGACGTATTAATGTTGAGTGTAGGGTTGTTTGTTGTTGTAATTATTCTCTTACTACCTTGGTTACGTAACAAAGAAAAGTATCCTTTAAATGCTGTTAATAGGGTTCAAGCACCTGGACAGTTTATCGAGTTGAAGCATGGTTCGGTTCACTATCAACTAGTCGGCGTCCCTGAAGGTCACGTCGTTGTGCTAGTACATGGCTTTTCTGCCCCATCTTATATGTGGGACAACAACGTAGAAGCCCTTGTTGCTCGGGGTTATCGCGTTCTTACGTTTGACTTATATGGACGGGGTTATTCCTCTCGACCCTCTGTTAAGTATGACAAAGCATTGTTCGTGGAACAAATTCGTGAGCTCACAAGTGAACTGATTGGTAGCGCCTCATTTCATATTGTAGGGCTGTCAATGGGCGGAGCTATTACATCCCATTATATAGCAACATACCCGAGCACTGTTTTTAGTGTTGCGTACATCGCACCGTTCAACCAACCCATTGATATTGGACCGTTGACTGTCCCATTTTTAGGGAAGTGGCTAGGGTATTCGTTCTTCGTTCCTAATTTGCCAAAAAATCAGCTTAACGATCTTACCGATCCCAGTCGCTTTCCTAATTGGCAACGGACATTCCGTATCCAGATGCAGTATAAAGGATTTAGGCGAGCGATTTTAAGCACCGGACGGTATTTGATTACTCAAGATCCTACGCCGGATTTTGAGGCCGTTGGTAAAACACCGATTGCAAAACTGTTAATTTGGGGTAGCGGCGATAAGGTGATTGGGATTGAAGATGCGCCTCGCGTTCAGAAACTGTTAGGACATAATACGACATTCATTAAAATGGATGGTGCCGGTCATGCGATGCAATACGAACGAGCCAGTGAAGTGAATCGTGTACTCTTGAATCACTTGGGCAACGTTAATTAACAATTAGTGTCGTTACGACTCCGTTAATTACGGGCGGCGATATACCTCAATAGGCTAACGTTAATGAGTAATTGAAACGTTATTGAATTAATATACTAACAATATTAACCTAATCGAGATTAAATTTTATAACTTAACGCAAACATCATGGTTATGTGTTGAATATGCATGGATAATGCATATAATAATCCATAAGAACATAAAGCAGACGCTTCACTTCGGGGCGGCTGCTTTTTTTTATTGAGAATTAAGAATGAAAAAGAACTCTGTGGGTTTGATTGGACTCATTGCCATCGTATTTGGGTCAATG
The DNA here is from genome assembly GCF_002873335.1 of Vibrio sp. 10N.286.49.B1. GTDB lineage: Bacteria > Pseudomonadota > Gammaproteobacteria > Enterobacterales > Vibrionaceae > Vibrio. The sequence continues at coordinate 139,647 of NZ_MCUW01000008.1, read as the reverse complement.
ATCGGAAGTGGAATATTCAGCATTCCTCAGAATATGGCGGAAAGTGCATCCTTGGGTGCGGTCGTGTTGGCGTGGGTGATCACTGGTGTTGGGATGCTGCTCTTAGTCACAACGTTTAAGCAACTATCTGAACGTAGACCAGACCTCAACTCTGGGATTTTTTCTTACGCCAAAGCCGGGTTTGGGGAGTTTGTCGGATTCCAATCAGCGTGGGGTTATTGGATCATGAGTTGCATGGGGAACGTAGCGCTCTCTGTGATGATTAATGATTCATTGGGTTTATTTTTCCCTGTCTTGCTGGAGCATGGTGTTGAAACCGTTGTACTTTGCTCAAGTCTTTTGTGGTTAATGAATTTTATCGCATTGCGAGGCGTTCAAGCGTCTTCTTTTATTAATGTCATTTCCACAATCGGTAAGTTGATGGGATTGACACTCATCATTTGCATCCTGTTCGCGACGTTTGATTCTGATCGTATGGTAGTAGATGTTTGGGGTGAGGAAAACAATCTTGGCACGGTGTTTTCTCAAATACAAAGTACCATGATGGTCACCTTATGGTGTTTCGTCGGTATTGAGGGTGCGGTCGTGTTATCTGGCAAAGCAAAGAAAAAGTCGGATGTGGGTAAAGCAACACTCATTGGCTTTTTAGTTGCGATTACCATGTACACACTTATCTCTGTGCTAGCCTATGGAATACTACCGCAAGCGGAACTAGCACAATTATCCAATCCATCTGCTGCTTCATTGTTGGCGCACGCTGTTGGGCCATGGGGTAGGCTGTTAGTGAATATTTGTGTATTGGTTTCCGTTTTTGGCGCTCTAGTGGCTTGGACGATGCTGGTGGCTGAGGTGCCATTTGAAGCCGGGAGAGTAGGCGAGTTCCCACGTTTTTTGAGCAGAACGAACGACAATGGAGCACCTTCAGCTTCGCTCAATATGTCGACGAGCTTCATGCAAGTACTGGTATTGATGGTAGTCCTGTTTGAAAACGTTTATCTTGCCGCAATTAATATCGCTTCTGTGATGGTTCTACCGTGCTACCTGCTGAGTAGCTTATACTTACTTAAGATTGCTATAAATGATCACTCTGGTCGGCATAAAAACTCCAAGCGCGTGGCGATCATCGCGGCGTTGTCTGCGGCGTTTTGTGTTTGGTTGATCACGGCGGCAGGTGTAGAGTATTTGCTGATGGCGACGATTTTATACGCGATTGGCATCCCTTTTTTCCGTTATACCCATGCTGATAGAATTCAATCAGGAGAGCGCGTGTATGCCGTGCAGGACAAGGTCTTTGAGATCGCACTGGTCATAATGGCGGCGATATCAATTTACCTTATGGCGACAGGTTATCTTCACGCTTAAAACAATTGATTATCAACATAGCGAATGCAAGCAAAAAAGGAGCCCAGTTGGACTCCTTTTTTACTTATAGCGACGAGTGCTTTGCGGACCAGTACCAGTCACAAAGACGTTAATTAATTGTATTCTATGAGGCAGTTAAACACGTTCTGCTAAGTAAGCTTCATAATCTGGGATTTCGATATCCACTTCTTTGCCCAATAAATCAGACTCAAACAGAAAGTTGGCTGTTGCACGGTTGGTTGCGACAGGAATATTCCAAACACTGGCAATTCTTAGTAGTGCTTTCACATCTGGGTCATGAGGCACCGCATTGAGTGGATCCCAGAAGAAAATAAGCATGTCTAATTTACCTTCAGATATAAGCGCTCCAATTTGTTGGTCGCCGCCCATAGGGCCACTAATCATACTTTTAATCGCTAGACCAGTATCCTTGCTTAACATATTGCCTGTGGTTCCTGTTGCATACAGGAAGTGGCTTTGTAGCTTTTCTTTATTTTCTAACACCCAACGCAGTAGCTCTGGCTTGTGATGATCATGAGCAACAAGCGCAATGTGTTTGTGAGCGGGCATAGTACGTATTTTTTTCTGCATGGATTATTTCCTGATTATTAGCATTCTATGAGAGACAATATCCGTTATTGCCTCGTTAGAATGCCAAGTCCTTAATAATGAAAACGATTAACAATTAACGTCGATGTTAAACGTCCTTGAATCTTCAATCAATTGTGTAGAATAACAAGTGTGATGATTAATGGGGTTGGACGTCAAAAATAGGTCGGTAGCCTGTTGGAGACAGAGACTCACCGATAGCATCTGGGTTAAGGTGAGCGGGTGTGAGGGTTTCAATGTCTGGTGCCAGATCATAACCGTAAGGCTCACTTCTTAAATAAAACGTTGCTTGTTGCACTGACAAACGACCTTGCTCAACCATTTTATCAGTAGGTGCGAATTGAACTTTATCTCGTAACAACCCGCGATATACGCCATGGCTGAGGTAAATAGAAAGTAGGTCGATTTGATCTTGGAGATTCGCCGTGCGTACCTCACTTATTGCCGCTTCTATGGCAACGGCGCTGCCGACGACATACTGCAAGTTAGGTCTGGTTTCAATAACCTGCTGCACAAGGTTACGTTGTAACTCCTTGTCATTATCTGCCCAGAGTGTATCTGTGACCAGTATATCCGTATCCTTGATTGCTTCACGAAACCCTACAATCACAGGCTTAGTACCTCCGCTTGAGCGGGGGCCTGGTAAAAGTGCCAACTCAACGCGACCGCTGCCTTTAGGGTGTTTCGAGGCAAGAAATTTACCGGCTTTATAGCCCATCCAATACCAGTCTACTCCTACGACACCTTTCACGTATTGTGATTGATTTTCGTCAACAATGAGGTGGTTGACGGTCGCAAAAACAGGGATGCTACCAGTGTACTGTGATAGGTCGTGTTCGAATGCTGTGGGTGACACTGTGCCTAAAATAATGGCATCAGCCCCCCAATCTTTACATGATTTGAGTTGCTGACGTTGTTTGTCAATATTTGGATAACCACCGGATTCCAAGACCTTGAGCTCGATGTTCAACGCTTGCGCTTCGTTAACCATGCCATAATTGACGGATAACCAATATGAATCCTTTAAATGCGGGTAAATAGTGCAAATTTTCTCCTCTGCACTGTTCGCAGATACACTATATAAGAGTGGAATTGCACTCAATAAGAGCGGAATAACACGCAGGATGGCTAGGTTTTTCGCTTTTTTTGACATGGACTCATCGTTTGGTGGCAACTGAAGATCGAACCATGCAAAATATAGCGTATTATCACAGTGTAAAACAGCGGATTTTCACGGGGTTATAAATGCTACTTGCTAAAGCTAGTATCGGGCGTAAATTATTTTACTCATTCTTTGTCATGGCATTATTGGTGCTGTTTTCAACCGTAATTGGTGTGTCAGGTTTTTCGTTAGTGGCAAAAACAGAAAGAAATGTCGTTGATACGGCCATGCCGTCTATGCTGGAAGCTCGTGAAGTGTCGGAGCTCAGTACGAAAATTATTTCATCAGTGCAAACCCTATCTACGGCAAAGACCAAAGCTCAACATCAACAAGCCGGTAAGAAGTTGTTTACACAACTTGAATCTCTTCTTACTCACATCAAAACACTCGGCTCAGATTCATTTGATGCGACCCTATTGGGACAGTTAGAACATGATGTACAAGCTATTTTAGATACTCTCATTGAACTAGGGTTGTCTGTCGAAAAAAGGATTGAACTCAATCACGCTATCGAAGAAAAAGTTGATCAGCTGCGTATTCTCGCACAAGAATTAGAGCAACTAACTCGTACTCAAGTTCTAAATACGAGTACGATTGCTGTGGCTAACGTTACCCATATCTACGCACTGCTCGAAACGAATAAAAAGGCGCAAGCTTTGGACGCTTTGGATAGCCTAGTGGAGATTGATTTAGATCTTTCAGAGCGTTTACATGAGCTGCATTTATTGGCATTTAAGACTCTAAATCAGATTGAAGAGTCACGTACCGTTTCTGTGTTGGATAGAATTGAAGAGCTACGAGTAAGCTATGAGCAGAACATCACGATAATGAAGCGACGGGTTCGTGGTGTAGAAGACCCCGCACGATCACAGCAAATGATACAACTGCTTCAACAGCTCGACGATGGGAGTGACGTATTTTCGTTACTTAAACAAACCAACTTTCAGCAACAACGTTCCGTTGATCTGAACCAAGAGACATTAGATCAATTGACGTCATTGAATAAAACCGTGGCCTTGCTCGTTGACCAATCTAATGCCGCGACCTCATCGGCTGTTGCTCAGCTTTCTTCAACCTTAAGTTATGCTCAATGGACACTGACACTGCTTTCCATCTTAAGCTTTGTGATTGTTGTTGTGATTGTATGGCGCGTGGTATACCTCTCTGTTGTGAAACGTTTAGCTGAATATTCTTCAGCGCTTTTGGCTATTGCAAAAGGTCAGTTAGATGTGGATATCACGGTAAAAGGTAACGATGAACTTGCTCATATGGGACAAGCCATCGTTACGGCGAGAGATACGGCACAGTCGCTAAAAACCACCGCTGAAGCGGAGAGTAACGCCAAAACAGCGTTACAAGAGCACAAGGCCCATCTAGAACAAACGATTACCGATCGAACGCTAGAACTACAAACGACTAACTCAAGCTTAAATCGAGAAGTAAAGAACCATGCTCAGGCACGTAACGACGCAGAGCAAGCGAGCAGGGCGAAAACGGCCTTTCTTGCTACGATGAGCCATGAGATTCGTACACCAATGAATGGTGTATTAGGCACGGCGGCGTTAATGGAAGAAACGGCGTTAGATTCGAAACAACAGCACTATTTAGGTGTGATTAATAGGAGTGGCCAGAACCTACTAGCCATACTCAATGATGTATTGGATTACTCTAAGATTGAAGCGGGGCACCTAGATATTCGAAATAACCCATTCGATCTCACTCGTATGATCAGTGATTGCTATCAGCTTATGCACGGTAAAGCGCTTGAGAAACAATTGGACTTTAGCTTTAGTATTGATACGGATGTTCAATCAATTTATTGCGGTGATGTAACGCGCTTAAGCCAAGTCATCAATAACCTCGTGGGTAATGCCATCAAATTTACTCATGAGGGTGAGGTCAGTATCCATGTCACTAAAGATCCCGATGATGCTACTTGCTTGGTGTTCGAAGTCTCTGATACGGGGGTTGGCATTAGCCCTGATGATCAACTTTCACTATTCGATGCTTTCACACAAGCCAGTAATAGTCGTAACGTATCCGGGGGGACAGGGCTCGGCCTTGCGATTAGTCAAAAGCTAGTCGTCGCTATGGGCGGGAGCATGTATGTTGACTCTTATCTTGCTGAGGGAAGTCGGTTTTGGTTTGTCGTTCCTTTAGAGACCTGTGAGTTTGAAAAACAAGATGTATACGAACCAATTGATAGTACCGTCGCTGTGAGCGCTAGAGTACTTTTAGTGGAGGACAACCCAGTGAACTTGATGGTCGCTGAAGGCTTCTTGGTTAACATGGGGCATCATGTGCGTTGTGCGGAAAATGGTGCTGATGCGATTAAGTTATTTACAGAGAATGACTTCGATATTGCGTTGTTAGACATCAACTTGCCCGATACTGATGGCGTCAGGTTGATGCAAGATTTAAAACAGTTAGAGCAAAGCCCTAAGGTTCACAATTCAACACCAATGATCGCCGTGTCTGCTCATGTCTTTAGTGAAGAGGTGGATAGTTATTTGGACGCAGGGTTTGAAGGTTACCTTCCTAAGCCTATCGACCGAGAAGCGCTACAGACGATTGTTCAAACTCATGTGCAAGGGCGCGATTTAAATGCAAACTCACCTAGATTGAGCTCGACGAACGGAGAGACAACCTTGACCGACTCGCATACAACGATAACCGATGCATCGACAACCATTGCCAACTCGCATACGGTTGTCGATGAACGTATTTTGGAACAAGATGTCGGTGTTTTAGGTGTAGCGAGAATGACCAAAATAGTCGATGCTTTCATGTCATCCAGCAAAGATACCTTATCAGCGTTGGAAAACGCGGCTCAGTTGGGGGATGCTAAAGCTGTTAAAGATCTGGCGCATAAGCTAAAAGGGTCAGCGGGTGCACTCGGGTTGACGTCGTTGTTTGACCATTGCTTAGCGATTGAAAAGTCTGACGACCCCATTGGTGATTATATTCAGTTAGTGGAGCAAATCATGAGGGTCAGAGTTGAGTCCATGACCATTTTGAATGCAATACTGGCTCGATTATGACGTGGTATGTTGCCAGGTCCTTCATAGCGTGACGTTATCGGGTTATTTGAACAGTAAAAAGGGCTCATATGAGCCCTTTTGATAACATCATTTTGTTTCGTCTTGCAAACGCGTACTTGGCGTTTCTTCGAGTCCCCGGTTTTGGAGACCCTGCAGATGTTCGAGTTGATGTTCTAATTGATTCACGGCGTCGTAATCACCTTCAGAACAAGCAATATAAATCTGCTGTTCAATGGCATCAATGCTATCTCTAATGCTCATCATACACCTCCCAAGCGTTAAAAGAGCACACATCTAGTACCAAACAGTTCTATCTATTCTCAAACCGATTATAGTCCAAAAGCCCAAACTCGATAGGTTGAGTACGTTGATAAAACTCATGGACTCGATCACTGAAGCTCCAAAAATCGGGGGAGGTACGCCTAACCGCATAATTATCGAGTAGTTTTATGTAGTCGTCTTCGTCTGAGATTTTACTAAACTGGCCAACAAACTTTTCAACGTCATTCTCTGTAATTGAGAAATAGGCGGCAGGGTAGCTTCCAACCACACCGCGTACGATGGTTAAACTGTCGTTGGCGTAGTCTCGAGTGTCTTTTTCATCAAATAGACTCGATATATTAGTGTGAGCATTGTTATGAATGATGGTAAAGAGTTGGTCGGTACCCTCATTAGTTTTTATCATCAACATCATGATCTCAGGCACCGTTTCCAAGCCCACTCCTTTGATGTCGTCGATGGTTCGCAATAATGCTTCGTTATTTTCCGATAGGCCAGTTTGAACAATGTTATAGCGATCGTTCAGGTTGGGTGCCATTTCTTTTTTAATGAGATCAAACAATTCAGCCTTGTAATCGGTTGTTTTATAAAGCACTTGAGTTGGCTGACTAAATGGTTGTACGTTACGTTGTACAAATTCGCTAAACTGCGGGCTTTGATCCTTGTACCAGCTACTAAATTCTTTGTGTCTCATCGTGTTAGGTAACAATGCTAAGAAATTACTCTCACCTTCCATTCGTAAGAAATCCATAAACATCCGTGTGATCAGCTGGTGACCGAAGTTACCATAGACGTCAAAGCCCGCAACCAACAGGTAATGAATTCGCTCTAATAGCGCGTAGTCGAGTATCCACGCTGTTTTTGGTGGTGACCCAACCATACCTTGCACCACCGATGCACTATCAAAGTGGCGAAAAACGGTCAGTGCAACGTTGGGGTTTTCGCCATTTCCCTTCCATAACAGGTCCGTAGTGAGGTATTTACCGCCAGTAAACCAACGATTCATGAAGTCGGCTTTGCCTTCTAAGTAACGGGCTTGTTGTTTAGAGTACTTAACCCAGTTGGTGATAGGGACGGTATTGCTGTCCTTCTCACTAGGCAGTTTTAGGTTGGGTGTTTGTTCGTCATAGAATTGAACCACCTGAGGGATAGACGTTCCTTTTGGATCTAAGAAGAATACCCAAAATCGGTCATTGATAACATTGAGCGCTAACTGTCCGCGACACACTGGCCCCTTGATGTAAGCCATAATGGTATTTTGTGCGTTATCGAGCATGAAGTTAAATCGTGCATCAACAGGTAAACTTTTAAATGCCGTCATTGGATTCGCCGCGACGTGAATGTCATAACTCGGCATTTCATCAACCACGTAGTCTGGTTCAATAAACCATTCATACCATTGGTCTAACTTTTTGTCATTTAGCTTAAACGGCATATGCGTTTTATCAACGATGGTACCTTGCTCTGGTATGAGTCGGTAATAGACTCGTTCCCTTTTGGGGTTATCATAAGGTCGGCGGGTCACAATACGTTTAACATCAGTGCCTGGGGGCGTACTAGAACGAACAATCGTGAAAAAACGTGGGTCGCCCTCAATTTCAGAAAAATAAAGATGAGATAGGAATAGATGCTCGTAAATGTATCTCGCCGTTAATTGGTTTTTGAGGGAAGACTCATTAAGCAGTGTTTCATACTTATTGACCATCGCTTGTTCAGCATTAGATAAAGGAATCGGGGCATTCATTAACGCACCGTTGCCCAGCCAAGCAATAAGGGTTTCGTATTCTTTGTAGTCGATATTAGGCAATCCAAACGGCATCCCCCATAGCGGGTTGTCTTGCTCATAAGCATCGTATTCTTCAATGGTTGGACAGACTTGAGTACGAGATATTGAGAAATCAAAACCTTCGAGTTGATCGGTTTGGGGTAAAGGATGGCGAGCTTTTTGAGTGATCATCCGTGATACAAGTCCTGCATCTAAGTTGCCGCCCAATGTTTGTTCTCTTTCATTGAGAACTGGAAAAAAGCCGCGGTCGCGCCATTCTTGTGTGGTTTGAGCGTCTTCAAATAGGCGGCTCGGTTTAGCGGCGGTCAGTCGTGTGCCTTGATAAACCATTTCTTTGCTGGAGCCACGATCAATCCCCTCAACAGAGGACATTTTCAGCTGACATGGGGCGTCATAACACGCGTGACAGACGACACAACGGTTATCAATAATAGGTTTAACTTCGTTGCGGAAAAAATCTGCGTTTTTTGTGTTTAACGCAACGGTTCTCTCTCTTACTTCTGGTTTCCCAAATAGATGGTCGTAGTTTAATCCAGCATATGCCGCACACCCTGCAAAAATGAGGATGCAAGAATAAACCACCAGTTGTTTAATTTTCATACTGATTACTCACTGTGCGGATAATCCGCATCAATTCCTTGATATTATGAAACTAATTTTTATTTATAATCGAGAAAATATCTAGTTTATTGTTCATTAAATAAAAAAAGCCTGACACTAGGTCAGGCTTTACGATTCAATTCTTGAACGGAAGAAGTGTTGCTTACGCCGCTTTGAGTTCAGCTGCTTTTTCTTCAGTAATAGGTTTAGTGAAGAAAGAAAGTAGGATACAAACCCCCATCATGGCTGCAGAGATAGTATACGCGAGGTTATAACCACCACCGTGACTCATTGAATACCCAACAACCGCAACACCGATAGCACCACCGATACCCCAAGACGTATAAAGTACGCCATAATTGGTTCCGTAGTTCTTAAGGCCGTAGAACTCTGCTGTCAGAGAAGGGAACACGGCAAGCAACGTGCCGTAACCCAATGCAGCCAGTGCAGTACCGATAATCAACGTTAATTCGCTATCAAATGTAGCGAATAAGATCATGTTGATGCCCTGAAGAACAAACGCAAGCATCAATGTGCGAATGCCACCAATCTTATCAGACAGGATACCAGCACCAATTCGACCACCAGAGTTGAATATCGCTAAGATTGAAGCAAGATAAACGGCATTCGGTAGGTTCGCTTGTACACTGGCGATATTAGTAATGTTACCAATGATCATTAGACCCGTTGCTGATGCAAGAGCATACATGACCCATAATGCATAAAACTGAGGGGTTTTTAGCATCGCTTTCCAACTGATATCGACCGCTTGCTTAACCTTGACAGGCGCTTGACCTGGTTTAACTTTTGGTTCAGCAGGGACGTAGCCAGCTGGTGGATTGTTAATCGTTGCTGCTAATGGCACCGCAATAAGTAAAATGCCTACACCTAACACCATAAAGCTAGAGCTGATCCCCATATTAGTGATCAACGCTGAGGTTAGTGGTGCCAGGTAGACTGCAGCAAGGCCGAAACCTGCAGCGATTAATCCATTCACCATACCTTTCTTTGAAGGGTGGAACCACTTCATTGCCGAAGGCGATAAACAAGCGTAACCAAAACCAATACCAGCACCAGTAATGACACCAAACGTGATATTAAGAACAAGTACAGATTCGGCGAAGCTAGAGGCGATCATGCCAATGCCCGTTAATGAAGCACCAAGGATAAGAATGTTTCTTGGACCCATACGGTCTTGAAGAATACCGGCAACCAGAAGACAAAGAGAAAACGTAATAGTCGCAATCGCATAAGGTGATGAAGCGTCAGCGGCACTCCAGCCCCATTCACTCACTAAGGCTTTGTTGAAGACACTCCAAGCATATAGGATGCCAAGACAAAGGTTGATACAGAATCCGGCAATAAGGATTCGCATGGCTTTATCAATCTTGCTCATTTTTGCTCTCTGATAATTCGAACAATGTTCGGGGGTTAGACAAATTTTCAAATTTAGTTTGCATTTATCAATAGATATCGCAAAGAGCGCGGATTATAACCAATAAAAGTGTGATTGGTATCTATTTTTATTAATTAATTGAAAATAGAATCTCAATGTAAATTAAATGTAAGCAAAAAGATCTTAATCGTTAAATCCATTACAGACTCTAGTGTGATCACAATTTTTCAAATGAATATGATTTTATTTTCATGTGTATAATTTGTTAAATAGCATGACGATAAGTGACGCATAATACGTAACATACTGTAACTTAAGGAAAGAGTTATTTCGCAATGTTACGGTTATGTGAGCATTGATAATACATGGATTTAAGAGAGTGGGTTGGTTAATTAATGAGCTTGTATTCGGCGTTAATACGTATGACAATATATACAAAATGAGATTTCAAAAATGAAAATGGATGTTTCGCTCCTATTTTTATGACTTTATGAGGTGATTTATGTTCATTGCAAAAATCGGTATGTTACTTGGATTTTCTTTTGGCGCAGGGTATATAGCAGCCGACCATATTCATTCTTACATGCTTGGATTTTCAATTGCAGCGCTTGCAGTTGGGGCATGTTACCTGATCGCGTTTGCTAGCACGAAATATCCACAATTTGCGATGGGTTTGTTACTTTTAGGTACAATGGCAAAACTCACTGTCACGGTGGTCGGTGTCGGTATCGGGATATCTTTTGAATTGATCTCATCACCGCTTATATTTTCATTGTCGTATCTGTTTTATCTAATCGCAGTGACTTATCTTTGGTTTAGCTTTAAAGATAGCCGTATGCCAATCCCTGATGTTATGAAGCCAAAATTGGCATCGTAGGTAAGGCGTACATAACCATTGATATGATTGATATAGAAAAAAAGGACTTCGGTCCTTTTTTTTGATCTTTACGTTTCTTTCTTTCGAGAGGCCACGTGGCGAGGAAGTACTACAGACTCTTCTTTTTGTTTATCGAATCAAAGAAAGCGAGAAAAATAGACCCGACGAAGTCTTAAGCGAGGGATGCGCAGAAAATACCGAACTACCCACGAGTGTTATCATTATGGATGATAATGATAGTCAATAAAAATCAGTATTCGCCAACAAATTGCACTTAAGGCAACAACTTAAAATCAATCTGATAAAGATAATGATAGTAATTCTCATTTATGTTTGCAATAATATATACACAAGTTATTGGAACAAAAATAAAGAAGGAACTATGAAACTAAAATTGTCGATTTTGGCTAGCTCAGTGGTACTAGCACTCACGTCTAACGCTCAAGCAGAAGAGGTCACGCAACTTAACGAAGTGGTGGTTTCTGCGTCAAGAGCTGACAAAACTAATCAAGATAAAACTCGGTCGGTCGTGAAAGTCGATATGGAAAAGCTGGACGAAATTCATCCTAACTCCGTAGCTGAAGCCATTAAATACGAACCAAACGTGTCTGTTGCAGGTGCAAATGTACCGGGAAATCAGTCGGTTAATATTCGCGGTTTAAGTGGCAATAAAGTATTGCAGGTTATTGATGGCAATCGCCAAAATATGCAGTACGGACATCGACCGACTTACTTTCTTGATTCGTCACTCTTAGGAGGTGTCGAGGTAGTTAAAGGTCCAATAAGTTCTTTGTATGGCTCGGGCGCTATTGGTGGTGTCGTCGTGCAAAATACGTTAACCGCAGACGACATTCTTGAAGAAAATGGTTTGGGCGGTCGAGTAAAAGTAGGTTATCAAGATAATGGTGATGTTTGGACGAATACGGCCGCGCTAGCCAATAAAAATGATGATATTGATTGGATCATTGCAGGCAGTTACAAAGACAGTGGTTACATGAGTCAAGGTGACGGTAGTACGTTATATGGTACTGAAGCGACGAACAAGACGGGGTTGGCAAAATTTAATTGGCAGATAAATCAAGCCCATAAACTAGGGTTTAATTTACGGTATGCGGACTTGGATGGGCGACCTCCTGTTGTTGGCGATTCAAGTGGACAACTCAATGACCCAGACTTGCTGATCAGTCGTCAAACTACCGATCAATCTTACGGCGTCAACTATAACTTTAACCCAGCGAACCCGTGGGTGAATTTAGAAGCGTCAATTTACCGTAATGACACTAAAATTACTGAGGTTGATCCATCGGTAGCAGGTGAGGACATCTCCCAGCTTAATACGACGGGCTTTAACATTACTAACCAGTCTGAATCTGGAAAATTGAAGCTATTTACTGGCGTAGATGGTTACTTAGATGAATTAGATGCGAGCCGAGCAACATCAGTATCTGGTCGACCAGAATTGCCTGAAGATGCACAAACCTCTGCCATCGGTGCGTTTGGCTATATTAATTACGCGCTATTTGAAACCCTGACGGCTGATGTAGGCGTACGTTACGATTCATTTACGTCAAAAGCGAAGGGCTACGATGATAACAACCAATCGTCATGGTCACCATCTGTAGGTCTTTTGTGGCAAGCTCAACAATGGATGGCATGGTCGGTTCGTTACGACGAGGCGTTCCGAGCGCCAGATACGTCAGAGCTGTACATGAGTGGTACTCACTTTGCTTATTATCCAGGCGGCCCAAGTAACGTATTTGTGCCAAACCCAGAACTGAACCCTGAGAAGTCGCATAACGTAGAGCTAAAAGGGCAATTTGATTTTGAGAATGTCATTGGTGATGATGCGCTTTCTATTACCGCCGCAGCATTTCAAAATAAAGTAAAAGATTTCATTAACCTAGATGTTGATATGACACCTGATAGTAGTTGTGGGGTTGGCGGTTCTATGGTCGGCTGTGCTGGTACTAGCAGCTCTAGTAATATCGACAATGCTGAGTTAACCGGCTACGAAGTAGCGGCGGACTATCGTTGGCAGCAAATGTTGTTAGGACTGTCTTACGGACAAACACGTGGCAAAGACACCGATACCGATGAATGGATCACCAACATCCCGGCAGATAAGTGGGTAGCACACCTACAATATGGGTTCTGGAACATCGATACGAAAATCGGTACACGGGCGACATTCGTCAATGGCCAAAAACGCGTTCCAGATGGTTACACAGAAGGTCCATATGATTCATATCAATTGTTTGATTTCTATGCTTCATGGGAACCAACCAGTAATTTAGAAGGGTTAAAAGTGGACCTTTCTCTTATCAATGCCTTTGACGAAAACTACCAAACGGCGTGGTCCCAGGTTTATCAACCAGGTCGTTCCGTTCGACTAAACGCACAATACACGTTCTAGTCAGATTATTAGTCCTTAAGCGACTTCCATTGTGAAGTCGCTTTTTTGTTGTAATGCATTTAGTATTAGTTACTTACCTGTACGAGTAATAAGGACGCTAGGTGCAAAATTCCATCACATTAGAAGCACTACATATTCTTGATGCGATTGATCGTAGAGGGTCATTTTCCGCAGCAGCTGTCGAATTGGATAGGGCAACGTCCTCCCTGAGCTATCAAATCCAAAAGCTTGAACAAGATTTGGATATTATGATTTTTGACCGCTCTGGGCATAAGGCTGTGCTCACTGAGGCTGGCAAACTGATTTTAGATAGAGGACGGGCCATATTACAGGTGACGGAATCCATGGTTCATGAAGCGCGTCTGATTGCTAACGGGTGGGAACTCGATTTGACTATCGCCTACGACAGCATCATCCCTGTGGCCAACTTTTTTGAATTAGTCGATAAGCTTGGCTCGGTTAGTAAAACCAGAATCAAGCTTGAAGAAGAAGTGCTTGCGGGTTGCTGGGAGTCCTTGAATGATGAGCGCAGTGACTTACTTGTTTGTCCACAGCCTGAGGTGACACCGCAGGGTGTAAAAACACAAGTGCTTGGCACCATGAGTATGGTATGGGTAGCGGCAGCTGACCATTATGTCCATAAACGAAGTGGCACGTTTGACAGCAGCGCGCGAGAAAAGTATCGGGTGATCGCCATCGCCGACACGGCAAGAGAGCAGCCAGCGTTAAGCGTCAACATTTTGGAAAAGCAACCAAGACTGACTGTGTCAAATTTAGAAGCTAAAGTGGAGGCTTTGGTGTGTGGTTTAGGCATCGGCACCTTACCTAAGCAAGTGGCTGAACCGTTAATCAAAGCTGGCAAGCTTCTCCCGATTGAAGATACGGACCATGCTGAGATTGATATTGTGTTAGCGTGGAAACGCAATAAAATTGGAGAAGCTAAGTCATGGTGTATCAAACACCTAACGAAGAACTGGGTATTGCGTTAATTCTTCGTAATTAGTTGGAACCCCATAAGTTTGTCACGTTGTCACAAAATTATGGGGAACTTGATATGACCACAAGACTGCGCCTGCTTTTATGCCGCGATTCTTGGCTATATCACTGCAATCTCAACACCATATCCGCCACCCCATCTTCAAATTGGACGTCGAGTTCAAACCCTAATTTTTGTGCCAGCGTTAACATCCCTCGATTGGTTGGCATTGTCATTCCCGAAATCTTTACTGTGCCTTTTGCTTCGCAGTAATCAATAATTTTCTGCATTAAAACACGTCCTAACCCTACACCTTTCAGGTCAGAGCGAATTAATATTGCGAACTCAGCATCTGAGTTATCTGGGTTCACTAGCACCCTTGATACACCAATAATCCTTGCAGGAGCGTGTGCGATATCAACCGCGACAAACGCCATTTCTCGGTCATAATCAATTTGAGTTAAATTCGCTAGGGCTTCATGGTTGAACTCGCCGACATCAGAAAAAAAACGCTTATAGAGGTCTTCTTTGGTAACGTTGTTGATGAAGTCGGCGTGAAGTGGTTCGTCTTCAGGTTTGATAGGGCGAATTAATATTTGAGATTGATCCTTGAGGGTGATCGATGTTTCCATCTCCGTTGGATAAGGGCGAATAGCTAAGCGCGCTTGAGGGTCACCGTCAAATGGTTTAATTGCAATGGAAGCATCAAGAATGGTCAGGTCATCACCGTTAAGTAGCAACGGATGAATATCGAGTTCATAGATCTCAGGACAGGCCACAATTATTTGCGATACTTTAACGATAAATTCAGCTAACTTCGCCAAATTGACAGGGTTGGGCGACTTATGGAAACGCAAAGTACCATTATTGATAGCGCCGATGATTAAGTAGCGCGCTAATGCCGTGTTCAATGGTGGAAGTGCGGTTACGGCCTCTTTACTTAGGTTCCAATCGGAACCACCTTGTCCAATAAATATGACCGGGCCGAATGTTGGGTCGGTAATCGCTTTAATTCTTATTTCTTGCCCGCCGGTCACTCGTGCCATTTTCTGGACGGTGAGCCCTTCAATCCGTGCTTCTGGGTATGACAGCTTTGTTCTGTCCAATATAGACTGAGCGGCGCTGGATACCTCATTTACGTCACGGAGATTGAGCATTACCCCGTGAATATCAGATTTATGTTGAATATCAGGTGAGCGGAGTTTTAATGCGACTGGATAGCCAATCTGTTCGGCTAAATGAATGGCTTCGCTTGGGTCATGTGCAAGCCATGTTTTGAGAACCGGTAATTCAAATAACGTGAAAAGCTGTT
The DNA here is from genome assembly GCF_002873335.1 of Vibrio sp. 10N.286.49.B1. Lineage (GTDB taxonomy): Bacteria > Pseudomonadota > Gammaproteobacteria > Enterobacterales > Vibrionaceae > Vibrio. Next base: position 123,834 of record NZ_MCUW01000008.1, on the reverse strand, counting down.
CACACAAATGCGATTCCAACCAAGTAATATTATGTTCAGCGTGTTCAGCGTGTTCAGCGTGTTCAGCGTGTTCGGTTTGTTTGGTTTGTTCGATTGTCGCATGTTTGGACAACCAGTCATGCGCTTGAGTGAGTTGCAATGATGTGTACGAGTCGGTTGTAGTGGGGGTTTCCATCAGTTGCCATTGGTTGCGCCTGTAATCAACAAGGTGCATAAATGCAGTGACGGCACTTTCTGGCGTTCGATAGGTGGGAATACCATTATCAGTAAATAACAGCCTCGCTTGTTTTGCGGTTGCTTCACCAGACCAATTGGTCAAGATGTTAAAGCGCTTTGCTTTCGTATGTTGTTTGATGGTGTCGATGACAATTTGTGCCGTTTCTTGGGAGTTGGAAACAGCAGAAGGGCTATGCATAATCAAAATAGCGTCAATATCGCTACTATCAAGCACTCGAATGATGGCTTCTTTATATCTCTGTGCCGTCGCGTCGCCAACAAGGTCTATCGGGTTGGATCGAGACCAGGTCGCAGGAAGGATTTCAGTCAGACTGTCGATAGTCTGACTAGACAGTTCGGCGAGTTTACCACCTCGGTCGGACAATGTATCAAGTGCCATGAGCGCCGGTCCCATGCCGTTGGTAATAATGGCTAATCGTTCTCCCCGTAACGGAACGGAGTGTGTTAGCGTTTCTACGGCCGCAAACAACTCGTGCGTATTGTTAACTCGTAACATGCCGGCACGTTGAATTGCTGAATCATAAACAATATCAAATGATAATTTAGCGGGAGGTTGATCGGCTTTTGTGACGGTTTTAGAACGTCCGGCTTTTAATACTAATATGCGTCGATTACGTGAGGTCGCACGTGCCGCAGACATAAAGCGCCTTGCGTCTCGAATTGAATCCACATACAGCAAGATAGACTCTGTTTTACTATCGCGAGCCAAATAATCAAGTAAGTCGTCGAAATCAATATCAGCGCCGTTGCCAAGCGAAATAAACGCAGAAAAGCCAATGTTCTTATCGTTAGCCCAATCCAAAATCGTGGTGCAAACTGAGGAGGACTGAGAAATAAACGCAAGCTTGCCGCGTTTACAGTTGACCGGTGAGAACGAAGCATTGAAGTTTTGCCAAGGTAATAACAGGCCGAGACTATTTGCCCCCAGTACTCGCATGCCTGAATTCTTTGCAATATTAATGCATTGTTGCTCGATCGTGAGCGCATCTGGATTGGTGTGATCAACGAGGGTCATATCGGAAGCCATAACGATAACGGCTTTAACCCCGATAATAGATAGTTCGTTGAATAGCTCTATATTCCGAGAGCCTTGGGTGCAGAGAATTGCAATATCCGGAGCAAATGGCAACTCGCTGACGCTTCGATAGCAAAGAATACCGTTGACCGACTTATACTTTGGGTGAACAGGTAAAATCGTACCCTCAAAACTACCAAGTAATAGATTTTTAATGACCACACCGCCAGCACGCTGCGGCTTAATAGATGCTCCGATTACTGCAATTGACTTTGGTTTAAAGAGTACATCGAGTGACATAGTTCATCCTTGCATGTCAGTAACGGGAACAATGAAAGCATTCGCCTAAACAGCATCATCTAGTCGTCGATGTGTTACCTAAGTCGTGTGCTTACCTTTTATTGCTACATAGTAGCGTAGCACGAGCGTCGTCGGAATTTGATTGTTCAAATTTCGAGATAACATATTGCTGTGTCTCGAATAATGTGTAACATGTCACAGCAATGGACAGCTGACATGCGGAATCGTTGAATCAAATAATTTCAGTCGGCATGATTTAGAAAAATCGATATTTGGGCAGTAAAGCTATGAAAAAAACTATCATCGTCAGTATCACCGTATTATTAGCCGCCTGCTCATCAGGTGAGTATGTAAGTGAAGTGACATCCGAGAGCTATAAAGAAGACTATACGCCATCGGTAGAGGCCACAGCAGTTGCGCCAGTTGCGGTTGCTTCAACATCAAATGCAACGAAAGAAACGACCAAAACTGAAATAGTTAAAAGCTCCCCACAACAGCAATCCGAGCCGCAAGCTGTTGTAACTAAAACACAAGCGCAACCGGCGAAAGCGACCGCTGCTGACAAAAATGTAGTTAAAATTGTACCGCCGTCCAAAAAGCAAGCCGATCAAGATTTCCGATATGGCTTCACGATTCAAGTTGCTGCGGTTGGAACAAAAGAAAAGGTGGCGTTGTTTTCCAACAAGCTACCTAAAAACGGCCAGCCTGTTTGGGAGAATTATAAGATTGTAAATGGCACCAAATGGTACTCTGTTCTCTACGGTGACTATGCAACTCGAAGTAAAGCACAGTCGGCTATTGCGACACTACCAAAAGAGTTCCAAGCACTAAAACCGTTTGTCAAAAGTATCGATAAAATTAAGAAGTCAGATTACCCAACATTGAGTAAGTTAAACTAACCATCTCGATTAAAAGAAAATGCATTCAGATACGCTCGCTAACGTGATGCTATATGGATGCATTTTTGTATGTAAAATACCCATACAGCAACCTATTCGGGTTATTTAACACTTTTAGAACAGATTATTAAGTCGCTATGGTTTATCATTCATGACAAACGAACCAAGGACAGATGTACGATGTCAAAAATGAATATTCTTCTATTATGTGGTGGCGGCTCAACCGAGCATGAAGTGTCACTCTTATCCGCTGATTTCCTTGAAATGCAGCTAAAGACCAATCCTCGTTTTGACGTTATACGTGTTGAAATTACTTCAGACGGATGGAAATGCAGTGATGGACATCTTGTTTCATTAGATGTGAATAAGAAGGCACTTGTGAGTGACCAACACGATCTCACGATTGATTATGTTGTTCCGTGTATTCATGGCTTTCCTGGAGAAACTGGTGATATTCAATCTCTTTTAGAGATTGCGGGGATTCCTTATTTTGGTTGCAACCCTGAAGCTAGCTGCAATAGTTTCAATAAAATCACCTCTAAGCTTTGGTATGACACACTTTCTATTCCCAACACTCCCTACTTATTTTTGACCACTAATGATAGTGCGGCGCATCGCGAAGCTCATGATGCCTTTGAACAGTGGGGAAAAGTCTTCGTGAAAGCAGCGAAGCAGGGGTCCTCGGTTGGATGTTACAACGTCACAGAAAAAAGTGAGTTGTCATCCAGCTTAGACGCTGCGTTTGGTTATTCTGATCAAGTCGTGATTGAAAAAGCCGTCAAACCGCGTGAGCTTGAGGTGGCAGCCTATGAGTATCAAGGTGAATTACACATTACCTTGCCAGGCGAGGTGACTGCACCTGATGGTGCGTTTTACTCGTACGACGAAAAATATAGCGCTAAGAGTCACTCGACCACCTGCGTAGAAGCAAGTAATCTAACGGCCGAGCAACAAGCACTAATTAAACAGTATTCGGAGAAGGTATTTAAACAGATGAAACTGCGTCATCTATCAAGAATCGACTTTTTCCTCACCGAAGATAACGAAATCTATCTAAATGAAGTGAATACTTTTCCAGGGATGACACCAATATCGATGTTTCCTAAAATGGTCGAGCATTCAGGTGTAAAGTTCGCAGACTTCATCATTGATTGCATCGAGCGCTCATAACGTTAGTCGTAATCCTTAGACGGTTTAAACTTACTTTTTTCGACGTCAGATAGCTCAGTCTTGCCGGTGTATTGCAATGGCATCGCAGGACTGGCCCATCGACCAAATTCTTGGATCTCTCTGACTTTGTACCCTTCGTTCCATAGTTTCTTTACCGCACCAACCCGTCCAGATTGTGATGAAAAACGAAGGTTATCGGGAAGCTGAAGCAATTCGCTAGCGCGCCTAAGTATTCGATAGATGGAGGAATCATCCAACATACCATTGTTGATATTTCCATGACGATCTATCGACGTAAAAAGGGTTGTGTAAGGATTATATTTTATCCATGCATCAAGTGCGGCGCTGGCTCTATCGCTTAATCCATAACGTGTACTTTCGATTAGGATGTTAACTGACTCATCTAAGTGTTCAATATGCTCCAGGTTCAGGTGACGCAAATCCCTTCGTTTCATTGCACATTCAAACATAACGTAATAAATAGCTAAATCCCGTAGGTCTTTCGGTTCAGTCGAGTTCGCTAATAGTTTATCTAGTTGAGCTAGATGAATCTCTGTAAATGCGTTAGTCGTTTTTATTTTATCGGCGCCAGCCGTTCGAATCGCCCCCAATAACAAACCGACTTCACGGTTTTTTGTAGGGTCTTTCAGTTGAAGTACAGTATGCACGACACCAATAGTGACAGTGTAGCGTTTTAAGGTTGAGTATTTCCGTGAGGTTCTTTCTTTGTCTAGAAATCGACGTACAGCTGTGACGGAAGCGGGGATGCTACTAACGCCATTTAAGCGACAGAATTCGTTGAACAAACGCCAATCTTTTGAAAGAGCGAGTAGCGAACTTTTCGAGTAATAACCAGTGGTTAACTCATCAAATTGTGCCGCTGTTATAGAGTCGACCAAAAATGATTTAAATTTATTAACTTGGTGCTTTTCTGTGATCAAGGGGATGTCTTTTTTCATCTTAATGCACTATAACTCAATTGATTGGTAAAAAATAACTGATACCATACGAAGGTAATATCAAGTGTAGCAATTATAAAAAAGAGATGCATCTTTATGGCTTTAGCAAGTTATCGGGGATTCCCCCTTAAGTCAGTCGGTACAGAAAACCAAGTTTGGAAAGTATCAATTAAAAATCGAGAGTTGAAAGGTAGCCTTTCAGCAATAAAAAAGAGTGTCGATTGGTGGTGTGATACGGCTTCAATTATCGACCCGTCACAACTCGCGGCGTCATCACAACGAGCAGATAAGCCTGGCTCTCAAGAAGTTTTCCAAGGGTACACCATCAAAAATGACACCGGCGAAATTAACGCATGGTACTGTATGTTTAATGGTAAACTTATCAAAGGGGGTAAGCTGGCAATTCAAAAACACATAGAAGCTTACCTAATCGCAAAGAAAAAAGCAGAGCAAATAAAGAAATAACATGACACTCGTATATTCAACAGAAACTGGCCGCATCAAAGAAGACAAACCGGAACCTCAACGCGAAAAAGGCGACGGAATTGTTAGGATTCAAAAGCAAACCAAGGGGCGCAAAGGTAAAGGTGTTTCCGTTATTACCGGATTAGACTTAGACGATGCTCCTATGAAGCTGTTGGCGGCTGAGCTTAAAAAAGTATGCGGTTGCGGTGGTTCAGTAAAAGATGGAACCATTGAGATTCAAGGCGACGCCCGAGATAAAATCAAAGCGGCGTTAGAAAAGAAAGGTTACACAGTAAAACTGTCTGGTGGCTAACAAAGCAACATTGGGTAGAATCGATCGTGAGTTACCAAGAACCGTATGTGGTTCTTATGTAATAATCGACTCGCAACAGCGATAAAACTGAAAAGGGAGCGGTAATAAGGGATTTACACCCTTATATGAGCATTCAATTTAACATAATATACATAATACGTAGAGTGAATGCCAAATTTAACATTTGGCATTCACTCTTAAAACTGTCTCAGTTATTAAATTAAGTTATGGATATGTATGCCGAACTCTTTAAAGCATTCCTTTCCAATCTTTTAATTCTTCATACAATCTGAACGGCTTGCTTTCATCATAGCTGTACATCATGCAGCATTCAGCGTATTACACCTCAATCAGTCGCAAATTAGACGGAAAAAATAATTTCGTCTCTCTGCAAGTTTGACAGGCACTTCATGTTTTATGAGTCATTTAAAAAACGCTCTACTGACGCAAGTTTTCTTCTGTTCGTCAAGGCGTTGAGTTTTTCCACGTTAATGTGGCACCGTCCGTCGATGGCTTGACGGCACAGTCGCGATCAATCCAATGGCTGAAAAACTTCTTATCGTGAAGTCTTTGGGAAACTTTCCTAATGACATACGTTGGCGTGGTTTTCGTATTGATGAATCTCGATCGGTTCTTATTACACCGACTAGTCGTTAATTCAGTCAAAAGAATTGGAATTTGAAACCATCCTAACCAGACTGGTAATCGGTGTTGGTCTACTAGGCTTTTAGTGTTCACGTGAATAGCCATTTAATGCGTCTGGTTTTATATTTACTCTTGCTTCATCATTGTCACTGTTTGTTTATACAGTAAAATCCTATTCTGTGATGAACCCGTACTTGGTAAGACCGATAACACCTTGTGCACGCGTATAGCGCTGCTTTATCGGTGAATACATTTTTGGCTTTGCGCCTTATGACAAGCCGAGCCCTTTCGAGCCTTTGTCTCCAGTTCGCGATCTCGTTTTTAGCTCGTTTGTATTGAAGTGACTCATAAGCACGGACCTTATCTAATTCTAACTTTAACCAAACTTGTTTAGGATCGACTTCAAAAATACGCTATCCAAAGCGGTTAGGTTTTTATGCGTATTGTCGACAATCTGCGATTGGCCAACATAAGCCTGGGAATCATATAAGTTTCATGCCGTCACCACTCAACGCTTGTCACCCTCCAATTGAATCGACAAACGTGACACCATATATTGAGTAGTAACCTCAGCCTGCAGTGGCTTAATGAAAGTTACGCGGTTTAAAAGTGGATATTTTTACCGTAGGAAGACATGCTTTATTTGAGTAAGTCGCTACGCTTGCCATCATTCATACCTTTAAGAAGACCGGAAACAGACAACGGCGCTGTTACGTTAATTGAACGGCACCACAGCGAGTAAGTTTAGGTGACACTTTGTGATAAATTTTATCGATAGAAGTGTGTTAATCAAGCCAATAGTAAGAGTTATAGTGCTTTAGATGTACATTAAGTTACGCTGTCACGAGAAGTGTTCCAGTTTGCGTCTAGTCTCCAGAGCGAATCACTGTAGTAATGCTGAGAAGTAATCGCGGTTTTTCTATCCCACTTCAGCTACCCATTTTTATTGAGATTCTAATAACTTCTATTGCTTATTACATAGTCAATTTTGCGATTGTCTCATCAAGCAAGTAAAGACTTACTACCTTGATGACCCACGCAGGAAATAGCACAGCATATTGTGCTGAGTCATTTCCTGTTGATTTTTAATGTGTAATTAAATTACACATTCAAACATTCACTCTTATGTTGGCAGCATAAAACACTGCGTCGTGCGTGGAGGGATAAGTAAGACGTAACGCTTATCTAAGGCAAAAAAAAAGCCCTCATTAGAGGGCTTTACGTGATTCGAGAATTAGACAAAGTTTAAGATTTGTTTTCTGATGACTCTGCTTTGTCTTTTCTAATTTGATCGGCAATGATTTTAATTGCCTGCCCAGTGCTCATGCCTTGCTGCATTAACTCTTGAATGCGCTCTACGGCAGCTTGTTGCTCTTGATGGGACAGTGTTGGTAAATCGTCAAACATAAAGTCCTCCCGACGATGAGGGTATCATTCGTAAAGGAGGACTATAAACGATAATTCGCTAGAGGCAAGCGCTATTGATGCTAGTAAGTCGTCAGAAAGTTGATAGACGCGCCCATAGCTTGTGGCGATGTATAACTTGCAGCTATATCGATTTCAAGTATGTTCAATGGACTCAAGCCTATACCTGCTGTCAGTGTACCCTCTGAATCGCGAGCCATGTTTTTCATGTACCCTCCCCTCAGTTGAATTTGTCTGACGAGGTCAATCTCAATTCCCGCGCGCAACATTTGGACATTGTCATCGAACTGGGTGAACTTCTTTTCTTCATTTAAGTCATAGTCGACAGAAAATTGAAAGTAATCAGCCACAAAGCCAGCGCCGACCGTATATAAAGGCGATAATTGATATTCGTATCCATAATTTATATCTCGTCCGCCGACATTAACAGTGCCACTTTGCGTTTTAATATTTTTCGACAACATGTTCTTTGCCGATATACCTGCTCTAAATGGCCCATTGAACCATAGAGCACCGGCATCTACGTTTAGAGAAGTCTCACCTTGTGAATTTTCACGAATATTGTTGAGTTGAAAATCATTCAGCGAACTAACGGAAGTATAAGTGTATACACGCTGAAGTTTCGGCGAAACGCCGAATGAAAAATGCTGACCGAAGAGTGTCTGGTATTTAGCAAGTGATATTCCAACCTCTGTTATTGCTACAGAAGCCGTTTTCACTGCCGATTTGTTTGCTCTGTCAGCATCACTCGAGCCTGTTTGATCAATATCTGGTGTCGCCACGTTTTCTACATACGCTTTACCAAAAATATTGGCAGCTAAGTATCGATTTGGGATGCCAAATGCAACCGCACCACCAAAATCGACTTTCGCTTGGGTCCCATTAAGCGCATCAAGAGATGCGGCTGACGGTGAGTTAATCACGTCGTCAATTTTGTCGAGCATTTGATCTTCATCGTTATAACTCACACCTAAACTAGGGACGAGCATACCCGCATCATCATTTCTTCGGTAAATTGCCACTAAGGCGGGGTTATAGAAAGGTGCGGTTAAATAGGATGCTGATACAACACCAACACCACCCATTGCATCACCTCGAGCGTCAATCGCTAGTGATGATGCTACGACGCTAGAAGAAGACAATATGGTGAGTGCGGTAAGCGTTTTAATTCTGGTGTTCATTTGAAAAGTGCCGTTAATCCTTTATGGGTACATTAACGGCAACAATTGAATTAACTTTAGTAATTATGTGTCACTTTATGAGGTTAATCATCAGCAGACACATCAAACGTCTTACTAATAATTTGTGAGCGTTCAAACAAGATGGGGCCCTGCCAACGGCTTTGGGTCATAGATATGGCGAGGACATATCTATCCGGTACGACATTTTTGGCTTCAAGCGTGGATGGATAATCCGATTCGTATTCTTTAGCCCATACTTGCGTGTATTTGCCATCAATATAGTCGTAAAGCCCTACTTCGAGCTTAGGTAATGGGCAGTATGGGTTAAGCAATGCCTTTTTTTCTATTTTCCATTCATCTTTTGCAGACCACCGCACCGTTTGCTTCAGAGCTTGATCGGTAAAGATTAACCACTGGCTCCATACTTCACCATCGGCTCTCTTTATTTCAAGCCGATACAAACCCACTTCTATTGCCGACGCGAGGTTGTAGCGTTTTCCAAAGTGCATTGATTTAGTGACAGGGTCACTAACATTTTGATTATAAAACTCGCTGTCACTCGACACATTACGGTCAACCCACTTTTTTAAAGTGATATTGGCGATGTCGGTATCTGACTCTATTTCGACGTCGGCTTGAAAAGTGTCACGGCCTGGGCTTTGTATCGACTGTTGCTTGACCACGACGGACTTTAACCATTCCGGTAACGGTTGGGATACATAACCTTTCCCACAGTCCACTTCTAAGGATTGCAAGAAAAGTCGATTGATATGACTTTTGATCGTTTTTGACGGCTGCTGTTGCCAGATTTCAACTAAAGACTGGAACATCGACTCTTGATCATTCGTTAATAAGTGTCGGTGAGCCTGAGATATGGGGGTATTAGATTCAAACCACTCGGCACCAACCTGGGTTGATGCCGTGAGTAATGAAGCAATAAGGAACAGTGATTGTTTTGACATTAGCCTTTCATTTTATAGCCAACACCACGTAGTGTTTCTATTTCCAGTCCTGGAAGTTTTTGGCGTAATTGCAATACGTGTGTATCCACAGTTCGTGTTGTAGGAAAATGATTGTATCCCCAAACATGGTCAAGTAGTTCATCTCGAGTGAAGACACGTCCGAGGTTACTTGCTAAAAACTGTAATAAGTCAAACTCAGTACGAGTTAAGGTAATTAGCTCACCTTTGTAATCAACTTCGCGTGTTAGTTTGTCTATAATCAGACTCTCTGTAACGACTTTATTTGTCTCTTCAATATCAGATTCTGGCGCACGAAGCTGAGCACGAACGCGAGCAAACAGCTCTGCTTCAGCAAATGGCTTTGTCAGATAATCATTAGCACCTGCATCAAGGCCCGTCACCTTATCTTTAACGGTTACCAGCGCGGTAACTAGAATAACGGGAACGTCTTTTATTTGCTTCCAACCTGGCAAGTGTTGCACCGAGTCACCATCAGGCAATTGACGATCAAGTATCACTAAATCGGCTTCTGCCCAATATTGTTCAACTTGGGAGATAAGTTCTGCATGCAAGCAGTTATACCCGGCTAACTCTAAGCTTACTAAAAGGCCGTCAGCTAGATTCTTGTCATCTTCAACAAGTAGCAGTGTCTGTTTCACAGGGTATCTCCAATATAAATGTTGTTGGCGGTCCGGCGAGGGACATTTTCCCACCCATACGTCCAACCATAGATTCTACAATCGTAAGCCCAAGTCCAAGCCCGGCCTTACTTACAAATGGTTTTCTCAGTTCGCGCCAATCGCTTGCCGACAAAGGACCATTATCGATTACTTCAATTCGTAACGAATTTGAGGAAGTAATTACATTTAACGTTACTGGTGCCACACCATATTTAATGGCATTGCGAAGTAGGTTATCAATACATGTACCTAACCAATATATATTGATCTTAGCAGCGATGTCTTCATTAATAGTCAGATTGACGTCAACTTCAAACTCTTCTTCAGCTTTGAAACTTAACCAATCTTTTACCGACGGTAACCACTCTGTTGCAAGTGGTTTATTATCAGACTGCAAATAATCTTTGCTCGCTTCTGCTAATTGTCTAAGGCGTCGTGTATCTTCGCATAAGCGCCTAAACTCATCATAGACAGTTTCTGGCAAGCGTTCAAACTCTCGACGAAAGCCTTCAACTGTAAGTGATAAACTGGCAATCGGCGTTCTTAATTCGTGAGTAAGTATTTGAAGCACCAACATGCGGCTTCGCATTTCTTCACGTTTCGTATTCCAACGGTAGATTGCCCAGCCAAGTACTAACAGTATATTAGCAATGATCAAAACGATCATACTAATTCTTAATACATCAGAATGGTCTTCTACCTCCCAACATAGGTTACCTCGTTGAACAAAACACGTCGTCGTTTGTGATGCGAGCTTATAATTCAACCCGGCTTCTCTAATGTTCGCTTTCCACACACTGGGTTCGAATAGATAATAGACATCTCCCCTGCGTAACCAAAGCTCGTCATTTTCCACAAACATTGATGATCCGCGAATCAACGAAATAACCGTTTGCTCATCCATCACCTGCAAACGGCCAAGCAACGATTTAGGCGGCGACAATTCACGCTCATTGATGTGCATGAACTTCTTTAATTCTTCTTTCTTTTCAGGATATTTCGTTAGGTATCTCGCCGCGTAAGTCCCTCCTCCTGGATGGATTAAACCACTTCGAGCAAACCATTTAGTCGATAGTTTTCTGCCTCCACACATTGCTCTGGTAAAGACTAGCGGCTCCGTAATCAAGGGACTCAACGGTAGCTTTCCACTACATTGATCTGCTAAGCGATAAAGTTGTTGTATTGACTTTAGTGGATACTTACTCGTTTGAGGAAGCATCGACGATGGCGTTAACAATTGTGTTGGGTAGTCTGCTTGGATCACTCGAATATCGTAAGACGCACTAGCTTGTTCATAATTAAAAAAGGTGACGAATTTATCGATGCGCTCAGGCAAGGATTCAGCGCTTGCAAAACCGCTTAGCGACAAAGTGATTGCGAGAAATAATGTATGACTTAGTTTATTCAAGGGCTGATCGTGTCTCTAAGTATTGAGATTGCAACAGAGTTGTACATATTATCGGTAAGAAGCAAGCCAAGTGCACGTAAATATTCTGTAAATACTGTCTTTTTCCGGTAAATAGCGCAAAAAAAGCCAGCTTAGCGCTGGCTTCTGAATCTAATTGACTAATTAGAGTGCTTTCGAAATAGCATCGACACTTTCTTTAGCATCACCAAATAACATTGATGTGTTTTCTTTAAAGAAGAGTGGATTTTGAACCCCAGCATAACCGGTATTCATTGAACGCTTAAATACAATCACATTCTTAGCATGCCAAACTTCTAGTACTGGCATTCCCGCAATTGGACTATTTGGATCTTCTAACGCGGCTGGGTTAACCGTATCATTAGCGCCTATAACCAAAACAGTGTCAGTTTCAGCGAAGTCGTCATTGAGTTCGTCCATTTCGAGTACGATGTCGTATGGCACTTTGGCCTCAGCAAGCAACACGTTCATGTGTCCAGGTAAACGCCCCGCGACTGGGTGGATACCAAAACGAACATTGATGCCTTGAGCTCGAAGTTTCTCTGTGATTTCGTGAACCGGATATTGTGCTTGCGCAACCGCCATACCGTACCCTGGAGTAATAATAACTGACTTGCTGTCTTTCAGCATTTCAGCCACATCTTCCGCGGTCGTTTCACGGTGTTCACCGTATTCCTGATCTTCAGAAATTACCACTGTTTGACCAAAGCCACCGGCAATAACACTAATAAACGAGCGATTCATTGCCTTACACATAATATAAGACAGAATTGCACCCGATGAGCCGACTAATGCACCAGTAACAATTAAGAGATCGTTCGCAAGCATGAAGCCAGCTGCCGCTGCTGCCCAACCTGAATATGAGTTAAGCATTGAAACAACGACTGGCATATCAGCACCGCCAATGGATGCCACAAGGTGGTAACCAAACGCAAATGCGATTAACGTCATCAAGATCAACGCAAACATGCTGCCATCTGCTTTCACAAAGTAAATCATGAGTAGTGTTGAAACCACGATCGCCGCAAGATTCCATTTATGCTTATGCGGAATACTCAATGGTGAAGAAGAAATCACACCACGTAGTTTACAGAACGCAACAATTGAGCCAGTAAACGTGACCGCACCAATGAACACACCTAAAAATACTTCAACTAAATGGATGACATGCTCAGCGTGAATTTCAGACGGGATAGCTGAAATGGCTTCCGGTGGTGCTAAATAGCTGTTGTAACCAACTAAAACCGCCGCAAGGCCTACGAAGCTATGAAGAATTGCAACCAGCTCAGGCATTTCTGTCATTTCTACCTTTTTAGCGTAGAAAACACCGATTGAACCACCAATCACCATCGCGATGATAACCCAAACAAAGCCTTGAGCGTCTGGGCTGAAAATCGTCGCGATAAGAGCGATTGCCATACCAGTAATGCCGTAATAGTTACCTGAACGAGCAGACTCCTGCTTAGACAGGCCAGCTAAACTCATGATAAAAAATAACGCCGCGACAATATAAGCGGCTTGTACTAATCCTGCAGACATGTCGCCTCCTATTTGTCTTTACGGAACATTTCAAGCATACGTTTGGTGACGGTAAAACCACCAAATATGTTGATGCTTGCAATCAATACTGCAATAAATGACAGTACGGTCACTGCACTATTACCCTGACCAATCTGAAGTAGAGCGCCAACAACGATAATGCCTGAGATCGCATTAGTGACGGACATCAGTGGCGTATGCAGTGCGTGTGACACATTCCAAACCACGTAGTAACCAACCACACATGCCAATACAAACACCGTAAAATGTGACAAAAATGCAGCAGGTGCGACGGAAGCAATCCAGGCAAATGCGCCTAAACCAGCCGCTAAACCTACCAACTTTTTAACCGGCGATGTCGGCTCTTCAATTTTCTCCGCGGGTTTTACCGGCGCCGCTTTTGCTGCTGCTGGTTGCGCTGAAACTTGAATCGGAGGTGCAGGCCAAGTAACTTCACCTTCCTTAACCACAGTGACGCCACGAAGCACTACGTCATCGAAGTCAATATTGATATTGCCATCTTTCTCTTTGCTCAATAGCTTGATTAAGTTGACAATGTTGGTTGCATAAAGCTGCGATGATTGAGTCGGAAGACGCCCCACCATGTCTGTGTAACCAATCACTTTCACACCATTAGGTGTCGTGATAACTTGGTCAGCAACACTGTATTCACAGTTACCGCCATTAGCGGCGGCAAGGTCAACTATCACACTACCGGCTTTCATTGAATCGACCATTTCTTTGGTGATCAATGTCGGCGCTGGGCGCCCCGGGATTAATGCGGTAGTAATGATGATATCCACGTCTTTTGCTTGTTCAGCATAAAGCTCAGCGGCTTTAATGTTGAACTCGTCAGACATTTCTTTAGCGTAACCATCACCCGAGCCAGAGTTTTCTTTGAAATCGACTTCAAGAAATTCAGCCCCCATCGACTCAACTTGCTCTTTGACTTCAGGGCGAACATCAAAAGAACGCACGATAGCCCCAAGGCTTCCGGCAGCACCGATTGCAGCAAGACCAGCAACGCCAGCACCTGCGACTAAAACCTTAGCGGGCGGTACCTTGCCTGCTGCCGTAATCTGACCGGTAAAGAAACGACCAAATTCGTGCGCAGCTTCAACCACTGAGCGATAGCCCGCAATGTTAGCCATTGAACTTAGTGCGTCGAGTGCTTGCGCACGCGAGATGCGAGGAACGGCATCCATCGCCATCACGTTAATGTTCTTGCTCGATAGCTTTTCCATTAACTCTGGGTTTTGAGCTGGCCATACAAAACTGATTAAGCTCGCACCATCATTTAAAAGAGTAATCTCTTCATCTGTTGGGGCATTGACCTTAAAAATAAGCTCTGAATTCCAAACTTCTTCTGTCGTTACGATCTTAGCGCCTGCGTCGATATACGCAGTGTCATCGAAACTTGCGAGGGAACCTGCTTGGGTTTCAACTGAGACTTCAAATCCCAATTTTAGTAGCTGCTCAACCGACTTCGGCGTTGCAGCGACTCGCGTTTCACCCGCGAGAATTTCTTTTGGCACACCAATTTGCATAGCTATTCCTTAACTATTGGCAGAATGATTCTTCTTTTTTAACTAACCAACTTTATAACATCAAGCCTTTTGTAAGAAAAAGACAATTATTCATTACATATAACGGAATGTAATCGAAATTAAACAAACTTTTTCAGTAAAAAAACCACATTTATGAAGTGTATCTAGAGGTCATACCTGTTTCATTTTAAGTATTTACAGTAAGAATTCAGGTAGACAAGTCATGTTATGACAATTTTCATTAAAATCGGATGACCAGCATCAATTTATACGAGAAACTATCACTGGTCTTTCCAGAACAAAAACACAACGATTTTGTACGTTTCTAGAGTATTTTAGAAGATGAATTAAAAAATATTGTCACCCATCTGATCAATGAACATTTGAGCTTTCTTTAACATCAGTTCATTGGCGTCAGATTCATTACCCAAAACATCCGAGCGGATAAAGCGGTGTTCCTTAGTTTCCTCACCTATTAGTTTGGTGATTTTTCCGGCAATGCGATACTGTCCTCCCTCAGAGATTGCTTCTTGATATATTAAGAATCCTTTATACTCTACGGGCTCAACCTCTTTAACTGCCACGTCTTTTTTACCACCAAACAACTTTGAAAAAAATCCCATTCCT
Organism: Vibrio sp. 10N.286.49.B1; assembly: GCF_002873335.1. Taxonomy (GTDB): domain Bacteria; phylum Pseudomonadota; class Gammaproteobacteria; order Enterobacterales; family Vibrionaceae; genus Vibrio. Next base: position 108,444 of record NZ_MCUW01000008.1, on the reverse strand, counting down.
ACGTTCCTTTGAGTTCACAAGCTATGACTCTATGTTGTCGATTATGAGCATGCGGGTCAACCTATTCCCTATAGAAATCGGATCGCTTCCGTCTCATCGCTTTGTTATAGTCAAAAACCCTATTGCCACTCTCTTTTATCTGCTCGACAATTCGACGCCAAACATCATATTTTGGGATTTATCAGTAACAAAACACTTGGCAAATCATCAAATTACCGTATGCTAGAAGTCATATTCCTGTAAATTAATATGTTTCGAGCCGTAGCATTAATGTCGACATCCGTTGCTAGTTCCAACTTGTTCCGACTGTTCATTCCTGTCGTATTAATTATTTGCGTTCTATTTGGAATGAACCATATTATCGAGGCTGCTCAAGCTAATTTTGGTTTTTCCACCAATCTCCCTTATATCCTGTTTGCAACTGCATTTGCTTTGAGTCACAGCTTCAAACAATCGCGTATCGCCATGGTGTCAATGGCCATGCTCGTCGCTTACGCTATTATTCAAATACGATTACAAACCCCTATCTCGACAGGTACAACATTACTAGAGTTGTCGTTGGTCGCGTTTTTATTGCCCGTATCATGCTGCTTAACATTTTTGTTTCCTGATACCGGTATTTTTAACAAGGGCATGTACCTTTTTACCGCGATAGTGCTTAGTTTTTTAATGTGGACTTGGTTAATATTAACGCATTTTTATACAGGCGGATTTAACGGCTTTGCAGAGAACTTGTTATTTGCCTTTCCGCAGATCTCACGATTACCTATCGTGTTAATTTTATATTGCATCGCTATTACCGGTACGACCGGTATTTCTGTTCTCAATTACAATCGTCCAATTGATGCCGTTGTCTACACCTGCATTTTATTGACTAGTACGACATTTATATTTTTCCACTTACCATTTGTTTCGAGCACTCTATTTTCACTTGCCGGTATTTTAGTCATTATCTATGTGATTTCCGCCAGTCATCAGATGGCATTCAATGATCGGTTGACGAATATCCCTGGCCGCCGCGCCTTAGAGATGGATATGAAACATTTAGGGCGAAAATTTACTATCGCGATGCTCGACGTTGACCACTTTAAAAAGTTTAACGATACATACGGCCATGATACTGGTGACGATGTACTTAAGCTTGTCGCTTCTAAAATGACCGCAACCGGTGGTAACGCGAAAGTGTATCGCTACGGGGGAGAAGAGTTCACTATTTTGTTTAAAGGCAAAACCGTCAAGGAAAGTAAGCCCTTTTTGGAAGAGCTCCGTCACGATATTGAACATTATCAAATGGTGATAAGGGATACTAAGCAGCGACCAAAAAATCATAAAACCGGCGCCCAACAAAGAGGTAAAGGGAGCGATACATCAAAAGTGAGTATCACTGTTAGTATCGGTGCATCTGATAGTAAAAACACAAAAAAACCTGATGAGGCTTTGAAAAAGGCAGATAACGCACTCTATAAAGCCAAAGAACTAGGAAGAAACCGAGTTCACGTAATGTCTTAGCTCTTGGTGTCATTGGTTTTTAACACGGCTTCTAAAATTCATTTAATCCTGATTGAAGAACAGCACCAAGCTACCACCTTTTAGCGCACTACCATAGTTTAAGCTCAAGCCTATACCTATATTATCCACAAATTGAATATGAAATGGCGGTGTCATCAACCACCCGACGGTACCTTCATAATAATGATCTGCTCCAATTGGACCGACAGTGTCACCACCTACATCGACGCGCCTAATACTCGAGTAGAGCGTTTGAATTGAACGCCCCCAATCCGCTACATCGTAAAAAAACTTAGCTTCGTTAGACCAATACCAACCTTCCGGAGAACCCACATCACCATCGTTTGCTTGTCCCCATCCAACACCTGAAAAGTAATTGAACGTTGAATTGTATTTAACATGCCCCCACTCCCGTGGCGCGGTATAGACAAAACCAACTTTGGGTTGGACTGTTGCTGCCCACGCACTGGTATTCACTAATTGACCATCAATAAGTGGTTTTAGTTTTTCCTGAGAGATCGTCGAGTTGAAGTCGTAATCACTAAAATAGTATTGTAAATGGACACCGATACCCGTTTCAAAACTCCAATGCTTTGCAAACGGTATTTCTTGTTCATAGCCGCTGAACACACCAAGAATTGTTTCTTTATGAACATCAGGTGCTTCGTTGGGGATATCGACAACATCACCCTCAGCACGAAGAGCAGAAAACCGGAGTACCGCTCTTTGTTCAATGAGATTATTATTACCAATATCAAAAGTGAAAGGTAAAGACGAAACCCCGATACTTTTTCTAAGATCGAGCGCGTCCTGAGATCCAATATTATCGTTATCTAAATTAAGCCAATCATTAGGATCGAAGTCTTTAAAGCCCAACGTCAATGCGTCGCTGTCCGTCAGTATGATGGCAGCCGCAAAACTGTCTTCAAAAATACTCGCATATCGAGGGTCTGCATGAACCGGAGAAGAGGCAGCCAAAAGCGAAATCACTGGGAATAAATAGCGCACTCAAAACCTCATAGAGTGGTTGTATCACAATGCTTGGTACTTATATTATAGATACCGCTTTACAAAGTCGATTAAGGTTAATGTTCAAGTTATCTCAAGAGTTTATGGGATAGGAACGTGTAAGTCTCGCTCCGCAGGTAAAACATATTGATTTCGACCTTTGCGCTTTGCCTGATAAAGCAATTTATCGGCGCTTTCGTACAATTCATTGATAGGCTCGCCTCCTGATGGTATCACACTGATCACACCAAGTGACAGGGTCACTCTATCCGCGGTTATAGAATGTTCATGCTTAAGGTTGAGGTCAAATACGCCGGTGTTAACACGCGCGGCATGTTTTTCCGCCTCAGCAATGTCACATTTACTAATAAATATAACGAACTCTTCGCCGCCATATCGCCCGACATATTCACCGCTTCGTATGAACATAACGTCCAAAAATTGTGCTAAATCGATTAGACATTGGTCACCTTGAGTATGACCATAATTGTCGTTGTATGCTTTGAAGTGATCGACATCTAACAAAATTAATGCAAATGGCATTTGGTGCCGTCCATGCCATTGAACGAGATCCGAAAGCGTATCATCCATATAGCGACGATTAAATAATTTCGTCAACCCATCCTCATTCGCTTGATGTTGAAGTGCCTTGTTGGCTTCTTTTAATTGGGCACTAGCTTGCTTTAGCTCTCGACGCATATGAGCGATTCTTTGCATCGCAATCAGCTTGGACTGCAGGACAATTTTGTTCACTGGTTTGACCAAGTAATCATCCCCCCCCGCTTGAATCGCTTTCGCGATCATTTCCGGTTCATCATGACTACTCAAAAAGATGATGGGAATCCAATCCTCAAGGTAACGCTCACGAATTTTAGCCGCAACCTCAAATCCATCCATATCGGGCATAGAAATATCGAGAAGCACTAGTTCAGGCTCAAAGTTCGGATAGCGATCGAGAGCTTCTTGGCCACTCGCTGCCGTTTCGACTTCGTGCCCCAACTGCTTAAGACGAATCTGAAGTTGCATCCTTTCTAGCTGCGCGTCATCAACGAGTAATATTCTCATTGAAGAATCCATCGGAATCATAGTCTTCCCTGCAAAAAATAAACTTTATACTTATCTTAGACGTATAACATATAATAGAACAATATTCATCTAAGCCCATAAATTGAAATCAAATAGACAACTTCTGAACAAAGTCTGCATTAAATTTAGGATTTTTATTAAAAGTCAGTTTATCATTGACTTTTATCCTACCTTTTTTAGGATAGGCGAACATTATTCAGAGAGATAGCCGTATGTCTGACACAGAAAACACCGAAGTAACAACCGTTGATCTAACCACCATCTCACCTGAATTGCGTAAAGTCATCGAATTTGATGACGTACCAGAAGCACTGCACAACATGATTGTCTCTATTCATGAAGTCACAGAAGAAGCAGTGCGCGAGGCGTGGGACTCACTACCAGGAAGCGCTCAAAATATTCTTGATAACTTCGAGCAATTTCACGCCCTTATCTCTGTAAGCCAAGGTTTTGCAGGCGTGAATACGATGGAAGAGTTTGCATCGATGGATCTTCCAAAAGATATGAGCGATGAAGAAAAAGAAGATTACCGAGCAAATCTAATCGATAAGGTTCTTCATAACTGTATTAAAGATATGGTTAAGCAAATTAAGAAGGCACGTCGTGACCCAATCTTAAAACGTGAGTTCAAAGAAGTTTTTGAAAAATAACGTTTAAAATAATGAAGGCGCTGACATAGCGCCTTTTTTACACCCGCTCGCCTGATTTTTTATCCAATGTGTCCCAGTTAATCACTTAAGCAGAGCTCTCTGTCAGTTTGTGTTAATCACTAGACCTAAATACAACAACATTAACTTAGTAGTGAGGCTCTAGAGCGACGTCTCGCTGAGCGACGCTCACCCCTTTGATTTGTGCATACACACGTTGCCCGACACTTAAGCCTAATTCTTCTTTCGCCCACTGCGTCACAACAGCGATCAATTCTGCACCGTTGCCTAAGCTCAGCAAGACCTCGACACTTTGCGTTGAGGAGCCGTGAGAACCTTGGTTTATTGACTGAATTTGGCAAGCCAGAATATTTCTTATGGATGTTTTTGATGGGCGATCCAATGCAATAGAGACATCATTCGCTCTTACTCTTAAACGAACAGGTTCTCCGATTGCGCCTTCAGTATGCTGAACCCATAAGTAACATTGTTCATTGAGTGCAATTTTTGTTAGAGCGTAATGTCTGTTCTGCTCCAATATTTGACCTTTGAACAATACACTTTTGTCCGAAAAAGACTGCCAAGCCTGCATCGCTGACGAACGCCATACCTTCTCTATGGTGTCTGATTCAACAATGGTCCCTGAATCAATAATGATGAGATGCTGAGCGAGTCGTAAGATTTCATTTAAGCTATGTGTCACATAAATGATAGGAATATCGATTTTCGTCGACAAACGTTCGAGATAAGGCATTAACTCACGTTTACGTGGTAAATCTAGCGACGCAAGAGGTTCATCCATCAATAACAAATCGGGTTTACTCAGCAGTGCTCTTCCGATGGCGACTCGCTGCTTTTCTCCACCGGATAATTCCGAAGGATACCGCTGTAATAACGCTTCGATAGACAATAATGACACAACCTCATCAAAATGGTTCCGGTCAAATAAAGTGACGCCGTAACATAGGTTACGTTGCACTCTCATATGAGGAAACAAGCGTGCGTCTTGGAATACATACCCTATTTTTCGCTGTTCGACAGGGATATCAATACCACTTTCAGAGCAATACAGAACTCGATTCTTGACGAGAATACGGCCAGTATCAGGCTTAGTTAAACCACACAGTAAATTAATTAGCGTTGTTTTACCCGCACCTGAGCGACCAAAAACGGCCGAGATCCCCTTAGGCGGCAATGTGGTTATAAAGTCAAAAGTTTGTTCAGGTAGTCGCTTTTGAACGGATATATTAATCGCACTCACCTTAACACCCCCAAGCGCTTACTTGTCCACCGATTCAGTCCGTCAGAGAACCAAAGTGAGGCTAAAGAGATCACGACAGAAATGATACAAAGCCTCATTGCTGCCATCTCGGCTCCTGGTGTTTCTAAAAAGTTGTACATGGCGAGAGGAAGCGTTTGAGTTTCGCCTGGGATGTTTGATACAAAACTTATTGTTGCACCAAATTCACCAAGGCTACGCGCAAATGCCAGCATGGTTCCGCTTATCACCCCAGGGATGATTAACGGCAAAGTAATGGTATAGAAAACACGAAATGATGACGCACCAAGAGTACGAGCAGCTTGTTCAAGCTTGTAATCAATGTTATCTAACGACAACCGTATTGAGCGGACCATTAAGGGCAGTGCGACCACAATACAAGCCAATACCGCTCCTTTCCAACTAAAACTGAAACTGATGCCTGTCCATTGATAGAGAAATTGACCAATAAAACCCTGACGTCCCATTGATACCAATAACAAATATCCGACAACAACGGGTGGGAGTACTAAGGGTAAATGTATCAAACTATCAAGAAAGCTTTTACCAAAAAACGTTTTCTTACTTAACAGCCAAGCAAAAGCAATACCTAATGGTATCAACCAAATAATAGCCACCCCGGCTACTTTTAGACTCAACCATAATGCTTGTATTTCGTAATCGGTCAACATCATTTATTCGCTGCTATCAATTATTCACGATCATCATTTGCACTATCAAAGCCATAAGACTGTAAGATAGTTTGACCACTACGAGACAAGATAAATTCTACAAAGGATTCAGCCTGCTTCGTTTTGGTAACGTTAACCAAAGGATAGACAATAGGATCATGGGTGTCGTCACCAAATCGAGCGACGACGTTCACGTCTGAGCTCAACAGTGCATCGGTTTTATACACAATACCAAGCGGTGTTTCCCCCCTTTCGACCATTGCCAGTACTTGTCTCACATTACTTAAAGGGGCCGTTTTAGTTTTTAGTTTTTGCCAAACTCCCTGTGAAGTCAATGCTTGTTGTGCGTAAGCACCGACAGGAACAGATTCCGGAATTCCAATAGCAAGTCGACCAGAGCCCAGTGATTTTTGCCATGATTCAAAACTAGAGACCATAAGTGGCGATGACTTTTGTTGAGCAGTGTTTGCCACAACGACCAATTGGTTTTTCGCAATCACGTGAGTGTCATCAGATGACGCGACGCCTTGTTCGAGTAGGTAATCGACCCATTTAGCATTAGCGGAAATATAAACATCAGCAGGCGCCCCACGGTATATTTGCCGAGCAATCGACGCTGAACCACCAAAAACCTTAATCACATCTACATCATGTACTTTTTCATATTCCACAGCCAGAGCATCGATTGCGTTCGTCATTGACGACGCGGCATAAATAGTGAGCTTTTCCGCGTGCACACTCTGTGACAGCGTCACTAAAAAAAGAATCGCTAATCGTTTCATTGACGTTCCAGCCTCATGTCAGGCCAAAGCTTGTTAAGGTCCATATGGGACTCCAACGCATCGGCTATTCGGTCGATCGCTTTCTCTTTTTCATCAACGATCGAAAAATGACTGAGCTGTTCTCCATTAACCCAGCTAGTAAGTAACTCGACAAAATCCGGTGAGTCAAAGACTCCATGCCAATAAGTGCCTAATATCGAAGAATCTTGATTTAACGCCCCCTCACCGACATGATCAGCGCGCGTAATCGGCTGATGTTCGTTGACATGCGTCACGCCAGCATGAATTTCATACCCTTGAACTGGCTGTAATTTCCCTGCTAGTTCAATTGTGCCAATTACATTTTTCAATTGTTTCGTTTCCGCAAGCACTGTTTCAACGTTAAGTAGACCGAGTCCAACAGTTTTTCCAGCGGCGCCTTCGATACCTAATGAGTCATCGATACTCTGCCCAAGCATTTGATACCCACCACAGATCCCCATGACCTTGCCGCCATAGCGCAGGTGGCGATATATTTCGTTATCCCAACCTTGTTCTCGAAGATACGCTAAGTCATCACGCACCGACTTGGAACCCGGCAAAATAATTAGGTCAGCACTGCCTAATGACTCTCCTTTCCCTACATATCTAAAGTCGACATCGGGGTGAAGTCGTAACGCATCGAAATCGGTATGGTTACTAATTCGAGTCAATACTGGTACGGCAATCGTGATCTTGGTTTGTTCGTTTTTAATCTGTTCACCTGCGATCGCATCTTCGGCTTCGATATTGAGCCCATGTAAATATGGAATCACGCCAAGCACTGGCTTCCCTGTTTTTTCTTCTAACCAATCTAAACCGGACTCTAATAGTGAGATATCGCCGCGAAATCGATTAATAACAAAGCCTATCACGCGATTTTGCTCGGATTTAGACAACAATGCTAAGGTTCCATAAAGGTGAGCAAATACACCTCCTCGATCAATATCCGCCACAATAATCACGGGGATATCGGCTTTCTCAGCAAACCCCATGTTGGCAATATCGTTCTCTCTGAGGTTGATTTCAGCAGGGCTACCAGCCCCTTCTATAATAACCGTATCAAATTGCTCGCTGAGCCGGTCAAATGATTCCATAACATACGGCATAGCGATTTTTTTATACCCATGGAAGTCGACCGCATCCATATTTGCAAACGCTTTACCTTGAATAATAATCTGAGCACCAATGTCCGAGTTAGGTTTAATCAGAACAGGGTTCATATCAACCGTTGGTTGCACTCGAGCCGCTTGAGCTTGCACGACTTGCGCACGGCCAATTTCTCCGCCGTCGTCCGTTACCCCGCTATTAAGCGCCATATTTTGAGATTTAAATGGTGCCACCTTAACTGCACATCTTGCCAGCACCCGGCATAAACCTGCCACCAAAACACTTTTACCGGCATCTGAAGTTGTTCCTTGCACCATCAATGCTTGTGAAGTCCGACGCATACGCTACTAAATCTCTTTAAAAACCTTTGGTTAGTTTACCTTTTTTCAAAGAATATCCCAAACGCTCTCCCATTAGTTTTTAATTGCATTATGAGTGAATGGAAAATGAATAAGCCCCTCACGCGTGGTTAAGTTTAAGTGCGTTTAAATAGACTCCGAACTGAAGCACTTCCCTAATATAAAGGATATTTACGATGAAAAAAACAACGATTAGTCTTATTGCTGCTCTATCTTTAACGCCTGCGTTAGCACTAGCGAAAGGCGGCGACCACCACGCTCAAACCTCCGTTGTTTATAATGGTCCCGTCGATACAGTCTCGGTTTCTGAGCTTCTCAATGATACGAGCATGTTTAGTGAAAAGGATGTGATTATTGATGGTTATTTAGTCCGCCAAATTAAAGGTGACAAATTTATTTTCAGTGATGGAAAAGCAGAAATTCAAATCGAGTTAGATGATGTTGTTCTATCTTCTCCTATCGACAATAAAACCAAAGTTCGCATATACGGTGAATATGAAAGCGGCTCAACACCAGAAATAGAGGTCGACCATATTCAAATAATGTAAATAAATTGGTGACATAAGATAAATTGGTCTGTATTTTGCAGACCTTTTTTATATATACTTGACGAATTGTTCACATTGACCTTATGTCGCCCAATTTTATTACGGAGTTCTCATGCTAGGTAAAGCAAGTCGTACTGCCCTTTTAGCGCTCGCAGTCGCCGCCCCTACGTTAGTTCAAGCTAACAACTTTAATTACAATGCTTTTCAAGTCCGCCTAGGCGCTAACCCAGGTACGATTGGCGCTGGATTTAGTACATTCTTTACTGAAAACACGCACTTTGTTTTAAAAGGTGACACTCGTTTTGAGGGCGATTGGGACGTAGCTGGAGGGATTGGGTTTAATGGACCAGCCGGTCAGTTTGCAGATATCTATGGTCAGCTTCTTGTTCATAATGTAAAGACTCGTGACGATGAAAAATTTGATAGCGAGTTTATGTCTGAGTTCAACATCGGCTCAAGAGTATGGTTGCTTGAAAATGTTGAAGGTGTGGGTCAAATTGGTATGTTAAATAGAAGAGATGACACCGTCTTCATTTGGAGCGCTGGTGCACGCTTTCATTCAACTGACCAACTTTCTCTTGGTGCTGACTTAAAAGACGGCGGTATTTATGGCACGCAAGTAGAAATGGCTGTTAGATTTGAATTTTAGACCATTAGGTCAAATAATCATGACACATTGACTGCCCTGCTTAAGCTATATGTCAAACTCAACTAATAAAAAAGGCTTTCATTTCGAAAGCCTTTTTTAATCAAACCAACAACGTTTATTTGGTGCTTGGTTTTGGTTGAACGTATTTTCTACCGACATCAACTAATGCAACATCTCGGAAAAAGCTTCTACCTAACAACACTGGGTATTTCAAATGCGTACGATTCGCCAGCGTAAACTCAGTTTTGCTGGTCATGTCGCCTATAGTAATCACCGATGTTACCACTGGGCGTTTATCGCTTTCATCTGAACTCGACTGTTTCACTTTCACCCAACGATCAACAGGCATACTCATTTCTTTAGATTCAATGCCTTTATGCTTAACTTTAAATTTGACCCAATCTTTACCATCACGCTCAAACGGAACGATATCTACTGCGCTTAACGATGAAGTTGTCGCTCCTGTATCAATACGGGCTTTGGTCGTTATTTTCATATCAACCAAACGAACATACTCTTGCTCGCCTAAGATCAGTTTACCTTCGTCTGTTTTAACAGGCGCAGGTTTCGCAACAGGTTTTACCGGCTTTTCAGCGGGCTTTGCTTCAACAGGTTTGGTTTCTGCAGGTTTCGTTACGTCACCTTCTTGTTTAGCTTTGTCTGCATCAGCGTCCGATTTAGTGGCTTCAGAGTCAACCGAGGTCTCGTCCACTTTCAAATCTGTTGTAGGTTTCTCAACTTGCGGAGGGTTAACAGGTTCAATTGGAGTCGTAGTAGAACAAGCAACTAAGCCGCCACTCAACATCAGTGGTAAAATTACTTTCCACGGTTTCATTTATTCACCTTTATAGCTCTATTCAACATTGCACTACTGTGCACTTAATTATTATTTATAATTGGATAACATTCTGACAGAACACAATACTTTTCTTATTATGTTACTGATTCACTGATATCAACGCATCGGCAACATAAGGTAGCTGTGCTTCAGATAAACCTGCGATATTGATTCGGCCATCGTCGACACCATAAATACCAAAATCAACACGAAGACGTTGCATCTGCTCTGCACTAAATCCTAGCACAGTAAACATACCTTTGTGATCCATGATAAAGTCAAATTCGTCACATGAATGGTTATTTTTAAGTTCTTTGCATAACCCATCACGTAGCGAAACCAATCTTTGCTGCATTTCGACCAATTCTGACTTCCATTGTCCCGTTAGATGTTCATCCCCTAGTATGGTTTTTACTAACGCCGCACCGTGATCAGGCGGCATCGTATACGTTGAGCGAGCTAATGTTAGTAGTTTACCTCTTGCATTCGCGGCCTCTTTGGCATTTTTACCGATCACAACCGCCGCACCGGTGCGTTCACGATATAAGCCAAAATTTTTGGAACAAGAGGTCGTTAATAACATTTCTTCAACGTTTTCTGCCATGTGTCGAAGTCCGAATGCATCTTGCTCTAACCCATCGCCAAACCCTTGATAGGCAACGTCAACAAATGGAACAAATCCATTCCGAACGCTAAGTTCAGTAATTTGTTTCCAATCGTCTAGCGTTATATCTGCGCCGGTTGGGTTATGACAACAACCATGCAATAACACGACATCGCCCACACCTGCGGTGCTGATATCGGTCAGCATGGCGTCAGTGTCTACTTGTTTTGTAACGGCGTTGAAATAGCGGTAATACTTAACATTCAAGCCTGCCGCTTCCATCACTGGTTTATGATTAACATAGCTAGGATTTGATAACCAAACTGTTGTACCCGGCGCTGCGACGTTAAGTAAGTCACCTAACATTCTTAAGCCGCCACTGGCACCTGGAGTTTGAATAATTGACATACGGTCGTAAATGGGTGTTTCACCGAATACAACCTTACCAATGCTTTGGTTAAACTCTTCGCAGCCAGCCAGTCCAACGTAAGCTTTGGTTTGTTGTTCACTGGTGACGATTCGCTGCGCTTCTGCAACGGCTTTCATTATTGGTGTTTGGCCATCACTATTGCGATAAACACCAATGCCAAGATCAACTTTGTCTTGGCGAGGATCATTTCGGTACGCAACCGAAAGAGACAGAATAGGATCGAGCGTAGGCTCGGATAAATGAGAAAACATGAAAGTCACAACCCTTTGAAATTCAAGCGATGGCGTCAACGTTATCACTAGAAACAAATTTTTGAAATACTTTTGTGTTTTCTATAGATTCAGAAGGAAAGTTTGCGTAATAAACAACCCAAGACCCAGCATTGCTTGTGCTATGGGGTCTTTAGTTTGCTTGTTATGAAAACAGGTGACAATACGGCCGGAGATCGAGGTGGCAGGGATTTTGTTTATTGACGAAGCATATGGTATTTCTGTGGCTATTAAATAGTATCGGTAAAGCGATGGATAATTTGATTCGCACTGCCTCGCCATTCCAACTCAGGGTCAAACAAGTTCTGTTCAAACTTCCCATCCACGAGTACATCAATAAGGTCTACGATTCGTTGTTGTTCAAGTGACAATGCCGATAGCGTATAGCCCGACCATAACCAGATGTCCTTACCTGGACACTCTTCTTTCACTCGCATGACCAACTTCAGCACTGACTCAACGTTCGCTGGGTGCAACGGGTCCCCCCCGGATAACGAAAGGCCACGTTTTTTAATACGAGTACAATTAAGGTCAGCGATAATCTGATCTTCTAACTGTTGTGTGAATTCATGGCCTGAACGCAACGACCATGTTGTCTGATTATAACAGCCACGACATTGATGCTCACATCCAGAGACAAAGAGTGTACTCCTTGTTCCCGGGCCATTAACCACATCGATGGGATGATACTGGTGATAATTCATAGTACTTGTGTCTCTGATTCACCATATCATGGTGTATCGGCATAGGATAAAAGGGTAAACGACAGACCACCTACATCATAAATCATAAATCATAAATCATAAATCATGGATAGGTAGCCGATTAGATGCATAACGTAAGCATATAATCAAAAAACATAGTGCCACATTAGCGTGGCACTATGTTTCTCGTTCGCATGCTTTTCATAAGCACGCTTAGCACGGCTTATTATAAATGCTTAACTCGACGCTTAACTTCTTCTTGTTTACCAAAGTTAAATGGACGAGCGTCAGGACTGCCTAAATACCCACAAACGCGACGTGTTACGGATACTTTAGATGAATCATGATTGCCACATTTAGGACAAGTAAAACCTTTACTCGTGCAATCAAACTCACCGGTATAGCCACACTCGTAGCACTCATCAATTGGCGTGTTTGTCCCGTAGTAAGGGACTCGACTGTAGCTATAATCCCAAACATTCTCTAATGCTTCTACGTTCCGCTGCATGTTCGGAAATTCGCCATAACAAATAAAGCCACCAGACGAAATTTCTGGGTAAGGCATCTCAAAGTCTATTTTGTCGTAGGGATTAACTGTCTTTTGCACATCTAAGTGGAAACTATTCGTGTAATAACCCTTGTCTGTAACCCCTTCAATCACACCAAACTCTTTCGCATCAATTTGGCAGAAGCGGCTGCACAAGTTTTCACTTGGTGTTCCGTATAGGCTGAATGCATAACCCGTTTCTTCAGTCCAAGCATTCACGGTTTCTTTCATGTGCTTAATGATATCCAACGCTTTATCACGGATGTCATTATCATCGTACATATGTACGTCCGCACCAAACAGCGCGGTCATAGTTTCATGCACACCGATATAGCCCAATGAAATAGAGGCACGACCATTTTTAAAGATGTGTGCAATAGAGTCATCAGCTTTAAGACGAACGCCACATGCCCCTTCCATATACAAGATAGGTGCTACGCGCGCTTTCACTTTTTCCAGGCGACTGATACGAGTTTCAAGCGCACGGCGAGCAAGTGTCATTCGATCGTTCAATAATTCATAGAACTTATCGAGATCACCATTCGCTTTAATTGCAATACGTGGCAAGTTCAAACTTACGACACCAAGGTTATTTCGTCCTTCGTGTTGCAGTTCACCATTCTCCTCGTAGGTATTCAAAAAACTACGACAGCCCATTGGTGTTTTAAAAGAGCCTGTAATCTCCACGACTTTGTCGTAGTTAAGAATATCTGGATACATACGCTTTGTTGCACATTCCAATGCCAATTGTTTGACATCGTAATGCGGATCTTGTGCTTGATGGTTCAATCCATCTTTGATCGCGAAGACTAATTTAGGGAACACCGCTGTTTTACGATTTTTACCCAAGCCAGCAATACGATTCTTTAAAATAGATTGTTGAATCAGCTTTGATTCCCAGCTAGTGCCAAGACCAAAACCAAACGTAACAAAAGGAGTTTGGCCGTTTGCGGTGTGAAGGGTATTGACTTCGTATTCAAGTGATTGGAACGCGTCATAACACTCTTTTTCCGTTTGCTTAGTAGCAAACTCCTCAGGTGCATGAATATCCCACTCTTTGGCAATTTCTAAGTGCTTATCAAAACTCGTTTTTACATAAGGTGCTAATACTTCATCAATACGATTGATCGTTGTACCGCCGTAAATGTGGCTTGCCACTTGAGCGATGATTTGCGCAGTAACGGCTGTAGCCGTTGAAATAGATTTAGGTGTATCTATTTCAGCGTTGCCCATTTTAAATCCGTGAGTCAACATGCCTTTAAGATCAATAAGCATACAGTTGAACATTGGGAAAAACGGCGCGTAGTCAAGATCATGATAGTGAATATCACCTTCATCATGGGCTTGAACAATATCACGAGGTAGAATACGTGTTTTTGCGTAATGCTTCGCGACAATACCAGCAAGCAAATCACGCTGAGTAGGGATTACTTTGCCGTCTTTATTTGCATTCTCATTCAGTAGGTCAGCATTACTTTCTTCAATCAACCCTTCGATTTCTTTGGTCAACGCGCTTTTTTTCTCGCGAGCCAAATCACGGTCATGACGATATTCGATGTAAGAACGCGCAAGACCTTTGTAAGGTCCCTGCATGAGCTCATTCTCGACTAACGTTTGGATCTCTTGGATGTCTACATGTTCGCAATCCTGCAACTTCAGCTCGACCGCTAACGCAACGTTGGTTGCATACAGCTCAAGCGCTTTGTCTGCATGTTCTGCTGCTCTTACTACGGCAGCTTCTATACGATCCTTTGTAAACGGAGCACGAGAGCCGTCTCTTTTGATTACGATTGTTTTCACCCTTTCTCCTATCCCCCAAATATTCACAGACTTATCCACAAATACACTATATAGGGTTGTTACGTTTAATTCTGACACAATATATTGTGGTGTATTTAACGAGAACCACCAACTCAAAGTATTGATTTAGATCAACAAAACGAAGGTACTGAGCAATAAGAATTCGATCTTGATGGACTTGGTCTCAGTTGATGAATTGCATAAAATTTTCACTCATTTTTGATAAGTTTATGTTGATTTTTTGCCAGCGCTTGCGGCACATTGGCTCAGAGATAATTTTAAAATGGCAAGGAAGATGATTAGAACAATCCGTTATGAAATGGCAAAATTTACTTGCGTACTGGCTATAAGTATTTTTCCTACAATGTCGCAGGCGATCACATTGACGACTTGGAATATAGAATGGTTATCCACGACTGCCTCGTCAAAGTTCGAGCAAAGCGATCGTTCGCCTTCTGATTTTGAGGCATTGGCTCATCATTTTCAAAAAGTGAACCCAGACATTTTGGCGTTTCAAGAGGTCGACTCAATAGAGGCAATACGAAAAGTGGTGGGCAATGGCTACAGGGTTTATTTTTCGGAACGTGCACTTTCCCACAACAGCAAGCATCAATTTAACGAGATCAACCAGTATACTGGGATCGCTGTGCGCAATACTCTATCTTCATATGATGAACCGGATTTTCCGCTAACAAGTGGCAATAGATTGAGGTTTGCGTCTGCAGTCAGACTTGACCACAATGGCCAGACCATTCACTTACTCTCTGTTCACTTAAAAGCCGGATGCTCGGGTAAGTACTCGAACTCTTCTTCATGTAAACAACTTAAACACCAAGGGCAGGCTATTAATAGTTGGCTTAAACAAGTAGAACAAACTGGTCACCAATATGTGTTACTCGGTGACTTTAACCATAATCTTGCTTATCGCGGTGATTGGTTATGGAATGATATGACTAAGAATCTAAATCATAGCCCTCGCTTAACCACACAATCAACCAAGGCGATATGTAAGATAAGGTCAAACAAAAATCCCAAAAGAACTCATCAATTTCGTTCTATTATCGATCACATTATTGTTAGTCCAGCCTTAAACGCTGCGCCTGCCGTTCAAAATAAAATGGATATCGATGACGTTCTTAACTTTAAAATGAGCGATCATTGTCCGGTTTCAACACAACTTTATTGAGAACAAATAAAAGGGTTTTGAAAGACTCCTTTCAAAACCCATCCGTTTTCTCTAGCGACATTCCGTACATACATTGATAAAGGAATGTCGCGAGACTTATCGATAGTCTGGTTATCGTCCGGATAGCTTTCCACCAATCGAAAGCCCAAGTAACATTGTCACAACAAAACCCACGATACCCCAGCTACCATTAGCAATAGACGCAATAGCTGGACCTGGGCATATTCCTGCAATTCCCCAACCAATGCCAAATAATGTTGCACCGATTATGAGCTTTTTATCAACTTTAGTGTTAGTCGGAACACAAAACTCATCTTGGCAAACCGGTTTTTGTTTGCGCTTGATAATAAACCAATAACAGGGTGCAAATACCAACAAAGCGCCCCCCATCACAAACGCCAGATCTGGCTTCCAATGACCAAATACATCTAAAAATCCAATTACATTGAGGGGATCGCTCATGCCTGACACAATCATTCCAACGCCAAATAACACGCCACTAATTAACGCAATAACTAAATACATATGAATGCCCTACAGTACATGTAAGATAAAAAAGGTTGTCAACATGGCGATGCCCATAAAGACGATGGTGGCAACAATCGATCTAATCGACAATCGCCCCATCCCGCAGATCCCGTGGCCACTCGTACAACCATTACCTAGACTGGTGCCAAGTCCCACAATGAGACCAGCGACAAGGACAAACGGCAACGACACAACCATTTCTACAGGCTCTGTGTGAGTAAAGTAACCTGCCGCAAACCCACCAAGTACCATGCCGACCAGAAAGACCCACCGCCAGTCCACGTCGCCAGCTTTTCTGGTTAATACCCCAGAGAGAATACCGCTGATACCTGCAATTTTGCCGTTAAATAACAATAATAACGTTGCGGATACACCTAACAGCATTCCACCCAATAGTGATGCCCATGGAAATACAAAGTCCATTATTACTCCTCGCTCTGCGTCGTGATGCAGAACTAATTATGTGAAATGCTAATGACAGTACAGACGATGAAGCTGCTCTATTAGTGCCTTGATTCGCTCGTCTTTTAACGAGTAATACACGTGTTGTGACTCTTTTCTAACTTTAACCAAATCCGCTTTTTTCAATACCGTCAAATGCTGCGAAAACGCCGACTGGCTTAGATCGGAGTTCGCTTGTAACTCGCCTGCACCTTGCTCTCCGCCCACTAACTGGCAAAGTACAAACAAACGACTTGGATGGGACAATATTTTAAGCGTCTCCGCGACTGCGTCGACTTTGGGTTTCATATCCGCCAAATTCATCATTAAACTCTCAACACCTTATTTCAATGAGTGAATTATTCACAATACCACTAAATTAGTCAATGCTTATTTAGTAATGGCAAATTTAGTCAAATCAAATGTAGCAATTTCAAATTTAGCAAAAGTTATATTAGACAAAGCTAATTTTAATGATATATTAAAAAACAGATGCGATGACTCGCAGAAAAAAACTGACACTTTTACGATTTAGAGACGAGGTAAGCATGACTAAGATATTAATTGTAGGCGGAGTTGCCGGTGGCGCATCGGCAGCAGCACGAGCACGTCGTTTAGATGAAAATGCCGAAATCATTATGTTCGAACGAGGTAGCTTCGTTTCGTTTGCTAATTGTGGACTGCCTTACCACATTGGTGGTGACATTACTGACCGCAGCAAATTACTTCTTCAAACGCCAGAAAGCTTTTTATCACGTTTCAATGTAGACGTGCGTGTCATGAATGAAGTTGTCTCAATCAACAAACAAAAACAAACAGTGACCGTGAAAAACTTACTCGACGGTTCCGAATACTCCGAGAATTATGACTTTTTGTTATTAAGTCCAGGCGCGAGTCCGATTGTTCCCCCTATCCCAGGAGCAATGAATCCTTTAACACATTCACTGCGCAACATTCCCGATATGGATCGCATCCTCAATACCATTGAAAGCAATAATGTTGAACATGCAACAGTGGTTGGAGGCGGTTTTATCGGTTTAGAAATGATGGAAGCGTTCCACCAGCGCGGGATTAAAACCACTCTGTTAGAACTTGCAGATCAAGTCATGACACCAGTTGATCGTGAAATGGCCGGGTTTGCGCACGCCGAGATCCTAGACCATGGTATCGATTTAAAATTAGGGGTCGCGTTAACAGCGGTTGAATATACGCCAACCGATCATATCCCAAGTATCGATACTGGTGAAAATACCGAACATACTCATATTAACGGTCATTTATCATTGTCACTGAGTAACAATGAGGTACTGCAAACTGATTTACTCATCATGGCAATTGGTGTTCGCCCTGAAACCTCTCTTGCTAAGCAAGCTGGCCTAAAAATTGGTGATCTGGGCGGGATCTGGACATCACCAACGATGCAAACAAGTGACCCATTTATTTATGCCGTTGGCGATGCTATTGAAGAAATGGACTTTGTGACAGGCGAACAAACTCTAGTCCCTCTTGCTGGCCCTGCGAATCGACAAGGTAGAATGGCAGCGGATAACATGTTCGGCCGAAAAGAGTCTTATCAGGGTACTCAAGGCACCGCGATTTGTAAGATTTTCGATCTTGCTATTGCCTCAACAGGTAAAAATGAGAAACAGCTCCTCAAGGAAGGCATTCATTATGAAAAGGTGTATGTCCATACCGCAAGCCATGCGAGCTATTACCCCGGTGCAGAGCTCGTTTCATTCAAAATGCTGTTCGATCCTACAGATGGTAAAATTTTAGGTGCACAAGCGGCGGGGAAAGACGGAGTCGACAAACGCATCGATATTATGGCCGTCGCACAGCGTGCTGGGATGACGGTTCAACAGCTGCAACATTTAGAACTCACCTATGCGCCTCCGTACGGCAGTGCAAAAGACGTGATTAATCAAGCGGCTTTTGTTGCTAACAACATCATTAATGGTGATGCGACTCCGATTCACTTTAATGAAATTAACAACCTCACTGGCGATCAACTATTACTAGATGTTCGTAATCCAGGAGAGCTGGAAAATGGAGGCTTTATCGAGGGCGCCGTCAACATTCCTGTTGATCAATTACGCCAGCGTATGGATGAGTTGCCTAAAGACAAAGAGATCATCATTTATTGCCAAGTTGGGTTACGCGGTAACGTAGCTTATCGTCAGCTTGTCAATTCTGGTTTTAAAGCTCGCAATCTTATTGGTGGGTACCGTACTTACCAATTTGCAAGCAAGTAGCCGGGTAGACAGCAATCATTTGAGCCCGCTGTCTTCTATAATTTGTCCTCTATAATTGAAACAAAAAAGGAAGCCAATCGGCTTCCTTTTTCCTTAAGAACAACGGCTATTTAACAGGCTTGTTCTGACAATGTTTTATCGCGTCCGCCATTAATTCAAGCGCCGTCTTGTCACACTCAGGCAAGGCAGCATCACTAGAATTAATTGGTGTGACTCGTTCACCCCATTTTATATGACCCGCACCCCAAGTTAAGCCAGCTCCAAATGCAGCAAGAAGCAGATTGTCGTTTGGTTTTACTTTACCTTGCTCAACGGCTTCACATAATGCGATGGGAACCGTTGCAGCCGAAGTATTACCATACTGTTGAATATTAACGAACGCTTTCTCGCGCTCAATACCAGACAAATCGCACAAGGTTTGAATAATACGGATATTTGCTTGGTGTGGGATGACCACATCAATGTCTTCTTTCGTCAGGTTAGAACGAGACAAAACCGTGTTCGCCGCAGCGCCCATGCCCTTAACTGCTCGTTTAAAGATCTCTTTACCGACAAATTCAAATTCGAAGTAACCATTGTCCGCAGCAAAACGGTCCATTGCGGTTCCGAATTTAGGAACCGCTAGAATATCACGCCCTTTCGCATCGCAACCTATCTGAGCGTCTTGCAAGCCAACTTTAGTTTCAGTGCGGCTAAGAACCGCAGCACCTGCGCCATCACCAAAAAGAACCGCAGTATCACGCTCACTCCAATCAAGGAAGAAAGAAAGACGCTCAGCACCAATCACAATGGCGTTACGATAATTTCCCGATTGAATCAGTTTGGTCGCGGTTTCAAGACCGTAGACAAACCCTGTACATGCAGCATTAAGATCGAAAGCCGCGGCAGAAGGAACACCCAAATTTTGTTGAACGCGTGAAGCCGTATTCGGGATGAGGGAATCGGGAGAACAAGTGGCGACGATAATAAGGTCAACATCGTCTGCTGTAATGCCCGCACAGGCCATCGCATGCTGAGCTGCTACGGTTGCCATATCTGACGTATTTACATGACTAATGCGACGCGCCTCTATTCCGGTTCGAGAACGAATCCACTCATCAGAAGTTTCCATAACTGTACTTAGGTCATGGTTGGTCAGTGTCGCTGGTGGAAGGCACTTACCCCAACCAGTAATCTCCGCATAAAAAGTTGTCATTCTGTACCTATTTATAATGGATCATTAAGCAATTTTCCCATCATATCACAACATTTTGACTCGAATTGCAAATAGACATTCAGGAATAATTAACGTCCATCAACAATACATTCATGGAGCCCTGAAGCATTCATACCTAGCATTTTACAGATGAATATGACGAGTTATTTAAACCTCTCCCCACAGTTGCAAAAGTGACAATAATTTGGGCAATACTGTTCGAGTCGTATGTTTTACAAAACTGACATACACGACGTTCGTTCGCTACTTTCAATCAACCATTAAGTTTGTATGTGTCTGTAGTGAAAAATCTAGCACGTTTGGATACAACTCATCGAAGCAATCACTAAACACTGAATAATTTCTTTCTAAGTCAGTACCACATTCAGCTAGAGGCCCCATCCTCAGACTTCGCTGTGACATTCTTTCTAATGCATAGCACACGTTATCAAAGTCCCGATACGATTCTAACCATCGCTCTCGCCACATATAGTCGCTCATGCGAATAAAACGTTCAGGTAATAGAACTGAATCAACCTCACAGGCAGCGTTTACCTCAATTTGTGCAAAATTGACGAAACTCGCCAGTGTCATGGCGTGGTGACTATCCCAACTTTTGGCTAAACAGTGATCCCAAAACATATCCATAGCGATAGGAGCAAAACGGCGATTGTCCCCAGAGAACAGTGATTTACAATGCTTAACCATTTCATGGGTGTCGGTATATGAATCCACACTTCGATGTAAACGAATCCCTTTTGCAATAGCCGGAGAGAACTGCTTGTCCGGATCGCCTTTCACAAAGTCACCCAATAAATTGCCTAGCATATTACTTTCACAATGATGGGCGATATGTAGGTGCGCTAAAAAATTCATACATTACCTTTCGAATTATATTTAGTATTGAGTGTGACCCTTATCGCGTAAAAGTCCAAAATACTGTTTTCCAATTGCTTGTTTTTTGAAATGGTTAAAGTAGCTGTAAACCTAACGACACAGCACTCATAAAACCAATCCTCGTGTGAACCTCGACTTACTCTGTGTGACAGCGCTACTATCTTGCCAGCGTTTTAGGCGGGCAAATTAATGACGTCCTAGAACAAAATAATAAATACTCGCCAACGATGGCGATTTTACGACAAACAAAGGAATGCAATTTCATGGACAAGGATCATAGTTTACGAGAAAACCTGCTTGCGCTTTTACTTGGAAGTGCACTGGTATCGCTTGGTGTTATTTTCTTCAATCAAGTTGGCCTATTGACAGGTGGCACAGCCGGACTTGCTATTTTTATTACCAAAGTCACCGCCCTGACATTTGGACAAGTCTTCTTTGCCATTAACCTGCCCTTTTATTTGCTTTCAGCCACTCGCATGGGTTGGCCGTTTACTGTCAACACCTTCATCGCCGTCAGTCTCGTATCATTTGCGGTCGATCATCTACACCATGTCATTGAACTTGCTCATCTCGATCCACTTTATGCAGCAATGATCGGTGGTGGATTAATTGGCATGGGCATGCTGGTGATCTTTCGACATAAGATGAGCCTAGGAGGCTTCAATATCCTAGCGTTATATCTTCAAGACCGTTTTGGCATTCGAGCAGGAAAGGTTCAAATGGCTTTGGATTGTTTAATCGTCATCTTATCCCTGTTTATTGTTGATATCGATTTAATTGCTTTGTCTATCCTAGGTGCGATTACTACCAATCTGATTTTGGCGATGAACCACAAACCCGGGCGATATCAACCAATACAAACTAGCTAACCACTTACTATTTACTATTAAACTGACAGCTGATATGGAGGGTATGCATTGTATCCCCTCCTTTGTTAAGCAAGTGAATTCCTAAAGAATAAGTCTTCTGTTTGCTTCATTTATTGTCCTCGTCTCAATTGTTCATCTTCTTAATATCATCGCCCCTACGCCCCTAAGGCACGTTTTGTGAACAGGGCCATATTTTAAGGCGTAGGCCGCGAGAATGATGTGGATTGACTGATGGCTGCGTACAGTAAGGGTGAAAAATAATAACAATGGAATGACCATGAATTACAAGACTCTATTCACCTGTATGCTAGCTGCTGTGCCGTCAATGATGGTAACGACTGCTCTGCATGCCTCGCCTTACCTTACTATTTCGACAACCACCACCAGCCGAGATTACCCGATAGAAGATGGCCAAGCGGTCGTTATACCGTTAACCAAAGATGACTATCAGCTTAAAGTGTCTGGAATTAACGCGCAGTGCGATAATCACTTACCTGATAAAATCAAATTTAATACCCCTATTCCTTTATTATGTGGCCAAGATTCTGACTTGCCCCTAAAGATCAGGTTTACCGGTGACTATGCGTTCACTTACGATCAAGAAACTCACTCATTAGTTTTTAAGCGACAGCCTAAAAAGGTGGCTAAAACAGAATTTAAGCGCCCATTGCCCAACGTGACGTGCGAAGTATTTAGCGAAGGCGAAAGATCCATTGATCTTGCCGAAAGTTATCCTGACGGAACCGTCTTACAAGATGCTTTATCTGGGCAAAACGTGATTGTTAAAAATGGGCGAGTGAACGTGACGCCCTCGATGGACAATGGCGGCTTAATGCTTCTAGAACCTGTCTCGACGCCGACTCGAACGAAACCCGTACTGAATTATCGAAATGCCAATATCTATTTCGTCATGGTTGATCGCTTCAACAACACAAGTTCAACACAGCCCCAACCGTATCAACGACAAAACGACAATAAACAAGAGATTGGTACGTTTCATGGCGGCGATCTAAATGGCGTAACTGAAAAACTCGATTATATAAAGAGCCTCGGCACTAACGTAATTTGGCTTTCTCCGATTGTCGAACAGGTTCATGGTTTTGTCGGTGGCGGGGACAGCGGTTCCTTTCCGTTTTATGGCTATCATGGATACTGGGCACGTGATTTTACCAAAGTCGATGAAAGCTTTGGTAACGATGCTGATTTAAAACGATTGGTCGAGGAAGCACATAAACGAGATATAAGAGTCCTTCTTGATGCTGTTATTAATCATCCCGGATACGCGACATTAGCGGATATCCAATTTGACCAATTGAAAGTGATTCCAACGCCCGAACACCTCCCTACATTGTGGGCTGAATGGGCGCCCAAAAATGGCGAAAATTGGCATAGCTTCCACAGCAGTATTGATTATACTTCAACACACTGGAAAGATTGGTGGGGACCGGATTGGGTGCGCACTGGACTTCCCGGTTATGATAAACCTGGTTCAAGTGATACCACCTTATCTTTGGCCGGTTTACCCGACTTTAAAACCGAATCATCGGATCATGTTACCCCTCCTCAATGGCTACTCGATAACCCTGGAACACGCGTCACAGCGCGTGAAGATTATACCGTAGCCGATTACCTGATTGAGTGGCAAACAGACTGGGTGAAACGTTTTGGCATCGATGGCTACCGCGTTGATACGGTCAAACATGTCGAGGCTGATGTTTGGTTAAAACTGAAATCAGAAGCGACATCCAGTTTGCAACAATGGCGAGAATCAAATAACACCTCAGGCCAACCATTTTGGATGATGGGCGAAGTATGGGGTCACAGCGCTTATCGAAGCCCATACTTTGATGATGGATTTGATGCATTAATCAATTTCGATATGCAGAAGAAGCTTGATAAAGGTGCCGCTTGTTTCAGCCAAATGGCCGACACTTATCAGCATTACTCCGACTCAATCACCAATTCTGACGACTTTAACCCCGTCAGTTATATGTCATCCCACGATACAGAATTGTTCTTTAGTCGTTTTAAAGATTATGACATGCAAAAAAATGCCGCGAATGCCCTTCTTCTCAGTCCAGGTGCCATACAAGTTTACTATGGTGATGAAGTCGCGAGAAACATTGGTCCTTTCGCTGATGATTTTCATCAAGGTACTCGCTCTGACATGATTTGGACGTTAACCGAGGATAAACAAAAACTACTGGATCATTGGAAAGTGGTTGGACAATTTAGAGATCGCCATCCTGCGGTGGGTGCTGGACAGCATCAAGTACTTGCCAATGAAAATGCGTATGTGTTCTCGCGTTCACTAGGAGACGACCGCGTTGTCGTCGCTTACTTCGGTAAATAGTTTGATGTGGGAAGTCTTTATCTGACAGGGCAATGAAGCCGAGTTTCTTTCTTTAAAGGTACTCGGTTTCTACGCCTTACCTATTCACATCCTTCTACTTGCGTTGTAAAGTGCCTCCATTATCAACCAACCGTGTTGTGTCGATGAAAGACCACGTACAACATGAATAAGGGATACCATGAATAGTGAAAACGAAGTAATTGAAAATCTTGATGATTTAGAAGCATTTTTATTATCTGTAGAAAACGGCGGACTCGGGTTAGAAGGCGTTGCCGGTGTAGGTATGGCTACGAACAATTCAGATGGACGTCATTTTGTTGCGGTATTTAATGAGAAGCAACAATTGCTTTTAGCCCGATGGATCACTGACAACGTGTTTGAAACTGGCAAAGATTTAGTCCGAAACGGACCAAAACGCCGTTAATGCCCGTTCTACGCTAGCGTTTCAGCCTTACTAAATATGCCTCAGCCATTTAAAGATATCTCCTATTATTAAATGGCTGATTCCAACCTACACACCATCCTCTAAATAACAGCCAAACCCGTTCATTTAGCTGGCACTTTACGACAAAATTATTCAATTGATACCACAACAATTTCCATCACAAATAAGCACACCAGCCCCAGAAGCCACTCCCTTATATTGATTTAAATCCAATTAACTAGCCGCACAACATCACACTTCAATGATACAGTTTCGCCGTTTGTAAAGCTGTGTAAATAACGTTGAGCCGTCATACCAAGCTAGACTACAAAATTACTATTCGATATTGGTTTTTGATTCATTAAAACCATCGAATTACAGAATTTAAGTCATTGTTTTACTACATACGCTATTAGCAGAAAAGGATTCTCTATGAGTAAAAAGCTCACCACAGCTGCAGGCTGCCCTGTTGCACATAACCAAAATGTACAGACGGCAGGTAAACGCGGTCCCCAACTCCTGCAAGATGTTTGGTTTTTGGAAAAACTCGCACACTTCGATAGAGAAGTCATTCCCGAGCGTCGTATGCATGCCAAAGGTTCCGGTGCGTATGGTATTTTTACGGTTACACACGATATCACCCAATATACCAAGGCTAAGCTGTTCTCTGAAATAGGCAAAAAGACCGACCTATTTGCACGATTCACTACCGTTGCCGGTGAACGCGGTGCCGCTGATGCAGAACGAGATATCCGTGGTTTTGCTTTAAAATTTTACACAGAAGAAGGCAACTGGGATCTAGTTGGAAACAACACACCAGTATTCTTCTTGAGAGATCCATTAAAATTTCCAGATCTAAATCATGCCGTTAAACGTGACCCAAGAACGAACATGCGTAGCGCAAAAAACAATTGGGATTTTTGGACTTCACTACCGGAAGCATTACATCAAGTAACGATCGTAATGAGTGACCGTGGGATCCCTGCCAGTTATCGTCACATGCACGGATTTGGTAGCCATACATTCAGTTTTATTAACAGTGATAACGAACGATTCTGGGTTAAATTCCACTTCAAATCACAGCAAGGTATTCAAAACTTATCCGATGCAGAAGCAGAAACAGTCGTCGGTAAGGATCGTGAAAGCCACCAACGTGATCTATTGGACAGTATCGATAATAAAGATTTTCCGAAATGGACATTAAAAGTTCAAATCATGCCTGAAGACGATGCGGGGAAAGTACCGTACAACCCATTCGATCTCACTAAAGTATGGCCGCATAGTGATTATCCACTAATCGAAGTGGGTGAATTTGAACTCAACCGTAATCCTGAGAACTTCTTTGCAGAAGTTGAGCAATCGGCATTCAACCCTGCTGCTGTTGTACCAGGTATCAGCTTCTCTCCAGATAAGATGTTACAAGGTCGTCTGTTCTCGTATGGGGATGCTCAACGATACCGTTTAGGTGTTAACCATCATAGTATTCCAGTAAATGCGCCACGTTGCCCAGTACACAGCTACCATCGTGACGGCGCAATGCGTGTCGACGGTAACCATGGTGGCACTTTAGGCTATGAACCTAACGATCAAGGTGAATGGGCTGAACAACCTGATTTTTCAGAGCCACCATTGAGTCTTGATGGTGCCGCCGATCACTGGAATCATAGAGAAGATGAAGATTACTTTAGCCAACCGGGTGATTTATTCCGCTTAATGACACCAGAAAAGCAAGCCATATTATTTGATAATACGGCTCGAAATTTAGAGGGTGTCCCTAAAGAGATTCAGGTTCGACATTTAAAACACTGTTACCAAGCTGATCCTAACTATGGTAAAGGTATCGGTTCCTTGTTAGGTATTGACGTAAGCGAGTTTAATACACTGTAACTTTAAGTCTCACACGGTGGTGCTGGAACGACATTACCACCGTGTGTTATTCATTTCACTGACATTTCATCATGTAATTCATCCTCGCGTTTTTCTATTTTCTCTCCCGCTTTAACGGTCGCAGTCCATAGTTGCCCGCTCTTCGCTTTGTCATAGCCATAGTCATATAACGCCTTCATATAATTTTCGTCAAAAAACTTTGACTCATCCGTCTTAACATCAAAGTCTTTCTCTATGTTTGTCAAATACGCATTGGCATTGGCCGTACCACTTAGATAAATCTCTTTGTATAGATCACCGAGCGTTTGAGAAAAGATCAAGTTATCAATACTTCTCGCACCAATCGCAAGAATTTTATTTTCAACTTGTTTGAAGTCATTATGAAGGAACCCATTCCGTATTATATAAATGTTTGGCGTACCACTCACACCATAGGCCTCTGATGCGGATTTTAAATCAAAGCCATAAGTATTAAAGAACAGTTGATGAGACAACCCACCATCGACATGCATTTCCTCGTAAGCTTTACCATGGTCATACACAGTAAAGTACTGAGGAGGAAAAAATCCGGGAATAGAAGCACTCGCCATCAATATTTTGTGAATAAGTTCTGCTTTATTAGGAAGATCGCTTGAAGCAATTCGACCCACATTCCAAATCTTCTGTCTTCCTGAATCAAAATGCATCGTGCCTATTTGTAAGCGTTTACCTTTGTTGTACTCTCTCGCGATAGCTTCTATCAAGTCATCATCATAAGTATCTTCAACAAACTGATAAAAGGTTTTTCCTTTAACCATCGATGTACTGTAAGCCGGCCACAATAAACCACGTTTATCTAACAAACCATCATTAAGGGCTAGCATAGCGTCTTTGAGTTTATGTATATATTCACCACCAGCGAAAACGAAGGGAGCAGTCAGAGCACCTGTGCTAACGCCTGTCACTAAAGAAAACTCAGGAAGGTTTCCATTATCATATAATCCATTAACGATCCCCGCGCCATAGGCCCCTCTTTCACCACCGCCTGACAATACCAACACGTCAAATTCGTTGCCGACAATTTGTGGAGCATTCGGTGTGTCAACTAATTCATTCAAGGCCCTTTCTTCTTTTAGTTTTGCTAAAAACGGTGACACTTCGTCACCAAAAAATCGATAAGGTTCTTCAAAGGGCGCACCTGGTGAGACCGCAACGTTCTTAGTCAGCGTCACGTTAGTATAGTTTTGTTCTGTGACTCGTTTGTCTATCGAGTGAGTCGTTGAGCAGGCCATCATCGCTAAACTTAACATCACTATAATAAAATTTTTCATATCGACTCTTATGCTGTTAGTGTCAATAATTAATATGTTCTGCAAACCGTATCAATTATTAAATTTATTTAGTAAACAATGGAACAACCTTATCCATTACTTCTCACTTGTGAATAATTAACCATTATTTTATATCTATTAATAAAAACATAAACACCTCAAGACAAAAGCCAGTTTTGCATAGAGGCAAGAATAGAAACAAGCTGATAAACCAAACAGAGAACATAATTAAAATATAAAGACGATACCCTACAGTACGCAAACGCGTTATTGCCTGTGTGCAATAGTCACTTTGCATCTCAGCTATTTATTCTTTAATCAAGCTAAAACATAATGACCGAACTTTCATCGCATGCCTTGATAGATTGTCAAAGATGAACGCACAATCAAGCGCTAACACTGTACGCTTGGTACAGCGGGCGATGGAGCAATGCATGACGAATCGAGGCTAAATGCCTTAACGTTAAAGTTCAAGTTCAAGTTCAAGTTCAAGTTCAACAAACATGAACACCTAGCCTATATCAATACAAATATAAACAAAGAGATCATTAATAGCCAATAACTACATTTGCTTATCGAAGCATACCGTTTATTAAATTATAAAACTCATCATCAACATTAAATAAGGCATTATTATGTTACACGCACTAAATAATTTAAAATCGATGCTTGCCGTCGACATCGACCCTTCAATTGACGCTATCGACATTAATTATGTTGAAGGAAGCGACTCGTTATCCCCATATAACCTATCTGATAGTTTCTCTTCTTTACTCATGATGAATGGCTTGCTGGTCGCCAACATTTGGAAACTTAAGACTGGGCAAACTCAGTCAGTCATCATTGACCACAATCACGCGATGGAAATGCTTTATCGTCCAAACTTTTTACATATCAATGACCAACCGCTCTCTCTGGATGCTTTTAAACGGTTTGAGTCATTAACACATAAAACAAAAGATGGATATTTTGAGACAATTACAGCGTTAAACCATCTTCATGACAAAACACTTAATCTATTAAATTGCCCTCCAAACAAAGAAGCCATCGAAGCCGCCTACCTAACTAAAACCGCAGAAGAATGGGAACACATCTTCAATGAGAATGGTTTAAGTGGGACGAAAGTTCGTACACAAAAAGAATTTCGTGAGCACCCTCAAGGTCAATTTCTTAGCAAATTACCACCGGTTCAGGTGACATCGCTAGGGAAAGGTACCATCGTTCCATTTAAACCGAGTGATCGTCCATTGAGTGACATTAAAGTGGTGGATGTTAGTCACATCATTGCGGGGCCTTCAATGTCAACATTTTTGGCTGAGCAAGGTGCTGAAGTCATCCATATAGCAAATCCTACTGCCGAACGCATTGCATCCAACTATCTAGATACTGGATTTGGTAAGAAGAATGCCTATCTTAATTTTAATCAACAAGATGACCTCGCAACATTCTATGAGTTAATCAAAGATGCTGATGTCTATGTCAATGGTTATGCACCTGGCCGGTTACAACATAAATTTGGTATCACTAACGATAAATTATTATCTATCAATCCAAACTTAATCATTGTTACTAGCTCTGCTTTTGGCGAAGTTGGTCCTTGGAAAAACCGTCACGGCTGGGAAAACATTGCACAAGCTGCCGTTGGCTCTTCATTTGATCATGGTTTAACAAACCAGCCAATCCTCTGCCCTTACGGTTTCATAACGGACTACGGCACTGGCTTGATGGGTTCGATGGGAATTCTAAAAGCACTCCATAACAGAGCGTCAATCGGTGGCCCGCAGCAGGTCAGTGTTTCACTTGCCTCAACATGTATGTGGTATCAAGACCAGCAAACCCAACCTGTACTCAAAGACAGTGAGGCGATGTTAAAAACAATACAAAAAGTGGTGTCAGGTGGGAACATCAGTCAATTTTCAACAGATACCATGACGCCATTTGGGCTAATTACCCACCTAAAACCGGTGTTGGTTTATTCGCAAACACCCGCTTACTGGGCGCGACCAACCTCTCCGTTGGGAAGTGATTTGCCTAAATGGGACTAGGCTTACATGGTTGTGGAAGCAAGAGCGCATTTTCTTGTTTCCCCATCCATTTCATATCCGGCATCAACACATTGGTGCCGGATACTTTGATGCGTTAGTACATTGATAAGTTCGTATTCTTACACGTTACTAGTTTTACGCATTGATAGCTTTATGCATTGGGACTAAGGACACGCCTTTGGCTATTAACCCGTTCTTAATCCGAGGATCTGATCAATGTCAGAAAGATCCGAGTATAAGACAAACCCTTCCTCAGCTGAATCTATAGCGACAATAGACATACGGTCAGCCAATTCATTACCTTCAATACCAACGTGACCATTAACATGGTAAATATCGATATTCTCTTTAATTTCTAGATACAGGGAATACATTGGTTGAATTAAATCCAGATTTTTTATTTCTCCTCCTGATTTTTTCCAACCTTTTGCCGACCAACTTTTCGCCCATGTAGTGATGCACTGGATGGCATACATTGAATCGCAATAAATGCTGACTGTCTGGCCTTGAGCAAGTTTTTGTTTGGCTAATAACATCGCCTCATATAACCCATTCAACTCGGCAGTATTATTGGTACCAAATGACTGGTACTTGCCATACCACAGTTCACTTAAGACGTTAGCACTGTATACCGCAATACCAGTTCCGGCTTTACCCGGATTCGGCTCACAACCACCATCGGTGAATATTTTAATATCGAACGGCATCATGTCGATTGTTTGTTGCGTCAACTTTTCTTTGGTGGTGTTGGATGCGTTGGCTTTGGATGCGTTAGCTTTGGGCGACTTTTTAGACGCAATTGAATTGGATTTAGCCGGAGTTGAATTAAGATTTGGCGTGCCACTTGATCCAAACGCAGTCTCTGCTTCTGCTAGTGTCGGAAATGATTTATATCTCGCGCCATTGAAGCGGTCTACCTGCGCTTTACACTCTGCCCACGTCATAAAGATGCCCGTTTCACGTCCTTTCCAAACTACATAATACTTCTTTGCCAATGTTGTACCCTTAAATGTTGTGCCTTAATTTTCATCACAGGTTAGACCGTCAAACGAATCCTCGTAAAGCCAGTAACCAATGATGTTGTACATTCCGACTACCTTAACCAAGTCAAACGTCAATTTCCATTGCCAACACTGCTTTCCTGCAACTGCAGACGAGCACGCTTGGATATGGGTAAACGATGAGATGAAGTAAGCATATCTTTTAGCCGCGATTGCCAATACCTATTTGTTACTAACAATTTGCTACTAGCCCCTCACTAATGCCGATAGCGGAATATCGACATAAACGGAAGGCATGAAAAAAGCCAGCACTAAGTGCTGGCTCTAAAGTTGTTCGTTGTACCTTACTACACAAGTTTCATTTCTTGAATGATATCCGACGCAATTTCAGGTTTCGTACTCGTTGGTTTCTCATGGAGATCAGATTTTAGCTGTCCTTTACGATTTCGCAAACCTGCTTCAAGTTTTTTCAATGCGGCTGCGATAGCTGGATACATAACATCGTCGGTTGATTTTGCTACAACTCGAACACCTTCGTAGTTGGTAAAGACTTCCACATTATGCTGCCCATGTTCCTTTGTGATAATAATGTCGCAGCTGATCAGTTGTGGAAAGTGAGCGGAAACCTTCTCAAATTTGCTTTCAATTTCTTTGCGAGAGTCATCGTTGATTGATACATGATGTGTTTGAACATTTATTTTCATATAATTCTACCTTTCCAATCACTGTGTCATTTAAACGTAGCAAACTCCGCGTAGTTTCACCAAGTGAATTTGTGCTCTTGTGTGATTAACTTCCGTGTTCTCAAATAATTTTCACGCCACCCCTTGAATACGTCACCATTCGACAGAATATGTTAGGGGCAAGTGATTCACTCTTGTCATTTTTCACTGCAAAACAAGAAAATTGCTCCCTATTCTGGTGGTGTCCCGATTCTACTGCGAGCCTCAGCGAATCGATGACATCGAGCATACACGAGAGCGATAATCCTTCTGGGTCACACTCACAATTAGTGTCAGCGTCACGCATCACTACATTCTCATCGGTTTTTGTTATTGAGCAATTCGTCGCGGCTGTCCATTATTCTTATCGCGAGTATTTTTCCTTTCTTCCTTATGTTAAGTACAATTAGAGCATTGCCGTACACCGCGATATTTCTAATGAAAAGAACGGTATGAAAGGAACAGACCATGAAATCAATCTCTTCAACGACAACCCTCATTTTAGCTACAATGCTGATTAATGCAGGTTTAATTTCAAGTGCCATTGCCGGTGCATCTGCAGATACTATTTTAACCAACGCGACGATTTATGGACATCACAATGCCGATTCAATCGCTGTGCAAAACGGGCGTATTGTCTATGTAGGTCCCGTCTCAAAGATTAATGGCTATCGTTCTGCAAATACGAAGGTCCTTGACTTAGAAGGTGCCATGATACTGCCTGGGTTTATTGATAACCATAATCATGTATTTGAGGCAGCCTCAGAAGCTGGCGGAAACTGCGAGCTTAGTATGAGCGCGTCTCTTCTAGAACATATTCCTGCTTTAGAAGCCTGTCGTCGTCAATCTAAGGGCGATGGTTGGGTTATGGGTTATGGTTTCTCATTAGACGCCGTTTTGGACAGTAGCAGCTCACTTACGCCGCTTCAGGTCATTGACCGTATTTTTCCAGATCGACCCGTTATCTTGATGGAGCAGACTTCTCATTCTATGTGGGTTAATTCTGTGGCATTGCAACTCACGGGCATCAATAAAGCCTCTCCAGCCCCACAAGGTGGCGTTATCCTCAAAGACGAAGTGACAGGCGAGCTTAATGGCATATTGTTTGATAATGCCGGTGATATCGTGATGGAATTGGCTTGGAATAGCCTCGATGACCAATTCAACCAAAGTTATGATGGCCTAATAATGGGATTAAACGAAGCGGCAGCACATGGCATCACGACCATTGGTGACGGGCGACTATATTGGAAGCGTGGGTGGTATGAGGTATGGCAACAAGCACTAAAAGACAATGCCTTAACGGCTCGCATTTCTTTGCGCCCTTGGATCTACCCTGCTGACCCAATGAATAAACAGCTCGCTTTTCTAAAGTCCGTTTATTCTAATAACCCATCCCGCTTACTAATCGTCAATCAAGTCAAAATGTACAGTGATGGCATATTTATTAATGGCACAGCGAAAACGCTTACGCCTTATCGAGATACCTATCTACCCGACTTCCCTTACGGGATAAATTACATCCCACCCACGCAAATGAAATCATGGCTGACGGCGCTTGATAAAATGGGGTTCAGTGCGCATATCCATGCGATCGGAGACGGTGCCGTTCACGAATCACTCAATGCGATTGAGTCAGTAAGAAAAGCCGGATCAGACAAACCCTATACACTGACTCACGTGGAACTCGTCAATAAAAGTGATATTCCTCGTTTTAAAGCACTCAATGTTACTGCCGATTTTCAAAGTCGGCTCAGAGTACATTGTGCAGCATGAACACCAATGGGCTGAACCCTTTTTAGGACAATCTCGAGCCAATGCTATGATGAACCCACGAGCAATACTTGATACAGGGGCTAACCTCACTTTAAGTAGTGATTGGAACGTGCACGACATTAATCCACTCGTTGGTATATCTAACAGCTTACGGATGGGCAAGACTGGCTTTCACTCCATTGAACAAGCGGTCGATGCATACACGATCAACGCAGCCCATAGTTTAGGAATAAGTGATGTGACAGGGTCACTTAGTGTTGGGAAATTCGCTGATTTCGTCGTACTAAATAAGGACATCACTAAAATTCCAGTGTCTGAGATTTCGAGCGCAACCATTTTGATGACGTGGTTAAACGGAGTGATGGTTTACGACTATGGTTTGCAACAAAGATGATCACTAACGACAAGTACGAGATTATCGCCTTCTAAAGGAACCGTTGAAACCGTCAGGCTAACAGTTACAGCAACAGTGCAATTACAACAGAGCAACCGTTAACGCAAGTTTATTGAATTGAAATGTTGGTGATTTAAATATTGGTTCATCGATGCCGTGATATAACTCGCAGCGTACAATGCAAGAGGCTAATTTTTCAACATAAAATTAGTGACCCGTATTATGCTTAAGCTGATGAGAGACCACTCAATTAAAAAAGTGAAAAGGTTTAGTACATGAAAAAGAACACCATTGATAACCAGTTAAACCAATGCTGTCCAAAATGTAACGCCGATGAATATTTACTGTCCGATAGCGGCGAAACCTTCTTATGTGCAAATTGCGGGTTTTACACAAAAGAGTACTCAAAAGAGTGGACCTCGATGTACATCAAAAAGATGATGGTGCAGACAAGGATTAGATTACGAACTAACTGCGTGATGCACTGACCCATTCAAATCACTGATATAATCCACCACTTGATCCATTGCCGTTAAGCACACTACGTTGGATTGTTTGATATGGCATACTTTAGCAAAATGAATCGTATTAATATCCGTCGCCACCCCCATCGTCACCCCTTTAATGGTATCGTCGATATAGACACACTCATTGGGTAAAAAGCCCATCATCGTTACGGCATATCTCAACAAATCGGGCTCAGGTTTCCAGCTGTTTGCATCAAAAGCAGAAATAACTCGCCCTTTAAATCTATCTGCCAAACCGACAATCGTTAACATATGAATGGCTTTGTGTGTCGGACTGTTTGTCACAACGCAGTATTCAACGCCTTCGCTATCCAAATAGTCCAATAGAAGTTCGACGCCATCGATAGGCGTCAACTTAGATTCAAACAGTTCAGTGGTAATTCGACGATAAATTGGCTCGAGAATATCCAGTGACACACGTGAACCTGCAGCCTGCTGCGCCGACATTAACACGTCTGCTATCTTCCCACCGGTGAAGTCTTCGCTGACGACCGTTAAAGGTAACGTAACCCCCACCTCTTTAAAGGTGGCAACAAGTGCATCACAACACAGCATTTCGCTATCGACTAGCGTGCCATCACAATCGAACAAAACGCACTTAACTACCGTCATATCTCTCTAAGTCCATACTACTTAATTCGTCGTAAATATTAACCGACTATGAGTACGCAAAACGGTATCTACGCGAGGGTTTACAACATTTATTTAAGTAATAGTCGAAACTTCCAAGCCGATCACCGTTTTTCAATCCAAACTTCAGATAAGTTTGAACTTTCTAAACTCTGTATTAAAGACAACGCGATTCGGTCATAATCGACCGCGGTATCTGAACTAATAACGTCAGAAACCAGCATAACGTTATCGTCTTGACTTAATAATGCGGCGCACGTTGGCTGACCATCCTCAAAACCAACATACAACCCATAGTCAGGTTCAAGAATAATTTGAGTTAAGAACTCCACGATAAGGTTTTGCCCTTCTTCGGTTCCCCATTGCTTAGATTGCATTAAGGCAAACATAACAGTAAGTCGATGAAAGTCGACAAGGTGCCACTCAATATTCACCTTCTGCATTTCTGAGTTTGGAACAGACTCTAAATATCGACTCGTGAGTGAATCAAGATACAACGCTCGCCCTTTTAGGCTTTCTGGGGTAGGAAATTCCACATCAACTTGGCTCGCTAACCATTCATTCTTTTTGTTATATAGAGCAATTGCCGCGTCTTTCATTGTAAATCCTATTTGATTTTTTGCTGACCGTGGTTATGGTATACGTAAGCTCTTATATTAAAGGATTACACCAATATGTTGAAAAAGCTCTTGATCGTTCCAGCTATCGCCCTCGCCCTAACAGGTTGTGGAGATAAGGAGGTCGGTGATGTTTCACTTGGCATGTTTACATTAAAAGACATTAAACTCAACACATTAACGGACCCTGAGGTCCCTGGTGTAACGTGCCACATCGCGAGTATCGAGGCCAACTTGAGCTTTTCAGATCCAAGTGACAGCTCAATATCTTGCCGTCAAACTGGCGAAATTACGCCTGAAATGATAGCGCAAATAGACAGATCTAAATCTGGAGAAATTGTCTTTCGAAAATCAAAAAGTATTCTATTTAAAACCATGAAAGTACGACGTATTTTTGATGCTGACAATCAAACTATTATGTATTTATCTTACTCAACGAAAGAGACATCGGGTAGCTTTAAACATAGCTTGTCAACGGTACCTCTATGGGGAACTAAAGCTTATGTAGAGACCGTAGAGACCGTAGAGACCGCACAGTAGTCCAATCATTGGGTAGTCCAACACCCGTTGACTACCCATAAAATTTAGCAGACTTCAAATTCGTTACTCTCAAATAAAACGAATGTATTATCTTAAACGCCATCCTTATCTCTTTTCCCGCGACAATTTTTGTCACCCATTTCATCCACCCTAGCGACATTGGATCGCCCTCCCTTGTGAAACGAGACGCTTTTAAACCGTGTGACTCACTTTAGATAAAAACCAAAGGGTAAGAATCAACTCACAACGCGCTGATAAAGATTCTTTTGTTTAAGGGCTTGACGGTTATTTTTTATTTGTGGCTACAGTGACATCGCAGCGTGATGCGCAGATGAAATCATTTTTGTGCAGCCCTTTGATCGAATGGCTCCACCATGTCACAGTGACTTGGCCCCACTCCAATAAGATAGAAGGGTGATGAAATTCTTCTTCCGCCAACGCTGCCACTTTATTACTAAATGCCCACGCCTGCTTAAAATTGTTAAACTTATACACTTTTTCAAGCTGTGGGATACCGTCTCTTTCGATAATCTGCCAGCCAGACAGCTCCAATAGTAAAATTTGTTGATCATCTTTATTAAGCGCAATGGCATCGATACCGCAGGCTTCACATTTTTGTTCATTCAACATGTACTGGTTCCTTGGGTTCATAAAGTGGTGGTAGTAATCCCGCTTCTATCGCGCGATCAACGTGCTGTAAAAGGTTTGTCTGACTGATTTTAAAGAGCTCAGACAGCCCCTCGATGACATAATATTTAGGCTGCATGATATCGATGCGATAAGGGGTTATTAGGACAGTATGTATATCAAACTCATCACGGATCGCCACGTTCCCTTCTAACGCATAAAGCGTTTCTGCTGGAGACGAAAGAATGCCACCCCCATAGATTTTCAGTTTCTGCCCCTCTCGGACTAAGCCGAACTCAACCGTAAACCAATACAAACGAGCGAGATAAGCGCGCTGCTTGGGTGTTGCCACCTGTCCTAGTTTTCCATAATGCTCCGTAAAAGCAGCGAAATCGGTATTAGTCAACATGGCACAGTGGCCAAAAATTTCATGGAAGAAATCAGGTTCTTGTAAATAATCGAACTCATCTCGTGTTCGAAGAAAAGTCGCTACAGGAAATCGCTTGTTGGCGAGTAAATCAAAGAAATGGTCAAAATCGATTAATGCCGCAACAGGCTGCACCTGCCAGCCCGTAGTTTCCTTTAGCACCTTGTTTATCTCAGGGAGCTGAGGAACCCTGTCTGAGGGTAGTTCAAGCAGGGTCAAGCCATGCAAATACGCATCGCAAGCGCGATCGTTGACTACGTTCAATTGCCTTTTCACTAAGTCGTGCCAAATGGCGTCGTCTTCGAGGCTCCACTCAACCCACCCCTCTTGGCTCACGGGCTTAGAATGATATCGAGTCATTATCCACCTCCTAACGAATGTCTCCCTTTAAGCCTACCTCCACTCTTACTAAGCGCCAATTCGTACCATTTATCGAAACCAGCCTTTCTGTAACATTTTGTTTACACAATTCTGTCAGGTGCTTATTTTGCTGATCTTTTGACTTTGTAAAACCTGAATACCAGACTGAAAACGTTAACCTTTTGTTAAAGGCAAAGGAATGCACCAGAGCAATAAGCCAATTTGGCGACCCAGCAAACAACGTATCACACAAGCCAACGTAACCCGATTTATAGATAGCCTCGTTCTACCAGAATCGAAACCATCAAGCTTGGGTCTCGATAGGGAAATAACCCGCTACGCCGACCTCCACCAATGGTCGGTGGATCAGCCCAAGTTATTTTGGCAACACGTATGGCAGTTTTGTGGCATGGTGGGCTCGCAAGGAGACAGCGTATTAAAACAAGGCAACAGTCGTTGGCAGCAAGCAAAATCTGAGCGTGATGCCATTTGGTTTCCTGACGCGCAAGTCAACTATGCAGAAAACTTGCTGCATAGTGCGAATACATTGCCAAACGAGCTCGCAATTTGGTTTGAGAATGAACGC
This sequence comes from Vibrio sp. 10N.286.49.B1, assembly GCF_002873335.1. Taxonomy (GTDB): domain Bacteria; phylum Pseudomonadota; class Gammaproteobacteria; order Enterobacterales; family Vibrionaceae; genus Vibrio. The sequence goes on along the minus strand of NZ_MCUW01000008.1, from coordinate 69,992 downwards.
GGTGATCAACAGACCTACACTTGGCAAACGCTATGTGAGGAAATATCCAGTGTTCAACAATGGCTCATTACTTGCGGCGTGCAACAAGGCGATGTGGTCGCAGCCTACACCCCTTACCTGCCGCAAACCATCGTCGCAATGCTAGCTACCACCAGCTTAGGCGCGATTTGGACATCGACTTCGCCTGACTTTGGTGTAGAGAGTGTGATCGAACGATTTGGCCAAGTAAAACCCAAGGTACTGTTCACCTGCGATGGCTACACCTTCAATGGCAAGGCGTTCGATATGACGGACAAAAATCACGACATCAGCGAACACTTAAACGAGCTAAAGCAGGTGTGTTCCATCGGTTATTTACATCAGAGCGGTCACTTTCAAAAAAACAGCGTTGAGCCTGATGTATTGACCCAAAGCTGGCAAACCATCATTAATCATTATCAGCCGCAACCTTTGCGCTTTACGCGTGTAGGTTTCAATTGCCCATTGTTTGTTCTGTATTCTTCTGGCACAACGGGCAAACCGAAATGCATTGTGCACTCGGTGGGTGGCACCATCATCAACCATCTGAAAGAGCATCAACTTCATTGCGATATTAAACCAAGCGATCGCGTTTTCTACTACACCACTTGTGGTTGGATGATGTGGAACTGGCACGTTTCTGCGCTCGCCAGTGGCGCTTGTTTGGTGATATTTGATGGCAGCCCAGTTTATCCGCAGCCCTATGTACTTTGGGATTTAGCGCAACGTGCCAATGTGTCGTTGTTTGGCACCTCAGCTAAATACTTAGAAACGATTGAAAAAGCGCCGTTTTCTCCCGCTAAGAGCCACTCCCTTCCTCACTTAAGAACCCTCTGCTCGACAGGTTCGGTGCTCTACCCTGAGCAGTTCGATTACGTCTACAAGCACATCAAGCAAGACCTACATTTAGCGTCAATTTCTGGCGGCACAGATATTTGTGGCTGCTTTGTATTGGGTAACCCTATCTCCCCTGTTTATCGCGGTGAGTGCCAATTCGCGGGGCTGGGAATTGATGTACGAGTATTTAATTCAGAAGGACAAAGTCACACGCAGCGACGAGGTGAATTGGTGTGCACCAATTCCCTTCCCAACTTCCCTGCAGGCTTTTGGAATGACACTGGTGAGCGCTACCACAGCACTTACTGGGACAAGTACGACAATGTATGGCATCACGGTGACGAAGTTGAACAAACTATCCATGGTGGCTACCGGTTCTATGGACGAGGCGACACCACGCTCAATCCTGGCGGCGTCAGAATTGGTACCGCCGAGATCTACCAGCAAGTGAATACCATCGAGGGCATCGTTGACTCCATCGCCGTCGGGAAAAATATCGACCGCAATGAACAGATATGGCTGTTTGTTCAATTGCAGCAATACATGACTTTGAGTGACGAATTGCTGGCAACCATCAAGAGCAAACTCAAATCCTCATGCTCGCCGAGGCACGTTCCAAGCCAAATATTTGCTATCAGCGACATTCCAAAAACACGCTCAGGCAAACTCGTGGAGCTTGCGGTTAAACAGGTGGTCAATGGTAAGCCAGTGGAGAACATGGGCGCGATAGCCAACGCCGATGTGCTGGACGAGATAAAGCGCGTAGCTTCACTTTGATATTAAAATAGATAGACTCAGTTCGAGAAAAACGTCACTTAGACAAATCCATGGATTGAACGGTATGGTGGGTTTTCGGATCTTTGTATTGGTTGTATTTAAGTGGGATCGTCAGGGCGTATCTGTTGACTGTTAACTCAAGGTCTAAGCCGTTCTTACAGATTGCCCCTACTCATTTCTGCCCCATTATTTGTTTCGAACAAGGTTCTAAATTAGGATTAGTAGCCTTTTATGCTATAAACTATATAAAGTAATCTTTGAATCGAGAAATGACTAAGGGTGTTCTATGAGCAGCAGTGAAACCTTTCTTAATAGTTATCAACGATGCCGTATTGGTAGCGAGTTTATAACCGATTTTTTGAGCTTGTTTTGTGATGCCAACCCCCGTTTCCAAGAGCGGTTTCAAGAGATCGATAAAGAAAAGCAAGCACGTATGCTAAAAGCGTCTCTGGTTCTGATAAAAAACGCCTCCACAACGCCGTCAATATGTAACACAGTCAGAAATCTGGCCATAAAGCACAAAGATATGGGGTTGGATATTTCTGCAAAAGAGCTTGATGTGTGGGTCGATAGCCTTTTAGCTATCGTCGCAGTATACGACCCATTATATGAGGAAGCTATCGAGCTAGCATGGCGTGAGGAGCTTGCGTTAGGTGTTGAAATAATGAAAGAAAGCGCGTGTTATTAGGTAGTGCGGCCCTTTTTGCAAAAGTGGGCACCGATACGACGAAGATGCCCCATTTTTTGTTTCAAACCAATCACAAGAATCGTCATCCCCTTGGAAAAGGGGATCTCATTCAGCGCGTTGTAAAACTTATTTACGTGACTTAGTCGTAGTTTTTCAATTACCTACACTCTGTAAGAGATCCTCACTTTTGTGAGGATGACGAATTTATTGATAGGTGGGAATCGGGTTAGCCAAGAAGCTTCTGTCCAAAAGCGTACCAGTTCAGCTTCCGTCAGCGTGTCTTGGTCAGTAAAGAATAGACTCTGTCATTTTCTGCTCCCACAAATAAAAACTAACCGTCATCCCCTTGAAAAAGGGGATCTATCCAAGAATGTGCCCGTTCTGTTTTCATGAACGCAGAATAAATTCTGGCATGTTACTCCCCAACAAATAAAACCAACCGTTATCCCCTTGAAAAAGGGGATCTCATTCAGCGCGTTGCGAACTTGATGTACTTAACTTAATCGAATTTTTTCAATTGTCTACGCGCTTTGTGAGATCCTCACTTTCGTGAAGATAACGGATATTGTTAGTTGGAGGAAAAAGGAAAGTAAACCGTTTATCTCCAAAAACGGTTTTGGTGGCGCAAGGGACGAGTATTTACATTTACAGCGGTGCATTCGCATCCGCTTGGTTTTCAGGTATCGCGTCAATAAAGGCAGGCAGCTGGTTACACGCATCTACAATCGAGTTAATCAACGGATAAGGCGACATATCAACCGCAAAGCGCAGCGCGTTATAGACTTGCGGCACCAAGCAGAGATCGACAATGCATGGCGAATCTGTGAGGCTATAAACCGAATCACCGTGTGTTTTTCGGTGCTTCGCTAACTTCTCCTCTAGCGCACTGAACCCTTGATGAACCCAATAGTGAACCCAATCCATTTTGGCCTCTTGTTCGCACGACAGTTCCTGCTCCAAATACTGCAGTACACGCAAGTTGTTAAGAGGGTGAATTTCTATCGCGATATCCTGAGCCATTGCTAATGCTTGATAGCGCAGCGGTGTGTGCTCCGGAATGATCGAGGCTTCTGGGTAGGTTTCGTCCAAATATTGCAAAATCGTCAGCGACTGATTGAGCTGAACCTCACCATCCACCAGCACGGGCACAAGTTCACTTGCATTGAGTTCTCGATATTGTGGGTCATGCTGCTCGCCGCCATTTCGCACCAAATGCACCGATATAGACTCATAGTTGAGCTGCTTTAGGTTCAACCCAATACGCACTCGATAGGCTGCCGACGAACGCCAATAGCCATAGAGTGTGATGTGCTCATTCATAAAATGCTCTCGCTCATACAAAACCCCTCATTATGTGGATCATAGCGATCGATATTGGCTCACTTTTTGGTCAATCGCGCCAAAAATTGAGTCACCCGCCACATCAAACATCTCTAAACGAATCGAGTCACCAAACGACATAAATTGCGTCGCTGGTTTGCCATCTCGGATGATCTCAATCATGCGTACTTCCGCTATGCATGAATACCCCACGCCTCCTTCAGCAATTGAGGTGCCGTGATCCGTGCCTTGCTTATTCGATACCGTGCCAGATCCAATGATTGCGCCCGCCGATAGTGGGCGAGTTTTCGCGGCATGCACAACTAGCTGTGCGAAATTGAAGGTCATATCAACGCCCGCATTTGGGCAGCCAAAAGGTTGGTCGTTGAAGGTTGATATCAGCGGTAAATGTACCTTGCTGTCTTTCCATTGTTCGCCAAGCTCGTCGGGTGTGACCGCGACCGGAGAGAACGCCGAAGACGGTTTAGATTGGAAAAAGCCAAAGCCCTTAGCAAGCTCCGCGGGAATCAAGCCGCGTAGCGACACATCGTTCACCAACATCAGTAAACGAATGGAATCGTGCGCCTGTTTAGCATCTGCACCCATCGGTACATCGCCTGTCACAATGGCGACTTCTCCCTCAAAATCGATGCCCCATTCGTCGCTGGCAAATTCAATATTGTCACGAGGACCGATAAACGCATCTGAGCCGCCTTGATACATTAAGGGGTCAACCCAGAAGCTTTCTGGCATTTCAGCGCCACGCGCTTTACGCACCAACTCAACGTGGTTGACATACGCACTGCCGTCTGCCCATTGATACGCACGCGGCAGAGGTGATTCACAATACTGGGAGTCAAAAACTTCACTGCCTGACACCTGCCCGTGGTTTAACGCGAGGTATAACGCTTGCAACTGTGAAGCCACGTTATCCCAGTTATCCAATGCCACCTGCATGGTTGGCGCAAGATGCATGGCGTGGAAGACTTCAGTGGCAGCGACACACTGTTTGAGATCTTTGCTCACGACCATCAACAGCCCATCACGAGTGCCATTTTTCCTAGTTGCTAATTTCATCCTTGTTGTCCCTTACTTCTTATCGTCAGCCGACTCTTGCCAGCTATAGACATATTCTTTGTTCTCAACGCTATCGAGTTCATCAGAGAACTGCAGTGCATGGCGAGTATCGATCATCACGGCCACTTCATCGGTGAATTTTTTCTTGTGCGCTTGCCCTGCTTTGAAGGCTTTAGGATGAGGCCCGTGGGTGAATCCAGCTGGATGGAAGGTCACCATGCCCGCTTCAATATTGTCGCGGCTGAAGAAATCTCCCGCATGATAAAACAGCACCTCGTCGTAGTCGTCGTTGTTGTGATAGAACGGCACTTTCAATGCACCGGGATCGCTCTCAATCGGACGCGGCACAAAGGTACACACCACAAATCCAGCGCCCACAAATGTGGTATGTGCGGAAGGAGGCAAGTGATAGCGATGTGACATCAGCGGCCTAATATCGCGCCAGTTCACTTTTACTACTGCTAAGTCACCATGCCAACCAATCGCATCCAGTGGGTTGAACGGATAGGTGATCACACTCACTTTATCGTGGCGTTTTACCTGAACCTGAGTCTGACTTTCTAAATACTGAGCGCGGAACTTGTCATTGATCGACGGGATATCGAGCACGGCCGGATCAAACACCGCATGATTACCGACCATGCCTTTTTCTGGCAAGGAATACGCGGCATCGGTATTTTCGATCATCAAGATGAACATCGGCTCGCTTGGCTCCAAGCGCCAATTGGTCGAGCGTGGGATCATCACGTAATCCCCTTCGCTCACCGCTATATGGCCATAATCACAATAGAGATCGGCGCTGCCTTGGTGAATGAACAGCAGCTCATCCCCATCAGAGTTACGCACCAAGAACTCCATCTTCTCATCCATTCGCCACACGCGGATTTTGCAGTCAGCATTGTGCAAGAGATGAGGCACCGCCCAAGGAGTTATCTGGCTGGCTTTTTCCACTAGCGTAAAATCAAACGCACGCGGGCGTAAATCGCCCTCCCACTCAGACCACCCTGTTGGGGCATGTTGGTGATGAAAGTGAGCTGCAGGACCGAAGAAACCACTCCGCCCCGCTTCCCTTTCATAAATAGCCTCTTTGGGAAAGTCGGCATGCGCTTGTTTGGAGCACACGCCCTCCCGATGAGGAAACGAGATCCATTTATGCATCGTCTAATACTCCCCGACGAATCTGGTCCTCTTCAATCGATTCAAACAACGCCTTGAAGTTGCCTTCGCCAAAGCCTTCGTTGCCTTTACGCTGAATAATTTCAAAGAACACTGGGCCGATGACCGTCTGCGTGAAAATTTGGAGCAAGATGCCGTCTTTGGTAGGCGCACCATCAATCAAAACACGTAATTCGCGCAGCAAATCGGTGTCTTCCCCGTGGCCTTTCACACGCTGATCGACTTTGTCGTAGTAAGTATCTGGGGTTGGCATGAAGTCCATGCCGCGATCACGTAAGGTTTTCACGGTTTTGTAGATGTCATCTGTGGTGAGCGCGATGTGTTGAATACCTTCGCCGTTGTATTCGCGAATAAACTCTTCGATTTGTGATTTGTCGTCGGAAGACTCATTGATTGGTATTCGTATTTTGCCACATGGCGAGGTCATGGCGCGGCTCACAAGGCCTGTGAGCTTACCTTCAATGTCGAAGTAGCGAATCTCGCGGAAGTTTCCAAGACGCTCATAGAATCCAGACCACACGTCCATGTTGCCTTGCTTAACGTTGTGCGTGAGGTGATCGATTTCATACAATCCAACATTGGCTTCGGCCATGCGCTCTTCAGCATCATCGTAAAATCGGAAATCCACATCATAGATGCTCTGCTTACCATAACGATCCACAAAATAGAGCAAGCTTTCACCGATGCCGTAAATGGCAGGAATGCTCAGTTCCATCGGCCTTATTTCTGTTTTGTACTCTTCACCGCCGCCCTTGAGCGCTTGCTCCATTGCAGCCGTAGCTTCGTTAACCCGAAAAGCCATGCCACAGACCGATGGTCCATGTACCTTGGCGAACGCTTCCGCTTGACTGTGTGGCTGTTCATTAACGATAAAGTTGATGTCACCTTGTCGATACAGCCAAGCTTCTTTTGAACGGTGCTTGGCGATTTCAGCAAAACCAAGTGACACAAACAGCGCTTTAAGTTGCTCAATTCCCTTGTGGTCGACGGCGGTATATTCAACAAACTCGAATCCGTCCGTGCCAAGCGGGTTGTATGACTCCACCATGAACTATCTCCTTGTACCTGTTGGTGTCGTGTTGTGTTTTTTTGTGATTTATTAAATTTGGCTCACAGACCGAGATAAGGGAATTCATGGATGAAAATAGCCCATCATGGTTAAACCCCATCAGGTTGTAAGATAATTGTTACACACAGATAGCTAAATCGGGAAAGTGAATAACACCAATGGATTGAAAGGCGGTGGTTTGATTTACAATCAGGCACCAGATGTGAATGAATTGTTACAGGACTACCTTTTCATCGCGAAGGTATCACTTACAAAAACGCTTCTAAGACATAAAACGCTATAGTCAGTGGCTTTATGAGTTCTTAAATGTACATGAATCGAAACAACACGCGGATGAAGACCTGCTTTTTCAAGGGGATGAAGATAATTTGGACTTGCGGATGCAATGACGGGACATAATCGATTCCGTGTTAGCGTAGAGCAACACGGACACACCTTTGGACAAAGCTTTTTCCAAAGGTGCGTCCAAAGCTTCTTAGCGCCATTCGAAAAAACATGCCTAACGTTAAGTACTGTCAATTCGAATCACAGGATGTCCAGCGTGGCTGGTGCCGTACACTTCAGCTCTGTTTTCGCTTTGAACTTTGGTAGGCCACCCTTTAAAGGTTTTTGCGAAAACTAACTTTAGCGAGACGCTTTGTACTTTTTAAGGTATTTCACTACCGTCCAAATGAGATATACCGCAACGCCGACAATGATTGCCGAGCGAATGAGAATAGGTGCGTCATGCTCAAGTTGGGTAATATGCGGTCCGATGCTGGCAAATAATCGACTGGTAAAAAGCAGCCCCATAACTAACATAACAATTTTATTCATGTGTCCTACCAATCAGATGGATGTGTCGCACAGAACAAACTATTGTTCGATCGCTCCATTAATTAAAGCAAACGCCGTCCTGCTCGGATATAAAAGAATGCGCTTCTCAAACGTGGTCGTCAATGCTACATCAATCTAAAACGGGTAAGCTAACATTGCATTTTTGAAAGTAATTCATACCGTTAATACAGAGCTTATTGAGAAGGAGTATCTAAGGAAATCGCAGCTTACACGCGTTGGTGTTGTATCGTATAGTCGGATTTTTGACATCTTCTTATTCGGAAAAGTAGTTCGTTCGGTTCTCGTTGGATCTAAGTCGGACAGCGCTCTCTTAGAGCGTCACTCTCTACGCTAACCAAATTATGTCGTCAATATCGTGAAAGTTGGGTTGTCCAAAAGCGATTGTCCCAATTAAATTAACAATCCAGCATTTGTTACTAATAACCCAGCAATTATCTTTTTTCTGTCTATCGCTTCGTTTTTTAATGCGGATCTTTCTCTAATAAGTAAATTTTGCATAATTAACAAAATACATAACCTCATCCGCCAAGAACTATTTTTCCTTATGCGCTGTCATCACATTGCGGTACGGCGGTTCGATTCGTATTCGAAAAGGCCGTCAGTTCTGAGTCTTATTTTTGTATATAGAAGATGTTTAGTTATTGATACGTAAATTTGAGTAAAGGTTATATTGTTTGTTTGCCGTGATCTTTAAAGTGTAATGAGTCTATTATCCTGAAATTGGAGTTTCCCTTGACTCACCTCAAGAGACAGATAATTATCATTGCTGCATGCAGTCTGGCAAACCTTGTGTATGCGCAAGCCCCACAAATGAATACTACCATCATAGGCTCTGGCTCTCCGGATTATAATCCTGATCGAGTCAGTGCAGGCGTACTAATCACATTAGCTGATACTCAAATTTTGATTGATATGGGTGATGGCGTAAAACGTAATTTAGAGAAGTTGGGGGTTGATGGACGTCAGATAGATGCACTTCTTTTCACCCACCACCATTTGGATCACAATGCCGACTTTTCTTCCGTATTCACTACGGCTTTACTCGGTCGTCACGATTTTCTTGTTGCTGGTCCAAAACAAACTGAAGACTTTGTTGGCGCTAACATTAGTTTGTATGAAGAAGATTTAAATTACCGCCTTGGTAAGACTCAACGTTCTTTAAAAGACAGAATGGAAAGCCTGGCTGTCCGTAAGCTAAAAGGCGGTGATCGTTTTGAACTTAATCAGATAAAAGTCTCGACTCTTTCAGTACCACACACCATCGAATCCATTGCATACCGCTTTGATTATCAAGATCAATCTGTCGTCGTAACGGGAGACTTGAGTTCTGGTCCTGGTGTCGCGAAATTCGCTAAAGATGCCAACTGCTTAATCATTGATTCAGGTGGAATGATCATGAATAACAGTGGTAAGGCTCAACGAAATAAAAAAACCAAATCGGGTCAAAAAAGTAAAACTAAGAAAAAGAATCGTCAACATGCTCATTTAAATATTAAAGAATCTAGTCAAATAGCCAAAGACGCTAACGTAAGTAAACTTGTTTATACCCATTTTTTGCGTGGCGAAATTAATGAAACTGCAAGTCTTAACGTTATCGAAAAACAATATAAAGGCCAAGTTATCTTTGGTGCTGATTTTATGTCGTTAGATTGTGGCAACACAACAACGGCGCAATAAATACCACCACCCTCTATCCCCTTACTGTTAAGGATATTTATGGTTACTTTCATTCGAACAGTTTTTATCACAGCGGCTTGTTGTACGGTTAGTGCGCCTTTTGCTCAAACGGCACCAATAACACCCTCAGTCGACCTTGCAAGTTATCCCGTCGTCTCGATAGAGACCGGTCAATATCAGAATAACAACGACAATACTATCACCGATAATGTCACTGGTTTAATGTGGCAGCAAGACTATCAAGTCCTGAGTTTTAATGAGGCCACTGAATACGCTAAATCTGCCACTATTGGTGGTTACAACGATTGGCGAGTCCCGACCATTAAAGAGCTGTACTCGCTTATATTGTTCACTGGAATCGATGCCAGCAATCGAGATATGTCTACCGTACCTAAAGGTGCTAAGCCGTTCATTGATATAGAGGCTTTTGATTTTGCTTATGGTACTAATGGTACACGGGTGATTGATTCACAGTACCTCACAACCTCGATTTATACGGGTAAAGTGATGGGCAAAGACAAAGCACTCTTTGGCGTTAACTTTGCTGATGGGCGTATCAAGGGTTACCCACTTGTCCATCCACGTTCCAAACTAGATAACAAATTTACGGTTCGCTTGGTCCGCGGGAATTCCGATTATGGTAAAAACCACTTTCAAGATAACAATGACCAAACAGTCAGTGACTTTGCGACTCAATTGATGTGGGCAAAACAGGACAGCCAAACAGGAATGAATTGGTCAGAGGCGAAAGAGTGGATTGTTCAACTGAATAAGGAGCAGTACTTAGGATATAGCGATTGGCGCTTACCTACGATTAAGGAGCTGCAAACGATCGTCGATTACTCTCGCTCGCCTCAAGCAACGAACTCTGCTGCGATCGATCCTGTATTTTCCATATCTTCGATAAAAGATGAACAAGGGAATTTGAATTACCCTGCATTTTGGAGCAGCACCACGCATCTGCGTGTTGGTCCGAAGTCTCAATCACAAGCCGCTTATTTCTGTTTCGGCGAATGCCTGGGCTTTATGAAGAGACCAAAGTCTGGGACTCGCACCCTACTTGATGTACATGGCGCTGGAGCTCAACGAGCGGAGCCCAAAGAAGGCAATGCAAAAGATTACCCTAATGGTCACGGCCCCCAGGGTGATGTCATTCGCATTGAAAATTATGCTCGTGTAGTTCGAGATCTATCTTAATCAAAGTTAAAAAGATAAAACTTTATCAAGGTGGCTTGTTCAATTACGTGTCAATAGAGCGGTTGCCTGTAAACCGAATGGGGGGTTACAAACAATACAGGCAATCAACTTAAGCGGCTTTTCATTCTGGTCTCTATTCATACATTATAATAACGGGGCGGGCAAACGAGTGTCCAATAGCGATTATCTCCTCAAGTAAGCCAGGATGATTATCCAGCCGTACTTTTGGTAGAATCAATGTTGTCGCTTTCCCCCTTACCACTCCGGTGGTTATAGCGAGCAATAACGTCAAAACTGGGTTATCTAGGAAGGAAATAACGAGTGCTGCGCCCTGCTCCCGATTTCACCAAGCACCCCTGCTCAACTAGCGCGGTCAGATGACGAGTGGCCGTTGGTTTACTCACCTTAGCAACCTTATGATATTGGGAGGTATTAATACCGTCGATAAAGTCCCCATTCAACATACGATTTAGCACTTTTACTTGTTTTTCCGTCAATATGGTCTGGTCTACATTCCGCCAAAAGTTGGTTTTGAATGCAGTCTGATCAATCTCATTCAGCACACCATCAAACGTTTCGTTTAATATTTCAAAAAACCAAACTAACCAGTCGGTTATATCCACATCCCCTTTCTGAGTTTGCTCAAGGATCTCATAGTAGCTTTTTCGATTAGCAAGTATCCCTACTGACATTGCGTAGAAGCGCACTGATTTCTGTTCAGCTTGAGCCAAAGCTAAGTCGGTTAGTAAGCGAGTAATACGCCCGTTACCGTCGTCAAGCGGATGCAATGTAACAAACCACAGATGAGTAATGGCTGCTCTTAACAATGGATCCAATGCCATGTTACTTTTAGAGTCATTAAACCAACTGATGAACGCTTCTAATTCTCTATCAAGAATTTCGCGTCCGGGTGCTTCAAAATGAATAACCGGTCTATCAATACGCCCAGAAACCACTTGCATCGGCTCATTACCTCGCAGTTGACCGCCAGTGACTGGGCTAAACATCGTGTAACCTTTTGGAAAGAGCTGCTCATGCCAATGCAGTATTCTTTCAAGTGTGAGGGGTGTGTCTAGATTATCAACAGCGTCTACCATGATTTCCGCTAGGCCATCGGTTTGCTCTGTTGTAGGGAAAGGGCTTGCTTCAGACAGACCCAATTTATTTGCCAACGACGAACGTACAGAGAAGGCATTTAGCTTCTCACCTTCGATGGCACTGGAATGGACGATATTCGCCAACAATGTATCCAGCATGTTCTCTTCTTCATTTTGAGAGTGACTGAACATTTTTCCCAATAGAATGCCCTGGTTTAAACGGGTCAGTCTAAGGGTCGGCTCTACAACGGTTTTATCCCAGATAAAGTTAGGCCAATCAGTCTCCTGCCAGATCCACATAAAGAGTCCTTGATTCGATAATGCACACTATTCAAATCACATTATGATGTGAATAGCACAAACAATCAAATCATAGGATGAGTTGATTAAAGCAATTAATTGCATCACTCTTATTTAAACAAGGTACGACAAGGCCGGAGTAAAAGCTAAACTTTATGCTCACACTTAGCGGAAAGGTTGCTCAAATATAACCACCAATGGCTCAGTTACATCCCGAACAATCCGAGCACGTTGAGATTGCTTGTTTCTGATCACAAGAAACAAAGGTAATATTCTTTTGATTTCGCTTGGCTTGCATCAAAGCAACATCGGCAAAATTGGTCATCATTTTAATGTCTTGCATGCAGCTAAGGTTCGCACACCCTAAGCTTATCGAGACAACTAATTTTTCATCACTGCCTGTATCAAACCGCTTGTCAACCACGCGCGCCCGCAGTCGCTCTGCAAGAAAATAGGCCTCTCGCAAACGTGTATTAGGAAGTAATATTGCAAATTCATCACCGCCATACCGACAACAGTAGTCCTCAATTCGTAGCGCTTCCAACATGAGTCGACCAAGCCCTTCTAAAACATGGTCCCCCATGCTGTGACCAAATTGATCATTAATTGATTTGAAGTTATCTATATCAAGCATAAGTAACGACAAAGGTTGCTTATGACGTTGGAAGGCGGCATGTTCTCTAATTAGCTGCATCTCAAAGAATCGGCGATTGTATAAGCCCGTCAATACATCTCGGATCACCATCGTTTCAAGTTCATTGCGCTTCTCAACAGTGCCAGTCACATCAATAGCAATACCAAACACGCCGATGACCTTGCCTTCCCCATCAAACAAGGGAGACTTCATGACTTGATAAAATCGAGTACGCTCCCCTTTTAAAACACTTTGTTCAATTTTTGATATGGTTTGACCCGCTAAAACACGCTGATCGTTGTAAGCGATATCATTACACTCATCTAGATCAAAAAAGTCGTGATCGCGTTTGCCTAGGATCTGTTCGTTGTTCACACGGAACAACTTACAAATTGCGTCATTAACGAACACATAGCATCCCTCGACATCTTTAATAAAGAAGTAGCTATCGAGTCGATTGAATGCTTGCTTAAAGTCGACCTTATTAATATCGAAAGGATTCAATATCTCACCTATATCGCTGTTTTAAATTAGATTAGTATCCTTATTAAGCTTGTCAATACAACGACCGACATATGCACATGCATTTATAGTAATAATTAGAAAGCTGCTACAAAACAAATGATTCGTCCTATAAATCCTGCAATATATTGCAACGAAATGACAGTAAACGTGATATTATGCGGAAAATTTTGTTCCCTTAGCGTTTACTATGAGATTCCCTGGACAACGTAAATCAAAGCATTACTTTCCAACAAGTAAAAAGAACTTGTCAGTTAGCCAAGCCCAAGCGGCACCAAAGTACTTTCGTCCCACCATTATTGGTGTGGGCCAAACGATCGTGGATATCGAAGCTCGCGTCGACGATTCGTTTTTAGAGAAATATGAGTTGAGTAAGGGACACTCACTTGTTCTTGAAGAAAGTAAAGCCGATGCCTTATATCAGGAGCTTGTTGAACAAGGGCTAATTACGCACCAATTCCCTGGCGATACCATCGGTAATACGCTACACAACTATTCGGTTCTCGCAGACAGCAAATCCGTTTTGCTTGGCGTAATGTCGAAGAATATCGAAGTTGGTTCATATGGATATCGTTACCTTTGTCGCACATCATCTAGAATGAACCTCAATCATCTACAGACCGTAGATGGTCCGATTGGTCGCTGCTATACCCTTATCACAGACGATGGTGAACGTACCTTTGCTATTAACGAAGGTGAGATGAATCAGCTACTGCCTGAAAGCATACCAGAGCAGATTTTCGATAAAGCTTCCGCGCTTGTCGTTTCATCTTACCTTATGCGTGGTAAACCAAACGATCCAATGCCTCTAGCCGTCGCACGTGCTGTTGAGTTAGCGAAACAGAAATCAGTGCCTGTTGTCCTGACTCTTGGCACAAAGTGGGTAATCGAAGGCAATGAAAAATTTTGGCAAGACTACATAAAAGATAATGTCACCATTGTGGCGATGAATGAAGAAGAAGGTGAAGCGCTTACTGGTTTCTCCGACCCACTACTTGCCGCTGACAAAGCGTTAGATTGGGTAGATTTGGTATTATGTACCGCCGGTCCACATGGTTTGTACATGGCAGGATATTGTGACAATGTCGCGCTAAGAGACACAACTCATGAACTCATTGAAGGCCCTATCGAGAACTTTAACCAGTTTGAATTTAGCCGAGCAATGCGTAAGTCAGACTGTACCGACCCACAGAAAGTATATTCGCATATCGGCCCTTACCTTGGTGGTCCGTTAGAGATCAAGAACACCAATGGTGCTGGAGATGGCGCATTATCGGCGTTATTGCATGACATGACGGCGAATGCCTTTCATCATAACAATGTACCAAAATCAGACAAACACATCGTCCCTTGTTTGACGTACTCCTCATTGTCGCAGGTTTGCAAATACGCGAACCGAGTCAGTTACGAGGTGTTGATGCAGCACTCTCCGAGGCTGACTCGCGCACTGCCTGAGCGAGAAGATAGCTTGGAAGAAGCATACTGGGACCGATAACAAAAAGAGGCTAATTAGCCTCTTTTTTTGTTAAAACAAAAGATTAAAACTTAGCTGCTCAATATTAGTACAGCATTCTAAATTTTTATCTTTACAAAGAATTATTACCCAGTATTATCTCGACGCAAACGTTTCCCTCATTAATTTTGTGGCTTTAAAGGACCGTTAATGCTATCCGACATTGAAATTTGCAGAAGTGCTCCACTTTCCCCTATTACCACCATCGCAAAAGATGCAGGCTTGCTTGATCACGAGGTCTTTCCTCAAGGCATGCATAAAGCAAAAGTGTCTTTAAAAGCGATTGAGCGGTTGAAACCAAACCTTGATGGTAAACTGATTGTTGTGACTGCGATTACCCCTACGCCACTCGGTGAAGGGAAAACGGTGACAACTATTGGTCTGGCTCAAGGCTTAAAAAAACTTGGACAATCTGTATTCTCTTGTATTCGCCAGCCTTCAATGGGGCCGGTATTCGGCGTTAAAGGTGGTGCAGCGGGTGGCGGATACGCACAAGTCGCACCAATGGAAGAACTTAACCTGCACCTTACTGGCGACATACACGCTGTGACTGCGGCACATAATCTTGCTGCGGCAGCCATCGATGCTCGGATTTACCATGAGCAGCGTCAAGGCTACGAAAAGTTCGAGTCCAGAACGGGGCTAACTGCGTTAAAAATTGATATCAAGAACGTCGTTTGGAAGCGTGTCATCGATCATAATGATCGCTCACTTCGAATGGTTACGGTCGGAAAAAATGAAGTCAATAAAACCATCAACGGCATCGAGCGCGACGATGGTTTTGACATCTCGGCTGCGTCAGAATTAATGGCAATATTGGCATTGTCTGAAAACCTAAAAGACCTCCGCGCCCGTATTGGTCGGATTGTTGTCGCTTACAATTTAGATGGCGACCCGGTTACGACTGAAGACCTTCAAGTCGCAGGCGCGATGGCCGTAAGTATGAAAGACGCCGTTGAACCAACCCTAATGCAAACGTTAGAGGGCGTACCTACCCTTATCCACGCAGGCCCATTCGCTAATATTGCTCATGGTAACTCATCAATTATTGCGGATAAAATTGCAACCAAGCTAGCAAGTTACACCGTAACGGAGGGTGGGTTTGGTTCAGATATGGGTTTTGAAAAGGCCTGCAATATCAAAGCAGCTGCGACCGACAAAAAGCCGGACTGTGCTGTTATTGTGGCAACGTTACGTGGCTTAAAAGCCAATTCGGGTTTATATGATTTAAAACCTGGAATGCCAATCCCCGACGCTCTATTTGAAAGTGACAACAAAGCCCTACTCGCTGGGTTCGACAATCTAAAATGGCACATTAATAACGTGGCAAAATATGGTGTGCCAGCAGTGGTTGCGATCAACCAATTTCCACAAGATTGCCAACAAGAATTAGACCTACTGATTCATTGGATAAACGAACTTGATGCAGACTGCCGTGTTTCTATCAGCCAAGGATTTTCACATGGCGGCGCAGGCACTGTAGAGTTAGCCAAACAAGTGATGTCAGCTTGTGAAACTCACGTCAATTTCAAACCGTTATACTCACCAGAACAAACGATTAAAGAAAAATTGATGGCGGTTTGTGAAGCTGGCTATGGTGCCGCTACGGTTTCGCTGTCATACCAAGCTCAAAAGCAACTTGCCTTATATGAAGCACAAGGATTCAATCGACTGGCCGTCTGTCTTGCTAAAACACCACTGTCGATTACCACTGATGGCAGTATCAAAGGTGCGCCCTCTGGATTTGAAGTCGTGATTAGAGAGCTTAAACTTTGTGCCGGTGCTGGGTTTATTTATGCATTGTGTGGCAACGTAATGACAATGCCAGGCTTACCTGACAAGCCTGCATTTATGGCACTCGACCTTGACGATGAAGGCAATATTATCGGTTTGAGTTAATGGTTGGCTTAAGTTAGGTACAATGAAAAAGCGACGATTAACGTCGCTTTTTTTATCTCATGTTGTTTAACTATTTGGCCACGATTAACGTCAACTCTACTCGCCGATTGCACGCCTTACCAAACGATGTAGCGTTAGTACAAGCTGGTACGTATTCACCGTAACCACGGGTATATATCATCTGACGAGAGACTTGGTTTTGAATCAGCGTATTCTTCACGGTTTCCGCACGTCTATCGGATAAGATATCGTTCTTAGCTGTTATACCCGTACTGTCCGTATGCCCACCGATAACGACATCTATTCCCTGCTGCTTAGACAAAAAGCTGGCCAGTTGGAATAACCATTGGGCAGAGTTGTTCGATACGCTCGCTGAGCCTGAGGTAAAATGGATTTGCTCTTTTAACCGAATCATCACGTAATCACCTGGGACGAGTTCGTAATCTAACCCATGATTCACTAGATAAGTTTCTAGTGAATCCCATGCTTGCGTTCGATACTGACCATCCGGTCCACCCACTCTTGTCGCATTTTGGGACGGGGTATTTATCACAGGGGCATTCGCCCAATCAGGATGTTTCACATCATGTTCTGAGCGTGGCGCGGTATCAAGCATTCCAGAAAACATGCTGTCAGTAATCGACGACGTACTACTGCAACCTGTCAGTAAACCCGCCATAATTAAATACGCAATTTTTTTCATCGCTCACTCCACACGCTTGTAACCTCATCCGATAATTTATGTATCGGCGCTCAAAACAGAAACTTTAAGGCTCTAGAATAAAATAATCTTCACATACCTGTTTCAGTTTATTACTAATTGCTTGTCTGAACTAATTACTAGCAGTTACACTCAGTGCATTATTATCAAACCGATGTATTCCAATGATTAAATCTCTCACAAAAATACTCACAGTCCTTTCTTTAGCGGCAGTTATTACCGCTTGTGGCGAATCAGATACCCCTGTTGAAGGTAAGCAGTACAGCGTACTTCCTAATGACTTAAGTCAACTCAACCTTCCACAAGTGACAGAAGTTTTTTCGCTAGGCTGTGGCCATTGTCGCAATCTGGAGCCAATGCTACCTGAGCTAGAAGAGCTGACTGATTCGAAGTTAGGGAAAATTCACGTCATGTTTAATGACAGTGCTCAGATAGCCGCCATGATTTTTTATAGTGCAGTAATGCAATCAAAAGACCAACGCGTTCCAGAAGATATGAAGTTGGAGTTATTTTCACTTGTACAAAATCAAGATCTCGACGGCCAACAAAAACAAATTGAACTGGATCGAATTTTCGCTTCTCGTACGATGGTAAGCCCTTATGCGTTAGATGAGGCTCAACAAAAAGAACTATTTGAATATGTTGAGCTCGCCAACAAAGTCTCTACCGAAGCTCAAATTAACGCCGTACCGACATTCATCGTGAATGGTAAATATGAAGTGATGCTTGCAGGTCATGAAGACATCAAGCAAATCGCGGCAACAATTAACTACCTGAAAAACAAATAGTGTTATAACTGACGTTAGACATTACATTTTATTACTGAAATTTATCAAGGAATTACTGTGTCGAAGATACTTATCCCCATTATCGTATTCATCCTCGCGGGTTTTATGATTTACCGTACATGGACAAATAACAAAGCAGGTGAAGTGAACCTCCAGCAAGGGCAAGCTTTTCTGCAAGAAAATGCAATGAAGGAAGGCATACAAACGACTGAAAGTGGCCTTCAATATGAAGTATTACATAAGGGTGAAGGCACGGTACACCCGTCAGCGAAAGACAAGGTCAAAGTACACTATCATGGCACGTTGATCGATGGCACAGTATTCGACAGTTCGGTCGAACGTGGTACACCAATCAGCTTTGGTCTTAATCAGGTCATTAAGGGTTGGACTGAAGGGCTTCAACTGATGTCTGAAGGCGATAAATATCGCTTGTTCATTCCAAGTAACCTTGCTTATGGCAAAGGTGGTTCGGGTCCTATCCCGCCGGCATCCGTGCTCATCTTTGATGTCGAGTTGATTCAAATTCAATAAGCAATCAGTAATCAGCAATCAGCAATCAGCAATCAAGTGTGTGATAAGGTGCCAAAGCAAGGTTTGCCTTGCGGCTACAAAACAAACTTAAGCACTGATTTAAAATAAAAAAAGCCCATTTCTGGGCTTTTTTTATTTTAAAACTGAACAGCTAACAATTACCCTGTTCACTCAAACCAGTCTACTCAGCTGGCAGGGTGAAATTCAAACCCCTGAGAAGTGACAAGGTAACAATCCATACCTCCTGCATGCGCCGCTTGCAATCCTAATTGAGTATCCTCAAACACAATACAGTTGTTTGGCTCTGTCGACATGAGTTTGGATGCCAGTAAGAATGTATCTGGATTAGGCTTGTGTTGTTCAACGTCATTGGATGAAACCACATAGTCAAACTCTTCATAAAGGTTCGCATGCCTGAGCAAACGTTCAGCCGTATCACGCATGCTCCCCGTCCCAATAGCCATCGGTTTAATACCCGCGTACTTTTTCATCACCTTTAAGGTGTGCGCTATGGGGTCGGCACTCGTTGGATTGTCATTAAATGTTTTCATTTTAAATGCGGCAATCTCGGTCGGTATGCCTTCAATGTTTGCGGCCTCTAACATAACGGCGGCAATTTTTGCGCTGGGCATTCCACCCATCGAGTGTATCCAAGCCTGGTCAAATGGCAGATTAAAATGAGCAGTCGTCTTTGACCACGCTTCAAGGTGGCTTGGCATCGTGTCAAGTAACGTGCCGTCCATGTCAAATATGATCGCTTGATAATGGTCTAGATCTAACACTTTGAGTCCTCTGTATTAGGGTAAATAGTGACATTCTACTCCTAAAGTATTGCAACAATGATGTTGCCACTTATTTTTTTACAATAACTTGATCGTATTCAGCAATTTCTTTGACGAACACAGAAGGTGTAGACTGGTAAGTCACCCACACTTTTTTCTTCGCACGACTCAAGGCAACATAAAACAACCGTCTTTCTTCTGCGTGAGGATACGTATCGGTGGTCGCTGTAAGTGCGTTATCAAGATGGATGAATTTTCGCTTCGCTGGAAACTGCCCTTCATCCACGTTCACTATGATGACATAGTCGGCTTCCTTACCTTTACTACCGTGGCACGTCATGAACTCGAGCGTCAATTGCTTAAACTGATTTTTCCAATCCTTAAGTAACTCTGGGCAATGGTAATGATTGCGCCCTAACAAGAGAACCGATGCTGGTATTCGCGCTTTCGAATTTAAATCTTCTAGAATTTTTTCAACTCGATTACCGTTCTCAATCACCACGGACTTTTGTTTGACGTTTTTATGGCTCTTCAGGTCTTTTTCAATCTGATTTGGATTGGTCTGAATAAAACGATTCGCAACATCACCCAACATATTGTTGAATCGATAGGTTGTATCTAGTTGATGCACCGACGCATTAGGAAATCGTTCAGAAAATCCAGTGGTCAGATCGACATCAGCACCGGTAAATTGATAGATAGATTGCCAATCGTCACCCACCGCAAACAAAGTAGCGTTATCTTCACTCTTAGAATTTTGCTCACATAATCCTTGAATTAAAGCCAGACGATCTGGAGAGATATCTTGATATTCGTCCACCATAATAAATTTCCATGGCGACGAGTAGTGCTTACTTTCAATAAACTTAGTCGCATTGGTTATCATTGACGTAAAATCAATTTGACCGTTTTCTTTGAGCATTTTTTGCCAAGCTTGATAACACGACCAACACAGCATGAGTTCGCTGTTAAGGCGAGCATAATCCTCGTTTTCGACAATTTGTTCTTGAATGGCTTTTTTTGTTAAGCCCGAAGAGACAAGCTGATCTAACTGCTGTTCCAACCACGCGATCAGTTTTGGGTTCTCAGATTGGCTACCCAGTTCATCATCACCTTTCAAATACGCAATGGGCCAGCGTGAAAGGTGTTTCTGCCATCGCTTATAGTTTGTCGGTGTCATCCAGTGCTTTTTAAGCCAATCAACACACCATGCATTTTTTTGCGCTTTTTCAGTCGCCAATGGCGTCAGCGTCGTCGGCACCTTGTTAGACTGTTTCAGGATCTTTAGTCCGAGCTGATGAAAAGTAAGCACCGAAATATCATCCGCCGTTTGTCCAAGTTTAGACACCAAACGTTGTTTCATTTCATTCGCGGCGTCACGGCCAAACGCAACCAACAATATTTGCTCTGGCTGTGCTAAATGACTCTGTAAGAGATAAGAGACTCTCGCCATTAGAACGCTGGTTTTCCCTGAGCCCGCCCCCGCTAAAACAAGGTTATGGTCATTATTGTGTAAGACGGCTAACTGTTGAGAATGATTGAGTGGCGATGATTCCGATTGTGCAAATAACACTTGCCAGTTTTCACATTCATTCTCCAGCCAAGACTGATTACGGGAGTGTAATGTATGGCTTGTTTCATCTAGCCAAGGCATTAGAGCGTCAATTCGATTAGGCATACGCCGAATGGCTTCACTCAAAGACATGTTCATGTCTAGGAATTGACGATTCACTTCCAACTTCCATTCTGCAATCGAAGAATGAGGCAGAAATCGCGGTAGCGTTGTAAGGCGCCGAAGTTCATCCTCCCATTTTGGCAGATGCTCGTTAAGCAACTGACATTGCGTCTCATGCCAATGCTGGTAGCAAGAAACGGCAAATTTAGCGAACTCTTGTGCTTTTACCCATGACAGTCCTTGTACAACCCAACACAGTTGTGACTTGTCCGCTTCATGGCCAAACACGGAGATCGACGACCAAAAAACACCACGCTTTACAGTGAGCTTTCCTGACCACTCGCTAAAAGGTATCCTGACTTCTGCCCGTGCTGAGTGTAACGTAAGGCTATGTTCATCGAGTTCGATGGTTCTGAATTCGTGCTGGGTAAAAATCTCAGCGGTTGGTGACGCGGTTAGATGCATTTCGCTCATCAATCTTTAACAAATAAAACTACCAACAGTCTACTCCATCAGTTACTGATTTCCATCTAAGTTTCTGTTAGAAATGTGAAAAAACGACGATAATTCATGTTATTCAAACGGGTAAAACACTCGCTTTGTTCCATAATTTATCCGGATAGTATTTGCTCCAAACAACATTAATTGTAACGTGACGCTTATTTCCTCGAGACAGAGATACACCTGTTCAAGTGGTTTCTGCTAGAATGTTGTTTTGATTCAATATAGCTGCAAATCGTGAGCATTTTTCGCCAACTTCGTCTTCAATGGGCTAATAAAACCTTTAACTACAGCATCCTAATACTCATTACGTTATTAGGCGTTGTCATTCCTGCTTGGTATTTAGACCAGCATACTTGGGTGACACCGCTAATTTTAGGTGTTATCGCCGCTGCACTCGCAGAAAGCGACGACAGTTTTGTCGGGCGCTTGAAAGCCATCACGCTGACTTTCATTTGTTTTGCGATTGCTGCTTTTTCAATAGAGATCTTATTTAATACACCTTGGGCGTTCGCACTCGGTCTGTTTTGCTCGACGTTTCTTTTTATCATGCTTGGCGCGTTAGGCGCTCGCTATGCAAGCATCGCCTTTGGTTCATTATTGATTGCGATCTATACCATGCTGGGCGCGCACGAAAGCACCAATATATGGTTCCAACCTTTATTGTTGCTTGCAGGATCAGCATGGTATTACTTAGTCTCGATGGTTTGGAATATTTTCTGGCCAATGCAACCTGTTCAACAAAGCTTATCGAATGTATTTAAAGATTTATCTTTGTATCTTGATGCCAAGCGAGGTTTGTTCCACCCCACTTTTGATTTAGTACCACAACCTTATCGGCTTGATGAGGCCAAATTTAATGCTCGAACCGTAAACGCACTGAACGCCTGCAAAGCGACCTTACTAAACCGCTCTCGAAAAGGTCATGTTGATGGGCCAAGTGACCGATTTTTAAAAGTCTACCTAATCGCTCAGGACATTCATGAGCGCGTCAGTTCAAGCCACTCTCGTTACCAAGAGTTATCGGCACAATTTGGGCGTACCGACGTATTATTTCGATTCAAGCATGTTTTAGAGACTCAGGCTCATGCATGTCGAGATATAGCGTTAGCAATCAAGTTAGGTAACGAATACGACCACAACGATCGCTCTATAAAAGCATTGGTCGAACTGCAAGACTCTATCGAATACTTAAACGAGCACAAACAACCTGAACATCTCGCATCACTTGCTCAGCTCAATTACCTCCTAAACAATCTAGCGACGGTCGAAAAACTGTTGAGCAATGTCAGCAACCCCGATAGTGGTATCAGTGATGACACAATTCTAGATGACACAAATCCACATACCTTATCGGCAATGTGGGCAAGAATTAAAGGTAACTTCAATACCGAGTCAATCTTGTTCCGCCACGCTGTACGCCTATCTGTTACGCTTACGCTCGGATACGGCATAATCCAAGTATTTGACATTGAACGTGGCTACTGGATCTTGCTCACCACACTATTTGTCTGCCAACCAAACTACAGCGCGACTCGTAAAAAACTATCCGCTCGTGTTGCCGGTACCTTAGTTGGACTGTTTGTTGGTGTCCCCCTATTAACACTCTTCCCTTCACCCGAAAGTCAGTTATTACTGATCGTCCTTTCTGGTGTTATGTTCTTTGCATTTCGCATTAATAATTATGGCTATGCGACAGGCTTTATTACCGTACTAGTGCTACTTTGCTTTAACCAGTTAGGTGAGGGTTATGCCGTCGTTCTCCCGCGGTTAATGGATACTCTCATTGGCTGCGGACTTGCCGTCGCCGCGGTTCATTTTATTTTACCTGATTGGGAATCTCGCAAGCTGCATAAAGTGATGGCGGACGCCGTGTATTCCAATCGTCAGTATCTAATGCAAATCATTGGGCAATATCGTATCGGGAAGAAAGACGACCTTAACTATCGAATTGCAAGGCGCCGAGCACACAACGCCGATGCGCATTTAACCAACGCAATTTCGAATATGCTCGCAGAGCCTGGACGTTATCAATTGGCGACCGATGAAAGCTTTCGGTTTTTAACACTAAACCATGCGCTACTCAGTTACACTTCAGCACTAGGTGCCCATCGTCAGCGACTAGAAGATGAGTCGATCCACCTTTTGGTGTTGGAAGCGCACAGAACCATTAATGCGCACCTTGAACAGCTAGAGCATCAATTGGCGACGTATTCAGAGGACTGCGAGTTTTCTACCGTTGAGCAATTTGATATTCATCATCGATTAACTGAATGGCGAGAAGAAGACGAGCGCTCAGCCCGAATGGTCCTGCAGCAACTTCATTTGATCTACCGGATGCTGCCAGAGCTCCACACTCTTGCCAATACATTTTCAACATTAGAACATTCAGCGCAAAAAGACGAAAGAAATATCAAAATCACTTAATGCTATGATTTTAAATAATTATTTACAGTAACCGTCAGAAAACCCTTGTGAGCCTTGGGTTTTCGAACACTTTTTCTCACCTTTCCTTAAAGATACCCTTACATTTCTCGGACAAGTCTTAATCAATCATTCTATAAATTAGATGCGAAATGATTAATACAAAATACAGATGAACGGACCTCATCCAAACTTGCTCAAGACATTAGTAAAAGGTGATAACATGTCCCATCAACAGTTCGAGAAACTTAGAGAACAGCTTAAGCTGCTATCTAATCAACAACTTAAGGCGTTGAAAGGCGAAATTTCAAGTCAGTTAGAGCCAACCGCTCAGTCGCTATTGAATGATGACGAGATGCAAGCACTGTCACAATTATTTAAGTAAGTTAATCTTAAGTAGATTTACTCAGAAGTGTTAGATTGAAAATTGTATACAAGTATTTCCCTTTAATACTGAAATCACTTTAAAATCAAACGCTCATCGACATTACTTAATAAAACTGACTGAATTACGCTTGTATCTGTCCGTGACCTAAGTAGAATTCCCCCAAACTGTTCTACTGCGACTGAAATGCCCAAAATTAATCTACACAAACGAGATTATCTCGATAACATTACACAAGACGCCGCTCTTTCCGAGTTACAAGACAAACTCGCACCAAAGACGCACTCTCCCAGCCAACGTGTCAATCGTAGCCCCAACCTGACTCAACGACATGTAGATTATCGCTGGAAACAACTCGATAATGACGAGGCCAAGCAACAGCTACTCGATCCTCACACCATGAGTCAAATGCTCT
Source organism: Vibrio sp. 10N.286.49.B1 (assembly GCF_002873335.1). GTDB lineage: Bacteria > Pseudomonadota > Gammaproteobacteria > Enterobacterales > Vibrionaceae > Vibrio. Next base: position 45,132 of record NZ_MCUW01000008.1, on the reverse strand, counting down.
CGTACAATAAAAATATTGAGTTTTTTATTGGAACGCTAAAGATGCCAATTGGCACTGCCGGACCACTCAGAGTCAACGGTTTGTTCGCGAATGGTGATTATCAGGTACCACTCGCGACGACAGAAGCCGCATTGGTCGCATCGTATAACCGCGGAGCGAACCTCATTACGGCAAGCGGTGGCGCTAGTGCTATGTTGCTCAATGAAGGCGTGACTCGAACACCAGGCTTTGCATTTCAATCACTTATTGAAGCAGGACAGTTTGTTGCATGGGTCGTAACGCAATTTGATGATTTCAAAATACTCGCAGAATCCACCACCTCGCACGGCAAACTGATTGATATTAACGTCAATATCGAAGGTAATCATGTTTACCTGGTCTTTGAATACTTAACTGGCGACGCATCAGGACAGAACATGGTCACTATTGCGACCAATTGTGTGTTTGAATTTATCTTAGCGCATTCACCAATCCAACCTGAATATGCATTCTTGGATGCAAACCTTTCTGGTGACAAAAAAGCGAATTCACAAACGTTAAGAAGTGTACGAGGTAAAAAGGTAACGGCAGAGGTCACAATAGCTGCAGAACTCATTGAAAAGTACCTGCATACAACGCCTAAGAAAATGTCAGAATTTGCACAAATGACTACTGTCGGCGGAGCATTAAGCGGCACCATTGGCATCAATGCCCATTATGCGAATGCACTTGCTGCACTTTATATTGCGTGTGGTCAAGATGCTGCGTGTGTCGCAGAGTCAGCTATAGGTATGACACGTATGGAGCTAACCGCCAATGGTGATCTTTATGCCAGTGTTACGATGCCTAATATCATGGTTGGAACCGTGGGTGGAGGAACAGGTTTGCCGAGTCAGCGCGCATGTTTAGAGCTTCTTGGGCTACATGGTTCAGGAAAATCTCAAGCATTTGCAGAAGTGACAGCGGTACTATGTTTAGCGGGTGAACTTTCTATTGTTGGTGCGTTCTGTGCCGGCCATTTTTCTCAAGCTCACCATAAGCTGGCGCGGTAAACGTACTCTTTTTTGGATATATAACCGAGACTAGCAACAAGCGCCACCTAGTAATCGACGTACGCCCCTGCCATAAACGAATTAAGGGTGAGGTAAAGTAACCTCACCCTTCACAATTCTTTATTCTCTTTGCTATTTTTAAAGTAACTACGAACCTATCTACCTGCAGCGTTCCGAATCATTCTTTCATGATTTGTAGTGATATTGTCTGAAATGCTTAAGTGCAAGATTTAATGACTTCTCTTTAATGGGTTTTACAATAACGTAATCAGCGCCTGCTTGTAAAAATGCATCTCTAGTCGTTTCTAGGTTGTCGGCTGTGCACGCGTAAATAGGCGTATCTATTTCGCTATTCTTTTTTACCTCTCGCGTAATCTCAATCCCTGAAATGGATGGCAGTTGATTATCCATCAATATCAGGTCAAAGGACATACTATTTAACAGTTCGAACGCTTCGTGTCCTTCCCTCGCCCACATCACATTCATCCCGTACTTCTCACAAAATGCTTTAGCGATAAAAGCGTTAGTATGATTATCTTCCACCAACAAAATACTAAGCGAACGGTCAAATAAATGATAATCGAGTTCGGGTTCAGCCAACGGCGTTTTGATACTTGATTCAATGACGAATTCAATTGGGATCTCGATTGTGAACCGAGTCCCTCCACCTAACTTACTTTCCAGTAAAACGTCGCCATCGAGTAAGTGTACTAAATGCTTGACAATGGCAAGACCTAAACCGCTCCCCCCATACTCACGAGTTGAGGTTGCTTCAGATTGAACAAAGGGATCAAAAATCAGAGACATTTGGTCAGCAGAAATTCCAATTCCCGTATCTTCGACAATAATGCGCAATGTGTCCAACTCATGAGCATTGGTTTTACCTAAAATAAATGATGCCTGCACTGAACCTTGATGTGTGAATTTAATCGCATTACTAACCAGGTTAAATAAGATTTGATTCAGTCTCACTTGGTCTGAATTAAGCATCGTATTTAAAGGCAATTGATCATCAATAACAAAATCCACACCTTTACTTTTGCATAATGGTCCATAAATACCATTTAATGCACTCGTAATCTCACTAAACTTAAATATATGCTTCTCTATATGAAAGCTGCCATTTTCTATTTTCGAAAAATCAAGAACATCATTTAGAACTGCAAGTAAGTGCTCTCCACTTTGGCAAAGGACTTTAATTTGTTCTTGATAATTTACATCAGCACTGCCTTGTTTAAGAAGCTGTGAGATCCCTAATATGCCGTTTAGAGGCGTGCGTATTTCATGGCTCATCTTGGCTAAGAAATCGGTTCTTGCTTTGGCGGCTGATTCTGCTTCTTTTCTTGCTTTTTTACTTTGTCGCTCAGCATCAATTAAAACCGTAATATCCAGTCCTTGTGCAAGAACAAATGTTTTATTACCTTGGGGCTGAATGGCTGAGAGATTCCAACGAAATACTTTATTTCCGATAGGTACATTGATCCCGGTTAGCGTTGCGCCTAGGTTAGCCTTCTGAACATGGACTTTCATTTGTTCAACAAACTCTGTATAGGGCTTGGTGTCGGCGCCTTCAATTTCATTGGTTAACCCCAGTACTTTCCTACCTGCAGGGTTAATCTGGGTAATTGTTGCTGTATCAGACCAAACGATAATCGGTGATAACGAAAAATTGAATAAGTCCTGGAACAATTTTTTCTGTTCCGACAACCTTTCAAATGTATCGTTCAAGGTCATACCTATATGGTGGAACTCATAGATCGGTGACCCTGAAAAATTAAATAAGTCGCCCTCATTGCTGGAAATTTTTGTGTAAGACATGAGGTTTTCAAGCTCGATGCTCACCTTCCTGTTTAACCACCTTCGTGTCACGAATGATACTGATATAATGATGACTAGCGATAAAGCAATCCCGATCAGATAATTGTTTCTTAAAACATCGCCCCTAGCATTACGCTGAATTGAATATATTTTAAGTGTGTGTTGATTGAGCCCAACCGCCAAATGAGTTTCTGATATTAATAGTGGACCTAAATCCCGTTTGCCATTTTTTATCATAGTCAATATTGAATGGTGCGTATAATTATCATCATCTGATATAGTTGAAGCTACAAAATGCTCATCAAACATTAATAATACATCGTCACTATTACTGCCACTCATTAAGCTAGACAATAACCCAGCGTTATCATTTAATACAATGCCCGCCAGTAAATAACCTAAAACTTCTCCTGATTCGCTATGGATAATGGGAGTCCTACGGACCAAAATAAATAACTCCCCCAATTGAGAGTCCACTCGAACCACATTCCAATTACTATGAGCACCGATTTGCTGTAAAACATCAATAAGGCTATGATCTTCTAAACCGTAAAATAGTGCATTACCATCATCCCAAATGATGTCGGTAAGATGAGTAATAAAACGAAAGTCTGGGGAGTGTATCGGCTCCAAATTATCTTCGCGTAAGAAATAATAATCAAGAGACCGAGTATCATAGTTTTCAAAATACTGCTCAACCGTATCACTCTTTGCGTTACTATCTTGTAATATTTTGAGTGACGCTAACCGGTAGTCAAAATAGTTGACCATTAAACTGCTTGTCTGACGGGACGTACGCTGTGTTTCTTCTTTTACGAGATCTCGGCTTAAATGCCAGCTTTGCAACAGCATTCCAATAGTGAAAACACCTACCACCCAGACAACTATCCGGGTGATAAGTGTAACCAGCGTTTTACGACTATTAAAATGAGTCAACGGCATAATTATTTATCGGAATAACGAAAGGCTTGTGCTTTCAGCGTTTCAATTTTCTGCTCTGAATCTAAGCTTGTGACCAGCTCGAAATCACCAGAATATACCGTTGGAACCGGTTTGTTTTCCAGATCCCTCTTGATCGCTTCTGCCATTGCTATACCGGTATCGTCATTCATGCGCATAACAGTAACATCAAGGTCGCCTTTTCTAATTGCATCTAGCTCGGCGGATCCCCCACCCCAACCATTTATGATGACATCATTTCGATCCAATTCTTTGATGGCCTCAACCGCACCTAGAGCAATATCTGTCGCACAAGCATAAATAAAATCTATTTCAGGATGCGCCTTCAACATATCTTTTGCCGCTTGGTAACCGCTCAATTTATCTGCTTTTGTATAATAAGACGAAGCGAGTCGATAACGGTTTTCCCTGGACATATCTTCAATAAAGGTTCCACCACGTGCATCACTCACATAACCTTCAGAGAAATATAAAACGGAATATGAGCGGTTTCCCGTCACGGTTTCCTTAAAGTAATCCGCTAGTACGTGACTACCTTTAACGTGATCAAATCCAACGTACATGAAAGGTTGATTATCAGCCCACGCTTTTACTGGGGTGGTTATATTCTGAAGAATTAGCTTTGTGTCTGTCGAATTCAGTACATGTTCGATAAACTTTCGATGACGAGTCGTATCTAACGTGAAGATTAAATACCCCGTTTTATTTTTAATTGCCTCCATTAACGAAACACTTTGTTGTCGGAGGTCAACATTAGGGCGAGTGAAGACTTGATTAATCTCATAATCAATCCCCAGTTCATCCATTCTCGATTCAAAAGCTTTAATATTCCGAATCCAGTAATCCGAAACCTGTTGACCAGGGTAGACAACCGATATTGTAACGGGATCTTTTTGTTTCACCGACAAACGAACTGCCGAAGCTCTCACGCTTTTCGTTAACTCATCGGTTAATTCATTTTGGGTTGGGAACTCATTAAGGTATTCATGATACTCCCAATACCCAGGAAGTGAATCTCCTGCCAGCACAGGCGCTGACAACGAAATGAGCAATGCTTTAGTTAATATTGAAAACGTCTTTTTCATTAGTAATTATCGTTTTGGCGTTTTAATTAATAGTATACAACATAACGTATTTCAGCCAGTAAACTCGTTATTCGTTTCGTATAAAAACAGAAGCGTTGACAACCAGATTCTCTTTAGTGGCTTTGGACAGCTTTTTTATCGCTATTTCTGTCTTTAATGCCTCACTTTTATTCGCGACTTCTTGCGTCCAGACAAGATACAAAGGGCCTCGACCGCGTAACGATTTGGCCCCTTTCCCTGTTTCGTGTTGTAGAAAACGCCTTGCCATGTTGTTAGTTATGCCACAGTACAGTTTGTTTTCATTCGTTCGAAGCAAATACACCGTCCATGGCGCGGTATCGATGGTCATTATTCTCATTCCTGCTTAAAGTCGATCTATGAGCACCGAGCAAGGCATTTTATATTGTTCAGCCGATCAATTAGTCGATTAACGAGTTAACCAGCGCCTTGAGTTCGGCCAACTCAGATTCCAGGGTTTGAACTTTGAGTTCAAGAGAATCAATACGACCGTCGTTTTGGTTACTCGACGTGAATGATTGAGAAGACGCTTGTGACAATGCCTCGATGTCCACCTCACCGCTAAACAGATGTGCGTAGCGAGAATCACGCTTACCAGGTTCACGAGGCAGTTTAACCACTAACGGGCCTTGTTCTCTGGATGCCATCGCATCGAGCGTGACTTCCACTTCTTTAACATCTGTAAAATTGCATAAACGGTTAGTACGAGTTCGTAATTCACCTGGGGTTTGCGCACCTCTAAGCAACATACAACATACAATCCCTTTCTCTTGCTTAGACAAACGTAGATCACCAAACTCGGTGTTACAAAAGCGATGTTGATACTTCGACACTCTGCTGTTGAATGCACTTTCGTCATTCACTAAGCGACGTGTAATTAATCCCTCTAGGGTATCTTGTACTTCAGCTTCGGATAACGACAAGACAGGCTCGCGGTTACTTTTTTGATTACAGGCAGACGTAAGACTGTTCAAAGTTAATGGGTAATGATCTGGAGTTGTTACCTCCTTTTCAATTAAACAGCCGATAACTCTTGCTTCAAGGGGGGAAAGTTCAATGCTCATATTTATCCTTCTTGCTCTCGTCTTTTTGTTTAAATGCGTGCGTTTAATGCTCTATCAAAAATGGCATTTTAATAAATCGACCATGTTGATCTACCATCACCACTCGAGAACGATTCAATTCAACTTCGGTACGCTCTTGCTTAAGACGCTCACGGACGTAAGCCTCTTTCAGTTTAGGCGAGATATCATGATCAGGAGAAGCCATGTCAGCGAGCATATCACTACTTACCTTTATCTCACTCGCGTACTTAGGCGGTCGATTTGAATTGGACAACATTATTTGGCACACACTATAAACTTCAATACCCCCAAATATAGCGCTAACCGCCCTCTCAACTCAATCGGTTATTCTTCTAAGTGTCTAGATTATAAGCAACAATGCGACAGCATTGATCTAAGGACTGTTCTACAGGCAATTGTTGTGTTTTAATCAAGTTAGATTTTGACGAATAATTTAGGAAAGGATTTTATGAGTAGTGTATTCGAAATCGTGTCTCAAGCACGTCGTAAGAACAAACTAAAACGTGAACTACTAGACAACGAAAAAAAGGTTCGTGATAACCGCAAACGTGTCGATCTTCTTGAAAACCTTCTGGACTACGTCAAGCCAGACATGACACAAGATGAAATCTTGGCGATTATCAAAAACATGAAAGCAGATTATGAAGACCGCGTTGATGATCATATCATCAAGAGTGCTGAAATTTCTAAAGCCCGTCGCGATATCAGCCGTCGCATTCGTGAGCTGACAGAAGAAGACAAGCAACAAGTGCAAGGCAAGAAGTAATACTGCCGATTCATTTGGTTGTTATCAACGCTCGCTATCTTAGCGAGCGTTTTAATTTGATTCCCTCCCTTAAACCTTACTGTTCCACACGAATAAGCACCAGCATGCACAGGTACTCTCCACGCAAGAAATCCTTCAACAGATCTTGTCATTAACACACCGTTAATTCGAAAAAACGTTTGCGTAATCGCTAACCCTCTCCAATAGACAACCTTTGGGTTTCCTCGACACATTGGGCTTGTTATATTAATTCCATCAACCCAACGAACCATTCGAGGCACGGAGCTTCCTCGTTAATCTCATGATGAGAAGAACTGGTACCAGTTAAACTGGCAAGATTTAGAGGAAAACAAATGGACGTTAATACAGTGGAAATTCTTGGCTATGCCGCTTCAATCATGGTGGCTATTTCACTAACAATGAAAGACATCGTAAAATTAAGAGTACTGAATTTTATCGGCTGCGCGCTGTTTACTGCCTATGGACTGGCAATTGACTCTATGCCAGTAGTGGTCACTAATGGATTTATTGCTTGTGTGAACGTATATTTTCTAGCGAAGATGCTAAAAGAAAAGAAGTCAGTTAAGTCAATGGCTTAACTTAAATTTAAGCCCATAGATAGTTATTTTTCATGGGCTTTAATTTAATATATACACTCTTCAATAGGCGCAGCTATATCCCTAGTAAACGGCTATACCAAGTGACTTCTCCATAAGAGATGAGATCAAAAATGGTCAAAAAAACTGCGGTTATTAACGCCAATTTTATTAGTTTGTATACAATAAACATACTTGCTCCCTTTCATTTGAACACGAGTTTATCTATCCCGTTTCATACGCGCAAGATGAAAAGTGTTTCTGATCTCCTCCAGCTCTTCGCTCACGATCCCGCAAGCTATTCATCGCGATATTTTCTGTCCACAATACGCTAACGCCTGCAACTTAAGCGCATTCAACGGCTTACTACTAAAACTCTTATCAGCTGCCTTACCCATTCATCATCCACACACTTAACCACTGAGAAAAACATCTCATTTACGCTGTGTTTTCGTTACCGATCAAATTATCAACATGTATTCACCATTTTGGTGAGTGACTTGCACGCATGAACCAAAATGCGGCGCACTTCATTTTTCATCTCGCACCTACAATAACAATTAACAAAAATTAATCATTTAAAATCAATGCGTTAAGCTTTTATTTTCTCCAGTGTCGATTTTGGCAACAATCTTGCTGCAAGAATAGTTATTCATTACAAGGAGATAAAAATGAAGACTACCAAAAAGCTCACACTGGCCACTATTGGCGCTATTGCCGCACTGTCCGCTTCCGCCTACGCAGAAGAAACGATCAAAGTTGGCGTATTGCATTCTTTGTCGGGAACAATGGCGATCAGTGAAACCACACTAAAAGACACAGTGTTGATGCTGGTCGAAGAACAAAACAAAAAAGGCGGTTTGCTTGGTAAAAAACTAGAGGCGGTTGTCGTCGACCCTGCGTCAAACTGGCCACTATTTGCAGAAAAAGCACGTGAACTGATCGAAAAGGAAAAAGTCGATGTTGTGTTTGGTGGGTGGACGTCGGTCTCGCGTAAATCCATGCTTCCTGTCTTCGAAGAACTCAACAGTATCTTGTTTTATCCCGTTCAATATGAAGGTGAAGAATCTTCTAAAAATGTCTTTTATACAGGCGCTGCGCCTAACCAACAAGCGATCCCTGCCGTTGATTACCTAATGAATGACTTAGAGATTGAACGTTGGGTGTTAGCTGGGACAGACTACGTTTACCCACGTACCACCAATAAAATTCTCGAGGCTTATCTCAAGAGTAAAGGGGTTAGCGACAGTGACATCATGATCAACTACACGCCATTCGGTCACTCTGATTGGCAATCTATTGTTTCCGATATCAAGAAATTTGGTTCTGAAGGCAAAGCAACCGCTGTCGTCTCTACGGTCAATGGTGATGCCAACGTCCCCTTCTATAAAGAACTTGGCGCACAAGGCGTATCATCTGAAGATATTCCAGTCATCGCGTTCTCTGTCGGCGAAGAAGAATTGTCTGGCATGGACACCTCTTCACTCGTTGGTCATCTTGCGGCATGGAACTATTTCATGAGCGTTGATACCGATGAAAACAGTGAATTCATCGAGACATGGCAAAAATTCATCAAAGACGATAAACGTGTGACCAACGATCCAATGGAGGCACACTACATCGGTTTCAATATGTGGGTTCAAGCGGTCACCAATGCCGGCACCACCGATGCAGAAGCTGTGCAAGACGCTTTGATTGGTGTTGCCGTTCCGAACTTAAGCGGTGGTTACTCAACTATGCTGCCTAACCATCACATCACCAAACCAGTGCTGATTGGTGAAATTCAAGACGATGGTCAATTTGATACCGTTTGGGAAACAACGGGACTTATTGCTGGAGATGCTTGGTCTGACTTTCTTCCGGGCTCAAAGGATCTGTTCTCAAGTTGGAGCAAGCCTTTTTCATGTGGCAGCTTTAATGTCAAAACAGCGAAATGTTCTGGTTCTAACTAACCAAGCCTGATCTATCGCCAGAAATCTTCTTAGCCGGGATGTCATGTAAATATTGAGGTCATCACTCGTATTTAAATCGTCAACCATGGTGAGTAGATATTGTTGCTCGGTGTTTTGGCAACACATTAACACCGAGCATCGCTGACTTTTGCATACGTTTTTCGAAAAGTCAGCTCATAACTATAAAACACAGGACGTCAGAATATGAAAGCATTGAGAATACCCATTACTTTCTCTCTCTTTTTCACATTACTTTTTTCTTCGCTTGTCCATGCAGAAACCATCACATCTTATGAACAAATCGCCCCAATACTTACGGGGAAGAGCACAAAAAACAAGCAACTTGCCATCAACTGGCTCACAGAACAACCTGAGAAATCGCAGAATCAACGCCTATTGAATGGTTGGTTGAACGGTGATCTTTATTTTCACCCAGAAACGAATCAGCTTTACGTTATTGATAATCTTGCTGTCAACCAACAAGCTGAAACCGTATATTCTCAATCCACCCTCGTCATCACAAATACTCGTGACTTCAAAAAAGTACGAGTCAACAATAAGCTGCGTAAGGAAATTCGGTCAGAACTCGCCAAAATGGGACTCTTCGCTGAAGACAGCACCACTCGCTTGAATGCTGTCCTTTCTCTGGTTGACAATACTGAACCCGCTCTCAATGCCGACATCGCACTCGCACTTGCGACAGAAGAGGATTCGGCAGTGATCAACGCGATGACACTGGCGACGGCTGCTTTTGGTGCATTATCTGACAATAAGTCGATACAACTTTCATCAATCGTCACACTATCAAGTTACAAAAACTCGATTGTATTCAGCCGACTGACTGACGTGATGAATACATCAACGGATGCAGAGGTTCTTGCTGCTGCACAAAAAGGTTTGGACCAGTACCAACAAAGTCAACGCTTGTACTCCGGAGTGGAAACCGCATTCTTCGGCCTTAGCATGGGGTCCATCTTAGTACTTGCGGCCATTGGACTTGCGATCACCTTCGGCGTAATGGGCGTGATAAACATGGCTCATGGTGAACTAATCATGATCGGTGCTTATACCACTTACGTCATGCAACTCTTAATGCCAAACCACCTCGGGCTGTCACTTATCTTGTCCGTTCCTATGGCGTTTGTTGTTTCCGGTGCCGTTGGAATAGCCATCGAACGGGGTGTAATCCGTCATTTATATGGTCGTCCCCTTGAAACATTACTGGCAACATTTGGTTTGAGCCTTATTTTACAACAAGCCGTTCGCTCCATTTTCTCGCCACTAAATCGCTCCGTTAGTACCCCTGACTTCATGTCAGGTGCATTACAAATTAACCCTATGTTGTCGATCACTTACAACCGTTTGTACATTGTGCTTTTTTGTTTTGCCGTCTTCATGGCATTACTTACGCTACTCAAACGAACGCCTCTCGGGTTGCAAGTTAGAGCGGTCTCACAAAACCGTTCAATGGCAAAGGCAATGGGTATCCGATCAGAGCGTGTTGATGCATTGACCTTTGGGCTAGGGTCCGGCGTTGCAGGTGTCGCTGGTGTTGCATTGTCTCAACTGACTAACGTTGGTCCAAACATGGGTCAGGCATACATTATTGATTCATTCATGGTTGTCGTGTTTGGCGGCGTCGGGAACTTATGGGGAACGCTTGTTGCGGGGCTGGGGCTTGGCATATTTAACAAGATTCTTGAACCATGGGCTGGCGCAGTACTCGCAAAAATTTTGGTGCTTGTCTTTATTATCTTATTCATCCAAAAACGTCCACGAGGCTTATTCCCTCAACGCGGCCGCGCAGCAGAGAGTTAAGGAACAACGATGCTAATGTCTATTTTAAAAAATGACCGCGGTGGTCAGTTTACCATCGCGATACTATTTGTTATGGCGGTATTCATACCCATGGCTAACTTGTTGCTACCAACAGGACATCCTCTCCATATCGAGACGTTCACGATTTCCTTATTAGGTAAGTATCTCAGCTACGCCATGTTGGCACTTGCTGTGGATTTAGTGTGGGGATATTTAGGTATTTTGAGTCTTGGTCACGGCGCATTCTTTGCGCTTGGTGGCTATGCCATGGGCATGTACCTCATGCGCCAAATCGGTGATAGAGGCGTCTATGGCAATGCAGAGCTACCTGATTTTATGGTCTTCCTAAACTGGAGCGAAGTGCCTTGGTTCTGGCAAGGATTCGACCAATTCTGGTTTGCGTGCCTTATGGTCGTGCTTGTTCCTGGCATATTGGCGTGGGTTTTTGGTTATTTAACGTTTCGCTCTAGAGTGTCCGGTGTGTACTTATCCATCATGACGCAAGCGTTGACGTTTGCACTTATGCTAGCGTTTTTTAGAAATGAAATGGGATTTGGGGGAAATAACGGTCTTACCGACTTCAAAGACATCATCGGTTACAGTTTACAAGCCGACGGAACCAAAATCGCCCTCTTTGTTTGCACCGCCATCGCGTTGATTCTTTCATACCTCGTCTGCCGTATGGTGATCAATAGTCGCTTAGGGCGGGTGTCACTCGCGATTCGTGATGCCGAGTCCCGTACACGCTTCATGGGCTACGATGTCGACAACATGAAGTTATGGATTTTCATCCTCTCTGCCGTGATAGCCGGTGTCGCGGGTGCGTTATATGTTCCGCAAGTTGGCATCATCAATCCAGGTGAATTTTCACCTCTTAATTCTATCGAAATTGTTGTTTGGGTGGCACTTGGAGGTCGAGCCACGCTATTTGGTGCCATCGTTGGTGCCTTACTGGTTAACTATGCAAAAAGCTGGTTCACCGTTGAATTTCCAGAAATCTGGCTGTTCGCACTCGGGGGACTATTTGTGTTGTCTACGATGTACCTACCAAAAGGCGTCATAGGTTTTGTGGCCGATCAGGGTTCAAAATTAAGACGTGCTTCGCCTCATCCCAAAACTAAGGAGGCGACACAATGAACGCCCTGAGCCGCTTAAGTGAAACAACTCAAGTGTTAAAGTCTTTTACCAAACGAGATGAAGTCTTTGATTTCATCAAGCCTCAACATCATCCATTGATCGATACCTCACACAACATCTTGCTGTATTTAGAAGGGGTCAATAAATCCTTTGACGGGTTTAAAGCCATTAATGACCTTAATTTATACATCAAAGAAGGCGAACTTCGTTGCATTATCGGTCCAAACGGTGCAGGCAAAACCACCATGATGGATATTATTACTGGCAAAACAACACCCGATACAGGTTCAGTTTGGCTTGGTTCAAATATTAATCTTTTGGATATGAATGAAGCGGAGATTGCCAATGCTGGGGTCGGCAGAAAGTTTCAAAAGCCAACGGTCATTGAATGTTTAACTGTATGGCAAAACCTTGAGCTCGCGATGGCTGGCCAACGCTCAGTTTGGGCAACATTCCGTGCAACATTATCTGGTGAGCAACGCGATAAGTTACGTTCAGTGCTAGAGCTGATCCACCTTCAATCTGCCGCGACTAATCTCGCCGGTAACCTTTCTCATGGCCAAAAACAATGGCTTGAGATTGGCATGTTACTCATGCAAAACCCAAAACTATTGCTCGTCGACGAGCCTGTTGCAGGCATGACACACCAAGAAATGGACAGAACGTCAGAGCTCCTTAATTCTCTTGCTGGGAAGCACTCAGTCGTTGTCGTCGAACATGACATGGATTTTGTACGTTCCATTGCCAGCCATGTCACCGTGCTCCATCAAGGGCATGTTCTAGCGGAAGGCACAATGGATCAGGTGCAAAACCACGCGCAAGTCAAACAAGTATATTTAGGAGAATAGCGATGCTCAGTATTCAAGGAGTCAACCAGTTCTATGGTGAAAGTCATACGCTTTGGGATCTGAACGTCGAGATTCCCAAAGGTAAATGCACGGTGTTAATGGGAAGAAACGGCGTTGGAAAAACAACGCTCCTCCAGTCGATTATGGGGCTCGTTAAAATTAAAGATGGCCAAATTCAGTTGAATGGCGAGAGCATTCAACAAAAAGCCCCAGAAGAACGCCCTCGCCTCGGGATTGGCTATGTCCCGCAAGGAAGACAAATATTTCCGACACTTACGGTCGAAGAAAATCTTCAAGTTGGTCTTCCGATTCGTCAACGCGGCGACCGAAAAATACCGGCATTTATCTACGATATTTTCCCTGTGTTAAAAGAGATGCGTCACCGCCGTGGCGGCGACTTGTCCGGTGGTCAACAGCAACAGCTAGCGATCGGGCGCGCGCTGGTTGTTGACCCGCAGCTGCTTATATTAGATGAGCCGACGGAAGGCATTCAACCCAACATAGTTCAAGAAATTGGCGACATCATTCTTATGCTCAATCAAAAATATGGGCTTACTGTTTTGCTGGTCGAGCAAAAACTGCCATTTGCACGAAAGGTCGGGGACCAATTTTGTATCCTAGACCGCGGGCGAGCGGTTGCGACGGGGGAAATGCCTGCGCTTAATGAACAACTTATCTCGGAGTACCTGACCGTATGACGACTCGCCAGCACGCTTCTTCTCTGACGCCCCCCTCGCCAATAATGCCACCAAGTGCTTCAGTGCACTCGACACCATGCAACGATGTCAACGCAGGTTGGATAGCAGAGCTCAAGCTAGGTTTTATTGATCGAGGGGACAAAACGGTCTTAAAACATCGCTCTCAAAAAGGCCCTTTGTCTATACAGCGCCCACTCTATCCAGAAAAAAACATATGCCATGTCTATTTATTACACCCTCCAGGCGGTGTGGTGGGTGGCGATTCATTGACTATCGATGTGCAGGTAAAGTCAGGGGCCCATACCCTGATCACGACACCAGGAGCAACTAAGTTCTACCGTTCTGATAATAAGTTGGCGAAGCAGACTCAAACTCTCGTGGTCGAAGATGGTGCGACATTGGAATGGTTGCCACAGGAAAATATTTTTTTTCCAGACAGCCATGCAAAGGTAAACACACATGTCTATCTCACTGATAAATCTAGATTTATGGGTTGGGAGATGCACTGTTTTGGACGCCCTGCACTAAATGAGGGATTCGATATTGGTGCAATCACAGGTAGGACAGAGGTTTTCATCAATCAGCAACGCGTTCTCACCGAACAAATTAAACTAATAGGTGAAGATAAACTCTTTAGTATCAATGGACTAAGAGACAGTTCCATGACTGCATCATTCTTTATTACCAATACTGATGATGAGTTATTTGAGTTGGTACAGAGCTTGCTGAATGCAATACAGGGCAGAGAAAAATACGCCGGTCTTATCCTTGGTATCACCCATATTGAAGGCTTAATTATTATTCGGGCTTTAGGGGAATGGAGTGAAACTATCCTAGCGGCATTCAGTGAAATTTGGCAGCAGGTTCGTCAAGTATGGCTCGGTAGCGCCGCTGAATTACCTAGGATTTGGGCTACGTAATTAACAACAAGCCGTTAAGAAAAAATTAAATAGCAACACACCGTAACCGGTGCGATCCGACACGAGATGTCATCGCGCCAGATCAATCCACCACGACATGGACAGCAAGATGGAATTAACGCCAAGAGAAAAAGATAAGCTACTTATTTTTTGTGCCGGCATGCTAGCGAAGCAACGCAAAGAAAGGGGAATTAAACTCAATTACCCTGAATCGATCGCCTTGATAAGTAGTGAGATTCTCGAAGGCGCTAGAGAAGGAAAAAGTGTCTCGGACTTGATGGGTTACGGACGAACCATTCTAAGCGCTAATGACGTAATGGATGGTATTCCCTCTATGATCCCAGATATACAAGTTGAAGCCACCTTCCCGGATGGCACCAAACTCGTCACCGTCCACGAACCCATTGTTTAGGGCTTAATTCATGACAAATATTGCGAAACAAACCAGTGCTTTTATTCCCGGTGAATTACAAGCCGCGAGCGGTAGCATGGAATTGAACCCCGGTAAAAAAACACTGACGGTTTCAGTAAAAAACCTCGGTGATAGACCCATTCAAATCGGTTCTCATTATCACTTCTACGAGGTCAACGAAGCGCTAGAATTCGACCGCACTTCGAGTAAAGGTTTTCGCTTAAACATACCTGCAGGCACGGCGACTCGTTTTGAGCCTGGACAGTCTCGTACGATAGAACTTGTCGAGTTCGGTGGCAAACGTGAGGTATACGGTTTTCAAGGTAAGGTCATGGGTCCGCTTTAGTCGACAGCGCCTTACTTTGAACACCCAGGTTTTATACAAACACATAATTAGCAAAATAATAATGAAAACAATAACAAGGACAGGTTATGGCGAGTATTTCTAGACAAGCGTACGCGGAGATGTTTGGCCCAACAGTTGGCGACCGTTTACGACTCGCTGATACAGAGTTGTGGTTAGAAATAGAAAAAGATTTCACGACCTACGGCGATGAAGTGAAGTTCGGTGGTGGAAAAGTAATACGAGACGGCATGGGACAGAGCCAGCGACCTAGCGCAGAAACCCCAGATTTAGTGATTACCAACGCTGTCGTATTGGATTACTGGGGTATCGTAAAAGCAGATGTTGGCATCAAAGATGGCCGCATTGCCGCCATTGGTAAAGCTGGTAACCCTGACATACAGACGGGTGTCGATATCATTATCGGCCCGGGAACTGAAATAATCGCAGGTGAAGGATCGATATTAACCGCAGGTGGCGTTGATTCTCATATTCATTTTATTTGCCCACAACAAATTGAAGAAGCCTTGGCGTCTGGCGTGACTACCATGATAGGCGGCGGCACCGGACCAGCCACTGGAACCAACGCGACCACATGCACACCCGGTCCTTGGAACATCCATCGTATGCTGGAATCTCTTGATCAATTTCCAATGAACTTTGGATTACTTGGAAAAGGAAATGCAAGTCAACCCGAAGCACTTCGCGAGCAAGTGGCAGCTGGTGCCATTGGACTAAAACTCCATGAAGATTGGGGGACCACACCCGCTTCTATCGACACCTGCTTAACCGTTGCTGATGAGATGGATGTTCAAGTCGCGATTCACACCGATACCCTTAACGAGTCTGGCTTTGTAGAGTCGACTCTTGGGGCCATTGGCGACCGTGTTATACACACTTACCATACCGAAGGCGCTGGTGGTGGACACGCTCCTGATATCATTCGCGCTTGTGGGGAAGCCAATATACTCCCCTCTTCAACGAATCCAACCAGACCTTATACCGTCAACACTGTTGATGAACATCTGGATATGCTAATG
Source organism: Vibrio sp. 10N.286.49.B1 (assembly GCF_002873335.1). Lineage (GTDB taxonomy): Bacteria > Pseudomonadota > Gammaproteobacteria > Enterobacterales > Vibrionaceae > Vibrio. The sequence continues at coordinate 28,605 of NZ_MCUW01000008.1, read as the reverse complement.
GTCTGTCATCATCTTTCACCATCAATTGCTGAAGATGTTGCCTTTGCGGAATCACGTATCCGTAGAGAAACCATCGCTGCTGAGGATATCCTTCATGATCTCGGCGCATTCTCAATGATTGCCTCTGACTCACAAGCGATGGGCCGAGTCGGTGAAGTCATCACTCGTACATGGCAAACCGCTCACAAAATGAAGGTTCAACGTGGTCATTTAAAGGAAGACACTGACTTTAGTGACAACTTCAGATTAAAACGATACGTCGCCAAATACACCATTAACCCAGCAATTACTCATGGTATGAGTCACGAGATTGGATCCATTGAGGTTGGAAAGCTTGCTGACCTCGTGCTGTGGAAGCCCGCGTTTTTTGGTGTTAAGCCGAGTTCAATTATCAAAGGCGGAATGATTGCAATGGCACCAATGGGCGACCCTAACGCGTCAATCCCTACCCCACAGCCCGTGCATTACCGATCCATGTTTGGTAGCTACGGTAAGGCCTCTCAAAAAACGTCCATGCTATTCATCTCTGAGCAGGCGAAACAAGATGGTGTCGACAAGCAGCTTGGGTTAGGCAGTCTTATTGGTGTGAGTAAACATTGTCGAAACATTTCTAAAAAAGATATGAAGCTGAACGACTGGCAACCAAAAATTGAGGTCGATTCACAAACCTATCAAGTCAAGGCGAACGGTGAATTACTGACTTGTGAGCCAGCCGTTGAGCTACCAATGGCACAACGATATTTTTTATTTTAAATCAGGAGTTTTCATGATCGAACTAATGGAGCTTGCCTCTCGAAGCTCACACACTCAAACCGATGGTAGCCTTAGCTTACCGATAGACAGTCGAATTAAAAGTAGACTCAAAGTCACATTAGATGATGGGCGTGCTGCTGGTCTATTTCTTCCTCGTGGCCACATTCTTCGTCATGGAGAAGTACTGCGCAGTAAGTGTGGCTTAACGATTGAAGTTAAAGCGGCGTCAGAAAGCGTTTCTACAGTGTACTGCGACGATGCTTTGCTCCTCACTCGCGTCGCTTACCATTTAGGTAATAGACACGTCCCACTTCAAGTTCACACGGGTTGGGTACGCTATCAGCATGATCACGTACTTGATGAAATGGTGGTCGGCCTCGGAGCGGAAGTTACAAGTGAAATCGAGCCTTTTGAACCTGAGGGTGGTGCTTATGGAGGGAGCTCTGGTGGCGGACATCACCACCATTAAGTTTCTAGCGCGTTTTGCCGCCCTAACAATCAGCAATAAACAATCAACAATCACTCTAAACTTAATCGCAACTCATTGACGCACCGATAAATATAATCAACAAGGAATCGTTTTATGTCATCATTTCGCTTACCGTCAGTTCAGGTTTCCAAAGCCTCCGTTAGAACACTATCACTTTCAACCTTGTCTCTTTCCGCACTATTTAGCGCACCAAGTTTTGCACACGTGGGACACCACCATGATTCAGCAATGAATGCTTTCCTTTCGGGCGTAACGCACCCAGTGACCGGTCTTGACCATCTGGTGGTTCTGATTGGTTTTGGGTTATTAGTCGGGTTTGTGCAATCTAAACAGCCATCAAAACCTCTTCACCTCAAGCTTATCATGGCGGCACTTGGCAGCTTATTAATCGGGCTCGTGGGTGGGCGCTTGATGGGTGAAATAGCCGGTGTCGAAACTCTGATTATTGGATCGCTCTTTGTCGTAGCCTTTGGTCTTTGGAATGTCTTTTCCGCCAGAGAGACCCTAACAAAATGCCTCACTCTCGCATCCATTGCTTTGATTTTTTTCCATGGTTTTGCGCATGGTGTTGAAGCGTCTGGTTCCATTACACAATTTTCAATTGGCATGCTTATCTCAGCGTTTATTTTGATGCAGCTAGGGCGAAAAACCAGTTTACTACTGACGCACAAATGGGCCGCGATTGGCGTTGCGTCAACCTCCGTTGCTATTTCTCTGCTTTAAGCAATAAGGTAACGATTGTGAACAATGCCTTAAAACACCATAACCAATTGGCACGTCACGGATCCCAAAGTGATCAATCAAACCATACGGGTGATTCAGTTTCGAGCTTTCGTCTGTTCCAGCTTATTAGCCCTTCTCTTCCCATAGGGGGTTTTACCTACTCTCAAGGACTTGAATGGGCGGTAGAGGCTGAATGGGTGAACAACCAATCTTCAATGGTGGACTGGCTCACTATGATGCTCAATTACAGCATAGTGACACTTGAGCTTCCCATAATGAAGCGTCTGTATGCCGCCGTTGCTGACAACGATATGTCAGCTATCGCGCATTGGTCAGAGTATTTATATTCATGTCGCGAAACCAAAGAGCTGCGCGCAGAAGAGCTTCAACGTGGTAAGGCATTGTACACACTATTAAAGCAACTTAATTTCAAATCAATATCGCTACTAGATGAGGCCAGACAAGACACCAATCATCGATCTAATTCGCTATTGGGGTTTTGTTTGGCCGCTCATGAGTGGGGCATTCCTCTCCATGAGTTAGAACGAGGGTATGTATGGAGTTGGGCGGAAAATATGGTGATGGCTGGGGTCAAACTTGTCCCACTAGGGCAAACCGCTGGTCAGCTATCGCTGATCGAATTATCCAACCAGTTTCCGCAAGCTTTATTGGCAGCACTCGATGTTCAAGACGATGAGATTGGCAGCTTTACGCCCTCCATCGCGATCGCTAGTAGTCGACACGAAACCCAATATACCCGACTGTTTAGGTCGTAAAGAGAATATTATGGAAGATTATAAACAACCACTTCGCATTGGAATTGGCGGTCCAGTAGGATCAGGTAAGACAGCCCTGTTAGAAGTTCTATGTAAAGCGATTCGTGACAAACTGAACATTGCAGTCGTCACTAACGACATTTACACGCAAGAAGATGCAAAAATTCTTACTCGTGCTGAAGCATTAGCGCCAGACCGAATTATCGGTGTGGAGACTGGTGGATGCCCACATACTGCAATTCGTGAGGATGCTTCAATGAACCTTGCTGCCGTTGAAGAGTTAGCACAAAAACACAAAAACCTCGATGTCGTTTTTGTCGAAAGTGGTGGTGACAACCTAAGTGCTACTTTCAGCCCTGAGCTGGCAGATTTGACCATCTATGTTATCGATGTCGCTGAAGGAGAGAAAATCCCAAGAAAAGGCGGCCCAGGTATTACACGGTCAGATCTCCTCGTGATTAACAAGATCGATTTGGCGCCTTACGTTGGGGCCTCGTTGGAGGTGATGGAAAGCGACACGCAAAGAATGCGGCCAACAAAACCCTATATTTTTACGAACCTTAAAGAAAGTATTGGCCTAGATTTTATTATCGATTTCATTCTTACCGAAGGAATGCTTGAGTTTAAGTCCGTATAAGCGTTTTACTATAAACCCTCACTACAAGATGTGGCCTACTAGCCGCATCTTTTTTCGTCTATTCCACATTAGAATCAAAGCAAACAAATATCGATGCCTTTGCGTCAATACCTATAAAAATGGTCTGTACGAAGGTGTTCAAAAACATAGACTCAAGTGATCGTTTTTCACAGTAGACTGATTATGGGGATACGAATGGATCATCACTAGGAGCGAGAGCTGTTGCTGGAAATTCTAAACGGGATTAGTAGGAAGATATAGAGTGAGAGAAGATTGAATGGAGGCGCCTCCCGGAGTCGAACCGAGGTCCACGGATTTGCAATCCGCTGCATAGCCACTCTGCCAAGGCGCCTTCAGTAGTGTTTAAAGAGAACAACTCTTTTGATGTCATTCTAGCGATAGAATGTCTATCAAAATAGATGGTGCCCCGGGCCGGACTTGAACCGGCACAACGCGAACGTCGAGGGATTTTAAATCCCTTGTGTCTACCAATTCCACCACCAGGGCACGCAATGTCTTGCGATGCGCCAACCAATGTACTCTTTCAATAAAGAGTGGTTAAACACCATCTGTGTCTCATCGCTTTCGCCATAAGATTTTAATTTGGAGCGATACATCGGGTTCGAACCGATGACCTCAACCTTGGCAAGGTTGCGCTCTACCAACTGAGCTAGTATCGCATTGTCATTCTTCTGACTCATAAACTGAGAAAGAGAATGGAGGCGCCTCCCGGAGTCGAACCGAGGTCCACGGATTTGCAATCCGCTGCATAGCCACTCTGCCAAGGCGCCTTTGGTTTAAACATAATCGTCTTCAATATGTTTAATTTCAACACGTTAATGAGAGAGTGTCTCCGTGTGAGATGCATACTTTACGGATTGAGCGGTATTAGTCAAACAAAAAAATGAAATAAGTTGTCCACTTGCTGACTTTCCGTACAAAGCGATTATCTAACCCTCAGTTCGTGCAAAAACCACTCTACGAGAACCGCCCATTGAAGCGGTAGATTCTGATCTCAGCACGGACTGTGAGTATAAAAAAGTACACATAAATCGGTTCATACGTTTAAAAAGAATCGGTATTTAACCCACCAGTGATGCAAATAGGCGCCTGCTTACTTTCAAAAATCGTCCCCTCACCATTTTTTCATCAGTCGCCCTACGAGGTTAGGATGATAAGACCAGCAGTGGTCAAACATACCCATCAAGGAAGGGTTGCCGTATTTTGACAGGCTAATAGCATGGAAACGATTCTTTTTGTTCTTGAGTTCGGTTATCTTTCCCACCAGCTCTGGTGATTGTTCTGGAGCAATGAAATCAGAGATCACAACGAGGTCAGCATTCTTGTAGGTATCAGACAACATCAGATCAATGGACTGGGTTAATACCGGCTCTAAGTCGGTACCACCATGGAATGAATAACTGAGGAAGTCGGCCGCTTCCCGTAAACCGTCTTGTTTCGTCAGTTCATAAGTAATATGTTGCGTTGAAAAAAGAATGACATAGCATTCTCTTGATTCAGCCAAGGCGATTTGCATCAATGCATACGCCATCGCTTTCGCGCATTGCTCAGGGAACCCACTCATTGAGCCTGACGCATCCACACAGACGATAAATGGGCCTTTATCAATCTCTATTTCGCTGTTATCAGGCTGCGTGGCTCGTACTTTCTTTAATGTCCTCGATTTCCCCTGCATTTTATAATTCATTAACCGCTTATCGGCTAAGTGTTTATAAAACACAACTTCCAATTCAGGATAAGCTAGGAACATGGTTTCGTTCGGTAGTAGTTTATTCAGGTCGTCTGATTCATGGATCCCGACAATGTCATCAGTCGCTTCATCACTTTCTTCTTCCACCATCTCTAAAGATTCAGTTGGTGATTTATTGAGTTCAGGATCATCTTGCTCGTTAGCCATTCGACCTAACTGCTCGGCAATGTCTTGCAGACCTTTATTCTTTTTAAGGAACTCAGCATGGTTATGCATAACCTTGAGATCGGTTTTGGTGAGCTTAGCTGCCGCCATATCCCATAGACGTCCCAACGCGGCTTCGTCACCCTGCTCCGCAACGGTATCCATGTTTTTCATGGTTTCCATGCGTTGGTAAAGGTCGGTGAGAAACTTTTCTTTGCTGGCTTCGAGTTCCGTCATTTCTGCCTGTTTGATCGCATCAGATAAGCTCTTGTACCAAAGGTCACAAAAGTAACGGGGAAACATGGGGTTATGATGCTGATTGTTTTTATCTAGCAAGCGTTTCGCTTGTAAATAAAAAGCAGAGTGCCATTCTAATTTTTTGGTCACATCGTGAATTTGAGCGAAAAACGTCGCTTCATCCCAATGGATCACTTCTTGATATAATGCTAACTCATGCTGAAACCGCTCGGTTTCACAAACACGAGTCATGCGCTTTTTCACCGAGCCTCGCCATTTCAATAAATGACCTTTAACAGAACGTCGGACGCCTCGATTCTCTGTTAGCGCCGTGACCTGTGAGCGAGCCATAAGGTCGTTAACCGCACTATCAACGATCCCTGAATCAGCAATCATCAAGGCTAAATTTAAGCCATCTGCTCCTAACATCCTGTCTCCCGATGGTTACGGTTTTACTCAAAAAATGATCGTAGACTTTTTACCCTAGCAATCGTTTTGGCACTTTCTGCGCTGGTTGTCTCTAACGTCTTAGTCACCGTTTGTATGCTGACTTCCATTTCCGTTGGAATCATTTGGTCAATAAAATTATGAGGTAGCGCGCCATGAAACTTAGAACGTACCGATCGCAAATGATGTTCCGTGTGATTTAATTGCGCCAGTACTCGTGCAGCTTGTGTTTCCCATTCGATATGTAATGTTTCATCAACGCCTTGCTTGGTTACTAGTGTCAGCGGTACAGAGCGGTTGGCGATATCTTTAATCACGAGATTATTCGATGCATCAAGATCGAGTTTTAATCGGCATAGGTGAGTATTTTGATTCACGTAACCATAAACATCCCCACCCCCTTCTTTAATGGTGCGGTTGAGTTCGTCACGCGGAATATAAACCCAACGGCTATCGCCCTTTTCACTTTCGGATACTGAAAGGTTGCTTCGTAATAAAACCAATTTCACTAAGTCTGTCGCGGGTCCTACTTTGTATGACTTGGCATTCGACGTATCATATTGGTAAACATCCTTGCGCCGTAAACCAGTGCTACTTTCTAGTGACAATGGCATCGCGTATTCCGCTTCAATCTCTTCTTGAAGATCGGTAAGCGTCTCTTTGCCGTCTTCTATTTGTTGGAAGACCTCTTGCTGGTCAAACGCATAATTCAGCGCAAAGTCATGTACGACACTGTTAACGATTTCTCTTGATTCAGGGCTGTTCCAAAGACAATCTTGAAGCAGTAACAAATCCAGCGGGTTCACGCTGTCTCTACCGTTAAAAAACGCACTGGCTTTAAGCAGTTTCACCGCTTTTTTCCAACGACGGTCTGAGACATAGAGATCGGATTCAGACAAGCGCGAACGGTTATCGTTAGAGGCAGATTCTAGTAATTCTTTTAACTGGTAGAGCTTTTCAAAAACGTCATCACTGAGTTCAACTGTTTCCAAATCACTTTGCCATTGATGGTATTCATCATCAGTGATCGCTAATCCTTCCGGGATTTTCGCTTCTTGCGAGGTACCCACTGTTAACATTGATTTGAAATTTTGTTTGTTCTGAATACGGTTAACAAAAACCCGCACTAGCATTCGATCGTAAAGAGCATCTAAGCCACTATCTTCATCAGGCAGTTCATTCGACGCCGACACGAGCAGGCGCATAGGGACCCGCTCAATATCACTACCATTTTTAAAGGTTTTTTCATTCACTACAGTAAGGAGCGTATTGAGAATTGCCGGACCTGCTTTCCAGATTTCATCTAAGAACACGACTTGAGCAGTAGGAAGGTAACCTTTTGTCAGTCGAACATAGCGACCGTTATCTTTAAGTTCTTGAATACTAAGTGGCCCAAAGACTTCTTCTGGTGTTGAGAATCGCGTCATTAGGTATTCAAAATAACTACTGTTGTCAAAAGCTTGAATAAGGCGTTTGGCAATCAAGCTTTTAGCAATGCCGGGGGGGCCAAGAAGGAAGACACTTTCACCTGCTAATGCAGCAAGCAGGCACAGTTTTATGGTCTCTTCTCGCTCATAAACACCATCAGAGAGTGCAGCCGCAAGCTTGGTAATTCTTTCTGACCTTAACGCTCTGTCAGCATGGGAAACAACGGTGGGTTTGATCATGCCTTTACCTCTGAGCACAAATTAGGACGCATTATTAAATTTATACATTTGTTATTATTATGTTACAAGACATTTCATCAACGTCTCACGATAAGCATGAACGCTCTCAGAAATTTATCAAGCTGATTTTATTGATGTTTACACAAAAAATTGTGCGTTCGACTTTCCTGCTTATTAGCCGAAAGTATGAGACAACACTTGTTTCGCTTTATTTAACTGCAGTGAAGGGTGTTTGACAAACTGCCCCATTAAACTTGGATGATATCGCCACTGGCTATCGAATAAGTCGAGTACATCGGGGTTGCCGTATTTCGATAGACATAAGGAGTGAAAACGATTGTACTGCCCTTTTAGGGACGACACTTTGTCGACAGTATTTTCATCCTGTCTTGGCGTAATAAAGTCAGAAATAACTAAAAGGTCGGCGTTTTTGTAACGCTCACCCTGCATAATATCAACGGCGTGATTTAGAACCTGAGATAAATCAGTTCCACCTTTAAAGGTATACGACAAAAAATCACACGCTTCTTTTAAACCACTCACTCCCGTGAGATCGTATGTGATAAAGGTTGATGAAAAAAGAATAACATGACATTCCCGCTGTTGTTGCGCTGCCATTTTCATTAATGAGTACGCAATAGCCTTAGCCGACTTCTCTGGAGCACCTTGCATAGAACCAGACGCATCTATCGCAATCACCATTGGGCCTTTCTCTTTATCTACCTTGCCATTCGCATTCGTTGGCACTTGCAGTTCACGAATCGTCCTATGTTTACCTTCGGCTTTATACGTTAATAATCGTTGCTCAACTAAGTGCTGATAAAATATTGTTTCCAACTCTGGATCGGCCAAATACATTGTTTCGTTAGGGAGCAAACGGTTTATGTCATTGCTCTCGTGGATACCCACTATATCGTCGGTTGCGAATTCACTTTTCTCCTCTACCACGATATTTTCTTTGCATCGCACCTTGGTTAACTCAGGCGCATCTACCTCTTCTGCCATTCGACCAAGCTTATCGGCAATGGCCTTGAGATCTGAATGCTTTACTAGGTAATCGGCGGTGCGTTCAATGTGTTTCCAATCTTGCTTAGTCAACTCAGAACCAGCAAGATCCCACAGTCGCCCCAGTTTGCCCTCATCCCCGTCGCGCTGTAGATGTTCCATATCTTTAAGCGTGTCGATTTTTTGATAAAGCTGCTTAAGGAATTTAGACTTTTGTTCATCAAGGGTGGCTTGTTGCTTCTCTTCAACGCTATTTTTTAGACTGTCGTACCACAACTTACAGAACTGGCGAGAGAAAAGAGAAGCAGGATATTCATTGCTATTAGCGGCGAGCGAATGTGCTTGGTCAAAAAAAGCGGAATCGACGGGAAAATTTTGAATCAGAACGCCGAACTCTTGATGGAACTCTTGGTCTGTGAGATAAACCACTCGCTGATAAAGATTGAGCTCGTCTTGCAATGAATCCGTTGCCTGTTTGGTAACCAGCTTGCGTCTGACGGTTTTGGTCCATTTGGTCATTGTCGCGGTGACACTTTGTTTAATTCCCTCGTCACTTCCTAGTGCCAACAAATCCGTTTGATGCATGATATCTCTTACCGCTGAATCGACTATTCCTGATTCCGCAACCATCATGGCAAGATTAAGACCGTCCGCTCCAAGCATTACTCACCTACAATAAAACATAATAAATACACAGAGTTACTGATATACCTAAATTTCGAACACTATAATAGATCAGAAATCCTAGATTCCATTTTCGATCGTAAGCTGACGTAAGCCTGACACAACACTCCATCGACTTTTGCGCCACATTATGGTTTATTGCATTGATATCATCCGTCTCTAACTCCTAAGCTATTAGCTTATACATCAACGGGCCCCAATTATGGCGAATCGGACTATTCATCAATGGAAATCAATCTCGCTAATTGAAGAAGATATCGAGTTACCCAATCAAAGAATCATCACTCACACGACCATTAAACACCCTGGCGCCGCAGTAATTCTGCCCATCACCGCTAGCGGGGATATCTTACTGATCAATCAATACAGGCCGTCGTTGAAGAAATGGTTACTTGAACTCCCCGCCGGTACACTCGAAGAAAATGAAACGTCCTATCAATGCGCCCATCGAGAGCTGATTGAAGAAACGGGTTTTCAAGCAAGCGAGTTGTATTCACTAGGGCAAGTCACGCCATTGGCTGGTTTTTGTGACGAGATACAACACCTATATGTTGCCAAGGGCTTGTTTTCAAACACCGACCTTCCGTGTGATGACGATGAAGTTATTGAAGTTGTGACAATGTCACGCTTAGAGCTACAACAAAAAATAATTGATGGTTGCATCACTGATGCCAAAACGATAGCTTGTTTAAGTAAAGCTATATTATGTGGATACCTTTAGGAGAGTTTTAATGGATTTTCGCTCGGACACCGTGACCCAACCTACTCAAGCTATGCGCGCTGCCATGGCTAACGCCCCTGTTGGCGACGACGTCTATGGAGATGACCCCACCGTCAATGACCTCGAGTTGTGGGCCGCAGAGCGACATGGCTTTGAAGCTGCGATGTTTACTACGTCCGGTACCCAAGCAAATCTATTGGGTTTAATGGCACACTGCCAACGTGGCGATGAATACTTATGTGGTCAGCAAGCCCATAATTATAAATATGAGGCTGGTGGCGCTGCGGTATTAGGATCTATTCAGCCTCAACCTATCGAGAACAATCCAGACGGCACTCTCGATTTTGCCAAGCTGAAAGCGGCCATTAAACCGGACGACAGTCATTTCGCACGTACCACGTTACTGAGCTTAGAAAATACGATCAATGGCAAGGTTCTACCACTTTCTTATTTGGCCGATGCCCGTCGGTTTGTTGATGAGCACAAACTCAATCTCCACCTCGACGGCGCTCGTGTCTATAACGCGGCGGTGGCGCTTAACGTTGATGTTAAAGAAATTGCACAGCATTTTGACTCAATGACAATTTGTCTTTCAAAAGGGTTGGCCGCTCCTATTGGTTCGTTACTCCTTGGAGACAAAGCATTCATTCAACGCGCAAGAAGGCTGCGTAAGATGGTTGGCGGCGGTATGCGTCAGGCTGGAATTTTAGCGGCGGCAGGTAAACTGGCGCTGACGGAACAGGTTGAACAATTATCCGTTGATCATGCCAACGCTAAAAAGCTCGCTTATGGCCTCAACGATATAAATGGTTTTAGTGTCAACGCGGACTTCGTCGAAACCAATATTGTATTTGCTAAACTATGCGATACCGTTGATATTGATGCTATTGCAGATACGCTGGCGAAAGACGGCATCACTATCACGCCAAGTAATCCAATTCGGTTTGTCACGCATAAAGATATCTCATCCAATGATATTGATGTATTACTCAGTAAATTAACCACGCTTGTCTAGCCATATTTCAATCTAAAATGAAGCGTTAAACATAGTTAACTTTTTTGTCTTAACGCTTCAAATATCAACGACTTTAAATAGGCACACAAAAGTATACCTATTACCTTTCTTAATAAAAATAAAGAGGAGGAAGTGAGACATTATCCTTTTATAACTCAATTATCCAACCAACATTAAAAGCCTACAATTAAGCGGTCCCCCATTAGTTGGACACGAATTATTAGGGGGTTCTCTTATCTCCGACCAGCACTCGTCAATCGTTTAATCAATCACGATCTCACTTTAAAGGGTATGCACACACTGTTGACATACTTGATGAACCTCTCATTTTCAGCAAGTCATTAACAAATATGCATTATTTCCTACATTTACCCTGCTTTATGTGAATCATAATGTAAACTTAAATAATAAATTTGTCATTTTCACTAAACAAGGATTGTTTATGCTTTACTTTCCAAAAGCCAAACGCATTGTCGCTGGGTTTGCCGTTACTCTCATTCCCCTCACTTTTTTAATGGGCTGCGACACTCAGCCTTCAGCTGAGAACAAAGTCATTCCAAAGGTTAAAGTTCTCGAGGTCGTTGTTAAAGAAATTACGCCTAGTGAAGAATTTGTTGGCCGTACCGAAGCAAGTCAAGATATTCAAATTAAATCAAAGGTTCGTGGTAATTTACTGCACACTTTCTTTGAAGAAGGCAGTAATGTCGAGAAAGGCGATGTCCTATTTGAAATCGACCCTGAACAATACGAAGCGGCTCTCAAAGCATCTAAAGCATTGGTAGCACAATCCAAAGCGGCTTATAACACCTCGGTGCGCAACTTCAAGCGCGGTGAAGGATTGATTAAAGACAAATATATCAGCCAATCTGATTATGACAATCTACTCTCTACCAAGCTGCAAAATGCAGCGGCATTACAAAGCGCCAATGCCGAATTAGACAATGCAAAACTTGAATTAGGTTACACCAAAATATACGCCCCTTTTAGTGGTCGTATCGGGCGAGCTGAAGTCTTCATGGGTGACTTAATCATTCCTGATCAAACCGAGCTAGTGAATCTTGTTCAAGTGGAACCAATCTGGGTGAATTTCCAGCTCCCAGAAAAAGTCATTATCAACGCACAACGCGCGCACAAATCGTCAACTTCTGACTACAAAATAGAAGACCTACCGATCAAAATTCGCTTCCCAGATGGTTCCGTCTTTGGTGAAGAAGGTATTATCGACTTCATCGATAATCGAGTAGATGGCGGTACAGGAACGCTAGCAGTGCGTGCTGAATTCCCAAATAAAGAACACCTTATTGTCCCTGGGCTGTATGTAACAGCCATTATCCAAGCCCCTGCCATCGAGAAAGTCGTATTGATTCCTCAACGTGCCGTTCAGGAAGACCAACAAGGACGTTACGTATTAACCGTCAATAACGAAAGTATTGTCAAACGGAAAAACGTGGTTTTAGGTAAACGTTACGGCATCGACTGGGAGGTAGAAAGCGGTATTGAAAAAGGCGAACTCCTCATCACAGAAGGTTTACAGAAAGCTCGTATCGGATCTGAAGTCGAGCATGATATGGATACTATTCAGCCATTTTCAGAAGATAAATAAGGAATCGCTATGATTAGTAAATTTTTTATTCATCGGCCCAAATTTGCGTTCGTCATTTCTATCGTATTAACGCTAGCAGGTTTGTTATCCATTCCCGTTTTGCCCGTCGCTGAGTTTCCAAACATCTCACCCCCGATGGTCTCTGTCACCACCTCATACCCAGGTGCAAGCGCTGAGGTCGTTGCCGATACCGTTGCCAAAGTCATTGAGGCTGAGGTTAACGGCGTTGAAAACATGATTTATATGGAATCAAAAGGGGCAAATGACGGTAGTTACAATTTAAGTGTTACATTTGAAGTTGGCAGTAACGTGGACATGGCTCAGGTCAACGTTCAAAACCGGGTCCAGCAAGCTATGCCCCGGCTACCTTCTGAAGTTCAACGAAATGGTGTAAAAGTAGAAAAACAAGATCCTAACATCTTGATGATGCTTAACCTTGTTTCTCCTAATGAGTCTTTAGATAATCTCTTTCTTAACAACTATATGGGCATCAATATTAAGGATAACCTTGCCCGTGTAAATGGCGTGTCCAAAGTCAGCATTATCGGTGGCATGGATTATTCAATGCGTATTTGGTTAAACCCAGATCGCATGGCAAGCCTTGGTGTGACGGTCGAAGATGCGATTGGGTCCATCCAAGAGCAAAATATTCAAGTGGCCGCCGGCCGTATTGGTGCCGCCCCTGTGCCGCGAGACCAACAATTTCAATATACGCTTTCCACCAAAGGTCGACTGAGCCATCCAGAGGAATTTGAAGAGATCATCATTCGTTCAAATGAAGACGGAAGCGCTGTTTATCTCAAAGACATTTCGCGTATTGAATTGGGCGCAGCAAGCTATGATGCAGAAGCGATGTTGGACAATAAAGCCTCTGCGTTACTGTTTATTTACCAAGCCAGTGGTGCAAATGCCTTAGAAGTCGCTAAAGGTGTGCATGAAGAATTATCTCGTCTCGAAAACCAATTTCCAGAAGACATGGACTATAAAATCCTCTATGACACAACCCAGTTCGTAGAGACCTCCATTGATGAAATGATCGAAACCCTGCTCATAGCAGTGACATTGGTTATTTTAGTGGTATATATATTCCTTCAAGACTTCCGGCAAACCCTCGTCCCCGCCATTGCAATTCCCGTTTCACTCATCGGTACTTTTGCCTTTTTGTTAGCCACAGGAATGAGCATAAACACCGTGTCTCTGTTTGCACTGATCTTGGCAATCGGTATTGTGGTTGATGATGCCATCGTCGTGGTTGAAAACACCACACGATTAATGGAGGATGAAGGGCTAAACGCTGTTGATGCCACGACCAAATCAATGCAGGAAGTGACAGGGCCGGTTGTGGCAACCACACTTGTACTGCTTGCTGTATTCGCACCGACAGCGGTCATGCCTGGCATTACTGGGCAAATGTATGCGCAGTTTTCCATTACCATTTGTATCGCCGTTCTTATTTCCTCAGTCAATGCATTAACATTAAGCCCTGCACTTTGTGCGTCGCTGCTTAAACCGCCTAAAGTTCATGAAAAAGGTTTTCACGCCAAATTCAACAAGGTGTTTAATCGTGCGACCACTAAGTACACAGGCTTTGTGTCCGGTATGGTTCGTAAACTAATGCTGGTCGGGGTCGTCTATGCCCTACTTATCGGTGCCACCGGTATGCTAGCCACTTCATTGCCGTCAGGCTTCGTACCGACAGAAGACAAAAAAGCATTCTTCGTTGACGTACAATTGCCAAATGGTGCGTCCATTAACCGCACCAAAGAAGTCATGACGAAAATGGTTGACGACCTGAATAAAATTGAGGGTGTCACTAACGTTATTTCGGCCAGTGGTTACTCCATCATTTCGGGCGCAGTGTCATCGAATGCTGGTTTGATGGTGGTCATTCTATCTCATTGGGATGAGCGTCAGGATCCGTCCCTGGTTGAATCTCAAATTGTACAGCGAGCCAATGGCGTATTAGCACGGTACAGTGAAGCTCAAGCCGTCGGTTTCTCCTTACCCGCTCTTCCCGGTGTAGGAACCGTATCCGGTGTGGAGTTCTACATTCAAGATACGCTGGGTCGTTCTCCGGCAGACCTCGCGGGTGTCATGCGGGCAACGTCGATCCAAGCGACGACTGAACCCGAACTGACTGCGGCATTTAGTACTTACCAAGCAGATGTACCACAATTATTTGTGGATGTTGATAGGCAAAAAGCAAAGGTACAAGGCGTACAACTTAGTAGTATTTTCACTACGCTACAAACCATGCTCGGTTCCATGTACGTTAATGACTTCAATCGCTTTGGCAAGGTGTTTAGGGTCAATATGCAAGCCGAAACGGAATACCGAGATTCTGAACTCGACATCGCTCGTTTTTACATTCGAAATAAAGATGATGTCATGGTGCCCCTCAACACACTCGTGACCATTGAGCCTAAACTTGGTCCTGAGTACATCAACCAATTTAACCTATATGGTGCGGTTAAGGTTAACGCCTTCCCTGCCCCAGGTTACAGCTCAGGACAGGCTATCGATGCCGTAAAACGCATTGCAGACAATACTTTCCCGAATGGTTATACGTATGAATGGTCAGGGCAAACTTATCAAGAATTGAAAGCGGGAAATCTAGCGCCGTTCATTTTCAGTTTGGCACTTATTTTTACCTATTTGTTCTTAGTGGCTCAATATGAAAGCTGGACGGTCCCTATTTCGGTCATGCTTGCGGTTCCGGTTGCCATCTTAGGTGCCTTTGTCTATATCTGGATTATGGGCTCTGATATTAACTTGTATACCCAGATCGGCTTGGTACTACTGATAGGCCTCGCTTGTAAAAACGCCATATTGATTGTCGAGTTTGCCAAGCAGCTTCGTGAAGGTGGCATGAGCATCACCGATGCCGCTGTCAAAGCCGCTCGATTACGATTTAGAGCGGTACTGATGACAGCATTCTCCTTTATTTTAGGGGTTATTCCGTTAGTGATTGCTACCGGAGCTGGCGCAGCAAGCCGAGTATCATTAGGTTACGCAGTAATGGGTGGCATGATCGCGGCGACTATTGTCGGAACCTGTTTGGTGCCCGTCTTTTACGTCATGCTTCAATCCATGCGAGAAAAGTTTAAAGCGAAAAAGACTGACGTTGTGTAGGCATAACGTAGTTAAAAACACATCACTGTCCCGAACAATCCGGTGATAAAAAGCCCCCCAATAATTGGTTTCCAACTATTGGGGGGCTTTTTTATGACTCGTCGAATCAATGCTTGTCGCCGTTGTTCGTTAGGTTAACCGTCATCTATTATTTTCTTAATTTGGTAATTAGCGTCTCAATCACACCCGTTGCAATAATTTCGAGTAAAAGTATTTAACACCAAATAAACGGTACGCCTTTTTAAATGGGCGCGTTGTTGTACTTGTTTGAAACAATCTCACGCAAAGGAGAGGCAATAGCATTTGAACTTTATACGTCCATGTAATTAGAAGAAAGGGAGGATAAGTCAAAACCACGGTTCGCTAAAATGGGAACTGGAACAGGATTAAAGATGGATGAACGCACTGTTGATAATGAATACCGGAATAATGGCCCATTACCAGTCATGCATCGCCTAGATAGAAACTCTAGGCACAAAAAAAACGATAGTTTTACCTATCGCTTTTTATCAATTTAACCTTGTTTGTTACTATTCCCAATCAAGAATAACCTTGCCAGAAAGTCCGCTGCGCATAGCATCGAAGCCGGCTTGGAAGTCATCGACTTTAAAGTGATGAGTGATGATTGGCGATAGATCTAGGCCAGATTGAATCAAAGATGCCATCTTGTACCACGTCTCAAACATTTCGCGACCGTAGATACCTTTAATAACTAAGCCTTTAAAGATAACTTGGTTCCAGTCTACTGCCATGTCTGACGGGGGAATGCCCAGAAGCGAGATCTTACCGCCATGGTTCATGTTGGTCAGCATGCTGTTAAACGCAGAAGGGTTACCCGACATTTCTAAACCAACATCGAAGCCTTCCGTCATGCCAAGTTCAGACATGACATCTTCTAGCTTCTCTTCCATCACGTTAACAGCGCGCGTTACGCCCATCTTCTTAGCAAGATCTAAGCGGTATTCATTGACGTCAGTAATCACAACATGACGAGCGCCAACGTGTTTTGCTACCGCTGCAGCCATAATGCCTATCGGGCCTGCACCTGTAATAAGTACGTCTTCGCCAACCAGATCAAACGATAGTGCTGTGTGCACTGCGTTTCCAAACGGGTCAAAGATCGAAGCCAAATCATCAGAGATTTCAGCTGGAATTTTAAATGCGTTAAACGCTGGGATCACTAGGAATTCAGAGAATGCACCGGTACGGTTAACACCAACACCTGTCGTATTGCGACAAAGGTGCGTACGTCCACCACGACAGTTACGACAGTGACCACAGGTAATGTGACCTTCGCCAGAAACACGGTCACCGATCTCAAATCCGCGTACTTCTTGGCCAATGCCAACCACTTCACCAACGTATTCATGACCCACAACCATAGGAACAGGAATCGTATTTTGAGACCATTCATCCCAGTTGTAAATGTGAACATCAGTCCCACAAATCGCTGTTTTCTTGATGCGAATAAGAAGATCATTATGACCCATTTCAGGTTTTTCAACCTCGGTCATCCAAATGCCTTCTTCAGGTTTGAGTTTTGATAGCGCTTTAATTTTCATCGGTTTACCTATGATTCCTACGGCTACTCAGCACGTAAAAATATCAATTCTTAATATCAAATGAGCATCGTTTTGATGCTCATTCATGACGCTTATTGCTTATACAGCGTCTAAATAATGGACATGTCTTTGCCGACTTCGATAAAGACATCAATCGCGCGATCAAGTTGCTCACGTGAGTGTCCCGCAGACATTTGTGTACGAATACGTGCTTGCCCTTTTGGTACAACAGGGAAAGAGAAACCAACCACGTAGATACCTTTTTCTAGAGCGCGCTCTGCAAATTCTGCTGCCACTTTTGCATCACCCAACATAATTGGGATGATAGCGTGATCAGCGCCGCCCATAGTGAATCCAGCCCCTTCCATACGTGTACGGAAATGCGCGGCATTCGCCCATAAATGGTCACGCAAATCACCGCTTTCTTCTAGTAAGTCTAGAACGCGAATGGATGCATTAACAATGGCTGGCGCAACCGAGTTTGAAAACAAGTATGGACGTGAGCGTTGACGCAACCAGTCAATGACTTCTTTTTTACCTGAAGTATAACCGCCTGATGCACCACCCATTGCTTTACCCAATGTACCTGTGATGATATCGATGCGGTCAACCACATCATGATATTCATGAGTGCCCGCGCCAGATTTACCCATAAAGCCAACCGCGTGAGAGTCATCAACCATGACCAATGCGCCATACTTATCGGCTAAATCGCATATAGCAGGAAGGTTGGCAACCACACCATCCATCGAGAACACACCGTCTGTTACGATAAGAGTATGACGAGCGCCCGCTTCTTTTGCCGCAATTAATTGCTGCTCAAGCTCAGCCATATTGTTGTTTGAGTAGCGAAAACGCATCGCTTTACACAAACGTACGCCATCAATAATTGAGGCATGGTTCAAAGCATCAGAGATGATTGCATCTTCTTTGCTTAAAATGGTTTCAAACAAACCCGTATTCGCGTCAAAACATGACGTATAAAGAATCGTGTCCTCTTTGCCCAAGAACGTAGATAGCTTTTGTTCTAGTTCTTTATGAATATCTTGGGTACCACAAATAAAACGTACAGATGCCATACCAAAACCATGCTCATCCATACCGACCTGACCGGCTTTGATAAGTTCAGGGTGATTAGCAAGACCTAAATAGTTGTTTGCACAAAAGTTAAGGACTTCTTCACCGCTAGAGATCTTAACCGCTGCTTTTTGTTGAGAAGTAATAATACGCTCTGACTTGTACAGCCCTTCGTTTTTTACTTCTTCAATTTGATCTTGGATTTGCTGGTAGAATGCAGAAGACATCTTAGATTCCTTTTTATGTTCTATATACATAGGTTGTGTAGGTCAAGACGAGTCACCATAGGCGCTTATCTTTTATGAAACCATTCTAGTTCATTGTGAAGGAAACGATTATCCCTTAACATGGAAAACCATTAGTGAATCTGAGGCAACAATAATGTTTAATCACAAGCTCATCAGTTTACTCCCTGACCTTGCCTCTTATATTATGGTGGTCAATGAGGGTAGCTTCACCGCTGCGGCGAAAAACCTTGGGGTGACCCCTTCAGCCCTTTCTAAAACCATCACCCGTTTAGAAAGCGCGCTATCTGTTAAGCTATTTGAACGCACAACGCGTAAGCTTGTCATTACTCAGGCCGGGGAAAAGGTCTATGACCAAAGCGTATTGATGGTAAATGCAGCGCAACAAGCCGTAGAAGTGTCCCAGTCGGATCATACTGTACCAAGCGGGGCTTTAACGGTCGCCGCGCCTGAAGCTTTTCTTAATTCCGTGTTGCAGCCCTTTATCACCCCGTTTTTAAAACAGTATCCAGAGATTCAACTCAAGGTTCGTGCGCTCGACGGTAATATTGATTTAATGAAAATGGGCGTAGATGTCGCCTTTAAACTTACTGATAAGCCAGACGAAAACCTCGTCATGAAAGACGTAGGCCCCACTAACTTGGTGTTGTGTGCTAGTCCAGATTACGTTGCCAAGCATGGGATGCCAAAGACCCCTGAAGACTTACTCGAGCACGACTGTTTATATTTAGCTGAGACTACACGAGACCATGTTTGGGATTTTTTAAAAGACGATGCGTTTCTCACCGTAAAGGTCTCTGGTCGATATGCCGTCAATCAATCACAACTGCGTTTAAGTGGTGTGAAAGAAGGGTTAGGCATCGGTATTTTTCACGATTTTGTGATCAAAGAATCATTGAAAGACGGCAGTACCGTGCAGGTGTTGGCAGATTGGACGATAAAAAGTAATTATCATGGCACGATTGCGCTTCAATACGCGCAAACTAAATATTTGCCAGCCAGGATGCGGGTGTTTATCGATTATATCATGTCAGTGTTACCGGAACGCTTGTCGCTGTAATTCATTATCGCGTAGCTGACTTTTCCCCGCCCTTTTTTTAATGACACATTCAGGTACTTCTGTTTGCTTTATCGTGTAAAAAAAGCTAATCACGACTCTTCACAATTGTAGGAATCTTCATGTTAAAAGCCACACACCACGTCGCCATTATTTGTTCCGATTATGCGGTTTCGCGTCATTTTTATACTGAGATATTGAAACTCAGCATCCTCGATGAAAACTACCGAACTGATCGAGACTCCTACAAGCTTGACCTTGTCCTTCCTGATGGTACTCAGTTGGAGGTATTTTCGTTTCCTGATGCACCCAAAAGACCTAGCTTTCCCGAAGCACAAGGGCTTAGACATCTGGCGTTTACTGTCGACAACATGTCAAAAGCCGTGGAGTGGCTTATTGAACAAGGTATCGCAGTCGAGCCCATACGTATTGATGAGTACACTGGAAAACGGTATACCTTTTTCCAAGACCCTGATGGCCTACCGTTAGAATTATGCGAACTTCAATAAAAAAGCATCGATGTTTATTTCTACTACGCGTCAAAAATCCACCAAGCGAAAATAGAGCCACGCAACACCTTTTAGCGAAATAGAGACTGCATGGCGCGGCTAACAGGTAATGTCGTGCCGGCAATGTGCACCATCAGTTTACCGGTGAGATCTTTTTTAACCTTATCCAAACGATGAACATTTATGAGTGTCGCACGATGAATTTGCCAAAAATAATCTGGGTCGAGCTGTGTGGTCAGTTCTTTAATCGAACTACGTAAAACGTATTCCTGATAACTTGACTCTACCCAAGCTACAACCGTAACGTACTTGTCTTCAGCTTTAACATACGCGATATCATCAACGGCAAGTAAATGGATCTCATCATGCTTGCTCGCCTTCAACCACTTGGTATATTTTGGCGTTCCGCCTGCCGAAAGGTGTTCAATCTTTGACATCAGCGTTTGCAAGGTGCCACTGTTCTCAGATGGAAGTAAACGTTGTTGTATTCGATGACAAGTGGCGAGCAGGCGGTCTTCTTGTATGGGTTTCAACACATAATCAATCGCATTGGCCTCAAAGGCCGCAATCGCATATTGATCAAACGCGGTGACAAAAACGATAATCGGAGCCGATCGCTCCATTGCTTTCTCGAGTGCGGCAAGCTGATTGGCAACATCAATTCCTGATAAACCGGGCATTTGAATATCAAGAAATACTACATCAGGTTGATGCTCCTCGACTGCCTCTATGGCTTGTTCACCGTTCTCACAACGGCTTACAATCTCCAATTCTGGCCATGTCTCTGCCAACATTTTATCTAAATGGAATCGTAATAGAGGTTCATCGTCGGCAATAACTGCCGTATATGTTGTCATTTTAGGCTTCCTGTTTATTTTGCATGGGCAAGACTGTAGACGTCGGCAGTACAATGGTAGACATCACACCACCTTCCTTTTTCTCGTTTACCGACAACGACGATTTTTCTCCATACTTTGCTAACAACCGCTCTTTGACATTGGACAAGCCAATACCATGATTCGAATTTTCGGAGTTTCTATTCCCATACTGAAGGCCAACGCCAGAGTCTGAAATTTCTAAAATACAGAATTCGCCTTCCTGACGCGCATTTATCTCAATACTCCCCCCTACTACGCTTGGTTCTATTCCATGTATAACAGCATTCTCGACCAACGGTTGTAACAAATAGGGAGGGATTTTTATGGTTGACAGTTCATCTGGAATATCGATATCAAAACGTAGTCTCGAGCCTAACCGCACTTGTTGAATGCCCAAGTAAGCTCGAATCAGCGCCACCTCTGACGCCACATCAATTTGGGTTTGTCGATGTCGAGACATTGACCCACGAAGCAGTATCGTCAGTTTATCTAACACCTCTTTTGCTTGATTCGCGTCGTAATCAATGAGGATGTTAATATTGGCAAGGGTATTAAAAAGAAAGTGTGGTTCAATTTGGCTTTGCAGCTGTTTAAGCTCAGATTCAATTAAGACATTGTCTTGCTTAGCTTTATCCAGTTTAGCTTGGTCTATTTGTTGCTGCAAAGAAAACTGCTTTTCCTGTGCATGGAAGAAGTAAAAGGATATCGCGGTAAAAATAATCCCAAGTAACAACACCGGTTTTAACCCTTGCCACGCGTCAAACCCCGGGTATTGTCGTAGCCAAAAGTAGGCATTTATCGTACCCAAACAAACTGCGCCAGATATTGACATCACTAATGAGGCGATGCGCATAGCGGCAATCTTGGGTAACCATCGCTCAATCAGCCATGAAAAAAACAACGCACTGTATCCATATCCAAGGCTGATAAAAGCATTTTCATAATACGGAGCCGTCCAGATTGACGAGGTGATAACCGCAATCGCAAGACAAAACAAAGATGTAAAAATGGCGGACCGCACCCAGTTTGAACGTTTGCCTGTGCATTCCATAATTAGAACCTCCCTTTTATATTAATCAACATGTTATAGCGGTCAGGCAGGTTTGCATATACAGAACTGTCCGCGCCAGTAACATAACGCGCAGCCAGTTCAAGGTGCAGGTTCGAACTCCCGTTGTCCAACATCATAAAATCGAGCCATTGTGTCGCAATGACACCACCATCTTCAGGTGAGATCATAACGTCTATTTTTGGTGTTAAACGATCGGCTAGCCCGAGTTCTCGACTCCATTGCCAATTTGCCCATGCAGATGGATCGAGCGCCCAATGTAACATTACGCTATGCTGAACCAAATTCTGTTGGGTATACCCCAGCCCGTATGAGTTGGCGACTATCGGGTAAACGTTCGCCGCGGCGTCATAAGCATGTTGCCATTGACTCTGACTCCATGCTCTCTCGTCATACCAATATTCGGCGATGACACTATTACCCGACTCATTCGCCCATGTTATGCCGACAAGGTATTGAACGGCATTTTTGCCTTCAGACAACGTCGCAGGCTTTTGATCTGCAAATGTATACGTGAGGTAACGGCGCTGGAGCGAAGCAGAAGAATGCATCTCCCAGGCGTCGCCAAAGACCGTAACAAAGCTACCAGCGATCAGCCCTTCTCTCACATTATCGTAGTAGGTTATCGCTTGTAATTCAGAATCACCTCGTAATGTGTAGTAACGCATACCTAGTCCCTGTTGCTCATTGGCTTTTTCAAACTCAGTGCTAGTGAGCTGAGTCCAGCTCGAATCAGTGGTGATAAACGTCAATTCAGATTGATCACCATAATGGGACACCGCCAGTGTTCCAGCCCCCTCCTCAATCTGAATTCCGACGGGATTACGGCGATAAGGATTAAACAAATCTAACACTCGATAGCCATAACCCACACCCCAGTCAATGCGAGCCTTTCCAGCTAGCATATCCCACTCCCTATCACCTATCATGAATGACGATTCAATGACGGCTTCGCGAACCACCAAGTCTGTGCTGCGCTCTTGATAATACCTAGAGTGAGTATCAGCATTGTTGTATAAATCGCTGCTGAGCAATGCAACGCTTCCAGAAAAAGCGTCAAATTGAACACCAACGTCAATCACTCCGTTTACCTTAGAGACTTGGCTGACCTCTTGTTGCGAAAAGAAACGCGAGGTTTGAGCGCCAATACTTTGCGCATTGATTTGATAATCAACACTCAAGGACAGCGCATCAAAATAGCCTTGCACACCGTTTTTATTCACTGTAGTGGAATCATCATTCACGTTATTTGAATCAACAACTGCACTGGACTCACTGATTGTCAAAGGCTCATTTAAATGGTGACTGTCAGTTCGAGGCTTGTAAGTACTCGAATGGTCATATTCAGTCGCGATGGTACTCGTAGATACAACAAGGCTGATAACCAATCCAGTAACACTCGATGATCCAGCACACCGCTTCGACCACCTTATTAGGCGACGAATTAAGTCACTTTTCATTACTCAATCCCTAACTGCTTATTCTTAGATAAGAATGCAGGGTTATAATACTTGCTCGGCAGCGAGTAAGGTTCTATGGACTGATAATCAATGACTGTTTTTTTATTCATTTGGATCTGGTCACGTAAGATCATCGCGGTAACACGTCGCTCACCATTTCTGACACCCTGTTCAAATTGCGCTTTCTTTGCCAACTTTCCAGAGCGTAAGTAAAGGTCAGCCTGAATGGGAAATGCGGTTTTGTTATCCAACCATAGATCTATTTGTTGGTAACTTGCGCCTGCGGTTTTCGCTACCAGTTTCAGCCTCTTGGTTTTTGTCATCGAGCCATCTAAAGCTAAGATGTCTTCATTTTCTATCACCTGCCCTTGATAATCTTGGCTCCACGTCAATGTCGATATGTCACCGACCGAGGCCTCTCCAAGTAGTTTTTGCATAGGTGTAATACGAATCGGTCGGCGACTTTTCGGCATTAATAACCAATAATTATCTCCGAGCATCAACATTTTTTGTCCTTTCTCGACATTGGCCTTAAACACGACCAAGGATTCACGATTAGGCTTTAGATAGACATCATAAAGACGCGTTTTATCCAACTTATTATCTTGATAAAGCCTAACCTCAGACAAGACACGAGATGCGCCGGCATCCAATCGATAGCTATCAGCTTGCTTGATTAATGATTCTGCCTCTGAGGCAAAGGCGGAGACAGAGACCGCGGAGACAAGTATCGCTACAATACCGCGCAGTTTTATCGTAATCAGCCATGATTTATACATAAGATAACGCCTCTGTTATGGGTTTTTGAGCGCCTTTACGTGCCGACACATAGGCGGCGAACATGCAAATTATCAATATTGCCAACGAGGAATACATTGCAACTTGGGGGGAAAAAACAATCTCTAACGGGTACCCTTCGGAGCGTCCTGGCGGGGGTGGCATTTGTATATCTGCCACCTTAAGAAGTAATGTCGTGGCAAGTGCTAGCCCTGCCCCTATTACGCTACCAATTAGTGCGATGAGGATCGATTCTCTTACAAAACCGCCAATGATTTCTCTAGGATAACTGCCAAGTGCAGACAGCGTGCCGATTTCTCGTGTACGTTCTGTCACGGTCATTGTCATGGAATTAAACAAGGCAACAAATACCACCAGCCCCATCACCACACCAAGCACCCCGAAAATACCGTTATAAAGCCCACGAACCTTGTGATAAAAGAATGCTCGTTCTTGCCAAGGTGTCGCCTCTAAGTTTTGAGCGTCACCCTGCAAGCTAAATCCCTTACTTGTCTGATACTCACTGAGGCGTTGATTGACGTCGAGTAATCCTTGTGACGTATATTTGGTATCGCTCAAGTAGAGCGATAACGTACTAATGCGCTCTGAATTGAGTAAATCTTGCGCTGCACCTATCCCAACGTAAACCTGACGCTTATCCATTTCCGGCACACCTGTGGAATACACGCCGGTCACCTCAAAATCAATCGCATTTAGTGCGCCATCGCTTGTCGTGGCCAACAGTGTGACCCAATCTCCTTCTGAAACCTGTAAATTATGAGCGAGATCTTTCGCAATCATAATGCCAGCATCCATTTCATTGCCAAACTCGCTGTCTTTAAGGCTCACCTCGCCATCAAATAGCGCTGCCCCCGCAGATCGGTATTCTTGCAACGTATTTCCCGACTCCATCTGAACAAAACCATCTCGCACCTGAAACTCATTAGGCTCGACCCCATTACCAATGAAGATTGCTGATTTTCTACCATTCGAGATTAACCCTGAGAAGTACACGCGAGGTTGAACACTTTTAGCGTGCTCCACATCGCCTAGTAAGGCGATAAGCGATTGCGGGTCACGCACTCCATTTTCCAGAGGCATCTCTTCTTCAGAGGTGAAGTAACCCGCTTGGGTCACGGTAATGTGCCCAACATCATTGGCCGTTGATTTCTCTAACGCTTGATAAGTAAACAAGCCAAAACCGGCCGCCGCGGTCAGTGCAAAAATAGCAATCGCTACGATCGACAATGACAACATGGTGCGCCTACGATTACGTAGTAAGTATAAAAACGGCATTTTGAACGAATAGAGTATGTGTGTGATCATGTTGCTTCCTTTTTCTGGTGGCTGTCGTCAATACAATCGGTCATCCCGACCTATATAACGTCTTCAATGAACGCGGTGCTCATTCGTGACATTCCTTAATGACTAACTGGCCCACTCATGCGGCTGATGGCTTATTTCTCCATCGACAAGATCAATCATCCGATCACATCGCGTTGCCATCCTTCCATCATGGGTCGCAACAATAAACGTCGTTGCTTGCTCATGGCCTAAGGTTTTCATTAGTTCAATGACCTGGCTAGCAGATGCACTATCAAGGCTTGCTGTCGGTTCATCTGCAATAACGAGGCAGGGTTTATGGACCAATGCTCTAGCAATGGCCACACGCTGTTGCTGCCCCCCAGACAGTTGCTCCGGTCGGTGATGAACCCAATCACCTAACCCGACCTTTTCAAGCATTTCCAGCGACAAGCGTTTCTGGTTTTTCTGGCTATAACCATTCAACGCTAGCGGGTAGCTGACGTTTTCTAACGCGCTCATCACAGGCACCAAATTGAAACGCTGAAAAATAAACCCCAGATTTTCGCGGCGATACTGAGTCAATTTCTGTGGTGTTTTTGACAATATTCCATCGCCAAAGGTAATGTCTCCGTCGTACTGAGTGTCCAGCATGCCTAAAATATTGAGTAGTGTGCTTTTCCCCGAGCCTGACGGACCACATAATGCAACTAACTCCCCCTGTGCAATGTGCCCAGACACGCCACCTAATGCCTGTACTTGATTTTGGCCGAGTGAATAATGCTTTGAGATACCATCAAATTTCATCATGTTGTCGCTCTCCTGTAGATTGATCATTAGCCTACCGCCCTTGAAGAGCCTCGACATGTGAATGCGACAAACGGTCAGCATCGAAGATTAACGGTTGTTATAGAGGACAAACGGGAGCAGGTATTTTGAGGTGTTCCGTAACATTGGTTGCCAAACGCCACTAGTGCTAACGGAATTCGCGTGGCTGAAAGATCGAAAGGTTGAAAGATCGAAAGCTATGTGGGAGGTTATATAGGACTGGTATGACAGGCGTTTTCATCACAAACCGTAATTTGACGTCCACAATCGTCCGTTTTTCAACATTCAGTTGGATCACGTGACCCTCGTTTTCAATGGCTTACTTACCGGGCTTATCATCACAGCGTAGACTTCAGAAAAAAAAACACTTCGATAAACATAGAAATATATTGACGACGTAACGCCACTTGCGTATATTTCGATTATTCCAGAAATAATGAGACATTAAAATGAACATTACACAAGACATGGTTATGGACACATTAGGCATGTTTGCTTTCCTTGCTGTCGAACTAACAATACTATTTTTACTGATTAGTTACGTTGTTGGTATTTTGCAGGAATACATCCCACCCTCTAAGATTCAAAGCATTTTAAGTTCAAAAAACGGTAAAGGTTACCTTGTTGCCGGTTTACTCGGCGCAATCACTCCGTTTTGCTCATGCTCGACCATCCCTTTCCTAAAAGGGCTGCTAAGAGCAAAAGCCGGTTTTGGTACCATGATGGTGTTCTTGTTTGCGAGTCCGCTGCTTAACCCTATTATTATCGGTTTGTTTGCCGTTACCTTTGGTATAAAAGTGACTGCGTTTTACTTTGTTATCGCTATGGGCGTGTCTGTAATTGCAGGTTACACACTAGAAAAATTAGGATTTGAAAAGTACGTAAAAGAAGACGCGTACATCGCACCTGAAAGTAAAGGCTGCGGATCAAGCTGTGGCGGAGCGAAAGCAAAACCGGTCAACAAATGGGTAAGAATTTGGAATTCAACTTGGAAAGATTTCAAAAAAGTACTTCCATACCTGATTGGTGGTATTGCGCTCGGATCGTTAATCTACGGCTTCATGCCAACAGAGTTCGTCGCAAAAGTTGCTAATGAAGACAACCCTTGGGCAATTCCGTTCGCTGCTGTGATTGGCATTCCGCTGTACATTCGTGCTGAAGCCGTCATCCCACTAAGTGCAGCGCTTGCGGCAAAAGGCATGGGTCTTGGTGCCGTCATGGCATTAATTATTGGTAGTGCAGGAGCAAGTTTGACTGAGGTTATTCTTCTTAAGTCTATCTTCAAGAACCAAATGATTGCAGCGTTCTTATTTGTCATCTTGAGCATGGCGATTGGAGCTGGCTTCCTGTACCAATGGATATTCTAAGATTGGCATGACAGTGTTAAATTCAGATGGCGCGTCGTAGACACTGCCAAAAGAAACTAAAGGCCGGCTTTCGCTGTAATGCTTGTAAGTTAAGCATTAACTACCGTCTTCTAGGAGGCCTTGTCGCATAGCGACAAGGCCTCTTTTTTACCTCTCTTGTTTCCATTAGTAATCTGCGCTTTTGAATAGTCGCCACCCCAGACTCTCGGAAGTATTGATCAATGAGCTCAGGGGGGACAATAGATCTGATAACCTTGAGAGTTGTTCTTTAGAGAAGTTATGAACTTGATTAAGGGCTTGTCTAACAAACATAAAAAAACCTGTAAGGATCGTTCAATCTGTTGTTTTCGTTTAACTAATCAGCATTAAGCCCTAGGCTCGCTTTCTACTAATAAGTTTTCAATCAATTACAGAAGTTCTACCGAATGTTGAGCAATCACAAATTCTTCATTGGTTGGCAAGCTATTTGTATCGCGCCTACTAACACGCCTTTGGACATAAAGCTCTCAGCTTATTGCTCTTCTACCCATCCCAATTAGGCCGTCATCCTCGTGCAAACGAGGATCTTCATCAGCATGTGACTCACTTAAATAGAAATGAATAACACACGAATAGGTTCACAACGCGCTGACGAAGATCCCCTTTTTCAAGGGGATGACGGTTAGTTTT
>NZ_MCUW01000007.1 GCF_002873335.1 Vibrio sp. 10N.286.49.B1 | reverse complement strand
TTAACTGATCGGCATTACCTCCGAAGAGGGGCTTATTGTTACGTGCTATTGAATCATGAATGACAAGAAAACGGTATTCATGCAGTTTCTATCAATGCAATAAAATCGCCATGGTTTGGTATGGCTTGAGAGTCACCATATTCGTGAGCCTCACCACTTCCTCTTGCTCATAATTACTAATCACAACCGTACCCTTTCGACCATTAAATTGCTCGGCTAACGACACCTGCACCTCTTCTGCATAGTAGTTATTCAAACAAAGCAATTGGCTGTCCTCGTTTTCTCTTAGGTAACCATGTACCTGACCATGCATTGGGTACAAATCCACATAACGACCATCCGTAATCACTGATAACTCTTTTCGCAATGCGATTAACTGTTGGTAGAAATAAAACACCGAATGCTTATCGGCAAGCGCTGTCTTTGCGTTGATATCAGGATAGTTACTTGCTACCTCTATCCAAGGGGTCCCTGTCGAAAATTCAGCATTAGCTTTGTCACTCCACTGCATAGGCGTGCGTGAGTTGTCACGTGATTTTTGCTGAAGAATAGCCATAATCTCATCGTGATTTAATTCACCTGATTCCTTCATCACCTTATACATATTGAGGCTTTCCACGTCTCGATATTGTGATAACTCAGAGAACCTTGGGTTGGTCATGCCAATTTCTTCGCCCTGATAGATATAAGGCGTACCTTGCATCATATGAACGGATGCGGCCAACATCTTCGCCGACTCGACTCGATAGTGCTCATCATCCCCAAGACGGCTAACCACTCTCGGCTGGTCATGGTTACACCAAAATAATGCGCCCCACCCTTGATTATGCAACCCAGTTTGCCAATGGTTAAAAATCTTCTTCAATTCAATAAAATCGAATGGCGCAAGCCGCCATTTTTCACCATCAGGGTAATCCACTTTCAGATGGTGAAAATTAAAGACCATAGAGAGTTCTTTGCCATTTGTCGCGCTGTATTGTTGGCAGTGTTCTAAGGTTGTCGATGACATCTCACCGACTGTCACTGAGCCATATTTTTGGAAAACGGCGCTGCTAATTTCTTGAAGGTATTCATGCACCCGAGGACCATCAGTATAAAATCGACGGCCATCCCCCGCAGCATCATCCATAAACGCTTGCTGTTTGGAGATAAGATTAATGACATCTAAACGGAATCCATCGACACCTTTTTGGGCCCAAAACTCGATCACTTGCTTCACTTCATTTCTAACCGCAGGGTTTTCCCAGTTAAGATCAGCCTGCTCTTCAGCAAATAAGTGAAGAAAGTACTCATTGGTTTGTTCATCCAGCTTCCATGCTGACCCGCCAAATTTCGATTGCCAGTTATTGGGTGCAGCCTGATTTTTACCGGGTTTCCAGATGTAGTAATCACGATACGGGCTGCTTTTATCCCCTAAGGCTGATTGAAACCATTTGTGCTCAGTCGACGTATGATTCACCACAATATCCATGACGAGTCGGATCCCTCTTTGATGGGCTTGCGCTAGCAACTCATCAAAGTCGGCCATGCTGCCAAAGTCGGGGTTAATCGAGTAATAATCAGAAATGTCATAGCCATTATCAACCATGGGAGAGGCATAGATAGGCGTGAGCCAAATCGCGTCCACGCCTAGTGTCGCCAAATAATCCAATTTAGAGGTAATGCCCTTAATGTCCCCGACTCCCGTCGAACCGCTATCACAAAAACTCTTCGGGTAGATTTGGTAAATAGTGGCCGTTTTCCACCATTCTTGTTGAGTTTGTAAACCCATCAGCGTTATCTCACTTACACATTAAAAAAAGAAAAGCAGAGGTTCATTGCCATGAACCTCTTAAGGGTTACGCACTGGCTAGCTCTAGCTCACCTTTTGATTGTGCGCGCTTATACATGAACAATGTGAGCATGATTGGAACCACCATCGCCACCAGCATTGCGATAAGATAGATAGTCCAATACTGGGGTTGAATTGAAAGGATTCCCGGTAGACCACCGACACCAATACCGTTTGCCATCACACCTGCACTACCACAAATAGCCGCCGCCGCCGCGCTGCCGATCATGGCACTGAGCATTGGGAATTTATATTTCAGGTTGATACCGTACATGGCTGGTTCCGTTACCCCAAGGTAGGCTGAAATGGCCGCAGGAACGGAAATATCACGTTCTCCTTCGCGTTTACTAATCATAATGATGCCGACAACCGCCGATGCTTGAGCGATATTAGATAGTGCGATTAGAGGCCAAATTGGGGTACCACCAAGCTCTTGCATTAACTGTAAGTCAACGGCATTAGTCGTGTGATGAATACCTGTAATCACTAAAGGTGCGTAGAAAAAACCAAACACAATCGCACCAATGACCGCAAAATCGCCTGTCATTGCCGCTTTAGCAGCAAAGGCCACACCATCACCTAATACGCGACCAAAAGGGCCGATAAAAGCATGAGCAAGAACAACCGATAAAATGATTGATACAAACGGCACAACAACAAGGTAGAGATAGCTCGGAACAATACGTTTTAAATTGGTTTCAATAAAAGCCAACGCAACTCCGGCCAACATCGCAGGAATAACCTGAGCTTGATAACCCACCTTTTCAATAACAAAAAGACCAAAATCCCAGACTTCAGGTACTTCCTTACCAATAAGATAGGCATTCATGAGTTGCGGGGACACCAACGTAATCCCTAAGGTAATCCCCAAAATAGGGGTGCCACCAAGCTTCTTAACCGTGGACCAACACACGCCAACAGGTAGAAAGAAGAAAATCGCTTCACCAATCAACCATAAGAACGAGTGCACCGTTGCCCAGAACTGGCTGATTTCCGTTAATGTTTGGCCATCAAACATTCGTATATCGCCGATTACATTACGAAACCCTAGAATCAAGCCGCCAGTGATAATTGCAGGCAAAAGTGGCACAAAGATTTCGGCAAGGTGAGAAATACCACGCTCTACGATGTTCATATTGGTGCGCGCTGCTACCTTGGCCTCATCTTTTGAGGATTCACTTTTACCGGTCATGCTAATAAGCACTTTATAAACTTCATCAACCTCAGTACCAATTACAACCTGAAATTGTCCTGCGTTTGTAAAACAACCTTTTACAAGCTTCAGTTGTTCTAATGCCGCCTTGTTAGCTTTGTCGGTATCATTTAAAACGAAGCGAAGGCGAGTTAAACAGTGGCTCACGCTGGCAATATTTTCTTTTCCACCAACACCGTCGATGATGGCAGCAACATCTTGCTTGGCTATATGACTCATCGTATGCAGACCTTTTCTGATAATTGAGACGAGGATCCGCTCATCTCTAATAAATTATAGTATATCGCCTCGCCATGGGAACATTCCCACCACCAAGCCAATGCAGTGTGCCAACACAGCGCAAAGATGTGAATGGGAACATTCCCATTAATTGAACGTGATCACAAAGTTTGTTCATATTTAACGCACATTACTAAGGTTATAAATAATAATTCGTGAATAAATGGCGTGAACTCGATACCGAGAGAAACGAAGAATTACACCGCTTCTTGCATTAGGTGTTGAATAGAATCGTCTCCCGATAACTGACGAATCAATAGATTAGCGGCTTTTTTTCCAGCTTGAAGGTAACCAGGATCAATGCTGTATATTTTAGGGAATAAAAAAGAAAGGAGTTCATTTCCACCGATACCCGTCACTAAGATATCTTCTCGCCCCAGTTCTTGCAGGCGTTTGACGGTCCCCAAAGCCAATGTATCACTCGCACATACGATGGCTTGTAAGGATTCACTCAGCACTTTATCGACCAAATGGTAGGCGCTATCGTGATGCAACGCGCCGGTTTCAAAGCGAGGTGCGATATTGCGCTCTTCACACCATGTTTGGTAAGCCTTAAGACGAGCAAGACCGGTCGTTTTATCGGTGGGATCAACACCAATAAACGCGAGACGCGACAACCCATCGGAAGACAGTTTATCGAGGACGGAACGTATCAGCCCTTGGTTATCGTAGTTGATAGAGGAAACGAGATCGGTGTCCATCGCAATCACGACCGCTCTTGATTGCCAGCCGCTCACGGCTTCAACATCCAAAGCCGTAAATCCAAAAACAATCACACCGTCGACATTACGTTTACGCAATACATCCAAATGCTCATTGGTTTTCAAAGGATCAAATTGACTTTCCATGATCACCACATCATATCCCGCACCATATAAAACGTTGAGCATGCCACTGACGGCTTTATTTTCCGAAGGTGAGTCAAGGCGAGAAATAATAACACCTACGACTTTCTGATTACCGCCGCTTCTCATCGATTGCGCCGATTTTGAAGGTACATAACCATGTTCAGCGATCACAGCTTCAACTTTTTGGCGCGTATCAGGCTTCACTTTAGGGTCATTAGTCAAGACACGAGATACGGTTGACTTCCCAACGCCCGACAGTTTAGCGATGTCTAAAATGGTGAGCTTCTTACTCATAATACCTTCAATATTTTTTTTATTTCAACGTGCAGTTTTTGTAAACCTGGTCCATTACCGTCAACATCGCTTGATCGCCCTTCATGAATAGCTCGAACTCTGAACCAACCTCTTGTTGGCCCTCTAGCGCATATTTCACACCCGAAGCAGATGGCACTCGATATAAGTGGTTTTCAGCACCATCAAACAACAGCAATACCTGTTCATCATCCAATGGCGTAACGGAAAACTGAGTTTCATCACATGAGTAAATCATGCTGGTGAGTGTCGATGTCGAAGCGTGTTCTTCATTCATTGTGATGGGTGCTGAATGCTGACTGCACCCAGCAAGCCAACTCACAATAGCGGCAAGCATTGCTAAACGACAAATCTTCGTATTGATAATTTTCATTGCTACTCCCTAGCGAATGTTACGTCCTTTAAATATAAGGAAATGCGGTGGATGCCTATTTTCACAATCCACAATGCATGACACGGCCTTACTGTTTAGTGATGGCTTATCGTTGCCAACAGTGATGTTAGCGGCTAGCCAAATACCCAGGAACATCACGAATACTATCTAGTACTACTGACGCAATATTCTCGCCACGCTCTGTGACGGGTTTCCCCGTGCGCACCAATATTTTTGTCGTCACACCCGCCGCCTCTGCTGCCATGAGATCTTCCGCTTTATCGCCAACCATTACCGAGTTAGCCATATCGATATCAAGGAAATCACGAGCAGAGATAAACATGCCTGGCTTAGGTTTTCGACATTCGCAATCTTGTTTATATTCCCCAATACCGTGCTCAGGGTGGTGAGGACAATAATAGATACCGTCTAGTTCCACACCGTTATCGCTAAAATTCCAATCCATCCACTGCGTCAGGGACATAAAACGATCTTCTGAAAACATCCCACGCGCGACACCAGATTGATTGGTGACGATCACAAGCATATAACCCATCTCTTTTAATTTTTGGGTTGCCGCAAATACTCCGTCAATGTACTCGAAATCATGCTCATCACTGACGTATCCATGATCGACATTAATCACGCCATCACGGTCTAAAAACACAGCGGGTTTAGCCACGGGTTGCTCTCTTGTTGTATGTGGATGTTTGTACTTTGAATTATTACACGCTTTGATCGCTTCATCACTATGAAAATGCCGTTTAGACGTCTAGACGTAAAAATATCTATTGACACAAATAAGCGAAACCCATAGCATCTTCTAGTAATTGGGATGTAGTTCAAACTTTTATGCTACTCATTGAGTTCAGGTTGCTTAGATGATCGAAATTAATCAAGTAAACAAAGTGTTTTATCAAGGCACGAAAGCCATTAATGCGCTAGCCGATATAGACCTTCATATAAAAGAAGGGACTATCTTTGGTGTGATCGGTGCATCAGGAGCGGGTAAAAGTACTCTTATTCGCTGTGTAAACATGCTTGAAGCTCCGACATCGGGCTCAGTGATCGTTGACGGCGTTGACCTTACTCAATTGAGTAAATCACAATTAAGCGCTGCACGTCGTAACATTGGTATGATCTTCCAGCATTTCAATTTACTGTCTTCTCGTTCTGTATTTGACAATATTGCTCTTCCTCTTGAGTTAGCAGGTAAAGACCAGGCCGCAATAGAAGCGAAGGTGTCTGAATTATTGATTTTGGTTGGTCTGGATGACAAACGTGATACCTACCCAGCCAATCTAAGTGGTGGACAAAAACAGCGTGTCGCGATTGCCCGCGCGCTAGCGTCAGACCCAAAAGTATTGCTGTGCGATGAAGCCACCAGTGCGTTAGACCCAGCAACAACACAGTCTATCCTGGAGCTGCTCAAAACCATCAACCGCAAGCTTAAAATAACGATTTTATTGATTACGCATGAAATGGATGTGGTCAAAAGCATTTGCCACCAAGTTGCGATTATCGGTGACGGCAAGCTAGTTGAAAAAGGCTCAGTCGGTGACATCTTTGCTCACCCTAAAACAGAGCTCGCTCATCAGTTTATTCGTTCGACTCTAGATTTATCGATTCCTGAGGACTACCAGCGCCGTCTACAAGACTCACGAGTAAGCGGTAGCCACCCGCTGGTTCGATTAGAGTTCACTGGAGCAACCGTAGATGCCCCGCTAATCTCACAGATAGCAAGAAAATACAATATTGATATCAGTATCTTAAGCTCAGATCTTGATTATGCCGGCGGAGTAAAATTCGGCATGATGGTGGCTGAGATTTTTGGTACGGAAATTGATGATAACGCTGCAATTGATTATTTACGCGACCACAATGTAAAAGTAGAGGTACTTGGTTATGTCCTTTAATACCGTTTCAGATTGGTTATCACTGAATGGGGATCTGCTTTTAGGTGCCACGTGGGAAACCTTGTATATGGTTGCCGTGGCCGGTGTTGTAGGGTTTGCCGTCGGTATTCCTTTGGGTGTCATTTTACACACGACCAAAAAAGGAGGGTTACTTGAAAACACTCGCCTGAATAAAGTACTCGGGGCGGTGGTTAATATCGGTCGTTCTATTCCTTTTCTCGTGTTAATGGTCGCCATCATTCCATTAACTAAGCTATTGATTGGCACTTTTATTGGCACAACGGCGGCCATCGTGCCTCTTACTATTGGCGCTATTCCTTTTGTTGCTCGTCTCATCGAGGGTGCGTTGCTTGAAGTACCAAGCGGATTAGTCGAAGCGGCGCAGTCAATGGGAGCGACGCCGTACCAGATCATCACTAAGGTACTGCTTCCTGAGGCTCTGCCAACCATCATCAATTCAGTGACCATTACGCTCGTCACACTGGTCAGCTATTCGGCTATGGCAGGCACCGTTGGCGGGGGTGGCTTAGGTGATGTTGCAATACGATACGGATTCCATCGCTACGATGTTGTCATCATGGCCGTTACCGTTGTCATGCTCATCGTATTAGTTCAAATTATTCAGTCTATTGGCGACAATGTTGTGCGCCGTGTAGACCACAGATAAATAAAGATTTAACGATTTATAACAAGGAGAAAGTCATGAAATTTAATCTTAAAGGGTTGCTTGCTATTGCAGCCGCTGCATCAGCGCTTGTTCTATCAGGTTGTGGTGAAAAAGAAGTCGATACCAACAGCATCAAAGTTGGCGTGATGGCTGGAGCAGAAGCTCAGGTTGCGGAAGTCGCAGCAAAAGTAGCGAAAGAAAAATACAACCTAGACGTTGAACTCGTGACTTTCACTGACTATGTGACGCCAAATGCGGCACTAGACGACGGTTCTATCGATCTCAATGCATTCCAACACAAACCATACCTTGACCAACAAGTCGCTGATCGTGGTTACAAATTAACGGTTGCAGGTAACTCATTCGTCTACCCTATTGCGGGTTACTCTAAGCAAGTCACCTCTATCGATGACATTGCAGAAGGCGCACGTATTGCCGTACCTAATGACCCAACAAACCTAGGTCGTTCTCTATTGTTGCTTGAGCAACAAGGTCTTATCACACTTCGTGAAGGCGCTGGTCTTCAAGCAACCGTTCGTGACATCGTAGAGAACCCAAAAAGCATCACTATTGTAGAGCTAGATGCCGCGCAACTGCCTCGCTCTCTTGACGATGTGGCCTTGTCTATTATCAACACGACGTATGCAAGTTCAATTGACTTAACACCAGAAAAAGATGGCGTGTTTGTTGAAAACAGTGAGTCACCATACGTCAACCTAATTGTTGCTCGTGAAGACAACGTAAGCCTTGAGAATGTGCAGAACTTTGTTAAAGCTTACCAAACTGAAGAAGTCTTCAACGCAGCGTCTGAGATCTTTAAAGGTGGTGTGGTTAAAGGCTGGGAGTAACCGCCTTTTTGCTATCACTAGGGCGACAATGGCATAGCGAAAGCATCATTTAACTAACATCTGAGCAAGATCAAAAAAGGGAGATACTTATGTATCTCCCTTTTTTTCATATTGTATGAAAAGTGACATAACCATCTATCTCACATCACTTTTACTTTAAGTGATCCCAAGAGATATTGGAGACGATTCGACAGGGTTCGCATCTAAAGTGAAAAATATCATGCAATGCTTCATCCAATAACCATTCACCACCGCATTTAGGACATTTACGCGCTTTCTCATCAGCTAAGCTCTTGCCCCCCACCTTATACAAGTAATAATAAGTAGGGATATGAGTGATAAATTCAATGCGACCACGAAGATCCCAGCCTCGTCTAAACAAATCACTGCTCACGTCACTGAGCTCTCTTAGCGTTGCGTGCTCGGCTTTGCAGCCTCCCCCCATCTGAACCTCATCACAAGCTTGCCATTCAGTTTGCCACTTTATTAATGACTTATGGTCACCGTTTAAGGTCGGAGGGTTTCGATACAACGGGATGGGCAATAAGGTTTCACCACTTCTTAATGGCGAGCATGTATGCACATACGTTGTGTACAACACTTGCCAACTCGGTGCTTCTTCCTCTGCTGATTCTTCCGAATTCAAATCTTGACCGAGCAAGCGCATTTTAGGCGCCAGCAAACAGGCGTCAGATAAGCGCTTGAAACAAACCTTCACAAAATCAGAATGGTGCCTAGGGTGCAAACTGTCTTGTTCCGGGCATACCACTCGGACGAAGAACTCGCCATCCCCCATCACAATAGGAAACTCACGACCCAGCACCTGGCCATTAAAACGCAGTGCATCCATTAAGCCATTAATGCCTTTTTCAACGGCGGTAATGGTGGTGTTATCAAAGCATTCAAACTGAAGCTCTATCACGTACATAGTTAAACTCCAGATGCCATTAAACGTTCGGTTCGAGACCATTAAGAAACGACACAAGATCATCGGCAATCACATCGCGACGGTCCGTTCCGATACGTTCCAAAATTACCTGCCCTGAGAGGTTACAAATTGAGATCACATCCATATCGGCCTCAGTGGCTGCGATAAAGATGGTCGGTTTTAGCTTCAAACGCTTTTGAGTGACAAGGTGCCCCAATATATTCTCTTGCAAGCGTACATAGTCCTCATCACTCCAGACTTGCAGCAGTGTCAGTGTATTACCTTGCCACGTTGCCTCCATGTCCGCACTGTACTGATGCCCATAATAGGCTTTGATATCATCATGAATCAGCAGCTCAATACCACGTTCGATGCTTTCTAATTGCTCTGGCGTCTCACGCACACTCGCGCGCCAGAAAACCTGCTCATCATTTTTGCTTTCAATACACGGAGAAACCAAATCATATAGGTCTTCATTTGCAGGAAGTGATTGATGCTTACTCTGCCATGATTGTTCGTAGCGCTTGGCAAATGCCTCTAGCGCTTGTTGTACACTTTGATTCATATTCTCTCCACTTATCACCGTATTGACCGCGTATTTCCGCTCACAAAAGATGACAGCTATTGCTGGATCTCGTAAAATTCGCATTATTCTAATCGAAATATCACACAATTATGAGCAAATATTCAAACGCTGCCGCGCTTTCTGGCCTCACTCTCGGGCAGAAAACCGATTACACTAATCAATATGACCCATCATTGTTGCAACCTGTGCCAAGAAGTCTTAACCGAGACGACCTTGAACTGGGCGGCGAGTTACCGTTTCACGGCTGTGATATTTGGACGCTTTATGAGATATCTTGGCTAAACAGCAAAGGCTTACCACAGGTTGCCATTGGTGAAGCCTCAATCCCGGCTACCAGCGAGAATCTCATTGAGTCGAAATCATTTAAGCTCTACCTCAACAGTTTTAACCAAACACGATTTTCGAATTGGGATGAGGTACAAAATACCATTCAACGCGATCTATCACATTGTGCCGGTGAGGAAGTAAGTTTAACGCTCACTGCCGTTAAGGATTTTGAACAATCTTCTATTGTGGGTATGGCCGGTGAATGCATCGACGAGCAAGATATTGAGATCGATAGCTATGAGTTCGATGCAAAACTCCTATTAGGAGCAAGTGGTGCGAATAATCATGGTATTGAAAGTA
Source organism: Vibrio sp. 10N.286.49.B1 (assembly GCF_002873335.1). GTDB lineage: Bacteria > Pseudomonadota > Gammaproteobacteria > Enterobacterales > Vibrionaceae > Vibrio. The sequence continues at coordinate 306,774 of NZ_MCUW01000007.1, read as the reverse complement.
ATGATGTTGTCGAGGAAGCGCTGCATAGCCACTTGTTAAAATCGAACTGTTTAATCACCAATCAACCAGATTGGGGCAGCGTTGAAATCCAATATCACGGCCCGAGAATCGACCGTGAAGCCTTGCTTCGCTATCTTGTGTCCTTCAGAGAGCATAATGAATTTCATGAGCAATGCGTTGAGCGTATCTATACCGATATTATGCAGTACTGTCAGCCGAATTCGTTGACCGTATACGCTCGTTACACTCGACGCGGTGGTTTAGATATAAATCCTTATCGCTCAAGTAGCACGATACTACCTACACACAACACCCGTATGGCTCGACAATAAATGATCACTAAGAATGGACGCACTGATGAAATCTAAGTTCTGGCCTGTATTAGGGTTAGTCGTCTCGCTATTTGCAGGCGTTTACTCCATGCCGCTTCATGCGCTCAATTTTACGTCCCCACTTCTCGTTGAGGCCGATAAACTCGTCGAGATTGAGCCAGCAAAAGCAAGCGAGATTGCCAGCAACTATCTAAAAAGTAGAAAGTTCATCGAGCAGCATGATGACCGACCATCAAATCTATCCAGAGATGATACCGATCAACGTGTCCGCACTCCTCTAAGCTCTGTGAACGCACTCACTATTTTAGCGCAAGCACAGTTTAATCTTGGTCATATGAAGAGTGCGCTCGAGCACTTAGCCGACGCCGAGGCAATGACAAAGAAGTATCGTTTGTTGTTTCTTGAGCTTGACGTTCGTATCTTAAAAACACGATTGACCTGGCTTAAAGATGGCGACGGGGCGAGTGCGCTGGATGCGTTAAAGCTGATTGAAAACGAGTTAGAAGGCATCCGAAAAGGCCATAGCATCGCGAACCGCACAAGTTATAAAATTAAGATCCTTCAAGGTGAAATCGCATCTGCTGAGAACGAATTCGAGCTGGCTAATCACATGTATCAAAAAGCCGGTATTTACGTCCCAAGCGACACCTTATCGAAATTATCGATAAGCTATCATACGGCTTACGGTACGCACTTCTTACGCTACCGCCGCTATAATGAAGCCCTTTCAGAATTACTGCTGGCTTACTGGACGGCCATTGAACTCGACTCAGGCGACCAATTAGCACATATTAACCAACTGCTTGCGCAACTTTTCATGCAAAGACAGGTATTAGATAAAGCACTCGAGCATTTATCTCAAGCGGCTAATTTTTATGATAACTACCCAGACTCACCGGTTCTGGTCGACGTCTTAAAGTTGATGGGCGATATCTATTTTCTGCAAGGTAAATATAACCTCGCATTAGTGCATTACTTTAATGTCGTTGACCATAGAAGTTTTGACAAAAACATCGAAAAGATCATCGATATTCGAATTAGCTTGGCCTCAACGTATTTGCAGCTCTATAACTACCCATTGGCCGAGCAATATCTATCTCGCGCTCAGACCCTATTATCATTTTCAGATTTTCCAGCACTTAAAGCCCGAGCAGCCTTGCTTTATGCGGGGCTGGCTTACCACCAGCAAGAAAGCGATAAAGTACTAGAGCATGCGAATGAAGCGTTAACCTTAAACCAATCCCTTAAACATACCTCTATCGAACAACAGGCCTATCAACTGTTGGCGTTAGGTTATGAGCAAAAAGGCGATTACAAACTTGCACTTGAGAACATCAAGCAAGCTAACTCTCTGCGTATATTTCAACAAGATCAGCTGAATCAAATTAGTGAGGACGCCTTCCGCCAACAAAAACAATTTGTCGAACAAGGCCTTCACTACGAAACACAGAAACTAGAACTGAAAGATGCCATTGTTGCTCAAACGAAATTTCAAAAAGTTGCCTTTGGTCTTTTTTGCGCAGTAAGCGTTATATTCTTGTTTGGCGCTCGCATGCTCTTTGTTCATCGTCGTATGAAAAACGAACTCATCGAGCTCAACGAAAATCTGTTCACACACGCTCGGTCAGGACTTCCTAACTTGCGTTTGCTTAACGCTAACCTTCCAAGTTCACTGCAGCGCACACAACGTAACTTTGAACAGTGGCAGGTAGGCGAACTGATCAATGAACCACTAAGCGATCGCTTACGTTTTGTCATGATCGATATTCCATTCTTACGCAATATGTATCTTCAAAATGGATACAAAGCAGGGTTAGAACTGGAGCGAGCATTTGGCGAATTTATTCGCAATAAGATCGATAATCCTTCACGGGTCTACCATTTCTCCGATGCCAACCTCCTGTACATTGAGCCGAGTATTAAGCCACGTACCGCAGAAAGCTTGTTTGATGAAATACAGAGTTGGGTTACCGAGTTTGAACCTAATCGTAAGATCAACCGTATCGTGCGTGTCGGTATGGCCAACTACCCCTTCTTACCAAGAGCGTATACGGCGATCAACGACAAAGAATTATTGGATATTCTTCTGGTTTCAACCCATATGGCCAGACACATCAGCATGCAAGAAAATAAAAGTCACTGGGTATACCTCAAAGCCATTGATAACGCGCCAGCCGCAAGCCTTGCAACTGATGACATAAGGAAAGCGTGTAAGACAGCCATCAATCAAGGCTTAATAAAAGTCCATTCATCTTCCCAGAATGAGGACGGCTTCAAAAAAACGCTCACTGACGGGTAAAAAAACAGCACTTGAACCTAAGACTACGTGACGTTGTGATGTTTTTTGTTATTATCATTTAATCCATCAATAAACATCACAACCAATTAGTTTTTATAGAATTTATGGGCTCATCTGAACGCGATACATCAGCGCAACTCCACCTGTTGAAAATACAGTTGGAGCAACTTCGCGTTGCCCAACGAGATGCGTCCCTTAAATGTCGGCGAGAACAAACCATATTAAAACGCTTTATTTCAACACTCAGCAATGCCCACATTGGCTCTCATTCCCGTATTGACGAAAAACTGCTTGAGCTTCGTCAAGAGTTAGAGCACAACACGGACATCAGCAGTTTAATCCCTCGTTTTGCAATATTAGAGCGTTTAATCACCCAAAAGGCGTCAGCGCTCGATAAGCAAAGTATTTCATTAGAGGAACAACTTCGTCGCAGTGGAGAAACCCTACAACGAATTACTGGCCTACCCGCTCAAATCAAGCGCGACCTACGCACCGTTCTCACCTACAGCGATAAACACAATTTCAAAAAAACCGACAATGCCATCAAGCTACTCGGTATTTATGAACGCGCCATCAAAATAATCACCTCGAATACATCACTCACTCCTAAAGAGCATGAAAGTGCGCCCAATAGTAATCTGCTTTTTGGTTTGAATGAGGAACTTCAGAACCTGATTACCGAACTCGATTTTGAGGGTGAATCCGGGGAACAACTGCTAGAAATTCGAACAAAATTACTGATGGATATTTCAAGTGACGCGTTACTTGAACTAACGCTCCGCGTACTGCGCTTAGTGATTGATGGCACAAATTATGAGAGAAAAACATCCGAGCAATTCTTAAAACAAGTCAACGGCTCTCTTTCTCACTCACTCAAGAACGGCACGCAAAACCTCGATCAAAACCAAGTCTACTTTGAGCAAAGGCAGCAAACGCATCAAGAGCTGAGTTCTTTAGTCGCAAGCAGCAAAGCCAACATCAACCAAGGCACTGACATAGAAACGGTTAAACGTACGATGGAACCGATCCTAGCGCAGTTAGCCTCCCTAACAGAGCGACTGCAACATGCGGAAGAACGAGAACAAGCTTTATTGGAACGTATGCAATATAGCAATAACCAATTAGAAGGGTTGTTCGATGTTACGCAAGACTATCGCCGTCGACTGGAAGATCAATCAAAACGCTTGCTCACCGATCCTTTAACGAAGGTTTACAATAGAGCCGCATTGCTCGACAAGCTCGAATTAGAATATCGTCGCTGGCTAAAAAACCAACACTCACTTCGCATTGTGATTCTTGATATCGACAAATTCAAAAGTATTAACCACAACTTTGGTTACAGCGCTGGTGATAAAGCATTAAAAATCATTGCTCGAACCATCTCTAGTACGGTTTGTAACACCGATACGGTTGCTCGTTTTGCGGGTGAAGAATTTGTGCTTATTATGCCAGAACAAAATGACGCACACTGCCAGAAAATAATTAAAGAAATTCAACTTAAAATCAGTAGCTTACCATTCAAATTTCGCGATCAGCTGATCACGATCACCCTCTCTGCAGCCAGTACTTCATTTAATCAAAATGATACCCCTGACGAGGCTCTAGGACGCCTACACAAAATCTTAAGGCAATCGAAAAAACAAGGGCCTAACCAGTTTGCTTGGGAACGATAATCCAAACTGGTAATTTATAAATAATCTATATTTCATACGGTTATATTTCAAATAACCATAGCAAGTTGCCTTAACTTTGCTAATCTATAACTGTACTCCATCGTGACACTTTCAAAGAAATTAACGTGTCGCCGTTTACAGTGGTCAAGTTAACGCCGCTCATTGACCGTAACTAGACAATACGAATTAAGACGATCGCGTTACCCTTCCTGCCCATTCTAGTAGCCCCGTCCATAAAGATATGGCTCAATCCAAAAGGTGGGTATTCGCTTCCCTTTCTAGACTAAGGAAATGCCATGATTACGCATATTAGCCCTACAGGCAGCATGGATCTTCTCTCTCAACTTGAAGTTGAGCGCCTTAAAAAAACCGCCGCCAGCGATCTTTATCAGCTCTATCGTAATTGTACGCTTGCCGTTTTAAATTCAGGCAGCCACACCGATAACTCCAAAGAGCTGCTCGATAAAAATCGTTCGTTTGATGTCAACGTTATGCGCCGAGAGAGAGGGATAAAACTCGAACTTGCGAACCCTCCTGAGCATGCCTTTGTTGACGGCCAAATTATTAAAGGCATCCAAGAGCACCTTTTCTCCGTGTTGCGCGACATTGTTTACGTCAACATGCACCTTGCTGATAGCCAACGTTTAAACCTCACCAATTCCACGCATATTACAAATTTAGTGTTTGGTATTTTACGTAACGCCGGCTCACTCACGCCGGGCATAGAACCTAACTTAATTGTTTGCTGGGGTGGCCACTCCATCAACCCAACGGAGTACCAATACACTCGAGAGGTCGGTAATGAGCTAGGGCTACGTGAACTCAACATTTGTACCGGTTGTGGTCCTGGCGCGATGGAAGGCCCAATGAAAGGTGCCGCCATTGGCCATGCTAAGCAACGTTACCAAGAAAAACGTTATTTAGGTCTGACCGAGCCCTCGATTATTGCCGCTGAGCCGCCAAACCCAATCGTCAACGAGCTCGTCATCATGCCGGATATTGAAAAACGTTTGGAAGCCTTTGTGCGCATGGGCCATGGCATTATCATCTTCCCTGGAGGGCCTGGTACTGCTGAAGAGCTGCTTTATATCTTGGGTATCATGATGCACCCGAACAATGCAGAACAACCAATGCCAATTGTTTTAACCGGGCCAAAGGAAAGTGAAGCATACTTCCGCTCGATTGACCAATTTGTACGTGACACATTAGGAGAAGAGGCGCAAAAGCATTACCAGATCATCATTGATGACCCAGCCAAAGCGGCAAGAGTAATGAAGGGAGCGATGCCAGAGGTGCGAGAGCATCGTAAAAAAAATGGCGACGCCTACAGCTTTAACTGGTCCCTACATATCGAACCCGAGTTCCAGCTTCCATTCGATCCAACACACGAGAATATGGCTGGACTGGATTTACATCTCAATCAACGACCAGAAAATCTAGCGGCCGCATTAAGACAAGCATTTTCAGGCATTGTCGCTGGGAACGTGAAAGCCGAAGGCATCCTAGAGATAGAGAAACATGGACCATTCTTGATCGATGGTGACAAAGACCTAATGACCAAGATGGACAAATTACTCGGTGATTTCGTTCAACAACAACGGATGAAACTGCCAGGTTCAGAATACATCCCGTGCTATAAGCTAGCTAATAACGAATAAAATTCTGAAACTCGCTAGTAGATTTATTACAATAAGACCATGTTATTCCGTGGTCTTTTTTTATGTCTATTCATCTAGTGATTATTGATGCTCTAAACCTTCTCCGACGTGTGCACGCTGTACAGCCTGATCCAGAGGATATTGAACGTACAATTCTGACTACCTCGAGAACACTAAAACGGATCATCAAAGAGTCGGAGCCCACACACATCATTGCTGTGTTTGATCACCATGAACAAGACCGTGGCTGGCGAGGTGACATCTTACCTGGGTACAAACAGAACAGAAAACCAATGCCCGAACCACTGTGTCGCGGGTTAGAAAAAGTGCAAGATGCATGGTGGCAATTAGGGATTGATTCATTATTGTCGGAGGGCGATGAGGCTGATGACTTGGTGGCAACACTCGCGGTAAAAGTCGCCAGCCATGGTGAAAAGGTTACCATTATCTCGACAGATAAAGGCTACTGCCAACTCCTATCACCCACACTACAGATCCGTGACTACTTCCAACACCGCTGGTTAGATGCGCCATTTATCGAAGCGGAGTTTGGTGTTAAGCCAACGCAGCTTGCTGACTATTGGGGACTGACGGGCGTCAGCTCTTCTCAAGTTCCAGGAGTCCCTGGGGTAGGACCCAAAGCAGCAAAAGAGATACTCACTCAGTACGAGACGATTGAAGCCGCCTTCATCGGTGAAGACTTGCCAAAGAAATACCGAAAAAAACTCGATGAGCACATCGAGCTAGCACGAAAATGCCAACAGATTTCTGCGTTGAAAACCGATATTGAGTTAGGGTTTAACCTACAAGATATTCGGTTTGACGAAACGGAACATCTAGGCTCGAAAGCCTAGATGTGAATACGTCATCATTAATATGGAGAGATATTTGATAGCACTTGGATATGCACCGTAATTTCTTCACGGTCATGGTATAAGTGCTTAGCTTGCAGGGTGTACTTCACTTTATTGTCATTGAGGAAAATCTTTAGATTCTCAATGTCTTGAAGTACTTCATCATAGCGACCTTTCATTGGAAGCTTAAGATTGAAGATGGTTTCTTTCGCCCACCCCTTGATAAGCCATTCGCCCATCAACTGTGCCACGCGAGCCGGCTTTTCAATCATATCGCAGACTAGCCAAGTAACATTTTTACGAGGTGGTTCAAATTTGAAACCATCGGCTTGGTGATGCTTAACCTGACCGGTATTCATTAAACTGTCAGCCATCATGCCGTTATCAATAGCATGAACAAACATAGAGCGACGTACCAGTTGATACGTCCAACCACCAGGGCAAGCCCCAAGGTCAACCCCCCACATACCAGACGCGAGTCGCGTGTCCCACTCTTCTCTTGGAATAAATACGTGAAACGCTTCTTCCAATTTCAACGTAGAACGACTTGGAGCATCGGCAGGAAATTTAAGTCGCGGTATACCCATAAAAAACGCAGAGTTGTTTACCGGCAACGAATAGCCAATATAACAGTGACCTGGTTCCGTAAAACAAATATGCAGAACCGGCTTTTTAGCGTTGTCTTTATTGTAGAGCAAACCTTTACCACGCATCGCTTGACGCACTGGCACGGTAAATTTACGACAAAACTTTAACAGCTCTTTCGCTTCATTGGTGTCTGGGGTTTCAATACGAAGATCACCACACATTGGCAAGCCATCAACGTCATTCAACGATTCAAGAATCGGTGAGATACGATCGTCTGTTGGCAGTGACTCAAGCTCACTCGCAATAGCAAAAATCTGGCGAGCAAAGATCAGCGATTTAAAGTCAATATCGCGTACTAGTTTTGCTGCATCACCTTCTTGGTAGCATTCAAATAACACATACCCTGAGTTATTTTTTACTCTTGGAAAACCAAAAACCTCAAGCTGATTCGCTTTGTCTTGAATTTCACCAGCACACTCTTTTTCGAATCCAGAGCGGCAATATAGCATTAACTGTTTCACTGATTGACTCCATCTTTGGTCGTATCGTCAGTCATCCGATATCCAGCCAGAGCAAGGAATCCCCACCCGACCATGAACATCACACCACCTAATGGAGTGATTGGCCCAAACCATTTCACTCCTGTTAGCGCTAGGGCGTATAGACTACCGCTAAAGAAAAGGATGCCGATGATAAAGCAAATCGCAGCCCGATGAAATGTCTTTTGTGAATTAGCATCACCCGTGCTTCGAATTAACAACGCACAGAACAGCAAAGCGATGGTATGAATGAATTGATACGTCACGCCGGTTTGAAAAGTACTCAGTAATGAAGGCGAAAGTATTGCTTTCAACCCATGAGCAGCAAACGCCCCTAACGCTACACTGAGCATGCCGGACACGGCCGCTATAATAATAAAAGCTCGGCTCCATGTCAGGAACGGTTGGATACCCAAGGCATTATTCGACATCAGTAATCCCTTTTACAAACAGCGCAAGGCGATCAACGGCCATTTGGCGGTTTTGTGTCTCAGTAAAACCAGAGGCTTTGCGCGGTTTTAAACTATGGTCGCCATCGGGGATAAAGGTCACCACAACATCATTTGAAAACTCAAAATGCTCAAACTCTTCGCGCTTGCCAAATGTATCTCGCTCGCCCTGCAAAATTAAGCACGGCTTCGCGATACTGGCAAGCTGTTCACCTTTATAGTTTTCAGGTTTGCCCGGCGGATGAAAAGGAAACCCCAAGCACGCTATTGCTTTCACATTAGGGTGCTCTGATAACAATGAGGCCATTCTTCCGCCCATAGATTTGCCACCAATGACTATCTGACTATCGCCTGCGATGACATCAATTACAGCAGTCATCGCGTCTAAGAGCTTGGGAGCGCGATCGGGTGGGCGCTTTTTTCCATCTTCGGCACGTTTCACCATATAAGGGAAATTAAAACGAACAACTCGAATGTCTTTGGCTGCTAATCGTGTTGCCATATCTTGCATGAATTCATGATCCATTCCTGCCCCGGCACCATGTGCAAACAAAAACAACGGTGCCCCTTGAGGACCGTCGATTCGTAAGGTGTCCATCAATTGGCTATCTATCGATATCTTATCCATCAAACAATACCTCTTGCTCTCGTTGCGCTTTCGCTAGCATCCAATCTCTAAATGTCGCAATTCGTCCCATATCGGCTTGTTTCTCGTGACAGACGACATAAAACGCGTTTTTACTCACTAAGACCTCATCAAAGGGAGCAATCAAACGCCCTGCATCCAACTCAGGTTGCGCAAGCACGTTATTACCGAGTGCAATGCCTTGGCCATGAGCGGCAGCCTGTAACACCATCGTTGAGTGGCTAAAGATAGGACCGTGGTTCACATTTACGCCATCTAACTCATTTTGCTTGGTAAATTGTTTCCAATCTTTACGAGACGTATCATGCAGCAACGTATGTTGGGACAAATCTGCAAGTGTATCGAGTGGTTTACTGCCCAGTAATAACGCGGGCGCACACAAGGGGACTAAAAATTCTTGGTACAGTTTATCAGCCCGCAAACCAGACCAATTGCCGCGACCATAATAGATGGCCACATCCACATCGTCCGTCAACGACCCTTCATCCATATCGACTGCTTTGATACGAACATCAATATCTGGCTCTTGTTGATTAAAGTCCGCTAAGCGAGGCACCAACCATTGGATAGCAAAGCTTGGCGGCAAACTAATGGTCAGAGCGCCTTTCTCACTGCGTTCCAACACCTTATCTGTTGCTTCAGAAAGAGCCGTAAAAATATCTTTGATATCAAGAAAGTAGCTTTGCCCCTCTTCCGTTAGTAATAACGAACGATTTCGGCGACGAAACAGCTTTAAGCCAAGAAATTCTTCTAAGGCTTTTATCTGATGACTCACCGCAGCTTGAGTAACAAAAAGCTCTTCCGCAGCGCGAGTAAAGCTGAGATGGCGCGCCGCAGCTTCGAAAACTTTCAAAGAGTTAAGTGGGGGTAAACGTCTAGACATAGCGCTCTCTCAAATGCATTAGTTTTTTTTATCTGAAACATTATAAATTGTCCATTGCCGAACGGCCAGAGAAATTCTATATTTCATCCCGCAAGCACAAGTCTGAACGGCTTGATTCTCTCTAGAATCAATTGACTTGTGATTGCGATGTTGTGTTTGCAATCTCGATTTTCGAGTTCGGTAGTTTCTACCACCATGCTTTGATTAGTTATCCCCTATTCGAGGCATGTACTTCCTGTTTTGACCTGTCTGTCAAATTTTCTTACACCGCCTTTATGGCGGTGTTTTTTTTGCCTTCTATTTAGGTTTACCGTTACAATTTAGGTTGCCCATACAACTTAGGTTTCCCATACAGCTTAGTTTTCCCATACAAGCAACTCGACATGTGAGCAGTAAACGCAGGCATAAAAAAACGGCCACATATTGTGACCGTTTTTTACAATTTTACAAATAGCTGAGCTAATCGTTAATTACAGTCCTGCTTGAGCAAAGACTTGGTTAACTATCTCTTGCGCTTCGGCTTCAATCAGCTTGAGATGAGCTTCGCCTTTAAAGCTTTCACAATAGATTTTGTAGATGTCCTCTGTTCCAGAAGGACGGGCAGCAAACCAGCCATTTTCAGTGGTTACTTTCAGACCACCAATCGCGGCACCGTTACCTGGCGCATGCGTTAAACGAGCCGTGATCGCATCACCAGCTAGTGTTTCTGCCGACACCATCTCAGGAGACAACTTCTTAAGTACATTCTTCTGCTCGGTATTCGCAACCGCTTGAATACGGTTGTATTGGGATTCGCCATGTTTTGCGGCTAGCGCTTCATAGTACTCTTGAGGGTTTTTACCCGTTACAGCGGTAATTTCCGCCGCAAGCAGGCATAAAATAATACCGTCTTTATCGGTTGACCATGGCGTTCCGTCTTTACGTAAGAATGACGCGCCAGCGCTCTCTTCACCGCCAAAGCCAAACTCACCGTTGTACAACCCATCAACGAACCACTTAAAGCCCACAGGCACTTCACACAAAGTACGACCAAGATCCGCGACGACACGGTCAATTAATGCGCTTGATACTAAGGTTTTGCCAACCGCGACATCCTCACGCCATTGGGTACGGTGGCGATAAAGGTAATCGATACACACCGCTAGGTAATGGTTTGGATTCATCAAACCTTTTGGTGTCACAATACCATGACGGTCGTAGTCAGGGTCATTACCAAAGGCCAGGTCATAATCATCTTTTAACGCAAGCAAACCAGCCATCGCATAAGGTGATGAACAATCCATGCGCACTACACCATCTTTGTCCAATGACATAAATTGGAAAGAAGGATCAATAGCGTCACTGACTAAAGTGAGGTCAAGGTTGAACGTTTTACCAATTTGGCGCCAATACTCGATACCAGAACCACCTAATGGATCAACGCCAATTTTTAACTTCGCTTTTTGAATCGCTTCCATGTCGATAACATTCACGAGATCATCGATGTAAGGTTGAACTAAGTCACGAGATTCAACTAAGTCTGATTTCAACGCCGTCGCAATCGGTAGACGTTTTACGTCTTTCAATTCATCAGCAATAATCTCGTTTGCTCTATCTTCAATCGCTTGAGTCAATTCAGCTTCAGCAGGGCCACCGTGAGTCGGGTTGTACTTAATGCCCCCATCTTGAGGCGGGTTGTGCGAAGGCGTGATAACAATACCATCAGCTTTGGCATCATTGACAAGGTTGTGAGTCAGGATAGCGTGAGAAACACCAGGAGTTGGCGTATAACCGCCATCTTCTTGAATGACGACTTTGACACCATTAGCCACAAGAACTTCAACCACATTGGCAAACGCAGGCTCTGACAACGCATGTGTATCTTTACCAATAAACAATGGGCCTGTTGTTCCGTGCTGCGCGCGGACTTCAGCAACCGCTTGTGCGATGGCTAAAATATGGTTTTCATTAAATGTCCCTTTATCTGCGCTACCTCTGTGACCAGATGTACCAAACTGAACTCGATGCGCTGAATTCTGCGGTTCCGGTTGAATGAGAAAGTAGTTAGATACTAATGCGGGAATATTGTACAAATCTTCTTGCTGAGCCTTCTGGCCCGCTCGAGGATGGATAGCCATAACAGACGTCCTTTTAATATTAAGCCTAAAAAACAAAAAAACCTCATAATTACCGTTAGTTGCCGGTTCTTATGAGGCTTGAATCGAAACTCTAAATGGATACCGTCACTTTCTCGACGATATCGGCAGGCATTCCCATCACGGTCATGACCTGCTCCACCATTTGCCGTTTGCGGCTGGTGTTCGTATTCGTTATTACCCAGAGTGGTGTATTAGGAATGGCTTTAGGTTTTGTTGTAGTGCCACTCTCTAACAATGTATTTTCGTTATCTGCAAAATATACGCGTTTGCGCCCTTTTACCTGCGTCGCTTCAGAAAAGCCTTCTGGGTTTAAGCGATGAAGGGTTGATAACACCAACATAAATCTATCAATCGCTTTCTTTAACCCTGCAAATTCGTCAGAGATAAGCAAAGTGCGCATTTCTTTAACAAAATCAACCTGTTCAACTTTTGGCGCTTCTTTGCTGACAACGATAGTTTTAGCGGCGGCCGGTTTCTGTTCCGTTTTTGACGCATCCACATCAAGGAGTCGCCTCAAAATATCAGAAGCACTCTCACCTATATGGTGGGTTTGACTGGCAATGTAACGGTATAGATCCTCATCAACCTCAATTGTTTTCATTCGCTTTTCACAATCTCTATGTTTAAACTCTGATTGATTATAACGAGTTCCGCCGTGAACCTCTACGATAAACGCATCACGAATAACAGAAAAATGTCAGTACTATTAAACTATAAAAGAGAAGGGACCGGCCAACCCGTTGTATTAATCCATGGCTTATTTGGTGACCTGAATAATTTAGGTGTGCTTGCGCGCGACTTAAAACAAGATTTTGATGTCATCAGTATCGACCTCAGAAATCATGGTAGCTCCTTTCACAGCGACATTCACGACTATCGAAGCATGGCCCAAGACGTGAGTCATTTACTCACCACTCTCAGTATTGAGTCGCCCATCGTAATTGGGCATTCAATGGGAGGAAAGGTGGCGATGGCGGTTAGTGAACACTACCCTATCGCCAAGCTTGTTGTGTTAGATATGTCACCCGTGAAATACACGTCACGGCGCCATGACAATGTAATAGCAGGGCTTAATGAAGTGCTCAAGCACCCGCCCTCTTCCCGCTCTGAGGCTATGGCGCTGTTAGCGCAGCATGTTGAAATGGAAGGGGTACGCCAATTTTTGGGTAAATCACTGTTCAAGCGAGGCGACCACCTAACGTGGCGATTTAACGTTGAATCACTCAAGTCCAATTATCTGGATATACTCGATTGGATACCCATTACCAAAACCAACGTACCTATTCTCTTTATTAAAGGTGGCGACTCTGATTACCTTACCGCCGAACACCAACCACTCATTCAGGCGCAGTTCGCACACCCCAAAGCACATGTCATCGCCAACACTGGACATTGGTTGCATGCAGAAAAACCAACCGAAGTACTGCGAGCAATTCGAAAATTCATTTAATTTGACATCAAACGAATGCTTGTTCACGAGCTTGGATTAACTTTATCTTTTAACAGTGGTATAGTTTCGCGCAAGCATATTGGCATAAAGGAATAGCATGCTTTACGACTACATAGACAAGTTGGAATCTATTGGATTAGATTTGTTGTTTGCATCGATTTTCTTCTTAATCGGTATGGCAATAAAAGACGTTCTCAAGCAAGGTAACGTCCCAACGTTTGGTCGCCGTATTGTGTGGCTAGTGCTCTTTCTTGGTTGCGCTGGTTTTGTTGCCAAAGGCATCATCCAACTCAGCTGGGAAGGCTCTGGGATAAGTTAACTATCCCCACTTCTTTAGTCAAAAATAGACAATGAAAAGGTACTGATTCTATGGCAAGTGTAGGTCTATTCTTTGGTAGTGACACTGGTAACACAGAAGCTATCGCAAAGATGATCCAAAAACAATTGGGTAAACAGCTCATTCACGTTCAAGATATCGCAAAAAGCAGCAAAGAAGACATTGATAACTTCGACTTGCTTCTTTTGGGTATCCCGACTTGGTATTACGGTGAAGCTCAAGCAGATTGGGACGATTTCTTCCCTGAGCTTGAAGGCATCGACTTCTCAACGAAGCTGGTAGCGATCTTTGGCTGTGGCGACCAAGAAGACTATGCTGAGTACTTCTGTGATGCTATGGGTACAGTACGTGATATCGTTGAAGCAAAAGGTGGCACCATCATCGGCCACACTTCGACAGAAAGCTATGAATTTGAAGCATCAAAAGCTCTCGTTGAAGGCGATGAGTCTCAGTTTGTTGGTTTGTGCATCGATGAAGATCGTCAGCCAGAGCTAACGGATGCTCGCGTCTCTACGTGGACCAAGCAACTTTATGAAGAAATGTGCTTAGCTGAGCTCGAAGACTAATTCGTCGCTCCTAGCCATATAAAAAATGCCTCCAAATCGGAGGCATTTTTTATTGTGTTTACGGATTATTATGCGGCTTGTTTATTGAGCTGAGTTGCTACAAATTCGAGTTTTAGACGCGGTTTGACCATTGTCAAACTCAACCGTTTCGGTCGCAGCTATTTGCGCAACGTTACTGAATTTCCCCTTCAGCAAAGGCGTGAGTTGCTGACAAACCTGTTGAGTCATGGTCTCCAACATCCAGCTCGCCATTGATTCCGTTTCTGGCTCCCCTCGGGACTGATACTGAGTAGTCCGAAACAAAATACCATCAGCAAAACTAAGGCGCATGTCCACCACTGAAATATCAGGATTCGCTTGCTGAAAATGGCTTTTTTCGAGGTCGCGATTCAGCTCATCAAGCACTTGTGGTGTCAATTCATCGGCTAAGACCATCCCACTTAATAGACAGCCCAGTAATGCCATTGTCATTCGCTTCATACCTAACCCTTCATCTACTTTTTACTTTCAACCTTTTACTAATAATAAACAAAAAAAGACAATGGTCATCGCACAGTCGTTGAATCTAAGCTTGCACCGATGGCGACTCACCATCGCTTATATCGCGAAATTTTGGTTTCTTGCGGATGTAGAGTTTACGCTGAATCGTGGCAACCACGTCACTATCTTGGTTGCAGATGTGCGTGATAAATTCTGGAAAACATTTATCGCCTGTGGCGGTACTTTGTAAGATTTGCTCAAGCGCATCTTGGCTAATAACGAACTCAGCGTTTAAATCTGAAAAACCCGGCTTTAGGAAGTCGATACTCGCTTCTTTATCCCAAACATAATACTGTTCACGCAAGATCCCCATTAACATCAGAGAATAAATAGGGTCTGTCATAGCAAAAATACTGCCCCCAAACTGAGAGCGGTTAGCGTTTTTATTCCACCATCTGAGCTTTAGACGAACCTTAACCGAGCGGAAGTCTTCACTAATATCAATAATTCGAATACCAGCCCCCCAAAATGGTGGCCATATGTTAAGTGCAAACTTGACGTATTTGGGCTTATATATCTTTTCTAATCGTTTATCCATCAATCGTCGCTCGTTACGAAATGTAAAGAAATTGTAACTGGTCAGACGTGTTTGTAAAGTGACGAAGTTCGACTTCTATGTTAATAGTTAGTAACCCCTTGAAGTTCGTGGTTTATTGTTAAGCCTTAGTGCCCTATAATGATGGGATTATTGACATCTGTTTATTGCTGCAGATCATCACAGGAACGTATATGTCAGACAATAACAAAGCACTCAAAGATGCCGGCCTTAAGGTCACACTGCCTAGACTTAAGATCCTAGAAGTCTTGCAGAAACCGGAATACCAGCATATCAGTGCTGAAGATTTGTATAAGAAACTTATCGATTTAGGTGAAGAAATTGGTTTAGCGACCGTTTATCGCGTATTAAACCAATTTGACGATGCGGGTATCGTCACTCGTCACCACTTTGAAGGTGGTAAGTCTGTATTTGAATTATCAACCCAACACCACCATGACCATCTTGTATGTCTAGATTGTGGTGAAGTGATTGAATTTTCTGACGAGATGATCGAGACACGCCAAAAAGAAATTGCCGCTCGATACAACATTGAGCTCACCAACCACAGCCTCTATTTATATGGAAAATGCGTTGGCGGAGCGTGCAAAGAAAATCCGAAAGCGCACAAACCAAGTTAGATTATAATTCGAAACAAAAAACCAGCCAAGTGGCTGGTTTTTTTATAACTAAAAAGCGCCTATGGTAAGGCGCATAGTATTAGTTTGTCTCTATTTTTGCCCAAGTATCACGCAACCCAACGGTACGGTTAAATACGAGTGCTTCAGGCTGAGAATCTTTACCATCCACACAGAAGTAACCGGTACGTTCAAACTGATAACCTTGATCGGCTGTCGCTGCTGCTAAGCTAGGCTCAACAAAGCCATTAAGCACAACCAAAGATTCTGGGTTGATCGTAGCAGCAAAATTATCTTCTGCCGCAGGGTTGGCAACCGTGAATAAACGGTCGTATAGACGAATCTGTGCCGGTAGACCTTTATCAGCAGAAACCCAATGAATAACGCCTTTTACTTTACGACCATCTGCAGGGTTTTTACCTAGAGTTTCATCATCATAGCTACAGAAGATCGTTGTGATATTACCTTCAGCATCTTTTTCGATGCGTTCCGCTTTGATCACGTAAGCACCGCGCAAGCGTACTTCTTTACCCAATACCAAGCGCTTGTATTTTTTGTTTGCTTCCTCACGGAAATCATCACGCTCAATCCACAACTCACGAGTAAATGGTACCTCACGGCTACCCATTTCAGGTTTGTTTGGATGATTGGCAATATTCAGCGTCTCGACTGTATCTTCAGCAAAGTTTTCAACAACCACTCGGATTGGATCTAATACCGACATGGCACGTGGGGCATTTTCATTTAGATCATCACGAATACAGGATTCTAATGAACCAAATTCAATCATGTTTTCTTGTTTGGTCACGCCAATGCGCTTACAAAACTCTCGAATAGAAGCCGGTGTAAAACCACGACGGCGCAAGCCCGAGATCGTTGGCATACGTGGATCATCCCAGCCATTAACCAATTTTTCAGATACCAACTGGCTCAGCTTACGCTTTGACATAACGGTATATTCAAGGTTAAGGCGGCTAAATTCATACTGACGTGGTTGGCAATCAATCGTAATGTTTTCCAATACCCAATCATACAGACGACGATTATCTTGGAACTCAAGCGTACATAGCGAGTGAGTAATGCCCTCGAGAGCATCCGAAATACAGTGCGTAAAGTCATACATCGGATAGATGCACCACTTATCGCCTGTTTGATGGTGCTCAACAAAACGGACACGATATAACACAGGATCACGCATCACCATGAACGATGAGCTCATGTCGATTTTTGCACGTAAGCACGCTGTGCCTTCTGCAAACTCACCCGCACGCATCTTCGCAAACAACGCTAGGTTGTCTTCAACGCTACGATCACGGTATGGGCTCGGCTTACCTGGTGCGGTTAACGAACCACGGTATTCACGGATTTGTTCTGGGCTTAACTCATCAACATACGCAAGGCCTTTATTGATTAGCTCAACCGCATAATCATGCAACTGATCGAAGTAATTCGACGAATAGCAGATCTCACCAGACCAATCAAAGCCTAACCAGCTTACGTCATTCTTAATAGATTCAACGTATTCTACGTCTTCTTTTTCAGGGTTAGTGTCGTCAAAGCGTAAGTTGCACTGACCTTGATAATCCTGAGCAATACCGAAGTTCAAACAAATAGATTTCGCGTGACCGATGTGCAGGTAACCATTAGGTTCCGGCGGAAAACGAGTATGCACACTAGTATGTTTGCCATCAGATAAATCTTTATCAATGATTTGGCGGATAAAGTTCGATGGACGAGCCTCAGCTTCACTCATCTATAACACCTCTATGTTTTAGTATTGTCAGATTGTATGGGCTCCAATGATCCACAATTCCTCGCAAAACCACAACAAGAACTCGCACTTTATAGAGATTATTTTTGGTTATCACGCCACCTCAAACTATTCAGGATACATAAAACAAAAAAAAGCCTCTCCAAAGAGAGGCTTTACTTGTCAATTGCGCTTACATGATAGCCTAAGGAAGTTTAACTTCTGTTAGGTCTTCGCCTGCACCAATTGCTTTCATTTCACCAGCAACGATTTCAGCTAGAGGGCCCAGAATAACCTGCAGATTATTTTCACCTAGCTTAACCACACCTTTCGCGCCGAGCTTTTTAAGAACAGTTTCGTCAACGATAGAGCGGTCTTTCATTGTTAGACGTAGACGAGTGATACATGCATCGATAGATGTCAGGTTATCGTGTCCGCCTAGTGCTTTAAGGTATTGGCGAGCAACGTCACCCTTAGGTGCGTCAGCAGATACATCGGCTGCAACTTCGTCATCGTCTTCACGACCAGGCGACTTCAGGTTGAATGCGCGGATAGCGAACGAGAATGTGAAGAAGTACAGAGCACCAAAACCAAGACCAATAAGTAGCAATACGAATGGTTTAGTTGCTAGACCCCAGTTCAATACGAAGTCGATAAGACCTGCAGAGAAGCCGAAGCCGTGCAGCGTACCAAACATGTTTGCAACGACTAGTGATAGACCAGTGAACACGGCGTGCATTGCGTATAGAGCAGGAGCAAGGAACACGAACATGAATTCAAGTGGCTCTGTAATACCCGTTAGGAATGAACAGAATGCTACAGAGAACAGTGCACCACCAACTTGGCTACGTTTTTCCGCAGGCGCCGCTAGGTACATAGCAAGGGCAGCACCAGGAAGACCGAACATCATGACAGGGAAGAAACCATTCATGAATACGCCAGCGCCTTTATCGCCGCCAAAGAAACGGTGCAAGTCACCAGACTTAAGTGTTTCTGTTACTTCTTTTACTGTTGCTGTGATTTCTGGTGTTACAGAGTTAGCAAACTCAAATGTGTGCGTTTGGCCAGCTACTAGCGTTTTAGCAAGAGCAGGGTCAATACACAATTGTTGGATAGAAGGAAGTGCTTGACCAGCGGCTTGCGCGCCAGTGATCAGAACTTCTTGACATGTACCCATACCAAACCAGAAGTAAGAGTTAAGAACATGGTGAAGACCAACAGGGATAAGTGCACGGTTAAGGGTACCATAAACGAATTGACCAACTGCGCCAGACGTTGATACAGCGTGTGCTAGAGAATCTAGACCAGATTGAATGCCAGGCCAAATCACACCAGATAACGCACCAGCAACTAGAGCAAATAGACCCGCCATAATTGGAACAAGACGTTTGCCAGAGAAGAATGCTAGCCATTCAGGTAAACGCGTCGCGTGGAATGCGTTGTATGAATGTCCCGCGATGATACCTGCAAAGATACCGCCAAAGAACGACATATTAACGTCTGCGTTAATCGTTGCTGCTGTTGCCGTTAATACGAAGTAAGCCACTGCGCCTGCAAGACCTGCCGCACCGTTGCCATCTTTAGATAGGCCAATCGCGATACCCAAACCAAATAGCAAAGGTAGTTGACTGAAAATTGCGTTACCCGCAGCCGCCATAAATGCAATGTCTAGTAGGTCAGGTTGACCCAAACGAAGTAGAAGTGCTGCGATTGGAAGCGTTGCAATAGGAAGCATCAATGCCTTCCCGAGCTTCTGTGCATATCCTAATATATTCACCGTGTGTTCCCCCTATAGGAATTTTAATTTTGGACGACTTATTTTAGCCGTTCAATTTAGTCCTCCTCAGTTTATGAAATTAATTTTGCTCCGCAAATTAAAACCTCCCTATTTGTGATCACAATCACCAGTTTTTGTCAAAATAGAGGCTTTTTGCTAGCGAGATCATAAAACTTATTTTATCATACGAAAAAATGGTGAGATCTCGGTAAGATTTCATTGGTGAGAGTTGCAGTACGTGGTCACGTTTTTATGAGTAATGCAAAAATAAACGCCCACAAAAATTAAAAATAATAACAATAATTCTCATTTTATCATTGAGTTAACATGAAAAGTGTAACTAATTATAACTTGCTAAATAAAAAATTGAATTCATTGCTAAGTAACACAAACTAAGTTTCAAATACGACGATGTCGAGAAGTCAGTTTGGTACTTGCGGTGAGGTAAACAGAATTAAAACACAAGGATTCGCTAACTATGTATGCATTAACCAATTGTAAGGTCTTCACGAGTAGTGATGTTCTCAATAATCATGCTGTTGTTATCAACGGTGACCAGATTGAAGCGGTATTACCATTATCTGAACTTCCTGAGTCCATAGAGCGTGTCGACCTCAACGGCGCTAACGTCAGTCCAGGTTTTATTGATCTGCAACTTAACGGTTGTGGTGGTGTTATGTTCAATGACGAAATCACCGCTGACACGATTCAAACGATGCACCGTACCAACATCAAAACAGGCTGTACGAGCTTTCTACCAACCTTAATTACTTCGTCGGATGAAAATATGCGTCAAGCACTAGATGCTGCGCGTGACTACAATAATAAATATAAAAATCAATCTCTTGGTCTTCATTTAGAAGGCCCTTATCTAAATGTTGAGAAAAAAGGCATCCATAGCCCAGACTTCATTCGACGTTCAGATGATGCAATGATCGATTTAATCTGCGAAAATAGCGACTTAGTCGCAAAAGTAACACTCGCACCAGAACAAAATGCCCCAGAGCATATCGAAAGACTGCATAAAGCTGGCATAGTAGTGTCTATCGGGCACACAAATGCGACGTATGAACAAGCTCGTCAAGGGTTTGAATCTGGCATCACATTTGCCACGCATCTTTTTAATGCAATGACACCGATGACAGGTCGCGAACCTGGTGTGGTTGGTGCCATTTATGACACACCCGATGTATACGCTGGTGTTATCGCCGATGGCTTCCACGTTGATTACGCGAATATTCGTATCGCGCATAAAGTGAAGGGTGAAAAGCTGGTATTAGTGACCGACGCCACAGCTCCAGCGGGTGCCGAGATGGATTACTTTATTTTTGTCGGTAAGAAAGTATATTACAGAGAAGGGAAGTGCGTTGGCGAAGACGGAACGCTAGGCGGTAGCGCACTGACTATGATAGAAGCGGTTCAAAATACAGTTGAACACGCCGGTATTGCTTTGGACGAAACGCTACGAATGGCAACACTCTATCCTGCTAAAGCGATGGGACTGGATAATAAACTCGGTCGCATCAAAAAAGGCATGATAGCCAACTTGGCCATATTCGATCGAGATTTCAACGTCCAAGGTACAATTGTTAACGGACAATACGAGCAAAATTAAGTATGAATGGCGGACAGATAGGTAACGTAGATTTAGTAAAACAACTGAATAGCGCAGCGGTTTACCGTTTAATAGACCAAAAAGGGCCTATCTCGCGCATTCAAGTTGCCGATGTGAGCCAACTGGCTCCAGCCAGCGTTACCAAGATCACCCGCCAGCTGCTAGAGCGTGGCCTCATCAAAGAGGTCGCCCAACAAGCTTCAACGGGTGGACGACGCGCAATTTCATTAACGACCGAAGTCGCGCCTTTTCACTCGATTGCTGTAAGACTGGGGCGAGATTATGTCCAACTCTCCCTATACAACCTAGGTGGCAACGAGCTGGCTTTTGTTCAAAAAGAACTCCATTACGCCGATCAAAATCAACTGGCAAAAGGGTTAGTGTCTAATCTTCAAGCCTTCTTAAATGAGCACAGCCGTCGTATAGACCAATTAATTGCCATTGGTATCACGCTTCCTGGCTTAGTGAATCCGACCACCGGTGTGGTCGAGTACATGCCCAATACCGATATCGATAAACTGGAACTGGCCGATCTCATACGCACCCAATTTAACGTTGAATGTTTTGTTGGTAACGACGTAAGAGGAATGGCCCTCGCTGAACATTACTTTGGTTCAAGCCGAGACTGCCAAGATTCAATCCTGGTCAGTGTTCACCGAGGAACAGGCGCAGGCATCATTGTCAATGGGCAAGTCTTCTTAGGCTTTAATCGCAACGTTGGTGAAATCGGTCATATCCAAATTGATCCACTCGGCGAGCAATGCCAATGTGGTAACTTTGGTTGTTTAGAAACGGTTGCCGCTAACCCAGCGATTGTTCACCGCGTAAAAAAACTCATTGATCAAGGCTATGAGTCAACATTATCACTCAAAGAAGACATCACCATCGAAGATGTATGTTCGCATGCATTAAATGGCGATGAACTGGCAAAACAAAGTTTAGTTCGAGTCGGAAACCAACTTGGTAAAGCCATCGCAATGACAGTGAATTTATTCAATCCGCAAAAAATCGTGATTGCTGGCGATATTACCATGGCAAAAGACATCGTCTTCCCGGCAATTCAGCGCAATGTTGAGAACCAATCGCTCACCACATTTCATACCGGGCTACCTATCGTTGCCTCTGAGATCGACAAACAACCTACCATGGGGGCGTTTGCGATGATCAAACGAGCCATGCTCAATGGTGTTCTGTTACAAAAATTGTTAGAAGATTGAGAACTTGTATCGAATTTATCAACTAATAGTTTGATATACTTTGAATAAAGGGATGACCACACTTCGGTGTGGTCTTTTTTATAGACCAACATTAGTTGAATTATGGAACTTATACTCGTTACCGTTGCTTTCTTAGCTGGCTTTCTCGCATTAAAATGCCAACTACCGCCTATGGTAGGTTTTCTACTCGCAGGTTTTGCTCTGCATAGCGCTGGCTTCGAATCTTCAGATACCATGGTGACTCTCGCCGATCTCGGTGTCACACTGTTGCTGTTTACTATTGGCTTAAAGCTAGATATCAAAACCTTGCTCTCCAAAGAAATTTGGGCTGGCGCCACCATCCACAACATACTGTCCACCCTTTTGTTCGCCATACTATTACTTGGACTTAAGGTGCTCGGTGTTTCTAGCCTTGCCACGTTAGAAGTGGAGCAACTGATTTTGCTCGGCTTTGCACTTTCTTTCTCGAGTACTGTTTTTGCGGTTAAAACACTGCAAGAAAAAGGCGAGCTCAACGCGACGTATGGCACTCTCGCGATTGGTATTCTCGTCATGCAAGACGTGTTTGCCGTCATCTTTTTGACCGCATCAACAGGAAAGATACCCGAGTGGTACGCCATTGGCCTGTTCGCTCTGCCTCTCGCTAGGCCATTAATGTTCAAACTGCTTAATAAAGCCGGACATGGTGAGATGCTGGTGTTAAGCGGGATCTTTTTTGCCTTAGTAATGGGCGCTGGGTTATTTGACCTTGTCGGTATGAAGCCCGATCTCGGCGCACTGATACTAGGCATGTTGCTCGCCTCCCATCCAAAGGCATCCGAGTTATCCAAATCACTATTCAATCTGAAAGAGCTGTTCCTCGTTTGCTTCTTTCTTAACATCGGCCTCTCAGATCAACCCACCATTGAGGGCTTTATCCTCGGCGTCTTATTGTTGTTCTTGCTGCCTCTAAAAGGCGTACTGTATTTTGCGGTCATCAACGCCTTCAAGTTCCGTGTCCGTACCAGCTTATTGACAACCCTCACCCTGTTTAACTTTAGTGAGTTTGGCCTGATTGTCGGTGGATTAGCTTACAAACTTGGCTGGATCTCCAGCGATATTCTCGTCGCTATCGCGATCTCTGTTTCCTTATCGTTCGTCATATCCGCGCCGCTTAATCGAATCGGACACCTGATTTATTTGCGCTCGTCAAAATGGCTAAAAGAACAAGCAGCAGAAAAAATAAATCTGCGTGATCAGTTCATTAACCCTGGCGAAGCACAGGTATTGATTCTAGGCATGGGAAGAATAGGGACAGGTGCATACGACGAACTCTATGAGCGCTACGGCAAAGTCAGTCTCGGCGTTGAGGTTCGTGAAGATGCGGCGCTTGTTCATCAGCAAAAAGGACGAAATGTCATTTCTGGCGACGCAACTGACCCCGACTTTTGGGAGCGCATCTTAGATACAGCACATGTGAAATTAGTTTTATTGGCGATGCCACACCATTTAGGGAACCAAACGGCTTTATCACTGTTGCAACAAACCAACTTTAAAGGCCAGGTCGCCGCAATCGCAGCCTACCCTGATCAACTAGAAGAACTGGAGGCGATGGGCGTTAATGCTGCCTTCAATATTTACAGTGAAGCGGGCAGCGGTTTTGCACGACATGTCTGTGAACAGCTTAATCCCACGCTAAAATAGACATTACGTCCCTTTACGCTGATGGCATCAGCTTAAGGGGACGGCCACCAAATGCTCACCCAACACACCAATATTAGATAATATTTACAATAAAGCCACTATCATTAAATTCTATCTAATGTTAGTCGGGGTTTATCTTCTTTTTCATTCATTGCGGTTGCTTTTTTTTGAGCAGATGGCAAATTGAATCCAATAGATTTAGATTTCAATGAAAAGGAAGTTGTATGTGTTCAATATTTGGCATTTTAGACATTAAGAGTGACGCGGCTGCGCTACGTCCAGTGGCATTAGAAATGTCGAAAAAGCTTCGCCATAGAGGCCCGGATTGGTCTGGCATTTATTCATCGGATAAAGCTATTTTGGCACACGAGCGTTTGGCAATTGTTGGTTTGAACAGTGGCGCTCAACCATTATACAGCCAAGATAAAAAACACATCCTAGCGGTTAATGGTGAAATCTATAACCACAAAGAAATCCGCGCTCGCTATGAAGACAAGTACGACTTTCAGACCGACTCCGACTGTGAGGTTATCCTTGCGCTGTACCAAGAATTTGGCGAAGACCTATTAGAAGAGTTAAACGGCATCTTTGCTTTTGTTCTATACGACGAAGAGAAAGATCAATACCTCGTCGGTCGTGATCACATTGGTATTATCCCGCTTTATCAAGGCTACGATGAACATGGTAACTACTATGTCGCATCAGAAATGAAAGCACTCGTACCTGTTTGTAAAACCATCAGTGAATTCCCTCCAGGTAGCTTTTATCGCTCACAAGATACCGAGCCACAACGCTATTATATTCGTGACTGGAATGAGTACGCTGCAGTACAAGGCAACTCCACCAGCAAAGAAGACCTAACAGAAGCGCTAGAAGCGGCGGTTAAACGCCAGCTAATGACGGATGTTCCATATGGCGTGTTGCTTTCCGGCGGATTAGATTCATCGATTACCTCAGCCGTTGCCAAACGTTTTGCGGCAATGCGTATTGAAGACGATGGTCAATCAGAAGCGTGGTGGCCACAACTGCACTCATTCGCGGTTGGCCTAGAGGGCGCACCGGACCTAATCGCTGCTCGCCAGGTTGCCGACCAGATTGGTACCGTTCACCACGAAATGACCTACACCATCCAAGAAGGTTTAGATGCTATTCGCGATGTGATTTACCATATTGAAACCTACGATGTCACGACCATCCGCGCATCAACGCCAATGTACTTACTGGCTCGTAAGATTAAGGCGATGGGGATTAAAATGGTTCTTTCTGGCGAAGGTGCCGATGAAATATTTGGCGGCTACCTTTATTTCCATAAAGCACCAAACGCAAAAGAGTTCCATGAAGAAACCGTTCGTAAGCTACTTGCACTCAACATGTTTGATTGTGCCCGTGCAAACAAATCACTCGCCGCTTGGGGTGTAGAAGGCCGTGTACCGTTCCTCGATAAAGAGTTTATCGATGTGGCAATGCGCCTAAACCCTGAGGACAAAATGTGTGGTAACGGTAAGATGGAAAAACACATCCTACGTGAGTGCTTCGAACACTACCTACCAGAATCCATTGCATGGCGTCAAAAAGAACAGTTCTCTGACGGCGTAGGCTACAACTGGATAGATACACTTAAAGCTGTCGCGGAAGAAAAAGTAACGGATAAGCAGATGGAAACCGCTGCCTTTAGATTCCCTTACAATACACCGACAACAAAAGAAGGTTACTCGTACCGCGAAATCTTCGAAGAGTTGTTCCCGTTAGAATCCGCTGCGCAATGTGTACCTGGTGGCCCTTCAGTAGCTTGTTCATCTGCAAAGGCTATAGAGTGGGATGAGTCATTCCAAAACTGTGTTGACCCTTCAGGTCGTGCCGTACAAGCCGTTCACAACGATGCTTATTAACGACGCCAATACTAGATGCTAAGTTAATACAAATGACTGAAACCAGCCTTTAGGCTGGTTTCTTTTTATCTAGGTGTCGTTACAGATTGATAACGTGTTCAAATAAAGATGACGCCGTCCAAAAAAAGGTCACGAAATCGTGACCTTTTTTTGTAGCTGGATTAACCCTATGGGAAATATTGCAGTACTAGCCCGGATAGCCGTCGATTCTTGCCGTCACCAGCATCTTACCAAAGTGATAAACGTACATTGAAAAAGCGTACGCCCATAGCGCGGCACTGACATCAACCATAACGAACAGATGCTGTGGCCACATTGCAACACCAACGCTGCGTAAAACCGCGGCTAGCGTAATAGCAATGAAAGGCAATGTCATATTAGGGCCTTTATAAATAGCCCGACCGGTATGCCCCATCGTCACACGACTGATCATCGCCAGAATCAAACCACCAAGTGCCCCAACTGCAAACAGGTGTAACATGGCATGCGCGGCAAATGCATCCGTTAGTAGTCCTCGATACAACAAGCTAAGTGGAATACACATGTACGCTAACATCAACGACCAGACTAGTGGTTCTGACAGTGTTAACCATGGCTTCCAACGCAGCCACTTAATTAACTGAAACGCGCCCGCGATAAGCATTAATGGTTGACCAAGAGTCGCAAAAGACAATGGGAAAAAGCTCAATGCAAACAAACCAATTAAGGGCAGTGTTGCGCCCCATTCAATCCAAACCTTAGGTTGGGGTTTTTCATACTGAAAGCGCTTCGCAGCAAAGAAGGGAATCACCCTTCCTCCCATCACCGACAGTAATATCGTAAACCACCAAAGCATTGCCTGCCACACTGCGCTACTGCTAAAAGGAGGCATGCCTTTGATTGTTGCGTAACTGGCAAAGTTTGCGAAAATAGCCAATAAAAACAGAGGGACAAAAAATAAATTTTTCCAGCCTTTCGACGCATAGACCCGAATTCCAATCTCATACGCGGAAAGTAAGATGAACATTGACTCTATCACTGATGTGAGCCAAAGCGGAGCCGGCGTCCAGAAGAGTATTCGAGGTGCCAACCACAATACAACAAGAAGAAGTAAGCGATAGTGCTTGGTTCCATTGACCCCCGTCCATGTTTGTACAGCAGTCAGCACAAATCCAACGACAATTGCCAATGAAAAACCGAAAATCATTTCATGAGCATGCCACCACAACGCCGGCACATGAAGAATGTCGGGTTGACCTTTTTGAAACATGACGACCCATGCAACCACAGCAAAAATGGCATAAACGCTGCCCATTAAAAAGAAAGGACGAAATCCAAGTCGTAACCATGGTGGGATTTTTTCCTCAACTTTTTTATCAGTAATATTTAGCATATCAACTCACTTAATACAGAATACTCACCCACAATTGCACAAATCATACCAACAATAAAAACGAATAATAATCATAAAGTTAAATGCAAAAATCAAAAAATAAAAGTCATATAGACACAGGTTAAAATGTGTCATTAGGACATCATAAGGTCAATTTTTACTTAGTAAATTTGCACTCAAACGTATACTCGTTATCAACAACTTAGTACTCTAATCACTTAATAATCTAACTAACTTATTCAACTATGGTTGATATTACAGAGATTAGACAATGAAAATTGTAGCAGTCACAGCGTGTCCCACAGGAATCGCTCATACATACATGGCGGCAGAGGCGTTACGAAAAGCCGCGCTGAGAGACAACATCGGTATAAAGGTCGAGACCCAAGGGGCAATGGGGATCGAAAACCTATTAACCGCGCAAGATATCGCGAATGCTGATTTAGTCCTAATTGCTTCTGATATAGAAATAGAAGATCGTGCCCGGTTTACCGGCAGTAAGATCCACTGTGTAACCATTGAAGACGCGCTGACGGATATTGATGCCGTCATTCGTCGCTGTTGTGACATCGTCAAACGCTAATATTATGATCGAACGACGCATTACTTTTGCTTTACCCGAAGATGGTTTTTCCGGCTGGAAAATTAACAGGCTGAAAACCCTAAGTGCCATGTTTCGCTCCGTCGTCATCGTGCACAATTTAACGTGCTGGGACAACGCGAACATCGAGCACCCACTCCACATTCTTTCACTGGCGGGCAAGCAAGACGATTTGTGTCAGTTGCATATCGAAGGCTCGGACGCCGAGTTGGCTTGCATGGTTCTCACCGATTTTATCGCTGAACACTTCATGCTCGTCAACACGGCGCATCGCAGCAATAAAAAGGCCAACCTTCCCCTACTAAAAGCGCTCACTACATTTCAGTTGCCCTTTCCTATCGATTTCCACTTTGCTCACAACGAAAGCCAGGATAAATCGATAATTTTAGAGCAAATAGCTCAATTGACGTCCATCCAACACCATCGTGAGATCATGCTTGGTTTACGAGACCGAGAACGTCATTCATCAACTGCGATCGGCCATTCCATTGCACTGCCGCATTTAATTTCGAATAAAATAGAAACGGCCTCACTGACCGTAATTCAAAGCCCCCAGCCCGTTGATTGGCAATCAATAAAACTTGGGCCTGTTAAACTCATCATCACATTGGTTTTGCCTTCCCCGCCACAGCGCGCTTTACTTGTCAGCTTCACTCACCTAACAAAAGCGCTGCTTGACGATGACTTTTGTTCTTTATTAACCACCAGTAGAGAGCCAGAGGCGATCAAAGCGATCTTGATTCATCAATTGGTTAAAGGCCAAAGAGCATGTTCTTCATCATAGCGCTTGCCGATATTCACTTGGGGTCTGCCCAGTTCGAGACTTAAAAACACGGAAAAAGTAGTTCACATCTTGATAGCCGCAACGTATCGCCACCTCTTTCAAGGTGAAATCATATTTTTTTAGCATGAACTTTGCGCGATCTAGCCTCACCCAAGTAATGTAGTCCGCCAACGTCATATGGCCTTGCTGTCGAAACAAGCGAGATAGGTGATTGGGGCTAATATGAAAGCGATGGGCGATGCTCGATCGTGTAATTGAACGATGAAAATTCTCTTGGATATAAATACATATCCCTTGATACAGGTCGCCACTGCGTAAATTTTCTGAAGGTTCTGAGACCATCGACTGGCTATAGGACAATAAAGCCATCAATAAGTGCTCATCCATCGGAGACTTCTTAGGCTCTTCCGCCAACGCATTCAAGGCATCAAGAATATGATCAATGGCGTGACCCGTTCGAGTGGGGACACTATGCTTTTGTATGTCATAAAACCCTTGCTCACCCTGTCGCTTACTCACCAAGCTAAAGCCTAATTGTCGCTTACCAAACAACAAACTTAGTACTGAACAATCCCCTTGCCAGTTCGGTTTGTTCCAGCAGTTTGGTGGAATGTAAAGTACATCTCCCGACAACACTTTCACCGTTGAAATGCCTTGCTCTGGATCTTCAAGCTCATTCTCATACTCACCACTGACCACAAGCTCTAGCCTGGGAAAGTTTACTTGATAGCTACAAGGTGGCGGAGTCTGTTTGTCAGAAGCAAACCAAATCCGATTAATATGTTCTCGCTCTGCTACCAATACTTCAATTAGGTTGTAAAACATCGAAGACAATTCTCCAGCGAATGGCTAAGTATGAGGCAATAGTTGTGATATAAATCATGGTATTTCGGCTCAGCAACTAGGTTACAAAGTTCCAGCCAAGTTTAGCATAGTGATAATTACCACACTAATAAACCACAAGAAAAATACCATAAGTAATTAATTAAAAAGAATTTTAATTAAAAATAACTAACAGTAGATATCAATATAAAAAACAGATCCAGTTCACACTAAAAAAGGGTTGTTACAAAAATCCAGTAGATGTCTCTGTGGTGCACTAAAAAAACAAAGGATTCACGCTCATAATTCCCCTATCGACGCACTGCATCGTGACATTATCTATCAAGGCCGTCATCGCCCACAGATAGGCTAAACACTATCATACGTATCGCTACTACATATTTAGCTATTACGCATAGTTGGTGCCCATAAAGCGATGGCATATATAGATACCATGCAGGCCCCACTCCACCTGGTAATAGGACAATCATTATGATCACGGATCTCATCAATGAACAATTGATCTGCCTAGATTTAAAAGCAACCAACAAAGATGACGTTTTTGCTGAAATGGCCGATCTACTCCATCATCAAGGCAGAATAAACGACAAAACTCAATTCCTGGCTGATATTTACGCTCGCGAAGAAATTGGCAACACAGGCTTTGAAGAAGGCATAGCCTTACCTCACGCAAAAAGTGCAGCCGTGATTTCACCAGCCGTCGCCATCGGCATCAGTAAGTCCGGTATCGAATACGGCGCAGAAGACGGTCAACCATCAAAACTCTTTTTTATGATTGCCTCTCCTGATGGCGGCTCTGATCATCACATTGAAGTGCTTGCCGAGCTTTCCTCTAAGCTCATTGAAAATGGCTTTATTGATAACATCTTAAAAGCGACGAGCACCACGCAAGCTCTCGAATTACTATTAGCAAAACCTGAATCTAATGAGGACCAACCGGAAGCCAATAAGGGTTTCTTGATTGGCGTCACAGGTTGTCCAACTGGCGTAGCACACACCTATCTAGCCGCAGAAGCGCTTGAAAAAGGCGCGGCAGAGCTTGGCTATAAAATTAAAGTAGAAACAAATGGTTCTATCGGCGTGAAAAACAGCCCCACGGCAGAGGAGATTGCACAAGCAGACGCTATTATTGTTGCGTCAGATAAGCAGGTCGACATGAACCGCTTTGCCGGCAAAAAGCTCATAGAAACGGGTGTTAAAGCACCAATTAGTAATGCAAAAGGCGTCATTAGTGATGCGTTATCATCACCTAAGTTCGTCGCAGATGGGAAGGCGGCCAAAGCTGATAGCAATAATTCTAAGCGCTCAGATCTTTACTGCTACTTAATGAATGGCGTTTCTCATATGATCCCATTTGTTGTGACGGGCGGCCTACTTATCGCGCTCGCTTTGGCTATTGGTGGGCAACCAACAGAAGCTGGCATGGCTATTCCTGAAGGCAGTATGTGGCAAAAAGTACTCGATGTTGGTGTCGTCGCTTTCACATTGATGATCCCGATCCTGTCTGGTTACATTGCCTACGCCATCGCCGACCGCCCTGGTCTTGCTCCGGGTTTAATCGGCGGCTGGATTGCAAATAATGGGTCATTTTATGGTGCTGAAGCCGGGACAGGTTTCATTGGTGCTATTGTTGCCGGTCTACTCGTTGGTTACTTTGTCAAATGGGTGACCAGTCGTAACTATCACAAATTTATTCAACCACTTGTTCCAATTATGATTGCGCCAATTACTGGCTCTCTATTTATCTCGGCGTTGTTTATCTTTGTTATCGGTGCTCCTATTGCCAGCCTTATGGACGGTCTAAACGCCATGCTCGTTAGCATGAGTACGGGGAGTGTGGTTCTGCTGGGTATTGTTCTCGGTGGCATGGCAGGGTTCGATATGGGTGGTCCATTTAATAAGGTCGCATTCTTATTCTCTGTCGGCATGATTGCAAGCGGTCAAACTCAGTTTATGGGCGCAATGGCTTGTGCAATTCCTGTCGCACCACTTGGTATGGGCTTGGCAACGGTATTGGGACGTAAGTTCAATCTGTTTGAAGAATCGGAGCTAGAAGCAGGAAAAGCCGCGGGAGCGATGGGCCTAGTCGGCATATCAGAAGGCGCTATTCCGTTCGCCGCTCAAGACCCAATGTCGGTCATTCCAGCTAACGTGGTAGGCTCAATGGTGGCAGCGGTGATGGCTTTCTCATTCGGCATAACAAACAGCGTCGCACACGGTGGTCCAGTAGTGGCACTTCTAGGTGCGATGAATAAACCTCTGCTTGCGTTAGTTTGTATGGCAGCTGGTACTGTGGTTACGGCTTTAGTTTGTATCAGTTTGAAAAAAATGCGTTCAGCAAAAGCTGAGTTAGTTACTGCATAAGAAGACACAAAGTGACTAAATTGCGCAGTAACTGAGTAGTACATAGTAACTAAGTAGTACATAGTAACCCTCGCACAGAAACCTGATGTTTCTGATAAATCTAAAGCCCCGTTGAGGGGCTTTTTTTGTCCACGAACACCCTCGCGGTGTGTAACGTTTACATATAGCCTAAAACCACACAGGGCATGTCATCACACATCACATAATGTTCAATTTTGTGAAACATTGATTGCGATATTTACACGACAAGCGTTTAATAACTCTATAAATAAAAAGAGGTGTCAGATGGCAACGATAAAAGATGTCGCAAAAGAAGCTGGGGTGTCAGTCGCCACCGTTTCTCGAGTAACCAATAACTCACCCAAAGCGAGTGCCGCTTCGATTGCGTCGGTCACTGCCGCAATGAAAAAACTTGGTTATCGACCTAACGCCAATGCCAGAGCCCTCGTCAGTCAAAGCACTAAAACCGTGGGTGTATTGGTAAGTGATGTCTCCGACCCATTTTTCGGAACATTGGTGAAAGCGGTCGATGATGTGGCACACCAGCATGGTAAACATATATTAATTGGTAATGGCTACCACAACGCCGAAGAAGAAAGACAAGCAATTGAGCTGCTGATTAACAGCCGTTGCGATGCATTGGTCATTCACTCGAAGGCACTGCCTGACGAAGAACTCATTCGCTATGCCGAAGAAGTGAAGGCATTGGTATACATTAACCGAAATATTCCAGAGCTTCCCGGTCGCTGTATATCCTTAGACAATTATAAAGGGGCTTACCTCGCCACTGAGCAACTCATCCGTCACGGTCATACCAACATTGCGTGCATCTCTTCATCTCATCAAATTGAAGATGTGGATCAACGCCTTGCAGGTTATCTTGAAGCGCTCAAAGCCAATAATATCGAGCTTTCGAAAAGCTATATCGAATATGGTGAGCCGGACAGTGATGGTGGCGAAAAAGCCATGACAAACCTACTCACAAAATCATTGCCGATAACGGCCATCGTGGCCTACAACGATAATATGGCGGCAGGTGCGCTATCAGTGCTCGAAGAAAACCAATTTGAGCTGCCTAATCAGATGTCGATTATCGGCTTTGACGATGCATTAATTGCAAAATATTTATATCCACGCCTCACGACGATTCGCTACCCAATTAAAATGATGGCGGAAAAAGCGGCGCAAATTGCAATTTCTTTGTCGAACAATGAAACCATCGATAAAGATCTGCTGGTTTACTCTCCAACCTTGGTTCAGCGCAATTCAGTCGAAAGAATCAAATAAAAGAACCCCAGCTCAAATTAAGACGAGCTGGGGTTATTCTTATTCTGTTCCCCCCTTACTCAAACGAGTAATAAGTAAAGGCAACGCGCTACCTCTATGACTCCTCCCCCGAGATGTCAAAGCGGTAGCTCGTCGTATACCAGTACTCCTGATCTGGCTGGAGAATACAGCTAGGCTGCGGCCATTCAGGATGGTTAGGTGAATCAGGTAAGAATTGAGTTTCTAATGCAAACCCTGCGTAATCGGTATAGCACCCCTTGGAGCGATTTGGCGTTCCAGCAAGGTAATTTCCCGTGTACAACTGCATCGCAGGTTTATTACTAAATACCTGTAGCGTTAAAGCGCCATCAGGGGAATGGACATAGGCGACAGGTCTGTCATCCAAGCCATCGTGGTTAAGCAAGAAGGAGTGGTCGTACCCTTTTGCACGCTGTTGATGCTCATCTTGCATCCAATGCGTGTCAATACGCTTTGATTCGTTAAAATCAAAACTCGTGCCCACCACCGATTGCAGTTCACCCAGTGGGATCCCCTTTTCATCGGACGGCAAAAACTGGTCAGCGTTGACCATCAAACGATGTCCCAAACAGTCTTGTCCGCTCTCAGCACCCAGCAAGTTAAAATAGGCATGATTGGTTAGATTCACCACGGTTGGCGAATCGGTCGTCGCTCGATAGCTGATCACCACCTCATTGTCATCGGTCAGATCATAACGGGTAATGACAGTAAGATTTCCAGGAAAGCCTTGATCCCCATCAGCGGAGCAAAGTTTCAACTCAACGAAACTGACTCCCTGCGCCAACACTTGCCAACGACGCTTATCGAAGCCGTCGCTGCCACCATGCAACGTATTGCCCGCTTGGTTCAAAGCCAATTGATAAGTATCCGCTTCGATAGAAAATTGCCCAGCCTTGATGCGATTGGCATAGCGGCCAACCGTCGCCCCCATGTAGCTGACTTGCTTAGTGTAATCCAAGCAACCCAGCAAGACCTCTCGACAACCATCAGGCTCACCATCAAGGGGAACCTTGCAACTGACCCACGTCGCGCCAACATCAAGCACGCCAATCACCATCCCGTTGACATTACTTAATTCAATAAGCTCAACAGGATTACCGTCAGGTACTTGCATAGCCGTCAACGTATCAACCATCGAAATAGACATGACGCTTCCTTATGAGATAACACCAGCACCATTTTTTGCTTGGCACACGTAGATAGACTCTTTGAGGCCGGTTGCGGCTTCATATTGTTCATCCAGTGCTGCCACTATGTCATCAACAAGAGCAGGCGGAACTAATGAAACGATACAGCCCCCAAAGCCTCCTCCCGTCATGCGAACACCACCTTGGTCACCAATCACACCTTTAACGATATCAACAACCGTGTCGACCTCTTTTACTGTGATTTCGAAATCATCACGCATCGATACGTGAGACTGCTCCATCAATTGCGCCATGCGCTTCATATCACCGCGACTAAGTGCATCGGCAGCCTCAACTGTGCGGTCGTTTTCAGTAATGACATGGCGAGCACGTTTGGCGACAACAGCATCAAGTTCATCAATGCGGTCATTGAATTGTTCAAGCGTGACATCTCGCAATGCTTTCACACCAAACATACGTGCGGCTTCTTCACACTGTTCACGGCGCGTGTTGTATTCGCTATCAACAAGGCCACGCTGTTTATTGGAGTTAATGATGACGACAGACATATCTTCTGGCATTGAAACCGCGCGTGTTTCTAAGCTTCGACAATCAATAAGCAAGGCATGATGCTCTTGACCTTCTGCTGAAATAAGCTGATCCATGATACCGCAGTTACAGCCCACAAACTCGTTTTCAGCCTGTTGACCATTCAAGGCTATGTCAGCTTGTGAAATGTCTAAATCATAAAGAGTTTTAAAGGTTTGCCCTATCACGACCTCTAACGCAGCGGAAGAACTTAAGCCAGCGCCTTGCGGTACATTACCTGACACCGCAATATCAGCACCGCCGATCTTATAGCCGCGTACAAGTAAGAACTTCACCACGCCACGGATATAGTTCGCCCACATTTTATTAGGCTGAAACGAAATCTCTTGGGTGATATCAAACTCATCAACTGCATCTTGATAATCAACGGAGATGACTCTTACGATATTGTCATCACGCTTAGTCGTTGCAACCATCGTTTGATAGTTAATGGCACATGGCAAAACAAAACCATCATTATAGTCGGTATGCTCACCAATTAAGTTCACTCTACCAGGCGCTCGTACAAAGTGAGCGGGCTTATGTCCAACAACTCGAGTAAAGGCATTCGCTACGTTTTGGATTAAATCATTCATAGATAATAACTCTCAAATATCAGAGGCATCGCGCTATGCTCGATGCATCAAACTTATAAATTCATGGTTTTATTGTTGCTTATAGTGCACATCACTTAAAGAACGAAGGCGTTCAGCGGCTTGCTCTGCAGTCAAATCACGCTGTGATTCCGCCAACATTTCGTAACCCACCATGAACTTACGAACTGTCGCAGAACGTAATAATGGCGGATAAAACATGGCGTGCAGCTGCCAGTGCTCAATCCCTTCTCCCTCATCAAAAAACGGCGCGTAATGCCAGCCCATGGAATAAGGGAAAGAACACTCAAACAAATTATCGTAACGTGCGGTCAATTTTTTAATCGCTACAGCGAGGTCATCTTTTTGCTCCTCACTCAGCTCACTCATCCGGCGGATATGTACCTTAGGTAATAGCATCGTTTCGAATGGCCAGGCCGCCCAATAAGGCACAACTGCTAACCAATGCTCGGTTTCAACGACAGTACGTGCCCCATCTTTCATTTCGGATGTAACATAATCAACTAACAGGTTGCTACCTTGCTCGGCGTAATACTCTCGCATTAGACGGTCTTTACGTTCGATTTCATTGGGTAAAAAGCTGTTGGCCCAAACCTGACCATGAGGGTGCGGTTGTGAGCAGCCCATCGCCTCGCCTTTGTTCTCAAAGGCTTGAACCCAGACATAATCTTGTCCCAATTCTTCGATTTGTTCATTCCATGTATCTACAACGCAACGCAATGCAGAAAGCGGAAGCTCTGGCAACGTCTTACTGTGGTCGGGAGAAAAGCAAATCACGCGACTTAGACCACGCACCCCTTGAGTTTTAAATAAAGGGTTTGTCGATTCAGGGGCATCAGGTGAATCAGGCATCAACGCCGCAAAATCATTTTTAAAAACGTACGTGCCCTTGTAATCAGGATTGATATCACCTGAAATACGCTCATTAGTTGGGCACAAAAAACAACCAGCATCATAGTGAGGAATCTGAACATTCGACACCTCTTCGCTCTGGCCACTCCATGGTCGTTTGGCTCGATGAGGAGAAACAAGGATCCACTGCCCAGTTAATGGGTTATAGCGACGATGTGGATGATCAACAGGATTAAATTCAATATTCGACATTATCTTTACTCAATACGTCAGCGCCGAGCGCTTTGAAAAACACAAGATTTATAACTTTGTTCAATCTACCGCAGTCGTTACTCCTCGTAACCGTTCGGGTTATTCGATTGCCAGCGCCAAGAGTCAGCCGTCATATCTCGTAGAGAACGGCTTGCTTTCCAATTCAAGTCAGCCTCGGCTTTTGCCGTGCTCGCCCAGCATTCTGCGATGTCACCAGGACGCCTTGGGTGTAGCTCATACGGGACAGGCTTACCACATGCTAGGCTGAATGCCTCGACCATGTCTAAAACGCTGCTTCCTTTACCGGTACCGAGATTATAGATATGTAGGCCTTGTTTTTGCCCTACTGCTTTTAATGCCGCGACATGCCCGTCGGCTAGGTCCATAACGTGGATGTAGTCACGAACTCCCGTTCCATCAGGTGTGTCATAGTCGTCACCAAATACGGAGAGTTTGTCACGACGACCGACGGCGACTTGAGCAATAAATGGCATGAGATTATTTGGGATCCCTTGCGGGTCTTCTCCCATCGTTCCTGACGGATGCGCTCCTACTGGATTAAAGTACCGCAGCAACGTAATGCTCCATTCTTCGTCGGAGGTGAAGACATCACTTAAACAGCGTTCAACCATGAATTTACTCGTGCCGTAAGGGTTAGTCGTCTTACCCACTGGTGAATTCTCAGTAATCGGCACAATCTCAGGATCGCCATAGACGGTTGCAGAAGAGCTAAATATGATACTTTTAACCCCTGCATTTCGCATCGCATTGGCTAACACCAGCGTACCCGCTACATTGTTATCATAATATTCAATAGGCTTAACGACTGATTCGCCCACCGCTTTTAAACCAGCAAAATGAATGACGGATTGGATATCATGTTCGGAGAAGATTCGTTCAAGCAATTCGGCATCGCGGACATCGCCATGATAAAACGTTGGTGTTTGACCACTGAGCGCTTTAATTCTGGAAAGTACGGATTGCTTGGCGTTACAAAGATTGTCAATAATTACCGGTTCAATGCCACTCTCTAGCATTTGCACACATGTATGGCTACCGATGTAACCCATTCCACCTGTCACGAGTACTTTCACATTCCGCTCCTAGATTTTATCTGCCTTTAATTCACGATGTTTGATCCGTGAATTCGCGCTATTTATTTAAACTAAGCAAATTGTAGCAACAGTCATCAAGATCGATCTGTGACTAAACTCTCAAAGTGTAAACGTTTACACAGAAAATTAAAAAAACAGGCTCGCTAATAATGATAAGGGCGGATAACTGCTTAAAAATGAGATCACCGTCACTCCATTTGATGTAAAACGGTTACAAACATTCAGTAACACGTAAAAAAAAGGGCTATCGAATCGATAGCCCTTTTATAGGTCGTTACTTTTTATTCGCGTACTTCATCGAATCTAAGGCCACCGCAAAGATGATGATTGACCCCTTGATAATGTACTGCCAATAAGGGTTAACACCAATATAGGTCATCCCATAGTTAATAACAGTAAAGATAAGCACCCCGGTAACCACACCAGCAATACTCCCCACACCACCAGCAAAGGAGACACCACCAACCACACAAGCCGCGATAGCATCTAGCTCATATAAGAAGCCGAGGTTGTTAGTTGCACTGCCAATTCGGCCCGCTTCTAACATACCGGCAAACCCATAGAATACACCCGATAATGCATACACTTTAAGCAGTGTCACAGGGACATTCACACCCGATACTTTGGCTGCTTCTGGGTTTCCACCTACTGCAAAGATATTTTTACCAAAGACTGTTTTGTTCCAAAGAACCCACATGAAAACAATGGCGATAATGGCATAAAAAGTGATATAGGAAAGCCTGAAGTCTCCCATACGAATAAACCCTTGGGTAAATTCGGAGAAGCGCTCGTCGAAGCCAGCGATCGGGGAAGCCCCAACTGAATCATAATAAAGCGAGTTCACACCATAAACGATGATCATTGTGCCCAAGGTCGCGATAAATGGTGTCACTTTTAAGTAAGCCACAATAATACCGTTAATCAAACCGATGATCGCACCTAACGCACAAACCACAACGATAACCGCTACGATAGGGATATCACCTAGACCAGGGAATACCTTATTCACGTTGTCCACGGATTGTAGCAAGGTTGCGGATACAACGGCAGCGAGACCAACCTGACGACCTGCCGAAAGATCGGTACCTTGCGTAACAATTAATCCAGCAACACCCAATGCGATAATGACACGAACAGAAGATTGCGTCAGGATATTACTAAAGTTTCTTAAACTTAAAAAAGAGGGTTCTTGAACAATAATAATTGCCAATAATATAAATAGAACCGCATAGATCGCACCTTCGGTTAAATGCTTCTTTGCGTATGATTTAATAGCGTCCATAATAATTTCCCTAGAGGTAACGTGAGGCCAGCTCTAATATTTCACTTTGTGTTGTTTCTTTCGTATCCACGACACCAGCCGCTCGACCATTACTCATCACTAAAATACGGTCAGTAATACCTAGTAACTCTGGCATTTCAGAAGAAATAATAATAATACCTTTATTTTTCTTAGCTAATTCAAGAATCAATTGATAGATTTCAAATTTAGCCCCGACATCGATACCTCGAGTAGGTTCGTCAAGCATTAATATTTCAGGTTGTGTCAATAACCAGCGACCAATAATCACTTTTTGCTGGTTACCACCTGACAACGATCCTATTGAGGTGTCATGAGATGGTGTCTTGACGCTCATTGAATCAATAACCCACTGGGTATCACTTTTCATTTTCTTATTACTGAGTAACCCCGACTTAGTCTTATAATTATCGACGTTAGCCACAAGGGAGTTAAAAGTGATATCTAGATTGCCGTATATCCCAGTAGAGCGACGTTCTTCCGTGACCAAAGCAAAGCCATTATTAATCGCTTCGTGGGCGTCTCGGTTTTTCATTTCTTTGCCGTTAAGAAGAACCTGACCTTCACTTCGTTCACGTACACCGAATATCGTTTCAACAATATCTGTGCGTCGAGAGCCAACTAAGCCAGCAACACCAAGAACCTCACCTGCTTTTAAGTCAAAAGACACATCTTGAATCGATGGTTGATTCAATGCCGTGAGGCCTTTTACCTCCAAAACGATTTCTTTAGGGGTGTTACTCTTCTCTGGGAAACGTTGCGTCAGCTCACGTCCCACCATCATCGATATAATGGCATCCATATCAAGTCCCTGTAGAGGACGAGTAATGACCCATTGACCGTCTCGTAGGATGGTAATTTCATCGCAAATCGCAAAAATCTCTTCCATCTTATGGGAGATATACACCACACCGCAGCCTTTCTCTTTCAGCTTTTTGATGATGGTGAATAGATGGTTGACTTCTTTTTCAGTTAAAGAAGAGGTCGGCTCATCCATAATGACTATTTTGGCGTCATAAGAAAAGGCCTTCGCGATCTCTAGCATCTGCATTTGAGAAACAGACAGTGTACTTACTTTAACCTTGGGGTCGATATTGATATCCAATTCTTCAAAAATTTCTTTTGTGTCACGATACATTTTATCGTGATCGACAAAGAAGCCTTTTTTAGGATATCGCCCAAGCCAAATGTTATCCATCACCGTACATTGAAGTACTTGATTTAATTCTTGGTGAACCATTGAAACACCGGATTCCAATGCTTCTTTTGATGATTGAAAGTTAATATTACTTCCTAAAAAGACAATATCACCTTCATTTTTCTCATATATTCCGAATAGGCATTTTAATAATGTCGACTTTCCAGCTCCATTCTCACCCATAAGAGCATGAATAGAATTAGGTCGAACTTTTAAATTAACTTTATCTAATGCCTTAACCCCAGGAAACTCTTTACTAATCCCTGTCATCTCTAACAAGAATTCATGTTCTTGATTAACCATGGCATCACTTTCTTATTGTTACAATAAACCACAAGACACAACTTACCAAAAATAAGTAATAACTACTCAGTTACCTATTTCAATTATATAATTTCTATATTATTTAGGGAGAACATTGTTCTCCCTAAATATAAGGTAAGTATTACTCTAACGTTGACTTATCAACACCAACATAAGGGACACGAACGACTTTATCTGTCATTTCCCATTGTGTGCCTTCTGTCGCTGTTTTTCCGTTTGCAAGGTTACGAGCTAGCTCAAATGTTGCTTTTGCTTGTGAATCCGCATCGTTTAGAACTGTACCAGCCATTGCGCCAGATTTAACTAACGCCAATGCTTCAGCAAGGGCATCAACGCCAAACACAGGAATGTCGGTACCCGCCCCTTTCAGAGCTTCTACTGCGCCCATAGCCATGCCGTCATTATTCGCGATAACGACTTCAATGTTGCTACCGTTAGGGCCAGACAACCATGCATCCATCTTATCTTTTGCCATCGCGGTATCCCACATGCCTGTATCCATGTGTAATTCTTCGGTTTTAATTCCGTTGTCGTTGATGGTTTTTACTGAATAAGAAGTACGCGCCTCTGCATCTGGGTGACCAGGTTCACCTTTTAACATAACGTATTGAATGACGCCGTCGCCATTCTTATCCCAAGATGAATTAGCCTTCCACTGCTGGGCAATCAAATCGCCTTGGATAATGCCTGATTCTTTTGAATCGGTACCGACATAATACGCTTTATCGTAACTATCAAGTGCTTTACGGCTTGGTTCTTTGTTGTAGAAAACAATTGGCACGTCGTCCATTTTCGCTTTCTTAATAATGCTTGGTGCTGCTGCTGGGTCAACGAGGTTGATTGCCAACGCCTGTACACCACGAGCAAGCATGACATCTACTTGATCATTTTGCATTGATTGACTGTTTTGAGAGTCATTCATCAATACGCGAGTATCGCTGTCATTGTCTGCTTCTTTCACAATCGCCTGACGAACAACCGACATAAAGTTATCGTCATATTTATAGATTGTAAAACCAACAGTAGTGCTTGCAACCGCTTGAGTTCCGAAGCCCATACCAGCACACAGTGCAGCCAAGAGTGTTAACTTTCTCATTGAACAAGTCCTATTTGTTAATATTATAATTGAGTTGTAGGGGTAAAAACGTTCTAGTTCAGCTTACAAATTGCTCAACGTGAAAACGTTTAACCCGAATTATAGTGACAAATTGAACAATTAATGTGAGGAAGTTAAAAAAACTCACAACCGTAACAAAAAGTGTCAATTGGGACTCAAATTGTTTGAATTAGTTAACAAACGAAGCAAAAACAAGCATTCTCAATGTTTCACAGTGTAACATCGAGATCTATATCTCCTTTTTTCCGTGACATCTCTGTTTTTATGATTATAAAATGCACACCAAATAATGGTAACGTTTACATATCTATATTAACTAGCCAAAACTATTCATTCACCAAGTATTGTGTTTGATTATTTTCTGAGTACACTTGCCAGCCCTTAATTTAGTCTCATGAACCACTAGGCGTCATCTCATGTCTAAAACTGCTTCAACGCTCAATAAACGAATGAATATTGTTGCGCTTACCTGGCCAATTTTCGTTGAAGTTCTTTTACGTACCGCACTCAATACCACCGACGTGTTTATGTTAAGTGGCTATTCGGATCTCGCGGTATCTGCGGTGGGCGTCATTACTCAGATAACCTTTTTCCTGATTGTTGTCTCTATGATGGTTAGTAGCGGGACCGGGATTTTAATCGCCCAATTTAATGGCGCGTCACGCTTTATTGATTCAGCCCAAGTGGGCGTAGCCAGTATTCTCTTGGCTTGCGCAGTGGGTAGCTTTTTAAGCTTGTCACTCTTTCTGGGCGCCGAACAATTTATTTCACTATTTGGGCTTGAGAAGGAAGTTGCTGGCTTTGGCTATGACTATCTCATCATTAGTGGCTCAATGACCTTCAATGTGACGATTGGCATTGTTCTCACTACGATACTACGCAGCCATGGTTACTCCCGTTCGCCAATGGTGATCAACCTCATCGCCGGTGTGATTAACATCGCTGGTAACTATATTGCTTTGTACCAGCCCTTTGGTCTGCCTGTATTTGGTGTGAGTGGTGTGGCCACGGCCACTGTGGTCAGCCAACTCATTGGGACGTTGTTGATGTGCCAAGTGGTGCGGTCAAAAAACATTGATTTACCTTTCTCACAATGGCGTATCATTCCTAAAGCGCTTTATAAGAAAATAGTTAAGATTGGCGCAATGAATGCAGGAGAGATCTTATCGTATAACCTAGCGCAAATGACCATTGTGTATTTTGTTGTACAGATGGGCACATCGTCACTCGCTGCTTATACGTATTCGCAAAATATCACTCGCGTCTCGTTTGCTTTTGCGCTCGCACTAGGACAAGCAGGTCAAATCCAAACCAGTTACTTTATAGGGAAAGGCTGGACCGACGATATTTTACATCGAATTCAAAAGTACTACCTCGTCGGCCTTGCGGTATCTATTAGTATCATTCTAGCCATATTTTTATTCCGCTACCCACTCATTGATCTATTTACGCAAGACAGTGAGATTGTTGCTCTGGTCGCCATGCTTATCGCAGGCTCTCTCTTTGTTGAGTCTGGACGAGTGTCTAACTTGATTTTTATTGCCGCCCTAAAGGGCTCTGGTGATATCAAATTTCCAGTACAAATGGGTATCTTGAGCATGTGGGGCGTGGCCGTCTTATTTAGCTACTTGTTTGGTATTCATTGGGGCTATGGCGTGATCGGTGCTTGGATCGCGATAGGGTTGGACGAATGGGTACGCGGTATCGTCATGATTCGTCGCTGGCGCTCAAAAGTCTGGACGCGTTTTCAGCTGACTTAGAGCACTCATTTACTTATGTGACCTGATAGTGTTATCGGAGGACAATAAAGTTTGTTCAGCGCCAGTAAAGTCTGATCATTTACCATAAAAATTGAACGTTTTGGGGCGAGATAAGGTCAGGTGAGCAGGTGAGCAGGTGAGTTAAAGTAATTCTCTCCTGTCGGGGTGACTTACCGTAAATACCCAAAGTCCAAATATGCTCACCCTAGTGCAGACGAAGCTTTCCCACAGCGTGTGACTCACTTAAATAGAAATGAATGGCACCAGAATAGGCTCACAACGCGCTGATGAAGATCCCCTTTTTCAAGGGGATGACGGGTTGTTAACTCAGTTTAAGTGGCTCCATATAACTCGTGCACTTGCCTTACTGGCGCGTCTAGCCATTAGAAATACACAGTGAATCAAAGAAAAGGTGGCAGTCACTTAGGTTGAAGCTCAGAGTCAGTTCATCTTGCCTCGCGACTTCTATATCACCCGATATATGTACACGATAGTTATCAAACCCAGCCGCCATCCCAAACAGGTAGGTGCTATTTCCTAGGCGCTCGACCGCATGAGTAGTGAAGTGAAGTGTCGCCTCACCGCTGCCATCAACCGCAATATGTTCGGGCCTCAAGCCAAAGCTGACTTTATCCCCTTCCGATACCGCTCGACTGTCGGCTTTCATACTCACAGACTGCCCATCAGGTAATGATATCGTCACGTTTCCTTCGTCGGCGGCAGTGACTAAGGCAGGCAACATATTCATCTTTGGAGAACCAATAAATCCAGCAACGAACTCATTGGCAGGATGATTATATAACTCCAATGGCGATCCCACTTGCTCGACTTTACCGTCACGCAATACAACGATTTTATCGGCTAACGTCATCGCTTCCACTTGGTCATGTGTCACATACACCATCGTCGTATCCAGCTCACGATGCAGGCTTGCTATTTGTAGGCGCATATCAACACGAAGCTCAGCATCCAAGTTAGACAGTGGCTCATCAAACAAGAAGACTTTCGGGTTACGTACAATGGCACGTCCAATCGCAACTCGCTGACGCTGCCCACCAGACATATCTTTCGGCTTTCTATCCATAAGATGATCAAGTTGTAGCGCTTTCGCGGCGCGATCAACGCGTTGTTTGATTTCTGCTTTTGGAAAACCATTCATCTTCATGC
Source organism: Vibrio sp. 10N.286.49.B1 (assembly GCF_002873335.1). Classification (GTDB taxonomy): domain Bacteria; phylum Pseudomonadota; class Gammaproteobacteria; order Enterobacterales; family Vibrionaceae; genus Vibrio. The sequence continues at coordinate 262,035 of NZ_MCUW01000007.1, read as the reverse complement.
CAAACCCCATATTCTCTTCCACGGTTAGGTGTGGGTAGAGAGCATAAGATTGAAACACCATCGCGATCCCACGCTCAGCGGGATCGACATGGTTCACGACTTGGTTGTCAATTTCCATCACACCGTCAGTGATTTCTTCTAGCCCCGCAATGAGCCTAAGCAGTGTTGATTTTCCGCAACCAGACGGGCCAACAAAAACAACAAATTCACCTTTTTTAATATCAAGGTCTACACCATGAATCACCGTAGTGTCGCCATAACTTTTGACCACATTGGAAAGCTTAATATCCGCCATGCTTTATCCTTTAAAAATTCTGTCACTCACCTTGTCAGTACAAGGCGAAAAATACGGGTTAGCGCGTGAGCGTTGTGGCTTGTATTCGCCTATCGCTCACGATTCGCTCAATGAAAGTTACGCTTCTATATGTCTGCCATTGTCAGCACGAACTGGTAACGGTATTGCCTAGCCAGTAGTTTGAATTCGTCATGGACACTTGGCGTCCATGAATCATCGCCACCGACGCCCATATGGAAACCATCAAGGCGCACAAATAGGCAACCACTATCCACCAGCTCATTGGTGTGCTTTGCCATTTTTAGATTGTCCGTGGTATAGCGACTGACTGATAGCTGATGGTCACCTCGAACCTGAAGTGCGCCGATTTGGCTCTCTTTTACATCACTGCGTAATCCACAATCTGTCGGAAAGATATAAGGACTATGCATGTCGTCGACCGAGACGTGGTAGCGCCCTATGTGAGCGGCCAGTTTTCGATCTGGGTAGTTTTCAAACGGTCCTCGCCCATACCAACTTACCGACTCACTCGTGTTAGCAAGCGCTAACTCCAGCCCGACTCTAGGAAGTGAAGGCAACCCTTGGGCTGCATTGACAAGGACATCAATCTGAACTTCACCATCTTGATAAATAGACATCGTCCATACCGTCTCAAAGACTAATGTCCCTTCAAAGGTATAGGCTCGACGAGATTCGACTTGGTAATGCTGCTGACGGGCAAAGTGCTCAAAGCCAATGCATTGAGACTGCAATTTCGACAAACCCGCCGCATCCCAGCGTGCCATCCATGTATTGGGATCAATGCGATCGGCTTCACTAGTACCAATATCATTATCAAGCGGCGCGCGATAAAAGTTATCTCGCAGCGCTTGTTGCAACTTCTCATCGCCTGCCACTATCCAAGACGTCAACTCTCCCGTCTTCATATCAAATTCGATCGACTGTTCATTGGCATGCAACGTCAAGCTATCGCCTTTAACCAGCGCTTCTGGTACGCCCGACTCATTGCGCGTGTTCGCTTGTAAACCAAAGCAGCTCGGCAGAATGATTTGCTCGCAAGACACGATATGGTTTGAGTCTGACCAAGCCGTCGCGTGAGGCTTAACAATCTCAATATTTAGGTGATACTCGCACCCGGGTTTAGCCTCAGGTAGACTCGGCGCAAGCTGCATGTCCATGTGGCCCAGCGCCTCTATGTCGATGCTGTTTTCACCCTGTGTAACCACATGACCATTCTCAGTAATCGTCCAACGCAGAATTTCATCTTGTGTCGTGGTAAATAGGTACTCACTCTCAATTCGGATGCACAATGGTGAGGTCGTTAGCAAAGATACACTATGGAACTGCTGAGCTTTTTTAGCCTCAAAAAGTGTTGGATGTACCGTTCTATCAGGGAAGATTAAGCCGTTGATGCAAAATTGACGATCATTAATTTCGTCACCAAAATCGCCGCCATAGGCCCAATATTTTTTGCCAGTCTCATCGGTTTTAGTCAGCCCTTGATCGACCCAGTCCCAAATGAACCCGCCTTGCAAACGTGGATGTTCGCGGAACGCCTGCCAATATTTATCAAAACTGCCGAGGCTATTCCCCATCGCATGCGCATATTCACATAAAATAAGTGGTCGCTTCTCACCTGGCATTCCTAACCACTTTTTAATCCCCAGTTTAGGGGTCACACTTGGGTCAACTGGATGACGTTGGTCGCTGTCTACTCTTGCGTACATCGGGACGATAATATCTGTCGCGGCAGTGTCCGATCCCCCGCCTTCATACTGCACTGGGCGAGAAGGATCGCGCTGCTTAGTCCACTGATACATGGCATGGTGATTGTTACCAATACCCGATTCATTACCTAAAGACCAAATAATGATGGAGGGGTGGTTTTTATCGCGCTCAACTAGGCGAGTCATACGACGCAGGTAGGCATTCATCCATGTCGCATCGTTCGACAATCGGCACATAGGGAATTGACCATGTGTTTCAATATTAGCCTCATCGACGAGGTAAAGGCCAAACTCATCGCAAAGCTCATACCAAAGAGGATCATTAGGGTAATGGGCAGTACGCACCGCATTGAAGTTGTGCTGTTTGAGCAGTTTTATATCTTCAATCATGCCTTCACGAGTCAGGGTATGACCTGTTTCTGGGTGGTGTTCATGTCGATTCACGCCTCGTACTAGAATCGCTTTTCCGTTCACTTTCAATTGGCCTGCCGTGATCTCTACGCAACGAAAGCCAACGTTGTAGGCCTCGCAGTCAAGTAATTGACCAGACTCATCTTTGAGTGATACAACCAATCGATATAGGTTAGGCGCTTCAGCGCTCCACTTTTTAGGATTGTCGATAACAACACTATGTTCTGCTACCTCTTGCCAAGGGCCTTTTTCATCAATAATACGCTGACCAAAACTCGATGCTTGTTTACCAAAGACACTCTGTCCTTCAGCATCAAATAACTCAATTTCGACGATGGCTGACGCTTGTTCTAGCTTAGAGGTCATACTAAGTTTGGTCGACACGTTCAGTTTCGCGTCTCGATAACAGGCATCAAGCTCGGTGTTAACCTCTACATCAGAAATCGCCATGTTAGGCTTACAGCATAGGGTCACATTGCGGAAAATACCGCTTAACCACCACATGTCTTGATCTTCTAAATACGAACCATCCGACCAACGAAGGACCATCACGGTGAGTTGGTTTTCACCTTGTTGCAACACGTCAGAAAGGTCAAATTCAGCCGCTAAACGACTGTCTTGCGAATACCCAACCCAAGTGTCATTCACCCATAAATGAAACGCTGAATTCACACCATCGAATGTAACGGTATGACGCTTAGCATTGTCTAAAACGTCCATATCAAATACGACGCGGTACACACCGGTTGGGTTATCTTGTGGGACAAACGGCGGCGTATCGGCGAACGGGTACTTAACATTGGTATAAATGGGTTTATCAAAGCCTTGTAATTGCCAGTTGCTTGGCACGGTAATCGGCGACCATTGACTGTCATCAAAGCCACGAGTAATGACGTCTTCTTGGACTAATTCAGGCTGTGAGAACAACTGAAACTTCCATTCCCCATTGAGGGAACGACGATTTGTTGATGGTTGATTTTCTCGTGCTGCCAGCTCACTGTGAAACGCATGTAAAGGCGCATGGGCATCAAGAACATTATGATGTGTGACATGCTGATTTTCCCACTCACGCGCGGACAAAATTTCACTAAAAGTTCTCATGGTAAATTCTCGCTATTTCACAGAGCCAGTCATGCCGGCCACAAATTGTTTCTGCATTAAAAGGAATACGGCTAGGGTGGGTATCGTTGCCACAACGGTCCCTACCATGATGATGCCAAAATCAGGAAAGTAAGCGGAAGAAAGCGACGACAATACAAGGTTGATCGTTTTCAACTCGGCTGACTGTAGAACAATCAGCGGCCATAAAAAGGCGTTCCAAGACGTCATAAAGACAATAATGAATGCGGCTGCATACGTTGTTTTCATTACCGGCATGTAAACAAAGAGGTAAATCTTCCAATCTTTCACGCCATCCACTCGCGCTGCATCAATGAGTTCAGACGGAAAGGCTTTGGTGCACTGACGGAAGTAAAACACAATAAAAACAGAAGCAATGGTCGGCAGCATCACCGCCAAGTGCGTGTCTAAAAGTCCGGCTTTTGCCATTAAGGTAAAAAGCGGAATCATGAGTGCTGCAAAGGGAATCATCATCGTTAAGAGCATCGCACTATAAACGCGATCGCGGATCTTGCTTTTATAGATCTCAAACCCATAACCAGCCATGGAGGACAGCAGCAAGGTAAACAAGGTGCTAATAATGGCAATTTTTGATGTGTTGTAAAAAATCTGCCAGAGATCCACCTGCTCATTCAACTTCATTAGGTTGACGAATAGCTGATCACCAAACGTAAACTTACCCGTGTTGACTTGAGTCGCGGTATTGGTGCTTGATACAACCATCCAATAAAATGGAAACAATGACACTAAAGAGAATAATGACAAAAATAGATACATTAGCCAACGTAAGGCTTTATTTTTATTATTCATTATTTGTCCCTCGCAATTCTAAATTGTAGCATGGCTAGAATGGCAGCAAAAAATACAATGACGTAAGATACTGTCGCCGCATAACCAAAGTTAGGCACAAATTTGAAAGACAGATCATAAATATACATCGACAACGTTAACGTTTCATTAGCGGGCCCACCAGCCGTTATATTCACCACTTCATCAAAGAGTTGTAATGTTCCTATTGTTGACATTACGGTTGTAAATAAAATAACAGGTTTTAAAAGTGGCACCGTAATAAAGAAAAACTGCTTAATTGGGCTAACCCCTTCAATGCGAGCGGCTTCATAAATAGATTTATCGATATTTTGCATTGCAGACAAGAAGAAGATCATGTTGTAGCCAGTCCAGCGCCACGTGATTGCAATAATGATCGTCACCTTGGCCCAGAAAGGATCCGCCATCCATGGGATTGGCCCATCAACCAGCCCCGTCCAAAGTAGGAAGGAGTTTACAATGCCTTCGTAAGAAAACATGCTTTTGAACAAAATGGAATACGCCACGAGTGAGGTCACACATGGCAAAAATATGGCCAACCTAAATAAACTTCTAAATTTAAGGTTTGGGGCATTTAAGCACGATGATAAAGCTAACGAAAGTAATATCATCACTGGAACTTGGATAATTAAAAATATGAAAGTGTTCGATAATGCCTTAAGAAAAACCGGATCATTAAATAAACGAACAATATTTCCAAAACCTACAAATTGCGTAACAATACCGCGACCAGAATGGAGTGATATCCATAACGAACTTATGATTGGGTAAATCATAAACAAAGAAACCAATATTACTGCAGGTAATACAAACCCCCAGCCGTTTATATCATAGAATCTTTGAAAGCTATTTTTATTATTTTTTTTAGTGGTTTTAACCGTCTTAGTTAATTCACTCATACTCTCACCAATAAAAGAAGAAAAGGCCCCCACCCTGACTCGCAGCAGAAATGGGGGCAAAAGAAAAGCGGTTATTGGATCTGATATTTTAATTGTTGCTCTACGCTCTCTAGCACTTTCTCAACGGGTGCGCCTTGCATGATAGATGGCATTTGCGCTGCAATTGCTGCATCCACTTCATAGGTAAACATACCGTAGTTGACTGATGGGATTTCAGCAGCCCATTTATTGAAGTCTGCGTATATTTTCTGACCATTGAAGTAACCATCTTCATGTTGATACGCTTCTGTATTACCAGCGGGTAAGTAAGAGCCTACCGCACCTTGCTGTTTCAAGATCTGATTATAAAACTCTTTATCTGTCCCAAATGTCGCGTTAAGAAAATCAATGGCAGCCGCCTTCTCTTGCGATGCATTTAAGACATACCAGCTTGATCCCCCAAGGTTAGAGCTGTTCACCGCGCCTTCAATGTCCAATCGTGGCGTTGGCGCGACTGCCCATTTACCTTCTTGTCCTTCACCCGCTTGAACCGATGCGGTAATCCAAACACCTGAAGTAATAGAGGCAACCGCACCACTATTTACCGCTCCTACCCACTCAGACCAACCTATCGTTGGACGAGCAATATCCTTAACATGGAAGTCGCGGAAAATTTTGATGCCTTCAATCAGTGCTTGGTTGTCTTTGATATTCAAACTACCATCTTGATTAAAATACCAGCTGCCAGCACCTTGAATCATCACACGTAACAAACCTAGATCAGACGGGTTATTACCCAGCATCGCGATACCGGTTTTCTCTTTAACTTGTTGACCAATTTCAATGAAACGTTCCCAAGTAATATTCTCAAGATCTTTCGCAGTAAAACCTGCTTTTTCAATGATATCAGTACGGTAATATAAACCCGTCACACCAGTATCGAACGGTAAACCATACACCTCGTCATTGAGTGTCATTACGCTCACTTTATAAGGGGCAAACTGGCTATAATCGATAGCATCAGTCATGGGAGCAAATGAACCTGGATAGGATTGCAGGTATTTTTGTGCGTTATAGTCTTCGATCAACACCACGTCAGGTAATGCTGATGTCACGCCTGAAGCCAGCATGGTGTGTAGCTTTTGTTCAATATCGGCCTTAGCAAAATCGACCACTTTAACATTCACATCTGGGTGCTTTGCCTCGTACTTCTCCGCGGCTTCTTTCATGATGGCGACGTTAAAATTGGGATCCCACGCCCACACGGTTAGATCTTTGGCAAACGCCGTTTGACCTAAGCAAGCAACGCCAACAGCGGTAGCGACCAATCCTTTAATTAAATGCTTCTTCATAATTATTATTCTCTTTATGTAGGGAGTTCATTTCGCATTGGAAACGTTTACATAAAGAATCTACCATCTATTTTTTACAAAAAAACCGACAAATTAATAAATTTGACGTATGTGCACTGACAAAATTTCTACGATGTGGAATCGGTCACTAAATTCACCCTATCAATATAAACACTCTAATTATGGTTGCTGCAAATAGCAGAGACTACGCTTGGGTTTTATCTCTTCATAGGGGGGTGGTAATGATTACACTACTTACTACTTACTACTTACTACTTACTACAGAAAATACTCACGCCATTCCATTGAGTAAAAATGCTCGAAGTGACGTTACGATAACTGTTCAACAATCGACTCATACAAAGCATCTCTTAACCAAGAAACTTTATGATTCATGTGTAGGTGCGCTTTCCATATCAGTGTAATATCAAAATCGGCGACAGGTACTGGTGGGGGAACGGCTGTCAAAGCCGCCTGCATAAGACTTATTTCGGCCATCTTTTTAGGCACAATAGCAAACATTTCTCGGCCATGGACCAGGCGCCCAATCGTCAAGAAATTCCTTGAGATAGCCTTAACAGTACGCTCTTCTCCAATCGCATCGAGGTATTTATCAACAGGTGAGTGAAATTGCCCATTAGGACTGACGAGACAATGTGGCTTTGACACAAAAGTGGCGATATCGAGGGTCGTAACGTCACAAACCGAGGCATCATAAATACAAACATGTTGTTCGGTGTATAAGATTTGCGAAGAAAACGAGCTATCTAAGTCGGTAATGCTACCGATCATAATGTCTAGATTCTCTTGCTCATATATCTGAGTATAGTTATCTCTGTTTACGTTAATAAATCGAAGCTTTGCCTTTGGGGCTTGAGACATCACGGCATCGTAAATAATAGGCGCAAAAATAAACTCGGCATAATCAGTCAAACCAATCTTACAGACACCGTCATACTCTTTTGGTAGGAACTCTTGCTTGGGTAAGACCTTAAATTCAAACAGGTTCAGTATTTGCTGAACGGTAGGAAATAATTCGCTGGCCCGCTCCGTCGGCACCATTTTATGGCCTTTTCTTTCAAATAACGTGTCGTGGCACAACACGCGTAACTTTGAGAGACTGTGGCTCATCGCAGACTGACTAACATAGCTTTTGGCCGCAGCATCGGACACACTCTGTGTTTGGTAAAGATGATAAAATGCCACAAGCAGATTCAGGTCGACACGCTTCCAATCCACCACATCTAATCCTGTTTTAATCATAGTTACTATCCAATCTATTAATTTGAGTCATTATACTGCAGTCCGTATTATTTGCATTAATTGAAAACCTTAGCTAAAGGCTACCTTGTGAGCACATTAACCAAAGACTCAGCCCCAAATACCTCCTTTTTTGCCATATTTAAATTATTCTTTGCCCTCGGCTGGGTAAGTTTTGGCGGCCCTGCCGCCCATATCGGATATTTTAGGCAAACATTTGTCGAAAAACTGCAGTGGTTGTCTGACGAGGAATACGCTCAATTGGTCGCCCTTAGTCAGTTCCTCCCAGGGCCGGGATCGAGTCAGGTGGGCTTTGCCGTTGGTTATCAGCGAGCGGGTTTAGGGGGTGGGATTATGGCCTTTCTTGGCTTTACTTTGCCTTCTGTCATTCTCATGCTCGCGCTGGCGCTACTCAGCAGCCAGCTAACCGAGTCAAGTTATTTCCAAAATATCGTCCATGGTTTAAAGCTTCTCGCCGTTGTTGTTGTGGCAGATGCAACATGGGGGATGTATAAGAACTTCTGCCAACAAAAACTCACCGTTACCATTTGCATCATTACTGCCGTCGCATTGTTACTATTTCAAAGTATTGCGACACAAATTATTGTATTGATTGCCGCCGCAGCGGTGGGTATTTATTACTTAGCCGCCCCTGATTTGCGCTCGTCCAATGCCAAGCTCAAACTCTCTTATACTCCAATCATTCTATTTGTTGTTTTATTAATTGGATTACCGTTGCTTTCCTGGGTATCACCATCGTTGCAACTCTTCTCTGAATTTTATCAAGCAGGTAGCCTAGTCTTTGGTGGCGGTCATGTTGTCCTTCCTTTATTGCAAAATATTGTTGGCGACCAAATCACTCAAGATACCTTTCTGACCGGTTATGCAGCCGCCCAAGCCGTTCCTGGCCCTATGTTTACGTTTGCCACCTTTATCGGCTACGAACTCATGCCAAGTGCACCCATTTGGGGAGCTATCGTTGCAACATTAGGTGTATTTATCCCTGGTTTCCTATTATTGATTGGGGTACTCAAAAACTGGCAGCACTTGGCTACAATACCTGCCATTTCAGGTGCACTTAATGGCGTGAATGCCTCAGTCGTCGGACTGCTGCTTGCCGCGCTCTATCAGCCCGTATTTACCAGCGCAGTAATGGCACCCATCGATCTTGCTTGGATCATGGTTGGCGCGTTATTAATGAAGCAATTTAAGCTTCCTATCGTGTGGATGGTGGCCTTTTTTGCTGTTGCCGGTGTTATAAGCCCAATGATGATAAACTTAATTTAAATCAATAATTGCTCTGATTTTAACCAATTTAACTCGTCATACTATACGGCAAGTCTTACACTGAGTTAGGGGTAGGCTTGCCAGCATTGTTGCCTTTCCATCAATATCTTAAGCTTATCCCTCGACAGTTCACCACATTACTTTTACGCCGTATTCATTAACGCTAGTCATTACATAAGGTCACGCCATAGAAGTAACACACGTTTAGGAGATCAGTATGAGAATGGAATATGGAGCTCATAATCAAAACGCTCGTCATCACATCTACTCTATCAACCACGAATTAGGGACGATTCATCATACGTTACGCCATGATGTCCCTGCACTAAGTCGCATGTCGATAGCCCTATTTGACTCCACACATTCACAGCTGCATACCTTTGCCCACAGTACGAACGAAGGTCAACCATTAGTTCGGTATCGTGCCCCTATCTCTGCATCGACAACGCTTGGCCAACTCGCTTACAAACAAACACATCGCGTAATCAATGACATTAGCAATAGTGTGGAACCGACTTCCCCTCATTCAAGCTGGCTACTGGAACAAAACCACTTGGCATCTCTAACGATGCCAATCATGGATGGCAACCAATTCACGGGTATGCTGTTTCTAGACGCCAATCAAAGCGGCTTTTTCGATAGCCTAACCACAGACGAACTGATCATGCGTACGCAACCGATCAGAGATCTCGTGTGCGAACAAAGTACGTTAATCGAAGCAACAGAAGCTCTGGGGCACTCCGTTCGTACCACATCATTATCGGGTAAAAAAGACAACATTGAGCATGCGTACCGAGTTAGTCAATATTCCAGAATAATTGCTAATCATGTTGCGGCTTTATACCAACTCGATGATGAAAATATCGACCATATTACCCGCTTTGCATCCTTGCATGATATTGGTAAGTATTCGACGTTGAGTTCAAAGCAATGCTCGTTATGGTTACAAGATTGGGATAACTCCACATTGATTGCAGGCCGAGTTCAGCAAGGCGTTAACTTAATCAGCCAACTCGCTAACCAAATAAGCGAACGAAAATACGCTTGCACGACCCTGCTTAAAGATATCATTCGCTACCACCATGAGTATCTAGATGGATCTGGATACCCATTCGGTTTAAAACACGAGCAGGTCCCTGTCGCAGCGCGAATCGTTACCATCGCCAATATTTTCGATGCGCTCACTAGCTGCCGCCACTACAGCGAATCTTGGTCACTCATCCATGCACTACTTGAACTCGAAAAAATGGTAGCCCAAGGGCAGCTTGATGGTAATTGTGTCCACTCTCTTCGTTGTAATCAGAGTAAGGTTAGGGACATTATGTTAGCCACGAGCCTCTACGATAGCTAATTCGTCCTGTTCAGCCGGCATTTTACAAGCACATATTTTGAGTATTTGCTCCATTTATGTGCTTAAGACCACGAAATATCATCACTCCCTGCTTGCAGTAAAAACATCATAAGGCTAATATTACATTTGTTAACATTAACTTAACAACAAAATAACTATAAATTATCGTTCTACACGAAAACGGAGTTCAAGAATGATACTGCCTAACGAAAGCACGCTCTCCAGGTGCACACTACCGCCGCCTAATGAAATGATCCTTAAATGGGCGAGTGAAAGACCCGATGAGATCTATCTAAAACAGATTATCAATCGCGAATTTGTTGAGTTTACCTATGCTGAGGTCGCTGACAAAGCGCTACGACTCGTATCGTCGCTTAGAGCACTCGGTATACAACCCGGCGATAAGGTCGCTCTAATTTCGAAAAACTGCGCCGAATGGTTCATCTGTGATCTTGCCCTTATGTTGGGTGACTACATTAGTGTTCCAGTATTTCCCACTGCCGGTGCGGATACCATTGAATACTGTATTACGCACAGTGAAAGTAAAGCGCTCCTTGTTGGTAAGCTTGACGATTCAGCCGCCACAGCTCAAGTTATCGCTAATCTGCCTGATGTGGTAAGCATTGCCTTGCCGTATGATACTGCGCCGCCATGCCAACATACCTTTGTCGATCTCATTGCCCAACATGAACCGAGCGAAGATCGCCCTGTTCACCACGACGATAAGCTGATGTCTTTAGTGTATACCTCGGGTACATCCGGATTACCTAAAGGCGCCATGCTGACTTATGGGGCATTTAGTTGGTCGGTACAGATGCTCATCGATCACATTGGTATCGAAGCCAACGACCGCTTGTTTTCCTATCTACCTCTCGCTCATATTACCGAGCGGGTCTACATCTTTGGTTCATCGATTCAAGGTGGCGTACAAACCGCTTTCCCGGAATCTCTTGATACCTTTATTGAAGATGTCAAAATGCATCGCCCTACTCTCTTTATCTCAGTTCCTCGTTTGTGGACCTTATTCCAACAACGTATTCAAGATAAATTGCCGCAAAAGAAACTCAATCTTTTACTGAAGATCCCCTTCGTTAATTCTCTGATTAAGAAAAAACTAATTGATGGGCTAGGGCTTGATCAAGCCCGTGTGCTGGGCTGTGGCTCTGCGCCAGTGTCACCTGCGCTACTAGAGTGGTATCACAAGGTTGGCTTGCACATCACCGAAGCATGGGGCATGACAGAAACCTTTGCCTATAGCACCATCAATCATCCGTTCAAGGCCGATAAAATTGGTACGGTGGGTAACGCAGGTCCTGGTATCGAACTCAAAATTGCTGCCGACGAAGAGATCATGGTTCGAAGTAAAGGGTTATTTTCTGGGTACTATAAAAACGACATTGCGACTCAGGAATGTTTTGATAGTGACGGTTGGTTGCATACCGGAGACGTGGGTGCGATTGACTCCGACGGCTATCTAACCATTCAAGGGCGTAAGAAAGACAACTTTAAGACAGCCAAAGGTAAGTTTGTTGCGCCAGTGCCAATAGAGAAAAAACTGTTCGAATACAGCCGAGTTGAAATGATGTGTTTGATCGGCTTAGGACTACCAGGTCCAATTTTATTGGTCGTGCCACATGACTTCCCTAATTTTGATAAAGATCGTTACGAACGCACCGCGACACGGGTCGTTAAACGTATGAATCAAGAATTAGAGTCTCATGAACAAATCAAGGGCGTGCTTATGATTAAAGACCCTTGGAGCATCGAGAACGGTATACTCACGCCAACCTTGAAGATCAAGCGACACCTTCTCGAACAGAAGTATCATGAAATGGGCCATAACTGGCCAAAAGGAAAGCTTGTAGTTTGGGAGGAATAACACCCATAATTTTCTTCGCTACGTACGCCTAACGTATAAAAAGAGACGCCCATCGCGTCTCTTTTCTATTGTTGCTAACCAAAATACACCCACATCATCGGCTCCTAGATTCATTATACATCCCTACTGCCAAAACCATTTTCGATACTCTGAATCAACATCATTTCGAGTTAGACCAATATCCCTTAATGCATGATCAGTCATACCATCAAGTGATTTTCTCGTTGCATAGTTGCGCTGCCATTTCATCAATATGAATAAGAATTGCTTACTCCAACTCACCTTTCTGACCATCATTTCGTGTCGACCAATGTGAGTATTGTCTGCTGCATCTTGGCAATTCGTTATATTCAAGCTACTCATTGTCTTCCCCTCCTCGCTTTTGATTAAGTTTCGTGCAATTCTTATCGTGTGACAAACGATCAAAACTGACATTGAGTTAAGGAAAACTTACGTGAAAGATCGACTCCCTCCCATGCAAGGGTTGTACTATTTCTATATGGCGGTAGAAAAAGGTAGCTTTAAAGCCGCAGCACAGTCATTGTTTGTGTCGCCTGCGGCCGTCAGTCAACAAATACGTTTACTCGAAGAAACCTTGGGCGCTACTCTGTTTCATCGCGAACATAGGAAGGTTAGATTAACAACTGAAGGGACGTTACTTTTTGAACATACTCAGAAAGGAATTAAGCACCTTCAGCAAGGAATACACCTTATTAATCAAGACCCTCACCCCACTCGGTTATCCATTTCAACGCTTCCTTCCTTTGCCCAGCATTGGCTTGTTCCTCGCCTACAGGCGTTTCGTGAGTCTCATCCAGACATCGCTATCTTACTAGAACCAACAAATCGGCTCGTGACGTTTCAAGATTCTTCTGTCGATATCAGCATTCGCTATGGCGAAGGGCAATACCCAAGTATCAAGAGCGAACATTTAATGGACGACATTATTTATCCCGTTTGTCATCCTCTCTATCAAGAAAAACATGGTATTTATGGCGTAGACGATTTATCTCAAGCTGATTTAATTGAAGATACATGGCCAGATATGGATTGGAGTTTATGGTTGAACCGCGTCGGAGGAAAGCTAGGTAAGCCAACCCTTCAATACAACGGATCTCATTTTGTCTTAGAAGGTGCGCTAGCGGTACAAGGTGTTGCGTTAATTAAGCACAGTCTAGCCTGTCGTTATCTGCAGGAAGGGACACTCGTAAGGATAGGCAACCAAGCTTTAAGGCCACGATTTTCCTATTTCTTGTGCGCGCCAGAAAACTACTTTAATCGAGATAAAATAGTGTTGTTTTCTCGCTGGCTCAAACAGCAAGTTGCCGAGTTTCAAGCTCTTCCACTTGATGATCTGGAGATAATAGAAACGGATTATACATTGGTTTGGAACAATCAATAAGAGGTTTGGAGCAGCCAATAAAAGGTTTAGAACAGCCAATAAAAAACCCGCCAAAAGGCGGGTTTTTTTAAAGATTAATCAAACAATTACTTGTTCGCTTTCTCTTCTTTAACTTTAGCAATAACTTCTTCAGCAACGTTCATTGGACACGGAGCGTACTGTGCGAATTCCATAGAGAATTGGCCACGACCAGAAGTGATTGTACGTAGGTGACCGATGTAGCCGAACATCTCAGAAAGAGGTACGTCAGCTTTAATACGAACACCCGTTACGCCAGCTTGTTGATCTTTGATCATGCCACGACGACGGTTAAGGTCACCGATAACATCACCAACGTGATCGTCTGGAGTAAATACGTCAACGTTCATGATTGGCTCAAGAAGTTGCGCACCAGCTTTAGGCATAGATTGACGGAATGCACCTTTCGCTGCGATTTCAAATGCGATTGCAGATGAATCGACTGCGTGGAAGCCACCATCGTAAAGTTCAACTTCAACGTCTAGCGTAGGGAAACCAGCAAGAACACCGTTTTCCATCATGCCGCCGAAGCCTTTCTCAACTGCAGGCCAGAATTCTTTTGGTACGTTACCGCCAACAACTACTGATTTGAAGCTGAAGCCAGAACCAGGTTCGCCAGGCTTGATACGGTAATCGATCTTACCGAATTGACCAGAACCACCAGACTGTTTCTTATGCGTGTAGCTATCTTCGATTGCTTTAGTAATCGTTTCACGGTAAGCAACTTGAGGAGCACCAACTGTAAGGTCAACACCGTAAGTACGCTTAAGGATATCAACTTTAATGTCTAGGTGAAGCTCACCCATACCTTTAAGGATGGTTTCGCCAGTTTCTTCGTCAGTTTCAACTTGGAAAGATGGATCTTCTGCAACCATTTTACCGATCGCGATACCCATTTTCTCAGAACCGCCTTTATCTTTTGGAGATACAGCGATAGAGATTACTGGAGTTGGGAATACCATTGGCTCAAGCGTTACTGGGTGCTTAGGATCACATAGAGTGTGACCAGTTTGCACGTTCTTCATACCTACGATCGCAATGATGTCACCAGCTTGTGCGCTAGTCAGTTCGTTACGGTCATCAGCTTGCATCTCAACCATACGGCCAACACGCTCTGTTTTACCAGTAAAGGCATTAAGAATGGTGTCGCCTTTGTTCAATTTACCAGAGTAAATACGAACGAAAGTTAGTGCACCGAAGCGGTCATCCATAATTTTGAATGCTAGCGCTTTGAAAGTTTCGTCAGCAGAAACGATAGCGTGCTCGCCAGTTTCTTCACCTGCGTCGTCCATTAGAGGTTGAGGATCAACTTCTGTTGGTGCTGGAAGGTAATCAACAACTGCATCTAGGATGATTTGAACACCCTTGTTCTTAAACGCAGAACCACAGTATGTTGGGAAGAATGCTAGGTCACGAGTACCTTTACGGATACAACGCTTGATGTCTTCGATAGAAGGCTCTTCACCTTCCATGTAAGCTTCCATTAGGTCGTCGTCTTGCTCAACAGCCGTTTCGATTAGCTCTTCACGGTACTGCTCAACTTCGTCAACCATGTCCGCAGGAACATCTAGAAGCTCGTAGTTTTCAGGAAGACCTGTGTCATCCCAAACGTATGCTTTACGGCTTAGAAGGTCTACAACACCCACGAATTCATCTTCGCGGCCGATTGGTAGAACCATAACTAGTGGGTTTGCGCCTAGAACGTTTTTAACTTGGTCAACAACGTTAAAGAAATCCGCACCCATACGGTCTAGTTTGTTAACGAAGATCAGACGAGATACTTCTGATTCGTTCGCGTAACGCCAGTTAGTTTCTGATTGAGGCTCAACACCACCAGAACCACAGAATACACCGATACCGCCATCAAGTACTTTAAGTGAACGATATACTTCAACTGTAAAGTCAACGTGTCCAGGAGTATCGATAACGTTTAAACGGTGATCGTTCCAAAAACAGCTAACTGCCGCTGACTGGATAGTAATTCCGCGCTCAGCTTCCTGTTCCATGAAGTCGGTAGTTGATTCACCATCATGAACTTCACCAGTTTTGTGAATCTGGCCAGTAAGTTTAAGGATACGCTCAGTTGTAGTGGTTTTACCCGCATCAACGTGCGCGAAAATACCAATATTTCTGTATTTTGATAAATCAGTCATCGTTTTACTCTGTTAATAGGATATAAAATGCGCGCAGAGTATATCACAATCTGCTAAGACGGATACCATTGCGTGCACTTGCATTAAAAAAAGTTATACCCATAAGCGTCGACTATGACGCAACTTCATCTAAATTAAGATGAAAGCCTGCCCCACTATGCCTCATGCTCGAGAGTACCCTTCATAAGTTCGCAGTTAATTTTAGCTGCTCTTTGTGATTTTTCGATGTCATTTCTAGAAATCACAGCTTTAGTAGGCGACATTCTACCTAAAATTTCAGAAAAGCCACTACTAAAAATTGCAAAAACGCTGTTATTTTAAACTCACGGGTTTGATTCATTACAGTTCATCAAAGGCAGATATTGCTTCTGACAACTTTTTAACCCCATGAATTTGCATACCTTCAATGCCACCTTTCGGCATATTCGCAGCGGGAACTATGGCCTTTTTAAAGCCGTGTTTAAAGGCTTCCATCAATCGCTCTTGTCCACTTGGGACAGGGCGAATCTCACCAGCAAGGCCTACCTCACCAAATACCACGACATCTTTTGGCAGCGGGCGGTCTTTGAAGCTCGACAACAGAGCCATTACCAAGGCTAGATCGGCACTCGTTTCCGTAACTTTGACACCACCAACGACATTCACAAAGACATCTTGATCCGCCATTTGCAGGCCGCCATGCTTGTGCAAGACCGCCAGTAAAAGTGACAATCGATTTTGATCGAGACCAACAGAAACACGCCTTGGGTTAGCCAATTGACTGTAATCCACTAGTGCCTGAATTTCGACGAGAAGCGGGCGAGTGCCTTCCCACACCACCATCACAGAACTGCCTGATGTTTCCTCTTCCCCTCGTGAAAGAAAAATAGCGGAAGGATTACTGACTTCTTTTAAGCCTTGTTCCGTCATAGCAAAAACACCCAGTTCATTAACTGCGCCAAAACGGTTTTTGTGGCTGCGCAGCGTTCGGAAGCGACTGTCTGTTCCACCATCAAGCAATACTGAACAATCAATAATGTGCTCTAGTACTTTGGGCCCGGCCAATATGCCATCTTTGGTTACGTGTCCAACCATAAAAATGGCTACGTTATTTTGTTTGGCATAGCGAGTCAGCGCGGTCGCCGATTCACGCACTTGCGCAACGCTCCCAGGTGACGATTGAACGTCTGAAACATGCATCACCTGAATGGAATCAATGACCATTAATTTAGGTTGTTCTTTTTCAGCAACTTGGCAAATGCGATCCACATTAGTTTCAGATAACATCTTAAGATGTTCTTTAGGGAGACCTAAACGGGACGCTCGCATCGCAACTTGTTGCAACGACTCTTCTCCGGTGACATAGAGCGTCGGCATCTGCGAAGATAAACGACACATGGCTTGTAACAATAATGTCGATTTACCCGCCCCCGGATTACCACCAATAAGAATGGCCGCCCCCGGCACAACGCCACCACCAAGCACACGATCAAGCTCTTTAAAGCCACTAGAAAAGCGAGGGACTTCTTGAAGGTCTATCTCGGACAAGGTTTGAACACCCGAATCGGTCACGCCCCCAGCATAACCCGCCAATCGTTCATTGCGAGCAACTTGCGGCGATGCAGCTAACCTGACTTCAGAAATTGTATTCCACGCGCCACACGCATTGCACTGCCCTTGCCAACGAGGAAAGTCCGCTCCGCAATCATTACACACGTAAGCTCTTTTCACTTTTGCCATATTTTTTATTACTACCTCATTGACATAAATTACGTAAAAAATGCAACGGCTTGCATTTCATTGTTCATAAAAGTGACAAACACTCATCTTGTACCACAAAATTATTGCCAAGACGCGACAACACACTAAGAATGCTGCATCAAAATGTCGTAGAATCATCGGCATATATCGCTAAGGATCGCGGTAAACTTGCCGATAAACATTATTGCGCGGTTATATCGATGATGGCGCCGCCATCAAACAGGGACACTTTAACAAAACTCATGCAGCAATCTGAAATACTTTCTCTCGCAGAACGCCTAATACCCGCTTATCACGCCGACGATTTTGAATTTGTGTTGAAAAAAATCACAGATGGCGAAACGCCGTCGGCCAAGCTTCTGGTTAAAATGGAGCTGAATCGGTTGATGGCGCCATGCCACAAACGAATTGATCTAAGGGGTCGAGTTTCTTCCCCATGCTACGAATATCAATTTGATGGCATGACTCATTGGCTCGATGATAGAGCGTTCGACATGTACCACAAACTGACGAAAAAGTTCGGTGGATACACAGAAGGAGCATGGGAAGCCATCGTCAACAAACAGACGATCAGCTCAATTGGTAGCGAACAAAAACTCAAACATGAGGGGGAGCTCACCGACCCCAACAGCCCCTATGCCGCTGAAGCCATCAATTTAGGCTACGACCTTAAACGGAAAGAAAATCGACTTAGACTTGAATCTCAAGTATCGATTGAGCTTGAAAATGGTGAACGAGTCCACGGATTAAGCGTTGACCTTTCGAGCTCTGGCGCGAAATTTAAGGTGCCGGGCACCTTTGATTACGATCTAGGACAAATCATCAATGTACGTTTTGAAGAGCTCGCTCAAGGGAGTAATGTCAAAGACATTGATTTGCCTATCGAATACCGAGTGCTTGGCGTTGATGGTATTCATGGTGTTTCACCGGTTAAATATCTCCGCACCTTACGGCTTACTCATACAAATGCGGTTGAGCTCGTCGTAGAAAAAACGTTGAACACTGAATCAAAAAAAATCCGTCATGATAATCAAGACCGGATCACGCGCGCTCGGACTCGAGGCTATGAACATACTTACCTAAAACATGCCTGTAACCTACCCGTCTTTTTTAGCGGCAATGAACTTAAACTCTCATTACTCACGGAAAACAACAAAGATATTTGGAACTATTGGCATGATGAACGCCATCAACAAGCGCTAGGGTCATTATTTTCACCTGAAAGAATGGAGCTTTTGATCAAAACAGGGATAAAGGGATGCAGTAACGTTCTCTACACGTTCACTCATGTTCACAATGGCATGAAGCTCTTCTATTCAATGATGATGCCAGAAGCCAGTCGAGAGGAACGTCAGCTTTTCTGGCATATCGGTGCCAGAAAAGAGAGTTGGAAAGCATTTCGATTGTCTGTATTTGAACTGGCAGAACAAGACGTCACATCCATTTCCAAACACTATAGTCAGCTGCTAAATAAGTCTGAAAATCTGACTCACTTTGGGATCTTGCAAGAAATAAGCGATCATACTTCTGCAAGCGATTACTTATTTACTGAAAAACCACGAATTTCCGCTAACGGATTAAATCGTTTCCGACATCCTCGTAAAATTGCAGGTCAACCCCGTGGGCTTTACTTTGATGCGGAATCAAGACGAAAAGAGCCTCGTTATTCGTTTAAAACACCGGTTAGTATTGCTCATTCAGAGGATAGCTTACTCGAAGGCGTCACGCTTGATCTCTCCAAGCGTGGTGCAAGCATCGAACTACTGAAACCAGCGACTTTAAACGCAGGTATGACGGTTTACGTCAACTATAAAGAGCTGCAGTTGTACAACAAAGCCCTTCCTTTGAACCAAGTGCCTTACACTGTCGTGCGCATGTCTGAGGATAAGAAAACCGCGTACCTGGCGATAACTGAATCTGGAAAAACAATTAAAATCATTGCGTTTTTTAACGGCATGATTGAAAACAACCGAGATAAATTACAATTAAAAGAAGAAGTCCTCCCAAGCTCTGAACTCCTAGAATCCTTGCATAATGTTTTACTAGGTAAAATGGTCAGTACACCCATCTATATTGATAAGCGTGGCACCTCAATAAAAAGCCGTGTGGTGGGTGTCAACTTCCCACTCCCAGGGTATCTACAGTTTTTCGAGCGTATTGGTCACGATCAAAAGTTAGCTCTCGAGCCTATCTTTAAAAGTCGTAGTAATAGCCTCATTGCAGACCCAATGAAACGTCGGCCAGGATCCAAGATTGTCTACCATGAACTGTATATTGGTGTATTGAAGTTAGGCGATCGAATCCAGTCAATACACACTCGGCTTCGTGAGGATTTTGATTCCACTCAAAAACGCATCAAATTCATTAAAGACGCTTTAATGATGGGGGAATTGTATATTTTGAGAGTCTCTTCAGGCCCGGTTTTTGATGCACTGACAACACTCATGAAAAAAGACATTAACGAGCTCCTCACGCTCAGCCTAAGTCATGCAAGAAATTTAGAAAATGAGATGACTGCAATTTGTGGTTACTCTGAAGTCACCGATATCACCGAAGAGGTATTGATTCGATTAGAGCTTAACCGCTAAATAAGCCGCACGTTAGGGACATTGAATACTCGTCATGACAATTAAAGCGCAGCGTGCGCCTTCATTGTCATGAATAATACCCATTTTTGAGTGGCCGAATTAACCGAACCACTCTGTCCATGGCGAGCCTATTACCAACTGACTCGTTTTTGCTTCGCGAGTAGACCCGATAGGATACAGACAACCCCACCTAAACCTGCAAAGCGAATCGCAACCTGCGCTGCCTCTTCAACCTTTGGTTTGGCGTGATAAGCAATACCTAACCCGGCCGCATGCATCATCACTAGGTCGTTGGCACCATCGCCCACGGCTATCGTATTGTGAGGCTCAATATCATACTCTTCAGCAAGCGATTGCAGGATGTCAGCTTTCATTTCTGCATCGACAATATCACCGATTACTTCACCGGTAAGTTTACCGTCAATAATCTCCAGCGTATTCGATTGTGCATAATCAAGTGACAATTCTTGTTTTAAAAAATCAGAAAAATACGTAAAGCCACCCGAAGCAATCGCCGTTTTCCAGCCGCGAAGCTGGAAAGTTTTAATCATTTCGCGTAGTTCTGGCATCATTGGAAGGTCTGCACGAACGGCACTTAAAATCGATTCATCAGCCCCTTTCAGTGCGCCTACGCGTTGTCGCAAACTTTGTTCGAAATCCAGCTCACCTTGCATCGCTCGCTCGGTGACAGCTGCGACCTGTACCCCCACACCTGCGAGTGTTGCTATCTCATCAATGCACTCAATTTGGATTGCAGTTGAGTCCATATCCAACACAATCACACCCGGTTTATTAAGATCCGGCACATCACACAATGTTGCAAAATCCACCTGCAGTTCAGACAATATCGCTTCATGTCTTGGGGTTAATCGACCAGCCATCAAAGCAACTTCATATTCTCCAACCTGCCATGCATCTAACAGACGACTTGGGCTCCCCACATAAGAATCCATGTCATTAAACATGTCTACCGAGAGGTAAGGGGCATATACAATCCAAGAAGATTTGCTCTTTTCGAGTTGATGAGAAAGTAACGTCTCAGGAAAGCGCGTCTTTAAGGGAATGCGCTTAGAAATCGTTAAAGGCTTTACAGCGTCCATGTCTTATCCTTTATAAGAAAGTTACTAAGACGGTAACCTATTGCAATTTACTTGTGCAAGTCTCAATATGAACCAATCAGTAATTTCTTAGTACTTTTGTTAGATTATGGATGGTTCACTGTTTTCGTTTCGCAACTTTTTACGTATTGTCGCCTTAGGCTTAATTGGTGCGATGGTGTTTTTTATTGCCACGAATAGCTTTGTTATCAGCAAGGGCAATGAAAAGATTCAACACAATCAGCTCGAGGTATTGAGTAAGATCCTTATATCTCAAGCATCATTATCAGCAAGACAAATGCTCATCGATCAAGACCAAGAGCGATTAGGTGCATTGACGAACCAATTAGCCACAGAGCGATTGGTGCTCGATGCCACCGTATATAACGCCGAAGGTGTTAAGGTTGCCGCCAGTACTGATGCCATGTCGGCCAGAGAGGTATTAGGCCTAGATACGCCGCTCTCGACGGCCAGCATTGGCCGCCAGCAACTCATTGAACCCATCATCAACGACAACAGCATTATTGGCTTTGTGCGTATTACGTTTGAGACCGGTAAAGTGACCGCGATTTCTGATCATCACTATCGAAAAAGTGATCGCTACATGTACATGATGATCGTCATGAGTTTCATCTCCGGCATTTTGTTGCTTGTCATTCTTCGTCGCCCATCGAAAACGAAAGGTGAAAACCTGTTACTTAAGCAGCCGTAAGTATAAGCGTCATAAAAAAAGCCTCGCAAATGCGAGGCTTGTTGTTTCATATACCGTCCTGATAAAACTGAAGCACCTTTTAAACCGCCAAAAGCGCTCTACAGATTTACTCTTCGTCGCCCAGCAGTACTGAATCCAACGCAATTTCCATCATCTCGTTAAACGTAGTGGCACGCTCATCAGAAGTCGTTTGTTCACCCGTCTTAATGTGGTCCGACACCGTGCAAATCGCGAGTGCTTTCGCGCCATATTCAGCGGCAACACCGTAGATCCCGGCGGCTTCCATTTCAACACCGACGATACCGTATTTGTCCATTACATCGAACATTTCAGGGTCCGGTGTGTAAAAAAGTTCAGCGGAGAAAAGATTCCCAACTTTAACATCAATACCACGTGCTTTTGCTGCCAACTCTGCATTTCTAACCATGCCATAGTCTGCAATCGCCGCAAAGTCATGACCTTTAAAGCGAATTCGATTCACTTTAGAATCGGTACACGCTCCCATACCAATGACAACATCACGAACTTTAATGCTCTCATTTACCGCGCCACAGCTGCCAACACGAATGATCTTCTTCACACCAAAATCTTTGATTAATTCCGTCACGTAGATAGAACACGATGGGATACCCATACCATGACCCATCACAGAAATTCGACGCCCTTTGTACGTTCCGGTGTAACCATACATACAACGAACGTCACAAACCTGAACCACGTCATCAAGAAAGGTATCAGCAATATACTTGGCGCGAATCGGGTCACCAGGCATCAATACAACATCTGCAAAATCGCCCATTTCAGCATTAATATGAGGAGTAGCCATTCGTTCATCCTTATCTATAAGTGGGAAAGTAAGTTCGATTAAAAACCTCTCAATGGCTCTTAATCAACAACAAGCTCAGACGACCATCTGGGCTTGTTTGCTCGATCTATAACGGGTGCGATGTCTCCACGTATTGTGACAATACAGCGCACCTATCGTTTGTTAACAAGTGAATCCGTATTAAAGAAAGCTTTTACCATAATCCATATCAGACGTACCAAAGTACGTTGCTAAGCTTTGTCCAATATCAGCAAACGTATCACGCAAGCCCAATGAGCCTGCCGGTACCTTTTTCCCGTAAACGATAACAGGGATATGCTCACGCGTATGATCAGATCCCGGCCACGTAGGGTCACAGCCGTGATCGGCGGTTAAGATCATGACATCATCATCTTCCATCAAGGCGATCACTTCATTGATTCGGCTATCAAAGTACTCTAATGCCGCCGCATAACCGGCCACATCGCGTCGGTGGCCATACGCCGAATCAAAATCAACAAAGTTAGTGAAAACAATCGTGTTATCACCCGCCACTTTAATGGCTTCTTTTGTTGCGTCGAACAATGCAGGGATCCCTGTGGCTTTGGTTTTTTGCGTGATACCACAACCAGCGTAGATATCAGAGATCTTGCCAATCGAATGCACTTGCCCTTGTTTTTCTTCCACAAGCTTTTGCAATATCGTCGCCGCCGGTGGCTCTACTGACAAGTCTCGGCGATTGCCAGTACGCTCAAATTGACCTTTGCCTGCACCAATAAAAGGACGAGCGATGACGCGACCAATATTGTAGTCCGCTAACTCTTCTCTGGCGATCTGGCAAAGCTCAAGCAAACGGTCTAGACCGAATGTCTCTTCATGACACGCAATTTGGAAAACAGAATCAGCAGAGGTATAGAAAATCGGTAAACCGGTTTTCATGTGCTCTTCACCTAGGTCATCCAGTACTTGTGTGCCCGATGCATGGCAGTTACCCAAGAAACCAGAAAGACCGGCACGCTCAAGAATACGATCAGTCAATACTTTAGGGAATGCGTTGTCTTTATCTGAAAAATAACCCCAGTCAAACAATACCGGTACACCAGCAATTTCCCAATGTCCAGAGGGCGTATCTTTGCCCGACGATAGCTCCGCCGCATGCCCATAAGCACCGATGATTTCAACCTCATCACTTAAACCAGCAGCAAGGCGACCGGTTGATTCTTTATGCGCCATGGCGAAGCCAAGCTTAGATAGGTTTGGAATCGTTAAGGGGCCTTGACGGTGCTCATTGTCTGCTAGTCCTGAAGCACAATGCTCAGCGATATGACCCATAGTATCAGAGCCGACATCACCAAATTTTTCCGCGTCACCTGCGGCGCCAATACCAAATGAATCTAATACTAAAATAAATGCTCGTTTCATAATCTCTCTCCCACCCTATGCTAGGTCTTCCGCACGAATATGGCGGTACACACATGGGGTTGCTGAATAAGGTTTATCGCTCACTGTTATTGCCGCTTTCAGTGCATTTGCCGCTTCTTGCCATTGCGCTTCACTGCGGGCATGAATAACCGCTAGTGGTTTGTCTGCGCCAGCTTGCTCACCAAGTCTAATAAATTGATCAAAACCGACCGCGTAGTCGATGGTATCCGTTGCCACACGACGACCTCCACCCATTCCCACAACCGCCATACCAATAGCACGAGTATCCATAGCCGATACCGTCCCTTCATTATCGGCATAAACCGGTTTGATCAGTTCTGCTTTGTCTAAGTAATTATCGTAGTTTTCTACGAAATCTGCAGGGCCACCCAGTCCAGCGACCATCATGCCAAAACATTGAGCCGCTTTGCCGTTGCTCAAGACCTCGTTTAACATCGCGTCAGCGTGTTGATTATCATCAGCCAGCTTAGCCAACACCAACATTTCGCTACAAAGCGCCATCGTCACTTCATACAATCGTGGGTTACGGTATTCCCCAGTTAAGAACTGGACCGCCTCGCGCACTTCGACTGCATTGCCCGCAGACGATGCCAATACTTGATTCATATCGGTAAGAATAGCGGTTGTTTTCGTACCGGCACCATTGGCCACTGCTACAATTGAGTTTGCTAATTCTTCTGAAGCCTCATAGGTGGGCATGAACGCCCCAGAGCCGACTTTGACATCCATGACCAAAGACTCAAGACCAGCGGCCAATTTCTTAGATAAAATCGAAGCCGTAATCAAAGAGATATTATCGACCGTTGCGGTGATATCACGAGTGGCGTACACACGCTTATCAGCCGGCGCTAAATCACCCGTTTGACCAATAATCGCAACACCCGCTTCTTTGGTCACGTCACCAAACACCTCGTTTGTCGGCGTGATGTCGTAGCCAGGAATGGATTCCAGTTTATCGAGTGTGCCACCGGTATGTCCCAAACCACGGCCCGAGATCATCGGAACGAAGCCGCCGCAGGCTGCAATCATTGGACCCAACATTAATGACGTCACATCACCGACACCGCCAGTAGAGTGCTTATCCACAATTGGGCCACCAAAATTCATATGGCCCCAATCGATAACCATGCCAGAGTCACGCATTGCACACGTCAGTGCAATACGTTCTGGCATAGTCATTTCATTAAAAAAGATGGTCATGGCAAATGCAGCAATTTGACCTTCAGAGACCGTGTCGTTGGCGACACCTTGGATAAAAAAGTTAATTTCGTCTGCGCTAAGCACTTGGCCATCGCGTTTTTTACGAATAATTTCTTGCGGTAAATACATTAGTGCCTCCCCAGTCTAAGCTTGGGTTATAGGGTATAGAGGGAATGGTGGTGACAAGAGAGTCGTCACCACCTAAAAGCGTTAGATTAGTATGCAGATGGATCTGCAGTTTCGTCCGTTACTTCTAATGTATTCAGAAGGTTGGTTAGTAGGCTTGATGCACCAAAGCGGTAGTGCATGTTATCAGCCCAATCTGCGCCTAGAATATCGTCAGCCATCGCTAGGTAGGCCGCTGCATCTTCAGCAGTGCGTACGCCGCCAGCAGGTTTGAAACCGACTGTTTTCGCCACACCCATATCACGAATGACTTCAAGCATCATACGAGCATATTCTGGTGTTGCGTTAACAGGCACTTTACCGGTAGAGGTTTTGATAAAATCGGCACCAGCGTTAATGCAGATTTCAGAAGCTTTCTTGATCAATGCTTCTTCTTTTAGCTCACCCGTTTCAATGATGACTTTAAGAAGGATATCACCACATGCTGCTTTACATTGCTTAACAAGCTCAAAGCCAACGTCTTCATTGCCAGCCATCAGAGCGCGGTATGGGAAGACGACGTCGACTTCATCCGCACCGTATGCAACCGCTGCTTTCGTTTCAGCAACCGCAATATCAATGTCATCATTACCGTGTGGGAAGTTAGTCACAGTAGCAATACGAACATCCGGCGTACCTTGTTCACGAAGCGTTTTCTTCGCAATCGGTACGAAACGTGGATAAATACAAACTGCGGCAGTATTACCTACTGACGTTTTTGCGTCATGACACAACGAGATCACTTTTGCATCGGTGTCATCGTCGTTAAGTGTCGTTAGGTCCATCAGTTTAAGTGCACGTAAAGCTGCTGCTTTTAAATCGCTCATTTCTATCTCCGGTCAATATATTCAATTAATTATCTGACATCTTGTCAGCAATAAATGAACGGACTTGGTTCCTTGAAGACTCGGCGCTTTGCGCCAATCGCTTTCCTTGTCGCCGCACAGTACCCGATTGCAATCCATCCACTACTTTCGTTTAGAGGAACGGGTTCTGGGCTAAGTGAGTCACGGTCAAAGACCTTTCATCACTGAGTAGCCTTTACATTATAGAACTCTTCCACAAAACGGTAGCAGTGAATAATACGCAAACGGTTTGTATCTCAAAAAAGTCCATTCTCATTTTTTTTCATCGCATGCGTGGATGAATATTCTGCGTTTCCTTGCTCCTAAAACCAAAAAAGCCCCGCAGCAATTTCTTGCTACGGGGCGATGTGTTGTGGCGTCTATATACTAATAACCTTAACTAGCAATTACATTGCTGCAAGGCTAAGACAGAAGCCTGCAATCGTTGCTGCCATCAGGTTTGATAGCGTACCAGCGATTACGGCTTTAACACCCATGCGTGCGATATCACCGCGACGCTTAGGCGCCAAGCTGCCTAGACCACCAAGTAGGATTGCGATAGAAGACAAGTTCGCAAAACCACAAAGTGCAAATGAGATGATTGCTTTTGTCTTATCAGACAATACAACTGGTGCAGCATCCGTTAGGTATGGGGCAAAGTTTGCAAAGGCAACGAATTCGTTCGCAACGGTTTTCATACCGATGAACTCACCGGCCACAATCGCTTCTTCCCATGGCACACCGATAAGGAATGCAAGAGGAGCGAATACCCAACCAAGTAGCAATTCAAGGCGAAGTTCAGGCATACCGAACCAACCACCGATGCCACCAAGCATACCGTTCACAAGTGCGATAAGACCAATGAAAGCAATAAGCATTGCGCCAACGTTAAGCGCTAGCTGAAGGCCCGCTGATGCGCCGCCTGCTGCTGCATCGATAACGTTAGCAGGTTTGTCATCGCCTTCTGCTTCCATACCATGAAGCTGATCAATTGGCTCGTCAGTTTCTGGTTTCATAATTTTAGCAAATAGTAGACCACCCGGTGCCGCCATAAATGACGCTGCAACCAAGTATTCGATTGGCACACCCATTGAAGCGTACCCGGCAAGAACACCACCAGCGATAGAAGCAAGGCCACCACACATGACTGCGAACAACTCAGATTGAGTCATTTTTGGCACGAAAGGACGAACAACAAGAGGAGCTTCTGTTTGACCAACAAAGATGTTAGCCGCTGCTGACATAGATTCCGCACGAGATGTGCCCAGTGCTTTTTGTAAGCCACCACCAAGAATCTTGATAACCCATTGCATTACACCTAGGTAATACAATACAGAAACCAATGCAGAGAAGAAGATAAGTGTTGGTAGTACGCGGAATGCGAAGATAAAACCACCGCCACCAAACACTTCAAACATTTTGTCTGAAACTAGACCACCAAATAGGAATGATGAACCATCATTACCGTAGTTGATGACGTTAGAAATAGCGTCAGAGAATCCGCGTAGCACTTCTTGTCCCCAAGGAACGTAAAGTACGAATGCACCGAGTAAAAATTGAATAGCGAATGCGCCACCCACTGTTCTGATATTAATAGCTTTGCGGTTATCTGATAATAATACTGCGATTCCGATCAGTACTACCATTCCAACCAGGCTCATAAACAGGCTCATAGTTTATGACTTCCTTATATAATTATTTGGCGTGTAATAAAAAGTTGAAGCTCAAAAGCGGGGGCGATTATACAAACCCTCAGAAAAGAAAGTAGTACCCCCCTCACACTTTCGTCCTCAACACATAAGGCGTACATTCAAAAATGAGAGGCCCGTCACAAATGAACTCTGTAACAAAACCTAAATTAACAAATAACGGCAACTTTAATCACAAATTGAAAACAGTGATTTGCTATTAATTAGGACTTGTGACGTAACCGTTTGCGCACTTTCACTTCTAAGCATGATCAGAGTCGATAGGGTCAACTTTATCATTTTAGGTTTATTGATACGCCCTTGATAACCACTTAATGGCATATCTGGTGCGTCAGTTTCGATTAATAAACACTCTATTGGCAATCTAGAAATCGTCTCTCTGGTTTTTTTTGCGCGCTCATAAGAAATCACACCACCGACGCCAATAGAGATGCCTAAATTGACGTAATCCATCGCTTGCTGATAACTTCCACTAAAGCCGTGTATTACCCCACCATGTTTAGGCGGACACTGTCGAAGCAATGCCACCATATCTTGATGTGCTTTTCTACAATGCAAAATCACCGGCAGCTGATGGGCGTTAGCAATGAAGATATGCTCTTTCAATAGTTGCTTTTGTTGCGATTTTAATGCCTCAACGCTTTCCATACCCACAATAGTATAAAAATCTAAGCCACACTCCCCTATCGCCACACACTTATTAGAGCCTTCGAGCGCTGCGGTCACTTGTGCGTCTAATTTTGCAATTGAATGTTCGGCCAGCGTATCAAGGAACGCGGGGTGGTAGCCTAGCGCATAATAAACATCATCATATTGTTGCGCGAGGTGGGTGACCGTCGACCAATTATTTTCATCGATACCCGGTACGATCATCGCTTTGACACCGGCTAGCCTTGCTTCACTGATCACCGCTGGAAGATCGGTATGTTTGGCAACAAGATCTAGGTGACAATGAGTGTCAATCATCATTAACGGGATCTTTTTTGTAGGGTACACAGCTGCGTTTATTTTCTGGCGTTAGACCCATCGAATGACACCAGTTATCGTACTTTTTTAACCAATTTCGCCACATTTTTAGCATGCAGTTTCTCTCTTCAAAACAATGTAATCGATTGCAACCTAAATCACTCAATAGCTTGTTATATAAAGGATAGCCAATAGTTAGAGTTTTATCATTAAGTTGTGATTTACCACTCAATGCTGTGATAGAAGCGGTTTTTTTTCCATCACGCAAACGATAAAATGTTTCTTATTGTTTGTAAATTCAGCAAAGCATGATGCGGTTGAGTTTACAAGCGAACAATTTCTAGGCACTTATAGCAGGACAGGCCTAGCCTATCGATTCGTCAATGGTATCCCCATCATCTGACACCACAAGGGAACTGAACGTGAAAAAAACTATTCTAAAACTCTCCGCACTAGCAGTGGCGGTCTCATCTTTCAGCGCATTCGCAGCCAAGCCAGCGGTGGTTTACGATACAGCAGGAAAATTCGACAAATCGTTTAATGAAGCTGTTTTTCAAAATGGTGTAAAACCCTTCAATGCCGATAAAGGCGTTAAGGTTCGTGAATTTGAGCCTCAAAATGAAGCTCAACGTGAACAAGGCCTTCGTCGTCTTGCTAGCCGTGGTTTTACTCCTATTGTTGCCGTCGGTTTCAATATGGCATCGGCGGTTGAAAAAGTCGCGACTGAATTTCCAGACATTCAATTCACTATCATTGATATGGTCGTTGATAAACCAAACGTTCAGTCTATCGTATTCAAAGAACACGAAGGCTCTTTCCTCGTAGGTGCGCTGGCAGCTAAAGCCTCAAAGACCGCTAAAGTTGGCTTTGTTGGTGGTATGGACATTCCACTGATTCGTAAGTTTGAGTGTGGTTATCGTCAAGGCGCACAATACGCGAATCCTAACATTGAAACGTTCCAAAATATGACAGGCTCAACCCCTGCTGCGTTTGCTGATCCAGCGAAAGGCTCAGAGCTTGCTAAATCTCAGTTCTCTAAAGGTGTAGATGTTATCTATGCGGCAGCTGGCGGCACAGGTATGGGCGTCTATCAAGCTGCCAAAGATGGCGGTAAATTCGCGATTGGTGTTGACTCAAACCAAAACCATCTTCAGCCAGGCACCATGTTAACGTCCATGGTTAAGAAGGTCGGTGTAGCCGCGTATAATTCCTGGGAACAAGCAGAGCAAGGTTCATGGGAAGCCGGTGTTAAGGTTCTAGGCCTTAAAGAAGGCGCTGTGGAGTGGGCTTATGATGACTACAACAAAGACCTCATCACACCAGAGATGAAAACCTACCTTGATGAGCTTCAAGCTGAAATCATCGCTGGTAACATCCAAGTGCATGACTACATGTCCGATAACACGTGTAACTATTAATCTGAGAGCTATTAATCTGATAATTATCAGAACTCAGGTTTAATCAATATCAGAATGAGCCGCTAGACCAAGTGTCTCGCCAATGAGTGATACGCCGCTGCCTAAAAACAGCGGCGTATCACTCCATCACTCACCCAATAAACCATCATCTTAAAAACCACGACCTATTAAAAACTTAATAATCTTTAGGTAATTCACAGTGAGTCAATAGTCGGCACAACCATCCGCCGCGCTAGAAAATATAAGGCAGTATCTCGTGACACAAGGACAATCGATTGCCATCGAACTCAAGGACATCAATAAACGCTTTGGCGCAGTACATGCCAATCGTGATATCGATCTTCGTGTTCCCAAGGGCACTATTCACGGCATCATTGGTGAAAATGGCGCTGGCAAGTCCACGTTAATGAGCATCATCTACGGCTTCTATCATGCCGACGAGGGTGCAATGTGGGTAAATGGTAAGCCATATAAACCAAGCAACTCCCAAGAAGCTATCCAATCGGGCATTGGTATGGTGCACCAACACTTTATGTTGGTAGAAACCTTTTCGGTACTAGAAAACATCGTACTCGGTGCAGAAGACGGCTGGAAACTAGAAGAGAGCTTAGGCAAGGCACGCAAAAAGCTAAAAGCGCTCGCCAAAGACTATGGCCTAGAGGTTCCGCTTGATGCCACCGTAGGAAGCCTACCGGTAGGCCTTCAGCAGCGAGTAGAGATCCTAAAGGCACTCTATCGCGGCGCCAAGATATTGATCCTCGATGAACCGACAGGGGTACTCACCCCACAAGAAGCGGATCATTTGTTTCGCATTCTCGATAAATTAAGAGCGCAAGGCACGACCATAATGATCATCACTCATAAACTGCGTGAGGTCCTTGCCATTACCGATAATATCTCTGTCATGCGTCAAGGCACTATGGTAGAGCACGTCGTGACGTCTGAAACAAACAAAGAACAATTGGCTGAGTTCATGGTAGGCCGAAAGGTCAGACTCTCAATCGATAAAGCGGCTTCCTCACCGAAAAAACAACTGATCACGGTCGAAAACCTACAATACTTTGACGACGCTGGTGTCGAGCGTGTCAAAAGCGTCAGCTTCGGTGTAAAGCAAGGCGAAGTAGTTGGTATCGCGGGTGTCTCTGGTAATGGTCAATCAGAAATACTCGGATTGTTGGCAGGGATCTTACAACCACACTCTGGTTCAATGCACATCAATAACCGTACCCT
The DNA here is from genome assembly GCF_002873335.1 of Vibrio sp. 10N.286.49.B1. Taxonomy (GTDB): domain Bacteria; phylum Pseudomonadota; class Gammaproteobacteria; order Enterobacterales; family Vibrionaceae; genus Vibrio. Next base: position 230,157 of record NZ_MCUW01000007.1, on the reverse strand, counting down.
CGATAAACTCAATCCGCTCAATCCACAGCAAGTGCGAGCCATTGGCGTCGGTCATATTCCCGAAGATCGTCACAAACAAGGGCTCATTAACAAGTTTGATGCACAAGAGGCCTACATCCTCGGTTACCATCATCTTCCGCAATACAACAACGGATTACTGCAAGACAAGAAAGCCATCAAACAAAGCTGCCAAGCCAGCATGGACAAATGGGATGTGCGTCCTAACGACACCACATTAAAAACCGCCAACTTTTCTGGTGGTAACCAGCAAAAATTAGTCATTGCTCGCGAGATGGAACAAAATCCCGACATCTTACTCGTTGGTCAGCCCACTCGCGGCGTCGATATCGGCGCAATAGAATATATCCATCAACAGATCATCGCTGCTCGAGATGAAGACAAAGCGGTATTGCTCGTTTCCGTTGAACTGGATGAGATCCTGACGCTTTCCGATAGGATCCTGGTTGTATTTGATGGCGCAATTGTAGGTGAAATCTCGGTTGATGAGGCCGATGAGAAAACGCTCGGTTTGATGATGGCCAACATTATGCCGGACCATCTAAAGACTAAAAAAGAGCAGTCAACACAAGGAGAAGTGGCATGAGCCAAGCAAAAGTACCCGCTTGGGTAACCATGGCACTACTGCCCGCCATTAATGTGCTTGTCGCATTCTTGGTATCAGCACTGCTGTTTATGTATATCGATATTAGTCCAGTTGATGCGGCAAAAGTCATGTGGACTGGTGCATTTGGTTATGCCGAAGGGTTCGGTTATACCATGTATTACGCAACGGGGTTTATCTTTACCGGTCTTGCGGTTTCCATCGCCTTTCATGCCGGTCTATTTAACATCGGTGGCGAAGGGCAAGCGTACATTGGTGGATTGGGTGTTGGCCTTGTCTGCCTCACTCTTGGCGAATATGCGCCTTGGTATATTACCTTCCCTGTGGCGATTTTAGCGGGTGGGCTATTTGGGGCGGCTTGGGCTTTTATTCCTGCTTACCTGCAAGCCAAACGCGGCTCACATATTGTCATCACCACTATTATGTTCAACTTCATTGCTGCGTCATTCATGGCGTACCTATTAGTTGAGGTCCTCAAACCCGACAACACCATGGCGACTGAAAGTCGTGTGTTTGCTGTCAGTAGCTGGCTGCCAAAAATGCATGAGGTCTTCGCGGTATTTGGTATCCATATCGCGCCGAGCCCAATGAATCTAAGCTTTGTGTTTGCACTCCTTTGCTGCGTATTTGTGTGGCTGTTCATGTGGCACTCTCGTTGGGGCTATGAGATTCGCGCTGTCGGAGCTAACCCATCAGCAGCAGGTTACGCCGGCATCAACTACAGCAAGACCATCATTATCACGATGTTGATCTCAGGTATGCTTGCCGGTTTCTTTGGTTTGAATGTATTGCAAGGCGAGTTGCATCAAATCAAACTCAATTTTGTAGAAGGCTTTGGTTTTACCGGCATTGCTGTGGCTCTGATGGGGAGAAATCACCCCGTCGGCGTATTACTTGCCAGCTTACTGTTTGGTTTCCTTTATCAAGGCGGTGCAGAGCTAAGTTTTGAGTATGGCGTCGACAGAAATATCGTTGTGGTGTTACAAGGATTGGTCATCTTATTCTCTGGCGCGTTAGAGCATATGTTCCGCCCATCGCTAGAAAAAACCTACTTAAGGCTGTTCACTAAGCCCAATGTCGACGCAGAGAAGGGAGTCGCGTAATTATGTTTGAAACGATTATTCTCATGCTCGATGCAACCTTAAGGGTAGCAACCCCCTTAATATTGGCGTCGCTCGCTGGCATGTTTTGTGAACGAGCTGGCATCGTCAATATTGCACTAGAAGGTAAGTTATTGGCGTCAGCATTTGCAGGCGCTGCAACGGCACATGTCACGGGCTCTGCATGGCTTGGCTTATTTGCTGGTATTGGCATCTCGGTATTGCTTGCGTTACTGCATGGCTTTGCCTCCATCACACACCGTGGTGATCAGGTGGTCAGTGGTATGGCGATCAACATTCTTGCCGCAGGTTTAACGGTTACGCTTGGGCGTCACTGGTTTAGCCAAGGTGGTCAAACGCCATCATTATCAGGTGACGCGCGTTTTGCGCCAATCACACTTCCCGGCGCAGACGCACTCGCGGACGTACCGGTCATTGGTTTGGTTTACTCAGAGCTAATCAGCGGTCACTCTGTATTGGTCTATTTAGCTATCATAACGGTACCGGCTGCCTGGTATTTGCTTTTTAGGACCCGATTTGGTCTTAGACTTCGCGCAGTCGGTGAATCCCCTTCGGCAGTGGACACCGCTGGTATTTCCGTGGTGCGTATGCGCTATGCGGCAGTGGCTATTTGTGGGGTATTAGTGGGGATTGGTGGCGTCTACTTATCTGTTGCTCAAACGGCTCAATTTATTCCTAACATGAGTGCTGGTAAGGGCTACATGGCTCTCGCTGCGCTGATTTTTGGTAAGTGGCGACCGTTTACGGCTATGGGCGCTTGTCTATTATTTGGTTTCCTTGATGCATTGGCAATTCGCATGCAGGGCGTCAAAATTGGTGATTTCCCTATTCCAGTTCAAGCGATTGAAGCCGTTCCGTATATCCTGACCGTCTTCCTACTCGCCGGCTTTATTGGCAAAGCCATCGCTCCCAAGGCAATTGGTGTCCCGTACTCAAAAGAGCGCGAGTAGCAATATAAGTCGTTGTGTTCATTGCGTGAAAAATGAGTTAATCATTTTCGCTCAATGAACCAATCTAACGGGTTATTGCACGATTAAAATTTACGCATAAAAAAAGCGCTCTGGTGAGCGCTTTTTCTCTATACAAGCCGTGGTAACTAAAAAGCTATCCTAATTAGTGTTCACGTGTAGCTCGGAATTTCACTTCAGGGAAGCGCTCTTGTGCTAGGTTTAGATTCACCATCGTTGGGGCAACGTAGCTCAAGTTATCACCGCCATCAAGCGCCAAGTTTTGTTGGCTCTTACGCTTGAACTCTTCAAGTATCTTAACATCATCGCACTCAACCCAACGTGCCGTTGCTACGTTAACACTCTCATAGATCGCCTCAACGTTGTACTCCGCTTTTAAGCGCGCCACAACCACATCAAACTGAAGCACACCTACCGCGCCAACGATAAGATCGTTGTTTTGGAGTGGACGGAACACCTGTACAGCCCCCTCTTCAGAAAGCTGTACTAAACCTTTAAGCAACTGCTTTTGCTTAAGAGGATCACGTAAGCGGATGCGTCGGAATAACTCCGGTGCAAAGTTTGGAATACCAGAGAACTTCAGGCTTTCACCTTGAGTAAAAGTATCACCAATCTGAATCGTACCGTGGTTATGCAAACCAATAATATCGCCAGCAAATGCTTTTTCAGCTCGAGAACGATCACCAGCCATAAACGTCACCGCGTCCGAAATACTGACATTTTTACCAGTACGAACATGGTTCATCTTCATACCTTGGTTGTAAGTACCCGATACAATACGCATAAAGGCAATACGGTCACGGTGTTTTGGATCCATGTTGGCTTGGATTTTAAACACAAATCCTGAGAACTTTTCTTCTGTCGCTTCAACATCACGCTCGATCGCTTGACGCGTTTGAGGGCCAGGAGCCCACTTCGTCAGGCCATCTAGCATGTGGTCAACACCGAAGTTACCCAATGCCGTACCAAAATAAACAGGTGTTAATTCACCAGCAAGGAATAAATCAAGATCAAACTCAGGACAGGCGCCAATAACTAGTTCAAGCTCTTCACGCACGCTTTCCGCTAAGTCTTCGCCTACTGCTACATCAAGTTCAGGGTTGTCTAAACCTTTAATGATTCGAACGTCTTGGATTTCATGACCATGACCAGATTCGTATAAGATCGTTTCATCACGGTGAATGTGGTAAACGCCTTTAAATTCTTTACCACAACCAATTGGCCATGAGATTGGCGCACAAGCCATACCAAGCTCGCTTTCTACTTCATCTAGCACTTCCATTGGGTCACGAACATCACGGTCAAGTTTGTTCATAAAGGTCACGATAGGGGTGTCACGTAGGCGCGTTACTTCCATCAATTTACGAGTACGATCTTCGACACCTTTTGCCGCATCGATAACCATCAGACATGAATCAACAGCCGTCAGTGTACGATAAGTATCTTCCGAGAAATCTTCGTGTCCAGGAGTATCTAAAAGGTTAACGAGACAATCGTTATATGGAAATTGCATCACCGATGTCGTGACCGAGATACCACGTTCTTTCTCCATCTCCATCCAGTCAGATTTTGCATGCTGGTTAGAGCCACGGCCCTTTACGGTACCCGCTTTTTGGATTGCGTTTCCGAACAAAAGTACTTTTTCGGTAATCGTGGTTTTACCCGCATCCGGGTGAGAAATGATTGCAAACGTTCTACGTTTAGACACTTCTTGCTGAAATTGATTTGACATGTATCTCGATCTTCTTGATTTGTAGAACAGCTAATTGCAAGCACGGTAAACCGTGCGAGGCTATTCGAAGGCGTCGATAAAATAATGGGCGCTATTTTCACCGATCCTGCCAGTTTTCTCAATGAATACTTTTCGGCAACGCTAGAGCGTTGCAAACCAATAGGTAACATACTTCGCTTACAAGAGTAAAAACGGGTTAAACACTTTTGTATTTACTCTGACCATTTACACTCACCGCATTAAGAGAGGCGGTAGTTAAACGCTGTCTATGTCGAAATAGAATCTCGGTACAAAAAAACAGTATTTAGCTAATTCTTCTTATTATGGTAGGTCGTAACAATGAAAATATTTAAACCATGGTACTTGGCTCAAATGTCGATAGGTGTCGTGCAATGGGTTGGGATCGCATTGATGTTGACGCCTCTCATTATTGAGCGCACCGGCAGTGGTGCTTTAATGGGCACTGTCATGTCCGTGATTGGGCTGTTTGGCATTGTTGCACCGCTTATTGGTTGGCTTGCGGATCGCTTCTCAGTCCATAGAGAAATGCAAAAAATCGCGTTATTTTCTCATCTGGCCTCTTTGATCTTGCTCTACTTCGCCAGCACACAAGCGTATTTATATGTGCTCGTCGGTTTGGCTATTGGGATCGGTACGGTCACTCAGCTCGTCCTAAACCCGGCATTTGTCCTCAATGCGCTTCCAGAGGAAAGCCAAAGTCGAGGACTCAGCCGACTGTTTCAACTTCAGTTTATTGGGATTGTTATTGCCGGTTCCCTATTGGGCATCGTGAGCTTGTTGGGCTGGAGTAACGAACAAAAACTGCTGATCCTCATGGCGCTAGTCTCGATTTCTATCATTACCGTCTTTATCGCCCCACCACCACGCATCCAGGTTGACGTCGACACGCAAGAAGCGTCCGGTGATTCACAAGAAGAGCTTTCAGCTGCATCGCGCACTGCCATACCGTTTGCGCTGTTTTTAGTGACGGTTTTTATCTCGATGTTCACCTCAAGTAATTTGATGGAAACTGGCCCTATTATCATCAAAGAAGTGTTTAGTGTTGATTTAGGTCACTCAGCATTTGGGTTAGCGGCCTCAGCGATATTAACGATAGTACTACTTGAACCAGCAGGTCGATGTGCTGATAAGTTTGGACCTTACGTTATTTGGATCGCCGCCCTACTAAGCTATGGTGTGACAGCGATAGGTTTATGGCTTGCCGTCGGCACATCCATGCCAAGCCTAGTGCCTATTTTGCTCATCATGCTCTTAATGCAAGCCATCTCGTGGTTCGATGTGGCCGTTCCCGCCATTGCCGATTCACTAAGTCCAAGCTCTCCAGCTCTCACTCAAGGATTGCTTTTATTTGCAATGGCTGGGGGATTTGGCATTGGGACATTCATTGCAGGTCAATTAATTGAAACCGATGGTTTTGTCTCTGTAATCAACTATTGTGCGGGGAGTATTGTACTAACTCTCATTATCGCAGCACTGACGCTTATTTCTAAAAATAAAGAGGCATAATACGTATCGATTTAGCCAGCACAATACTGGCTAAATCACTTTATTATCAACAGAATTACAACGACCAGGCATGGCCGACAGTGATGTAGTACGCCCACTCCTCCGGCCCTTTAGCGATATCAACCCCTGCTCGCATGTTGAGCTGACGGGCCACTAAATATCGAAATCCACCACCGACCATGGTTCGATACGTTGCATCTGAAAAACTTTGGCCTTCATCAAACGCTTTACCCGTTCCAGTAAAACCGATTAATGACCAACGTGGCGTAATATCATAGCGCGCTTCTAACTCAACCAATGCCATGTCATCACCTTGGTAGCGCATCGCAGGGATACCGCGCATGTTAATAAAAGGTCTTGCGTAGTATGGTGCATCATCGGTGACCGTCTGATAATCACCACGAAGGCCAATCACGACATCACGAATGACAGGCGCAAAATAATTCAATTGAAGTCGTGTCTTACGATAATCCAAATCACCGCCAAAAGATTGGTTGTGAAACTCAGTACCCAACTTAGCTTTTAAGCCATCATTCGGTGTAAAGATACTATCGCGGCTATCGTAGGTTACTTTGAGTTCAATATTTGCATCATTCATATCAAAATCGATAGGGGGGAGGTTGACGATATCGTTACCAAGATCAAAGGTTGTTTTTGAAGAAAGTATTGCGTACTTAGCACCAATAAACCAATCTGAACCTGCAATTCGATAGTCGATATCCTGCATGAAATACAGACCATCAATATTAAAATCGAGTGGATAATCTCGAACATAATATTTGAGATTAAACGAACCATAAAACAGCCCACCTTGATAGCGCCAGGTATCTTCTTTCCATGAACCGAAATGGAACGCACCGGTGAGCCAAGTGCCGTTTTCCGTCGCAGCGGCGGCCACCGCGGTCACGCTAGGTGGCAGACCAGCGATCTCATCTGGATGTTCTTTGCGCTGTCGCTCTCGCGCTTCCGATTCATGAAAGAACATCAGAGCCGCCCCCCCGCCTGCGCCGACAGCAGGATCGGTGATGATAATAGGAACAGGCATAAAGCCGACGGCATTGTCTAAGACCCACGAACTGGCATCAAACATACCATCTGTTGGGTCGATAAACTGGTCAAAAGCCATTGAGGGAGCGCAGATCAATGCTGCGCTGATAAAGCTCGCTGATGATATTCTCAAAAACACCTCCTTGTGTGCATTTAATGTTGAGACAATTGACTCTAAATAGTATCCGCACTCGTCATTTTGCTCTATTTTCTCAACGACTTATTGTTATCCAAACCACCATCTTTGACAATCGTTAGAGAGATATGACATCGCACGCATATCTACTGTCCAACATAAAGAACAACTAAGCCCACTCGTTAGCTATTATCGTAGACCATCGACAATCTTCCTTAACATGCATGTTGCAAATAAACGTACATGACCCATCCTTTTTACAAATGCTATTATTAGTACGGCCTCCACGTTTTTCCAATGTGAGTGATTAATTAAAGCACCTAGTCATTTTTTTAGGCACCTATCGAATTATTAGTTACATTCGGTTGCTGTTTACGCATCAAAACAGTGAGCTCATGGCTATTTTTGGATGTCTTATAATGGCAAAATAGGCGGGTCAATAGAGAAGAGAGTCGATACTGTGTCAGAGCAAGCTCCATTAGATATTCGAATTGAAGAAAATCAAACCCGAGTGAAAGATCAGTTAAATCGCATTCTTTCCAGTAAGGCGTTTGATCAAAGCCCAAAAATGAAAGAGCTACTGACTTTTGTCGTGGAGCAGACCTTGGCGGGTAAAGGCGATCGTTTGAAGCAGTTTACGATTGCAACAGAGGTCTTTGACCGTGATGCAGAATTCGATCATCAAGCCGACCCTATTGTAAGGATCCAAGCAGGGAGAGTCCGACGAACGCTTGAGACTTATTACCTAACGGAAGGGGTGAACGATCCACTTTTCTTAGCGATACCAAAAGGTCGCTATAGCCCTGTTTTTACCCCACAAACGCCGCAAGCCGTCCGACAAACAGCAACCTTGGCACAGATAGCTCGAGACAACCAACAAGATCTAAGCCCAACGATTACCGTTCTGCCTTTTCTATCTTTGTCTGATGATCCTGAAAAACGTTTTTTTGCTGAGGGCTTCGGTGAAGAACTTGCAACTGAACTCGCTCGCTTTGATATGCTAAAAGTCGTGTCTATGCATGCGTTGGGCGAAAATAGCCTCGACCCTAGGACCTCTTCTGATATCAAAGGCCTTGGCAAAGAACTCGATGTTTCCTTCATTACCTCTGGCACCATGCAAGCTTTAGGCAACAAGATTCGAATCTATGCAAAACTTTATCGAACGGATAGTGGCGAGCAAGTCTGGGCGGAAAAATACACCTGCGATCTAACGACCGATGACTTATTTTCGGTTCAAGATGAGATTATTGCGGAAGTTGTTGCTGAGCTGGCTTCGAGTTTCGGCATCATTCATCGTGAAATTTACCAAAGCTGTAATCAGAAAAAGATTGAACACCTATCCACATATGAAGCGACATTGCGTTACCGACATTATTTAATGACGCTTTCAGAGGAAACCCACCAGCTCGCGACTCAAGCCTTGCTAAGCGCCGTCGAGCGTGAGCCTTACGTAGCATTGTTACATGCCATGCTTGCGGTCTTGTATTTCGATGCAGAGATGCTGGGAATGGGAAACAGTGACAATGCGGTTGAAACTGGACTCAGCTACGCTAAGCGTGCCGTAGAGCTGGAGCCCAGCAACCAAGAGTCACAAATCGCCATGCTCATGGCACATCAGATAAAAGAAGATATCTCTGGCATTATCGAAACCGTCAACAAGGTTATCGACATTAATCCCAATGCGGCCTATCAGATTGGTTTATGTGGTTGGGCTTTGTGTATGGCGGGTGAATTTGAGCGGGGATTAGCACTAATTACTAATTCAAAAGCGCTCAACCCGTTTAGACCCCCTTGGTTCTCTATCGCAACAATTGTGCATCAAATCATGCTTGATGATTATGATGGCGCGGAAAAATCCGTCAGTAAACTGTCACTTAGACGTCTATTCTGGGTGCCTATGTTAAAGGCTATTATTCAAGTACAAAAAGGTGAATTCAAACAAGCACAAGCGAGCTACAAAGAAATGCTGCAACTTCGTCCTGACTTTGAAGGTAATGAAGCCCGTTATTTAGGGGCGTTTATTGCGAGCCCTGAGATTAAAAACAAACTGTTGCTGGCACTTGACCGATTATAATCTTTTTGTACTAAACGAATAACGGCAAGCCCCTGCTCGCCGTTATTCGTTGACAATCCCTATCACCAATAATTAATCATAAAGTACGTCATCATAGTATTCCTCTTCAATATACTCTTCTTCTATGATTTCTTCCGCGATGTACTCTTCTTCGATGTACTCTTCAGCAATGTATTCTTCGGCAATAATTTCATCCTCAACGATAACATCGGTCGCGACCTCACAAGCACCTTCATAGTAAGCACCATCAACGGCTCCTCCGACAGCACCCGCACCACCACCAATGATCGCGCCTGCTTTAGCACCATGTGAACCATCGACAATTCCACCAACAACCGCGCCAGTGATCGCGCCATCAACCGCACCGACTACAGCGCCCTCTGCTGTCTGGTCGCAATAATACGCTAGGCTTTGAAAGCTCAGCAGGGATAACACTAACGTTAAGATCATTTTTAATTTCATCACATACTCTTCCTACTATTGAGCAAGCTGGTTATAAGCATCAATACTCATTCCAGCACTAAAACCGCCATCGACACCAATAGCCTGTCCATTAACGAAGCTACTGTCTTGCGAGGCGAGAAAATGTATTACTGCGGCAACTTCTTCTGGTTGGCCAATTCTCCCCAAAGGCACCGCTCTTTGTTCCATTCGTAACTGAGGTTCACCACCTTCAGCGTGGGCACGAGGGGTATCAACGGACGTGGGACAAACCGCATTCACTCTGATCTGTTTATTTCCAAGCTCTAACGCCGCCGTTTTAGTAATACCAAGTACAGCCCACTTCGAGCTCGCAAGAGCGCCAAGATAAGGGACACCCGACGTCCCCGCCGAAGAGGCCACATTAATAATGCTTGATTTGAATGGCATATAAGGCACCGCGTGTTTAATTGCCAATGCGGTTCCTAACGCATTCACAGCATAATTGGCATCGTATTCGGCTTTTTTAGATTCCATTATCGTACTGTAGCCATTGGTAGAACCGGCGCAATTCACCAATACATCGATGCGCCCAAAGTGTTCGAAGGTAATGGCCATGAGCTCGCTAATAGCAATTTCATCGGTCACATCAACATCTATATACAGGGCATCTAACGACCTATTTTTCGAAGCCACAGCATCGAGACCTGCAATGACTAGACGACCGCCGGCGTTATGCAGCCGCAACGCTGTCGCTTCACCAATACCGGAGGTTCCACCGATGACGACAATAACCTTATCTGTTAAGTGAAATGGCACTGCCATATGTGTTTCCTCATAGTGGTGATAATCGGTGAGAAAAGATGGTAGCGGACTCCGTCGTTAAATCGCAGTTACAAACTTGGATCGATCCAGTAACACAGGCAGTAAAAACCTATCGATTCATGGATAAAAGGGAGAGTGATAACAGAGGTAAATAACCGAATGTGATAACAGGAAGTGATAACAGAAAGTAATAAGGCATCCTTGCCTTAGCATCGCGCATCCGCATCATTGCAGATAAATAGAATAAATGAGATTTAGAAGAACCAGGTAGCGCCGATACGTACCTCTCGATTACCATCCAGATGCTTCATTCGTGATTCTCCAGCTGCTTTAAAGAAATGTTCAGAATACGTGACGTTCCCCCAAACACTGCCATCTGATGATAATGGCACTCCACCTTCCATCATCATTTCAAGCGACTGTTCATTCTGCCCAAAGGCATTCTTATAATTCGCATATTGCGGGTTAACCGTAATGTATGAGCCTTTCTCTGTTAGGTAAAAAGAGTTAAACCAGTTTGCCTGCCAGCCATCACCAGATTTACCGTTATCGTAAGCATTTCGCATGATAGCCACGTTGGGATAAGAAACCCAAGACTCAAATGGTGTGATGACCTTGGCCACCGCTCCAACGGCAACGGTATTATTCGCCCCTGTGTCTTTTACCACCCAATTATTGGCATAATCAATATAGTCGAGCGAGAAACCAATTTCAGGTAGTAGTTCAAAACCGGTTGAATGAACCTGGAAGTAACGAGCACGAACACGAGACATACCAAAATCTGACGATTTACCATTTTTGGTATCTGCATCAACATTGGTTTGGAAATCGCCCTCCAACTGAGCAAGATACCCAATGCTTTCAGTGTAAGAGCCGGCCATGTTTAGTTGCAGTCGCGTTAGGCCGTCTTTACCTTTCGCGCCGGAGTCAACTTTCAAGTAAGTTTGTGGACGAGTAACGTCAGCAGGATCATTCACTTGCTCTTCAGTTGCATAAGCATTAATCGCTGCACCACTCAATACAAAAAGTGATAGTGCTGATAATCGGTTCATGGTCAGTTCCCATTGGTATCAATAATTAACGGGAATTATGCCGACGCATACCTCAATTAAAAGTAACTAAGGGTAATGTAACCTATATGACAGTTAGATAGTTTGAGCCAACAAAACTCGCCTCAACCGTCAGTTGAGGCAAGAAATTGCAAGATTTCGAATAAAAGGTGATCGGTGGTAGGGCGCGGACTGGAAACGATAAAAGGACTACATACCAAACATAAAATAATAACTCATGATAATGCCATCTTCACGACCGTTATCCGTTGGGTAATAATCCTTGCGGCGATCCACCTCATTAAAACCTTCGGCCAAGTAAAGTCGTATCGCGGATTGATTACTTTCACGCACTTCTAGCCAGGCACTTTCCGCACCCGCTTTCTGACACTGCTCAAGAAAGTGTTCGATTAGCGCTCTACCATAGCCTTGACCTTGCCATTTTGGGTCAATCGCTACGTTCAATAATGATACCTCACCAACGATATTCTGAGCATAAAAGTAGCCAATAAGGCGACCATCAACCAGCATGACTGCGTTTTGTGCTCCCCGACCGTTCGTCTCCTCAATCATAGACGCCTTCCATGGATGCGAATGGGCTTGGCGTTCTATTTCAAGGATGGCGGTAACGTGATCTGGGCTAAGCGCGAGAAATTCTATATTAGGCATAAGAACGGATTTGATTCCAAAGGGCTCGTCTTTCTGCATCATTACCATCAATATTGGTTAATAGCGGAGAAATGAGTTGGTTAGGTTGAGTAGTAAAAGTACGTAACGACAGCAATTGTTGATAGCGCTCATCAGCACGGTCATCGCCTGCAAACCATAGCCACTTAGGTATATGAGCACCGTCTAGATGCAATAATTGTTCAGGCGTAATGTGCTGAGAGCATGCAATATCAAGCTTCATCGCTTTGAGAATCTTTTGATAAAACAACGCTGTTTCGTTTTCTGGCTTCACTGGAGAAACAAAAAGCAGCTCGCACTCTTGAGGCAAGGTTAAGGTCTGCTTTGGTTGCACTGACAGCCGCTCGGGATGCGTCAACTCCCAAGTTTGGATGCCCATCAATTGCAGCTTTACGTTATCTCGTGGCATGGTTCACTCATTGGTCTGTCATCTATCGACGCGAAGTTTAACAAAGCTTATGTGAATCACCAACCATCCCTCGCCTAGCCCGCATCAAGCCGTCAGGATCCAACCGAGTTTTAGCACAAGATTACGTGATACCTCGCCCGGTTTTCATAACAGCAACGGTGCCGAGAATAAGACATAGATTTCCTCGTTCAAAGAAATCTATGCTACGGGTATCTTACTATAATTCGTTAAATTCAGAGCTGTAATCAACCAACCCTGTGCCTGCTGTAAATAAGGCTGACAATGGTTGCTCGGTCAGCGAACGGGCTTGAAATGCTCCTTCAGGCACCTCCCACTGACAAGAGAGTCCGAAGTCGGATGCCGATTGAAATCCAAATCGACCATAAAACTTAGGATCCCCTAACACGACACACGCTGGGTAGCCCAGTTCTGGTAGGGTCTCAAATGCTTCTTTCAATAGCGCCGTCGCTACCCCATTCCCTTGGTGGTCAGCATTCACAGCAAGTGGCGCAAGCCCTTGCCAAGCATAATCTTCACCATCCACACACACAGGTGTAAAAAGAACGTGACCAATTACTTCACCTTCATCAGTACAGGCAATCAGAGACAAGGTCAGCTTGCTATTTTCTCTTAAGGACATCACAAGATTTGCTTCAGCATCTGAGTCAAATACCGACTTAAGTAATCGATCAATGACTAAGATATCAGACGGGGCTTCAGTTCGAATAAGCATGGGTAACCTCGTTTTCAGTCGTTGATGATTGCGTGCCTTTATAAACAAAATCGGCAAGGTGATTCAATGCACTTAGCATGGTGTTAGGTAATGCATCGAGATCAACGCTGTCCATCAAGTTTTTAACTTCAAGTCCCAGCTCCGTGTCACCTTCGATACTCAAACGACGTTGAAAAAAGAGAGTATCCGGATCTTCTTTGCGACCAGCAATGAGTACTAAATCGTTCAAATTACCACTAAAGCTCACGTCATCAGATTGAGATTGCTCTGCAACCAACAGCTTTTCGTCCACATAAGAAATATACCAACTGAGGTTTAGATCACGAATATGGACTTTTAACCACTTATCTTCAAGAAATTCAAAGTCACCATCTTCAAGTGATTCTTTAAAAACGATTTTTAGTGCTTCAGACAATGCCATGTTCTGAATTTTGGTTGGCAGAAAATGGACTGGAGATCGCAAAATTTGTGCTGCGTTTTTAACTAGTTGACTTCGAATCTTGTCTAACACGCGGTTTTTCCGTTAATTTATACTTCAGATGGCTCATAATACGATATTTGCACAAAAAAAATCCTGTTATGTGTCAAATATTTCTAGCTTTGGACTCCGCCCTTTTCTAACTGATTAATCGCGGTTATAGTGTGGGGGTTACTGATATATAAGCTCTTCAGAGAACTGGTAGTACATTGATGTCATCCAAATCGTTAAAGGAATACTTCGCCAAACTCACGTCCAATAGCCCGTTCTTTTTTGCTATTTTGGATGCCGAACACCAATACTGCATGGTCAATGATCGGTATTGTGATGTTGCTGGACTGACCCATAGTGATCTGGTCGGTATGAACGATCAACAAATCCTAGGTGAGCGCTTTTACCACAAACTCAAACCCTATTATGAACGCGCTTTGAACGGAGAATCCATTGAAGCCGAGGTCACATTAGATGAATCCAATGTGGAATCGAGTTTGCATTTTAGTCTCTCTCCGGTAGCGTTAGATGGCACCATTGAAAACGTGGTATTTCACGCCATCGATACCTCTGAAAAACAAATCCTCTCCCGCTCTCTCGAAGAATCAGAAAGCAAATTTCTTAAACTGTCACGGCTCATTCCGGAAGGTCTGCTGATCGTCGAGGATGATTGTATCTTGTCTGCCAATCCGGCCGCAGCACGTTTATTTGGGTATTCTTCAGCGAGTGATTTATTAAGTGAGTCACTTAGCCGGTTGTTGGTTGATGATAGTAATCGTACACCAAGCCCATTAAACTTCAAATCAACCGTAGATAGTAAAGCGCTGAATTTTAAGACCAGTGACGCCTGCGGTTCAAAGCGTCACCTCGCATTGAATATAGACGATGCAAATCTCTTTGGTAATAGCGCGCACCTCATCCTTATTCAAGATATGGATGAGAAACCCAAGCCTGTTGCAAAAGACAGTCATGAAGATGTCAATATTGATGCATTAACCAAACTCTATAACCGACTTGGTTTTACTCGCTGTCTTGATCATTTCATCGAGAACAAAACGCCATTAGTCATGTTGTATCTCGACCTCGATAACTTTAAAAACATCAATGATTCGCTTGGTCATCACATCGGTGATCGAGTCATACAAGAAGTCTCCACCCGGCTCAAACGCCACTTACCACAACACACCGTCTTAGCACACTTAGGTGGTGATGAATTTGGCATTATTCTGCCAGAACCAGAAGGCAGTGGCGCCGTTGATATGTTGGCAGAAAAGATCATCAGCCTAATCAACCAACCGTTCGATTTACACCACTTTAGTAAACGACTTGCCTGTTCTATTGGCAGTGTCACTTATCCCAATGACGGTCACGACCCTCGAATCTTGCTACAAAACGCTGACACTGCGATGTATGAAGCCAAAGCTCGTGGACGCAATCGACTGATCAAGTTCAATGACCAGATGAACAAAGAAGCTCGTATGCGACTCTGGCTTGAGATCGAACTACAAAAGGCATTAGCGCAAAATGGCCTTGAGGTTTGGTATCAACCTAAGGTTAATGCTCGTGATTTCAGTATCAATGGTGCAGAAGCATTGGTGCGCTGGAAGCACCCTGTAGAAGGGTACATTAGCCCAGCCTCTTTCATTCCCGTTGCCGAACAAGCAGGACTCATCGAAAGCTTAGGTCGAGTCGTCATGCGTGATGTATTCAACACAGTGAAACGATGGAAACAACAAGGCATTTTGCCAGGCCGTGTCGCGATTAACCTATCCCCAGAGCAGTTTGGCAATCCAAAGCTCATTGATTATATGGAACGCTTACTCCGCAGTACGGGCCTAGACCCTAGCTGTATTACTTTTGAGCTTACCGAGAGCGCCGTGATGAGTAACAGTGAGCACACGTTGCAAATGCTCGACGCCATCAAGAAACTTGGCTTTGCGCTGTCCATTGATGATTTTGGTACCGGCTATTCATCCTTATCCTATTTGGCGCACTTCCCAATCGACGAGCTAAAAATCGACCGGGCCTTCATTATGGATATCGACACCCTGCCCAAGCAATTAACCGTGATTGAAAACATCATCAACCTAGGTCGTTCACTCAACCTGTCGGTGGTGGCAGAAGGGGTAGAAACTCGCCATCAAGCAACCTTACTATCGAACTTAAATTGCCATTCAATCCAGGGATTCCATTTTCATCGTCCACAACCTAAACACGAAGTCGAGGTTCTGTTTGCGCAAAACCGACGCCATCGTAATTGAGTCGTGACGTGTTTGAGACACAGTTGAGACGAATAAACAATCGTAATGACCTAGCGTAATCGCCATGACGATTAAAAACATCGCCGCGACGGTTAAAACATAACAGCGAACCGCCATGCTCTGCCAACAACATCAACACTTAGATGTTCCCAATTAAGTGTTGATGTTGTCCATACCGATTTCACTGCCTGACTCATCACTCTTCAATTTCACATCAAAGTGTTTACCTCTTTGGTGTTAATTCCATGTTTATTAATGTAAACCTGCCTCACATCAAATTGGCCATTCATCTTTCTTCATAAAATGCGGGCCTATGTAGGAATAATTGGTATTGAGCTTATGGAACTCTTATGCCCGGCAGGTAATCTCCCTGCGTTAAAAACGGCAATAGATTGCGGCGCAGATGCGGTGTACATTGGATTCAAAGATGACACAAACGCACGTCACTTTGCAGGACTTAATTTTACTGGCAAAAAACTAGAACGTGCGGTGCAATATGTCCATGATCGCAATAAAAAACTCCACATCGCATTAAACACGTTTGCTCACCCTAACGGATTTGAGCGCTGGACGAACGCCGTCGATCAAGCGGCTGACTTAGGCGTAGATGCTCTGATTGTAGCCGATATTGCCGTTCTCGATTATGCGGCAAACAAATATCCTGATTTGGAACTGCATCTCTCCGTTCAAGCATCTGCGACTAACACCGCGGCCATCGATTTCTATCACCAGAATTTCAATGTCAAACGTGTTGTATTACCACGCGTATTATCGATCCATCAAGTGAAACAGCTGTCACGAAATATCACCTCTGACGTTGAACTCGAGGTCTTTGCTTTTGGTAGCTTATGCATCATGGCGGAAGGACGTTGTTACTTGTCGTCTTACCTGACGGGTGAATCCCCGAATACGGTAGGTGCTTGCTCACCAGCGAAATACGTTCGCTGGCAAGAGACCGAAAACGGCCTGGAATCACGCTTAAACGATATACTCATAGACCGCTATTCAGCAGGTGAAAATGCCGGATACCCGACCCTGTGCAAGGGCCGCTTTGAAGCTGAGATTGACGGTGAGCGAAAGCGCTACCATGCTTTAGAAGAGCCCACCAGCCTGAATACCCTGTCGATGCTGCCAGAGCTTTTTGCTGCGAATGTGACCTCCGTGAAAATAGAAGGGCGTCAGCGCAGCCCGGCTTACGTCGAGCAAGTAACACGAACATGGCGTGAGGCGATAGACTTATATCAGAAAGAACCACAGCAATACCGTGTGAAACAAACATGGGATCAGGCGCTCGCGAACGTTTCTGAAGGGACACAAACTACACTCGGTGCGTACCACCGTAAATGGCAGTAATCAGAGGTTAATTGATGAAGTATGCACTCGGCCCTTTGTTGTATTTTTGGCCTAAACAAGACGTAGAAAGCTTCTACGAGCAAGCAAAATCCAGTTCTGCCGATATTATTTATCTCGGTGAGACCGTGTGTTCGAAGCGTAGAGAGATGAAGGCCGCTCACTGGCTTGATGTCGCCAAGGAGCTTTCTCAATCCGGAAAACAAGTCGTGATTTCCACGATGGCACTGCTCGAAGCACCCAGTGAAATTAGCATCATGAAGAAATACATCAACAATGGTGATTTTGCGATTGAGGCCAATGACGTATCTGCCATTCAGCTTGCTCACGAAAATAAGGTACCTTTCATCGTAGGTCCAGCCGTCAATACCTACAATGCGCGAACGCTCCAGCTCTTTGCTAAGCAAGGTATGATTCGTTGGTGCATGCCCGTTGAGCTTTCTCGTGAATGGCTTGTGAATACACTAGAACAAGCGGAACAACTTGGTATTCGCCAGCAATTTGACGTCGAAGTCTTTAGTCACGGTTACATTCCTCTTGCCTATTCCGCTCGCTGCTTTACTGCTCGCGCGGAAAACAAGGCCAAGGACGATTGTGAGACATGCTGTATTAAATATCCGACAGGCCTGCAAGTTGAAAGCCAAGAAGGTCAATCTATCTTCAACCTTAATGGTATTCAAACCCAATCTGGTTATGAGTATAACTTGGTGAATGACCTACAATCGATGCAAGGCTTGGTTGACGTTGTCCGTTTAAGTCCAATAGGATTAGACACCTTCTCCGAGGTGGATCGCTTCAGAGCTAATGAGAATGGGGCGAACCCTGTACGCGACCTTGATCGTCAATGCAACGGTTATTGGCACCAGATCGCAGGATTGAATATCCAATAAAAAAAAGCACTTCACACGACTGGTGAAGTGCTTTTTTCTTTTCATGCCGCTATGTTTTATATCTCTATGTTTTATACAGCGACAGCAGGCACACCCGAATCTTCTTTAAGTAGGCGCACATCTTTCCACATCATATAAACCACAACAATGGTCAATGCGATGTTCGAGATAGGATAAGCAATCCATATTCCCGTCACCCCCCATATCTTCGGTAACACGTAAAGAAACGGTAATTGAACCAGCATGTTCCCTAAGGTCACAAACAACGCTTTCTTACTCATATTGATGGATTGATAATACGCAGCGGCAACCACAAGAAAGCCATCAAGAAACATAGAAAACAAGTGCAGACGAATACCCGTCACCGTATTGTCGATCAACATAGTGTCGGTCGAATTGAAGATCGACACGACATCGACTGGATACACATTAAGTAGCCCAACAAATACTGCGCCGCCAGCAACGGCACTGATCATTGCGACTTTAAATAACTTTCGCATGTTGTCTTTTCTTCCAGCGCCAAAGTTATAGCTCAGCAATGGCTGCATTGCATTGGCAATGCCTTCCACAACTAAGTAGTAAAATGACACGATATAACCCAGAATCGCATATGCACCAACCAACACGACGGAGCCATAATCCGCAAATAATTTGTTATGCAACGCGATCATGAACGAACCATACGCGAACATAAAAAAGCTGGCCAAGCCGATAGACAATATCGGTGGCACGACGTCAAATTGGAACCTAAAATCGCTGAATGTTAAGCGCATTTTCGCTTGTTTTGAGAAGAAATATGCCACACCAAGGATGGTGACCACTGCTTGTGCGATGGCCGTAGCTAACGCCGCACCGGCAAGCTCCCATGCAAATAACACAATAAAGACATAATCTAAAACAATGTTGATCACAGCGCCAATCACCATCAACAAAGTCGCGGCGTTCGGACTATCATCATTTCGCAATAAGAAAGGGACTGCAATTGAGCCTAACGCAAACACGCTGCCCACAATCAGGACATCAAGATACTGTGTGGCTAGCTCCAACATTCGCCCCTGCGCCCCTTGAAGCTGTAGCGCATTATCCGAGAAGCCCCATAGCGCCAATGCCACAATAGGTCCCAGAGCCAATAGCAACATTAAACCCGTTGCCAGCGTTTTCTTCGCTGCCTCTAAGTTACCCTCACCTTGCTTGATGGATGATAGTGCGCCCGTACCGACACCAATCATCATGCCAATCCCTAGAATTACGCTGATCACCGGCCATACGACATTGATACCAGCCAGACCTTCACTGCCCATATATTGGCCAATAAAAATACCATCAACAACTTGATAGAGGCCATTGACCAACATCGCGGCAATGGTTGGGATTGCGTAGCGCCAAAATTGGCGATAGATTGATTGTTGCATGTTTCTTCTCACTTTAGTTATTCAGGCTAACTAAATAGTTAAATTTTAAGATAACGCTTTCGCTAACAGCTGATCCAACAACTCGGACTCTGCCGTATTGAGTTTAGCTTTGAGTTTATTAGCCACAATGCCATATATATACACTTCGGAACTCAGTGGTACCCTCGCTTTTTCTGTCAGCCTGACGCGCTTAGAACGGGCATCGTCAAGGCAAGCAATTCGCTCAACCAATCCCTTTCTCTCTAACCGCTTAACCATATTGGTCGCTGATGGCTTAGATACATCAAGCTCGTTGGCCAAATCGGTAAGACGAATTGGCTCCTCAGATGTTTGAATCGCCTTAAGGTAGTCATACTCATTGAAACTAAGATGGCTAAGAGGATCTTCTTGGCTATTTGCTCGCCACACTCTTGCCGTTAACCTCTCTAGGTCCTCGATACTCGATTCAATAGACATTCACACCACTCATTAATTAGCTAGGCTAACTATTTTAATCCAACCTAATGATAAGTTCAAGGCACAAAAAACCAGCCACTGGGGCTGGTTTTGTAAAGTAGACTAAAGCGCTACTCTGTCGCTTCAGATTGAAGCTTTGCCTGCTCCGCTTGCTTTGCTTTCTCTTGAGCCGCTTGCTCAGCTCTTGCAATTTCAAATATTTTAGTCAGCTCTAAGAACGCATATTTGTGCTCAGCATAATCATAAACATTTTGAGCAATGGCTAGCTTATATAGCGATACCGCTGCTGGATAGTTACCTTCAATTTGATGGCGTTTAGCCAAATAGAAGTATACCTCAGTCAGTCGCTCCGCGAGCACAGTGTTGTCTCTACTGCTTGCTAATACCGCTTTAAAGGCTTGTTCTTCGGTTACTTTATCTAACATCAACGCCACTAAAATCCAGCCCCAATCATTGTTACGAGATTGATAGCGTTTTTCGAGTGCAATACCCGCATCGACTGGGCCTACTTCACGAGAAATAATGTAAAGCCAAAGTGCGCGGTAAGGATCAGACGGTGCCTCTTGGTAATAGGTCGTCATGCCTTCAATTGCGAGTGGAAATCGATCGCCATAGTAAAGCGCAATAGAGCGATTTCTTAAGGCATATGAGTTTGCTGCATCTAATTCTAAGCTAGAGTCAAAGGCTTCATATGCAGAATCAAAATCACCAATTTGAGTGAAATATTGCCCTACTTGGTTAAACACAACAGACTGTGCTGGGTTTAGTTGCAGCGATTGATTAAAGTCGAGTTGAGCTAAATCTCGCAGCCCTAAGCTGTTGTAATACGAGCCTCGTTCAAAATGCATTTTTGCTCGTACATCGTTTTCAAGATCGCCACGCTGTAGCAGCTGAGTGAGCCTTGCTACCTGTACTTCATACTGAACATTGGCTTGCAAAGGGACGGCCATAGGCGGGTTAAGCCATTGCAATTCATCATTTGAAGAATTTGAGGCACAACCAGATACCGCAACGACTAAGCCTAGTCCTAAGATTCGAAACCATTTCACTATAAATATCTCCTTGTACCTGATGTCGTAAGACTAACAATTCAATTCCTGATCATTAAGTTTTAGCAGGTATTTTCCTTGGCGCATAAAAAAGAGGGGTCATTGACCCCTCCTTTTATAACACGGTTTCTCACATAATGTGATAATTACGCGAATTATTCTGCGCTATCGCCTGCTGGAGCCGCTGGAGTTTCTAGCGCTTCCTTCATGCTTAGGCGTACACGGCCTTGACGGTCAATTTCAAGTACTTTAACTTGAACTTCTTGGCCTTCTTTTAGGTAGTCAGTCACTTTCTCAACACGCTCGTTAGCGATTTGAGAGATGTGTACTAGACCATCTTTGCCAGGAAGAATGTTGACGAACGCGCCAAAGTCAGCAAGACGTGCCACTTTACCAGCGTAGATACGGCCAACTTCAACCTCAGCAGTGATCTCTTCGATACGACGAATCGCTTCTTGTGCCGCAGCACCTTCAGTCGCAGCAATCTTGATGGTACCGTCGTCGTCGATTTCGATAGTTGTGCCTGTTTCTTCCGTTAGTGCACGGATAACAGCGCCGCCTTTACCGATAACGTCTTTGATTTTCTCAGAGCTGATTTTCATCGTGTGAATACGAGGAGCGAACTCAGAGATATCTTCACGAGCACCAGAAATTGCTTCATCCATTACAGAAAGGATGTGCTTACGTGCGCCTTGTGCTTGGTTAAGCGCAATTTGCATGATTTCTTTAGTGATACCTTCGATCTTGATGTCCATTTGAAGTGCAGTGATACCGTCGTTAGTACCTGCTACTTTAAAGTCCATGTCACCTAGATGATCTTCGTCGCCAAGGATGTCAGAAAGAACAACGAAGTCGTCGCCTTCTTTAACAAGACCCATTGCGATACCTGCAACAGAAGCCTTGATTGGTACACCTGCATCCATAAGCGCAAGAGAAGTACCACATACAGAAGCCATAGAAGAAGAACCGTTAGATTCAGTGATTTCCGATACAACACGTACCGTGTATGGGAACTCTTCTACTGAAGGCATTACCGCAGCGATACCACGTTTAGCCAGTTTACCGTGACCAATTTCACGACGCTTAGGAGAGCCTACAAAGCCAGTTTCGCCTACACAGTATGGAGGGAAGTTGTAGTGTAGAAGGAAGTTATCTTTCTTCTCACCCATTAGGCTATCGATGATTTGAGCATCACGTTGTGTACCCAGCGTTGCAGTAACAAGCGCTTGAGTTTCACCACGAGTAAACAATGAAGAACCGTGAGTACGTGGAAGTACACCAGTACGTACATCTAGTGCACGAACCATGTCTTTTTCACGACCATCGATACGCGGGTTACCCGCGATGATGCGACCACGAACTACATTTTTCTCTAGAGAACCAAGCATGCCGCGAATCTCGCGCTCGTCTAGATTTTCATCTTGAGCAAGAAGAGTAGCAACCGCTTCGTTCTTAATTGTACCGACTTGCTCGTAGCGAGACATTTTTTCAGTGATCTGGTAAGCATCAGATAGGCGAGTTTCAGCCAACTCTGCTACTTTTGCTTTAAGTTCTACGTTTACTTCTGGAGCAGTCCAGTTCCAAGATGGAGTCGCAACTTCAGCAGCGAACTCGTTGATAGCTTGGATAACAACTTGTTGTTGGTCGTGACCGTAAACAACAGCAGAAAGCATTTCTTCTTCAGATAGGTTATCTGCTTCAGATTCAACCATCAGTACTGCGCCTTCTGTACCAGACACAACAAGGTCTAGTTTAGAATTTTCAAGCTCAGTGTTTGAAGGGTTAAGTACAAGCTCACCGTCAATGTGGCCAACACGTGCCGCACCGATAGGACCATTAAAAGGAACGCCTGCAATAGCAAGTGCTGCAGAAGTACCAATCATGGTAATCATGTCTGGGTTTACGTCAGGGTTGATAGAAACAACCGTTGCGATAACCTGTACTTCGTTTTTGAATGCACTTGGGAAAAGTGGACGGATCGGACGGTCAATAAGACGAGCCGTTAGTGTTTCAGCTTCAGAAGGACGACCTTCACGCTTGAAGAAACCACCTGGGATTTTACCTGCCGCGTAAGTACGCTCTTGGTAGTTCACCGTTAGAGGGAAGAAATCTTGACCCGCTACCGCTTCTTTTTTCGCGACGACTGATACGAATACTGCCGTATCATCCATTGTTGCCATTACAGCAGCAGTCGCTTGACGAGCCATAACGCCAGTTTCAAGCGTTACTGTGTGGTTGCCGTATTGAAACGACTTAACAACTGGTTTTTCGAACATTGCATTTCCTTTTATCTAGAAAGTTCTAGATTGAGAATTAATTGGCTCAAGGCATCGCATATCGCGACTAGTACAAATGTTATCGTTGGTTGGTGAACCTAAACAATAAAGCACTTGTAATAGTCGCGACCTAATGGTCGACTAATTGGACTGCAATGCAATGAGTGAAGAATCAGAACCTCTCAGTGGGTTCCAACGGGACGTAGTATAAACTACTTAATGCAGATTATGCTAATAACAGCGAAATTTAGGCATCAAAAAAGGGGCATATAGCCCCTTTTATACAAACTGTCAGATACGAGCGCTAATTAGCGACGTAGACCTAGACGTTTGATTAGATCTTGGTAGCGAGCTAGATTTTTACCTTTAAGGTAGTCTAGAAGCTTACGACGGCTAGAAACCATACGTAGAAGACCGCGACGGCTGTGGTGATCGCCTTTGTGTGCTTTAAAGTGACCTTGAAGGTGGTTGATAGAAGCAGTAAGTAGTGCTACTTGAACTTCTGGTGAACCAGTATCGCCTTCAGCTTGTGCGTATTCTGCAACGATTGCTGCTTTAGTTTCTGCATTCAGAGACATAATGCTCTCCTAATAAGAGTAAGTTTAAAAGTTGTAGCAGCCAATCTCTGATTCAGCCGCTACGCGAGCGCGAATTATAGGGAATAATATCGCTAGGTGCAATAGGCAATCTCGGGATAAATAACGCCATAATAGAGACAGCCTCAATTAATCGCATCGAGGCTGCTAGCATCATGACAGGCGCTAATGGTTAATGTACGCCTATCACTTTGCTTACCGCTATCGTCGCTATGCTTCTTCTTCGCGAAACACCACTAAACGTTTCGGTGCAATCTTGCCGTCATCATTCATCGCACCAACGCCAATGAAGAGTTTCTCTTCACCAGAGGTAAGACGAACTGGGCCGTTGTCTGGTGCGCCAAGCACTTGAACCGGTTGACCATGTTGAATCAAATCCGTAAATACCGCATCAACGTTCACTTCAGGCAGGTCTTCAACGGCTGAGTCCATCGGCATCAACAACGGATCCAACAGCTCTTTTGGTTGAATCTCTTCTCGTTTAGCTTGTTCTAGAAGTTCATTAAGTTGCTCTAACGTCACCATATTCTCATAGGGATATTTTGCAACTGCAGTACGACGAAGCATGGTGACATGAGCACCACAACCAAGCATCTCGCCTAAGTCATCAACAATCGTACGAATGTATGTGCCTTTAGAACAATGCACTTCCATTTCAACTTCATCACCTTCAAAGCGATGCAGTATGATTTCGTAAACGGTGATTTTTCTTGATTCACGCGGCACTTCAATGCCTTCACGTGCGTATTCGTACAAAGGTTTCCCTTGGTACTTTAACGCAGAAAACATGGAAGGAATCTGGTCAGTTTCGCCTTGGAATTTATTCACACACTCTTCAAGAAAAGTCTGCTCAACGTTCACATCACGAGTCTCGACCACTTCTCCATCGGAATCAGAAGTATTCGTACGCTCGCCAAGTTTCGCGATCACTCGGTAACGTTTATCAGAATCAAGTAGAAACTGTGAGAACTTGGTCGCTTCACCCAAACAAATGGGCAACATACCCGTTGCTAATGGATCCAATGCACCAGTATGTCCTGCTTTCTCAGCAAAATAGAGTCGCTTTACTTTTTGCAGCGCATCATTTGATGAGATTCCAGTCGGTTTATCTAGAAGAATAACGCCATTAACGGGACGTCCCTTGCGACGACGTGCCATTACTCAGCGTCTCCCTCTGATTTTTTTTGTTCAGAAGCTTCTTGCTCATCAGTGCGGCCAGCAGCCTCTTGACGACGCTTGTCTTCACTCAACACTTCGCTCACAAGGTTAGACATGCGCATACCTTCAACCAATGTATTGTCGTAAGTAAAGCGAACCTCAGGTGTTAGGCGGTGACGAATACGCTTGCCAAGAGCCATACGAACAGGCACTTCGTGCTCTTTAAGAGCAGCAAGAGATGACTCTGGTGTTTGCTCACCAACACAAAGGAAAGTAACAAAAACCTTGGCATAAGCTAGGTCACGCGATACTTCAACATCAGAAATCGTCACCATGCCAATGCGAGAATCACGAACTTCGCGCTGTAAAATCAACGCTAATTCTTTTTGCAGTTGTTGCGACACGCGCTGAGCGCGACTAAATTCTTTTGACATTTCTTTTCTCACTATAGAAAGAATGGGGGGCTTGCGCCCCCCATGGTGTATTCAACTACCATCACTACTAATTAAAAAAGTCAGTAGAGATTTTGTCAACTAGTCTAGAGTACGTTTGATCTCGATGATCTCGAATACTTCGATTTGGTCGCCAACGCGAACATCGTTGTAGTTCTTAACGCCGATACCACACTCGTAACCATTCTTAACTTCTTGAACGTCATCTTTAAAGCGACGTAGAGATTCTAGTTCGCCTTCGTAGATTACAACGTTCTCACGCAGTACGCGGATAGGGTTGTTACGCTTGATAGTACCTTCAGTAACCATACAACCGGCAATTGCGCCCAGTTTTGGTGACTTAAATACGTCACGTACTTCTGCCAGACCGATGATTTCTTGTCTAAACTCAGGAGCTAGCATACCGCCCATCGCTTGCTTAACTTCGTCAATCAATTGGTAGATGATTGAGTAGTAACGAAGATCTAGGTTTTCGTTTTCAATCGCACGGCGCGCAGAAGCGTCAGCACGTACGTTAAAGCCTAGGATAATCGCGTTTGAAGCAGCCGCTAGTGAAGCGTCAGTTTCGGTGATACCACCAACACCTGAGCCTACAATCTTCACTTTTACTTCTTCAGTAGACAGTTTCAGTAGTGAATCAGCAATCGCTTCAACAGAACCTTGTACATCTGCTTTCAGAACTACGTTCAACTCAGCAACATCACCAGCAGTCATGTTAGAGAACATGTTCTCTAGTTTCGCTTTTTGTTGACGAGCAAGTTTCACATCACGGAATTTGCCTTGACGGTAGTTTGCTACTTCACGAGCTTTACGCTCATCACGTACCACTGTTGCTTCATCACCAGATGAAGGCACGCCAGATAGACCAAGAATCTCAACTGGAATCGATGGACCCGCTTCAAAGACTTCTTTACCGACTTCATCACGCATCGCACGTACACGGCCGTATTCTTGACCACAAAGTACGATATCGCCTTTACGCAATGTACCAGATTGAACCAGTACCGTTGCAACAGGACCACGACCTTTATCTAGGAATGATTCTACAACCACACCAGAAGCCATGCCATCAGCAACCGCTGTCAGCTCTAATACTTCAGATTGAAGTAGAATCGCTTCTAAAAGGCCATCGATATTTGTACCTTGCTTAGCAGAGATATGAACGAAGATGTTTTCGCCGCCCCACTCTTCAGGAATAACGTCATATTGAGCAAGCTCATTCTTAACGTTATCTGGGTTTGCACCTTCTTTATCGATCTTGTTAACAGCGATAATCAATGGAACCTCAGCCGCTTTCGCGTGCTGGATTGCTTCGATAGTTTGTGGCATTACACCATCATCTGCTGCTACAACTAGAACAACGATATCTGTCGCTTGAGCACCACGAGCACGCATAGCAGTAAACGCCGCGTGTCCAGGAGTATCAAGGAAAGTGATCATACCGTTTTCAGTTTCAACGTGGTATGCACCGATATGTTGAGTAATACCACCCGCTTCGCCAGAAGCAACGTGAGTACGACGAATGTAATCAAGTGTCGACGTCTTACCGTGGTCAACGTGACCCATGATAGTAACAACTGGTGCACGAGATACTGCATCTGCAGTTGAGTCACGATCCGATAGTACCGCTTCTTCCAATTCGTTTTCTTTGCGAAGTACAACCTTGTGACCCATTTCTTCAGCAACAAGTGATGCTGTTTCTTGGTCGATGACTTGGTTGATTGTCGCCATTGCGCCCATCTTCATCATTACTTTGATGACTTCAGTGCCTTTTACTGACATTTTTTGTGCCAGCTCAGAAACTACGATAGTTTCGCCAATAACAACATCTTGCTTAGCTACTTGAGCAGACTTGTCAAAACCGTGCTGCATTGAGCTAGGTTTTGCCAACTTACCTTTACGGCCACGTTGGTTACGTCCACCGCGTCCGCCACGAGAATCATCACGGTCTTGCGTTGATTTCTTCTTGCGACGACGAGGCGTTTTCTCTTCGCTACGGTCTTGAGCGTCTTCCGCTTCACGAGCGTAAGTTGAAGTCGTAACGTGATAGTCGCCTTTCTCGTTTTCTTTTGACTTCTTCTCTTCTTCTGACCAACGTTCTGAATTTTCTTCAGCCAGCTTCTTCGCTTCTTCAGCTAGACGAGCGGCTTCAGCTTCAGCCTTACGTTGAGCCTCTTCATCTTGACGGCGCTTCAGCTCGTCAGCTTCTTTTTTCGCTTCGGCATTTTTTGCGTTCATTTGTTTCTTGGCCTTTTCCGCTTCGTCGCGCTGTTGAACTGTTGAGCTTGTATCGCGTTTTTCATCAGCTTCACGTTTAGCAGTTTCCTCTGCTACTCGTTTTTCTTCAGCTTCTCGCTTTGCTTTCTCTTCAGTTTCGCGCTGTGCTTTCTCTGCAGCGTCACGTTTGGCTTGCTCTTCGGCTTCACGTTGTGCACGTTCTTCCGCTTCGCGTGTCGCTGCTTCCTCAGCTTCACGTTTATCTTGCTCGTCAACCGCGCTGCGCTTTACATAAGTACGCTTTTTACGTACTTCGATTTGTACATCTTTGCTCTTACCACCACCAGCGGCGACAGATAACGTACTACGTGTTTTACGTTGTAGCGTTAGGCGCGTTGGTTCAGTTTCACCAGATGTATCACCATGTTCTTTCTTCAGGTGCGTAAGAAGCGCTTGCTTCTCATCATCGTTAACCTGATCACTCTCTGATTTTTTAAGACCAGCATCAGCAAGTTGTTCAATTAGGCGATCGACTGGCGTACCAATCTCTTCGCTAAGTGCTTTAACCGTAAGTTTTGTCATGCAACTACCTCCTTGCTGATTATTATTCTTCGTCGCCGAACCAACATATGTTACGTGCAGCCATAATAAGCTCACCAGCACGTTCTTCCGTTAGTCCTTCGATACCCTCTAGCTCGTCAACACCTTGGTCAGCAAGATCTTCAAGAGTCGCTACGCCTTTGGCAGCCAACTTAAATGCCATTTCACGCTCAAGACCTTCTAGTGCAAGCAAGTCTTCAGCTGGCTCAACGCCGTCAAATGTCTCTTCTTGTGCAAGAGCCATTGTCGTTAATGCGTCTTTAGCACGACCACGAAGTTCTTCAATAATCTCTTCGTTTAAGCCGTCAATATCTAGAAGTTCGTTAACTGGCACGTACGCCACTTCTTCTAGTGTTGAGAAACCTTCTTCTACAAGCATCTGAGCGAAGTCTTCTTCGATATCAAGATACTTCATGAAGTTTTCAATCGAAGCTGATGCTTCTTCTTGGTGCTTCTTCTGTAGATCCGCAACTGTCATTACATTCAGTTCCCAGCCAGTAAGCTGAGACGCAAGACGTACGTTTTGACCGTTACGGCCGATAGCTTGTGCTAGGTTATCCGCTTCAACCGCGATATCCATTGCATGCGCATCTTCATCAACAATGATTGAAGCTACGTCTGCTGGTGCCATTGCATTGATAACGAATTGTGCTGGGTTATCATCCCAAAGTACGATATCGATACGCTCACCGCCAAGCTCGCCAGAAACGGCTTGAACACGTGCGCCACGCATACCCACACACGCACCAACAGGGTCAATACGGCGATCGTTAGTTTTCACTGCGATTTTAGCACGAGAACCTGGATCACGGGCTGCGGCTTTTAATTCAATCAACTCTTCCGCGATTTCTGGCACTTCAACACGGAAAAGCTCTGCTAGCATTTCAGGCTTAGAGCGAGTAATGAATAGTTGGAAACCACGCGCTTCAGGACGAACTGCGTACAGCAAACCACGAACTCGGTCGCCTGGACGGAAGTTTTCACGTGGCAATTGGTCATCACGTAAAATAACCGACTCTGCGTTGTTACCAAGGTCAAGAATGATCGTTTCACGAGTCACTTTTTTAACAACACCAGTAACTAAGTCACCTTCGTTATCAATAAACTGTTCAACAATTTGAGCACGCTCAGCTTCACGAACTTTTTGTACGATAACCTGCTTCGCTGTTTGAGTCGTAATGCGGTCAAACGTCACTGACTCAATTTCATCTTCAACGTAATCGCCGAGTTGAATTGATTCGTCGTCATATTGCGCCGCTTCAATTGAGATTTCCATTGTTGGTGTTTCAACTTCAGCAACGGCCATCCAACGACGGTAAGTAACAAACTCACCCGTTTTACGGTCAATCTCAACGCGAACTTCAATTTCAAGTTCATGCTTCTTTTTTGTTGATGTTGCAAGTGCTGTTTCTAACGCTTCAAAAATACGCTCACGAGGTACCGCTTTCTCGTTAGAAACCGCCTCAACTACCGCTAAAATTTCTTTACTCATTTATCTAGCCTCTAAGCTTTCTTATTAGGGACCTAAAATTTAGGAATCAGGTTAGCTTTAGAAATGTTGCTAAGCACCATCTCTTCTTCGTTACCGTCAACAAGGATTGTGATGTTTTCGCCATCAATAGATTGGATTGTTCCTTTCCATTTACGACGGTTACCCACAGCCATTTTGAGTACGATGCTGACCTCGTGACCAATAAACTGTACATAGTGCGCTGCTTTGAACAGCGGGCGTTCTAGACCTGGTGAAGACACCTCTAGGTTATAAGCCACCGTAATTGGGTCTTCGACATCCATCACTGCACTTGTCTGGCGACTCACTTCTGCGCAGTCGTCAACAGTAATACCATTTTCATGATCGATATACATACGAAGCGTTGAATGCTCACCAGCACGGATGAACTCTAAACCAACAAGTTCGTAACCTAAAGCTTCAACCGGAGCCTCAAGTAATTCTGTAAGTTGTCTTTCTAAACCAGTCATTTAACCACTCCAGAAACAAAAAAAGGGCTTAAAGCCCAATTTAAATCCCAAGCACACATACCTGAACTTTAAAAAGCTCAGATAACAAAAAACCCCGAAAGTCGGGGTTTTTTGTTGCTGGACCCTGATGCATTAAGGATAAGCAATAAATGAAAAACTTAAAAAGTAATTCGTTTATTTCCTTAATGTGCAGTGATTTTTTCACACTGCTAAACTTGCAATCCATCAACACTCAAGAAGCATTGGTTGCGGGGGCCGGATTTGAACCGACGACCTTCGGGTTATGAGCCCGACGAGCTACCAAACTGCTCCACCCCGCGTCCGACTTGCTGAGCATTATACGCTCAACAAACTGTATTACAAGTTTATAAATAATGGTGCCGAGAGAGGGACTCGAACCCTCACACCATAAGGCACTAGCACCTCATGCTAGCGTGTCTACCAATTTCACCATCTCGGCTAAGCTATTCGCTTACTGAGGAATCTCGTCGCTAGATTTAGCGGGAATTTCACTCACAGTATTATCAGCTTGTTGTTCAATAACTTGACCTTGTGAAGGGTCAACCCACTGAGACTCGCCTTTATGGGTATACATGTTACCCAAGACCAAGCTAATAACAAAGAAAACAATTGCAAAAACTGCAGTCATTCGGGTTAGAAAGTTTCCTGAGCCGCTAGCACCAAACACTGTGTTTGACGCGCCAGCACCGAATGAGGCTCCCATGTCTGCGCCTTTACCTTGTTGAATCAACACTAGGCCAATAACACCAAGCGCAGCCAACAGGTAAATCACAAGTAGAACTTGAATCATATGTCCACCTATGTTCCTAATTGTTGAGCCAGCGCTGCTTTCTTGACTAAGACAAAGAATTTGCCTCGCCATCGAAAACCTGGCTATGACCTCCTAAGAGAAGGCGGTGGCAATACTATCGAATGCGGCACTGACTGACAAGATAAAAATAAGAAAAACCGAAGTTTTAAAGCTTAAGCGCTCAAAAAAGGGGCAATCCCCCCCTTTTCAAGCAATTCCTGCGGGAAAAGTTAAAAATAAACAAAGTCAAAATCTTAGTGGCTTTGTTTATTTTATGAGAATGCTGAATTAGCAGCTCGCCTTTACCGCATCCGCAATATACTGAGCAGATTGATTAACAAGTGCATCATCTTCTCCCTCTACCATCACTCTAAGTAGCGGCTCTGTGCCAGACTTACGAAGCAATACACGCCCTTTTTCGCCTAGTTCACTCTCCACTTTCGCGACCGCTTGAGTAACCGCATCCGCAGTAAGTGGGTTCGCATCGCCGCTGAAGCGTACATTGATCAATACTTGCGGGTATAACGTCATGCCGCTTGCTAATTCATTTAATGACATTTTAGAGTCCACGACCGATGCCAGTACCTGAAGGCCCGCTACAATCGCATCCCCCGTCGTCACTTTATCCAGCAAGATCACATGACCTGAATTTTCAGCGCCTATGCGCCAATCATTTGCAAGCAGCATCTCCATGACGTAACGATCACCGACCGCAGCGCGTTCAAACGGAATACCCAGTTGCTTCAAGCCATTTTCCATACCTAGGTTGGTCATCAAAGTACCGACCACGCCGCCTTTTAGCTCACCACGACGCAGCGCATCACGAGCGATAATATAAGCAATTTGGTCACCATCAACCTTGTTACCTAGATGGTCAACCATGATGATACGGTCACCGTCACCATCAAACGCAAGACCAAGCATCGCTTTTTCAGCCACAACACGAGCCTGCAGCGCCGCGACATCTGTTGCACCAACTTTATCATTAATGTTGGTGCCACTAGGCTCTGCACCCATGACGATCAAGTCGGCGCCTAGTTCGGTAAATACTGACGGTGCAATCTTGTAGGTTGCACCATGGGCACAGTCGATCACAATCTTAATGCCTGACAAATCCATCTCGTTAGGAAACGTACTTTTGCAAAACTCAATGTATCGTCCCGCCGCGTCTTCAAGGCGACTCGCTTTACCTAACTCTGAGGATTCCACACACTCAATGTCTTTGTCTAACTCAGCTTCGATAGCAAGTTCAATTGAGTCAGGCAGCTTGGTTCCTTCTGAAGAAAAGAACTT
The DNA here is from genome assembly GCF_002873335.1 of Vibrio sp. 10N.286.49.B1. Lineage (GTDB taxonomy): Bacteria > Pseudomonadota > Gammaproteobacteria > Enterobacterales > Vibrionaceae > Vibrio. The sequence continues at coordinate 197,537 of NZ_MCUW01000007.1, read as the reverse complement.
AATGCCATTATCATAATATGGGTTGTGTGACGCCGAGATAACAATGCCCGCTTCCGCGCGGAATGTTTGTGTAAGATAAGCAACCGCTGGTGTTGGCAATGGGCCGGTAAAGATAGCCTTCAAGCCTGCAGCAGATAAGCCAGCCTCTAATGCCGATTCCAGCATATAACCAGAAATGCGAGTGTCTTTACCAATGATCACTTTTTTAGTGCCTTGTTTCGCAAGTACTCGTCCAGCCGCCCAGCCTAGCTTTAGTACAAAGTCGGGAGTAATAGGATATTGACCTACTTTGCCTCGTATACCATCAGTACCAAAATAACGTCGTTGTGACATGTAAATTTCCTTTTAATATTCTTATTTATTTTTATGCATCATAGAGACAATAGCCACTGCCTCTATCGTTTCTTGCGTATCGTGAACCCTAATAATCTGCGCTCCTTTGATGGCGGCAAGAGCCGCGCACGTCACGCTGCCAACCATCGTGTCATGAGGCATTTTATCAAGTAATTTAAAGACCATCGATTTTCGTGACATTCCCGCTAATACAGGTAGTCCAAACTGTTGAAACTTATCGAGGTGAGCCAATAAATGGTAATTGTGATCGAGTGTTTTTCCAAACCCAAAACCAGGATCAAGAATCAATTTCTCTCGCTTTATACCGATGGCCTCACACGCGGCAACCCTTTCTTCTAAGAACACCTGAACATCACCGAGCAAATCATCATAGCTCGGGTTTGCTTGCATCGTTTTAGGTTGTCCTTGCATGTGCATCAAACAAATGGGCACATTGGCCGCCGCCGCGACTTCAAGTGCACCAGGCTCTTGCAGTGCTCGTACGTCATTGATGATATCTGCACCCGCGTCTACTGCGGCTCTCATCACTTCAGCTTTACTGGTATCAATAGAGATCCATACATCAGATTGCTCACGAATGGCTTTAATGACTGGAATAACTCGAGCCAGTTCTTCTTCCAGAGTGACCTCTGGCGCCCCTGGCCGAGTAGATTCACCGCCAACATCAATAATACTGACACCAGATTGAATCATAGAAGCTGCTTGAACAAGTGCATTTTCAATGGAGTTGAACTTCCCACCATCAGAAAAAGAATCAGGCGTGACATTAAGGATACCCATGACCAGAGGGCGGTCAAGGTGTAACGTTTTGCCGTTGGAAGACAACGACATAGTAGCCGTAAGCTTAGAAGTTTTGGACATAGTGGATGTAGGTATCGAAGTTGAGGACATGATTGATAAAATCGTAACGAGTAGAAACAAGAAAAGCCCCGAGAAGATCTCGGGGCTTAATTATTAAAGACTATTCAGAATCTTTTTTTGACGATGTTGTTGAGCTTTCCTCGTCAACACCTTCTGGCTTAGCTTCTGTCTCTGGATTTGATTCCGCTTTTGCTGGCGCTTCCTGAGGCTTAACAGGCTCTTCTTTGGCTTTAGTCGGCTCTTCTCGAGCAGTGACTTCATCGCCCCAACCTGCTGGCTCACGGATCGTTTCTTTGCGTTCCATCAAATCGTCGATTTGGCCTGCATCAATGGTTTCGTATGTCATTAGCGCATCTTTCATTGAGTGCATCAGATCCATGTTATCTTCAAGAATCTTTTTCGCTCGGTCGTAGTTGCGATCAATTAGGATACGAATTTCTTCATCGATGAGTCGAGTCGTCTCATCAGAGACATGTTTAGCTTGACTCATACCGCGACCCAAGAAAACCTCTCCCTCTTCTTCAGCATAAAGAAGTGGTCCAAGTTTCTCAGAGAAACCCCATTGCGTGACCATCTTACGTGCAATATCAGTGGCACGTTCGATATCGTTTGATGCACCCGTCGACACTTTGTCTTTACCGTAGATAAGTTCTTCCGCTAATCGACCGCCGTACAAGCTAGAAATCATTGATTCTAGATGCTGGCGCGACATGCTGACACGATCTTGTTCTGGTAAATACATCGTGACACCAAGTGCTCGGCCACGTGGAATAATCGAGACTTTGTACACTGGATCGTGCTCTGGCACCAAGCGACCCACAATAGCATGACCCGCTTCGTGGTACGCAGTGGACTCTTTAGTATCTTCAGATAGAACCATGGAACGGCGCTCAGCACCCATCATGATCTTATCTTTCGCCAATTCAAACTCAACCATCGAAACGTTGCGCTTGTTACCACGCGCTGCGAAGAGTGCAGCTTCGTTTACTAAGTTGGCCAAATCAGCACCAGAGAAACCAGGAGTACCACGAGCGATCAGTGAAGGCTCGACGTCTGATGATAAAGGTACTTTACGCATGTGAACTTTAAGGATCTGCTCACGACCACGTACATCTGGCAAGCCAACAACAACTTGTCTGTCAAAACGACCTGGACGAAGTAGTGCTGGATCAAGTACGTCAGGACGGTTCGTTGCAGCGATAACGATAATACCTTCGTTACCCTCAAAGCCATCCATCTCAACCAACATTTGGTTCAGTGTTTGCTCACGCTCATCGTGACCACCACCAACACCCGCGCCACGTTGACGACCTACAGCATCGATTTCATCGATAAAGATGATACACGGTGCAGCTTTCTTCGCTTGTTCGAACATGTCACGCACACGAGATGCACCCACACCGACAAACATTTCAACGAAGTCAGAACCAGAAATCGTAAAGAACGGTACTTTTGCTTCACCAGCAATGGCTTTCGCAAGTAATGTTTTACCCGTACCAGGAGGGCCGACTAATAAGATACCGGTTGGGATCTTGCCGCCAAGCTTCTGGAAGCGACTAGGGTCACGTAGGTAATCGACCAGCTCCTTAACGTCTTCTTTTGCTTCGTCACAACCTGCAACGTCAGAAAACATGGTTTTGATCTGCTCTTCACTCATCATTCGAGCTTTGCTCTTACCAAACGACATGGCTCCTTTGCCACCGCCGCCTTGCATTTGACGCATGAAGAAAATCCAAACACCGATAAGAAGAATCATCGGGAACCACGAGATAAAGATCGTACCAAGTAGGCTTTGTTCTTCTGGTGGTGTTCCTGAAACTTTTACGTTTTGGTTAATCAGGTCATCAAGAAGTTTTTGATCATAAACCGGCATGTAAGTCACAAAGCGACTACCGCCACGACGAGTAAACGTTATCTCGCTGTCTTTAAACTGCGCTTCTTGAATCTGGCCACTGCCAACTTCCTGTACGAACGTGGTGTAATCTACCGCTCGACCATTGCTCTCGCCAGGTCCAAAGCTTTGGAATACCGACATCAACACAACGGCGATGACTAACCACAAAATTAAATTCTTTGCCATGTCACTCAAGGTGTCAGTCCTCGATAACTAATTGTAATTAAAGGTAGGGTACTACAGTTTTTCAGCTGTAGCTACAATGTTAATTTTCTCTTTGTAAACTAATGTTCAGCCTTTGTATCCATTAGCTACGATAAATACCTCACGGGAACGCGCTCTTGATGAATCCGGTTTACGAATCTTCACCACTTTGAACATTTCACGCACTTCTTTCACGTATTGCTCAAACCCTTCTCCCTGAAACACTTTAACAACAAAGCTGCCTCCAGGTGCTAAGGCTTGTCTACACATATCTAATGCTAGTTCAACAAGATACATTGCTCTAGGCTGATCGACAGATAAATTTCCTGCCATGTTAGGTGCCATATCAGACATCACCACATCGACCATATCAGGCTGTATTTTTTCTAGCAGGGCATCGAGTACAGCTTCTTCTCTAAAATCACCCTGTAAAAAACTCACACCGGCGATAGAGTCCATCGGTAACAAATCACAAGCAATCACTTGTCCTTCATCCCCAACAACCTTAGCGGCGTACTGTGACCAGCCTCCAGGTGCAGCGCCCAAATCGACAACTGTCATCCCAGATTTCAATAGCTTATCTTTATTTTGAATTTCTTCAATTTTAAAGATAGCACGAGATCGATACCCTTTTCTTCTGGCTTCATTTGCATATTTATCATCAAAATGCTCCTTCAACCAGCGGCCAGAACTAGCCGAATGTTTTTGCTTACTCATTCAATATCCAACGTCACAAGGGCAAACCCTTAGAATAAAGTATAGTCTTCGTCATTAGATGGCGTTAAAATACGACTTTTCAACCCTAATACTAAATAAATTTGGCCGCGTTATGAACTTAAGCACGAAACAAAAACAGCACCTAAAAGGCCTAGCACACGCACTGAAACCCGTTGTGCTTCTAGGCGCAAATGGACTAACAGAGGCTGTTCTAGCGGAAATCGAAATCGCTCTTGACCACCACGAACTGATTAAAGTTAAAGTGGCTTCGGAAGACCGTGAAACTAAGCTATTGATTGTTGATGCAATTGTCCGTGAGACAAAGGCTGAGAAAGTACAAGTTATCGGTAAAACACTTGTTCTTTATCGCCAATCGGAGCAAAAGAAAATCGAATTACCTCGTAAATAACGAGACCTTAATTCGTCACTCTGCTGAAACAGTTCGTTTCACATTAAAAAGGTCGCTCAATGCGGCCTTTTTTGATCGCACGTTTATCAAATAGACCTATCAATATAAAAAAAGCCGCGCAATGCGACTTTTTTCGTGCTAATTCGACTTAGATATACGCGACTTTATCAATATCAAAATCTTTTTGACCACCCGGAGTGGTTATCGTCACTTCATCACCTTCCATTTTGCCGATAAGTCCACGGGCAATAGGAGAGCTAACAGAAATACGACCAGCTTTGATGTTGGCTTCATCTTCACCAACAATCTGATACGTTTGCTCAGCATCCGTATCAACATCGATTAGCGTTACCGTCGAGCCAAAAATGATCTTACCGGTATTATCCATTTTCGTTACATCGATGACCTGAGCTACTGATAGCTTATATTCAATGTCACGAATTTGTGCTTCGCAAATACCTTGCTCTTCACGAGCGGCGTGGTATTCCGCATTCTCTTTTAAATCACCCAATTCACGAGCTTCAGCAATCGCTTGTGAAATAAGTGGGCGAAGCTTTAGTAGTCGCTCTAGCTCTTCACGTAATTGAAGCTCGCCACGAGCGGTCATTGGAACTTTTTCCATTTTAACAACCTCTTTTCCAAAGTTTACTTTGGACAAAAAAACCCTACTCAAACAAAGCTTGAGTACAATTTAAAAAATTACTGGATTAAGCCTAGTGTAATCAATCTGTGGATACAAATCATTGAAATTCATAATTAGAAGCAAAGTTGTTCGTATTGAATTTCGACTCATTGCTTTATTGTCGCGGCAAGCGAGCCTCACTGAGCTTTACTAGGCGCATTGTAGCCGATAAATATAACGCAAAAATCTCGCTAACTGCAAGTATCAGTTAACGGATAAAACGTGTGCCCATGCACACTCCTACTCTTCTGTTCACTGTGACTCCGTGGTTTCAGTCAATATAATCCAAGGATTCATAATTAGCACTTTATCTCTTAGAGGTTGGTTGCTAGCCTACCCCAATACACCATCGATGGCTTACCAGACTACTATGACAATAAATTGCGCCATAACCGCCCTATTATTAACCATTGCCTCCTCCTCAATCATGGCGTCATCAATTGAAGCAGAGTTACCTGAAGGCAGTAGAAACAGCATTTACATCGATGGGTTGAGTCCCTCTTCTTCTGTATTAGTGAGCGAAAACACCGACGCGTACTTTCCGCCAGCCAGCACACTTAAAGTCGTTACTGCACTTGCAGCCAAATTGTCTTTAGGGGATGACTTTCGTTTTGAAACGCCTTTGTATCGTGTAGGAAATGATGTCGTCATCCAATACTCTGGCGACCCATCGTTCTCGCGTGATGCGCTACGAATGATGCTAAAAGAGGCCAGGTCATCCATTGGCCCCTCTTTCGGCACCGTTTGGCTCGACGATAGCGTTTTTTCCGGCTATGACCGAGCGGTAGGCTGGCCATGGGATATACTCGGTGTCTGCTATAGTGCTCCGGCCTCTGCCATTACGCTTGATGGTAATTGCGTGCAAGGTGCGCTGTACACTAATGACAATGGCACGACACGAATCAATATCCCCGCACATCAACCAATAGCGGCAACCACAACCGCTCGTGCCGTTACGAAAACACAACAAAAAGAGCACCACTGTGACCTTGAACTCAATGTGTCACAAGATAATCAATATTCCCTTGCTGGATGCGTTGTTTCGCGAACATCGCCGCTACCGTTAAAGTTTGCGGTTGCTTCTCCAGAAAAGTTCACTCGTGATGTCATCAGTGCGGAAGCGAAACGTTTAGGGATTACGATATCTGGAGACATAAAAACCGGACGTCCCAAAAACACCCCATCTACGCCATTATTTGTGCAACGATCCCAGCCTCTACCTGAGTTATTGGCCACCATGTTGCGTGACTCAAACAACCTTTATGCTGACACCCTATTAAAGACGATTGGCGCGACGTATTACAATCAACCTGGCTCGTTTAACAACGGTACCGAAGCACTTAAGGCGATACTGAGGCTACAAGCAAATATCGACTTCAGCCGTGCCATTCTCGAGGATGGCTCAGGCCTCTCAAGAAACAATAGGGTTACCACCAATCAAATGGCGCAAGTGCTCCACTACATTTATGACAATGACGCCACTCTCAATCTTATCAAGCTGCTCCCTGTAGCAGGGACGAACGGGACATTAAAGTACCGCCAAAGTATGAGAAAGTCGCCGATAAAAGGCGCGCTTACCGCCAAGAGCGGCTCATTATTTGGCACCTACAATATGATGGGGTATGGGTTAGATTCAGCAGGAAAGCCTCAATCTATTTTTGTTCAAATGATTACCGATTATCACGTAGTTCCTTCGGAAACCAAAAAACCAGTAGTTTCACCATTGACCCAGTTTGAACAAGCCCTCTACCAACAAGTTATCGATTATAGTCTTTCGCTTGAGCGCTCAAACAACAAAGCACAGCCTTAGCTGTGCTTTGTTGTACTGTCATTTGTCCAGATTACGATAGCCCTAAGAAATAGTTCACTACCGTAAAGTAGATCCACATTCCTGAGATATCAACGATAGACGCGAGTACTGGGCTCACTAACACGGCAGGGTCTAAACGAAAGACTCGAGCAATAATAGGAAGAACCCCTCCTAATGTCGTTGAGATCGTCACTTGGATAAACAATGCCACCGCTATCGATAAGGCAATGATATTCAAATCAAACCCATTCCCCGCATTTGCGTCACTGAAGAGCAGTATGCGGGCAACCATCACCAAGGCGACTGCCGATGCAAGGCAGACAGCAACTCGGCTCTCTTTCCAAAGTACATCAAGCCACTGCCTTTTTCGTAATTCGCCGGTTGCTAACGCCCTGATGACAAGGGTCGCGGCTTGCGTACCCGTATTACCACCTGCGGCTGCGATCACTGGCATATACACAGCTAATAACACTAACTGGCTTAGTATATCTTCATACTGAGCGATAATAAGACCAGATACGATGCCCATCAAAGCCAAGGTGATGATCCAACCAATACGCTGTTTAACGTGCTCTAAAACGCCCGTCGATAAATAGCCTTGTGTCGTTTCAGCCTCTGAGTGAATAAAGCCCAATTGGTGTGCAAAGTGTCGCGCTCTTTTGTCGTGACCTTGCAAATCAAGTTGTTGTATCAGGTGTTGTACCTGACCAAATGCACAATGCTGTAATACACCGACCGCTTCATCAATCGGCATCAGCGTTAACAAATTAAGCTGTTGCTCATCGTCGTATTGCAAAAATGCTTTTGTTGCTGCACTGATCTCTTCTTCTGAGAAGCGAGGTGCATTTTCAATATAAGTGTTGTTCATTACCGTCATGGCGAATCTCCCGATTAGCGTTGGTAACGACCATCAATTGTCACGAATACGTGCCTACCACATTTAGATGGCATTCATTCGTAAATAGTAGAAAGGAGAAAAATAAGAAAAGAGTTGTAGATAAAACTTCCCACCTTGAAGGCAGGAACGAAGATCGTAAAATACCGACAGAGTGTTACTTTTCTCCCTTGATACTAGGAGGATGGTCGGTATTGTTCATAGGTATCTCCGAGGAAACTATCAACTTGATAGCGGCGCTAGGATACCAAAAACGCTCATTGAGTAAAGCCTATTTCACTTCCTGAAACTATTTTTTACGCTTTTAATGCCTTTAAGCGTTTACGGTCTCGCAAATGTTCATGAATGTGCTTGCTATTTATTTAACTAACTCTCGATTTACTCTCTAGATTCAGCGTCATTGCGATTACCTTCAGAAAAAAACGCCTGTTTGTTAAACGATATCTCTGATCGATATCATTTAACAAACAGGCGTTCGATTTACAAATTAAAACAACGCAGAACGCCGTTTTTATCTATTTTATTGTTGTACGCGTCGAAGAATGACCTTTAGTGCTTCAAAGTCATTATCAAGTTCTTCTGACAACAGTTCCATCGCGGCATGTTTAGCCAGTGGTGCCGGTAACTCAATATCAGTGCCTAGGATATCATCCACGACCTCTTTGAATTTTGCCGGGTGCGCCGTACACAAAAACAAGCCAGTTTCATCGGCTTGCAACTGCTCACCAAGCACACGGTAAGCGATCGCACCATGGGGTTCACATAGGTAGCCTTTATCATTCAAAACGCGCACCGACTCTGCACTTTGCTCATCCGTTACTGCGCCTTTACCCAGTGTATCTAGGCCCCAACCTTTTAGCTGGCAAAGCTCTTCAATACGTGGCCAGTTATTAGGTTGACTCACATCCATCGCATTCGATGTTGTCGCCACTGTAGGCTTAGGGGCCCATTGGCCTGTTTCAAGGTAACGTGGAACCGTATCATTCTCATTCGTCGCCGCAATGAAACGCTTAATTGGAAGCCCGAGTGCTTTCGCTAACAAGCCAGCAGTAAGGTTACCAAAGTTACCACTTGGTACGGAGATAACTAGATTATCACGCTGTGCTTTACTGAGCTGAGAAGCGGCTTCGAAGTAGTAACAAATCTGCGCCATTAATCGACTGATATTGATTGAGTTCGCCGAATTTAGCCCAATTTCTTTGCGCAATTCAGCATCGTCAAATGCCTGCTTGACTAACCCTTGACATGCATCAAAGTCACCATCAATCGCTACGGTATGGATATTTTTACCTAGTGTACAAAATAACTTTTCTTGCAGTGGGCTTATCTTGCCATTTGGGTACAAGATAACAACATTGATGTCTTCCATGCCATAAAACGCATGGGCAACGGCAGCGCCGGTATCGCCAGATGTTGCCGTCAAGATGGTAATTTTACCGCCATCAGAAACCGCAGCCAGTGAATTCGCCATGAAGCGACCACCAAAATCTTTAAAGGCTAACGTTGGTCCATGGAAAAGCTCGAGGGCGTATACGCCATCTTCGACTTGCTTGATTGGCGCAGGGAACTGAAATGCCGCATCAACTAATTCTGTTACTTTCTCTTTGGACAGCTCGTCTCCAATCAGCGCCGACAGAATCTTCGCACTACGCGAAACAAAATCTTCAGCTAACAGCGCATCGATATCGTCGAATGTCGGTAATTCAGAAGGGAAAAACAGCCCTTGATTGCGCCCTAGTCCTTGACGGACGGCTTGGCCAAAAGAGACTTGTTCATCGTTTTCTTTGATATTGTAAAGCTTCATAGCTGACTTCCTGTTACTTTCGAACCTTGCTTGTCTAAGTGACAAACATGCACGAATCCTTCGTTATTCTGTACGTAATTTTCTTCTAACCAGCGAGCAACACGCTCAGCCACATCTTTCTCTTTACAGATACTAAATAAGGTCGGCCCACTGCCTGAAATACCTGTCGCTAGCGCTCCCGCACTAGCAGCATACTCTCGCGCCTTGCTAAAACCGGGAAGCAATTTAGCACGATACGGTTCCGCTATGACGTCTTTGATCATCTTTGCAGCCAACTCTGGCTGACCGGAATGACAAGCATGGATAAAGCCTGCAAGGTGACGTCCGTGAGCAATGACATCCTGACGGCGGTACTGCGACGGCAAAATTTCTCTCGCTTCAGCAGTCGAGACCTTGATCCCTGGGTACGCCATGACCCAATACCAGTCATCAAAGCAAGGCACCTCTTGGCTAATAACACCAAGCTCTTCCAGCATAAGCTGTACACCACCTAGGTAACACGGTGCCACATTGTCATAATGGATACCACCAGAAATTTGCCCTTCCATTTCACCCATTAAGGCAAGCAGTTCCGTTTCGTCAAGTGGATTACCATGAAACTGGTTAAGCGCATCCAAGGCCGCAACGATAGAACAAGCACTTGAGCCTAGTCCAGAGCCAATCGGCATGTTCTTTTCTAACGTCATATGGATGGATTGAAGCGCCACACCTTTCTTATCTAGCTCTCTCGCAAACACTTTCCAACAGTCATAGACAATATTTTCTTGTGGATCAACGGGCAACTTATCGACAAATCGTCCTTTAGTTGAAAGCTCGAAAGGCGATTCTGATGCTTGAATTTCAACACAGTCCCCTAGCAAGGTCCCATCGATTGGTGAGACCGCAGCACCCAACACATCAAATCCAACACTGACATTGCCGATCGACGCTGGGGCATAAACAACAACACGTTGACTCATTTTATACCCCCAACTTCCAACCAAGTGTACGCATAACATCGGCAAAGACACCTGCCGCAGTTACTTCTGTACCGGCGCCGTAGCCACGCAACACCAATGGAATCGGTTGATAATAACGGCTATAAAATGCCAAGGCATTCTCACCATCTTTAATCTTGTACATTGGGTCGTTCTCATCGACAGCGGCCATACGAACACGGCACTTGCCATCGGCAATCTCACCCACATATCGAAGCACCTTGCCTTCTTTCGCCGCATCCGCGACTAACTGAGAGAAGTACTTATCGGCTTCAGGTAAGCGAGCCATAAAATCATCAACCGAGCCTGAATCATCGAAACCCGGCGGCAGCGCTTGATCCACTTCCACATCTTCAAGTTCAAGCGCCATTCCCGACTCTCGAGCGAGAATTAGCAGTTTACGAGCAACATCCATACCGGATAAGTCATCACGCGGATCAGGCTCAGTGAACCCTTTATCCTTAGCAACATTTGTGGCCTGGCTTAGTGTTAGCCCTTCATCCAGCTTACCGAAGATAAACGATAATGAGCCCGACAAAATACCATTGAATTTTTCCAGCTCATCCCCTGCTGATATCAGGTTTTGCAGGTTTTCAATGACAGGTAAACCCGCCCCTACTGTTGTCTCATACATCAATTTACGACGTGAGCTGCGTGCAACATCTCGAAGTTGGTGGTAATAGGCCATACTTGATGTATTGGCCTTTTTATTAGGTGTCACTACGTGGAAACCAGCGGCCAAAAACTCGGCATATTGATTGGCAATATCTTCACTCGAGGTACAATCCACCAATACTGGGTTAATAATATGATTACGCTGAACGAGCGCGGCTAATCCAGCGACGCTGAATCGCTCCGTTACATCGCCCATGCGATCTCGCCATTGATCAAGCGGTAAGCCTTTACCGTCGAGAAGTACACCTTTGCTATTGGCAAGGCCACATACTCGAATAACAATACCTTTTTCTGCCAGTTTTGTTTGCTGACGTTGGATTTGATCAACCAACTCACCACCGACGCCGCCCACCCCAACCACGAACACATCTAAGAAGTGTTTAGAATTGAACAAATTCTCATGACACGCTTTGATCGCTTCTGAGATCTTATCTTCTGGTATAACAGCAGAAATGGCGCGCTCAGAAGAGCCTTGTGCAATGGCGACAATATTGACATTCACTTCAGCTAACGACGAAAAGAACTGTGAAGCCACGCCGCGAGAGGTTCTCATACCATCACCAACCAAGGTGACAATTGCGACGTCTTCCATAAACTCGACAGGCTCAAGCAGTGCATTCTTGAGTTCTAGATCAAATGTTTCTTCAAGGATTTGAGACGCTTTTAGCTTGTCTTCTTCTTCGATACAAAAGCTGATGCTGTATTCAGATGAAGACTGTGTAATCAGAACAATAGAGACACCAGCTGATGACATGGCTCCAAAGACACGGCTAGCCATCCCGACCATACCTTTCATACCCGGCCCAGAGACGTTAACCATAATCAGGTTAGATAAGGTGGTGATACCTTTAATTGGCAGGTTATCTTCACCGGTGTCTTGACCGATCAGCGTGCCTGCACCTTGAGGGTTAAACGAGTTTTTAATCAAACATGGGATATGGAACTGAGCAATTGGAGCAATGGTTTTCGGGTGAAGTACCGACGCACCGAAGTAAGACAACTCCATCGCTTCTTGGTAGCTCAGTGATTTCAGCAAGCGTGCATCATCCACTAATCGAGGGTCACAATTGTATACCCCATCGACATCAGTCCAAATTTCACAACAGTCCGCTCGTAAGCAGGCTGCCAGTACTGCAGCTGAATAATCCGAGCCATTGCGCCCAAGTGTGACTAACTCGCCTTTCGCGTTACCTGCCGTAAAACCAGGCATGATGTGCACGACACCCTCGGTCAATGGGTTCGATCTGAAGTTTTGTGTTGAAATACCAACATCTACCATTGCTTCTAGATAGTCATCATTGGCATAAAGATACTTAACCGGATCAATCAATGCCGCCGCTTGGCCTTTCGCTTCTAGGACCGCTCTCATCAACTGGATTGAAATGCGCTCACCTTTGGAAATGATGCGGGCATTAACATGAGCCGGACAAGTGCCAAGCAAACGGATACCATGAACAAATTGATGCAGTTGGAATAAAGAGGTTTTTACCTGATTGTCAAAATCAGCACGCTGTATGTTAGGAAGTACAGATTCAATATTAGAAAATAATTCGTTAAACGCCGTTTCCAGTTCAGAGATCTGAAGCTCGACTTCGCTATTTTTTAACGCGGTTTCAATAATCGCGACTAACTTATTGGTTGTTTTCCCTGGCGCAGATAGCACCACCGCTAAATCTTCTTGTTGGGCATTGTTGGCAATAATGTCTGCCGCTCGTAAAAAGCGATCAGCATCGGCTAACGATGAGCCTCCAAATTTTAGTACTCGCATCCTTTCCTCCCGAAATACTCAAAACAGGTAAAAAAAAGGCCCGTATCTTGTTGATACAGGCCTTGTTCTTGAATTTCTTCCGTCTACCAGCCTGCCCCAACAATGGTTATGTCGGTAATAATAATGGTGGTGGTCATTACTACGAGCTGGTTTCTATACATAGGGTTATCTACAAACTTTCTAATGTGCTTACCCATACGTTTACCGCACTTTCTGTAGAGTAGTCAATCAAAATCTGTACTTTTATCAAATAAACAAGGAAATCATAGCCAGTGCTTGAAAACCTACACTTATGAAATCTATATACTGTAACGTTATGAGTAAATCGCCAATTGCTATATACATTTACAACTTTTTGACTAGATCTTGTGCTTTAATTAATGGACAAATATAAAATAATAATGACGAACAAGGAGTGGTGCTATGAAAGCAATGATTGTGTCTGCTTTGTTCGTTTTATTATCATCCAGTATGGTCCAAGCCGTCGAACTGCCAGCGCTGCCTGGCAAGCATAACGCATCCCCACATAATTTCTTTCTCTCTTCTGATAGCAAATCCTCGAGCGACGGCATCGATCAATGGAACGTAGACAGTGGCTATTCCTATTCGCTATTTGAGTCTGTCGATATTTATATCGGGGCGCGACTTAATAACTCTGATGAATCAAGTGACAAAGGACTGCTTAGTGGCATGAGTTATCAAGTATCAGAACGAATCTCGGTCAAAAGTACCCTAAGAGGGTACCAATATGAAGAAGATGACATCACACAAGCCGGGATGGCTGCAGAAATATCAAGCAGAATGAGGCTGACAGAAAACCTAGACGTCCACGCTACCTTTGACTTTGAAAAAGTCCAACAAGGCGTTGAGGTCGGCCTAGGCTTTCGATTCTAGAACGTTAACGCTTCTTTAGAGATTAAAATACCGTTCCAGTCCGAGTAAATATAATACCCTGGCTGAACAATCTGATTACTCATGGTCAGCGTAACATTGACGTCGCCAGCACCCCGTTTTTCTGTTTTAAAAGGATTCGCTCCCAACGCTTTAACGCCAAGGTCCATTTCGGACATCATAGCAACATCTCGAATAGCCCCATTTACGATCACGCCTTCCCAGTTATTTTCAATAGCCATGATGGCCAATTGATCACCTAGTAAGGCTTTTTGACAAGAACCATTGCCATCCACAACCAGCACTTTTCCCGTTCCATCTTGGGAAAGTACTTCGCGTACTTTGGAATTATCATGATAACAACGGATCGTCACTATCTCGCCCCAAAAGGCCGCCCGTTGCCCAAAGTTTTGCAATGGCAAATCCAACAATGTCACTTTGTCTTCGTGTTGGTCACAAATATCAGGTGTGATATCTCTCATTTTTCCTCCGTGATGTCACTCAATAGGCGCGCCTTTAGAGAGTGCTAAACTAAAAATCCTTGTCACTTATTGGGTATTTGACCACTCAACGGTCACTTTGTTACCCAATAAATCTAAATTTTTTAAACGATTCTCCTGCACAACAAGAGCGCTATGCTTTTCCTGCATTATCCGTGAGCTTCATTACATTTAGTTAGAATTTCCGCATAAAACAGAACTATTAATCGTGCAAATCTTTGATCATGTAAAGGCCATTATTGATATAACCACGTAGGCTAGCATTGAGTATCGGCAAGGAGCAACCCATAAAGAAAACAAAGGCAAGCTATTGTTTTTAATTATAAAGTTAACATTAAATTACTTTTTTATTTTAGGTTTAAAACGTCAATCGCCTCAAAATATCTCGTCATTGACGGAGACAGTAGCCAACGCATCATGTTGCACAACAAACATTCAATTAGGCATTAACACACATATTAATAGCAGTGGTCAATTTACCTACTACTATTAATATTTGTTACAAGTCAGCGATTGATTTAAATCAACAAACTGCAAGTAATTAACATTTGACCATTGTTAGCATGCTGTTAACATATTAGAATTCGCCTCAATGACCTAGCGGAATAATAAGAGATTAAAGGGATTTCTCGTTAATTGGCAGCTTCATGGATGGCGACTCATATCGTAACTGTTTCTCTGATTGTAAGCAGAACATCCAAGAAACATTACCTTTATGTTAACTTATTGCCTAGAATTTATTCTACTACAGACAGATTTATCACAAGTTTAATTTAGGTACCGCCAATGCAAAGCCCGCAAATTCTTATTGTTGAAGATGAGCAAGTAACACGTAACACTCTTAAGAGCATTTTTGAAGCAGAAGGATATGCTGTATTCGAGGCCAGTGACGGTCAAGAAATGCATCAGGTCTTAACCGATAATTCAGTTAACCTAGTTATCATGGATATCAACCTGCCAGGTAAAAATGGTCTACTTCTCGCTCGTGAGCTTAGAGAACAAGCTAACGTCGCACTTATGTTCCTAACGGGACGTGACAATGAAGTCGATAAAATTCTTGGTTTGGAAATTGGTGCAGATGATTACATCACTAAACCATTTAACCCACGTGAATTGACTATTCGTGCACGCAACCTTCTGAATCGTTCTATGAGCACTAACGTGTCTCAAGAAGAGAAGCGTAGCGTAGAAAAATACGAATTCAATGGCTGGATACTTGATATTAACAGCCGCTCACTCGTTAGCCCTAGCGGTGATGGCTACAAGCTGCCACGCTCAGAGTTTCGTGCCTTACTTCACTTCTGTGAAAACCCAGGCAAAATCCAAACTCGTGCTGACCTACTGAAAAAGATGACTGGCCGTGAACTAAAACCTCACGATCGTACTGTAGACGTGACGATTCGTCGTATTCGTAAGCACTTCGAGTCAGTATCTGGAACACCAGAAATCATTGCTACTATTCACGGTGAAGGCTACCGTTTTTGTGGCGACCTTGAAGAGTAAAATTTGAAAGTTTAAAAAAGGGACGCGCATGCGTCCCTTTTTATTTTTGGCGATTTGAGCTCAAATAACATGGCATTGCTCAGTCAAACCCGACTCAATAGACGGTGTCGACCATCACCTGTTGATTCGTCAACCAAATCTCTTTGTCACTATTGACCAGAAGCACTGCCACATCCATTGGTTTGGAATTATTAAAGGCTAGCTGCCATTTAAATGCAATTTCCCACTGTTCTTCGCTATGGTTACGCAGCTCAAAATCCTCAGAATCCAATGTCCATGTCTCGCCATCTTGTCTTAGCACGACTTTTACTGCGTCCATATCTGCTGGTAACTGACTTTCGGTACTCAAATTAAGTGCACCATGAAGCATTTGCTCTTTCATCAACGGCTGTGTTTCACCAATCTTCGGCATCATGTCAATCCACAGGTTAGCTGACAATGAAATAGCTTGTTGTTCAACCATTGCGGTATCTTTTGCAATCCACATGTCGTTATCCATCACTGACGATGACGAACACCCACCAAGCACAATTGCCAATGCAATTGTTGTGATCGTTTTTTTCATTATTAACCCTTACTTTCTAGCCAAGATTTTAATACCTGAATGTCATTGCGATATTCATTTTCTATTTCTTCAATCCAATCTTCAATGTTCTCCCACCATGCTGGCAAATCTGGCGACTGAGCTTTCTGCGCTACAGACTGGATTCTTTTCAAGCCAATCGACCCTGCCGCCCCTTTTATTTTATGAGCTTCAGAGGTAATACCGGGCTGGTCCTTTGCCGTCATGTTTGATTGCAAAATCTCCATATAACCGGGCATCATTTCTTCAAACATCTCGATGCTAGCAAAAACGGGCTTTGTTCCGACAATATCAACGTATGAATCAAGCATTCCGATATCAAGCAATCGTTCGTATAATTCACTATTATTACTCATCAATTCTTCATCCTTTTGCGTTGTGACTTCTATCGATTTATATTCAGTCGGAGTAGCAAAGTTAGTAATGACATCCGTAAGCGCCTTAACACTTAAAGGCTTACTAATTGCGTCATCCATTCCTTGTTCAAGGTAATCCTTTTTGTTCTTGATAACATTCGCCGTCAGAGCAACCAAAGGGGGGAGAGAGTCATAGGCTTCACGGAAATGCTGAGCGACATCAAAACCACTCATGTCGGGCAACTGAATATCAAGCAAGGCAAGATCGTAATCTTCCGGCCGGAATAGATCGATGGCCTCTTGACCGGACATCGCCACTGTCACCGTGTGACCAAGACTTTCCAATAGGCTACGCGCAACAGTGATGTTGAGCTCAATATCCTCAAGCATGAAAATATTCAACCCCTTTTGAGACTCTACTATGCGCTCTTCTGATTGAAGGGTGTCGACACACGGAACGTTAATCGATATCGTAAATGTACTGCCAAACCCTTCCTCACTATCGACCGTAATATCACCGTCCATCATATGAATTAACTGTTGAGAGACCGCAAGACCGATCCCTGTTCCAACCGCATGCAAGTTGTCTTTCTTAGACTTAACTTGATAATACATAGCAAAAATCTTATCGACTTCAGCTTGAGGAATCCCGACCCCTGTGTCCTCAACCTCGATCATGATATGCGCCATCCCATCAACAACATCCGCGCTGACCGTCATGACCACACCACCTTGTTTGGTGAATTTCATCGCATTACTGACAAGGTTCCAGATCACCTGTCGCAATCGTGTCGCATCAACACTAATGCCGACTGGCAGATCAGTGAGCCGCTCTAAGTCAAAACGTAATCCTTTTTGCTCAGCCATCAAGGCCGAGATGCTCTCTATCTCGATGATAAAATCGTCAAAATTAAGCGCCTCTGGATACAGCTCTAGCTTACGGCGATCAAACTTATCCATATCGATAATATCGTTGAAAATATGGCCCAGAGTAATCGCACTGACGTTAATGGTTTGCATATGATTGCGTTGCTCTTGATTTAAAGAACTATCAAGCAGCATTCGGCTTAGCCCGACGATACCGTTAAGAGGGGTACGTAATTCATGGCTAATCGTTGATATGAATGTTGTTTTATCTCGACTCGCTTTTTCTAGAGACTCTTGATGACGCTTTCTCTCTGTAATATCGCGACCAAAACCAACTAGGCCAAGGTGGCGACCATCTTTGCTGTAAAATGGCACTTTTCGCAGTTCGTAATAGCATTTCTTGCTATCGGGATATTCTAGCCATTGCTCATAAGTCAGGGCTTGATTATTGCTCATGACTTTATGATCGGTCTCTACAACTTGTTCAGCGATTTCTTCGGAATACACGTCCCAAGGCGTCAACCCAACGAGTTCTTTTTCCTTTTTACCGGTAAGCTCTTCCATGGCCTTGTTGCAACCTGAAAAGACCCCTTCTGCATTTCGGTAATAAATCAAATCCGGAGAGGCATCAATAAATGAACGCAGCAAGGCTGTCCGCTCTGCAAGCTCGAGCTGTGTCCGCTCTCGCTGGTACACCTCATTTTCGAGATCTTTTATCGCTTCTTTTCGCGCATCTTCGGCCTTTTGCCTTTCTTCAATCTCGAGATTTAACTTACTGATGTTCTGTTGAAGCTTAATATTGAGGTCTTGGTCTCGAGATCGCATGTCTTTTAATTTAGAGACCATCTTTGCCAATCGCTGGCGCGACTCTTCAAGCTGATCAACGACAACCGACAAAAAATAGACCGCCCACGGGGTGATCAATAAGCCGAAAAAGACCGAGCGAACAATATCAATATCATCCACTCTGCCATTCAGGACAAGGGTAATCGCAACCTGTACCACAACGGCGAGGGCCACTAAAGCAAGTGCCAGTAAGATAGAAAAACGAACAATGCCGAGCTTTACCAAAAGGTCGACATAGTATTGGGCAAGATTTTTGATGGGCTTCATTCAGCACTCCGTGCGTAACAACTCGGCTAAGTGTATCACTTACCCCATTGCATCACACGAATGGCGAATTATTTGAGAGTAGGTTTGTGATAAACAAAGGCATTATCAATCAAAGAGCCTTGTGAACCTGACAAAGACAGCCGCTTGCCAAGCTCGGTCATCGCCAACCAACGGTTTTCACACCACAGCGGCGCAAGCAACGTCGGTCTTCGAGCTGAGGAGGCAACACGATGAAAAACGATATCGGCAGGGGTTCGCCGAATCATCTCACTGGCTACATCAAGATAGAAGTCCAGCTCAGGGGCTTCTAAGCGCCC
This sequence comes from Vibrio sp. 10N.286.49.B1, assembly GCF_002873335.1. Classification (GTDB taxonomy): domain Bacteria; phylum Pseudomonadota; class Gammaproteobacteria; order Enterobacterales; family Vibrionaceae; genus Vibrio. The sequence continues at coordinate 178,357 of NZ_MCUW01000007.1, read as the reverse complement.
TGCATGCCAAGCTTTTGCCATGGTGCTCCCCTCGACAATATGCAAGCCATGCAACTTAATACCATCCGTTCCCGTTGCCAGCACTTTAGCGAGGGTCTCGAGGTTATCTTGTTTACTTTCTTTAGGGAGGCCGACAATAAGGTGAGTACACACTTTGATGCCGAGCGCACGAGCACGCTTAGTGATGGCATCATACACCTCAAAATCATGACCGCGGTTTATCCGCTTCAGCGTTTGATTGTGTGCCGTTTGCAGTCCAAGCTCTAACCAAATTTCAAAACCTTGCTCTACATAATCAGCAAGTAACTCCAAGACCGCATCAGGGACACAATCTGGCCGTGTACCCACACACAACCCGACGATATCCGCATATTTAAGCGCTTCTTCATACATGCTTTTGAGAACTTGAACCTCGGCATAGGTACTGGTGTATGCCTGAAAGTAAGCCAGATATTTCTTGGCCCGCTTCACCTCGCCCGCTCGGTCATTAAGCTGCTCATGGATAGACTGAATTCTGGTGTTTTCATTAGCAAACGATGCCACATTACAAAATGTACACCCTCCTCGCCCTATGGTCCCATCCCGGTTAGGGCAACTGAACCCGCCGTGCAAGGTCAATTTATGTACTTTTTCGCCATAGCGACGCTGGAGATCTTGACCGATCGTATTAACTAACTCATGTAATTGCATATCAAACCAACTCAATTAAATAAGAATGACTATCACTCTAATTTTTGAAATTTAATTACATCCCTGCAAAATAAAACCAGGCACAGTAGCAACGTGGCCATGACATCGACTTAATCAAAATCAATAAATATGCACAAAAACAACAATAAATCGGCAATTGTTAGCTTTTTGTTATCGATTGTATTCAATTTTAAATAAAAAAAATGGGTTACAAGAGAAACTTTCGTTGGAATTACCGAGAACAAAATTGTAGGATACTTACACAATTTTGCTCGATCTGCTGTTAGGATTACAGCTTGAATCAGTAGAATGAAAGGCGATATCCCATTCCCGCCAAAATAATTCACTAAAAAGTGAGTATACGATGAGGGATATCACCACGGATTGTTTTTCTCGCAACACTTTTCCTGCGAGATGCAGAATGGAATCGACACTGCCCCCTCTGGCAGTCAAGAATCAGAATTACAAAGGACAAGGCACAATCACACACTTTTGTTGTGCCTGGATTTAACTGGAAGGAAGTATCTATGGTAGATAGAGAGCAGAATACACAGGGTCTGTATACTCCAGAACTGGAGCATGACGCTTGTGGTATCGGTTTTGTTGCTCACCTTAAAAACCGTAAATCGCATGATGTAGTAACCCAAGCCTTAGACATGCTGGCTCGCATGGAACACCGAGGCGGACAAGGCTGTGATCCATGTAGTGGTGATGGCGCTGGTATCCTACTGCAAAAACCCCATGAATTTCTTTTAGAAGAAGCCGTTAAGCTTGGCATCAAGCTACCTTCTTTTGAAAAATACGGTGTTGGTGTTGTTCTTTTCCCTAAGGATGAGCACAAACGCGCACAATGTCGCGATATTCTAGAACGCAATGCACAGCGCCTTGACCTTGAAGTTATCGGCTACCGTGTTCTACCAACCGACAACTCTATGATTGGTATCGATCCTCTAAGTACTGAACCTCAGTTTGAGCATGTCTTTATTTCAGGTGGTCCGGGCATTACGCCTGAAGAACTTGAGCGTAAGCTTTATGTATTACGTAATTATACCGTTCGTGTATGCCTAGAGAGCATTTCAAATATTGGTGATGATTTTTATATTAACTCAATGTCTTATAAGACACTGGTATATAAAGGTCAGCTCACTACAGAGCAGGTGCCTCAGTACTTCCTCGATTTGCAAAACCCAACTATGGTGACTGCGCTTGCACTCGTGCATTCTCGCTTTTCTACCAACACATTCCCTCGCTGGCGTCTTGCACAGCCATTCCGTTACATCGCACATAATGGCGAAATCAATACGGTCCGAGGCAATCTCAACTGGATGAAAGCCCGTGAAGCAATCCTTGAATCGGATCTGTTCTCACAAGCTGAAATCGACATGCTGCTTCCGATCTGCCAAGAAGGCAGTTCAGATTCATCTAACTTTGATATGGCACTTGAGCTCCTAGTTCTTTCTGGTCGTAGCCTGCCACATGCCTTGATGATGATGATTCCGGAAGCATGGCAAGAAAACAAAAATATGGACCCAACACGTCGTGCGTTCTATCAATACCACGCTAACGTCATGGAACCATGGGATGGCCCTGCTTCAGTCTGCTTTACCGATGGTGTACAAGTCGGTGCAACGCTTGACCGAAACGGTCTGCGTCCGTCTCGCTACACAGTGACAAAAGATGACTTCCTGGTAATGGCCTCTGAGTCGGGTGTGGTAGAAATCGCACCAGAAAACGTTGAATATCGTGGTCGCTTGCAGCCAGGTCGTATCTTCGTTGCTGACCTTGAGCAAGGTCGCATCATTTCTGATGAAGAAGTGAAAGACGATATCGCTAAAGCGCAGCCATATGAGAAATGGGTATCAGAAAACCTACTCAGCCTGAAAAAACTGCCTGATGCGAGCAACGAATTCAGTCAACCATCACCAGAGAAACTGTTGCATAAACAACAATCATTTGGTGTTAGCTCTGAAGAAGTAAATGAAATCATTCTCCCTCTTGCAAAAACCGGCTACGAGCCACTTTCTGCAATGGGCGCTGACTGGCCGCTAGCGATTCTTTCTCACCAATCGCAGCACCTTTCAAACTACTTCAAGCAGTTGTTTGCACAAGTAACCAACCCACCAATCGACCCGATTCGTGAGCGTATGGTAATGTCTCTGAATACTTACCTAGGTAAAGATCAGAACCTCCTTGCTGAAACCCCTGAACATTGTCAAAAAGTAGAACTTGAGTCGCCTGTTCTTTCTAACTCTGAGCTAGAAAAACTTCGCGCTATCGATAACGAGCACCTTCAAGCGAAGACGCTAGATATCGTATTCCAAGCAAACGAAGAGCCTGGCAAGTTAGAACGCGCACTAAAACGTATCTGCCAATATGCAGAAGATGCGGTGAACGATGGTTACTCAATCATCTTGCTTACAGACCGTGCCGTTAATTCTAACCACGCTGCAATTCCAGCTATGTTGGCTGTGGGCGCGGTTCACCACCACCTCATCCGTAAAGGTTTACGTGCCAAGTGTGACATCGTGGTTGAGACGGGCGATGCTCGCGAAACACACCACTTTGCAACGCTTATTGGTTATGGTGCGAACGCTGTTAACCCATACCTAGTAATCGAGACGATTGTTGAGCTACAACGTACTAAGAAGCTAGACCCAAGCCTTCACCCACGTGAGTTGTTCGATAACTACCGTAAAGGTGTGAACGGCGGCCTGCTGAAGATCTTCTCGAAGATGGGCATCTCAACACTGCAGTCTTACCACGGCGCTCAAATTTTTGAAGCTCTTGGTATTAGCAAATCAGTGGTTGAAAAATACTTCACTGGTACGGTTTCTCGTATCCAAGGTCTAACGATCGATGATATCGCACGCGAAGTATTAGTTCGTCACCGTGTCGGCTACCCTACTCGTGAAATCCCAGCTCAAATACTTGATGTTGGTGGTGTTTACCAGTGGAAACAACGTGGTGAGAAACACTTATTCAACCCAGAAACGATTTCTCTACTTCAAGAGTCGACGCGTAACAAAGATTACGGTCAATTTAAAAAGTACGCGAACGCTGTTGATGCTCAAGGCGACAACGCAGCAACTCTGCGTAGCCAACTTGATTTCATCAAGAACCCGGCAGGCTCTATTCCCCTAGCGGAAGTCGAGCCTATTGAGAAAATTCTCAAGCGTTTCGCAACGGGTGCGATGAGCTTTGGTTCAATCTCACATGAGGCTCACTCTACTCTAGCAGTCGCGATGAACCGTATTGGCGCAAAATCGAATTCTGGTGAAGGTGGTGAAGACCCTGCTCGTTTCGAACGCAAAGAAAACGGCGACTGGGAACGTTCAGCTATCAAACAAGTGGCTTCAGGTCGCTTTGGTGTGACATCTTACTACCTATCTAACGCTGATGAGCTGCAAATCAAGATGGCTCAGGGGGCGAAACCTGGTGAAGGTGGTCAACTACCTGGTGACAAGGTTGATGATTGGATTGGTGCAACGCGTCACTCAACTCCGGGCGTCGGTCTTATTTCTCCACCGCCACACCACGATATCTACTCAATCGAAGATTTGGCTCAGCTGATCTACGATCTGAAAAACGCCAACCGTAACGGCCGCGTCAACGTGAAGCTAGTATCGGAAGCTGGCGTAGGTACGATTGCATCAGGTGTAGCGAAAGCGAAAGCTGACGTGGTACTTATCGCAGGGTTTGATGGTGGTACGGGTGCATCTCCGATGTCTTCTATCCGTCACACAGGTCTGCCTTGGGAACTGGGTCTAGCGGAAACTCACCAAACACTACTGAAAAACGGCCTACGTAATCGTATCGTTGTTCAGTCTGATGGTCAGATGAAAACACCACGTGACCTTGCAGTCGCCACGTTACTTGGCGCTGAAGAGTGGGGCGTAGCAACCGCAGCATTGGTTGTTGAAGGCTGTATCATGATGCGTAAGTGTCACAAGAATACCTGTCCTGTTGGTATCGCAACACAGAACAAGACTCTGCGTGAGCGTTTCGACGGCCGCGTAGAAGACGTAGTGACGTTCTTCCAATACATGGCTGAAGGCCTACGTGAAGTCATGGCTGAACTTGGCTTCCGCTCTATTGATGAGATGGTTGGTCAATCGCACAAACTTAAAGTTCGTGACGACATCGGCCACTGGAAGTACAAGAACCTAGATCTAACACCGGTACTGCACATTGAGCAGGCTCGTGAAGAAGATGGTATTTACAACCAGACAAAACAAAACCACAACCTAGAAGATGTTCTAGACCGTAAGTTGATTCAAGCCGCAATTCCAGCGCTTGAGAAAGGTGAAGCTGTAAATGCAACCTTCCCTATCATCAACACGGACCGCTCTGCGGGTACCATGCTGTCTAACGAAATCTCGAAGGTTTATAAAGACCAAGGTTTACCACAACCAATGAACGTTAAGTTCCACGGTAGTGCTGGCCAATCTTTCGGTGCGTTCCTTGCGAAAGGCGTTAAGTTCGAAGTAGAAGGCGACGCGAACGATTACTGGGGTAAGGGTCTGTCTGGCGGTACTTTGGTACTGTACCCAGATGCGAAATCTTCTATCGTTGCTGAAGACAACATCGTAGTGGGTAACGTATGTTTCTACGGTGCGACCTCAGGTGAATCTTTCATTCGCGGCATGGCTGGTGAACGTTTCTGTGTTCGTAACTCTGGTGCGAAGGTTGTTGTTGAGGGGGTTGGTGACCACGGTTGTGAATACATGACAGGTGGCGCGGCAATTATCCTTGGTTCAACGGGTCGTAACTTTGCTGCCGGTATGAGTGGTGGTGTGGCTTATGTTTGGGATAAAGCTGGTGACTTTGAAACCAAGCTTAACCCTGAGCTCGTTGACCTAGATCCAATCGAGCAAGAAGATAAAGATCTTCTACTTGATATGCTAACTAAGCACGTTGAATTCACAGGAAGTGAAGTTGCTCAGTCTTTCCTTGCAAACTTTGAAGCAAACCTAACCTCTTTAGTTAAGGTCATGCCGCGTGATTACAAAGCGGTACTTCAAAAGCGTAAAGCTGAAGCACAACAGGCACAATCGGAAGAAGTGGAGGCAGTATAATGGGTAAGCCTACTGGATTTTTAGAACATGGTCGCGAGTTGCCTAGCAAACTCGATCCATCGGTTCGTATTGAAGACAACAAAGAGTTTGTGCTTAACGAAGAGTTTGGTGACAAAATCAATACTCAAGCATCTCGTTGTATGGATTGTGGTGTGCCGTTTTGTCATAACGGCTGCCCTATTGGCAACATTATTCCAGAATTCAATGACGCGGTTTTCCGCGACAGCTGGGAAGAAGCTTGGAACATCCTAAGCTCAACCAATAACTTCCCGGAGTTCACTGGTCGTGTTTGCCCTGCACCTTGTGAAAGTGCCTGTGTATTAGGAATCAACCAAGATCCTATTACAATCTGTAATATCGAGAAAACCATCGTAGAGACAGCCTATCGTGAAGGCTATGCCAAACCGAAGAAGCCGCGTATCCGTACCGGCAAAACGGTCGCGATTGTTGGATCGGGCCCTGCTGGTCTTGCCGCTGCAGAACAACTTAACAGCGCTGGACACTCTGTGACCGTTTTTGAACGTGATGAGAAAGTGGGTGGCCTGCTGCGATTTGGTATTCCTGATTTTAAACTTGGTATGGACGTTATCGATCGTAAGATCAATTTGATGGCGGATGCGGGTGTGAAATTTGAAGTCAACGCTCATATCGGCGTCAAGATCAACGCCCAACAGTTGCGTCAAGACTTTGATGTTGTTCTGCTGACTGGTGGTTCAACGGTACCTCGTGATTTGCCGATCCCGGGTCGAGAGCTACAAGGCGTCCACTTTGCGATGGATTTCTTAGGTCAAAACAACCGTCGTGCTAACAATATGGATCTGAAAACCGAAGAGATTCACGCCAAAGACAAACACGTCGTGGTAATTGGTGGTGGTGATACGGGCTCTGACTGTGTTGGCACCTCAAATCGTCATAAAGCTAGCAGCATTACTCAAGTGGAAATCATGCCGATCCCACCAGAGAAACGCCCTGCAAACATGCCATGGCCACAGTACCCAATGATCATGAAAACAACCACCTCTCATGAGGAAGGCTGCGAACGTCATTGGAACATCTTAACCAAAGAGTTTATTGGTAATGACAAAGGTGAAGTCACTGGGCTACGCATTGCCGATATCGTATGGCAGGATGCAAAACCAGGCGAACGCCCAGGCTTTGACGAAGTAGCAGGCAGCGAACGTGTCATTCCATGTGATTTGGCATTCCTTGCAATGGGCTTTTTACACCCTGAACCAACCGGTGTTTTAGCACAACTTGATATAAAACTTGACGATCGTGGCAATGTCGCGACACAAGATTTCCAAACTAACCAACAAGGCGTATTTGCCGCGGGTGATATGCGTACTGGCCAATCTTTGGTTGTTCGCTGCATCAATGAGGGTCGTGAGTGTGCACGCTCTGTTGATGAATTCCTAATGGGCAATACCAACCTTGAAGCAAAAGCAAATTCTTTAATGCTTTCCGCTTAAAGGTAAATGCATGGCTGCGCGAATAAGCAGCCAGCAGATGTCCTTCCTAATTTGGCCAGCTTATGCTGGCCTTTTTTGTTTACCTAGCCACAAGTCGTAACCAAAAAACTGCAGCGATGGCCCTCTTACTGCGTACTCTGCCTACCCTTTGCTATTTAATTCGTTATCACTAACTACGTTTCTACACAATATCAACAAGTCATAACGCCGTAGCCGTAGCCGTAGCCGTAGCCGTAGCAGATAAATGCATGGTTTTTTTAATTTATACGAGACTAATTTCTGAAAACTTGACGTTTATCGCCATAAGCATTAGCTTGTGACGTTGGTGATAAATAAAATCGCACTATATGTTAAATGTATTATTCATGGAATTTTGATTCTTATAATAAAAAAAACCATTAAAAAGCATCAATTTACTGTCAGGACGACAGCACGTTCAAAGGGAGAAAGACCATGGCTCTTTATGACCCAAGTCTTGAAAAGGACAACTGCGGATTTGGCCTTATTGCTCACATGCAAGGTCAACCCAGCCACAAATTAGTACGAACGGCTATCTCAGCACTTGACCGAATGACACACCGAGGTGGCATCGCGGCGGATGGAAAAACTGGGGATGGCTGCGGCTTATTGCTACAGAAACCCGACAGCTATTTTCGACTACTTGGCCAAGAAAATCATTGGAATCTAGGGAAGCAGTACGCTGTCGGTATGCTGTTTCTCTCCAATGACCCGATTAAAGCACAAGCAACCAAAGACGTGATTGCTCAGGAGTTAGCTCAAGAAACACTGACGATCTCAGGATGGCGAGCCGTACCAATAAATCCAGCGGTCTTAGGCCCCATTGCGAACGATTCCCTACCCAACATCATGCAGGTCTTTATATCAGCACCAGCAGGATGGCGTGAACAAGATGTTGAACGTCGTTTATATATTGCTCGCAGGCGTATTGAAAAACGTACCAGTGATGACAGTGAATTCTACATCTGTAGCCTGTCCACCCAAGTGATCGTCTACAAAGGGCTGTGCATGCCTGCGGATCTTCCTCGCTTCTACCTCGATCTCGCCGATCTTCGTATGGAATCGGCGATCTGTTTGTTTCACCAGCGATTTTCCACCAATACTCAGCCCCGCTGGCCGCTGGCACAACCTTTCCGATATCTGGCGCACAATGGTGAGATCAATACTATTGAAGGCAACCGTCAATGGGCAAAAGCGAGAGCTTATAAATTTGCATCTCCCCTATTACCTGACTTACAAACCGCCGCGCCTTTTGTCAACGAAACGGGGTCGGACTCATCAAGTCTCGACAATATGCTTGACCTATTTTTATCTGGCGGCATGGACATATTTAGAGCCATGCGAATGCTAGTACCACCAGCATGGCAAAACCACCCAGATATGGACCCAGACCTTCGCGCCTTCTATGATTTCAATTCCAAACACATGGAGCCATGGGACGGGCCGGCAGGTATCGTATTATCAGACGGTCGCTACGCCGCCTGTAATCTCGACCGCAATGGCTTGCGTCCTGCTCGCTATGTCATCACAAAAGATAACCTCATCACCCTAGCTTCAGAGGTGGGAATTTGGGATTACGCCCCAGATGAAGTGGTAGAAAAAGGTCGGGTCGGGCCAGGCGAATTGCTCGTCGTCGATACACAAGATGGTAAGCTTTGGCATTCAGAAGAGATCGATAACGACCTAAAAAGTCGCCACCCGTATCGCGAATGGATGGACAACAACGTTCATAAATTAACACCGTTTTCCGAGCTACCTGATGAAGATATTGGTCAGAGAGACTTTGATGCAAACTTGTTGAGTACTTACCAAAAACAATTCGCCATGAGCAATGAAGAAACCGATCAAGTCCTTCGGGTACTCGGTGATATGGGTCAAGAAGCGGTAGGTTCGATGGGCGATGACACCCCAATGGCGGTATTATCATCCAAAGAAAGGCTGATCACTGACTACTTCCGGCAGAAATTTGCTCAGGTGACCAATCCGCCAATCGATCCGCTTCGAGAGAAACACGTTATGTCACTGGCCACCAGCGTCGGACAAGAGATGAACGTATTTTGCGAAACGGACGGGCACGCTTATCGTGTTGCTTTTGGTTCTCCCGTCTTGCTTCACTCTGATATGCAGCAACTGCTCCAACTCAGTGACCAGCATTATCAACATTCCGTACTCAACATCAACTTTGATCCGCAGCACTACGACCTTAAACAGGCATTACTCAATTTATGTGATCAGGCAGAAAAAGCCGTCAAAGAAGGCACGGTGTTATTAGTGCTTTCCGACCGAGCCCTAATCAAAGACCACCTTCCAATACCGGCGGCTATGGCCGTTGGCGCTGTACAAACCCGCCTCATTGATGCCAACGTTCGCTGTGATGCCAATATTTTAGTTGAAACCGCCACCGCACGTGACCCACACCAATTCGCGGTACTACTTGGTTTTGGCGCAACGGCCATTTATCCGTATCTCGCGTATGAAGCACTTGGCAAGATGATCGATGATGGCGCAATCGATAAGCCCTACCGCGTCGTGATGAAAAACTACCAGAATGGCATCAACAAAGGCCTATATAAGATCATGTCGAAGATGGGTATTTCAACGGTGGCGTCATATCGTTGTTCGCAGCTTTTCGAAGCCGTTGGGCTCCATAACGACATTGTTGACCTTTGTTTCAAGGGAGTAACTGCTCGTATTCAAGGCGCAAACTTTCAAGATTTCCAACAAGATATCTTCAACTTATCTCGTAAAGCATGGACAAAGCGCAAACCCATTGAACAAGGTGGTTTACTTAAATATGTTCATGGTGGTGAATATCACGCCTATAACCCTGACGTTGTGAGCACGCTGCAGCACGCGGTAAAAACTGGTGATAATCAAGACTATCAATCATTTGCCAAGCAAGTGAATGCTCGCCCCATCGCGATGCTGCGAGATTTAATGACGCTAAAATCCACCGCCACTCCACTCGCGGTAACTGCCGTTGAGCCAACCAGTGACCTATTCAAGCGTTTTGATTCCGCTGCAATGTCGATCGGCGCGTTAAGCCCCGAGGCTCACGAAGCACTTGCGATGGCGATGAACCAACTTGGAGGCTACTCTAATTCCGGAGAAGGCGGGGAAGACCCCCGTCGATTTGGCACGACTCGTAATTCTCGAATCAAACAAATTGCGTCTGGTCGGTTTGGTGTCACCCCCCACTACCTTACCAATGCTGATGTGTTGCAAATCAAAGTCGCACAAGGTGCTAAGCCCGGCGAAGGCGGTCAACTACCCGGCCATAAAGTCACCGCTGAAATAGCAAAATTACGCTATTCCGTGCAAGGCGTTACCTTGATTTCTCCGCCTCCTCACCATGACATCTATTCCATTGAAGATCTTGCGCAATTGATCTTCGATCTCAAGCAGGTCAATCCGCAAGCGCTCATTTCCGTCAAACTGGTCTCAGAACCTGGGGTGGGCACGATTGCCACCGGCGTGGCTAAGGCTTATGCCGACCTCATCACTATTTCCGGTTATGACGGGGGAACGGCTGCGAGCCCACTAACTTCAGTTAAATACGCTGGCAGCCCTTGGGAACTAGGGCTTGCTGAAACCCAACAAGCCCTAGTCGTTAATGGCTTGCGACACAAAATCCGCCTACAAGTAGATGGGGGCTTAAAAACCGGTCTTGACGTCGTCAAAGCGGCAATCTTGGGCGCGGAAAGCTTTGGCTTTGGTACCGCACCTATGGTCGCGATGGGGTGTAAATTTCTCCGGATTTGCCACCTCAATAACTGCGCGACAGGGGTGGCAACTCAAGATGAAACCCTGCGTAATAAGTATTTTAAGGGACTGCCAGAAATGGTTGTCCACTATTTCACAGGGTTAGCCGAAGAAGTGAGAGCACTGCTTGCACAGCTTGGCGTAGAAAAACTCACTGACCTTATTGGTCGAACGGACTTATTAGAAGTCACAGAGGGGCTAACGGCCAAACAAAGTAAGCTTGATCTGTCTGGTATTCTAGACTCGCCTGTTTCTTCGCAACAACTGCCGTTGTATTGGACTCAGCCCAACCACCCGTTCGACAAGGCTGAACTGAATCGTCAAATTGTCGAAGATGCCCTTGATGCGGTTGAATCAAGGCAGTCATCGAGTTTCTACTACAACGTCCGCAATACCGACCGCTCGCTAGGCGCTAGACTTTCGGGCGAGATCGCTAAGCGTTATGGCAATCAGGGCATGGCCAGCTCCCCCATTGAACTTCATCTTGACGGAACCGCAGGCCAATCGCTTGGCGTTTGGAACGCCGGTGGGGTCGACATTTATCTCACTGGCGATGCCAATGATTATGTAGGGAAAGGCATGGCAGGAGGGAAAATTACGATAAAGCCTCACGTGGGTACCACATTTGTCTGTAATGAAGCCACCATCATCGGCAACACCTGCCTCTACGGAGCAACCGGTGGGAAACTGTTTGCAGCAGGGACCGCAGGTGAGCGCTTTGGCGTTCGAAATTCTGGCACCATTGCCGTCGTTGAAGGCGCTGGTGACAATGCCTGCGAATATATGACTGGGGGTATCGTCGCGATTTTAGGTGCGACAGGCGTTAACTTTGGCGCAGGTATGACTGGCGGGTTTGCCTATGTACTCGATACCAATGAGGACTTTAATGGTCGAGTAAACACAGAATCTGTCGAGGCTTTAGCGCTGGCCGACTTGTATATCCATCAAGAGCACTTGCGTGGATTGATAGCAGAGCACCTTGAGGAAACCGGATCAGTGCATGCAGAAAATATATTGGCGAACTTTGATGAATGGATTCCGAAGTTCTACCTGATTAAACCGAAAGCGGCCGATTTGCGTACGCTGTTGGGTCACCAAAGCCGAAGCGCCGCCGAGCTGCGCGTTCAAGCCCAATAATGGCAAGGAGCTAGAATTATGAGCCAGAACGTCTATCAATTCATCGATGTGAGTCGTATCGACCCGGCAAAAAAACCGCTGAAAATCCGCAAGATTGAGTTCGTAGAGATATACGAACCCTTTACCAAGCAACAAGCCACGGCTCAGGCCGATCGCTGCCTTGACTGCGGTAATCCTTATTGTGAATGGAAATGCCCCGTACATAACTACATCCCTCAGTGGCTCAAACTTGCCAATGAGGGGCGCATAATTGAAGCCGTCGAGCTCTCTCATCAAACCAACAGCCTACCCGAGGTATGTGGCCGAGTATGTCCTCAAGATCGCTTATGTGAGGGGGCTTGCACCTTAAATGACGATTTTGGTGCGGTCACCATCGGTAATGTCGAAAAGTTCATCACAGACAAAGCCTTCGAAATGGGTTGGAAACCAGACGTTTCTCATGTCGAATGGAGCGATAAAAAAGTCGCTATTATTGGTGCCGGCCCTGCAGGCCTTGCCGCTGCCGATGTGCTTGTTCGTAATGGTGTCAAACCTGTTGTCTTTGACCGTTACCCCGAGATTGGTGGTCTCCTCACCTTTGGTATCCCCTCCTTCAAATTAGAAAAAGACGTGATGCTCAATCGTCGCCGTATTTTCACTGATATGGGCGTAGAGTTTAGGCTCAACACCGATATTGGCAAAGACGTTGAGATGTCAGAGCTCGTTAGCGATTACGACGCCGTGTTCTTGGGAGTCGGTACTTACAAAAATATGAGAGCGGGTCTAGAAAACGAAGAGGCTCCTGGGGTTTATGATGCACTGCCATTCCTAGTATCCAATACCTACCGTGTTATGGGACTCCCGACGACAACACCATTTCTCGACATGAAAGGTAAAAAAGTCATTGTATTAGGCGGTGGTGATACGGCGATGGATTGTGTACGAACATCAATACGACAAGATGCCGATAGTGTCATTTGTGCCTACCGACGGGATGAGGCCAATATGCCTGGTTCACGACGTGAGGTAAAAAATGCTAAAGAGGAAGGCGTTAGATTTAAGTTCAACCTGCAACCACTTGGTATTGAGCTTGATGGCAATGGTCACGTAGCGGGAATTAAAATGGTGAAAACCGCATTGGGCGAGCCCGATGAAGCCGGCAGACGACGTCCAGAACCAGTGGCTGGTAGCGAACATATTTTAAAAGCGGACGCCGTCATCATGGCATTTGGTTTCCAACCTCATAAAATGAGCTGGCTAGCCCCCCATGGCGTTGAGCTGGATAAATGGGGTCGAATTTGCGCGGCGTCGAAACAGACCTATCAATTCCAAACGTCAAACCCTAAGATTTTCGCTGGAGGAGACGCGGTAAGAGGTTCCGATTTAGTCGTTACCGCGATTGATGAGGGACGAAAAGCGGCTGAAGGCATACTAGACTTCTTAGACATATAATACGTACGTTTCAAGCTTGGTAATATCAGGCTTTTTATGGGGTAGTCATCATGAATAAAATCGTCAAAGCATCTGTACTCACCACAATAATCCTCTCGTTGACCGCATGCAGTTCGTCAACAACAAACATGGTAGATAGAACAGCGCAGCCTTGCGGTGACAGTCCTCGCTGCGTCTCTACGCAAGATTCTCGCGAAGAATTTAACCTCGCACCATTCCCACTTGCTGATGATGTGAGCATCAATCAAATTGAATCGGTTGCTTTGAGTTTTCCACGCGCCACGGTGGCGGATAAAAAATCCGACTATTTACGAGTAGAATACCAATCCAAAGTGTTCGGCTATACCGACGATATGGAGGTAAAAATTCAGGATGGCGAGCTACTCGTTCGCTCTGAAGCACGCATTGGGTATTACGATTTCAAGGTAAACCGAGAACGTGTCGAACAGTTTCGTAGTAAGTTAATTGAGACTGGGTTAGTTATTACAAATCCTTGACCAAGCGTTGGGCAAACCTATCGAAGTTGCTATACTGCATGCCAATTACCTATCCAACTTAGAGAGTCACCATGAAAATTGGCATTATTGGCGCAATGGAACAAGAAGTGTCCATTTTAAAATCTGCTTTGACTAACCTTGAGCAACAAATTAAAGGCGGCTGTACGTTCTACACTGGCCAACTAGACGGTGCAGATATTGTGCTGCTTCAATCAGGTATTGGTAAAGTGGCTGCGGCCGTCGGTACGACCATTCTTCTTAGCGATTACCAAGTTGATGTTGTGATTAATACTGGTTCAGCCGGTGGCTTTGAGTCCTCTCTTAACCATGGTGACGTCGTTATCTCAACAGAAGTTCGTCACCATGATGCTGACGTGACTGCATTCGGCTATGAGATTGGTCAAATGGCAGGTCAACCAGCGGCATTCACCGCTGATGAAAAGCTCATGAACGTCGCTGAACAAGCACTAAAGCAAATGGAAGGACAACACGCCGTGCGTGGTCTCATCTGCACGGGTGATGAATTTGTTTGTCGCCCAGAGCGTCAAGCCGTGATTCGCAATAACTTCCCTGGTGTTATCGCCGTTGAGATGGAAGCATCGGCTATCGCACAGACTTGCCACCAGTTTGATACCCCATTTGTCGTGGTTCGTGCCATCTCAGATATCGCAGACAAAGAATCACCAATGAGTTTTGAAGAGTTCCTGCCACTTGCAGCAAAAAGCTCCTCTGAAATGGTCATCAGCATGGTGAGTCTGCTTAAATAAGCGATAACTCAATTAAGCAATAACCTAGGTAACAACCACTTAAGTAAATCGTCACTTGAGTAAAGCATTGCCTAGGTAAACCACCTCTTAGATAAACATCGTTTTGGAAAGCCATAATATGGCCCCAAAACGACGTTAGGATAGTCTTTAACAAGGATTTGTTCATGAGCTCTTTTTTTGAGAGTTTCTATGCCAATGGGGCGCTCCTCGTCATGTGGGGCGCGCTTGGTTTTCATCTGTTGTTACCCATACCTAAAAGTGCACATCCCGTTTATTATTGGCAACGCCTAGCGCACCTGATAGCCAACAAAGTGAATCCTCCCAACGCCACCCCATCTCAACAAATGTTGTCCGGGATACTCGCTCTGACATTATTTATTGTTCCCGCAATTGCGGTATTAATCGCCATGCAGTCACTGGCGTGGCAGGCCCAGTTTTATCAACTAGCGCTGCTATTACTCGCACTCGACTGGCGAACCAACGAGACCTTGGCACAGCAACTTATCCAAACCTTGTCACACGAAGATAAAGTCCGTGCGCGTCTCATATTACAAGACAATGTCAATAGAGATACCTCATCGTTGTCCTTACTCGGTTTAGGGAAGGCATCAGCAGAAACCCTGATTTTAGGGTATTCAAGACGTGTTATCGGGGTTCTTTTTTGGTACGGAATACTAGGAGGCGTTGGCGCACTGCTTTACCGCTTAATGATGGAATTGGCTCGCACCTGGAGTCCAAGTAAACCCCATTACCAAGTATTCGGAAAACCCGCGGTTACGGTATTTTTGGTGCTCGATATATTGCCGCAAAAATTATTTTCTCTTTTAATTATGGTCGGCACCTCGAGACCACTGATTGCGGCGACTATCGAACAAAGTAGAACCTGGCACAACACCGCAACCAACTGGTTACTCTGTGGGTATGCGAATAAGTTTGGCCTAGCACTAGGAGGGCCTGCTATGTACGGTACAACAAAGTATCAACGCGCCCGTATTGGTGGCAAAGTCGCCCCTGCTGCTTATCACCTAGCCCAACTACAAAAAGATATCGCTTGGCGTATCTGCGCTTGGATAATGATCCAAAGCAGTATCATGTTCATCATTTATCAAGGACTTTAGTTAATGAAACGACTGTGGTTGTCATTAGTCATTTTCAGCATCACATCACCAGCCTGGGCTGTCGCTCAGCGAGTCATTAGTCTTGCTCCCCACGCCACTGAACTGGCTTACGCGGCAGGATTAGGTGACCAACTCATTGCGGTTAGCGAGTACAGTGATTACCCCGAAGAAGCGAAAGATCTAGAACGTGTTGCCAATTACCAAGGCATAAAATTGGAGCGCATTGTCGCCCTAGAACCAGACCTCATTCTCGCATGGCCTGCTGGTAACCCAGCACGTGAACTTGATAAACTCAAACAACTTGGCTTTAATCTCGTGTACTCAAAGACAAAGACGCTGGAAAACATCGCTGATAATATTGAAGCGCTTAGTGTCTATGCTCGTGATCCAAGCATTGGCCAGCAAGCCGCTGATGATTTTCGCAAAAAATTGAAGCAGCTAAAGTCCAACAGCAACACCAATGAGCCTGTCAGCTACTTCTATCAACTAAGTGAAAAGCCAATCATTACCCTAGCGCAAGGCAGTTGGCCCAGTGAGGTTTTCAGTTTTTGTGGTGGAGAGAATATTTTCTCTCACAGCAAAGCCCCTTATCCTCAAGTCAGTCCAGAACAAGTTATTGTAAGACAGCCCGACGCTATTTTTAGCTCAGAGCATGCCATAAAAGATGGCGGTATGTGGCAGCAATGGTCATCTGAGTTACCCGCAGTAAAGCAACAACACATGTGGACGCTAACCTCTGATTGGCTCAACCGCCCGACACCACGCACATTGCTCGCGATTGAGCAGGTCTGCCATCATTTCGATACCATTCGAAAAAATCGCGGATAAATGACGAGTATCTGCCGATAAATACCTTAACAAAAGATATAGCGCGAATTTATAGAGGTTTTAAAGAAGATAAGGTGCGAATTGGTAATAATTGCCGTAAAATTGCCGCACTTTTTCCGTTCAATTCTTCAATGGGTATATAACCGTGGACTCCATGCTCTATTTCGTCGATTTATTCGGCACAATGGTATTTGCGATATCCGGAGTGATCCTCGCAGGAAGGCTAAGGATGGATCCTTTTGGCGTAATGGTATTAGGCAGTGTGACCGCGATTGGTGGCGGTACTATTCGTGATATGGCATTAGGCGCAACCCCAGTATTTTGGATCACGGATACGACCTACCTATGGGTGATTATTATCACCTGTTTATTGACGATGATGCTTGTCAGACATCCACGTCGCTTGCCATGGTGGGTATTGCCCGTTTCTGATGCCATTGGATTGGCTGTCTTTGTCGGTATTGGTGTCGAAAAAGCATTAAGCTATCAAGATTCGGCGCTTGTTGCGATTATAATGGGTGTCATTACTGGCTGCGGCGGCGGTATCATCCGTGATGTACTGGCCCGAGAGATCCCAATGGTGCTACGTAGAGAAGTCTATGCGACAGCCTGTATTATTGGTGGCGTATTTTACACCACAACATTGATGTTAGGTGCGACGCCAGAAAGTGCCTTTTTAAGTTGCGTTATCACGACACTTATCATTCGACTAGGCGCGATTCGCTGGCAGCTTTCACTGCCCACTTTCGCACTGGACAAATAACCCTCCGGCTACTCAGGATGTCAGAGATAGCGATTCTCTGACATTCCCACTTCAAATTCTCCTGCAGCTTTAGTATGTTGAATACTCACCGTATTGTGATTATGTCATTACGGTCAGGTAGATTCATTCGAGGTAAGGAGGTCTCATGGCTATCACATTCGATCAGGTCCATTTTCATCATACACA
Source organism: Vibrio sp. 10N.286.49.B1 (assembly GCF_002873335.1). Taxonomy (GTDB): domain Bacteria; phylum Pseudomonadota; class Gammaproteobacteria; order Enterobacterales; family Vibrionaceae; genus Vibrio. The sequence continues at coordinate 160,616 of NZ_MCUW01000007.1, read as the reverse complement.
AACACTGAATATCCCATCTTGGCAGCTTTTAGAAGGCCAGCATTGGGGCGTTTTTGAGACCGAAGGTAACGTCGGCTCCTTGATTGGCGATCTATTGTGCAATGAAATTCAGTTGGATTCAGGTTGTCTCGATACCTATACCGATAAAATTGCACAAGTCTCCCTGACCGAACAACAGCGCTTACTTGAGCTTGAGCATGCGAATGATGATACCGACTTTATGGATCGAATCGATTACGGTCGCACCGTCGAGCAATTGGTTTCGGAGCAATGTGATAACCCAGCGATTGTTCAGCAGTTGATGCAAGAGTTAGACTTACTCCACCTAAAAGAGCGAGGATTCAAACAGCTGTCGACGGGCGAAACTCGCCGCGTCATGCTGGCTCGAGCCCTATCCACCTCCCCCAAAGTATTGATTCTCGATGAACCCTTTGTTGGTCTCGACCAATTGCATCGTAAAATGCTCACTGGGTACCTTCACGATCTTGCTACTTATATACAGCTCATCATCGTGACTTCTCGAGAGGACGAGATCCCAGCTTGGGTCAATCATGTTGCATTATTTGAAAAAGGCACCTTAAAAGAACAGCTCACCTATCAGCAATGGATTAGCCATCCAATTATCGCGCAGTTATTGTCACAGTCGGCACAACAAAGCGAGCAATGGCTGACCTTAATACGTAAGCATCAACACGCCCCTAAATTTAGTGACCCACTCGTTCGTATTACCGATGGCTGCGTGGAGTATGTCGACCAAAAAATATTTTCCGATGTGAACTGGCAAATATGCCATGGCGAACATTGGCAGATTCGCGGCCCAAACGGCTGTGGAAAAAGCACCTTACTCGGGCTGATATTTGGGGATCATCCACAATGCTATAGCAACGATATTCATATTTATGATATGAAACGAGGCAGCGGAGAAACCGTCTGGGACATCAAGCAACACACGGGAATGGTCTCATCCGCTCTGCACCTTCAATACCGTGTCAGTTGCAACGCACTTGACGTCCTTCTTTCTGGCTTTTTTGATTCCATTGGGTTGTACGACAAACCCACCAAAAAACAGATCGATACTGCCAAAGAATGGCTAACGCTGCTGCACATGAATGAACTGGCTCGTTGCTCATTTAAGTCGCTTGAATACAGTCAACAACGCCTGTTATTGATCGCTAGGGCGATCATAAAACAACCCACCATTCTGATTCTTGATGAACCCTACCAAGGACTTGATTATCTGGGGCGAAAGTTAGTCATGAATGCGCTCAATATGATCGCTAAAGAAAACCTGAGCCAACTCTTGTATGTCTCACATTATGTAGAAGATGAACTCGATAGCATTCAACACTTTGTTGATTTTGTTCCAAATGCTGATGACGATGGATATCAGATAAAAATCACTCAGCCGAGAAAACTAAATGAAGGCTAATATTGTCATTGTCTATTTTTCTCAAATTTTTTTGCCAGAAGCTAGCGGGGAAAATAGACAATAATATGACCAAAGACGTTATTGGGTTCAAATACCGTCAATGAGAGTGACCGACCAACGATGTATGGCTTTGGTCGGTAATTTGCAGGCTATCTTTTGGTTCTAAGGCCACAAATTCATGCTAGCATAGTTGTATCTATTCCTACTTTTCATCGATTATTATGTTGCTTGAAGGCATTGATACACTACTCGTTTTATCACAAGAAAAGACCATGAGCCGAACGGGTAGTCGCCTGTATATTGGGCAGTCAGCGGTAAGCAAACGGATTGCGAATCTTGAGAAGCGGCTGGGAAAAAAGTTAATTGAGCCCGACGGCAGGCAGATAAAGCTCACGCCTGATGCACTCGCGTTAATTGAGCGCATAGGATCAAGCGTGAATGAATTAAAGGGCCTGATATCAGAAGAACAAACACTCAGTGACCAGACCTTAATTCGTCTCGATTGCTCTGAGACACTAGTGGCTGGTTACCTCAGTGAGTTTATTGTGCCGCTATTAAACCAAGACCCTTATCTCACGATCACGACCAATCATACGCCTCGAATCATAGAACACGTTAGCTCAGGTGACGCGATGATTGGACTTTGCGCAGGCCACCTAAGTGCAAAGCTCGGCTTACAAGCCACACACCTCTTCGATGAGCCGTTCAAAATTGTCAGTCAAACTCCACTCATCCATGCACCACGCACCTTGATCACCAATGATCTCAACAACCCTGCCAACACTTATCAAGCAGCGTTGCTTCAGCAATCAAAGATTGAGCCCGCCATGCAGATGGACTCGTACACCGCTGCCGCACAACTGGCCATCAAAGGGGCGGGGGCGGCGCTGGTGCCTATGTCGATAATAAAAACGCTTCATATTGATGAAGCGCTGTGTTTTGACTTTGATTTTTTATCCGCACTAACTCGCCCGATTCACGTCATTTACCGTTCGTCGACACTAAAAATTCATCGCGCTAAAACAGTGATTGAAACCATTGAGGATGCTGTTCCAAGAGTAGCTTTATCGCCATCACCATTGACATGATAACCACCAACGGGCGAATAAACTTCTTGCCCTTCGTGACCACCATTTTCGCGCCCATTCGAGCGCCGATGAAACCTCCCACGGCCATCACTAGACCAATCTCCCAAATGGGAAGCCCAGCCAAAATAAAGAATATCAATGCGGCGATATTAGAGGTGAAGTTGAGCACCTTGGTTCGCGCTGTCGCATGCACAATCGAAAGTTGTGCGATCGCAACAAAACAAATAGTAAAAATAGACCCAGTACCTGGTCCAAAAAAACCATCATAAAAGCCAACGCCAGTTCCTACAGAAAAAGCAAACATAGTCTCCGACAGCTTAGGTTTTCCTCCCCCCTCACCGGCTTGTGGAGCGAATAGAAAATACAGCGATATACCAAGTAACAACAAAGGAATCAGGCTGGTCAATAAGCCTGCATCAATATGTTGAACCAGCTCAGCACCAAGCGCTGAACCTATAAAAGTACAAGCGATCGCTAAACGCATGTCTTTGATATCAACAATACCATTGCGGACAAAATACCACGTCGCAGAAAAGCTGCCAAAAGAGCTTTGGAGTTTGTTAGTGGCCAGTGCTTGTGTCGGCGGAACACCCACAGATAAAAGTGCAGGAACAGTCAATAACCCACCTCCTCCGGCCATTGCGTCAATAAAACCCGCTAGGCCGGCAACAAAGAACAACATCATCAATATGTCGAAAGTAACGTCCATGAACTCCACTCATTAGCATTAAATTGAACAAAATTGTACGTCATCAAACCACGAATAAAAGCGAAACGATGGATGACAACCTATTCCACATAGGAAACAGTTAGCGATCACCTTACCAGTGTTGTCTCTTACTGATTTAACAAACAAAAAAATCCCGCTCGAGAGCGGGATTTTTTAAACTAGAGTTCAGCGATAACTAAAGCTTGGCTATTCGTTAGAACCTAGTTATCCATTAGAACTTAGCTAGTAGCTGGTGCTTCATGACCTTATGCTTTCGCTGCGTTCACTTGAGCATGCAGCTCTTGAACTGAGGTCACTGATGTTTTCGCATCAGCCGTGTGAGCCATACACGTTGCAAACGCTGCATTTAGCGTTGTGGTGTAGTTCACTTTCTCTGCCAAAGCGCCGCGACGAAGGACTTTAGAATCTTCAATCGCTTGACGACCAGCCGCCGTGTTCACAATGTAGGTGTACTCATTATTCTTGATACGGTCAAGAATGTGAGGACGACCTTCGTGTACTTTGTTTACTAGACGTGGGTTGATACCCGCTTCGCCTAGAATCACTGCCGTACCGTGAGTGGCATCCAACTGGTAACCTAGTTTCGTTAGCTTAGAAGCAAGGTCAACCACGCGTTCTTTATCGCCTTCACGAACAGAAAGCAGTGCACGACCACCTTCAGGGTAAACGTGACCACAGCCTAGCTCGGCTTTCGAGTAAGCTTCAGCAAACGTTGCACCCACACCCATCACTTCACCAGTAGAGCGCATTTCTGGGCCTAATAGTGGGTCAACACCAGGGAATTTGTTGAACGGAAGCACCACTTCTTTCACTGAGTAGTATGGTGGGATGATTTCTTTCGTAAAGCCTTGAGACTCTAACGATTGACCCGCCATAACACGAGCGGCAATCTTAGCGACTGCTGCGCCTGTTGCTTTCGATACGAACGGTACGGTACGTGCTGCACGAGGGTTAACCTCGATTAGGTATACTTCGTTGTTCTTAACAGCAAACTGCGTATTCATTAGACCACGAACACCCAACTCGAACGCTAGCTTTTCAACTTGCTCACGCATAACGTCTTGGATTTCTTGGCTTAGCGTGTAAGCAGGAAGAGAACATGCTGAGTCACCTGAGTGAACACCCGCTTGCTCGATATGCTCCATGATACCCGCAATAACAACGCGCTCACCGTCACAAATCGCATCAACGTCTACTTCAATTGCATCATCTAGGAAGCTATCAAGTAATACTGGAGATTCGTTTGATACGCTGACTGCTTCGTTGAAGTAGCGACGTAGGTCTTGCTCATCGTATACGATTTCCATCGCGCGACCACCAAGAACGTAAGAAGGACGTACAACCAACGGGAAGCCGATTTCACGAGATTTCTCTACCGCTTGCTCCATGGTTGTTACTGTCGCGTTTTCTGGCTGAAGTAGGCCTAGACGGTCTACAGCCACTTGGAAACGCTCACGGTCTTCTGCACGGTCGATAGCGTCTGGGCTAGTACCAATGATTGGTACGCCAGCTGCTTCAAGCTCACGAGCCAGTTTCAGTGGTGTTTGACCACCGTACTGAACGATAACGCCTTTTGGCTTCTCAACACGAACGATGGCGAGTACATCTTCCAGGGTTACTGGTTCGAAGTACAGACGGTCAGACGTATCGTAATCTGTAGAAACAGTCTCAGGGTTACAGTTAACCATGATAGTTTCGTAGCCATCTTCACGTAGTGCTAGTGATGCGTGTACACAACAGTAGTCAAATTCAATACCTTGGCCGATACGGTTTGGACCGCCGCCTAGAATCATGATCTTGTCTTTGTCTGTTGGGTTTGCTTCACACTCGTCATCGTAAGATGAGTACATGTAAGCCGTATCTGAAGAGAACTCAGCCGCACACGTATCTACACGCTTGTATACCGGGTGAATATCGTATTGGTCACGTAGACGACGAATTTCACTTTCCGCTACACCTAGAATTTTAGATAGGCGCGCATCTGCAAAACCTTTACGCTTAAGCTTGTTTAGCTCGTCTTTATTTAGACCAGCAAAGCCTTTCGCTTTAAGTTCTTGCTCTAGCTTAACGATGTCTTCGATTTGAACGAGGAACCAACGGTCGATTTGCGTTAGGTTGAATACACCATCGACTGACATACCAGCACGGAATGCATCAGCGATGTACCAGATACGGTCAGAACCGGCTTCTTTAAGCTCATGGCGAATCGTTGTTAGAGCATCTGGTGCGTCTAGGTCAACCATTTCGTCAAAACCAGTTGCGCCAACTTCTAGACCGCGAAGTGCTTTTTGTAGAGATTCTTGTTGGTTACGGCCGATAGCCATCACTTCACCAACCGACTTCATTTGCGTCGTTAGACGGTCGTTAGCACCTGCAAACTTCTCGAAGTTAAAACGAGGAATCTTAGTGACTACGTAGTCGATGGTTGGTTCGAATGATGCTGGCGTTGCGCCGCCAGTGATATCATTCATTAGCTCGTCTAGGGTAAAGCCAACCGCCAGTTTCGCTGCAATCTTAGCGATTGGGAAACCTGTTGCTTTAGACGCGAGTGCTGAAGAGCGAGATACACGTGGGTTCATCTCGATGATAACCATACGACCATCAACAGGGTTGATACCAAACTGTACGTTTGAACCACCTGTTTCAACACCAATCTCACGCAGTACAGCTAGAGATGCGTTACGCATTAGTTGGTATTCTTTGTCTGTCAGCGTTTGTGCTGGAGCCACAGTGATTGAGTCACCTGTGTGAATACCCATTGGGTCGAAGTTTTCAATCGCACATACAATGATGCAGTTGTCGTTTTTATCACGAACCACTTCCATCTCGTATTCTTTCCAACCGATAAGTGATTCATCGATTAGAAGCTCGTTAGTTGGAGATAAGTCCAAACCACGACGACAGATTTCTTCAAATTCTTCTTTGTTGTAAGCGATACCGCCGCCTGTACCACCCATCGTAAACGATGGACGAATGATACAAGGGAAACCAACCAATTCTTGAACTTTATAAGCTTCTTCCATGGTTTTTGCAGTATCAGCCGTTGGACATTCAAGACCAATCGCTTTCATTGCTTTATCAAAGCGTGAACGGTCTTCTGCTTTATCGATAGCGTCAGCCGTTGCACCAATCATTTCTACGCCGAACTCTTCAAGTACGCCGTATTTTTCTAAATCTAACGCACAGTTCAATGCAGTTTGGCCACCCATTGTCGGTAGAACTGCATCTGGCTTCTCTTTAGCGATGATGTTACGAACCACTTCCCATTGGATAGGTTCGATGTAAGTCGCATCAGCCATGTCTGGGTCAGTCATGATTGTCGCTGGGTTCGAGTTTACAAGAATAACTCGGTAACCTTCTTCGCGAAGTGCTTTACAAGCTTGAGCACCAGAGTAATCAAACTCACATGCTTGGCCGATAACGATCGGACCAGCACCTAGAATTAGAACACTTTTAATGTCAGTACGTTTTGGCATTATCTACTACTCCGGATTAAGCGTTGTGCTGTTTAATTAATTCAATGAAGTGGTCGAATAGCGGTGCCGCATCTTCTGGACCTGGGCTTGCTTCAGGGTGACCTTGGAAGCTGAATGCTGGTTTGTCTGTACGGTGAATACCTTGTAGAGAACCATCAAATAGTGATTTGTGCGTTGCACGTAGTGTCTCTGGAAGGGTTTCTTCGTCAGCAGCAAAGCCGTGGTTTTGCGAAGTAATCATCACAACATCACGATCTAAATCTTTAACCGGGTGGTTTGCACCGTGGTGACCAAACTTCATCTTCACTGTCTTAGCGCCTGACGCAAGAGCAAGAATCTGGTGACCTAGACAGATACCGAAGATTGGTAAGCCTTTTTCTAGGAACACTTTTGTCGCTTCAATTGCGTAAGTACATGGTTCTGGATCACCAGGACCATTGGAAAGGAAAACACCGTCTGGGTTCAGAGCGAGTACTTCTTCAGCAGAAGTTTCAGCAGGAACAACCGTTAGGCGGCAGCCGCGGTCAACAAGCATTCGTAAGATGTTTCGTTTTGCACCGAAGTCATAAGCAACAACGTGGAATGGCAATTCACTGTCTGCTTTCGCCTCAGGAAGTCCACCTGTAAGCGTCCACGAACCTTGTTTCCATTGATACGCTTCTTTTGTTGTCACTTCCTTCGCAAGATCCATACCTTTAAGGCCAGGGAATTCTTTTGCTTTAGCAAGCGCTAGAGCCTCGTCGATGTTGTTACCCGCAACAACACAGCCATTCTGAGCACCTTTTTCACGTAGAATGCGCGTCAACTTACGAGTATCAATGTCCGCAATACCAACGATATTTTGCGACTTAAGATAATCAGAAAGAGACTGTTCATTACGGAAGTTAGAAGCAACGAGAGGGAGGTCGCGAATCACAAGGCCTTGTGCGTGGATAGCTGAAGATTCTTCATCTTCTGAGTTAGTTCCAGTGTTGCCAATGTGAGGATAGGTAAGAGTAACGATCTGTTGAGAATAGGATGGATCAGTGAGGATTTCTTGGTACCCCGTCATCGAGGTATTAAAAACAACTTCACCGACGGATAACCCGTCTGCTCCAATGGACGTACCGTGGAACATCGTCCCATCTTCTAGGACTAACAGTGCTGGTTTACTCAAGATAACCTCCAGAATAAAGATGCAAAAATTATAAATTAAATTTCAATGCTGACTCCCTCTTCAATGACTAAAAGGACCATTAGGGTGTACAGACAAATTGGCGGTATTCTAATTATCACTGTGATGAGTGTCAACAATAAGATAAAAATAAAACTAAGTTTTATTGCATCTGAACTCGTTTACGCCTTAAACCCTCAAAAAAACACATTTTAAGAACGAAATTCAACCAGTTATCCAGAATCAATTGTTTTGAGTCTCACATTCACACAGGAAAGATATCAATATTTCACATATTGAAACGCAAACGTTAAGCATGCACAGTAAACGTATAAAAACGAGCATTAATGCCAATTACTTAATCCAAGACTCCATTATAACTACCTAAAACTGCAGAAGTGTTGATTTATTGCTCATTCTCATCACATTGTGATGATTATAGTTTTCAATAACACCGTCGAACGAAAGAAGCATAACTATGTAGTTTCACTCTTAGACGGTAATCAAAATAAAAACAAAAAAAAAAGCACTCACAATGAGTGCTTTCTCGTTAAATTTGGTCTAAACCGAGAACTTCCGTCATGGTATAGAAACCGGCAGGTTTGTCACCAAGCCAAACGGCCGCCTTCACGGCCCCATTTGCAAACGTCATTCGATCCGTGGCCTTGTGTGTAATCTCAACACGCTCACCAATATCAGCAAACATAGCGGTATGTTCACCAATAATATCGCCAGCTCGAATAGTGGCAAAGCCAATCTCGTCACGGGTACGCTCACCAGTAATACCTTCGCGGGCATAGACGGCTACATCGTTTAACTCGTTCCCCATAGCGCCAGCAATCGCTTCACCCATACCTATAGCAGTGCCTGATGGTGCATCGACTTTATGACGGTGATGTGCCTCAACAATTTCAACATCACAATAGTCTCCCATCACCTTCGCCGCTTTCTCAAGCAACTTAAAGACAAGGTTCACACCCACACTGTAGTTAGGGGCCATCACTAAAGGAACCAATTTTGAAGCTTCATCGATCTGGGCTTTCTCTTCTTCAGAAAAGCCTGTCGTACCGATAATCATCTTCTTACCATGCTGTTGGCATAGTGCGAGGTTTGCAAGGGTACTTTTTGGTGCAGTAAAATCGATAATGACATCAAAGCTATCGATCGACTTTGCTAAATCATCAACCAAGGCGACGTTAAATCGCCCTTCACCACATAATTCACCAACATCAACACCCACAAGGGACGACTCAGGCCTTTCTGAACCAGCACCGACTGTGGCATATTCATTATGAAACGTTGCTTTTACTAAGTTACGGCCCATTCGGCCCGCTGCTCCTGCAATCGCAATTCTTACCATTGCGTTATTCTCCGTTGATTATTTTCTACCAATGTAACGTAAAGCATTTCCGCTCGCTAGGGGCTTGAGTTCGTTACGAGTATTTTTCGATCACTTTATTGAGTATCGGGATATTCGCGTCGGGAAAAGCGTAATCGTTAAGTGTTGCTATCTCAACCCATCGCCCCTGCTGCCCTTCCTTCCCAAATGGCTCACGATTAAAAGCGTTGATCTCAAAGAAATCAAACGCAAGTGACTTGTCAGCATAGTCATGCAACAAGTGTTCAAACAGCGCAATCTCGGTAACTTGGATATCAATCTCTTCGAACAATTCACGCTTTATTGCGGCTTCTGCACTTTCACTCGATTCAACTTTACCACCCGGAAATTCCCAAAACCCACCCTGATGAGCTTTATCTGGCCGTTTAGTAATATAGACCTCAGACTTATCAGTATTAAAAATAATACCCGCAACAATGTGTACTCGTTTCATTAAGCTTCCTTTGCAAAAAGAGCCGCTAAAGCGGCTCTTTTTAATACATCGTGATTTAGTTAATCTGACCATGGCATTGTTTATATTTCTTGCCAGAACCACAAGGACAAGGCTCGTTGCGGCCTACCTTTCGTTCATCACGAACAACAGGTTGCTGACCATCATCATTGCTCTCTTCATTAAGATCAGCGAGTTGGTTTTCAGCCGTCGCATGTTGCGGTTGAGCACGACGAGCGACCTCTTCCGCCTGAGCTTGACGTTGCGCTTCCATTTGCTCAACTTCTTCTTGCTGCTGAACTCGTACTTTAGACAAGATAGTCACGACATCGAGTTTTAGAGATTCAAGCAACTCTTCGAACAACTCAAATGACTCGCGCTTATACTCTTGTTTCGGGTTTTTCTGAGCATAACCACGTAAATGGATACCTTGACGTAGGTGATCCATTGCAGCCAAATGCTCTTTCCAAAGCGTATCAAGCGTTTGCAACATGACAGATTTTTCGAAGTTACGCAGTACTGAAGCACCAACCGTTTCTTCTTTCTGGTTGTAAACCGAGACCGCTGTCTCCAGAATCTTCTCTCGAAGTGCTTCTTCGTAAAGCTTATCGTCTTCTTCTAACCAGGTTTTAATTGGTAGATCTAAATCAAAGTCATTTTTCAGGCGCTCTTGAAGACCTTCAACATCCCACATATCTTCTAAAGACTGCGGTGCAATATATTCATCGATAACCGCGGTAAAGACATCTTGGCGATTATGCTCAAGCATTTCGCGAATGTCTTCAGCTGTCATCAACTCATCACGAAGTTCGTAAACCACTTTACGTTGGTCATTCGCAACGTCATCAAATTCAAGTAGCTGCTTACGAATATCGAAGTTACGGCCTTCTACTTTACGCTGGGCTTTTTCAATTGAGCGAGACAACATTTTACTCTCAATCGCTTCACCTTCGTCCATGCCACTTTGAATCAAACCAGCCATACGGTCTGACGTAAAGATACGGAGTAACTGATCTTCCATAGAAAGATAAAAACGCGAAGAACCCGCATCCCCTTGACGACCCGAACGACCACGCAGCTGGTTATCGATACGGCGAGATTCGTGACGCTCAGTACCGATGATATGCAGACCACCTGACTCGAGAACTTTATCGTGCACCACTCGCCACTCGGCTTTTATTGCATCAATTTGCTCTTGCGTTGGATTACCTAACGCTTCTGCCTGTGCCTGCCAGCTACCACCAAGCACGATATCCGTACCACGGCCTGCCATGTTTGTTGCAATCGTAACCGCACCAGGCGTACCCGCTTCAGCGACAATTTCAGCTTCTCTTTCATGGAACTTAGCATTAAGGACGTTGTGTTTTACTTTCGCCTCTTTCAATGCGTTAGATAATAACTCGGATTTCTCAATCGAAACGGTACCAACAAGAATAGGCTGGCCATTGGCCGCACGCTCTTTTATATCCTCAATGATCGCATTGAACTTTTCAGTTTCTGTACGATAGACGACATCTGGCATGTCATTACGAACCATTGGCTTATTGGTTGGAATAACAACGGTTTCTAAGCCGTAGATAGATTGAAACTCAAATGCTTCAGTATCGGCCGTACCTGTCATACCAGACAATTTTTCATACAAACGGAAAAAGTTCTGGAACGTGATCGAGGCTAGCGTTTGGTTTTCATTTTGAATTTTAACGCCTTCTTTTGCCTCTACAGCTTGATGAAGACCTTCTGACCAGCGACGGCCAGGCATTGTACGTCCAGTATGCTCGTCGACAATAACGACCTCACCTTCTTCCGTCACAATGTAGTCTACGTTCACTTCAAACAACACATGTGCGCGTAAAGCCGCGTTCACATGGTGAAGTAAACTGATGTTAGTTGGAGAATACAACGTATCGCCTTCTACCATCATTTCATTTTTGATCAGTAGTTCTTCAACGAACTCCTGGCCAGTTTCGGTCAGGTGTACCTGTTTCGATTTTTCATCGACCGTATAGTGCCCGTCACCACGATACTCTTCAGAGTCTTCTTGATCTTGAACTTGAAGGTGTGGGATTAGCGTATTAATTTTGGTGTAAAGCTCTGAGCTATCTTCAGCAGGGCCAGAGATAATCAAAGGTGTACGAGCCTCATCGATAAGGATGGAATCCACTTCATCGACAACAGCAAAGAATCGAGCGCGCTGTACACGGTCTTCAACGCGGAAAGCCATGTTGTCACGTAAATAATCGAAACCAAATTCATTATTGGTCCCGTAAAGGATATCAGCTTGATATGCTTCTTTTTTCTCTTGCGGGTGCATGTTTGGGACGTTAACACCAACGGTCATACCCAAAAATTCAAACAAAGCTCGGTTTGTTTCGGCATCACGTTTCGCAAGATAATCGTTGACCGTAACGATGTGTACGCCTTTACCAGGCAAGGCATTGAGATAAGCAGGAAGTGTTGCCGTCAGTGTTTTACCTTCACCCGTTCGCATTTCTGCGATCTGGCCTGAATTCAACACCATGCCACCGATCAATTGAACGTCAAAGTGGCGCATACCGAATACGCGTTTAGATGCCTCACGAACGGTCGCAAAAGCTTCTGGCAAAATGTTATCGAGAGATTCGCCTTTATCCAGTCTCTCACGAAACTCAATAGTCTTAGCTTTTAGGTCATCATCATTGAGTGACTCAAATTGAGGCTCGTAGCTATTAATTTCTTTAACAATTTTTCTTAGTCGACGCAAAGTTCTGTCGTTGCGACTACCAATGACCTTAGTCAGTAGCTTAGTAATCATTGTGTATTTTTTCTCTCTACTATTAGATCATTCCGACCTATTAAAATTGCCTTCCGTCTCGACTGAGGTCTATTGACCCAAGAGAGATAAAATCTATATAAGCTGATATTGCGTTCAAACTTCTAAATTTCAAGGCAGACTTACCAATTAATGGACATAGTGTAAGGAATTTTTGACCTAACAACCAAGTAACTAGGCAAACTTAACCAATTTTTTTGATGTATTTGGAAGTTTTTGCATATAACGTGTTTAAAAAAGTAAATTGTCGCTGAAATAACGCCAAGACGATATAGATGAAATGTTGTTAAAAACGCAATCTTATCATGCACCATGAGTCTTAATGCATGAGTAACTGATCACTATACTGTTTGAATATCTTATCGCGCGGCACGGCAAAGGGATCACATGGACCTGGCAATATGCCGCCGCCTCAGTGTCAATATTTGCGAAAACAATAAGGCTTAAGGTCATTGCTGTCGGACACTTCTCATGGACCCAAACGCAAAAAAGTCAGGCATAAGCCTGACTTTTTATTTAATTCTCTATTGGTTCTACGCAAGAACCATCGCTGGGTCAGCAAAAGCAACTGGAGAGCCAGCTTCTTCTTCAAACGTCGCCCATTCCCACGCTTCCTGATCGGCTAAAACTGCTCTCAGAAGTTGGTTATTGAGACCGTGGCCTGATTTGTATGCTGAGAACTCACCAACAATAGCATGTCCTGCCATATACAAATCACCGATGGCGTCTAGAACTTTATGTGTCACAAATTCGTTTTCAAAACGAAGACCTTCTTCATTAAGAATTCGGTATTCATCAAGAACGATCGCACAATTAAAGCTTCCACCTAAACATAGGTTCTGAGATTGAAGATATTCAATATCGCGCATAAAACCAAAAGTACGAGCTCGCGAGATTTCTTTCACAAAGCCTTGAGAAGAAAAATCGAACTTCAGGCGTTGCTCATCAGAGTCTATTGCCGGGTGGTTAAACTCGATCTCAAAGTCCATACGGAAACCGTTATAAGGACGAAGCTCTGCCCATTTGTCGTCATCTTCAAAGCGCACAGGTTTCTTGATACGTATAAAACGCTTCGGAGCGTTTTGCACTTCAATACCCGCTTGCTGAAGTAGGTAAACAAACGGACTCGCACTGCCATCCATAATTGGGATTTCAGGTGCGTCAACTTCTACGATGATATTATCAACACCCATACCCGCTAGAGCAGCACTGAGGTGCTCCACGGTAGAGATACGAATACCTTCATCGTTAACCAGGGCGGTACATAGCACTGTATCACGCACTGATAATGGGTCTGCAGGGAAATCGACCGGCGGATTTATGTCTGTACGACGATAAATTATGCCAGTGTTAGCCGCAGCTGGGCGTAGAGTTAGTGTTACTTTACGGCCAGAGTGGAGTCCCACCCCCACTGTAGTCACTATTTCTTTCAGCGTACGTTGTTTGATCATCTGCAAACCTCTTTATCTACGTTACATATCACAGTTGATTATGTAAGCAACCGCGAATCCTACCAGAATTTTGAGCTATGTCAAATTCGAGCGGATTAGCTAGTCCGCTTGACGACGTAAAAATGCTGGGATATCTAAGTAGCCATTTTCTTTCTCAGGTTTAGGTACAGCATTATTTGCTGATCCCGTAGACGTATTCACCGTTGGTGTTGTCTGCGGTTTAACCTCTGGCTTCTCATGAGCATTAACATGCACATTTGGTGCCACTTTATCTTCCACTTTTGCCGCTTGAGCTTGAACCGCGGCTTGTGGTTGAGCTGTAGTTACTGGCGCTTTACCACCGGCAACCAAAGTGATATCTGGTTTACGCTCATTGCCGATACCAGTAGCAACAACCGTCACTCGGATCTCATCACTCATATCTGGGTCAAGAGAGGTACCAATCACAACCGTTGCGTTATCAGAAGCAAACGCTTTAACCGTATTACCAACCGTTTCAAACTCATCTAGGCGCATATCCAGGCCAGCAGTGATATTCACAAGAACACCACGAGCACCAGCAAGATCGATGTCTTCTAGAAGTGGGCTAGAGATTGCCATCTCTGCCGCTTCTTCAGCTCGGTCTTCACCTTTCGCTACACCACTACCCATCATTGCATGTCCCATTTCGGACATCACAGTACGAACATCGGCGAAATCGACGTTGATCATACCTGGGCGAGTAATCAGTTCTGCAATACCTTGAACCGCATTCTTAAGGACGTCATTCGCACTAGCGAATGCTTCGAGTAGCGTGACACCGCGACCCAATACTTTAAGAAGTTTTTCGTTTGGAATCGTTATCAAAGAATCGACGTGCTTAGAAAGCTCTTCAATGCCTTGTTCTGCGAATGCTAAACGTTTTTTACCTTCAAAGCTAAATGGCTTAGTCACAACGGCAACCGTTAGGATACCAAGTTCTTTCGCCACTTCTGCAATCACTGGAGCAGCACCTGTACCGGTACCACCACCCATTCCTGCTGCAATAAACACCATATCGGCGCCGGTAATGCTTTCTTTAATTCTTTCTTTGTCTTCTAGAGCTGCATCACGTCCAACTTGAGGGTTTGCACCTGCTCCCAAGCCTTTTGTGATATCACCACCAATTTGAATGACGTGGTTAATACTCGTTTTGCGGAGTGCTTGTGCATCTGTATTTACACTGATGAAATCGACCCCTTCGATCGATTCGCGCACCATGTGCTCAACAGCGTTACCACCGCCACCGCCAACTCCAACTACCTTGATTACCGCTTCGTCAGACATTTCCATCATCGGTTCAAACATTTGTTATCTCCGTTTCCCTGCAACTCAGGTTAAAACTCTTTTTGTATCCAATTCCGCAATTTACCGAATAGTGTCGACACCGATTGACGTTTTGGTTCGTTATAATCATTGTCGTCATTAATCTGACTATCTCTTGCGTAATGAAGTAATCCTACGGCCGTCGAATGATACGGCTCCTTAACATAGTCCGTGAGACCACTAACCTCGAGAGGTTTGCCAACACGAACTTGGTTGCGAAAAACGCGCTCGGCGCATTCAACAACCCCTTCAATTTGCGCGGCACCGCCTGTTAAGACAACACCAGCAGCGAGGTGATGTTTTACACCACTCTCCCTCAATTTAATTTGTACATTATCAATGGTTTGATTGACTAGCCCCATTAACTCTGTATAGCGTGGTTCAATCACTTCTGCCAGCGTTTGACGCTGCAAACTGCGAGAAGGTCGGCCTCCCACACTAGGCACATTCACTGTATCGTCTTTACTGACCAATTCACTCAATGCACAACCGTGTTTTACCTTGATTTCTTCAGCATCACTCAACGGTGTGCCAAACGCAAATGCAATATCACTGGTCACTGCATTTCCAGCATATGAAAAAACCTCGGTATGTCGTAGAGCGCCACCAGTCCAAATGGAAACATCCATTGTTCCAGCACCAATATCCACGACACAAACGCCTAACTCTCGTTCGTCTTCCGTAATCACAGCATTACTTGATGCTAGACCTGAGAATACGAGCTGTTCGACTTTTAACCCACAACGCTCTACCGCTTTGATGATATTTCTAGCCATATCGTTATGGCAAGAAATCAAATGAACGCTGACTTCCATACGAACACCAGATAAACCAAGAGGGTTTTTTATCCCTTCTTGATAGTCTATGGTAAATTCTTGCGGAATTACATGCAGAATACGTTGTTCATCACCAATTTTTATAGATTTAGCGGTATGTATCGCCCGATCCATATCATCTTGTGACACTTCTTCTTCAGAAATGGTTCCCATACCTTTTTCGATACGGCTAGCAATATGACGACCAGATAAAGAGATAAAGACGTTTGTGATCTTACATTCAGCCATAAGCTCAGCTTGATCTATGGCACGTTGTACTGACTTAACGACAGATTCAAGATCATTAACACCGCCTTTGTCCATCCCACGAGATGGGCTGGAGCCGGCACCAATAATGTTAACCTGACCATCTGGTAGAATTTCTCCCACCAAAGCCGACACGGTAGCAGTGCCTATATCAAGACCGACAATCAAATTGTCATCCGTGGTCTTAGTCATCTGTACTCTCTTATTCTAAAGTTTCATTTACCATTTAAACCACTCGCTTTAATTATAATTAAAGGTAATAGCGGCTTAATTGCAAGACTGAATTTATGTATCAGCACTCTGAATTGCTGATACATAACGCCAGTCGCTAACTTGCGACATTCTGTTTTGCTTCTTTACCGCCATTTTCTGTTGATTCATCGACGGGAAACCAACCAACAGCGGCACCAGTATCGTATCGTAAATCAATATAGCTGACCTCCGATACCTTGTCGCCCAGACGTTGATAAAGAAAAATAAAACGCTGCAGACGATCGTTTAGCGCATCTTTACCTAACTCAACCCTAATACCATTACTTAAAATGACCTGCCAAGCACGGCGCTCATTTAATACCAAAGATGAAATAGTCAGGCCTAATGTCGCCAGTTTTTTATTACTTTCTCTGTAGGCGTTAAGGACTTTTAATTCTGTCCCTGTCGGTCCATAGAGCTTCACTTTTTCTTCTTCTATACGAGAGACGTCGCCATTGAAAACAACCCCCGACGCGTCCAACATCTCGATACCATTCCAAATAGCACTGGCTTGATATTCCGTTAAGAAGACTTTTACCGTATCAGGCCATTGCTTTCTTACCGACGCTTGAGATACCCATTCAATATTCTCCACACTCGATTGTAATACATTGATATCTTGCGACATAAATGTACCGATATGGTCAAGGTGGGCAAATGCATCTTGCACATCTTTCGCCGACACGTGCGTCAGGTCTCCCTGCAATACAATCTTAGACAAAGGTAGGCGCTGATCATCCCACATCCAGCTAATCGTGGCATAAAGTCCAGAACCAATAGCAGTGATCACGATAAATAAAAACACTAATCCTAATCCATGTTGATTCAACAGGGTGGACGATTTATCGTTTATAGCGCTGCTTGCCGAAGTTCTTGTCAACTCATCAGTCCCTAATTAACTGCTCTTCGCTTTCTAACATTGTGGAGTCAGAGTCTAACCTACTGTCTATAACCTTAGGATTATACTAACGAATATAAAACTATCAAATACTCAAGAGCATAAAACTGAAGATTTGAGTATGAAATTCGCTAAAAAATAGGCTTGGGTAACTCAATAAGTTAAAACCAAGCCGTACAGCGTACTTTTATTTAATAAAATACACTATAACTAACGAGCATTGTTTTGCATCGTTTTAATATTCAATTCCATCGTTTGTAATTGCTTGGCTACTTTACCTATGTCACCAGCGCCTTGCGTCAGGACTAAGTCTCCGTCTTGCAAAAGATTGGATAAAACTGATGGTAAGTTGTTCATTTCTGGAACAAAAACAGGATCTAACTTGCCGCGAGTTCGTATTGTTCGGCATAACGCTCGCCCGTCAGCACCAACAATAGGCGTCTCACCCGCTGAATAGACATCAAGCATGACTAAAACATCCACCTGCTCTAGCACATTAGCAAAATCTTCATACAAGTCGCGGGTTCGGCTATAGCGATGCGGTTGGAATATCATGACCAGTCGTTTATCACTCCACCCATTACGCGCCGCTTTGATAGTGACATCGACTTCCGTAGGATGATGACCATAATCGTCCACCAGCATGACGTTACCATTCCCGGTATCAAATTCACCAAGGTGTTCAAATCTGCGTCCAGTCCCTTCCGTCCCTAACATTGCTTTCACAATGGCTTCATCTGAAATGTTATCTTCAGTGGCAACAGCAATAGCCGCTGACGCATTGAGCGCATTATGTTCACCCGGAATATTTAATGTAATATCGAGGTTTTCTCGGTCTTTTCTGACAACCGTAAATTTGCCCTGTTGACCTTGCTGTCGATAATTCTCAAGACGAACATCTGCATCTTCGGAAAATCCATACGTAATAACCTGACGGCTGATTCGTGGAATGAGTTCTCGAACGACAGGATCATCGACACATACGACGGCTTGACCGTAAAAAGGTAAGTTGTGTAAGAAATCAATAAACGTTTGTTTCAGCGTATCAAAGTCACCGCCATAGGTATCCATGTGGTCAGCTTCAATATTGGTAACAATACTAACCATTGGCTGAAGATGCAGGAACGATGCATCGCTTTCATCCGCCTCTGCAATCAAGATACGACTTGATCCCAGACGCGCATTCGTACCCGCACTCTTCACTAACCCACCATTCACAAACGTTGGATCCATACCCGCTTCTGAATAAATCTGAGTCACTAGCGCTGTCGTAGTCGTTTTACCATGTGTCCCAGCAACCGCAATCCCATGACGAAATCGCATTAGCTCCGCTAACATTTCTGCACGTTGTACCACGGGAATACGCAGCTCTTTCGCTGCCAATAGCTCAGGGTTTTCAGCGCTAATCGCCGTAGAGACCACCACTACACTGGCTTGATCAATATTGCTGGCTTGGTGACCACGATAAATCGTCGCCCCTTTATCTTGCAGACGTTCAGTCACCGCATTGCTGCCTAGGTCTGAGCCTGTGATCTGATACCCTTCGTTGAGTAAAACCTCGGCAATACCACTCATACCGGCACCGCCAATACCTACGAAATGAATCGTCTTCACACGTCTCATCTCCGGTACTAAAGCGCGAATCTGTGCTAAATCTTGTTTGTGCTGCTGTGTCATTAAAAACGTCTCATTAATCTAATTTTGTTAATTCAATAATTTCGTTGGCAACGCGTGTGTCTGCATCAAGTTTAGCGGCTTTTCGAGCATTAATCGCTAAAGTGATGAGTTGTGCTCGGTCTAAATTTGAGATTTGCGATGCTAGAGCGTCCACGGTTAAATCCGGCTGCTCAATCATATATGCGGCACCGCTATGGACTAAGTGATCACCATTTAGTGCTTGTTGTCGGTCTTTATGCATAAAAGGAACGAAAATGGCCCCAACGCCTACTGCCGCCAGTTCCGATACCGTCAAGGCACCAGAGCGGCAAACGACTAAATCTGCCCACTGGTACGCCGCCGACACATCATCAATAAAATCACTGACACTGGCCTTTGCTACACCGCACGCTTGGTAGTCCTGGCTAACTAATGCCTGGTTGCCTTTACCTGCTTGGTGACGAACCTCATAGCCTGCTCCCAGTTTTTTAAGCACCGGCGGTAGCGTTTTATTGAGGATCTGAGCACCTTGACTGCCACCCATCACGAGAATGCGGATGTCTCCTTCACGATTTCTCAGGCGAGATTCTGGTCGCTCGATATTAAGCAAGTCTTGACGAACTGGGTTGCCGACAACTTCCGCATTTGGAAACGCACCAGGAAACGCCTGGAACACTTTTTTGGCAATCTTAGATAACCAATTATTCGTTAAGCCCGCCACACCATTTTGCTCATGCAGCACGACAGGGATGCCCAAACTCCAAGCCGCAATACCACCTGGACCACTGACATACCCTCCCATACCAAGCACGGCATCAGGTTGCCAATGCTTGAGATGCGATCTTGCTTGCAAGATCGCACTACAAATCTGGAACGGCGCTTTCAGCAACTTGACCAGTCCTTGCCCACGCAAACCTTTCACCTTGATAAAGTCGATCTCGATACCATGCTTTGGAACCAGATCAGCTTCCATTCGGTCTGCTGTACCCAACCAGCGAATATCCCAACCTTGCTCTTGTAGCCTTTTTGCCACGGCAAGACCAGGAAATACATGACCACCGGTACCACCAGCCATCACCATCAATCGTTTATTTTTCTTCATTTTTAACGTCTTTTTCTTGTGGCTTTAATTCAGGTTTTTCTGGGGTTGAGGTCTCAGGTAACAAGCGACACTCATAGTCAACCCTTAGCAAAATCGAGACCGCAACTGACATAATAATAAGACTTGACCCGCCGTAACTGATTAGGGGCAATGTCAGTCCTTTAGTCGGCACCATGCCCGCCGCTGCGCCTACATTAACCAGCGTTTGAAAAGCAAACCATATACCGATAGCAAAAGAAAGGTAACCACCAAAGAGTTGTTGTTTTTCAAATGCTCTTTTACCAATAAAGAGCGCTTTAATCACTAAGCCAAACACCAACATTAACACTAGGACCACACCTATGTAGCCCAGCTCTTCTGCTAAAACAGCAAACACAAAATCGGTATGTGCTTCCGGTAAATATTCCAACTTTTGAATGGAATTACCCAATCCTTGCCCCATCCAGTTACCGCGTCCGAATGCCATTAATGACTGAGTCAGCTGATAACCGCTTCCAAACGGATCTTCCCAAGGGTCTAAGAATGAGGTCACTCGTCGAACTCGGTATGGCTCAACCAAAATCAGTCCGATAACAGCACTCACACCTGCGACAAATAGCGCAATAAATTGAGATAGCTTTGCACCAGCAATGAACAACATGCCAAACAGCGTCACGAGCATTACGACCACTGAGCCTAAGTCCGGTTGGCCAAGTAGCAATACCGCAAGTGTGGTAAATACCATGATAGGTTTGATAAACCCACCAAAAAAAGACCGCCTAACTTCATCTTGTTTTCTAACTAAGTAGCCGGACATGAATATAAACAGAGCAAGCTTGGCGACCTCAGCCGGCTGAAGGTTAAATAGCCCTAATGGGATCCAGCGGGAAGCGCCATTCACTGACTTACCCACCACCAATACAACCACCAGTAGCACGATAGAGATAGCGAGAAGGTAAGAGCTATATTGGAACCATTTCTTTACCGGTACTTGTAATACGACCGATGAAACCGCAATCGCCAAACATAAAAAAATGGCATGCCTGAACATAAAGTGAAACGGTTGATCGGTAAGGCGAGAGCTAATTGGGAAAGAGGCAGACGTCACCATGACTAGGCCAGTCATCATCAAGCCTAACGCTAACCAGACAAGCTGTCTGTCGTAGAGCGTCTTCGGCGCTGCTGTACCAAGCCAATCTGATGTACGTTGTTTTACTTGATGAAACATATCGGCACGTCCGTGTTAACTCACTTGTCGCGAATATTGTTTAGCCAATGCTGAAAAATGGTCACCACGAGCCATGAAATTTGCAAACTGATCGAAGCTCGCGCAAGCCGGCGAAAGCATCACCATATCGCCCTGCTTGAGCGTGGGTGTAATATGGGCCAAAACCTCGTCCAATGTATCGAATCGCTGAGCACTCGAATGTAACGACGTAAACAATTCACCGTCACGCCCAAAACAACAAAGCGATACATTGAGTTGTGAAAGGGGATCAGAAAGTGCGCTAAAGTCTGCGCCTTTCCCTTCACCACCAAGCAACAAGTAAAGGTGCCCTTCTAAGACTAAGCCAGATAATGCCGCCAATGTGCTCGCCACATTCGTCGCCTTAGAGTCATTCACCCATGTCACACCATTTTCTTTGGCGACAACCTGACAACGATGGCTAAGTCCTGAATATTGGATCAGCGCCTCACTTGAGCGACGATAATCCACCCCAGCAAGTTTTAACAAAGCACATGCGACTAAGGCATTAGACCAATTGTGTTTACCAACAATGTTCAACATACTGGCGTCAACAATCGGCTCACCGTTGTCCATTAACCAAGTCGTACCATTTTGCTGCTGCATACCAAACGCTTGGTTATCAAAACCAAAGGTGTGCAGGTGCCCAGTATAACGTTCAGGATCAGGGTAGGTTCCGGGTTCTAACCTATTCACTAACGCATTCTCAGCATGCAAGAATATACGCTGTTTGGCGAGCGCATAATCATCCATCCCTTGATAGCGATCCATGTGGTCTTCAGAAAGATTCAAGAAGGCAGATGCTATCGTTTTTAGACTCGAGGTTGTTTCTAGCTGGAAGCTCGAAAGTTCAAGGACATAAAGATCCGCATCCAGTTGCAATAAATCTAAAGCTGGGACACCAATATTGCCCCCGACACCAACCTTCAAGCCTGCGGCCTTTGCTAGCTCACCCGTCAGATCTGTGACGGTGCTTTTACCGTTAGATCCAGTAATCGCGATGACTGGCTTAGTGTTCGCCCAAGCAAATAGTTCAATATCACCAACAACGGGGATATCCAGCGCCATGGCTGTCGCTATCTCAGGGGTTGCCAGCGCAATACCAGGATTACACACAATCAAATCTGCTTCATTGAGCCATTGCTGCTCAAAGCTGCCACAATGCAAGTCAATGCCTTGAGGCAGTGTGTCGGCGCCTGGTGGCTGCGACCGAGAATCCATAACACGTATTCGAAGTGAGTGCGGGATTTGTTGTAAGTGATTAACGACAGAGAGCCCGGTAATACCGAGCCCAACGACCACCACGTTACGAATGTCTTGCCAACGTTCCATGCTTACTGTTCCTACCACGAATTAACGTACTTTCAGTGTCGCCAAGCCAATGAGCACCAAAACAATCGAAATGATCCAAAATCGCACGATAACGCGAGGCTCTGGCCAGCCTTTCAATTCATAGTGATGGTGTATTGGTGCCATGCGGAAGATACGTTGACCACGCAATTTGTATGAACCTACCTGCAATATCACCGACAGGGTCTCCATAACAAATACCCCTCCCATGATCACTAACACAAACTCTTGACGGACCAATACCGCAATAACGCCGAGTGCACCACCCAAGGCCAGCGAACCCACATCGCCCATGAACACTTGGGCAGGGTAAGTATTAAACCAAAGGAAACCAAGGCCAGCCCCAACGATGGCAGTACAAACCACCACTAGCTCAGACGTATATGGGATATGGGGGATATGCAGGTAATTGGCAAAATTCACGTTACCCGTTGCCCAGGCAATCACAGCAAAACCTGCTGCCACCAATACCGTTGGCATAATAGCTAAGCCATCAAGACCATCGGTTAGGTTGACGGCATTACTGGTTCCAACAATAACGAAATAAGTAAAGACGATATAGAACAGCCCCATTTGAGGCATAATATCTTTGAAAAATGGTACAACAAGCTGCGTAGCCGCCGTATCTTGGCCATGTGCGTACAGTGCAAATGCAACCACCAACGCAATCACAGACTGCCAAAAATACTTCCAACGAGCGATCAAGCCGTCCGTGTTCTTACGTACGACTTTACGATAATCATCGACAAAACCAACGGCGCCAAACCCCAGCAATACCACCAAGACAGCCCATACGTAAGGATTGGTCAAATCTGACCAAAGCAAGACGGTAAACGTAATCGTAAATAAGATCATCACACCACCCATTGTTGGTGTGCCACGCTTACTAAAGTGAGATTCTGGACCTTCGTTTCGCACCACTTGGCCAATTTGCAACATCTGCAATTTGGCAATCATTTTAGGCCCCATCCATAAAGACAGCCCAAGCGCGGTTAACACACTGACAATCGCTCTAAATGACAGGTATTCGAAAAGACGAAAGAAAGAAAAGTATGGCTGGAGTAGCTCAGCAAGCCAAATGATCATGAAAAATTCTCCTTCAGTGCCGTCGCGATCTTGAACATACCAGCACTGTTCGCCCCTTTCACCAACAAGGTGTGAGAGGTCTGATTTAATAATAGTAGATGTTGCTCAATGTAATCGAGCATAACGTCGTGACTTTGGAAATGCATACCACTGCAAAGGTCACTGATTACTTTCGCATCTTCACCATAGGTTAAAACATGGTCGAATGCGAAAGGTGCAGCATGTTGTCCGACTTCTTTGTGAAGTGCAAGGCTTTCATGCCCCAATTCTGCCATGTTGCCCAAAATCAACCAGCGCTCTCCATTGAACTGCGAGAGTAGGTCTACCGCGGCTTTCATGGCCGGTACGCTGGCATTGTAACTGTCATCAATCAAGGTAATGGTCTCGGTGAGTTTTTCTACCTCGACACGTCCTTTGACCTTATTCAAGGTTTTCAACCCTAGCTGAATCTGTAATAGCGAGCTATCGCATTGCACCGCTAACGCTGCAGAGGCAATGGCGTTACTGACATTATGAAGGCCGATCAAACCAAGCTCTATCGCAACTTGGCCAATAGGCGTGTGCAGTGTAAAGGACGAACTCCCTTGCGATGACATTACTATGTCAGAAGCGAAGTAGTCTGCGTCAGGGTTTTGCTGGGCAAAAGTCACCACTTTTTTATCGCTTAAGACATCATTCCATAACTCACCACCATGGCTGTCGAGGTTCACCAAGGCGGTTCCAGATGCTTCTAAGCCTTGGTATATCTCACCCTTAGCTTGCTTTACGCCTTGTAGAGAACCAAACCCTTCTAGATGGGCCTCAGCCACATTATTTACAATGGCAATATCAGGATGAGTCAACTGTGTCGTGTAGGCAATTTCACCCACATGATTTGCGCCCATCTCAATGACAGAGAAATCATCATTTTCCGTGCTTCTTAATAACGTCAGCGGAACACCAATATCATTATTAAAGTTCCCAGCCGTATAGAGCACTTGCCCTTGTTGGTTAAGGATACTTGCCACCATTTCTTTAACCGTTGTCTTCCCGCAGCTGCCTGTAATGCCAATCGTTTTAGCGGTTTTAGACTGTCTATTTTTAGATTTCGCTTGCTGATGAACGTATTCACCAAGGTGACCGAGCGCCTTTAATGAGTCGTCAACCACAATCTGTGTCACATCAACATCAAGTTTTCTCTCGACAATAACGGCGACAGCGCCGCTATCCTTAGCGTGAGTGACAAAATCATGTGCATCGAATCGCTCACCGACCAAGGCGATAAATAATGCACCTTGCTCAATCGCTCGGGTATCGGTTGTCACGGCCTCGATCAACATTTCAGGGCCTGCACACTTGGTATGCTCACCGACCATCAAGGTGCCACCTACCGCATGGGTAATGTCAGATAACGTCAGCGTAATCATATTCGACTCCTATCACAATTCGATTTCTAGTAGGGTAGCAGCCGACTCACGATCGGAATAATGGACCGATTTTTGACCGATGATTTGATAGTCTTCATGACCCTTGCCGGCGAGTAAAATGATATCCGACGTACCCGCTTGGGCTAAGGCTATTTTAGCTGCCTCAAAACGACTGTGCTCAATCATAGCCGCTGCTGGGTTATTCATCCCTGCTAACATGTCATCCACGATCGCCGATGGCATTTCGCCACGTGGATTATCATCACTGAGAACGACATAATCAGCCAACTGCTCAGCTATCGATGCCATCATTGGACGCTTGCCTTTGTCGCGATCGCCACCACAACCAACAATGACCCAAAGCTTACCTTCGCAATGAACGCGCAACGCTTGTAATGCTTTTTCCAAAGCATCAGGCGTATGGGCGTAATCGACAACTATCTTAGGCTTGTTCGCGACTTGAAATAGCTCCATGCGTCCTAACACAGGCTGAAGATTTTTAGCACACTCAATCAGCTGCATTTTATCAAAGCCCAAGCGTAGCAAAGCGGCAAACGCCAACATCACATTGCAGGCATTAAACTGACCAATGAGTGGCGCTTGAAGCTCACCGGAACCAAAACAGCCCTCAAAACTCACGGTAATGCCACTTTCACTGTACTGAACATTACTCGCCCACAGTGATTGCTCGCCTTTTTGAAGGCCATTAACCGACACCGCTATCGCATCTGGACGCGCTTCTAGCCAACGCATGCCGACATCGTCATCGATATTAAACACCGCATGTTTGCATTGATGACCGGTAAATAACAATTTCTTCGCGGCTTCGTACTCGCCCATCGTGCCATGGTAATCCAAATGATCACGACTTAGGTTGGTAAAAATACCTAGCGTAAAGGGAACAGCAGCAATTCGCCCTTGAACCAAGCCGTGAGAAGATACCTCCATTGCCGTGTAAGCCGCCCCTTGAGCATCAAGTTTTGATAATGTTTTCTGGACTTCAATAGCGTTACCCGTGGTATTTTTTGCCACTTCTAGCTGCTGCAAAAAACCATTACCTGTCGTGCCCATGACGGCAGCGGGGTGACCAAGTAATTCAAGCCATTGCGCGATTAATTGCGCGATTGTGGTTTTTCCATTCGTGCCAGTAATACCTATCACCGATTGTTGGTAACGGTATAAACGAGCAGCAAGCTCCGAAAGAAAGCGACCGAGATCGTAGAGATAGATAACGGGAGAAGCCCCCGACGTATCCACTTGACCATGCTGGCTTTCATCGGCGGTTTGAGCAATCACACTCGTCGCACCAGCGGCCAGCGCATTGTCTATAAATCGACGACCATCGACCTCATGACCAATAATGGCGACAAACGTGTCCCCCGCTTCTATCGCTCGACTATCCAACTCAAGGTTTGAGACCATGATGTTTTTGAGTGCATCATTGGGAACTACGTCGTTATCGACATTAAGCCAAGGCTCAAGTAACGCGGTTAATGTCAAAGGCGTCAACATAAGAATCACTCACTTATTTTTGAAACTGATTTTCGTCAGGCGCCACATTAAGAATCTGTAACGCCCCTTTCATAATTTCTGAGAACACAGGTCCTGCCACCGAACCGCCATAATATTGATCACCTTGCGGTTCATTAATCACCACAACCAAAGCAACCTTAGGGCGACTCACGGGTGCAATACCGGCCGTTAATGCCACATACTCATCGCTGTAGCCTCCGGCACTGGCTTTACGCGAGGTACCCGTTTTAGCCGCAACTCGATAACCCGGTACCGCCGCTCGTGTCGCCGTACCACCGGGTTGAGTCACCCCCTCAAGGTATTGTAGGACTTGCTGGGCATTGTCATGGTCCATGACTTGTTTCGAGAGGTCTTGCTGATTATTTTCTATGATGTGTACTGGTTGATACAGACCCGCATTGCCTAACGTGGCATAAGCGTGAGCCAACTGTAACGGCGTAATGGAGATACCATAGCCAAACGCGAGTGTCGCAATTTCAAACTTTGACCAGCGACGACGGTTAGGGAAAATACCCGACGCTTCCCCTACAAGGTTAAGGCCAGATACCTGCCCAAACCCGATAGAGCTGTACATGCCTAATAACGCTTCCAGTGGCATATCAAGTGCCAACTTAGCAACACCGATATTACTCGATTTTTGTAAGATTTTTGCCAGGTCAGCCTTGCCAACCTTGGAGGTGTCACGTACCCGGCTACCTCCAATTTGCATGATGCCATTACCCGTATCGATCACGGTTTTATCGTTGGCAGTACCCGCCTCTAATGCCGCAAGCACCACAAACGGTTTCACGGTGGAGCCTGGCTCCAGTGAATCGGTGATCACTCGATTTCGCATCGTAAATGATTGGCGAGAGCTTCGATTATTGGGGTTGTATGACGGCGCGTTGACCATTGCCAATACCGCGCCACTCTCTACATCAATCATCACCGCACTACCAGAGGTGGCGCGATAATCTGCAACAGCCTGTTTAACCGCCCGATAGGCAATGGCTTGTAAACGCTGATCAATGGTTAATTCAAGTGGCTTGCCTTCTTCTCGTTCTTCAAGAGAAATATTTTCGACAACACGACCATAGCGATCTTTACGAATAATTCGCTTCCCAGCTTCGCCAGTGAGCCATTTATCATAGCTACGCTCAACCCCTTCTAAGCCGTGACCATCGATACCCGTGACACCAACAAGATGGGAGCTCACTTCTCCGGCGGGATAATAACGACGAGATTCCGCCTTTAACCCGATTCCGGATAGCTTGAGCTCCTTAATGTATTTAGCCATCGCCGGGCTTACTTGGCGCTGCAGGTATATAAAGCGGCGCGATTTATTCTTGTTAATCTTGGTGATTAAGCCTTTGCGGTCAAGGCCAAGAACATCGGCAAGGGCATGCCAACGATCAATTTCCTCAAAGCCGCCATTCTTAAATATCGTAGCGGGATCGGCCCAGACAGCTTGTACTGGGACACTGACCGCTAATGGTTCACCATTTCGGTCGGAAATAATTCCGCGAGCCGATGGCAACGCCTTCACTCGAACCGTACGCAAGTCCCCTTGTTTGATCAGGTTATCTGGCTCAATCACCTGGATATAACCAATACGAGCAAGCAGCGCAAAGAAAATGACAATGATAGCTCCTAGTACCGTGCGAAAGCGCCAAGGAATGATCGTTGGTGGTGGAGATTGCGGTGGTGTTTTTTTCTTGGGAGGGTTCGTCGCTTTTTTGCTTGTCATTTGAGAGAAACCACTACTTCCTTGCTCGCATCAGGACGATGCATATCAAGCTCTTGCTTCGCCATAGCCTGAACACGACTATGTTCTGAGAGCGCATTCTCTTCCAACAACAAATTTCGCCATTCATTATCAAGTCGATCACGCTCTTGCAATGCCATGTCTTTTTCATTCACCGCTTGTCGAGTATGGTGGGTGGCGAATACCACCCCCATTGCCGTGGCAAAAATAAGCATAAGAATAATAAGTGGCACTCGACCGACGGTTAAGAGGTCAAACAGTATCACTTTGGCGAGATTATGCTTAGTTTCGTTAGACATCCGGCTCGTCCGCTATAGTTTTTCTGCGATACGAAGTACTGAACTTCTTGAGCGTGTATTCACTTCCACTTCTTGCTCGGTTGGCTTTCTCGCTTTTCCAACCGCTTTAAGATTCGGGCTACCTAGGGCTTTAATTTGCGCCTCCGTCATAGGGATACCATGTGGAACCTGAGGTCCACGGCTTTCCTTACGAATAAAGTGCTTCACCATACGGTCTTCGAGTGAGTGAAAACTAATCACGGATAAGCGCCCTTCAGGAGCAAGAATACTGGCCGCGCCCTTCAATGCCGTTTCAATCTCATCAAGCTCACTGTTGATATAGATACGGAAGGCTTGAAAGCTACGCGTCGCAGGGTGTTTCTTTTCTTTAAAGCTTTTTGGAGCCGCATCTGAGATCAATTTTGCAAGTTGACCAGTACGTGTTAACGGCTCTTTTTCTTCATCTTCACGGTGCGCAACAATGGCTTTAGCAATACGGCGCGCGTGTTTATCTTCACCAAATTCACGGATCACCCAAGTGATATCGTCCAAATCTGCGTGCGCTAGCCATTGCGACACTGGCATTCCAGATGTTGGATCCATACGCATGTCTAACGGGCCATCGTTCATAAAACTAAAGCCACGCTCCGCGTCATCAAGCTGCGGTGACGATACGCCAAGATCAAGTAACACCCCATCGACCTTGCCGACGAGATCATAACGCTGCGCGTATTCCGCGATACCTGAAAATGGGCCATGGATAATAGTAAAGTTAGGGTCTTGAATTTTCTTTGCTTCTTCAATGGCTTGAGGATCACGGTCTATGCTATACAGGCGACCGTTTTCACCCAATTGCGAAAGAATTTGACGACTGTGACCACCACGACCAAATGTGCCATCAATATAGATACCGTCGGGCTTAATCGCTAAGCCATCGATGGATTCATGCAGTAAAACTGAAACGTGTTGAAAAGATTCGCTCATTGGTGATCTCAAGAGTTGCGTAGGTCAAAGATGACAAGTGTACTGATTTCACGAAGTAACGTCATCTGGTTAAGTTCAGCCTAACGTAAAGATAGGTGATAAAAAAGCAAAAAACCCATCACAAAATCAATTTGTAATGGGTTTTTCTTAAAAGGTGAAGTTGACCTATAAGCCGGGTTTTGTATCCGCCTAAGCGGTGATAGCCATTCGTCTAGGCCAGCAATCGCTCACTGGCTCAAGCAACCTACCCGCTCCCTTACGCGAGCCGCGCAATGTGAAAGCCTATTTGGTCTTGCTCCGGGTGGAGTTTACCTTGCAACGAACTGTTACCAGTCGTCCGGTGCGCTCTTACCGCACCCTTTCAGCCTTACCTGTGCTCTTTCCGAAGAAATAGAGCCATCGGCGGTCTTCTCTCTGCTGCACTTGTCGTGGGCTCACGCCCCCCAGGCGTTACCTGGCACCCTGCTCTGTGGAGCCCGGACTTTCCTCCCCTCCATCAGTCTCCCCCAAGACAAGCTCAAGGGGACGTCAATGAAGCAGCGACTATCTGGTCAACTTCAGGCCGCGGATTGTATAGGAGCGCGCGCAATTACTCAAGGTTTTCTAGCCCCCATTTGTAAAGAGCGTTCTTTTTAAGGTTATAAATTTCAGCCGTCATGCCTGCCGCTTTCTTTAGTGGCAGCTCTTTAACCAAAATACCGAGTGTTCTCGTGGCTTCATCCGGTAAACCTTCGATCGCCGCCTCTCGGTGTCCGTGAATCAACAACACCATCTCGCCGCGCTTACGGTTAGCGTCTTCTGCTATCCATTCAATGAGCTCTCCCAAAGGTAAGCCTTGGATTGTTTCAAACGTTTTGGTTAACTCTCGTGCCAACACAACTTCACGGTCTGGGCCTAACACTTCCAACATATCAGCCATAGATTCCGTAATACGGTGTGGTGATTCATAGAAAATACAGGTACGCTCAGCTTTAGCAATCTCTAGAAATTTATCTTTGCGTCCTTTGCTCTTGGCAGGCAAAAAGCCTTCGAAGCTGAATCGGTCAGAAGGAAGGCCTGAGGCGCTTAACGCCGTGATCACCGCACATGCACCAGGTAATGGCACAACATTAACGCCAGCTTGACGACATTGTGATACAAGATGATACCCTGGATCGCTAATGAGTGGAGTCCCAGCATCCGATACCAAGGCAATGGACTCGCCAGATAACAATTTTTCAACTAAAACTTGTGCTTTTTGTTGCTCATTGTGATCATGAAGCGCAAATGTTCTAGTTTGTATATTGAAGTGAGAAAGAAGTTTGCCAGTATGTCTGGTATCTTCAGCGGCAATAATATCCACACTATGCAACACCTCTAGTGCCCTATGCGTGATATCACCAAGGTTCCCAATGGGAGTTGGCACAATAAAGAGCGTTGGTTGCTCAATATGAATGGTTTTGTTGCTTGTCATTTGTTTACCATCACTTCAACGATTAATATAATGATTTTACACGAATAGTGATTAAAGAGCTCATGGCAATGATGAACCGTAAAAGAAATAGTGTAACGCGCCTGCTAACGCCCATTGCATTGGCCCTGTCCATTGCCGCTTGTTCAACCCAACCAAGCGCGCCAAGCAGCGTTGATATTACGATGGCACCGACCTCATCTTCTGAAGTGTATTTGATGCGTGCCGACAGCGATCAGGGTGGGTTTGCTAATGAATGGCTCATTCTTGCCTTCAAAGCCTCGATTCAAGAAGGTAACTACGATCAAGCGCAGCGCCTTTCTAATCGCTTAGCCAAGCAAAACCTAACGACGATTCAACAAGCTGAGTGGCAGTTAGCTCGCGCTGAGTTAAACCTCGCACAGGGCAACGCACAAGATGCTTATTTGCAGCTCAATCTGCCTGCTGAGTGGCCACTACTGCAGCAACAATGGATGCACTATCATCAGCTACGAGGCCAAAGCTTAGAGCAGATGGGTAACTATATTGAATCCAGCCGCGAGTATGTGGCGATGGCCAGCTTTGCGCCACGCGAGCAGCAAGAAGCAATCAATGCAAAAATTTGGCATAACCTCAACCAATACTCTGGGGAGCAACTCTCCCAATTAGAGATTAAGCCAGAAGAAGAGATCCTTGATGGATGGGTTCAGCTTGCAAGCTACATGAAAGCACTCAGCACTAGCCTGCCTCAATTGCAAAACACATTAAAAAACTGGTTAGCAGAAAATAATAATCACCCAGCCGCGGTTTATACCCCACAGAGCATCTACGATATACTTAACCTTGAGATATCCACGCCGCACAGCACAGCATTGCTCCTCCCATTGACTGGAAAATACGCCAAACAAGCTCAATTGGTTCGTGATGGTTTCATGATGGCAACAATGGATGACACGCAGCGCGATCCTGAAGCCATCTTCACCGTGATCGACACCCACGAAACCACCGCCAGTGACATTAAAGCACGACTTATCGCCAATAATGTCGACTTTATTGTGGGTCCATTGATCAAGGAAAATGTTGAAAAGCTACAACAAGCACAGCTGTCAGCAGAAAAGCCAATTCCAGCTCTAGCGTTGAACATTCCAACCACTATCGAACCAACGCAAGCCATGTGCTATCTAACGCTTTCGCCTGAACAAGAAGTCACACAGGCTGCCAAACATTTATCACAAGAAAATTATGCTTACCCATTAATTCTTGCCCCGAAAAGCTCATTAGGTAATCGTGTCGTCAAGGCCTTTGAAGAAGAGTGGGCAAAACTAAGCCCGAACAACATTGCTGTGGCTCAATACAGCAGTCGCGCACAACTGCAAAAGACCATTAACAACGTATTTGGATTGCAAGAAAGCCAGCAACGCATCGCTCAAATGGAGGCCCTCACGGGCATGAAACTTGAGAATCAGCCGAGAAGCCGTCGAGATATTGATTCCGTGTACATTGTCGCTAACGGGGCTGACTTAACATTGATTAAGCCATTCATTGAGGTCGCTATCAACCCTGATGCCAGCCAACCTAAGTTGTTTGCAGACTCGCACAGCAACTCTAGCAAGCGTCAATATGAAGACCTTACTGGTGTGGTTTACAGTGATATTCCAATGCTAATCGAAGAAGATGAACAGCTTGAAGCACAAATCACAAAGTTTTGGCCTAAGAGCTCAAACGCAGAGAAACGTTTGCAAGCCCTTGGTATGGATGCCTACGCTCTCACTAAAGAACTTCCTCAACTTAAAGCGGTAGAAGGTTATTCCGTTGATGGGCAAACCGGTACACTCACCATTGACTCAAATTGTGTGGTGCAACGACAGATTGCATGGGGTGTGCACGGTCAAGCAAAATCACAGACGATTAGCGCTGATGACAACACGGAAGAAGGCAACGAACTGGAATCGACAAATGCGACTACCGTGGCAGAAAGCGCCAGCGAGTAAACCACCTGCAACACCCGTGGACAAACGTAAAATTGGTCAGCACTACGAAGACCTAGCGCAAACGTATTTAGGCCAGCAAGGCCTAAATACGTTAACGAAAAACTACACCGTAAAATGCGGTGAACTCGATCTCATCATGAAAGAAGCTACATGCCTTGTCTTTGTTGAGGTAAAATATCGTCAAAGTCGTCAATATGGCAGTGCTCAAGAGATGGTGACCCCATCTAAAGCCAAAAAGCTGCAAAAAGCAGCGATGGTTTGGCTTATGAGCAACGGCTTATCTCCTTACGATACTGAATTTCGGTTTGATGTCGTCGCTATTCATAATAATGGCGATGATATCGAATGGATAAAAAACGCGATTACTCAAGGATAACCATGCGCGATAGCATTAAAGAAAGCTTTACTGAGAGCATTCAGATTCAAATTGCAGCAGCTGAAGCGCTGCCAGACGCCATTACCCATGCAGCTCAAGCTATGGTGGCAACACTTCTCAACGGTCATAAAATTCTTTGTTGCGGAAATGGCGGCTCAGCTGCTAATGCTCAACAGTTTGTTTCCAGTTTACTCAATCGCTTTGAAACTGAGCGACCAAGCCTGCCAGCAATGGCGCTGACAACAGACAGCACAACAATGACAGCCGTTGCAAACGACTATAACTTTGAAGACATTTACGCGAAACAAGTTCGAGCCTTTGGCCAGACTGACGATATCTTATTAGCGATTTCGACTAGCGGTAACAGTAAAAATGTTCTTAAAGCGATGGAAGCCGCAGTGACTCGAGATATGACCATCATCGCTTTCACCGGTAAAGACGGTGGTGAAATGGCCGGTTTACTGGGCGAAAATGATGTGGAGATTCGTATCCCGTCTCACCGCACATCTCGAATCCATGAGGTCCATATGGTGACATTACACTGCTTATGTGATCTCATCGATCAGGTCCTTTTCCCTGCGCATGAAGAGTAACGCAATGAAAATATATAAAACCATCACCTTACTGGTAATGAGCGTCTTTTTGTCTGGTTGTGCGGGATTGTTTGTGGCTGGTGCCGCAACCACCGTTAACCTGGTTACCGACACTCGCTCAACCAAAGAAATATGGAACGACAGCGCCCTTGAATCTGAGGTCGCAGGCATGACCAACAAAGCGCCATTCGTCGGTCAAGTTAGAGTCGTTGCAAGCTCTCAACGAGGTACTGTTGTCTTAATGGGACAAGCCAAAACCGAAGAGCTAAAAAGCCAACTCGACGCAAGAGTGTCAGCGCTGGATGGCGTAAAACGCGTGTACAACCAAATACGCATCAATTCGCCACTCGGATTTACTGAGATGAGTAATGATAGCTGGCTGACGACAAAGGTTAAATCGGCACTCCTCACTGATGAGCGTCTTAACGGTGTAAAAATTAAAGTTATCACTGAAAACAAAGAAGTCTTCTTACTGGGCTATGTCTCTAAGGAACACGCCGATGTAGCAACCGACATCGCGCGAAATGTCTCCGGAGTAAAACAAGTTATCCGCGCATTCCAGTTTGCCGAGACCGAAGAAAAACTCAATACAGAAGTCAAACCTGAAGCGGCACCTGCACCTCAAGTACCTGAGGAAGAACCAATGAGACCAATCATTGAAGAACCAGCACCGTTTGTTGAAATTGAAGGGTAGTATGAGTCGGCTGGACCTCATATAAGCGATTACCCATAAGCTCTAACCACTGTACGTTATGGCGCGACCTTATCGTACAGTGATTAACCCAGCAAACTCTATACCTCCTCACCCCGAATGCTTTCTATTCCTTCGTTTGCAATTTCACTAGCAATCGGTCTCAACGTTCAACAACCGTAGAACTTGCCTTTACTGGCTACGCTGAGCTAAATATTGAATAAGGGCACTGCGCTCTTTTTTGTTCTCAAGACCACTAAACCCCATGTAAGTACCAGGGACAAGATCTTTCGGCGATGCTATAAACGCATCAAGTATTTCGACACTCCATACCGGCTCTCGCTTAGCAAAAGACTTCAGCGCAATCGAGTAGCGGGGAAATTGAGTATCGCTGGCCACCCTTCTCCCCACAATGTCGGTAAGATCTGGCCCAATTGATTGTTTAGATGAGACGTCATGACAAAGTACGCACTGGGAATATAGCTGGCGGCCTCGCTCTAAAGGGGCATATTCCGCATTGTCTTGTATCGCGACGGTATACTTATTCCTGATAGTCAATAACTCTGAGGCTTGCTGATCAGAAAACTGATTTCGAACAGCCAGCATTGCATTGGCTTGGGTCCACGTCATTCTTGCTTCAACACCCCCTACCTCACGACCATACTTTTGTACTAAGGCCTCATCGATAGTTTGACCAAGTAAAGCCATTTCAAGGACTCGCATAAGCGCACTTCTAGCATCAAGAAAATGCTTAAAATCGTCCACATTCTGTCGTGCGGCAACTTGTATTATCGAACGCTGCTGTGGCGTAAGCATCGCAAGGACTTCTTGAGCTACGCTACCACGCTTGACGCCATGATTCGACGCCATCCTAAGACTAACAAAACCAAAATGCTGACTAGGTTTACCGACTACCTCAAAGTCATTAAATTCTTGAGTGCCCGTTGTCCATGTCAAAAAACGCGCAGCCAAATTAACGAGTTCCTTTTTTTCTTCTTTTCCCAACTTTATTTTGCTGCCTTTTGACGGAATATCCGCCCCCCGACCAGATATATGAGCAGCTCGGATATCAGAAAGTTCATCTCGTTGTGCCGCCGATAAGGTTTGTGCTATCTCGCCAAAACGTTGTCCTATCACTCGTCCGAGCGCCGCCTCACTCGCTCCATATTCACGCCCTAGCGCTAAAAAATTCGCTTCTGATACTGATTCCCCCACCAGAAGTTCTTCAAGAGCTCGATTTATTGAAAACCTCGCTTGCTGGGCTCGTTCAAAAGGAAGCGTTTGTTCTTCGAGTAATCTCACCAATAATTGTTGTTGCGAAGCAGTAAGTACGGCGAGCGTTTGCTTAGCTACTGCACTGCGTGACAAACTATGACCGCTAGCGACACGAAAACCGACAAAACCAAAATAATTCGCCATTCGACCCACTGACATGTAATCATTGTTAGCCGCGCTTCCCGTTAACCAGGTGAGCGTCCTAGATGCGATAGCTTCCTCTAATACCTTTTCACGTACCTCAATCTTACTAATATCACGTACAGGCTTTGCTTTAACATCCGCGGCGTAACTAGCAGGTAATGCCAACAGAGCTGTGCATGTAAGCATGGTTTTAAAAATGTGATGCATCGTTATCTCCTTGTTATTCTTCTCGTTCCTATCCTGAGCACCTTATTTGTAATACAAATATACACTGCATAAATCACAACTTATGTTAAATGGTTCGTATTATGTGATAAAAATTACGGGTAAGAAAAAAGAACGATGCTGGCAAAATAAAATGTTGATTTAGAGGGGAGCTACCAATCAA
This sequence comes from Vibrio sp. 10N.286.49.B1, assembly GCF_002873335.1. Classification (GTDB taxonomy): domain Bacteria; phylum Pseudomonadota; class Gammaproteobacteria; order Enterobacterales; family Vibrionaceae; genus Vibrio. The sequence goes on along the minus strand of NZ_MCUW01000007.1, from coordinate 123,824 downwards.
AGGGGACAATAAAATTACTGCATTAAAAAGCCAGCACCTCAAATAAAAGTGCTGGCTTTTAGTTCACATCTGATAGCTTGCTTAGGCAGGCGTTTTCAATCTATGCTTTAAGTGCACGCTCACCACGAGCAATACCGACAATACCACTACGAGCGACTTCAACAACCTCTGTCACTTCAGACAATGCCGTAATAAATGCATCGAGCTTTTCGCTGGTACCAGCCAGTTGAACAGTGTATTGGGATGCGGTGACGTCGACAATCTGACCTCGAAAGATATCCGCCGTGCGTTTGACTTCTGCTCGAGCAAAACCACTTGCCTTTACTTTCACCATCATCAATTCACGTTCAATGTGCTCAACCGCCGTAACCTCTTGCACCTTTAAGACATCGATGAGTTTATGCAGTTGTTTTTGAATCTGCTCCAACTGCATTTCACTAGAGGCGGTTGTGATGTTCAAACGAGATAACGTTTCATCGTCAGTGGGTGACACGTTCAATGATTCAATGTTATAGCCACGTTGAGAAAATAAGCCAACCACACGTGATAACGACCCAGGTTGGTTTTCCATAAGTAGTGAAATAATGTGCTTCATATTATGTTCTCTCCGTCTTGCTCAACCACATCTTGTCCATGCCTTCCCCTTTGATTTGCATCGGGTAAACATGCTCAGTTTCATCAACATTGATATCAACAAAAACCAAACGGTCTTTCATTGATAAGGCTTTCTTTAGCCCTTCTTCTAGCTCATCAGGATGAGAAATACGAATGCCAACGTGACCGTACGCCTCTGCGATAGCGGCAAAGTCAGGAACTGAACTCATGTAAGAATTAGAGTGACGGCCTTGATAAATGATATCTTGCCATTGCTTAACCATACCTAAGAATCGGTTGTTTAGATTGATGATTTTTACTGGAATGCCATATTGCATTGCCGTGGACAGTTCCTGAATATTCATCTGGATACTACCATCACCGGTTACGCAAACCACTTCTTCATCCGGATACGCAAACTTTACCCCCATCGCTGCTGGGAAACCAAAGCCCATGGTTCCAAGACCACCAGAGTTGATCCAACGACGTGGCTTATTAAATGGGTAATACAGTGCAGCAAACATTTGATGCTGACCGACATCGGACGCGACGTATGCGTTCCCTTCTGTCAGTTTATGGAGCACCTCAATGGCTTGTTGCGGCTTGATACGGTCCGCGGACTTTTCATAGCTTAGGCACTGACGTTCACGCCAACTTTCAATCTCTGTCCACCATGCATCAAGCGCTTGTTCATCATTGCTGCCACCCTGCTCAACGAGAAGTTTCAGCATGGCATCTAAAATCACATCAGCAGAGCCGACAATCGGTACATCCGCTCGCACATTTTTTGAGATCGACGATGGATCAATATCAATGTGCACAACTTTTGCATTTGGGCAGTATTTGTCGAGATTATTTGTGGTTCTGTCATCAAAGCGAACCCCAACGCCAAAAATCAAATCCGCTTCATGCATCGCCATATTGGCTTCGTACGTACCGTGCATACCCAGCATACCTAAAGCATTCTTATGAGTGCCTGGGAATGCGCCTAACCCCATCAAGGTACTAACGACTGGGAGATTTAATGTCTCAGAAAGCTTAGCTATCTGCTGATCTGCTTCCGCCATCACAGCACCACCACCGATATACAGTACCGGTTTCTTCGCTTCTAGAATGGTTTTCAGTGCTTTTTTAATCTGTCCTTTGTGTCCTGATGTCGTTGGGTTGTATGAACGTAATGCCACCGACTCAGGATACTCGTAAGGAAATTTTATTTGCGGGTTCATGACATCTTTTGGGATATCAACAACAACCGGACCAGGTCGTCCAGTCGAGGCAATGTAGAAGGCTTTTTTAATGGTATCCGCAATATCTTCCGCGCGTTTTAATAGGAAACTATGTTTCACTACCGGGCGAGATACGCCGACCATGTCACATTCTTGGAATGCATCGTTACCAATCAGGTTATTCGGAACGTTACCGGACAACACGATCATTGGAATGGAGTCCATGTACGCCGTTGCAATACCGGTAATCGTGTTGGTAGCGCCTGGGCCTGAACAAACAAGTACAACACCCGGTTTACCTGTCGCACGAGCATATCCATCCGCCATGTGAGTGGCTGCTTGCTCATGTCGAACTAAAACGTGTTGGATATCTTCTTGTTTCTGATGGAGTGCATCATAAATATCGAGGACTGAGCCACCAGGGTAGCCAAAGATTTGCTGTACGCCTTCATCAATCAAAGATTGAACGATCATCTCAGCGCCAGATAACATGTCTGGGGTAGGGTTTTCCATATTTGCTCCTTACCAGTTCTCTCGACAAACAGATGGCTTGAAGAGCTGGTTTTACATAGTTAGGGCTTATTCGTAGCCTAATCGAAATCACTCATTTTTCGGCTATGTCGTTGTGCCAGTCATAACAAGCACACCGTTTACGCAACAACTGTAACGCTTTCTTATCACAAGGTCTAACAATGTTTAGGTCTCAAAAAAAACACTATTCTTCATTCCCTCGCAAATGCAATAATTTGTCACTACGATGAGATTAAATCCAACATATAATCTCAAACACCCGCAAAATTAAGTATAAAATACTATCGCCTAGTGCGAATTAGCAGACAAAACCATTGTTATAACATCTGTAATCAGCAACATTCATCATCAATAGTATAAAAAAGACCCCTTACGGGGCCTAGTTTATGACATCATCATTTAACGCCGCTTACTCAGAGGTTGGATCTATCGTTGGTGGAGTCACGGCTGTTGGCGTATTTTGGGGCTTTTTACGCCAAAACTTCCAGCGCTTGGGCTCTGAGGTGGTTGCACTGTGTACATTTTTGCCAAGCATTAATAAACAAGGCGTAAGCACCAAGGTTAACACCGTCGCAAACGCCAAGCCTCCAGCAATCGCCGTTGCAAGTTGAGACCACCATTGTGTGCTTGGAGCCCCAAACTCTATCTTTTGGTTAATGAGATCAATGTTCATTTCTAGCACCATTGGCATCAACCCCAAGATCGTTGTCACTGTGGTTAATAATACCGGTCTTAAACGCTGAACCCCTGTTCTCAAAATCGCTTCTCGTTTATCCAAGCCTCGCTTGAGCAATTGATTGTAAGTGTCGATAAGTACGATATTGTTGTTAACCACGATCCCTGCTAACGCGATCACACCGATACCTGACATGATGATCCCGAACGGGCGTTGGAAAATCAGCAAGCCAGCAAAAACGCCAACCGTAGAGAAAATCACCGCACTTAGAATCAAAAACGCCTGGTAGAAACTGTTGAATTGCGTGATCAAGATAAGCGCCATGACCGCCAATGCGACCAAGAAGGCACTTTGCAGAAATTCAGACGAGTTCTTCTGCTCTTCATTTTGGCCACGAATCCTAACGTCAATGCCCGTAGGAAGCTCAAGCGCATCAAGTGATTGCTGGAATGCCGGCAACTCAATAGCAAGGTTAAAGCCCTCTGCCATATCCGCTTTAACATTAATGATTCGAATACCATCAAGCCGCTCGATCGTATCTTGTTTAGGTTGTGGTGTAATCTCGGCAAAGTTAGTAATAGGCACTAAACCGACAGGGGTTTTGACACGTAGTTCATCAAAACGACCAATGTCCCGTTTGTCATTAGGAAAACGCACCAAAATGTCCACTTCTTCCGTCGAATCATCCGGTAAGTAATCGCCAATTTTCAGGCCGTTGGTAACAAATTGTACGGTGTTCCCAACAAGGCTCGCATCAGCACCAAATCGAGCAGCATCGTCTCGACGGATATCAATCTGCCAATCTATGCCTGGTTTGCTAGACGAGTCGCTGATATTAGTTAACTTATGGCTACTGTCTGCCCAGCGCCTAACTATTTTCGCGGCTTCATCCAATCGCTCAGGGAAACGCGCCGAAAGCTCAACCACTAAATCATGCTCGACAGGTGGCCCTGCGTCTGGAAATTTGTATTCGATTTCCACGCCAGCAAATTGGTCGGTTGTTTGCTTGAGTTCTTCAATAATAACGTTAACACGACGCCTGTCTTGCCAATCAACAGGGGTGATCTGGATGTTGCCGATCTCACTCTCGCCCCCCGTTTTTGTGTACACACTCTCAAACTCATCATGATTGAGCATGACTTTTTCCACCACACTCATGACTTGGTCTTTTTCATTGATCGACAAGTCACCGTGAGAGCGCACCTTGACATTAAAATAAGGGGGGTCAACCTCAGGGAAAAATTCAGCCCCTAAGCCCGCTTTGTTGTACGTGACGCCAACCCCTATCGCGATAAAAATCGCCAACATCAATATTTTAAGTGGATGCTCAATAGCCACCGCAAGGGTCTGATAATAGAGCTTGGTAATGCCGGTTGCTTTATCAAATTCACCGTCATGTAACGCCACCATCTTGGCTTGCTGCGCGCTGGAAACATATTGAGGCTTACCAAACAGGCCTCCAAGAACAGGAACAAATAACAACGCCATTACTAATGATGCGGTCAAGGTCGCGATCAAGGTTAACGGGAGGAATTTCATAAACTCGCCCGTGGTATCCGGCCAGAATAATAAAGGAGCAAATGCTGCCAACGTTGTCGCCGTGGAAGCGGTAATAGGCCAAGCCATGCGCTTGGCTGCATCCGCATAGGCTTCTTTTCTTGGCGTGCCTTCTTGCATTCGTCGGTCGGCGAATTCCGTCACAACAATAGCGCCATCCACCAGCATTCCAACAGCCATAATCAGTGAAAATAAGACAATAATGTTGACCGTCAAACCGAAGACAGACAGCACAAGTAAACCGGTAAGAAATGAGCCAGGAATGGATACGCCCACTAACATCGCGGTACGCATACCAAGGATCGCGATGATAACAATGACGACTAAAATAATCGCTGATAGCACATTGTTTTGCAGATCATTAAGCATGATCTTCACATCTTTTGATTCATCCTTGGTGTATCTAACCTGAAGATTATTTGGCCACTCGGGTAACAGAGATGCCTGATGCATCACTTCTTTGACCAAGGCGACCGTCTCAATGATATTCTCACCCGCGCGCTTTTTGATATCCAAAACAACGGCCGATTCCCCATCGAGTCGCGCAAAGCTATCTGGATCTCTAAATGCTCGACGCACCGTTGCGACGTCACCAAAGGTAATGACCTGTTTGCCATCAACCTTTACTGGTAGCTCGAGAACATCTTTGAGCGTTTCGAATACGGATGGAACTTTAACCGAGAATCGACCATAGCCAGTATCAACGAATCCGGCTGCGACTACGCGGTTATTCAACGCAATCAGGTTATAGATATCACCTTGATCCAACCCATAGCTTTCCATCAACAGTGGGTCGACGACAATCTCAACGATATCATCACGATCACCTGCGATATCCACCTCTAATACCTGTCGGTAACTTTCAAGCTTATCACGCAGCTGGCGGGCGATTTGCACAATAGTGCGCTCAGGTACCGATCCATAGAGCACGACAGATAATACGGGTTGTTGAGAGGCAAACGTCACTTCATTGACCGTTGGCTCGTCACTGTCATCAGGCAGCTTCGGTTTAGCTAAGTCTACCGCATCACGAACGTCAGCCATCGCCTGGGTAAGGTCGACACCCACATTAAATTCAAGCGTAACGGAGGCATGCCCCTCAGAGGCCGTTGCCGTCATTTCCTTCACACCCTCAATGGAGCGCAGCTCTTTTTCTAGCGGACGAACCAATAGGCGCTCACTGTCACCTGGGGAGATACCCTGATGCCCAACAGAGACATAAATGATAGGGATAGTAATATCAGGGCTCGATTCCTTGGGAATCGTATTGTATGTCACCACGCCCGCAATTAGGATCAGAACAAGCAAACTGATCATCGTTCGAGAACGGGACAGTGCCGCATCAATCAAAGCATTCATGCGTCTTCCCCCTAATTATCAGCTTGCTGAGCAATTCTATTTGCTTGGTCAACGCTGATCGCCTCAACAAAGTCTCCGTCACGAACAAAGCCTTGTCCTAGCACGATAATATCGACGCTTTCACCTAACCCTGTTAACCAGACCCCGTCCTGCTCAGCCTTGACCAGTTGTATAGGCACAAAAACGACTTTCTCTTGCTGGAGAGTCTTAACACCAAGATTGCCGCTCTCGTCTAACGCCAACATAGCTGGGGTAATTTTTATCGCCAGATTATCTTCTAGCGCCAGTTCAACTTCTGCACTCACACCGGCAGGAATACGTTGATTAGGGTTAGGGACCTCTATCTCGATAGGAAAGGTATTAGTAGAAAGTGAGGAGACCCTTGAGATATAGCGCAGCGTACCCGTTACTTTTTGCCCATCGATAAAACGAATGGTCGAGGTTTGATCAACCGACAAACTTTGAATATGACGCTCGCTCACATCAGCCTCAATCACGAGCACACTTAAATCAATCATCATCGCGACAGGATCGCCGACTGAGACAAAATCGCCGAGTTCGATATCAATGCTGTCAACAATACCGGTAAACGGCGCCTTAACCAGCGTGTTCCTTAAGGCCAGCTTTGCGGCCCCCACCATTGCCTTTGCTTCAGTCAGGTTAGCCGCTGCGGTTGAATACGCGACCTCACCTTGTAAGCCTCGGCTCTTCAAAGACTTAGAAGCATTAAATTCTTGCTGACGAACATTAAGCATGGCTTGAGCTCGTTCAAGCTGGATCGGCAGGTCACCTTTGTCAATTTGCGCTATGGGTTGGCCAACCTTAACACTATCGCCTTTCTTAACACTTAGACCGATAATTTTACCGGCAATTTCAGCGCCAAGATTAGCCGTTCGATCCGCGGCGGTTCGGCCATATAAGTCAATCTTCTTTTCAATATTTTCAGCGATAAAGGATTGGAAAACCACACGAGCAAGTGGTGCTGCTTCGGGAGCAGCAGTGGATGTTCCCTCTTCTGCCTTTATTGCGCCTAGACCCAACCAAACGGACAGGATTAAAACAAGCAATATAGAGATGAGCCAAGGACGTCTTGAAAAGTAGTTGCCAGATTGAGTCGATGGCATAGATATATCCTTATAATAGTGCGCCTCTGCCGACTGGGTTTTTATGCCTTCAGTCAACTAAGCGGTAAACACTCCAAAAGAGTATTCAACATTGAGCAATATCCTACAGCTCAATGTGCCGATGCACGCGATACGCTCATCGAGACAAGAAGTAGAGCGTTAACACTACCTTGTTTTGTCTTATTTTGTTGCGAATTCGTGACAAAAAAAGAGGCGAACTTCTCATTCGCCTCTTTTTTATTTTATTTACACGCTGAAAGAAGCGCCACAACCACATGTCGTGGTCGCATTCGGGTTGTCGATAAAGAACCGAGCCCCTTCTAATCCTTCCGTGTAATCGACGGTGCCACCGATAAGATATTGTAGGCTCATTGGGTCAACCACCAATGTCACACCACACTTTTCAATCGTCGTATCGCCATCATTAACGCTTTCATCAAAGGTAAAGCCATACTGAAAACCACTACAGCCACCACCCGTAATGTAAACGCGTAGTTTCAATTCTGGGTTTTCTTCTTCTGAAATCAGTGTATTGACTCGCGTTGCCGCGGCATCAGAAAAATTTAAAGGAATAGCTGCATCACTCATAGGAACCTCTCTTGCTACTCATTCGCAATTCAAGCGCACCACCGATACTCAGTGGTCTCGCATCCCCTACGAAGATAAAAAACGACTCACCAAAATGATGAGTAAACAAATAATATTAATTGTATTGGAGGGATTATCTAATACCTGAGTGCTTCGTTCAAGTATTAGACAGATCCAAATTCATATTACTTAGATTACTCGATGCAATTTACGAAAATGTGCTCAAAACACTACTAGATTCTGTGTGGGTATGTACAATGCTGCTCACTTGGTCCGAATAAGCAAAGAGGAATTCTCCATGACCAAATCAGCAGAGCTGTATCAAAAAGCGCAAGAGACTATCCCTGGAGGCGTTAACTCGCCCGTTCGTGCCTTCAACGGTGTTGGTGGTTCACCAATATTTGTGGAACGTGCCGATGGTCCTTTGATTTTTGATGCTGATGGTAGAGCATACATCGACTACGTCGGCTCATGGGGACCAATGATCCTTGGCCACAACCATGCCGCCATTCGTAAGGCAGTCATCGACGCTGCGCAGCGAGGCCTAAGCTTTGGTGCTCCGACTGAGATGGAAATCAACATGGCGGAGTTGGTACGAAAGCTCGTTCCATCCATGGAACAACTTCGCATGGTGAGCTCAGGTACTGAAGCAACAATGAGCGCGATTCGCCTAGCTCGAGGTTACACTGGTCGCGACAAAATAATGAAATTTGAAGGCTGTTATCATGGCCACGCCGATAGTCTTCTGGTAAAAGCAGGCTCAGGTGCATTAACTCTTGGTCAACCTAGTTCTCCAGGCGTGCCTGCTGATTTTGCTAAGTATACGCTTACCGCTACGTTTAATGACCTTGAGTCGGTTAAAGCTTTGTTTGCTGCAAACAAAGGTGAGATTGCCTGTATCATTGTTGAGCCTGTCGCTGGCAACATGAACTGTATCCCTCCAGTCGAAGGGTTTCATGAAGGCCTTCGTCAGATTTGTGACGAAGAAGGCGCCCTGCTTATCTTTGATGAAGTCATGACGGGATTCCGTGTTGCTCAAGGTGGCGCTCAAGCGTATTACAACATCAAACCGGACCTAACAACATTGGGTAAAGTTATCGGTGGTGGTATGCCTGTTGGCGCATTTGGCGGTCGCAAAGAAGTCATGCAATACGTTGCGCCGACTGGCCCTGTTTATCAAGCAGGTACACTCTCAGGTAACCCTATTGCGATGGCAGCAGGCTACGCTTGCCTAACCGTACTTTCTGAAGAAGGTAACGAACAACGCCTAGCCAATAAAACCAAACAACTTGCTGATGGGTTTAAAGCACTAGCCGACGAGCGTGGTATCCCATTGGTGGTCAATCAAGTGGGTGGCATGTTTGGCTTTTTCTTTACCGATCAAGAAAGCGTAACGTGTTACGAAGACGTCACCAAGTGTGATGTCGAACGCTTTAAGCGTTTTTTCCACATGATGCTCGATCATGGTGTGTACCTAGCACCGTCAGCATTCGAAGCGAGCTTCCTGTCACTCGCTCATGGATCTAAAGAAATTGAGGCAACGCTTGAAGCCGCTGATCGCTGTTTTGCGATGTTAGCTAACGAAGCATAAATCCTCTAACACTAAGTATTCCAAAAGGGCTGACTTTCAGCCCTTTTTTATGCCTGCCAGTAAAAAACAACCAGCACGATAATCGCTGTGATCATCAGCGAAAACCAAGGGATTGACCGCCTCGCTTTAACCGTAGATTGACAATCACCTTTGTTATTGCAACACCCCATACTCTCCCCTGTCATCAAAACTGTGAATACGAATTAAAATTGATCACTCAATATATTACGTCCATTATAGGATTCAATCGGTTGCCACATCTCTAATAGCAAACTTTGCCAACCGACTATAAACTAGATACTACGCTCAAAATGAAATGTTACGCTCAACCTAATTTAACACCCTACTCTATTCCATGGTGCCCACCGTTAAAGTCGCACATGGTCTTAGCGCAGATTCACTCGAAAAGGATCGATCGTGAAAACGAAAATGAATGTTACTGCAAGCCACTGGGTCCTAATTATCGCGTTGCTTTTTACGGGTTTTGCCTGTTATTTGCTTGTCGAACCCTATATCAATTCAATCGTAATGGCGTTTATTTTATCGTTATTGATGTTCCCAATCCACGACTGGTTAGACCGTAAACTACCCAATCACAGTAACATTGTCGCTCTGCTGTCTTGTACCATTTTGACTTTTATTATTGTCATGCCATTAATGTTGGTATTTAGCGCCATCGTGCAGCAAGGGTCGGTTTTCTCACAAAACCTGTACCAATGGGTAACGGGTGGTGGCATTCAAGAGGTATTTAGTCATCCTTGGGTCGTTAAAGGGCTTGCCTTGGTCAATGACTACCTACCGTTTGATAAGATCGACCCACAAGACATCGCCAAGAAAGCGGCTGAGTTTGCCACCTCACTGGGCTCTAATCTTGTTGCCATCAGTGCCAAAATACTGGGTGACGCGACGAGCTTTTTGATGAATTTCTTTTTAATGCTGTTTGTCTTGTTCTTTTTGCTTCGTGACAACGACAAAATCATTGCCGCTATTCGTCATATCCTGCCGTTTTCTCGCACCCAAGAAGACCGACTACTTAATGAGATTGAACAGGTTTCAAAATCCGCGGTAATGGGTTCGTTTTTGACAGCTATTGCGCAAGGTTTTGCTGGCGGGTTTGGCATGTGGTTGGCGGGATTTCCAGGCTTATTCTGGGGCACTATGATGGGATTTGCTTCCTTTATCCCTGTGGTAGGAACGGCTCTAATTTGGATTCCCGCAACTGCATACTTACTGCTTACTGGTGAGACCCAGTGGGGGATGTTCTTAGCGATTTGGAGCATTGCCGTCGTTGGTTCTATTGATAACGTCCTTAGACCATTGCTGATGCAAGGCAGTGCTGGGATGAATACGCTAATGATATTTTTCTCCCTACTCGGTGGCATCCATCTCTTTGGGTTGATTGGCCTTATCTACGGCCCCATCATTTTTGCTATCACCATCGTACTTTTTAATATGTATGAAGAAGAGTTTAAAGACTTCTTAGATAGCCAAGATAACAGTTAGAATGCTTTTTTACGGATGGGGTTTATGAGAGAATCCCCGTCCTTTTTATGCTCCTAAGAGACGCCAAACATGTCGCATTATATCGCTCCCAGCCAGATTGCAGAAAGACAGCTTGAATACTTCGCTGGAAAGCGTGTGCTGGTCATTGGTGAAATTGAAGATCAATTCCCTATTGATTTACGTCAGCATTGCGACAAGGTCACCGTTTTCACTAGCAACTACTGCACCTATCGCCAACTTAATCCATCGCCGAATCTGACGTGTCACTTTGGCGCTGAATTACCAAAGCACATCGACGCCGATCTTATCCTGATGTACTGGCCAAAAGCCAAAGCTGAAGCTCAAATGCTGCTTGAAATGTCGCTGGCTGCATTGGGAGAAAACACTGAGATCGTGGTAGTTGGTGAGAATCGCTCTGGAGTGAAGAGTGTTGAAAAACTGTTTGCTGATTATGGCGTCATCAAGAAATATGACTCAGCACGTCGCTGCTCTTTCTATTGGGGGCAATGCCATTCGGCACCCACGTCATTTGATCTTCAGTCTTGGTTCAAGTCTTACCCTGTGGAACTCGATGGGCAGCACTTAATCGTAAAAAGTCTACCCGGCGTCTTTAGTCACGGTGAGTTTGATATTGGCAGCCAACTACTTCTTAAAAACCTGCCTTCATTGCATGGCAAGGTACTCGACTTCGGTTGTGGCGCAGGAGTATTAGGTGCGTTTATGGCATTGCGTTACCCGTCAATCACGCTACATATGTGTGACATTAATGCCTTTGCGATTGAATCAAGCAAGCAAACCTTATTAGCAAACGGCCTCGAAGGGAACGTTTTGGCCTCTGATGTTTATTCAGATCTTCCGCAAGATTTTCAGTTTATCATCAGTAACCCCCCCTTCCATGCAGGATTAGACACCAGCTACTCAGCCACCGAGCAGTTGTTATCAGATGCACCTAAGCATTTACAACGAGCTGGGCAGATGGTCATAGTAGCGAACAGCTTCTTAAAATATCCACCTATTATTGAACGTCAATTTGGCCATTGTGAAACGCTAGAAAAAAATCGTCAGTTCACGATATACCACGCTATAAAATAAGTAATCATAATCGATGAAAGAATAGGCAATACGCGTCATGTTGCGTTTATTGCCTAACAAGCCTCTCAACACTAAAAATCACACGACTTATCATAACGCTCTGTTTATTTGAGACTTTTAATTTTTTGGTATTGATATTCAATATCCTCACATCTCCTCTCATAAAATTTTGAGTGACCCAACACGCTTTAGTTTAAACTTACTTGCCAAAGTAAAAAAAGTATTTAGATTGGTTAGGTTAAGACAACCTTAAAATGAGATACACACTGATATCTCATCTAACACTCTCTTAAAGCCTAAGAATCGCTTATGTTCAAGCTGCATAGAAAACAAAAATTCAAACGACTACAAAGTACATTGATGATGGCCTTTTTGGTGCTCAGCCTCATCCCATTGACCATCATTGCCCTGTTTTTTCTCAATGCGCACAGCCAAGATCTTCGCGATCAAAGCACCACGCACCTTGTTTCCGTGCGCGACACAAAAAAACAACAGGTATTGGATTACTTTGACGCGCAAAAATCAGAAGTCATGGGGTTTGTTCGTTCTGAACTTGCCTATGCCAGCGGTGGTCGATTCTACGGTATTGTGAATGCATTCCAGCGCTTAGGAGATGACATAGAACAAGCCCAGCAACATGCGCAAGAGCGATATATTCCTGGCTCTGGTGACCAAGTAAAAACAGCGATCATGCCGAATTCTGACAGCTATATTGGCAGTGAACGTTACCGACTATTACATAAACGTTATCATCGCGCGTTTGTCGAACACCTGAAACGATCTGACTTTGATGACATTGTCTTAGTGGACCTTAATGGCAACGTTACCTACTCGGTCTACAAGCATGGCTATTATGGTACCAACCTCAACACTGGTCGTTTTTCCGACTCAATATTGGGGTCGACGTTTACTCATTTGGACCAAGAAGTCACCAAGAGACGCACAGATAACGAAGCGTACACACCCGTTATTATCTCTGACTTTGCCGCTGAGGGTGAGCAGCAGTTTGCTTGGCTTGGTGCCCCCATCATTCAGCAGGGGTACTTACACAGCTACGCGCTCTTTCGACTGCCGATTAAAGGCATAACAAAGCTCATTAATAGCGGCAGCACTCCTGATATTCGCTTATTGTTAGTAGGTAACGACGGCAAAGCCAAAATGATGGGATTGCCAGAAAATAATATAGAACAAAGCGCACAGGTCATCCAAAAAGCACTCTCTGGCGCGACACAAGTTCTCAGCTACAGCAATAGCATAGAAGAGCAATACCTCGCCGCGTTTGCGCCAGTTCAGTTCGCCGATACAACGTGGGCCTTGGTGGCGGAAACGCCAGAATCAGTTGCCTTTTCCAGTATACGTCAGCTTGAAAAACTGTTTGTTATCGCCATGCTGAGCGCAATAATTCTTGTCGTAGTGGCCTCTCACTACTTATCTAACTTTATTACCTCTCCGCTTCTTAAGCTCACTTGGGCTGCAGAGCGCGCGTCAGGTGGTGACCTTGAACCATCGATCATCAGCGCAGACCGAAAAGATGAAATAGGTCGACTGGCGTTAAGTTTTGAGCGTATGCGACGCTCAATAAAAGATAAAATTGAGCTCATAAAAAGTCAGAACCAAGAACTCGAGCAACATCTCATTGTCATCAAAAAACAAAACGAAGAACTGCAACTGGCTAACAAGCTAAAAGATGAGTTTCTTGCTACTACATCACATGAATTAAGAACGCCACTACACGGTATGATTGGCATTGCCGAGGCAATGATATCCGGTGCTAATGGCCCCATTGGTGCCAATCATCGATACCAGCTCAATATCATCGTCAATAGCGGGCAACGCTTGGCCAGCCTAGTCGATGACTTACTCGACTATCACAAAATGCGGTATGGCAGCCTCGCGATTGAACGCTCGGCGGTGAGCCTAACTGGCGCAACGCAATTGGTTCTTAATTTGTCACAGCACCTGTTGGGCGATAAAAAAATTCGCATCATCAACCAGGTATTAGAACCGATCCCTTATGTCTCTGCCGATCCACAACGTTTAGAGCAAGTCCTTTATAATTTGGTCGGTAATGCCATCAAATACACCAATGAAGGGAAGATTGTTCTCTCTGCCACTGCAATGGATGACCATATTCGTGTGCAGGTAGTCGATACGGGTCACGGCATTCCGGCTCAACAACTCGAGCATATATTTGAGCCGCTGGTTCAAGCAGGTCACGATTCGGGCCACTACCGCCAAGGGGCTGGGCTAGGATTGTCGATCAGTCGGCAGCTGATCGAGCTCATGGGGGGATCGCTCTACGTCAGTAGCCAACCACACGTAGGGACAACGTTTAGCTTTACACTTCCTCTTGCTACCCAAGATGAGATTGAGGCGCTGACTCATGAGCCTCAAGCGAACCACTTTCAAGTCGCAGAGCAAAGTGAACTGGCACTGGACGAGGAGGAGACCCTCCCGGATAACCCAAATGGTCCAAGAGTCCTCATTGCTGACGATGAACCCGTCAACCTTCGCATATTAGAAAGCTTCTTGCGTTTAGAGGGCTACCAAGTTGCGCTCGCCAAGGATGGTCTTGAGGCGATTACCCAGGTAGAACGAGACAAACCAGACTTACTTCTTCTCGATATTATGATGCCGGGTATGAGTGGCTTTGAGGTGTGCGAAACCATTCGAGAAGACTTTGATCATGCCGCCCTGCCAATTATTATGTTGACGGCTCTAAACCAACCAGAAGACAGAGTGAGAGGCTTTGAGGTCGGCGCAAATGACTACCTATCGAAACCCTTCAGTAAGCAAGAGCTTGCCGCCCGTATCGCGGCGCACTTACAAGCCAGCAAAGCCGAATTGCGGCGTGCAGAAAACCAAAGCCTCAAATATGAACTCAAGCAACGAGCACTCGTAGAGGCAAGCTTACTTGAGACACAAGGGCGCTTGATTGAACAACTCGATACCGCACCAGAAGCCATTTTATGCGTTAATGACAGCCGCAAGGTTCAATTTGCTAACCAAAGTGCCGCCTTGTTATTTAAACGAAGTGTCGAGCAGCTTAAACGCTCCAGCTTAGATGACCTCATTGCCCCTAAGTTTATCCAGCTCACTCAAGAACATTATTGTGGTGATATTGATATCTTTGTCGAAGATGTGAGGCAACACATTAACGCTGATATTCTTACCCTGCCAGAAGGCACTGGCTTAAGAAGTATTTATATTTTTGAGCAAGGGAAGAATATGAACGTATCACGGGTCAAAAACCTAGAAACAGCCATTGATGCCCTTTCCAGTTATGCCATTGAAGGCGACAAGGCCAAACTGCAGGAGCTGAAAGAGCTCGGAGGTGAGTTTACTCGCCTCGCTGATAAAGCCAGTGACGAGCAACAATCCCGACCAGAGTTGATGCGAGAGGTCCTCGTTGATGCCATGACGCACTCGTTAATTTATTGGGAGGACGTCACAGGCCAATCTAAGTTTGTCTTTGCTGAACAAAGTGGGTTATGGCGCGTATACCTTGATAGAAGCACCCTTCAAACCCGCACATTAGATAAATACTTACGCGTTGAGACACTGCCTAAGACGCCACGCTGGCGCACGGTACTGAGCTCCATCGAATACATCTTAGAGCATTGTCACAAACAGGGCTTGGAGCGTGACCACATCATTGCGTGTAGAGATCGACTGCAAAAGCTGCTCACAAGCTAGCTCGTTGATTGATGTCTTACGCCATCATTAAGCGTACCGTCAATCATGCCTTCTTCCAGGCCAATAAGTGAAAATTAGGCGGCTTTATTATCTAAGCTTGGGCACGAAACCGTTCTTTATACTCCAGCGATAGAATGTAAAAAAGCCAGTCAGAGATGACTGGCTTTTTGCTCTAGTATTTGCTCGGAAGGACAATCACGCTCCAAGCTACCCATCCATAATTGGGAGAACGTCGTCCCCCAACTATAATGGCCTTATGCAGGCTCTTGGAAGATAACCGTGTCGGCTTTCTCGGTATATTGACCCATAAGATGGAAGTTCAGGTAACGATAAGTATCCGCTGCCGTCGCATCAATTTGCTTCATGTACTCTAGGTACTCTTCTTTGGTCGGAATACGACCTAGAATAGCCCCAACCGCAGACAGTTCAGCAGACGCGAGATATACATTTGCACCTGTTCCTAAACGGTTTGGGAAGTTTCGCGTGGATGTTGACATCACCGTCGACTCATCAGCCACTCGTGCTTGGTTACCCATACACAGTGAACAACCCGGTGTTTCGATACGAACACCAGCACGACCAAAGATACCGTAGTAACCTTCTTCAGTAAGTTGATCTTTGTCCATCTTCGTTGGCGGTGCGACCCACAAACGAGTATCCAATTGACCATTGTACTTATCTAGAAGCTTACCAGCGGCACGGAAATGACCAATGTTAGTCATACATGAACCAATAAACACTTCATCAATCTTAGTCCCGTTTACCTCAGAAAGCAGACGAGCATCATCTGGGTCATTCGGTGCACATAAAATTGGTTGATGGATATCCGCTAGATCAATCTCGATAACATAGGCATATTCCGCATCGCTATCAGCTTGCATCAGGTCAGGCTTCGCTAGCCACTCTTCCATCGCAACAATACGACGCTCAATAGTCCGGCGATCGCCATACCCTTCAGAGATCATCCACTTCAACATGGTGATGTTTGAGCTTAGGTATTCCTCGATCGATTCTTGAGAAAGTTTCACAGTACAACCCGCAGCGCTTCGCTCTGCTGAGGCATCAGATAGCTCAAATGCCTGCTCAACCGATAGATGTTCAACACCTTCGATTTCTAAAATTCGACCTGAGAATTCATTGATCTTACCGGCTTTCTCTACGGTCAACAGACCCTGTTGAATGCCGTAGTAAGGGATAGCATGGACAAGATCACGCAGTGTGATACCTGGCTGCATATCGCCTTTAAAGCGAACCAAGATAGACTCTGGCATATCCAGCGGCATCACGCCCGTTGCTGCAGCAAACGCCACAAGGCCAGAACCCGCAGGGAAAGAAATACCAAGAGGGAAACGCGTATGGGAATCACCACCAGTACCCACAGTATCTGGCAGTAGCATACGGTTTAACCAAGAGTGAATAACACCATCACCTGGACGCAATGACACACCTGCGCGATTCATAATGAAATCAGGCAAAGTATGGTGCGTATTCACATCAACCGGTTTCGGGTAAGCCGAAGTGTGACAGAAAGACTGCATCACTAGGTCTGCCGAAAAACCAAGACAAGCGAGATCTTTTAGCTCATCACGCGTCATTGGCCCCGTGGTATCTTGTGATCCAACCGTTGTCATCTTAGGTTCACAGTAAGTACCTGGACGAATCCCTTCTACGCCACAGGCTTTACCCACCATTTTTTGCGCGAGTGTAAAACCAGTACCTGTATCTGCAACTTCAACAGGGCGACGGAAGACTTCAGAAGGCGCCAGACCTAGTGCTTCACGTGCACGGTCTGTTAAGCCACGACCAATGATTAGAGGAATTCGGCCACCCGCTTGTACTTCATCAATCAGTACATCGGTCTTCAACGAGAATTCCGCTAGCGTTTCACCGCTTTCGTGGTCACAAACCTTGCCTTCAAATGGGTAAATATCGATCACATCACCCATGTTCAGTTTAGTCACGTCCACTTCAATCGGTAGTGCACCTGCATCTTCCATAGTATTAAAGAAGATTGGCGCTATTTTACCGCCGAGAACGTAACCACCTGCACGTTTATTCGGAACATTAGGGATATCATCACCCATGAACCAAAGTACTGAGTTTGTTGCTGATTTACGTGAAGAGCCAGTACCGACAACGTCGCCAACGTAAACCAATTGATGGCCTTTTTGCTGTAGCGCTTCAATTTGTTTAATTGGACCAATAGAACCTTGTTGATCCGGTTCAATGCCTTCACGAGTATTTTTTAGCATCGCTAATGCGTGAACAGGGATGTCCGGACGAGACCATGCGTCAGGCGCAGGTGACAAGTCATCGGTATTGGTTTCACCAGTCACTTTAAAGACCGTCAGTGTGATCTTTTCTTGCAGTTTAGGTTTAGAAACAAACCACTCAGCTTCAGCCCAAGACGTCATGACTTGTTTGGCATACGCGTTGCCAGCTTTTGCTTTTTCTTCTACATCGTAAAATGCATCAAACATGAGCAATGTGTGAGAAAGTGCTTCAACCGCAATAGGGGCTAACGCCTCGTCATCAAGTAGCGACACCAACGATTCGATGTTGTAACCGCCTTGCATCGTACCCAGCAGTTGTGCTGCTTTTTTTGGACTAACAAGTGGTGATTCGACGTCACCTTTCGTGATGGCCGTTAAAAATCCAGCTTTGACATAAGCTGCTTCATCAACGCCAGGTGGAATTCGATTCTCAAGAAGGTCAAGGATAGTAGCTTCTTCACCTTGAGGGGGATTCTTTAATAACTCAACAAGTCCAGCAACTTGTTCAGCGTTTAGGGGTCTAGGAACAACTCCTTCGGCAGCACGCTCTGCGACGTGTTTACGGTAGGCTTCAAGCACGACTTTTTTCCTCTCATTGCGGTCCCTCCTTAATAATTAGAATTAGGAGTGGACATCCTTGGAAACTTGACTCTCCCTCGCCATTTTTTGTCATCAATTCCTTTAATGATCAGCATTAGAGAGGTCAAACTGTGGGGCGAAGAATAGCAAATTTAACGATAAATTAAAATCTTATCATTTTGACCAACATAGCAACTTCGAGCGAAAATCGATGTTTTTCACTCGAAGTTAGGTCGAAAAATCTGTCTATTTCATTCACCAATTATATTCATCAGTCAATTAACTTATGAATAAATACATTGCATTAATATGCTGCACCGATGATTAAATAAAACGAACTCAACCCCGTTTCAACTCGTCCATACGAGAGCATGATTGGCCCTAGTGGAGAATCTATACCCGCAAAAATTGAGCCTGCCATGAACAATGGCGCATCCGAAACATTAATATCCCCGTCCCAAACACCACCATATTCGGCCGACGCACCTAGGTAAACTGGGGATTTAAACATACCAAAGTCATTATCGAACCATCGATAGCGATATACCATACTGCCGTATATCTTATTCTCTCCAATTAAACTGTTTCGCGGAATACCAGAGAAGTTTAAGAACCCGCCTAACTCCCTAGGGTTCACGGGCAAGGTGTCGTTTTCAGTTTCTATCACCGCATAATCTAACGAACCAACAAAAGTATTGCGACCAAATGTATGGGCGTATTTCGTTTCAGCGTTAATTTCATACGCGGTATCTGAGAAATCAAGCGGAGCTTCATTGATATTTTGATTACCATTATCATGAGACAATAGGTACTCTAGATTGATGTACCACCCTTTGGTCGGCAGACTATAGTCATCTAAACTGTCTAGCTTATAGCTGACAAACATGCCTTTACGATCGAAATCAAATCTCCCTGCAGAGGGTGCTGGTGACACATAAGATTCGCCAGTCGTAAATCGCCCGCCAATTCTAAACTCTTGCCACAACGTCGGGGCATACCCTATCGCTAATTCACCTTCCCATTCTTGATAGGTCACTGGCACGTAGTCGGACCCTCCTTCTAACGCAGGGTCAACACAGCCCGTCCCCGTGCTGTCAGGGGTACAAAGGACATTACGCTTTTCATTGGCGTAGTAGATACCCGCTAATAAGAAAAAGTCTTGATTGGTAATAAACGGAGAATATAACTCCGCCTCCACACGCTTATCAGTACCAAAGTCAGCATTAACGCGCAACTCAGCCCCTCGATCATTCAAGTCTGTAAAGTTAGTGGTCACCCCGATGGAATAAAAGCTGTTAGCGCTGAAGTCTTCTTCAAGATAAAAACGGAAATCCATATAGTTTGGACCCCATGATTTTTCTTTTACGTTCACAACAAGATCGGTTTCTTCATCGGTATCTTGATATTCGTAGGTAATAAGCTCAAAGCGGTCTAGTGCATAAAGATTCTCAATTTTTTGCTCAATATCATCCGTTTGCAGCATTTCTCCCGATTTTAGGTCAAGGTTGTTCTTTAATAGTTTATCGCTGTAATGCGTGTTGTTATTGATAACCACCTTGTCTACGACCGTTTCATCACCATAGCGAAGTTCACGACGAACATCTTGCTTCTCGTCTATATAGGTTTGGAACTGTGCGAAAGTCACCGATAAAGGCTTGAGCTGCTCAACAGCCTGATAAGCGGCATCATAACCCGCTTGATACGCCTGCGGCATACTCGAAAAATCCGTGGTACCGATTTTCCCGACATCAGGATGCATGTAAACATCGCCTTCTTGCAGCGACTGCATTTGTTCTTCTGTACTGCGGCGAACCAAATAGTTTGAAAGCTGTTCACCGACACTGAAGAAACTACTGAAATCCTCGCGAGTTTTGTAATCACTGCTGATATCCACCGCAATAATAATGTCCGCCCCCATCTCTTTTGCAAGGTCAACGGGCATATTATTCGTCACGCCACCATCCACCAGCAAATAATCACCAAGCTCATACGGAGGCAGTGCACCGGGTACTGACATACTTGCCATCATGGCGTCAACCAAATACCCTTTATCAATAACAACGGGTTCTAGTTTAAGAATATCAGTGGCAACTGAGCGATAGGGAATAGCCAATTCATCAAAAGAGTCAAACTCAGGCAGGTTGCCCGATGTTTTACGTAAAATACGCAACATATTCTGACCTTGAACGACCCCTTTAGGCGCTTCTATAGACCCAAAGTGCAGTCCTATATCGGTACGAATTTGGTAACGGTCCTCCGCTTCTTTATCTCGAATTCGGCGCTGGCTACGGTTAACTCGATCAACGTAACCATTGTACCAATCAACAGTATGGATAAAGCTTTCGATTTCGTCAGCGCTCATGCCTGTGGCATATAACCCACCAACGTAAGCCCCCATGCTCGTCCCAGTCACAATATCAACGGGTATATTCATTTCTTCGAGCGCTTTCAACACACCAATATGTGCCGCACCTTTCGCGCCGCCACCTGCAAGTACAAGACCAATTTTAGGTCGCGTTCGTTGGGCTTGGGTACTCTTTACTACGTCATTTTTCGCTGCATTGTTATGGGTAGAATTGATATCGATTGAGCGATGACTCAACGCTGCTTTTTTTGCTGTATCTTGCGATTTTGTATTCGCTTGGGCATCGTTATTTTGTGCGTACAACGCGCTACTGCTCGACGCTATAACCACTGCCATTAACCATCTCGTTAGGCGTTTCACATTCATCCTTAAAGCGCTCTTATTTTGATTACTCTAATATATCAGCATTTTGCATCATAGCTATAGCCAAGCTGCTAATCGAGTGATGACTTGCCACTCCAAAAGCAACTTGATCTCTACCTTGTAGTTAATTAAACCTAGTCAACATTACCAATCAAAAAGGTTCTTTATCCACTGTTTGGGTTGATTGTCACATGATGCCTTGAGTTTTCCTGATTCATCCCACATTGGTAGCTGGAAATCACTACCACAATCTACCTGCAGCGCGCCATCTGTCGTCTTATTGAAACCAATCATACTGATATTTTTTGGCCACGGCAGAATCAACTTTTCAGGCACTCGGGCTGATAAGTAGTCTGAATAGACACGAAGTGCACCACTTGAACCGGTTAATTTGGTCGATTTATTGTCATCTCGCCCAACCCAAATTGTTGTCACTTCTCGCCCATCTACTCCTACAAACCAGCTATCACGAGTATCGTTACTGGTCCCTGTTTTGCCCGCTAATGCTGACGATGAAAACTTGCTATTAAGGTATCGTCCAGTGCCTTCTTCGACCCCTTTTTTCATCGCATACGTCGTCAACCAAGCAGCTTGTTGAGGCACTTTTTGTGTCGCTTTCGGCAGTGAGCGATACAACACCTCACCATCAACAGTGACCACTGAGCGTAAAGCGGATAAGTTCGCCTGACGACCTGAGTTTGACAGCGTTTGGTACATCTGTGCGACCTGATAAGGTGTTAGAGATAGTGCCCCAAGAAACATAGAAGGCACGGGCCTAATCTCACTCGCGTCTACCCCTAAACGAACCAAGGTATCGGAAACATTTTTGATGCCCAATGACATACCTAAACGAACGGTAGGAACGTTCAATGACTTCGCTAATGCTTCGTACAAAGGCACATCACCACGGAACTTTCTGTCGTAGTTTCTTGGTTGCCAAAGGTTGCCTTTGCTCCCTTTTAAGGTGAGCGGAGCATCGTCCAATGTGGTTGCTAGGTCAAAGGTTTCTGGACGTTCTAGCGCCGTTAAATAGACAGCAGGCTTAACCAAAGAACCGATAGGACGACTGGCATTTAAGGCGCGGTTAAATCCGCTGTATCCTGTTCGCTTGCCTCCCACCATAGCGCGTATTTCACCCGTATTTCGATCCACAGCAATCGCTGCGGCCTCTAAACCCTTGCCTGATGTTTTCTCGAGTTGAGGCAACCGTGTGGCAATCGCTTTTTCAAGCTTATCTTGCGATACCGGATCAAGAGAGGTGTATATACGAACCCCTGCATCCCCTTTAATTCCACTGCCCAGTTTCTGGCTCATTTCACGCTTGAGCTGCTGAAAGTAGGCCGGCTGACGGCTGGCAATCTGTGGATTTTTTTGCAAATCCAGCTCGCGATTTGCGGCCATTTCAAATTCCCGCCCTGTCAGCAGGTTTTGATCCATCATCAACCTCAATACAAGATCACGTCGTTGCTTGGCACGCTCAGGGTGACGAATAGGGTTGTAATAAGAAGGGCCTTTGACCATGCCCACCAGCAACGCTAATTGATCGATACGTAGCTCTTGTAGTGGTTGACCAAAATACAATCGAGCGGCTAGACCGAAACCATGTATCGCTTCCCCTCGGCTCTGCCCTAGATAGACCTCATTGAGATAGGCCTCTAAGATCTGATCCTTGCTGTATCGATAATCTAAGATCAGTGCAATGTAGACTTCTCTGAGTTTCCGCCACAAGGTCCGCTCACTGGTCAAAAATAAATTTTTAGCCAATTGCTGCGTGAGTGTACTCCCGCCCTGAACGGTGCGTCCTGCACGAATATTGGCGAAAAAGGCACGGGCAATGGCTGTTGGAGAGATACCATCATGTTGATAAAAATCGCGGTCCTCTGTCGCCAACAAGGCATCGATCATGATTTCAGGAAACTGATCGCGTCGTAGAAAAAGTCGCTGCTCATCGGCATTTTTTTCAAGCATACCCAGCATTTTCGGTTCTATCCGCAAAAAGCCTAGATTGCCTTTCTTCTCTAGAGATTGAATCCGAACCAGTTGATTACCCTCAAAATACAGCATCACATGGCGATCAGGCTCGGGTCCATCAGCAAACTCAAACGGACGTCGAATTAGCTCCAGTTTTGTTGAAGATGACGAATACTCTCCGGGATGGCGCGGCTGATTAACCTTTCGGTACCCAAGCACATCCAGTTCATTACGCAACTGCTGAATCGTGATGGTGTCGCCTGAGGATAAATTGAGAACTCGAGCATAAACCACGGTAGGCAAATCAAATAGCTGCCCTTCAAAACGCTCTTTCACGACTTGATCAAGATAAAACCCTACCGCAGCAACCGCGACACTGCCAACTAGCGCCAGTTTCCAGCCAATAGAAAACAAACGTTTTCCTAGCGACGCACCGCCTTTCTTTTTCGTCGGTCGACGCTTCTTCGGGGCAGTCTTCGCCTTTGGTTTGGCGGCCGGTTTAGTGGTTTTTCTTGTTGTCGGTTTCTTTCCTGTCGCCGCCAACTTTTTAACTTCCATCATGAATTCAACTGTCTTTTAGTTTTGTGCGTAGCTTGATGATTTATTGGGTCATCAGGCCATGGGTGTTTGGGATAACGTCCTTTCATTTCTTTTTGGACATCTTTGTATGAGCCTTGCCAAAAGGCGGCAAGGTCTTGAGTGATCTGCAATGGCCGTTGTGCAGGCGAAAGCAGCTCAAGTACGATTGCTTGGCGACCATTTGCGATCATTGGTGAAGTACTTTCACCAAACATTTCTTGAAGCTTGACCGACAACATAGGAGCCTGACCAACTTGATAACGTATTTTTTTCTGAGCACCGCTCGGAACCGTCAGGTGAGTGGGCAACTCATGATTTAAGACTTGAAGCGCATTCCAACCGAGATAGGTCTCCAACACCGGCAGTAAGT
This sequence comes from Vibrio sp. 10N.286.49.B1, assembly GCF_002873335.1. Classification (GTDB taxonomy): domain Bacteria; phylum Pseudomonadota; class Gammaproteobacteria; order Enterobacterales; family Vibrionaceae; genus Vibrio. The sequence goes on along the minus strand of NZ_MCUW01000007.1, from coordinate 99,787 downwards.
TAAGCGCTTTGAGTCCTTTCATCGTTGTGATGCCAGGCATAAACGGTAACAACCATGCTTCAAGGTTCTGCAATAATATCTCTTGTGACATTGCAGGCCATGTTGGTACATCAAGCCAGTCACGAGCGCATTCTACGCGAGTCACATATTCCGTCACCTGCTTATTCCAGTTCAACACGGATAAACCTTTGCGGCGAACATGATGCAACAACGCACCACTGATATCAGCGTCACTGGGGATAGGCACCGATTTTTGTGTCAACACTATCGCACCAATTCGTTGAACCTCACTGGCCACTAACCGCCCTCGCTTATCATCCCATTCAACCACATGTTTTTCTTCAATCAACTGTGGCGCAAAACGTTCAATAATCGGCTTATCGACACTCACTGCTTTAAAGATCTGACTGCTTCCCCGGCCAGTATTCAAGACATCCAATACCACGAGGTAATCCTCTGCAGCCAACTTATCGCTATCATCAATCTGCGCACCGTGGCCGTTCGCTAATAAAAACTGCCCAGCATTGTCCGCTCGCTTCACGGCAACTCTATCGGGATAGCCAAGCGCTGCAATCACCCCAAATAGTGATTCATTGCTCTCATTCAAGGTAAATCGATACTTTAGGCGCTGAGCTATCGACTTAGCTCTCAGGGTTAAAGCAGAAGCCCGAGAGTGCTTTCCTGTTTGCCAACGGTGTAATGCATAACGAAGGTCGATATACCCTCGCTCAGGTTCTTCAAATAAGCAGCACAACGCAATGGCCGTTGTCAGTGCTTCGCGCCCCAACTGCTGGGCTTGCAACAACATACTCGCAAGGCGAGGCTCTACACCGAGCAGATAAGCCTGTTGCCCTAATGGTGTCAGTTGCGACTGTTCATCAACTAGCCGTAGGTTTTTCAACAGCATTTTGGCTTGTTCAATATGCGCGGGTTTCGGCGAATCAAGCCAGTGCAACGCATCGGCGTCATGGCATCCCCATTTAAGGAGTTCCAGCATCAGCTGACTCAAATCGCTCCGCAATATTTCTGGCACACTCTGCGCTGGTTGCTGATTGAACTGGCTTTCGCTGTAGATCCGAATACAGACACCAGGTTCGATTCGTCCTGCACGCCCAGTTCTTTGAATGGCCGAAGATTGTGCGATACGACCTTGCTCCAATTTTGACACGCCAGTTTTAAGGTCAAAATTGGCCTGATTCTCCAAACCAGAATCAACCACGATTCGGATGCCTTCGATCGTCAATGAGGTTTCCGCGATATTAGTGGCCAATACGACTTTTCTATTGCCATTCGTCGCAGGTTGAATCGCATGTTGCTGCGCCTTAAAGTCTAACTGACCATAAAGTGGACAAATGTCATAGCCGTTTCGCGATTGTGTCAAAAGTTCTTCGGTGCGTTTGATCGCCCCCACGCCTGGAAGGAATGCCAACAGCGAGCCACTATGCTGTGACATCGCAGACCGTATTATTCGACTCATAACGTGCGGTAAATTATCGTTCGCTCCAAGCGGATGATAGGTGACGTCAACTGGATAAGAGCGCCCCTGGGACTCAATATATCGAGCATGTGGTAAAACACGCTGCAAGTCATTTGCATCTAGTGTCGCCGACATCACAATCAATGTTAAGTCGTCACGTAACGCCTCTTGAACGTCTAAAGTAAACGCGAGGGCGGTATCGGCATGCAGGTTTCTTTCATGAAATTCATCAAAAATAATGGCACCGATACCACTGAGTTCAGGGTCATCTTGTAACATCCGAGTGAGCACGCCTTCCGTGACAATTTCTAACCGAGTGTGAGGGCTCACCTTGCTTTCCCCTCTCACTCGATACCCCACCGACTCTCCGACAGCCTCCCCCATTTGTTGAGCCAAGTACATGGCTATATTTCTCGCCGCGATGCGTCGTGGTTCCAACATAATCACTTTACCAGTGATAGATTGCTGCTTTAACAACTGCAACGGAAAGTGCGTCGACTTACCGGCACCTGTTGCAGCCTTCAAAATCACTTGATTCGAGCATTGAATCGCTTCAAATAGTTCGGGTAACACATCTTCAATCGGTAGCTGTGACAACGGAAAAGCCTTGTGCTGTAATATGAGGCCTCATTCTAATAAAAAATGGCCACGAAATGCACTTTGATCCTCCATTAGAGTCGGGAAAGCTCATAAAACGCTATAAACGCTTCCTCGCCGACATCGTTAATTCAAAAGGCAATGAGATCACTATCCATTGTGCGAATACAGGCGCAATGACTGGCTGTGCAGTTCCCGGTTCTAAGGTGTGGTACTCGACGTCAGATAACCTCAAGAGAAAATACCCAAATAGCTGGGAGCTGACACAAACTAGCATGGGCCATATGATCTGCGTAAATACGGCAAGAGCGAACACCTTGGCGGTCGAGGCCATCAAAAATGATGTCATTGAAGAGTTAAAAGGTTACGAAACATTGCGAACCGAAGTGAAATATGGGCAAGAAAACAGCAGAATCGACATTTTGTTGCAAGACAGTGAGCAAGTCGATTGCTACATTGAAGTAAAGAGTGTCACACTGCTTGACGAGCAAAGCTCTGGGCAAGGGTTCTTTCCTGATGCCCAAACCACTAGGGGTCAAAAGCACCTAAGAGAATTGACCGAAATGGTACAATCTGGAAGCAGAGCCGTATTATTATTCGCTATTTTGCATTCAGGTATTGAAAAAGTCTCTGCCGCACTCCATATAGATGCGAAATATTCACAATTACTTGAGCAAGCAAGGAAAGCTGGGGTTGAAGTACTTTGTTATAAGGCGTCATTTTCAAACAATGAAATCACGCTCTTATCGCGAGTCAATTACGTTTAAAAGTGATGACACGTTCACAATGATAAGAACTTTAACAAACATCGTTTGCCACAGGCATTTCTTTTTGCTATAGATACCCGCCTTAAAATTAGCTGTTTACTCAGTTGACTAGGTTTAAGTAGGAGATGCTGTATGCCAGAATCAAAGAAAAAAGCGCTAGGCATCCTAGCCATTGCAGGGGTTGATCCTTATCAGGAAAAAGCCGGTGAAGAGTACATGTCACCCGCTCAAATGGATCATTTTAGTAAAATATTAGGCGCTTGGCGCAACCAACTTAGGGAAGAAGTTGATCGTACTGTGCACCATATGCAAGACGAAGCAGCCAATTTCCCTGATCCGGTTGACCGTGCCTCTCAAGAGGAAGAGTTCAGTTTAGAGTTGCGTAACCGCGACCGTGAACGCCGCTTGATCAAGAAGATCGAAAAAACACTGAACAAGATTGAAGAAGATGACTTTGGCTTCTGTGAATCCTGTGGTGTTGAAATCGGTATTCGTCGCTTAGAAGCCCGTCCTACTGCCGATTTATGTATCGACTGTAAGACACTTGCTGAGATCAAAGAACGACAAATGCAAGGCTAACATAGCGATAAAAGGGGAGCAGTCGCTCCCTTTTTTGATCGCTCGCACCCCACTATTCAGTCGGTGCTCATATCACTCGCTCTTTATTGCTATTAAGCAAACTCTTTGCTTCCAATACACTCTCTTTTTGTCGAGAGCCAATAGCTTTATCATCCCCACTATTAGTCAACACGAAATGAGTCAACGCTATGTATATAGGTCGATTTGCTCCCTCTCCATCGGGGCCCCTGCACTTTGGTTCTCTTGTAGCCGCTCTTGGTAGTTATTTTCAAGCAAAAGCTAAATCTGGAAAATGGCTCGTTCGAATTGAAGATATTGATCCTCCACGTGAAGTGGACGGTGCAGCAGCGCTTATCCTAAAAACACTCGATGCTTACCATCTGCACTGGGATGACGATGTGCTATACCAAAGCTCGCGACTTGAGGCTTACCAACAACAAATCAACGATTGGTTGTTGTCCGGTGACGCCTACCTTTGCGAGTGTACTCGAAGACAAATAAAAGACAGCGGTGGTTTTTACCAAGGCACGTGTCGTCACAAAAACCTGTTACCTTCAGAAAACCAAGCCGTAAGACTGACGCTTCAACACCCAGTGGCATCATTTGACGACCAACGTTATGGTGCGCTCACAATTCCGACAGGCTTGATACATGAAGATTTTATCATTAAACGTCGTGATGGACTGTTTGCTTATAATTTGGCCGTCGTCTTGGATGATATCTACCAAGGTGTCACTGAGGTGGTCAGAGGCGCAGACTTGATTGAGCCAACCGGCCGACAGATTAGCTTGTATAAAACACTAGGGGCAAGCAGCATCGACTATCTACACTTACCCCTTGCTATTGATGAGAGCGGCAATAAACTATCCAAACAAAACCATGCTGCGGGCATAAATTTGGCCAATCCAACCCCGACATTAATCCAGGCCATGCGGTTTCTGGGTTTTGTCCTCGATGACCATATGACAAGCGCTACGCCACAAGAACTCCTAAATTGGGGGGTCAAAAATTGGCACCTTGGACAGTTGCCCGACGCGCTCAAGATCAAACCGCCATTCTCAAATGATGCACTCTAGGCTATCATAAGCGGCAAAATTCAAGAGACAAGACCGAAACGTGACGAATTTACCGTCATTTTCTCTCACCTAAACTGCGTTAAGATTATGAATAAAACAGAAAATTCCAAAAATGTTCACGAGGTTTACGGTGACATTGCACTGCATGTCTATTCTCGCGAAGAACACAGTATCTCGCGTAAAAAAATCAGTGACAATGCACTGAAAGTTCTTTATCGACTGCACAACGCTGGCTATGAAGCCTACCTTGTGGGGGGTGGTGTACGTGATATCTTGTTAGGCGAACAACCAAAAGACTTTGATATCGCCACTAATGCGACGCCAGAACAAATCAAAACCTTATTTAGGAACTGCCGTTTAATCGGCCGTCGCTTCAGACTCGCCCACATTATGTTTGGCAGAGATATCATCGAAGTTGCAACATTCCGTGGTCACCACCAAGAAGAAGAGAAAAACGTTTCTCAACAAAGTAAAGACGGCATGCTACTTCGCGACAACGTCTATGGTAGCGTTGATGAAGATGCAGAGCGTCGCGACTTCTCTATCAATGCGATGTATTACAACATTGGCGATTACTCAATTCACGATTACGCTGGTGGCATAGAAGACCTAGAAGACCGACTCATTCGTCTTATTGGTGAGCCAGAAGTCCGCTACCGTGAAGATCCCGTTCGCATGTTACGCGCTGCACGCTTTGCCGCTAAACTCGACTTTGACATTGAAGAAGACACCGCTGCGCCAATCGAAGATCTTGCTCCGCTGCTAAGAGATATTCCTTCAGCCAGATTGTATGAAGAATCACTCAAGCTGCTGCAAGCCGGTTGCGGACTGGAAACGTATCACTTGATGCGAGAATACAATCTATTCCAACAACTGTTTCCGATCATTGCACCACATTTAACTGAAGACTACGGCTCAAAAACTGAACAGATGCTCGACCTAGTATTAGATGCAACCGATCAACGCATCGAAGAAGGTAAACGAGTAAACCCAGCCTTCATGTTTGCCGCTATGCTTTGGTACCCAATGATGGAGCACGCGGTTCAACTTATGGCGAATCAAAATCTTTCCGATTATGATGCCGTCATGGAAGCCAGCAACATCATCCTCGACGAACAAGTAAAAGCCACCGCCATTCCAAGGCGTCATACCGCTACGGTCCGAGAGATATGGCAACTGCAGCTTCGTCTACCTCGTCGCACTGGCAAGCGGGCTTACCGTTTAACTGAGCTCAATAAGTTCCGTGCCGGTTATGACTTTTTAGAAATGCGTGGCGAAATCGAGGGCGGTGAAGTCGCTGAGTTAGCCAAATGGTGGCAGACTTTCCAATCAGCTGGACGCAACATGCGTCAAGCCATGGTGAATGATCTTGGTGGCTCGTCAGCGAAGTCTGGCAACCGCCGTCGCCGTACACCAAAAAATAAAAAGAGCTCGAGCAGTCAATGATCACTTGTTATATTGCGATCGGCAGTAACCTGTCCGATCCGGTCACGCAAGCCAATGATGCTATCGAAGCGCTTAAAGCGCTTCCTAACAGTCAATTGATCAGCTGCTCGTCACTTTATAGTAGCACCCCTATGGGGCCTGCCAATCAACCGGATTACATTAATGCGGTGGCAAAAATACACACCCAATTAACGCCTCTTGAACTACTTGATTGCACCCAACGCATAGAGTTAGAGCAAGGGCGTGTCCGTAAAGATGAACGATGGGGGCCAAGAACGCTTGACCTTGATCTGCTTCTTTATGGCAATGAGGTTATTGATTCCGAGCGTTTAATCGTCCCACATTACGGAATGAAAGAAAGAGAATTTGTTCTCTATCCGCTCGCAGAAATCGAACCTAATTTACAACTCCCTGATGGGACTGAGCTCGCAAGGTTACTCACCAGAGTAGACCGTAATGGGCTGAGCGTTTGGCAACAATAGTCAACGCCCAAATAAGGATAAAAAATGAAAAAAATCACCATTAATGACCTGATTAAGTGGAAACAAGAAGGTCGTAAATTTGCTTCATCGACAGCGTACGATGCCAGTTTTTCTGGATTATTAGAAAGCCAAAATATGCCGGTCTTATTGGTTGGCGATTCTTTAGGAATGGTGCTTCAAGGCCAAACCGACACATTACCAGTCACCGTTGAAGACATCGCTTACCACACTCGCAGTGTTCGTGCTGGCAGCCCAAACAGTCTATTGATGGCTGATATGCCCTTCATGAGTTATGCCACGCCAGAACAAGCGTGTGAAAATGCAGCCCACCTTATGCGCGCTGGCGCTAACATGGTTAAGCTTGAAGGGGGCGATTGGTTAGTTGACACCGTCCGCACCCTCACCGAGCGTGCCGTTCCGGTTTGTGCGCATCTAGGCCTGACACCTCAGAGTGTGAATATCTTTGGTGGTTATAAAGTCCAGGGCCGTGACACTCAAAAAGCGGACCAAATGGTGCGCGATGCATTAGCACTCCAAGACGCCGGCGCACAAATTGTTTTATTGGAATGTGTCCCCAAGGCTCTTGCGGCACGCATTACTGAAGCCTTAGAAGTGCCTGTTATAGGTATCGGTGCAGGTAATAGTACCGATGGTCAAATTCTAGTGATGCACGATATGTTCGGTATTTCCGCGAATTATATGCCTAAATTCTCTAAAGACTTCTTAGCGGAAACCGGTGATATTCGCCAAGCTGTTGCTAAGTACATTGCTGATGTGGAAAGCGGCGCTTTCCCTGACGAAGCTCATACGATTGCCTAGGGGGAATCATGCAGACGTTTGCTGATATTGCAGAGTTAAGAGAACAAATCCATCTATTTAAACGTGAACAGCGCCGTATTGCGTTTGTTCCAACGATGGGGAACCTTCATGAAGGTCATCTGACTCTCGTCCGTAAGGCTCGTGAACACGCCGATATCGTGGTAGCCAGTATTTTCGTTAATCCTATGCAATTTGAGCGCGCCGATGATCTCAATAATTATCCTCGAACTCTTGAGGATGATTTGAGTAAATTGACCGCTGAAGGGGTTGATTTAGTCTTTACGCCAACACCAGAAATCATGTATCCACAAGGTTTAGATAAACAAACCTTCGTCGATGTACCAGGTATTTCAAGCATGCTGGAAGGCGCATCTCGTCCGGGTCACTTCCGCGGTGTATCAACGATCGTCGCTAAGTTGTTTAACATCGTTCAGCCCGACGTTGCATGCTTCGGTGAAAAAGATTATCAGCAATTGGCTCTGATTCGTCAGATGGTGAGCGATCTTGCGATGGACATCGAGATTATTGGCGTCCCAACGGTTCGTGAACTGGATGGATTAGCCATGAGTTCTCGTAACGGCTATTTGACGATGGATGAACGTCAGCGCGCCCCTGTGTTAGCGAAGACGATGCGCTGGATAAGCAGTGTTATACGTGGTGGAAGGCATGATTACGCCTCTATCATTGAGGATGCTAACGACCAATTGCGTGCCGCCGATCTTCAACCTGATGAACTGTTTATTCGCGACGCAGTGACCTTGCAGGCCATTAATGAAGAATCAACTCAAGCGGTCATTTTGATGTCGGCTTACCTAGGTCAAGCACGCTTGATTGATAATCACGTTCTAGACCTCGCATTGCCATCTCAAGAAGCTGAAACACAACCCGCGTCTTAAGTTGTCGCTCATGCCTATAAAAAAACGCTCATCACTATGAGCGTTTTTTTAGTTTATAAGCACCAGGAAAAGTAAAAGCTAAGGACTTATTTTTTAACAGTGGTGCAACGTTTATACCTTGAACAATCTAATTTTCGTATCCAGCTCTGACGCATTACTTTCCATCATTTCTGACGTTTCTAAGAGCTCAGTAACCACCACGACAGAGGCTTCAACCAACTCTCTGACATTGGTTAGATTCTGGTTCATCTCTTCCGCTACGCTGCTTTGTTGACCTGCAGCCGTTGCAATTTGAAAGTTCATGTCGTTAATTTGATTCACTTGGCTGACAATACCATCCAACTCGCTGCCCGCATTGGTCACAAGCTCAACGCCATCGGCGGCCTCTACAACACTTTTTTCCATTAATTCAACCGCAGAGTTTGCGCTCGACTGGAGGTGAGAAATCATCTCTTGTATCTCAACGGTTGCTTGTTGAGTACGTTGTGCAAGATTACGTACTTCATCAGCAACCACAGCAAACCCTCGCCCTGCCTCACCTGCTCGTGCAGCCTCTATAGCCGCGTTAAGCGCAAGAAGGTTAGTTTGCTCTGAAATGCCTTGGATAGTACCAACCACACTGCCTATGGACTCGACACGCTCTTCTACTTGATTCACAGCAGCGGCAGACGCTGAGATATCCTGTGACAGCTCACTCATCTTTGTCACGGTGCCTTGCACAAATCGCTGACCGGTTTCCGCTTGACCCGATGCTTGCTCGGTTAACTGAGAGGCATTTTGCGCATGATCCGCAACCGTCTGCACGGTTGAAGTCATCTCACTCATCGCCGTCGCAAGCTGATCAATTTCTTGAAACTCTTCTTGTGATGACTCTTTTGTTTCCGACATGCTCAACGTCATGACTTCCGTTAGTGATGACAGCTCCTGAGAGGTCGTTACTTGCGTTTTGATGACATCTTGAAGCTGGACGCGAGTGCGTTCCAGTTCACGAGCAACATCACCGTATTCATCCTTACAATCCATCACGATAGGAACGGTAAGATCTTTATCCGCCATACACTTGATAGCTTGATTAAGATAACTCGTTTGTTTCAGCATCGTTTTCGCAGCAAACAGAAGAATCGCGACAAACAAAACAATCATAATAGCGGTTTGCCATACCACTTGAACGAGATAAGCTTCGTAATGCTGCTGAGCAACGTTGGCATTTTGGGTTGCGGCAAGAAGAGAGTCATAAAAAGTACTCGCATCCCAAAGCTGTTTTCCGACCAAAAGTATTGTGCTAAAGGTCATTAACATCAACATCTTAGGAACAAGTCGAACATCGGTGATGAGTCGTTCCCAAGGCTTAAATGCCAGTGTTGTCATTATCCGTTCTCCATTATTTATTATATAGTTAGAGGGTTACCTCTAAGCATTACCGCCAACTTAACTTAATCTTATGTTTTGCTTTCATCTGGAACGAAGCACAAGAGATAAGACTATTTAATTCGAGCCTCGTATGAAAGCAAATGATAACAAAACTGAAACTAAGCCATTGAGTCTATTATCACTTTTTTTATCATTCATGGCGTTAATTGTGATATCACTCTTGCTTTTTGCTCCCATCAGCTCAGCTACTCGCTCTATCCTTATCGGCCTAGACTTTATAATCTGTAGTTTGTTTATGCTGCAACTTAGCGTAGATCTGATCCGCTCCACAGATCGCGTGCAATTTATGAAAACGCATTGGATCGACTTTATTGCCAGTATTCCACTGATTGAACCACTTCGGTTTGCTCGGGTGTTTCATATATTTAGAGTGGTCCTAGTGATTCGTTCGGGTGAGGCGATACTTAAACAGTTAGCGCGCAATCGACATGAAACAACGTTAGTCTCCATTTTATTAATCCTGACGCTCCTCATCAGCGCAGGGGCGACACTGATGCTCTGGGCCGAAAGCTCAGATCCACACGCCAACATTAATCATATCGGCGATGCTGTTTGGTGGGCGTTCGTAACGGTATCTACTGTGGGGTATGGTGATCACTATCCTGTGACTGCATTAGGCAAGGTTCTCGCGGCAGGCATTATTATTTGTGGCGTGGGGTTGTTTGGTATGACTTCAGGTCTCATCACATCTTTGCTATCGTCTCCAAGCTCTTTGGAGGAACGTCGCTCTAAACACGCAGAAGTACAGCTGCAAAAACTATTGAACCAACAAGAGTTAATATTACATCGAATTGCAAAAATTGAAGAAGATTTAGATAAGCATTCAAAGTAAAAGAGAGGCTTAAGCCTCTCTTTTAAAATCATTATGACTGCCAGTACGGTTCTACTTCCATACTAATTTGCCTTGTTTGCTCCATGGCATGCAAGATTGAACTTTCTTGACGCCTAAGCCAGCGTTTAAGCTGTTCTTTCTCATCACCCTCGAGTCTTTCTATTTGACTCTCTAGCAACTCTAGCATCAGTAAATCATCTATCCCTTGCAGCAAATCAGCCCAAGGTAGCCTGAAGCTATTTCGCTCTTCTACATCAAACAAAATGGCAAACCCAAGACCTGAATACAGATTTCTCATTAAGCGATATTGTTGTTCAAGGTAATCTTGACGCGTCAGCACTTTTTCAACAGGGAATGCCTCAATTAGCTCTGCCCAAGTTCGTGACAACTGATTAGTGGCAAATTCCTTAATCGGTTGTTGCATTTTATTTCGTGCTTTGTCATCCAAAAATGGCTGCCAACCACGCGACAGAATCCAGCGGCTTAAATCAAGCAAGAGTCCAGCATAACGAGCGGAATGGATGAGTGTTAAGATTTCTTCTCTGTCAGGTAGCTCTTGCTGCTGTGCTTTCAGCTCAGAGACCAAGAACTTACGTGCATCGAGCTTTCTAAGCACATGACCTTTATCGTCAAGCAAATCTTCTAGATGTTCATGATGTTTTAACCACGCCAGCTCTTCCTCAAGCCACTTCAACTCTTGACGGACAATAGCACTTGCTCGACGCGGAACGATACCGCCATAAACCGTTAGAATCTGGCGAATAAAACTAATCGAGTGGCTGATTTCATGCAGGGCTTCTATCGACTCTTGCTCGGTATAGATTTGCTCATGATAATGCCAATGCTCTAAGGCGTGCTCTAATGAGTTAATAAAGCAACTTTCAACGCTATCAGACTCTACGGTATCCACAAGGGCCAATGGCTTAACGGCATCGCCCTCATAGCCTTGTGCTAAGCGGTAACCACGCGCGGCTTTACTTAGGTTTCCAAGTCGAATGCCACCCGACTCGCAAAATTCGCGCGCTAACGTGAACAATGCATCGGTTTGACCCGATTTCAACTCTAGCTCAACCTCGCAAATAGGATAACTATGTTCGCCAGAAGACACCGAGCCTTGATCAAACGCCACCTCGACCTGACTGCCATCTGGCATACCAATAAGCCATTGCTCACGAGTAAAGTCCGTAGAGAAAATAGCAGTGAGCTCAGATTGCAGCATATCGACACTCTTACCTTGCGGGTAAATATCAAGAGGGTGCAATGTGAGTTCTGGTTGATTTGAGGTGTGCTCCGCATTAAATTCTGGACGTTGATGCAGCCCCGCTACCACTCGACCTGCCGTTTTCACAGTCTGTACAAAGACATCATCAAAACGGCGAATTCGTAAGCCGATATCATGTTGGCGCAACCAGTTATCAGGCGTGTCGAAGTAAATGTTTCCTAACTCGCGACAACTGTGCTGAAGTACTTTTGTTTCTGAGATTTTATTTCGCAAAGTTTCTGAAAAATCAGGAGAAACAAAAAACTTCAGTTCTATCTCGGTTTCCATAGTTATACCTTTAGAGGACACTCTCAACAGGATATGGTCAATTCCCAAAATCGGCAAGTGACAAATATCACCGAAATCATGATCTAAAACAGTTTAAATCAGAGTTTTAATGGGTTACCATGCGCGCCTTTATAGCCATCGCTCAACATTTCACCATGATATGGTGTATGTTTATTTCAGGTTATATTTTTTAGGTTAAACAACCATGCCAGTGAATACAATTATGGGGTTATTTGCAAAGTCCCCTATTAAACCTTTGCAGCGCCACGTTGTGTGCGTAACAGAGTGTTGCTCACATCTTGTCAATTTCTTTGAGACTAGTTTTCAAGGCGATTGGGAGAAAGCAGCCGAGATCCGTGCGCAGATTTCTCATCTAGAGAAAGAGGCGGACGTATTGAAGCGTGAGATTCGCTTAAAGCTTCCTCGCGGATTGTTTTTGCCAGTAGATCGTAGCGATATGCTAGAACTGCTTACACAGCAAGACAAACTCGCGAACCTTTCTAAAGACATTGCAGGTCGTGTTTACGGTCGACAACTTGTCATCCCAACACCAATGCAAGACAACTTTATTGCTTATGTAAAACGCTGTCTCGATGCCGCCAATCAAGCTCAAAAAGTAATTACTGAGCTCGACGAACTGCTTGAAACAGGCTTTAAAGGCCGTGAAGTGACGCTTGTAGCCGAAATGATTCATCAACTCGATATCATTGAAGATGATACTGATGCGATGCAGATTCAGCTTCGTCAGCAACTGATGGCGATTGAACATGAGAACAACCCAATTGATATCATGTTCCTTTATAAGATTCTTGAATGGATCGGTGGCATTGCAGATCAAGCTCAGCGCGTAGGTGCTCGTCTTGAACTTATGCTTTCTCGATCTTAAATCATACGTTAACTAAGTAACAAAGAGCTAACTTGATATTAGGCGCTAAATGCAATGCTTAAGTATTGCGCGTGCCTTAAAACTGCTCCGCTTGTTATGAAACAAAACTAGGTATTACAATGGATATTCTTGCGAACCACGGCACTATCCTAATTATTGTTGCGGCATTATTCGGTTTCCTAATGGCTATCGGTATTGGTGCAAATGATGTTGCCAATGCAATGGGTACTTCTGTTGGCTCTAAAGCTTTAACAGTTAAGCAAGCTATCATCATTGCGATGATCTTCGAATTTGCCGGTGCGTATCTCGCTGGCGGTGAAGTAACCGATACGATCCGTAAAGGGGTTATCGACACATCACTTTTTGCCCACCAACCTGATGTTCTGGTTTACGGTATGATGTCAGCACTTCTTGCTGCTGGTACGTGGCTATTGCTAGCGTCATACATGGGTTGGCCGGTATCCACTACGCACTCCATTATTGGTGCCATCATTGGTTTTGCTTGTGTCTCTGTAGGAACAGAAGCCGTAGATTGGGCATCAGTAAAAGGTATTGTAGGCAGCTGGGTGGTGACCCCCGTCATCTCGGGTTTCTTTGCCTATGTCATCTTCGTCAGTGCACAGCGACTGATATTCGATACTGAAAAGCCATTATTCAATGCCAAACGTTTTGTTCCTGTGTACATGTTCATTACGACGATGGTTATCGCGCTCGTTACGATTAAGAAGGGTCTTAAGCACGTTGGCTTGCACCTTTCAAATGGTGAAGCATGGTTTTGGGCGGCAGCCGTCTCAGCATTAGTCATGGTCTCTGGTTATCTTTACATTCAACGTAAATTCGCTGGGCGCGAAGAAGACCACGGTTTCAGTGGTGTTGAAGGCATCTTCAGTGTGTTAATGGTAATCACAGCATGTGCGATGGCATTTGCTCACGGCTCTAATGATGTTGCTAACGCTATTGGTCCTCTTTCAGCGGTCGTTTCCACTGTTGAGCACATGGGTGAAATCACAACGAAAAGCACTATCGCATGGTGGATTCTTCCTCTAGGCGGGTTCGGTATTGTTGTTGGTCTTGCGACGATGGGTCACAAGGTTATGGCTACCGTTGGTACCGGTATTACCGAGCTGACACCAAGCCGAGGCTTCGCAGCACAGCTTGCAACGGCATGTACTGTTGTATTAGCTTCTGGTACAGGTCTACCTATCTCAACCACGCAAACGCTTGTTGGTGCGGTATTAGGGGTAGGTTTCGCACGTGGTATCGGCGCACTTAACCTTGGTGTTGTCCGTAACATCGTGGCATCGTGGATTGTGACACTTCCAGCGGGTGCATTACTAGCTGTTGTATTCTTCTACGGTATCCAAGCGTCATTTGCAGGCTAAGCCTTGTAAATCATTAAGTCAGGGAGATGTGAACCTCACGTCATAATTGACTCAAATGCAAATAAAGGGAGGCTTAGCCTCCCTTCTTAGTTGCACCATGTACAGAAAATTCATACTATTTGCCCATTCTTAAAAGTTTACAATTTGAGTGTGTCAGCGAAAGACTATAGTCGTCGCACACTATCATTAATCCCCATTGAAAGACTTAAGGGACTTATCGTGAAAAAACTGATCTGCATGATCTTAGTATCAATGTTTGTAGTACCAGCCGCTTTGGCTCAAGAACGTTATATTGCCGACAAATTATTTACTTATATTCACTCAGGACCGAGTAATGAATATCGTATCGTGGGCAGTATCAACGCAGGTGACAAGGTTCAACTGTTGTCGACCAACCGTGCTTCCGGCTTTTCTCAAGTCCTAGATGCACGCGGCCGTAAAGGCTGGGTAGAAACGAAGTTTGTCACTAATCAAGAAAGCATGGCGGTACGCCTGCCGCGTCTTGAGAAAGAGCTCGCTCAGGTTAAAAGCCAACTCGCCAGTGCTCGTGAAACAGCAGATAGCGAGCAAGAAGGGCTAGCAAGCTCACTTGCTGCTAGAAACACACAAATTGCCGAGCTTGAGCAAAACCACTCAGATATCAGTAATCAGCTGAATGTTTCTCAAACTGAGATTCGTGAATTGAGAGCAAAGCTAGACACACAAAAAGAAGACCTGCTGCTTAAATACTTTATGTATGGTGGTGGCGTTGCAGGTATTGGTCTACTACTGGGCTTAATCCTTCCACATATCATGCCACGTCGTCGTAAAAGCCCTAATGGCTGGAAGTAACCTCTTCAAATAAAAAAACCGCCTTACGGCGGTTTTTTTATTTGAGCTCAATGAGCTGACCTAATTTTCTCTAGTCAGAGGACTAGTCATCGTTAAAATTAAACAATGATTCCATGTTAAGACCTTGCTTGATTAAGATGTCTCTCAATCGACGTAGCCCTTCAACCTGAATTTGACGAACACGTTCTCGAGTAAGACTGATCTCTCTTCCCACTTCTTCTAAGGTCGATGGCTCATAGCCAAGCAGCCCAAAACGTCTTGCCAGTACTTCTTTTTGTTTAGGGTTTAGTTCATCAAGCCAGTGAATCAAAGACGCTTTTATATCGTCGTCTTGAGTCGAAAACTCAGGATCAGAGTGCATTGAGTCAGGGATAATATCCAGTAACGCTTTTTCACCATCGCCACCGATTGGTGTATCAACGGAACTAATGCGTTCATTAAGGCGCAGCATCTTGGATACGTCACTGACGGGCTTATCTAACTGATGAGCGATCTCTTCAGCGGTAGGCTCATGATCGAGTTTTTGAGACAACTCTCGAGCAGTACGCAAGTAAATGTTCAGTTCTTTGACGACATGGATAGGTAAACGAATGGTGCGAGTTTGATTCATCAAGGCTCGTTCAATCGTTTGACGAATCCACCATGTGGCATAGGTTGAGAATCTAAATCCGCGCTCAGGATCAAACTTTTCAACCGCTCGGATTAAGCCAAGGTTACCTTCTTCAATAAGGTCAAGTAGTGCCAAGCCACGATTACTGTAACGACGAGAGATTTTAACCACCAATCGAAGGTTACTCTCAATCATACGTTTACGTGCTGCCTCGTCACCTTTGAGTGCGCGTCGTGCGTAGAGCACTTCTTCTTCTGCGGTTAGGAGTGGAGAGAAGCCAATCTCGCCTAAATACAACTGTGTCGCATCGAGACTTTTGGAAGAGGCGTCAAATTGTTCTTTATCTTCCTTTTCAACTTTCGTTTTTTTAGTCCGTGTATTTCCAACCACTGCCATTTCATTCTCAGTGTTGAATTTTTCATTTTTAGTTACTGCATTGCTGATTCCCATAGTGCCTCCCCCTGGCGAGCTAGCAAAACATGACTACTCAACTATGTCGCTAACCTATCCTGATCAAATCAATTAATGTGCAAATAGCTTTTTGTACGAGAATAACGTTGTACGAAAACACTTTTACCTAAAAACTTTGACTTCAAAAGCCATGCTCCCAAAACCATTACTCTACCGCTAAGGTAAATAGCGCTTTGGATTCACGGATTTACCTTGATAACGAATTTCAAAATGCAGCCTTACACTGTTAGAACCTGAGCTACCCATGGTCGCGATTTTTTGCCCAGACTTCACACTTTGTCCTTCTGATACCAACAACCGATCGTTATGAGCGTAAGCACTGAGGTAATTATCATTATGTTTGACGATAACGAGATTACCGTATCCTCTAAGTGCGTTACCCGAATACACCACGGTTCCTCCTGCAGTGGCAACAATTGCTTGTCCTCTCTGACCCGCAATGTCGATACCTTTATTTCCTTGGTCCCCTACAGAGAAGTTCTTTATCACTCGACCCTTGGTTGGCCAAACCCAGCTTGACACTTTAGCCGCTGGCGGTTTTTTAGGTTGGCTCGCTACTGTGGTTTGTTTTGCCGTATTGGGTTTTGTGTTATTAACATTTTGTTTACCTTTAGATTCACCATACTCTTTTGGCTTAGATTGTTCAACCTTCTTGTTGGCTGTTTTTTGCGCACTGTTATTCGTTGAACTCGCAGGCTTTTTCGTTGTTGCTTTCGCAGGCTCGGGCTTAGGGGATGCAGACGCTGCCGCTACTGTTGTTGCAGCAGCGGCCTCGCCAGAACCTGAACCGGCGTAAGACGGTGGTGCGTATACACTGCGCCATAAATTGAGGCGGTCACCAGGGTGAATCGTATAGGGAGATTTTAAGTTATTTAATCGAATCAATTCCTTAACATCCTTGTTGGTGACGTAAGAAATGAAATATAGCGTGTCGCCTTTTTGCACCTCGTAAAAACTGCCTCTATAACTCCCTCTAGAGACACTTTCGTACTTTCCTCCCAGATCTGAGACAGGTGCACGCGAGTGTCCGGTGCACCCAATTAGCACACCAGATAAGGATAAAATCCAAATACCTCGTCTCAAAACACTTTGCATTTACGCGAGTTCACCTGCAATCAAAGGAACAAACCTTACTAATTCAACTACTTCTGTTATAAAACTATCACCTTTACGGGTGATTTTTAATAACTGTTGTTCATTCTCTCCGACTGGGATCACGAGTCGCCCCCCTTCGGTAAGCTGTAAAAGGAGTGCATCCGGGACTGACGCCGCCGCTGCGGTCACAATAATAGCGTCAAACGGGCCCTTGGCTTGCCACCCTTGCCATCCATCACCGTGTTTAGTTGATACGTTATAAATATCGAGTCGCTTGAGTCGTCTCTTGGCTTCCCATTGCAACGCTTTAATTCTCTCAACCGAACACACGTGCTCCACCAGCTGCGCTAAGACCGCCGTTTGATAGCCCGAGCCCGTACCAATCTCTAGCACTTTTGTTGCTCGTGTTAGGTTCAGTAATTCGGTCATCTTAGCCACAATATAAGGCTGAGAAATGGTTTGTCCGCTACCAATGGGCAGCGCATTATTGTCGTACGCTTGATGAATCATTGCTTGGGAAACAAATTGCTCTCTTGGTATCTGAAGAATAGCCAGCAGCACATTCTCGTCACAAATACCATGTCCCTTTAAGAATTCAACTAATCTCGCTGCTTGCGGATTCATTGATTAATGTCTCCCTACTATCCACTTTTTCATTACACCCAAGGCTTCGTGGGCAGTCAGATCAACCTGTAAAGGCGTCACGGATATCGCGCCATGTTCTAGAGCATGAAAGTCTGTGCCATCGCCGGCATCTTGCTCTTTACCCGGAGGTCCAAGCCAATATATATCATGCCCTCTTGGATCCTTTTGCTTAATCATGTTTTCAGCATGATGCCGAGCCCCAAGGCGAGTCACTCGGATATCGACAAGTTCAGCCAACTCGCGATCTGGGATGTTAATGTTCAATAATCGATTGGTCGGAACGGCCTGGTTGAAATGACGCTCTACAAACTGCTTAGCGATTAAAGCGGCAGCCTCAAAGTTATTACGCCCAACCAAGCTGAAAGCTATCGCCTGAACACCAAGAAAGTGCCCTTCCATCGCGGCTGCAACTGTACCCGAATACAGCACATCATCACCAAGGTTGGCACCATGATTGATCCCTGATAGTACAAGATCTGGCATCTCATCACGCATTAGCTCATTAAGCGCAAAGTGAACACAATCGGTAGGTGTCCCTTGTACCGAAAAAACATTAGGCTCTATCTCGTTCACCCGCAACGGTTGCTCCAAGGTCAACGAATTCGATGCACCAGAGCGATTTCGGTCTGGCGCAACAATGACAATATCAGCCATGTCTTGCAAGACGCGGGCGAGCGTGCGAATGCCTTCAGCATGGACACCATCATCATTGCTTATCAGTATTTTGGGTTTGGTTACTATTGTCTTCGTCATATTAATTAGAATTGTCTTTCTATTTCTTCTAGTACTGCAATTTCTCGTAAGATTGAGGTCGCAAAACTGCCCGAATCTAAGAAGAAACTCAGTCGCAATGCGTTTTCTTCTACGTCCATTTTTAAATGTTCAGGCATCAAGGTGATGTTACGACGGTCATGTCGCATCCTATTGCCACGAATGAGCAACATCAAATCGGCTTCATTATCGAGATGACGCTGCTCTAATGCCAACGCATCACCTTGCGTAGGAAGAGCATTATCACCTGCTAATGCCGCCGTAATAGCTGAGCGCCTCACAATGGCATCATCGTGGTTAACTTCAGTCACCAACACGGGTTGTCCATCAACCCTCACGACATCGCCAACCAACACTTGATCATAGCACTGCTGTTCAATGCGGTCAGACACGATATGGTTAAAAATCCAAGAGCGAGCAGCAGACAAATACATGCTTCGTTTGCTTTGGTTGCGGGTACGTACGTTTTCTCGACCCCAGCGTCGAGCTTCCGCCACATTATTACCCTCATGTCCAAAGCGCTGCGGGCCAAAATAGTTAGGCACACCATTGTTAATAATCGCCGCAACTCTGGCTTGCGCTGCTTCTATATCAGAAACATCGGTCAATCTAATTTCAAAGTCATTGCCTGCAAGATCGCCAGGGCGCAGTTTTTTGTTGTGCCAAGTTGTATCGACAATTTCAATACTTGGATAAGTAGACAGAAACTCAGTAAAGTCCGGCACGTTTTTCTTCGGCAGGTGAATGCTCAGCCATTGCTCCGTCACTGCATGGCGATCCTTAAGGCCCGCCCAACCGATATCCTTCGATTTAACGCCGCACACCCGAGCCAGCTCGTTGGCAACAAAACTGGTATTTTCACCATTTTTTCGAATACGTAGCATTAAGTGCTCGCCTTCTCCGGCAAGCGCGTAGCCCAGCACTTCTTTCACTACAAAATCTTCGTTGCAAGCTTTGAATTTCGCATGGCTGGTTGGTTTACCGTGTTGAAACGCCAAACCGTCTATATTTATTGTCATTACTGGTGCCTATTAGGACAAGGTTTTAGTGATTAGAACCACAGCTTCTGTGGCAATGCCTTCTTTACGTCCTGTAAAGCCGAGTCGTTCTGTGGTGGTTGCTTTGACGTTTACGTTCTCAATATCGGTATCAAGGTCTTCTGCAATCACTTGACACATCTGTTCGATGTGCGGTGCCATTTTGGGTGCTTGGGCCATAATGGTTACGTCTGCGTTGACCAATTCATAGCCCTTTGCACGAACTTTTGCGTACACATCGCGCAACAATGCACGACTATCTGCCCCTTTCCACTCATCGTCCGTGTCAGGAAAGTGACGGCCGATATCACCGGCAGCAATAGCTCCTAATAATGCATCGCAAAGCGCATGCAGGGCAACGTCACCATCAGAGTGTGCCAGCAATCCTTGCTCATAAGGGACAGAAACACCACCAATGATAACCGGTCCATCACCACCAAATTTATGTACGTCAAAGCCGTGACCAATTCTCATTTGTGTTGTTCCTCTTTCAATAAGTAAAACTCTGCCAGCGCCAAGTCTTCCGGGTGCGTTACCTTGATGTTATCACCGCGCCCTTCTACCAGTACTGGTGATTGTCCTAGGCGTTCAATAGCCGACGCCTCGTCGGTTAGCGTCGCACCATTTACTAGACCATCGGTCAGCGCGGCATGTAGGCGATTCACCTCAAACAGCTGAGGAGTGAGTGCATGCCATAATCCAGAGCGATCGACGGTGTGGTCGATGCAGTTATTGTTGCTGGCTCTTTTCATCGTATCTTTAACCGGTGAGGCTAGAATGCCGCCGACGGTATCAGGCATCACTTGTTCGATAAGTTTAGTAATATCACCTAAGGAGACGCAAGGTCTGGCGGCATCATGGACTAAGCACCAAGCATTCGGCGTTTGTTCCCTTGTGTAATTCACCGCAGACAGTACTGAGTCAGCTCTTTCTTTGCCACCCGAAACACGGATAACTGAAGGGTGACTCGCTATCTCAAGCTCAGGGTAATACGGGTCATGTTCACCAAGCGCAACCACCACCTTATTAATGCTAGGGTGCGCCAATAGTTTAGTAATGGTGTGTTCTAAAATTGTTTTTCCAAATATTGGCAGGTATTGCTTGGGCTTGTCCGCTAACATCCGACTACCGACACCGGCAGCAGGGACAATAGCGACGATTGGGGGATACGTTTCGCTCACTGGTTTTCCTCACCTATGATTCGATAGAAGGTTTCACCATCTTGAATCAATCCCAGTTCATGTCTTGCTCGCTCTTCGATAGCATCAAGTCCCTGACGAAGATCGTCTATTTCAGCAAACATCTCATCATTGCGAACTTGCAAATTACTGTTCACTTGTTGCTGAACCTTTATATCACTCTCAACTTGGTTGAAATCAACAACCCCATTTTTTCCAAACCACAATGTAAATTGCAGCCATGAAAAAGCCACGAGTAATACGAGAGTAAAGATACGCATAAACTGGAACATTCCACCGAAAAAATTAACCCTTTATATACCACAGTTTACACTTTGAAATAAGCGAAGACGAAGCTTGTGTTCGCCTCACGGCTAAAAAGAGCAAATACTGACACAACTAGGTCGCTTGTAGTGACATTTCAGCCAGCGCATTCTTCAGCGCATTCGACATCAATACCTGTTGATCAAACTGAATACCAATCAACGAACCCCGCGCATGTTTCTTTACGCTCACGACTTCAAACATAATTGTGCTGGGTAAAAAGCGATTTAGCTCGGACTCAATTTTTACCTTTAAGCCCTTACAATAATCATGGGGTTGTTCGGTATACACACCGCACCCCGAAACAGAAAAGTCAACGATCGCTCCATCAATACTCGATTTGCCAAAGGAGACATTGCACACAAGGTCTAACTTGTAACGAGAGTGCTCTCTAATTGGCTTGGCAATGATTTTATCTGGTATCGATAGGTACAACTGCTTACAAAGCACCTCCGATAGGGCCAACCACTTGCATTTAAAAGCAATAACATGACCATAGCTACTGTCGGTTAACCCTCTCACCACAAGTGCTTGTCCATGTAAGCTTTCAATTAGCTCGTCGTCAACACCTAACATATCAACGACTAAAAACTGGTCGATTTTGTATCCGATCAAAGCGACGGATAATCCTTTAACCTCGCTACAACCATCAATGGACAAGCTCAGTTTCATCCCTGTCTTCAGGTATCGGTAGTAATCTTGAGATGTCGTTATAACTTGCCCCATTGACTGTCCTCCATTGACAAAAGCAATCGGGGAATTACATCGTAGTTAGTTAGTATTTGCAATCACTTAGCTCACAAGCAACAAATATAAAGGAATGTAAAAAATTAATGATTGAAAATGATAATAAATATCATTAGTATTCAGTGCGCCAGTTAAATAAATGGCATATCACCATCCATAACTAACAATAAAAATTTGCTTTAGCTTATAGTAAGCAAGGAAAGCCTAAAATGAAATTTGCTCCAACTACGCTTTGTAGTGCAGTGGTACTCGCACTCAGCACCTCCCCTCTTTATGCATCAGAAAAATTACCATCATCAGAGTCAAATACAGATGAAACTATGGTCGTCCGTGCTCAGAGTTTTGATGACTATAAGGTAGACAGTTCGACAGGCGCGATGCGAACAGATACCACGATGTTAGAGACTCCTCAATCGGTCAGTGTCATCCCTGAAATTGTCCTAGACGAACAACTTGCAACCACCTTAGGTGAAGCGCTTCAAAACGACGCAAGTGTGACGGCTGGGTCAAAAAAATGGAATAGAGAAACCTTTTCAATAAGGGGGTTTGAGCTGTCATCCACGAACGGCTATATGAGAAACGGTCATTCTTTATTTACCCATTATATGCTCCCCATTGAAACGCTTGACCGTATCGAAATAATCAAAGGGCCATCCAGCCTTTTGTACGGAAACTCAGCGCCAGGTGGCATGGTTAATATGGTGTCCAAAAAGCCAACCGCCACGCCACGAGTGAATGTTGGCGCTGATTTCGATGACCTAGGTAGTACTCGCTACCATATCGACGCATCTGGCAAGCTCAATGAGTCCGGCACACTGCGTGGCCGTACGGTTCTAGTCAAGCAAGATAGTGTGGAAAGTAGAAAATATGCCACCGGTGACAACCGTGAACGTGATCGCTTTCTTGGTTACGGCATCATAGAGGCTGATTTGTCCGACTGGGGCTTACTGTCATTAAATTACGAGAAGACTCAGGATAACGCACCTATCGATTCAGGCTCTTGGCTTGATCTTAACGGCAACAGGATTGGTGATAAAGACACGATTCGTGACGCGCACTGGTCATTCATCAATAATGATGTTGAAAACTATGGTGTAGACCTAACGCTTTATTTAAGTAGTCAGTGGGAAGCCAAACTAAGCTACAACGCTCAAGATATGAAACGTCATCGCTACGATTCAATGCCATACCCGAGTGACGACACCCTGTCAGATGGAAGCTATACCATGAGCCCATTTGATCGCTACGATAACTGGAAGACCCAAGCATTCCACGCTGATTTACATGGTAACTTTACCGCTCTGAGCGTCGATCACAAACTCTTACTCGGCACTAACGGTCAGTTCTATGATTATTCACAGCAACGCGTAAGAGGCAGTAGTATTGTCGTTCAGCCAGGAGAAAACCCGGACAACCCTGGGCTAGATTACAATAATGCCACCTCAACGTATGAGAGCAAAAATAATTTCTACGGTATTTATGCCCAAGATTTAATTACGCTTAACGACCAATGGCAAGCACTCATCGGTGGTCGATATGACTGGTATTATGCGGATGGTCAAAATCCATCGGGCGCAACAGTGAGCGGGGCAAATGATAGCCAGTCATTTTCACCAAAAGCTGGGCTAATCTTCCATCCTAGCTACAATGGTAGCATCTATGCTAACTATTCTGAGAGCTTTAATCCCGTCTCAAATGTCGTCAATGACGATAACTCAATTACCGAACGAACACCTGAAAACAGTCGCCAATATGAATTAGGGACTAAATGGGAGTTGATGGATAACCGCTTACTGCTAACGGGTGCTGTTTTTGATATTGAGAAAAAAAACATCAGTATCACCGAGAATGGCATCACGACACAAAACGGTATTCAACATCACCAAGGTGCTGAAGCGGGCGCGCAAGGTCAAATCTCAGATAAATGGTTCGTCATGGCATCCGGTATGTATTTAGACGCGAATTTTGATAAGCACGACCAGTATCAAGATAAGCGTCCTGCAAACGTACCTGAATGGAGTGGTTCCGCATGGACTCGCTACGCGATGACAGAGGCAACAGCATTAAACCTTGGCTTGTTCTACCAAGGAGAGCGCTGGGCTGATAATGCGAATACGTTAAAACTAGACGGTTATGCACGTTTCGATGCCGGTGCATCCCACAAGATTAAGAGTGATTACGTGGTATGGGACTTCCGATTTAACATTGAGAATCTATTCGACAAAGAATACATTGCCGGCACTGGCGGTGGTGGTGAATACTCTTCAACTGGCGTAATTAACGATGTCCATTACGGTGATGAGCGTCGCTTTAAACTATCAGTAAACGCAACGTTTTAATTCTACACCCTAGTTAAAGAAAGAGTGCAGATGCACTCTTTCTTATTTTTTTCCTTCCAAAATAACGCACGCTGATAACCTTCATTCCAAGCAAATGTGTACCCATCCATCCCCACTGTCACTCTTCTGACATCAATACGTCACCCATCCTCCATCGTTCCTACGCCAGTTTGACACATCAGCATCATAACCTTTCAAAGACATCTAAATGGAATTGACTCAGAGGTTGCTATGAACACCACCAGCCCTTTTCGCCTGCCGCGAAAAACACCGTTCGGAATTGCAGAAAATGTTGCTGAATGGGCAACTGGACTTTCAGTTTTGGATCAGCTTTATGCACAACGTCCTGTAAATTGCAGTACCGAATGTTTTTTACGTTACGCTTTGGAAACACTCGGGATTGAGTACAACATTGTCACTGGGCATAGCGCTATGATTCCGAAAACTGGAGCAACCGTGATCGTCGCAAACCATCCTCTTGGCTGTGTAGAGGGCGTAATTTTGGCTGAGTTATTATTAAGCGTCCGTAAAGACGTTAAAATCCTCGCCAATGAATTTTTAAAACTGGTGCCCGAATTAGCGTCATTGTTTATTGGCGTCGATGTCTTTGACGGCGACAGCGCTCATCAATCCAACACCCGAGCCTTAAGGCAAGCTAGCCAACATTTGGAGCAATGCGGCATCTTGTTGGTCTTCCCTGCTGGCGAAGTATCCCAGCTTGTTGATAGAAAAAACCTGCGCCTTGAAGACAAAGAGTGGAGCCGCTCCGTCAGCACTTTAATAAAAAAGAACAAAGCCACAGCCGTCCCTATCCATATTGGTGGACTCAATTCCAAACACTTTTACTTTGCGGGCAAAGTGCACCCCATGTTACGCACGGTGATGCTTGGTCGAGAACTGCTTAATAAAAAAAACAAACCCATTAACATTGCGATTGGCGACACCATTAAATACAAAGAAGTAAAAAACCTCAAGAGCCGTCAGCTGGTCAATTACCTGCGCCTCAATACCTACTTACTTGGCCGTGAACATGTCAATAAGCCACCGACCGCACTGAACCCAAGCATTGAGGTACCGATAGCGCCCGCATTGGATCTTAAGGATTTACTGAGCGACATCGAGCAACTTCCCGCAGAACATCACCTACTATCAAGTGGTGAATTTGACGTATTCTGCACTACCGCTGAGCATATCCCCTCCCTTCTACACGAGATAGGTCGAGTCAGGGAGATAAACTTTAGACAAGTAGGGGAAGGCACCGGCATGTCACTCGACATTGACCATTTTGATAAGAGTTATCACCACCTTTTTGTTTGGGATCGTGAGAGAAAGAAGCTAGTGGGAGCTTACCGTTTAGGAATGGTCGATCAACTCCTTGCTCAGTCAGATATTTCAAGCCTATATTCTCGAACACTATTTCAATACGACAAACCGTTTTTAGCAACAATGGGAAATGCGATTGAAATGGGACGTTCGGTTATCTCACAAGAGTATCAAAAAAGCATGAGTGCATTGTTGCTACTGTGGAAGGGCATTTCAGAATTCGTCTATCGTAATCCAAGTTACACACACCTATTTGGCCCAGTGAGTATTAGCAACGACTACAGCGATAGCGCTCGCCAGCTGTTGGCTGAGACCATGACGATGCACCACTATGATGAAATTGGGGCAAGTTTTGTGACGGCCTCCAACCCACCTACGCACACGAGTCACTCTCATTGGAACACCCAACTCCTCAGCGCGTTAGCTGACGTGCAGCTATTATCACGAGTCATATCAAAACTCGATAACGGGAAAGGGGTGCCGGTTCTACTCAAGCAGTACTTAGCCCTCAATGGAAAACTGGTGAGCTTTAATATCGACCCTGATTTCAATAATGCGTTGGATGGACTCATCGTGGTTGACCTAAGAGCTGTGCCAGATAAATCTCTCGCTCGCTATATGGGTAAAGATAAAGCACAACACTACCTAACCATGCATGCCGTCACTAACAAAGCTCGCTAGGCCTCGCCAGTAACAACAAAAACAAGATTTCTTTAAAAACAATGCTATACACTATTCAAAACCATACTTACATTTAGTGTATAGCATGTCTCAAAGGTGAGATTACGTGTATTCTCATCAAGTCGTACATGTTTAAACGATAGGCATCACAGTTCTTATCAATCCGTCATGTTAGAAACGCCTACAAAACGATAACAATACCAACCCGTTTTTCAATGATAAGAAAATTCGGTTTATCTGAGTGGGATATTTGCTGTGACAGAATTAACGTACCATCAAGCTTACGGGCTGTTCCAACACTTCCCAGGCTTTCTTTCTATACGCGACGCTGACCATAAATATATTTATCTCAACGACACATTTACCGACTGGCTAAGCCAATATTCGGCGATTAACCCATTAGGGATGGATGCTTATGAATTGTCACTGCAGGTCCCTGAGAATGTCGCACAAATGCTTCAGCAATGTCACGATGCCAGCTTAGCATTTCTTGAGCATGGCGAATGTACCGCCAAAATCATTCAATTCCAAACGCCAAGCTGTACGTTCTATTACAACGTACTCAAATTCAAAATCATCATTGATCAAGAGCTGTATATTTACACCACGAGTTTTGATGTGACCGAATTGCATCAAGAGGCTAAATTTTTCGAAAAACAAGCCTACACTGATCCATTGACTAGGCTGCATAACCTTGCTTATTTAAGCTCAATTCAATGGCAAGAAGGGTTGTGCATTGCCGTTGACCTAGATAATTTCAAGCAAGTAAATGATGAAATGGGACACAGTGAAGGCGACCGAGTTCTCTCAAAATTTGCCCGCAGCTTACGCCGGGTCTTTGATAAATCCGACACGATTGTACGTTATGGCGGGGACGAATTTATTATCCTCACAAGCTCAACTGACACTGCACAATTACAGTGTTCGCTGTCCAAACTTGAGTTGTTGTTTAGCCAGCGATTTAACCAATACAAGACCCTGTCCTATAGTGTGGGGGTTTCAGCTTATCACCATAACCTACGCACAACTCTCAAACAGGCTGATAGGAACATGTATCAGAACAAACGCAAACGCAAAGCAAAACGAAACCTAGCATTGTGATTATTGAGTTTGACGACATATGACAAGAGAACAGGCAGGCACCTTCCACCGACTAATACGCATCGAGTAAAAAAGTGCCTAATGAATCGGTGGATTAGTATTCGCTCTGCACCGGTTTTTTAACGCTAGGTAACCGAATCGAGATAACGGTCGTGATGACTAAAAAAGCAAACGAGACCCACAAACACGCGGCTAAGCCAGCCACTTGATAAATCCACCCCGACAGAATCGTGCCAATCAATCTGCCCATTGCATTAGCCATGTAGTAGAAACCAACGTCCATAGAGACACCGTCTCCCTTGGCATAGCTAACAATCAAATAACTGTGTAAGGATGAATTGACAGCAAATACCGCACCAAAAATCAATAATCCTACAACAATGACAAGCTGTGGATGCCATGCCATCTGCACGCCTAAAGCCACGACGCCAGTAACCCCAGCTAATGCCATCGCCCACCAAAACGCCGCCGCTCCATCCGGCACTTCACCTTGAGCCTTACCTGTAATTTTAGGTGCGATGCCTTGTACAAAGCCGTAAGCAATGACCCAAAGCGCAAGAAAGCCCCCCACCCAACTATGATTCCAACCAAATACAGACCCTAGATAGATAGGTAAAGCAACGACAAACCAAACATCGCGCGCACCAAACAAGAACATTCGAGCGGCAGAAAGAATATTAATACTTTCGGATTTAGAAAACATCTGCTTGAATTTGGGCTTGGATTTCGCTTTCCCCATATCGCCTTCTAGACTTAGGACACTGCCAATAAATACCAGCGTCAACACTGCGGCCATCGCCAACACCGCGTACTGGAAGCCCAATAATGAAAGCAGAACACCACCAATAAAAAAACCTGCCCCTTTTAGCGCATTTTTAGAGCCGGTTAATATCGCTACCCATTTATACAATGCCCCTTGTTGCTCATCTGGCACTAAGGTTTTAATCGCGCTTTTGGCACTCATTTTATTGAGATCTTTCGCGATACCAGACATGGCTTGGGCGGCCATCACCCATGGTATCGTCAGCCATGCACTTGGCACGGCTAGCATAACCAAAGCAACAATCTGCATCCCTAAGCCAATGTTCATGGTTCGGTTAAGCCCGAGCCTCGCACCGAGCCAGCCACCAACAAGATTCGTCACC
This sequence comes from Vibrio sp. 10N.286.49.B1, assembly GCF_002873335.1. GTDB lineage: Bacteria > Pseudomonadota > Gammaproteobacteria > Enterobacterales > Vibrionaceae > Vibrio. The sequence continues at coordinate 71,270 of NZ_MCUW01000007.1, read as the reverse complement.
ACACCGAAGAACTCATAAAAAAGAAACAATGATGCGATGGCAAGCGCGCTGTAACCCAAATCGTGGAAATACAACACAACCAGCATGCGAAGTGCACCATCTGTAATGGTAAAGTTCCAATAATTGAACGTCACCAGCATGTATTGGCGTACACTTTTACTTAGGTTAGACAGCATATTTTCTGTTCACTCAAAAAGTTGAGGCACTCGATGAGTGCCTCTTTATCTACTAGAACTTCGCAGCGAGCTGCTCGACGTATTCAATTTGGATAGGCTTAGTAAATGCCCCCGGTCGCAATGCTTGCACTTCACGACGAATGGTCTCTAAGTCCCAATCGAGATCGAGCAATAAATTTGCAGCAAGAAGACCGGTACGACCCGATCCGCCCATGCAATGCATCGCAATGTTCTCACCCGCTTCTATTGCTTGACGAAGCTCAGGCAAAATAGCATTCCACTGAGCCGTAAACTCAATACCAGGTGCTCGGTCATCTTCAATCGGCGTTTGAAACCACTTCACACCAAGTGCACGTGCTTGTTTGCCAAGCTCCGATACACCTTTCTCCGCCATTTCTTCATTATCTAAAGCCGTTACAATAATAGTGACGCCTTGCTCTTTTAGTTGTGCTAACGACTCTTCTAACGAGGCTTCTTTTGTGCCAGGACACGGCATTAATACCAATACCGCGTTATCTACGTTAAGTTCCCATGTTGGATGCATTATCATTACCCCGCTAGACCAACTGTACGTGCCAATTCAGCCGTGCGCGTGGCATAGCCCATTTCATTGTCATACCATGCGTAAATCTTAACCATACGAGTGCCTACGACCATCGTTGACAGTGCATCAACGATGGTTGAACGTTGATCACCTTTGTAGTCAATTGACACAAGAGGACGCTCTTCAAAGCCAAGAATACCTTTCAATTCACCTTCCGATGCTTCTTTAAGCAAAGCGTTGACTTCTTCAGCTGTTGTATCTCGTTTCACATCAAAGATAATGTCCGTCAGTGAGGCGTTAGCCAATGGCACTCGAACGGCATGTCCATTAATCTTATCTTTTAGCTCAGGGAAAATTTCAACAATAGCAGTGGCACTGCCTGTCGTCGTTGGAATCAAACTCATACCACATGCTCGCGCTCGACGAAGGTCTTTGTGTGGCGCATCCAAAATGGTTTGGGTATTGGTCAGGTCATGAATGGTAGTAAAGGCCGATTGTTCGATACCTAACTTCTCGTGAATAACTTTAACGACGGGCGCAATGCAGTTTGTGGTGCACGATGCTGCCGTCACAATGCGGTGTAATGCAGGATCAAAAATATGATCATTAACACCAACCACGATATTTGCCACACCATCTTCTTTGACTGGTGCCGAAACCACAACTCGCTTAACACCTTGCTCTAGGTATTGATTCAAGAACGAGGTCTTACGATGCACGCCCGTCGCTTCAATGACAACATCACAGTCAGACCAATCTACCGCATTAATGTCACGCTCTTGTGTTGTCGCAACGTGCTGTCCATCAATAATAAGCGTCGAGCCTTCGACGTTAACTTCGTGGTGCCAGCGTCCTTGAATAGAGTCAAACTCTAAAAGGTGCCCGAGTGTTTTCGCATCGCCTGCCACGTCATTAATTTTTACAAACTCAAGTTCTTGCCAATCAAACGCCGCACGCAGTGCTAAGCGACCAATTCGACCAAAACCATTAATACCTACTTTGATAGCCATAGAGTGTTCTCTTATTTCAATGTGAAGTTTGACTCGTTACCCGAAGATAACACCACTTCATTAAAGTTTAGTTGATAAGCACTTTGCAGACAGTTTGACTGCTCCAGCCCTTGAATTGTTTTGTATAACCAACTAGGAAGCCCGCTCGACAATCGGTAGAAAACGCGCTGCCCGACACGGCAGTCCGTCACAACACCGACCTGCCGCAGCATGGCCAAGTGTCTCGACACCTTCGGTTGGCTCTCTTGTAAAACGTCCACTAAGTCATTGACGCACACCTCACCTTTGGCAGAGATCCATAACAAGGTGCGGATCCGAGTTTCATCAGACATTAACTTAAAGAATTCATGTGGAAGCATACCTAATCACTTATATATGGATATGCGTATATATTAATTTTCATATTAAAATAGTCAAGGATCTTTTCATCCATTAATAAAACTTTCATAATATGCCCGCATTGTTATGCCAATCACCGACTGTCTTACCGACTCTAGCCTCTTACGCTGAGGATAATATGAAGAAAACCATCCTATTTGTTTGCCGTGGAAATTCAGCACGGTCACAGTTAGCAGAAGCTATCGTTAATCAAAGCTATTCCGAGTACTATCAAGCGTTCAGCGCGGGCAGTCACCCAAACGCAGTGGACAACCGAACACTTGAAACACTCGAGAAAGCTGGTTATCAAACAGGGACGCTGCATTCAAAGTCAATGACCGAATTCAACGACCAACGCTTTGATTACGTCATTACACTCTGTTCTTCCGCTCACGCCGAGTGCGGCATTTTTCCAAATACCAATGAAAGCATTTTTTGGGACTTACCAACGCCAACTTCATACCAAGAGCCATTGTTTGGGGCATCTTTAATAGACCTGCAACAAAGGATTGAATGGTTTGTCTTGGTTCATCGCGAGACAATGGGTCACGACTTTAATCCGCTCGTATTGCATAAGTGTTTATCCGATCAAACACGACTCATGATTGCATTAATGATATTTACGGAAGTAGAGTTGAGCGTGGGTGAGATATGTGAAGCATTGCAAGAATCGCAACCCAAAATATCCAGGGCTCTCGCCGTTCTTAGGCAATGTGGCATTGTCGTTGACAGACGTAAAGGTCAATGGGCGTTCTATTCCATTTCACCCTCACTTCCAGATTGGGCTATCGCGATTTTTAACGCCTCAGTCTCCAGCATGGCGCCTCAATTGATCGCAGCCAATCAGTTACTGAACCGAGTCACAACTAGACCGCATCGCCATGAACACACAAAACCTCGAGTGACAAACGGTTAAATTTTAGCCATTCCGTTTCAACTAGCCAAAAGAAGAATGTTGTAACCCAACAATTAATTCTGAAAAAAAGTTACAAGATATTGAAGATTCATCCAATTTATTTATTTTGATCTAAAAATTAAATATTAAGCGTCGAAACCTTGCTCTAAAACAAGTTATGTATCGTGAATTTTGATCAATTAGGTGGTAGAATCCGCCCCGAAAAGAAAATAAATTACGAAATAATTGTTTATTTTTGTGCAATATCACCATGATATAGTGGTTTGCATCACAGAATTCCAGGCTAGAAAGCGCCTCAACTGGTCATAAAATGACTAAATGTATTGAAAGGCTTTCACATCAAGAAGACGAAAAGCTGGATAAATATTTGATAGCTCACGTGAATTATTGTGGGCATCGCTAGCCTTCTTGATGGACTACACTAACTTTGAAATTGTAAATATTACTTACCGGAGAGTATCTTCCATGAAAAAGACCAAAATCGTATGTACGATTGGCCCTAAAACTGAGTCTGTAGAGAAACTGACTGAACTAGTGAACGCTGGTATGAACGTAATGCGTTTAAACTTCTCTCACGGTAACTTTGAAGAGCACTCAGCGCGTATCGTTAACTTCCGTGAAGTGATGGCGAACGTAGGCAAGCAACTTGCTATCTTGCTTGATACTAAGGGTCCTGAAATCCGTACTATCAAACTAGAAGGCGGCAATGACGTTGATCTAGTCGCTGGTCAAGAATTCACTTTCACTACTGATGCTGCAGTTGTTGGTAATAAAGACATCGTTGCAGTGACTTACCTTGGTTTTGCTAAAGACCTAACTGCAGGTAACACTATCCTAGTTGATGACGGTCTTATCGAAATGGAAGTTATTTCTACTTCTGAGACTGAAGTAAAATGTAAAGTACTAAACAACGGTGCACTAGGCGAAAACAAAGGTGTTAACCTTCCTGGCGTTTCTGTGAAGCTACCTGCACTGTCTGAAAAAGACAAAGCTGACCTTAAATTTGGTTGTGAGCAAGGCGTTGATTTCGTTGCTGCTTCTTTCATCCGTAAAGAAGAAGACGTAAAAGAAATCCGTGAATTGCTAAACGCAAACGGCGGCGAAAACATCCACATCATCTCAAAAATTGAGAACCAAGAAGGTGTTGATAACTTCGATGCAATTCTTGAAGCTTCTGACGGCATCATGGTTGCTCGTGGCGATCTAGGTGTTGAAATCCCAGCTGAAGAAGTAATCTTCGCTCAGAAAATGATGATCGAGAAATGTAACCGTGCACGTAAAGTTGTTATCACTGCAACTCAAATGCTTGATTCTATGATTCAAAACCCACGTCCAACTCGCGCAGAAGCGGGTGACGTTGCGAATGCAATCATGGATGGTACAGATGCAGTTATGCTTTCTGGTGAAACTGCGAAGGGTAAATACCCAGTTGAAGCTGTGACTATCATGGCTCAAATCGCTAACCGTACTGATGGTGCACTGAAAGCAGAACTAGGTTCTCGTCTAGATAGCCCACGCCTACGTATCACTGAAGCAGTATGTAAAGGTGCAGTAGACACAGCAGAGAAACTGGCTGCTCCACTGATCATCGTTGCAACAGACGGCGGTAAATCTGCACGTTCTGTACGTAAGTATTTTCCTACGGCAAGCATCGTAGCACTTACTACGAATCCAAAAACAGCGGCTCAACTTGTATTAACAAAAGGCGTTCGTCCTGTTCTTGTTGATTCAATTGATAGCACTGACGCATTCTACAAAAACGGTAAAGAGTACGCTCTAAATTCTGGTTTTGGTAAGAAAGGCGACATCGTTGTTATGGTTTCTGGTGCACTTGTTGCTTCAGGCACGACTAACACAGCTTCTGTACACGTACTATAATTACGACGTTACATAAGCAACATCTATAAAAAGAGGGCCTAGGCCCTCTTTTTTATAATTTATCTTGCCCAACATTTCAACTCACTGTACTATCCATGCCGATTTACAACATGGCATACCGCCTGTTGTTTTAGACGAGTCATTCACTAGGTAATGAGGTGTGTTGTGTCGAGCCCAACGTTGACGGACAAAGTCGCAAAAGACATTTGTCAGGATATTCTCTCGGGAGAATTGAAACCAAACCAAAAGTTGGTGGTATCAGAACTCAAACAAAAATATAACGTCGGTGCGTCTCCTATCAGAGAAGCGTTGATACAACTTTCGTGGATTAAATACGTTAAGTTAGAACCTCAAAAAGGCTGTTGGGTTGCCCCTATATCCAAGGCCGAACTTTATGACCTGCACGAAAGCCTAAATGTTGTCGCCTCAGTGTTACTGGAAAAGTCGATTCAGGAAGGGAGTGAAAATTGGGAACTCAGTATTCTCACTGAGTTTCATAAACTGTCTCGCTTTAAATTTCAAGCAGAAAACTTTGATTGGCAAGAATGGGAAGCGCGTCAAGAAGCCTTCTACCTTGCACTGTTTAGTGGTTGTTTTTCAAAAAATATGCAGGAATTTTTACACGATATAATTCGTCAGATAAAACGATATCGTCAAATATCCTTAAATTATTCACCGAGAGGATTTGATGAAACGTTTCGATTGGATGAGCATGAAAAAATAATGAAACTGACACTCGACAAAGACCTAGACGCCGCGAAACTTCAATTATCCGACTTCATCAACGCCATGATTAAAGAGATAGAACCTCAAGTTGACGCCATAGAGATGGCATAAAAAATCGGGGCTTGCCCCGATTTTTTACCACCCAAAGAATTCTTTGTGGTGCGTATTAAGCAATAAAACCATAGGCAAAAAGTATAATGCACTGAGTTGGATTCCTAAGATCACCAGCGTGCCTATCGTTAACCTAACAAGAAAGTGGGTACTCATATTCTATCTCCGAGCCCAAACATATGATTAATCTAAAAAATCCTTGTGAAACGATTAACTTCCTATCAATATCAGCGGGCAACTACAAATTTTAAAGTGTGATAAATCTCAAAGAAACGACAGTTTACTTACATTTTGTTACAGGTCAAGTATTAACCAGCATTAGACTAAAGTCTAACGCAGTGGCACGAATTTTCCACCATCAAACCGGATGGTGTCGTTTATTGTTCTCGTTTGTTTACTGATTCTCAGATACAAGAAAGCCAGTCGCAAAGGCAACTGGCTTATCCATTCATCACTAACACATTTTAATATGAGGCTCCCCCATATAACGCAGTGATTAAAACTCGATATTGCGACCAAAGTTCATCGGCCACTCTGTTGGATTTTTCTTACCTTCACGAATATAACGACATTCGGCAAGCCAAACTAACATTTCCCAACCAAATGCAGCCGTCAACAATGCATCTTTTTCATCACTGTTTTTCTGCGGCGCAAATTCAGCGATATCAGCACCGACAAGGTTAATACGCTTTGTAGCTCGTAACTTACGGAAGATATCGTAGTACATGCGCGCTGACACACCAAATGGATCAGGGCTTGAGTTTGCACTATGATCAAGAAGGTCAAGACCATCTAAATCGAACGTTAGGTAGACTGGACGACCATCACCTTGTTTTTCTAAGATTTGTTCAACAATATAATCAATGCCTAGGTCATAAATCTCGTCAGCTAAGAAGAAGTTACCACCGATCGCTTTTGCTTTACCTTGTTGAGACGCACACCAGCGGCCACGCATTCCCATGCTGACGCTTGTTTGTGGATCAATAGCACCTTCAGACGCTAAACGGCAATACCAGTTGCCTGAATACGATTCATAATCAAAATCCGCACGAGTCAACAGATCAAAGTGACCGTCGATATGAAGAAGCGAGATTGGGCCATGAACTTTTGCTAGTGCGGCGGGGCCAGGATAAGCAACCGTATGATCCCCACCGAAGAAAAATGGCGTACAGCCATGGTTAATCACCATGTCATCAACCACTTTTTGCGCACTACGCATCTCTTCATCAAGATTAAAGTGACCTAAGCCATCCCAGTTACCGTGATCGATGATATTACACAGCTCAAACGGCATTGTGCCATCTTGGTGGATAAGACCCATGCCCGTTTTAGACGCATCACGAATCGCACCTGGACCAAATTTATGACCACCAGCATTCGGTGAACACTTATCCATTGTTAAGCCGTACATCACAATATCTGCATTGTCGAAGTTGTTCACATACGGAGCACCAAACGCACCGACGTGCTCTTTACCGAGCAAGCTGAACGCCTCAACACCCTGTGCGGCCATGCGCTGCTGCATAGGAGCAATATCGTCGTTGATGTAAAAATCAGCGTCAGATTTATTCCAATAGATATCTTTGTAAAGGTCTAGGTTTTCTTGAGAAATTTCTACACGTTTCGGCTTAAACATGGACGAGCCCTCTATTGATTAATTAGGTGAATAACCTCACCTCAAGCTATGCGAAAATTATAATTGCTACTCTCATAAATGCTTATTACACTTCAGGACATGAAGCTTACATTTTCGGACAAGTCGCATGACCTCATTAAATCAACAACATTTCTTTAACGCGATCTTAGGTTACTGGGAGAGCATTGTCCGTCAGGAATCTGCAGCGCCGGTTGACCTTGCTGGTTTTTTACGTAAGGCGGGGATTATCCGCATTACACAAGGACAATATCAAACCATACAGGCTACCCAGATTCATACGCTAATGGCACTTACTGTAGACCAACTGCACATTGATGGTTTAGGGTTGCGTATTGCAAAGCGTTTGAAACTGCAAGATATGGGGGCATGGGGCTATGCGATGGTCAGCTGTCAAAACCTAAAGCAGCTACTCGATACGGGTTTACAATTTTCTTATATTACAAAGGACTATGTCGACATACATATTGGCTATGACAGCGAGTACGCCTACATAACAGCTGAGGACCGCTCTTATGGAAAATCCACTCAACATTACACGATTGAAGACGCGATCTGCCATTACTACCTCGGCATCGAGCGCTTTTTGGAACAAGATTTTAATCGCAAACACATCCAGGTTGATTTTGCCTACCCCGCCCCTCACTACGCATCGTTATACCGCAACATTTTCACTGACAATCTGAATTTTAATGCACCAAAAAACCAGCTTCGCTTTCCTGTCGAGTGGATAAGCTCGGCCATTTCGATGAATCCGGCGTTAATTGCACACGTAGCAACGCTACAAAGCCAAACCCTCATTGATGACTCAACTGTACACCCTATTAGCTACCAGATTCGGGTTAAGTTACTGACTCAGTTGAAGTATGGGTTACCCACGATGGAATCCATGGCGAGCGAAATGAACACCACCAGCCGAACGCTCAGACGCAAACTTCTAGAAGAAGGCACGACCTATAAGCACCTCGTTCTCGACACTCGAATGCAGGTCGCAAGAGACTACCTGCTCAATACGCGTTTGAATACCACCGAGATTGCCGACCTCCTCAGCTATCATTCTGCCCCCCCGTTCTTTAGAGCATTTCAACGTTATTACGGTGTAAGTCCGCATCAATACCGTATTGAGTCGCCTCGCTAGCGTACGGTTTAAGTTTAGTGTTATAAGATAAGTATCAGCTTTAGGTTAAATAGTATTAGCTTTGCGTTAAATAGTATTTAATTGGAGCAGGCATAAAAAAACCCAGTCCGAAGACTGGGTTAAAATCATGGGTGTATGATTTTCAATTAATGGCACTAGTAAACCAAATTCAATTAATTACGGATAGTTTCAGCCGCGCGTTCAGCGCCAACTTTTTCTGCCCATTTCGCGTTCAATGTCGCAATATCTGTACCTGAACGCTCTAGGAATGACTTAAAGCCTACCCAATGTGAATCCATAACTTGGTGAGTGTCTGTAGACTCAGCCAATGCTTTTAGTCCCCACTCATCTGGGATGTAAACTTCGTTAAATCCTTTACGCGGACGGTTTTCTTTTTGTGCTCTAACAAACGCATCGCTCTTACGCTTCACTTCTTCAATTGGGCCAAAGTGACTTGGGTCAATCACAAGGATGTAAGAACCGCCTACTGGACACGGTGCATTTTCCATTGTGAAGAAATCACTTGGGATTGCAGGAAGCTCAGGTGCGATCGTGCCTTTCGGGTTGATGATCGCGGTCATGACTTCGTTCCAGATATTGATAGAGTAAAGACGAGGCGTTAGGAACGTCCAAGGTGCTTTACAGTCAGCAACACGGCCGTAACCTTCAATTAGAGAGCCCCACTTACGAGCATCAGCAGTCAGTTCACCTGTATCTTGGTCAACAAGCGCTGCAACGTGCAGGTCACGGTCGTTGACGATAGCATCACAGATGTGAGAGTCGTAACCCTCACCGATCATGATAGACGTCACTAGAGGCAGCTCATCACCACCAACACAAGCCGCATCGAACGGAGGGCAAGACATGGTTGGATCCATACCACCAAACGGCGCGTTTAGAGGAACAGAGTTGTTTGAAGACATAGCGAACATGCCTTCTTTCATCGCCATCTGTGTGTAGTTTGAGAAGTTGCCGCCGTCACAGTGATCATAACCAAATACAATAGAGATACCGTGCTTACGTGCTTTCTCAATAGCGGTTTGTGCCATTAGTGTACACGCATAGTGACCAGAGGACTTCTTACCATCATAAACCGCCCACGTATCGCCTTCAGACTCGATAACTGGCGTTGTTGACGGATCTAAAATACCCGCTTCATATGGAATGGTTACCGCTTCAATAACACCGAGACCTTGGTGCAGCTTACCTTGTAGGCCACCAACAAGCAGGTTGTGCGCCAGAATATCAGCGTGCTCCTGAGTTGAACCAATATGTTTCCATGATTCAGAAACGATGAACGAGAAGTACTCGTTGTCAAAAGTGGTAGTCGGGCTTGGTACATTAGCCATGGTAAAGTCCTCTATCAGTAGGGATATGTTCTATTAAGACTGCCGCTACTTTAGCGGATTTTTCGTCCCTAAGAAGTAACATACTGGATGCTGTTACTCGTATTGTTACCCGTTTTAATCACCTTATAGATAAATTATAGACAAAAAAAAGCCGCTCCCTAAAGGAGCGGCTCTATTAAAGCTTGTTAGCAATCAAACAATTAAGCTTGACCTTTAACTTCTTTTAGACCGTTGAAAGGTGCACGCTCACCTAGAGCTTCTTCGATGCGAAGAAGTTGGTTGTACTTAGCAACACGGTCAGAACGGCTCATAGAACCAGTTTTGATTTGACCTGCAGCTGTACCTACCGCTAGATCAGCGATAGTTGCATCTTCAGTTTCGCCAGAACGGTGAGAGATAACTGCTGTGAAGCCAGCGTCTTTAGCCATCTTGATTGCAGCTAGAGTCTCTGTAAGTGAACCGATTTGGTTGAACTTGATTAGGATAGAGTTAGTGATGCCTTCTTCGATACCACGAGCTAGAATCTTAGTGTTTGTAACGAATAGATCGTCACCAACTAGTTGAAGCTTGTCACCTAGAAGTTCAGTTTGGTGCTTGAAGCCAGCCCAATCTGATTCGTCAAGACCGTCTTCGATAGATACGATTGGGTATTGGTTAGCAAGGTCTTGTAGGTAGAAGTTAAACTCTTCAGAAGTGAAGATTTTGCCTTCGCCTTTCATGTTGTACTTGCCAGTTTCTTTGTCGAAGAACTCAGAAGCCGCACAGTCCATAGCAAGAGTAACGTCTTTACCTAGTACGTAACCAGCAGCTTCAACAGCTTCTTGGATAGCAGCTAGAGCAGCAGCGTTAGACTCAAGGTTAGGAGCGAAACCACCTTCATCACCAACGGCAGTGCTTAGGCCTTTAGCTTTAAGTACTTTAGCTAGGTTGTGGAATACTTCAGCACCGATACGTAGTGCTTCTTTAAGAGTTTTTGCGCCAACAGGTTGGATCATGAACTCTTGGATATCAACGTTGTTATCAGCGTGCTCGCCACCGTTGATGATGTTCATCATTGGTAGAGGCATAGAGAACTGACCAGCAGTACCGTTTAGCTCAGCGATGTGCTCGAACAAAGGCATGCCTTTAGCAGCTGCTGCAGCTTTAGCGTTTGCTAGAGATACTGCAAGGATAGCGTTAGCACCGAACTTAGATTTGTTTTCAGTACCATCTAGGTCGATCATTACTTGGTCAACGTCAGCTTGTGCTTTTGCATCTTGGCCAACTAGTGCTTCAGCGATTGGGCCGTTAACAGCTGCAATTGCTTTAAGAACACCTTTACCTAGGAAACGTGATTTGTCACCGTCACGTAGCTCAAGAGCTTCGCGAGAACCAGTAGAAGCACCAGACGGAGCTGCTGCCATACCAACGAAACCGCCTTCTAGGTGAACTTCAGCTTCTACAGTTGGGTTACCACGTGAGTCGATGATTTCACGAGCTAGAACTTTAACGATCTTAGACATTGATGTTTCCTCTCAATAAATAAAAATTTTACTATCAAATTAAAGGCAGCCGCATAACCTTCGCAGCCGCCCGTATCCTTTTACTATTTGTCTTCCGTTCCGCGTTGGTACTCACCTGCAGCTTTTACAAAGCCGCTAAACAGTGGGTGGCCATCGCGTGGTGTTGATGTGAATTCTGGGTGGAACTGCGCAGCTACAAACCATGGGTGAGCTGGGTTCTCAATCACTTCAACCAGTTTCTTGTCTGCTGACAGACCAGATACTTTAAGTCCCGCTTTTTCAATCTGTGGACGAAGTGTGTTGTTCACTTCATAACGGTGACGGTGACGCTCATGGATTTTCTCATTACCATACAGTTCATACGCTTTCGTTCCTTTAGCAAGGTGACAAAGCTGAGAACCAAGACGCATCGTGCCGCCTAAGTCAGAGGTTTCAGTACGTTCTTCAACTTTACCTTCGCCATCGACCCATTCCGTGATTAAACCTACCACAGGATACTGCGTATCTTTGTTAAATTCTGTTGAATGTGCACCTTCCATACCCGCGACATTACGCGCGTATTCAATCAGTGCGACTTGCATACCTAAACAGATACCCAAGTATGGTACTTTGTTCTCACGTGCAAATTGTGCTGCACGAATCTTGCCTTCCACACCACGATCGCCAAAGCCACCAGGTACGAGAATGGCATCAAGGCCAGCCAAGACTTCTTCGCCTTTTGACTCGACATCTTGAGAATCAACGTACTTAATTTTAACGCTCAGACGATTTTTCAGGCCGGCATGTTTTAATGCCTCGTTCACTGATTTATAAGCGTCTGGTAGCTCAATGTACTTACCAACCATACCAATCACGACTTCTGCCGTTGGGTTAGCTTCTTCGTAGATCACCTGTTCCCATTCAGTCAGGTTTGCTTCTGGTGCTTCAATACCAAAGCGGGCACAGACCAAATCATCAAGACCTTGAGCCTTGATGAGTTGTGGAATCTTGTAAATCGAATCCACATCTTTCATTGAGATAACGGCCTTTTCTGGCACGTTACAGAATAGAGCAATCTTTTTACGCTCGTTTGCAGGGATCATACGATCGCTACGACAAACAAGGATATCAGGTTGAATACCGATAGACAGAAGCTCTTTCACCGAGTGTTGAGTTGGCTTAGTCTTAACTTCACCGGCTGCGGCAAGGTACGGTACCAAGGTCAGGTGCATGAACATCGCACGCTCACGACCAACTTCTGCCGCCAGCTGACGAATCGCTTCCATAAATGGCAAAGATTCGATATCACCAACGGTGCCGCCGACTTCAACCAAGGCTATTTCATGGCCCTCAGAACCGGCAATAACACGGTCTTTGATCGCGTTAGTGATATGCGGAATAACCTGAATCGTTGCTCCAAGGTAATCACCACGACGCTCTTTAGCAAGAACATCAGAGTAAACACGACCTGCTGTGAAGTTGTTACGCTTGGTCATTTTGGTGCGAATAAAACGCTCATAGTGACCAAGGTCAAGGTCTGTTTCAGCGCCATCTTCCGTGACAAACACTTCGCCATGCTGAGTAGGGCTCATTGTCCCTGGATCAACATTGATGTAAGGGTCAAGCTTCATCATGGTCACTTTAAGACCACGAGCTTCTAAAATAGCCGCAAGAGATGCTGCTGCAATACCTTTACCGAGAGAGGATACAACCCCGCCAGTAACAAAAATGTAATTTGTCGTCATGTTTAACCTGAAATTGGTTGAATGAGGGAAATGGATTACTTCTGGACGGGATGAAAATATACCAGAAGCCCTTTATCGCCACAACGTGAAACTTATCACATTCAAAATTTTTATTTTTTGCTTCAAATCAATTGTAGAAACTTACTCGAATGAGAAAGCCTTCACAGTTCGGCGTTTTTTTCTTGTTTTTTTACATCATTCCAAAAGTTATCAAGCTCTTGCAGCGTATAGTCTGTAAGCAATTTACCATGTTCAGAAACCCGGCTTTCAACCCCTTTAAAACGTCTTGTAAATTTATTATTCGCTTTTCTTAGTGCCACCTCGGGGTCTGACTTGAGATGTCGAGAAAGATTGACGACCGAAAACAATAAATCACCGACTTCTTCCTCAAGCTTGTCTTTGTCTACCTCAAGTTGGATAGCCTCATGAACCACTTCTTCAATCTCTTCATGCACCTTATCAACGACTGGCGCAAGCGCCCCCCAGTCAAAGCCGTATTTCGCCACTTTTTTCTGTATTTTATTCGCTTTAGATAATGCAGGAAGTGACTGTGGTATTGAGTCTAGAATACTTTGTTCAATTTTGCCTACTTCTGCTTTTTCCTTCTGTTTTTCCGCGTCCCAATTGGCATTAATCGCCGCTTCATCAGCAAATTCGACGTCACTAAATACGTGTGGGTGGCGACGAGTCAGCTTCTCATTCAATCCCTCAACCACCTCATTGAAATCGAACAAGTTTTGCTCTTTCGCCATCTGGCTGTAAAAGATCACCTGAAAAAGTAAATCACCCAATTCTTCTTTAAGATTCGACCAATCTTGATTGTGAATCGCATCGACAACCTCAAAGGTTTCTTCGATCGTATGGGGTACGATAGTTTCAAACGTCTGTTTTTTATCCCACGGACAACCTTTTTCATCGTCACGAAGCAAAGCCATGATAGCCAGTAGTTGATCAATTGGTTGTGTCACTTTTCGACTCCTAAACAGTGCGTGGTTTAAATCGTTCAATGCTTACTCAATGTTAAGCTTAAAAAAAAGGGTTGGAACCCCAACCCTTCAGAAATTATCGTAGCAAGGCCAGCAGTATGGTATTGACCTTGTTGGCTTTTATCCACACTACCCTAAGCGCTTCACTTTCATGACGTCTTTGATTTGTTCAATTCGCATAGTGACACGAGAGAGTATTTCAATATTATTCAGCTCAAGGTCAAAATCCATGATGCTCAGTTGAAGCTTGTAATCATTACGACTTTTCATACTGATCACTTTTACTTTCTCATTGGTTAGCAGTGTCGACACATCTTTTAGTAACCCACTGCGCTCTAGTGCTTCCACGCGAATCGTTACAATGTATGACCCTACGAATCCACTGCCCCAAACGGTATCAATAATACGTTCTGGTGCGTGATGGCGCAGTTCTTCGAGCTGTTCACAGTCGCCTCGATGTACTGAGATACCTCGGCCTTGCGTAATATAGCCTTTAATGATGTCGCCCGGTATAGGCTGGCAGCATCGAGCCAAATGCGTCATGAGGTTATCAACCCCCTCCACCACCACTGCATCCTTATGAGGACGACTCTGCTGGTTGGCTTTGTTCTCTGATTCTTTCAGCTTGGCGAGCGCTTTTTGGTCTTCTTCTTCAGCGGTGGGCTTATTAACCTGGGCATTAATATGATTAATCACCTGATTAATCCGCAAATCACCACTGCCTACGCCAGCATAAAGCTCATCAGGCGTGTTGACATTAAAACGTCGCAGTGCGTACTGCTCTGCATCTTTTAATGTTGCCCCCACTTTCGCCAGTTCGACTTCTAAGATATCGCGACCCGCCTCTAGGTTTTTCTCGCGACTCTCTTTGCGGAACCACGCATTGATCTTGGCGCGCGCGCGACCTGAGTGCACAAAACCGAGTGATGGATTGAGCCAGTCTCGTGACGGATTCGGTTCTTTCTGTGTAATGATTTCAACCTGATCACCCATTGACAACTTATGGGTAAATGGGACGATTCTGCCTGCGACTTTCGCGCCGATACACCTATGCCCAACCATCGAGTGGATATGATAAGCAAAATCAAGTGGTGTCGCGCCCATTGGTAAATCAACCACATCACCACGTGGGGTAAACGCATAAACACGATCATCAAAGACTTGGCTTCGAACCTCGTCAAGCATTTCTCCTGAATCTGACATCTCTTCCTGCCAGTCAAGAAGCTTACGCAGCCAGGTGATTTTTTCATCGTACCCACTTCGAGCCGTTGTGCTGCCTTCTTTGTATTTCCAGTGTGCCGCTACGCCTAGCTCGGAATCCTCGTGCATCTCCTTGGTTCGAATCTGAATCTCAATGGTTTTGCCTTCAGGCCCAAGTACAACGGTATGGATGGATTGGTAACCGTTAGGCTTAGGATTAGCAACGTAGTCATCAAATTCACTAGGAAGGTGCTTGTACTTGGTGTGAACCACACCAAGTGCCGCATAACAATCTTGCAAACGTTCTGCGATAATTCGAACGGCCCGTACATCAAAAAGCTCATCAAAGTCTAAGCTCTTCTTTTGCATTTTCCGCCAAATGCTGTAGATGTGTTTCGGTCGACCACTCACCTCTGCACGTATCTGAGAACGCTGCATCTCATCGGTTAAGTCATCGACAAAGTCTTTGATATATTGCTCACGAACAATGCGACGTTCTGCGAGTTGTTTGGCAATTTTTTTATAAGTAACGGAGTGCTGATATCGAAACGCATAATCTTCGATCTCCCATTTAAGCTGACCGATACCGAGTCGGTTAGCCAAGGGCGCGTATATATTGGCACATTCTTTTGCGGCAGCGATCCTGATCTCATCAGACTCATCTTTAACTTCACGCAGGTTACAGATCCGCTCAGCGAGCTTGATCACAACACATCGAAAATCATCGACCATCGCTAACAGCATTCGCCGGACGTTATCTACCTGCCCGGATGCCTCAGATCCTTCCAACGTGACATTTAATTGACCAATCGCCGCCATTTCCTCTACGCCATCAATCATTTTAATGATTTCTTTACCGTAGGTTTCTTCTAGCAGCTCTCGATCAAATAGGTTATTGGAGACTATTGGGTACAGCAAAGCTGTAACGAGTGTGGCTTTATCCATAGAGAGAGTAATGAGAATTTCAATCATCTCTCTACCACGCCACAACAACAAGGACCCTTGTTCATTGCCCTCTACGAGTGTTTCGCACTGGGTATAAACCTCTTTCAGTCGCGTGGAGACACGCTTGTCTTGCTTCAATGAAGCAATCCAACTGTCTAACGTAAACTGTTCATCAGGGTTCAAATGCGCGCTTCTTACCGCAACCATTACTTTGTTCTTCCTAGTATTATTAATCCACTAACCTATCCCGGTTAGCCCATGATCTCTGTTAAGAGAGCATTCTATCTTTGTTCTTTCTCAAACAACGCCATTGACTCTAAATGGCTGGTTTGTGGAAACATGTCCATCATACCAAGTTTGGTCAGCGTATAACCTTGTGCAATAAGGCTCTGACTATCTCTGGCAAGGGTAGCAGGATTGCAAGAAACATAAAGAACTCGCGTCGCTCCAAGTTCAGAAACTTGATCTATCACGCCAGCTGCCCCAGCTCGTGCTGGGTCTAATAAAATTGCGTCGAATTTTTGAGCCGCCCATTCTGTGCCAGAAAGACTTTCTTCTAGATTCGCTTGATAAAAATCGACGTTATTTAAGGCATTTAATTGCGCGTTATTGGTTGCCCAATCCACCATATCTTGGATACCTTCGACCCCAACCACATGCTTCGCTTTTTGGGCCAATGGCAGTGTAAAGTTGCCAAGACCACAAAATAAGTCCAACACACGCTCGTGTGCGCTAGGCGCTAACCAATCCAAAGCTTGATGCACCATTTTGGCATTCACTTCTTGGTTCACTTGAATAAAGTGCACCGGCAAAAACGGCAGGGTTACCCCTGTTTCACAATACTGAGCCACATCGCCACAAATATGCTGCAACACCCCACTTTCTGGCATCAGATACAAGGTTAACGCATGTTCTTGCGCTAACGTGACCAAGCGACGTTGGTCTTGCTCAGCCAACGGTTTCATGTGTCGTAAGACTACAACCGCGGTGTTATCTGCCTTCACTAACTCGAGGTGCCCAAGTGTATGTGGGTGCTGAAATGTTGTTAACAGCTGTCTAAATTCAGGAAGCAGTGCATTGAGCTTATCGTCCAGCACGGGGCAGTTTTCAATATCCACCAACAACTTACTTTGTTTACGACGAAAACCCATTTGCAGTTTACGCGTTGCCTTATCGACATAAAGGCTTAAGCGTGCTCGTCGACGATAACCCACCCCCGCACCAACAAGCGAATCGGACAATGATACTTGTTGGCCTGCCAATTTAGACATCAATTGCGACAGCGCTTGCTCTTTGTGATGGCGCTGTTCAGCCAGCTCAAGGTGCTGCTGAGAGCACCCACCACATTCATGATAGTGGCGACACAATGGCTCAATACGCTTCTCACTTGGCGTGATAACTTTAATCAGCTTTGCTTTCGAGAACTTACTTTTGGTTTCAGTCAATTGAACCAAAACCGTTTCATCAGGAAGCGCCCCATCGATAAATACAGGTTTCTTATTTTGGTAAGCGATACCTGCGCCATGATGATCTAAACGTGCAACCACCATTTCTTGGTGCTTTTTCGAGAAGGAGGTTTGCTTTGTCGGTTTAAAAATACGTGCCATGGCTATTTTCCAGTGTTTACCCGTGCAGAAATGCCCTGCACTACAAAAAATTGTTAGAGTTTCACTATTCTTAGGTTGAATGATTGTCGAACAGCGCCGCTTTGATTAAGCTTACGACATCCTAAGGGATGCATTACTGGCTATTGTCCCATATCCACTCAGTAGATGTAATCACTCCCGGCAAATTATGACTTCGAATTAAAATGACAAGATACGGCCTTCGCGCTCGCGTTATTACGCTAACCCTAGCACCAACGCTCATTATTGGGCTGCTTTTGAGTGCTTTTTTCTCATATAACCGCTACCACGATCTTGAGTCTCAAGTACTCAATGCTGGGGCGAGTATTATTGAGCCTTTAGCCATTGCCAGTGAACAGGGTGTTATCGGGCAAAACCGAGAGTCTGTTCGTCGACTCATCAGTTATGCCCATCGGAAAAACTCTAAATTTGTGCGCAGTATTGCCGTCTTTGATGCGAAGCACGAACTGTTTGTGACATCCAACTTTCACCCTAATTTTAATTCATTGATGTTCCCCAAAGACAAGCCAATCCCCTATTTAAGCTCCTCTGAATTTCATGAGAATACACTCATTTTACGCGCGCCGATTCTCTCGGAAAGCCAGTTACTCTCAGATTCTAGAGAACTGACATCAACCAGTCAGACCTTGGGTTATATCGCCATAGAACTCGATCTGTCTTCGCTACGACTGCAGCAATATCAAGAAGTATTTTCTGCCATCTTAGTCTTGCTGCTTGGGCTGGTATTATCGGGGATTTTTGCTTATCGATTGATGCACGACGTCACTCGACCCATCTCACACATGAAGAACATGGTTGACCGTATTCGCCGTGGACACCTCGATGTCCGGATTGAAGGCAAGATGCATGGCGAACTCGACTCACTAAAAAATGGTATCAATGCGATGGCGGTTTCGTTATCGGAATACCATGTAGAAATGCAACACAGCATTGACCAAGCCACCTCTGATTTACGTGAAACGTTAGAGCAATTGGAAATTCAAAACGTTGAACTCGACATCGCGAAAAAACGCGCCCAAGAAGCGGCACGAGTGAAGTCTGAGTTCCTAGCCAATATGTCCCATGAGTTAAGAACTCCACTCAATGGCGTCATCGGTTTCACTAGGCAAATGCTCAAAACTCAATTATCAAACAGCCAGACGGATTACCTACAAACCATTGAAAAATCGGCTAATAACCTATTAAACATCATTAATGACATACTGGATTTCTCTAAACTTGAAGCGGGTAAGTTAGCCCTAGAAAACATTCCGTTTGAATTCCAAGATAGCTTAGAAGAAGTCGTCGCACTCCAAGCCACCAGCGCACACGAGAAAGGCTTAGAACTGACGCTTAAAGTCGATGCTAAAGTGCCCAATGGCCTCGTGGGTGACCCGATGCGCATCCAGCAAATCCTCACGAACTTGGTTGGTAACTCAATTAAGTTCACGGAACGCGGAAATATCGACATCAGCGTCGAGCTAAAATCTCAAAAAGAAGACCGTGTTGAATTGCAATTCATGGTTAGGGATACCGGTATTGGCATTTCAGAGAGGCAACAAGCCCAATTGTTCCAAGCCTTTAGTCAGGCAGATGCGAGTATCTCTAGACGCTATGGCGGTACAGGATTAGGGCTCGTCATTACCCAGAAACTTGTGGGTCAAATGGGGGGCGAGATCAGCCTTACCAGCCGCCTCCATCAAGGCTCAACGTTCTGGTTTACGATCCGATTGCATTCCACTGAAATACCAATGCTCGACCCTGTCGATCCAATGGTCCTCCACAACAAACAACTGTTGTTGGTGGAACCCAATATGCAAGCTGCTTCGGTATTGCAACAAACCTTAACTAACCATGGCGTGATGGTCACCTACCGCTCTACATTACCTGAGCGTTTGGAAGCCTTTGACTACATTATTTTATGTTTACCGACCAATGAAGAGATCCCGCTGACGACGATTGAAAACTGGATTTCACATTGTCAAACCTCGACATCTAACATCATCATCGGTACTGCGAGCACGCAGCTTGCGCTCTCTGACTATCTGATGCAAACCCATGAGGTTCAATGTTTAACTAAGCCACTTGCCCGTAAACGTCTGATGCAAGCGCTCGTCGATAAGCAACCCGCCAACCAGGTATTAATGGCCCCTTACGAATCAACAGAAAAACGGGCACTTAATGTCATGGCTGTCGATGACAACCCTGCCAACTTAAAGCTGATCACCGCCTTATTGTCTGAGCGCGTAGAGACCGTCGTCGCCTGTTCTAACGGTCAGCTATCGGTAGAGAAAGCTCAATCTCAACACTTTGATATCGTCTTAATGGATATACAAATGCCTCATATGGATGGGGTAACAGCGTGTAAGCTGATAAAAGAGACCAGTCTAAACAGTGGCACTCCTGTCGTTGCTGTCACCGCTCATGCCATGTCAGGAGAACGAGATAGGCTCATATCTGAAGGTATGGATGACTATCTCACTAAACCGATAGACGAGATGGCGCTACAGCAAATACTCAATAAATGGATTCCTCCCCATACGATAGAGCATGACGCCACTCTCGACTTTGTCAGCCCAGAACCAACCGATAATTCTTTGGCTGATCTCTCCGCAAAACGCTCGCCTTCAATGCAAGCAGCCTTATCCTCCAAAGCGGTTATCGATTGGCCAGAGGCGCTAAAGCAAGCCGCTAATAAAGAAGACTTAGCCGTTGATATGCTTCAGATGCTGATTGATTTCATCCCTGAAGTCCAAGTCCTCGCTGAAAACATTCTTGATGAAGGGTTCTCAGACAGAGAAGAGACCATTCATTTAATCCATAAGCTGCATGGCAGTTGTTCTTATAGCGGTGTCCCTAGACTGAAATCTATCTGTGCGACAATTGAAAAAGCGTTGCGCTCTGGCGAGAGCTTAGCGTCGGTTGAGCCTGAGCTGTTTGAATTACAAGATGAGACGGAAAAAGTCATTAAGGCCTCTGAGTTGTATCTTAATCGTACTTAATCGCAATGTTGCTGAACAAAGGTGATCGCTGCCTTTCTTGTTGAAGAAGGCAAAAATAAAAAAGACCGAGGTGTATATTCAATACGCCTCGGTCTTTTTCTCGCGATATCGTTGTGCCTTGCTCGCTATCGTTTTGTCATTCTATAAGCAATATTGCAAGGTCCACTACAGTCGATAAAGCCTCATAACAACCCAAAGGGTTAGCGCTCAATAATCACAGTGGCTACGGCATAGTGCCGTTCATCTGAAATAGTAAGGTGAACCGAAGTGGCCCCTAACGAGGCCGCAATCTCTGCCGCCTTTTTTGTCAAGGTCAGCGTCGGTTTACCGTGTTCATCATTGGCGATCGTAAAATCTTGAAAGCTGACGCCATGGGCAATACCAGTTCCAAGTGCTTTTGATGCGGCTTCTTTGGCCGCAAAACGTTTGGCAAGAAAGCGTCCCTTCTGTTTAAGCGAATGAAAAGTCTCCCATTCACTTGTCGTCAGAATGCGCTTTGCAAAGGCATCACCTGAGCGATTGAGCGCTTTTTCTATTCGTTCAATCTCTGCGATATCTGTCCCAAGACCCAAAATTGCCATGATTAATCTCGACCCTTTTCGTACTATTCCCAGTCACCGTTGTATCCGCTAACCGCAGTCATACTAGACCGCTAGATACTATACGGCTGTAGACACTATACAGCTAAATACTAAACGGCCATGACACTGACATACCGTTAGCGACACAGCCTTATTCATAGTGACTCTTATCCGCGTCGAGCCGCTTCCATGATGGCTTTCATATCAGCGACCGCTTTATGAAGACCGTCAAAAACAGCACGACCAATGATTGAGTGCCCAATGTTCAGCTCGTAGATCTCAGGTAGGGCAGCAATAGGGGCGACATTGTGGTACGTCAAGCCATGTCCAGCGTTAACGGTAATACCTAAGTCAGCCGCATAACTCGCACCCGCCGCTATTTTCTTTAACTCATCTAATTGATCTTCTTCGGTTTCTGCATCGGCATAATGGCCGGTATGAAGTTCAATAAACGGCGCGCCAGCGGCTTTTGAAGCATCAATTTGTTCACGATCGGCATCAATGAACAGCGAGACTTTAATGCCAGCAGCGGTGAGTTTTTCCGTTGCTGCTTTAATTTTATCCAACTGACCTTTTACATCCAGGCCACCTTCCGTTGTTAGCTCTTCACGCTTTTCAGGAACAAGACAAACGAACTCAGGTTTGGTTTTTAGCGCAATATCTACCATTTCATCGGTGACGGCCATTTCAAGGTTCATACGTGTTTGTAAAGTCTCACTAAGAATACGGACATCACGGTCAAGTATGTGGCGACGGTCTTCTCGTAAATGAACAGTGATACCATCGGCGCCCGCACGTTCTGCAATTTCAGCAGCGTGCACAGGGTCTGGGTATTTGGTGCCACGGGCATTGCGAAGGGTCGCGATGTGGTCGATGTTGATGCCAAGAAGGATAGAACTCATGTATTAATACTCCATGCTTAGGAGTGTTTCACCTTGATACGAAACAACTCTCTGCTTTTTAATGGTTTTGAGCCAAGATACGGCTTTAGTGCTATACGTGTAAAGCGTTTTGCCGCTTGTAATTGCGATTTATTCCCAAAACGTCGTTCGCTTATCGCAATCAACTCTTCGCCCAGAAATGTTAGATTATCTCTGCGGACACTCGCGATGAAGCCTTTTTGCTCTCGGTAACGGTAAGTCATTGTTGGATCAATGGCTTCGCCCGTTCCGGCGCAGTGTAAAAAATCAACGCCGTAGCCCATTGCTGATAACAATGCGAGTTCAAAACGTCGCAATGCAGGCTCTGGGTTTTCATATTGAGCCAGCTCTGTTAAAGCTTGAAGATAATCATGAAATAAAGCAGGAATAGGGATTTCATTGGCCAGCACTCGAGCAATTAACTCGTTAACGTACATCGCAGAGTAGAGGCTAATTCCCGTCAGCGGTAGGCCTAAGCTGATTGGTTCAGCTTGTCGTAGGGTTTTAAGTGATCCTGAGCCAGACCATTTAAGCAGTAGTGGGGTAAATGGCTGAAGCGCTCCTTTGAGATTGGAGCGCTTGCTACGAGCACCTTTCGACAGCAATGACACGCGACCATATTCTTCACTGAAGACATCAAGAATCAGACTTGATTCACTGTATGGTCTGCGATGTAAAACGAAACAGCGTTGTAACCCTTCCATACCATCACATCTTATCAAAGCGGCCGAAAGTGGCGCGTTTATTTATTTTCTAAATCGTCGATGTAACCGAGTGAACGCAATGCACGCTCATCATCAGCCCAACCGGACTTCACTTTGACCCAAGTTTCTAAGTACACTTTACGGCCAAACAACTCTTCCATATCAAGGCGAGCTTCACGACCGATCGTTTTGATCTTATCGCCACCCTTACCAATCACCATTTTCTTCTGACCAGTACGCTCAACAAGAATCAAAGCATTGATATGGAAACCATCCGTTTCTGGGTTGTAGTCAAATCGTTCTACTTCAACGGTCACAGAGTATGGAAGCTCTTCACCAGTGAAACGCATTAACTTTTCACGTACGATTTCAGACGCCATAAAGCGCTGAGAGCGATCGGTTACATACTCTTCAGGGAAGTGGTGCACCGCTTTAGGTAGGTAAGCGCGAACGTGTTTACGAATCACATCGGTGTTCTTACCTTGCTTGGCCGAAATAGGCACGACATCAACAAACTCCATCTTTTCAGACAGGGCTTGCATGTGCATCATCACATCATTGCGATCTTTAACGTTGTCGACCTTATTGATGCATAGTACAACTGGGAAGTCTGACTTCTTCAGCTTATTCAGTACCATTTCATCGTCAGCAGTCCACTGCGTACCGTCAACCAAGAACAAAACTAGGTTCACATCACTCAGAGAACTGTTCGCCGCGCGGTTCATCAAGCGGTTAATTGCACGCTTCTCTTCAATATGAAGCCCTGGAGTATCAACGTAGATAGCTTGGTAATCCCCTTCCGTCTCTACACCCATAATGCGGTGACGAGTGGTCTGAGGCTTACGAGAGGTAATCGAAATTTTCTGACCCAGAATATGGTTCAGTAATGTTGATTTACCTACGTTTGGTCGGCCAACAATGGCAATAAATCCACAATGTTGGTTCTCGGGTGTCGTCGCTTCTTCTGCTGGAGAGGAGAAGTACGCATCGATATCAAATTCTTTATCAGACATTGGTCACTTTCTCTAATGCCATCTCGGCAGCCGCTTGTTCTGCCTTGCGGCGGCTAGTGCCCAGACCAACAACAGGCTTATCCAAGCCCATCACTTCACATGAAACCGTAAACTCTTGGTTATGGGCTTCACCTTTAATATTAGTCACAGTATAGACGGGCAGAGGTTTTCTGCGCCCTTGTAAAAACTCTTGTAGACGCGTTTTTGGGTCTTTCTGAGAAATACCGGGCTCGATAGCATCAAGGCGACTTTTATACCAACCAAGAACAACCTCACGTACTTTCTCGACATCACTGTCCAGATAAATAGCGCCGATAATCGCCTCAACGGCATCAGCAAGGATTGAATCGCGTCTAAAACCGCCACTCTTTAGCTCGCCTGGACCTAATTTTAAGTAATCTCCTAAACCGAATTCACGTCCTAGCTCGGCAAGAGTATGACCTCTTACTAAGGTAGCACGCATGCGGCTCATGTCCCCTTCATTAATTTTAGGGAAGCGATGGTAAAGATCGTCTGCAACGACAAAACTTAAAATTGAATCGCCCAAAAACTCGAGTCGTTCATTATGAGTTCCATTGGCACTGCGGTGTGTCAGTGCCAATTCCAGACGCTCGCTATCATTAAATTGATAGTCGAGCTTTTTTTCTAATCGTTCAATAGGAGAATTCATGCTCTCTCGTTCAGTTAATTCCACCGATGCGATTGAATCTCACACCCGTTGGGATCCATGCAGGCAAAAAGCTGTCTGCACTACGTTCAAATTCAAAACTAATCCATATAGCAACCGCTTTACCAACTAAGTTGGCTTCTGGGACAAAGCCCCAATAACGGCTGTCTGCACTATTGTCACGGTTATCGCCCATCACAAAGTAGTGCCCTTCCGGTACGACCCATTCATTTATGCCATTACGGGGTTGATATTGATCAACACGGTCGCGACGTAATGGATTGACTAATACTTGGTGTTCAACATCACCCAGTTTCTCATCCATTTGAATCAATGGAACGCCATTTTGCACAAACGGGCTATCTACCACATGGGATAGTTTAACTGGCTTGCACTCTGACGTGCCTTTGGTTTGAATACAAATGTCTTTACTGGCGCTATAACGCACCATGTCGCCAGGTAAACCAACGACGCGTTTAATATAGTCAATATTAGGCTGTGGTGGGTACTTGAATACGATTGAATCACCGCGTTCAGGTTTGCCTACCTCAACTAATTGAGTGCGCCACACGGGATCTTTTAGCCCGTATGCAT
Organism: Vibrio sp. 10N.286.49.B1; assembly: GCF_002873335.1. Taxonomy (GTDB): domain Bacteria; phylum Pseudomonadota; class Gammaproteobacteria; order Enterobacterales; family Vibrionaceae; genus Vibrio. Next base: position 45,927 of record NZ_MCUW01000007.1, on the reverse strand, counting down.
ACTTTTCCACCAAGATAAAATCACCAACCAATAGCGTCGGCATCATCGAACCAGATGGAATTTGAAACGGTTCATAAATAAAAGAACGTAATACTAATACGAACGCGATAACTGGAAAAATAGAGACACTATTCTCAACCAACCATGATGGTGCGGTTGCTTTTTTTGCAACCTCTTCATCAATATGAGTCGCTTGTGATTGGATATCTGCCAATTTTTGCTGTCGTTTCTTTCTCAGTACAAGTTTATCCAAAACCCAAACTACACCTGTCACTAACGTAATAATGACCAGGATTAATGAGAACGTATTAGCCATTCAATTCCCTTAATTTCGTCTCTTTAAAAATAACGAAAGTGAAAGCCCTCTACAGAGCTTCCACTTTCACTTGTTTTTTGACACTCGCAATGAACTTAATCTTTGCCTACATGAAGTATCGCAAGGAACGCTTCTTGAGGCAGTTCAACGTTACCGATCTGCTTCATACGCTTCTTACCTTCTTTCTGTTTCTTCAACAGTTTTTTCTTACGGCTGATATCGCCACCATAACATTTGGCAATAACGTTTTTACGCAATTGTTTCACTGTTGAACGTGCAATAATGTGGTTACCAATTGCGGCTTGAATCGCAATATCGAACATCTGACGAGGAATGAATTCCTTCATCTTTTCAACCAACAAACGACCACGGCTTTGCGATTGATCTTTATGAGTGATGATCGCCAATGCGTCAACAGTATCACCATTGATTAAGACATCAACACGAACCATGCTCGATGCTTGAAAACGCTGGAAATTGTAATCTAAAGATGCGTAACCACGAGACGTTGATTTCAGGCGGTCAAAGAAGTCGAGTACCACTTCTGCCATTGGGATGTCATAGGTCACAGCGACTTGGTTACCATGGTAAACCATGTCGACCTGCATACCACGCTTCTCAACACATAATGTAATAACGTTACCAAGATAATCGGCAGGCACGAGGATATTACAACGCGCGATTGGCTCACGAATCTCTTCAATATCATTGGTTGCTGGCAATTTAGCTGGGCTATCGACATAAAGAACACTGCGGTCCGTTTTTTCTACTTCGTAGACTACGGTTGGTGCTGTCGTGATCAGGTCTAGATCATATTCCCGTTCTAAACGCTCTTGGATGATCTCCATGTGGAGCATACCCAAGAAACCACAACGGAAACCAAAGCCTAGCGCAGCCGAACTTTCTGGCTCATAGAACAATGACGCATCATTAAGGCTCAATTTACCCAGCGCATCACGGAAGTTTTCATAATCATCCGATGATACAGGGAATAAACCCGCATAAACCTGAGGTTTCACTTTTTTAAAGCCTGGAAGCGCGGTATCACTACCACCTTTAGCCGAGGTCAGCGTATCACCAACCGGAGCGCCAAGGATGTCTTTAATACCACACACAACCCAGCCTACTTCGCCAGTATTGAGCTCAGTTGTATCAATCTGTTTTGGTGTGAAAATACCCAGGCGGTCAACACCCCAAATTTGATCGGTACTCATCACTTTAATCTTGTCGTTTTTCTTAAGCTTACCGTTTTTAATACGGACTAAAGAAACCACGCCAAGGTAATTATCAAACCATGAGTCAATGATCAACGCCTGCAGTGGCGCTTCAGGATCGCCTTCTGGCGCAGGGATTGAAGCCACGATTTCTTCTAGAACGGCATCAACACCAAGCCCTGTTTTCGCTGAACAGCGAACCGCTTCCATCGCATCGATACCAACGATCTCTTCGATTTCTTCCGCTACGCGTTCTGGTTCTGCCGCAGGCAAATCGATCTTATTGAGAATAGGTACTACCTCAAGATCCATTTCGATGGCCGTGTAACAGTTTGCCAATGTTTGAGCTTCAACGCCTTGACCTGCATCGACAACAAGCAATGCACCTTCACATGCCGCAAGAGAGCGTGATACTTCATAGGAGAAGTCTACGTGTCCAGGGGTATCGATGAAGTTCAGCTGATAGGTTTCCCCATCGTTAGCCGTGTAGTCAAGAGTAACACTCTGAGCTTTGATGGTAATACCGCGCTCGCGCTCTAGGTCCATTGAATCAAGAACCTGAGCCGCCATTTCACGGTCGCTTAAGCCGCCACAAACTTGAATCAGGCGGTCAGACAGCGTGGACTTACCGTGGTCAATGTGGGCGATTATCGAAAAGTTACGAATGTGCTTCATAGATTTGATGTGGCTTAACTCTTAAAATGGGAAGTATAAAACGCCTGTTTGGTCACAGCGTTTCAATTTAGTTGGCAGATTCTACCCAATTTCCGTACGGTTCGCACCTTATTTAGACAATCGACTGCCCAAGTACTCGAATCAATACGACCTCTTGGCTCGATGCTTGCTCTAGTGGGCGAACTGACTTTCTAGCAATGAGAAAACCTAAAAATGAGAATAGCGCGGCGGAAAGAATCACGACGCCTTCGCCGGCTTCCAGTAAAGGTGCAAGCCAAAGTTGTCCTAACCCGGCACCAATAAACAAGAAAAACAGCGGCAATAAGTAAACCAGCGCTGCTGATTGCAGTAAACTCTTTTCCGGAAACCCAATTTCGACAACATCACCAGAGTGAACAGATTCATCAGTATTGAGGCTCCAGATAAGCGCTTTACTGCCCAACGCATTGCTCACGATACCCGTACCGCAACTCTTTTTGGATGCGCATGAACCGCAGCTGGTTTTTTGCTCACAACTCAACTGAACATGAAGCTGCTGACCTTGTTTTTCTACAGAGGTCACTGTCGCCAATGCCGTCATCATGGTGTTGTATTGGTCTCTGGATCAGTCATCGTGGCTTTTTTAACGCTATCAAGCGTGACAGATTGTGCAATTCTTTGTGCCGTCGCTGGCGGAATATCACCCACCACAGAAATTTGTCTATCGCCACTGACTACGCTGTGAACAGTGCGTCGGCCTTGGCGAATTAACTCACCTTTCAAGGAGTTATTGTCACGCTCGGAGACATACACCGAGAAGCTAAACAAGCCATCCGTGAACATCTGGCTTTCGACTATATTGTCAGTAGAAAACATACGATAGCGATTCAAATCCTTTGGCTCGAAGCCATTTGGGACCCAACCAACTTGCCAGTATGTCTCTTCAATATTGCCTTTTGGCAACGATAGGACAGCGGGTAGCTGTACTTTATCCAACGCGCTCAACATCTCGGCTACTTTGTCGTTAACCGAGTATGAGATGACTCGATATTGCTCGAGTATCTCGCCATCGCGATCTAACAAATCAGCACGTAATGGTAGCTTGCTCGTTTCATCAATCCACAAGACATACGAGTAACGAAGGCCATCTTTAGGTACGATCCTAAAAACTTGCGTCGCAGCGCCCGCTTCTCGAGCTCGGCCTACTCTAACATAGTCATAAAACTCACTAAGATGAGTAATGTCTCCATCAAGCAATGGCATTAACGGTGCCACCATTTTCCCTGACTCGATCGTAAAAGGATCCACACCTGGTTCAATATAGCTGATCTCACTGCCTCGCCGAATGACTTCCCTTACTGGCCCACTCAAGTACACCAAGTGTGCAAGTTGTTGTGAGTCACTGCTCGCGTGGCGATAAAGGAGGGGTTCGATGCTGTTCTTTTTAATCAGGATATAAGACAGTTCATAATTCGACTGCTGGCTTGCATCGCTCATTTGATGCAACAAAGCCTCCGCAGAAGTTTCTTCTGCAAAGGCTTTAGCACCAAACAAACTGAACAGCAGTAAAGAACTGGTCAGAAATTTCTTCATTCAATTACCGATTCTGGGTCAACATTCACTGTGCTTTGATGATCGCTGTTCAATCTCAGCTGCAGCTCATAATCTTGCAATAGTGCATTAACACGGCGTCGTTGCTCTTGAACATTCGCGGGTTCATGGCTTGTTTTTGCCACAGAATCACGCGTCAAGCTTACTGGCTCTGCGCTACCAGCAAACGGAATAGTTTGCAGTACAGGTAGCTGTTCGGCTTCCGGCTGCGTACCGTCTTGTCCAGAGTATTGCTGCACACCCAAGATGACGACCAGCGATACACTCGCTGCGATAGCCACTTGACCCAGCTGGCTTAACCAAGCTGGAAGCTGACGTTTGGCTTGACGAGGAGTCGGTTGAGACTCAATCGGTGTTGCCACGCCAATGTTATCTTCTAATGATGACGGAACGCCACTATGAACGGGTTCAGTCTCCAATGCTAGAGCGACACTTTCAGCGATATTCCAATCCAAACTTTTTGGCTCATCGCCACGCATGACATCGCCAATTAAATGGTAATTTTGCCATGCCTCTTTGTTTTCCTGATCATTTTCTAGCGCTTCAATAAACGCCTCATCGACCAAGTCTCCATCCATGAATGCTGAAAGCTTTTGTTTGTCAGCCATTATATTCACCATAAGTTGTTACTGGTTTTAGCGCTGAAGAAGAGGCTTAATCTTCTTCTCTACCGCTTCACGAGCACGGAAGATACGCGAACGTACCGTTCCTACTGGGCAATCCATTACTTCAGCGATGTCCTCATAACTTAACCCATCGAGTTCTCGTAGAGTCATCGCCGTCTTAAGGTCTTCTGGTAACGCTTCAATTGCAGCAAACACCGTTTGCTTCAATTCATTCGACAACGTTAAGTTCTCAGGGTTCGAAATTTCTTTCAATGCGTTATCAGATTCATAAAATTCTGCATCTTCTGCATCCACATCCGTCGCAGGCGGCCTTCTGCTCTGGGCGACGATATGGTTTTTAGCCGTATTGACTGCGATGCGATACAACCACGTATAAAAGGCACTTTCACCTCGAAACGTTGGGATCGCTCTATACGCCTTAATAAATGCTTCTTGGGCGATATCTGCGACATCACCAGAGTTGCTCACGTATCGTGATATGAGATTGCAAACCTTGTTTTGATAGCGCAAAACTAACAGATTAAATGCTTGTTTATCTCCACTTTGAACGCGCTCAATCAGCACCTGATCGGTTGGCTGCTCGTTCATTCGAGCGTTCACTCCTATTCGTTCTTACCCTTACCTTCTCAGATATGAGTATTAATAATGCATATTGTAGTCTTGACACCACCGCTAACATGAGCACTATTGTGACTCTAGGCAAAACAGAAAGTTCAAAACTTTCTGCGTTTTTTTGCGATGAATCATTCACAATGTATTTTGGCGTCGACTACAATGTTGTCAATTTACAAGAATGGATTACTTAGCCCATTAACACAATCGATTTTTCAACGTGTTATCGCCTCTGTAGTCCTTGTTGAAAGTGCCCTTCGCCAGCTGTATTAATCAGCTCTTTATCGCGCACTTTTTATCTAGGTAGGGCCTCGTTGCTCTACTGTAGGTTAGGATTTTAATTGAATTATGAACACAAACCGAGAGCATCTTTGTGATGTTTTAGTCATAGGAAGTGGCGCTGCTGGTCTATCACTCGCATTGAGAGTGGCAGAGCGCGCTAAGGTCATCGTGTTAAGCAAAGGTCCTCGAAGTGAAGGGGCAACCTATTACGCTCAAGGTGGCATTGCTGCCGTTTTCGATGAATCAGACAGCATTGAATCACACGTTAATGACACCAATATTGCGGGCGCAGGTCTATGTGAGGAAGAGACCGTTCAGTTTATTGCGGAGAACGCTAAAGAATGCGTCCAATGGCTTATCGATGGAGGCGTACCTTTTGATCAGGTCGAAACGGATAAAGGCGAACAGCCTCGTTATCACTTAACACGTGAAGGCGGTCATAGCCATCGTCGTATCCTGCATGCTGCGGATGCGACTGGTATGGCGATGCAGACCACCTTGCAAGATAACGTCAATAGCCACCCAAACATTGAGATCCTTGAGCGCTATAACGCCCTTGATCTGATCGTGGACGAAACGGCTGATGACAAGACAAACAACGTCGTTGGTGCCTATATTTGGAACCGCAACAGAGAACATGTTGAAACGGTTCGAGCCAAATTTGTCATACTGGCGACCGGTGGCGCATCAAAAGTGTATCAATACACCTCTAATCCAGACGTATCCTCTGGCGACGGTATCGCGATGGCGTGGCGCGCTGGCTGCCGAGTAGCCAATTTAGAGTTTAATCAGTTTCACCCAACGTGTTTATTCCACCCAGAGGCTCGTAATTTCTTACTGACTGAAGCCCTTCGCGGTGAAGGGGCATACTTGAAGCGACCTGATGGCTCTCGTTTCATGCCCGATTTTGACGAACGTGGCGAGTTAGCACCGCGCGACGTGGTCGCGCGAGCGATAGACTTTGAAATGAAACGACTTGGCGCTGATTGCATGTATCTAGACATCAGCCACAAGCCTGAAGCATTCATCACCAAGCACTTCCCAACCATTCATATGCGCTTGCAAGATCTAGGCATTGATATGACCAAGGAGCCGATTCCAATCGTACCTGCGGCTCATTACACTTGTGGTGGCGTGATGGTCAATCAAGCGGGTCGTACTGATATTGACCAACTTTATGCCATCGGTGAGGTAAGTTACACCGGTTTACATGGCGCAAACAGAATGGCTTCTAATTCATTGTTAGAATGCGTGGTTTACGCATGGTCAGCAGCAAATGACATCCTCGCCAAGCTCGATGACGTAACCCTACCAGGTGAACTCCCAGCATGGGACGAAAGCCAGGTAAGCAACTCTGATGAAGAAGTTATTATTCAGCATAACTGGCATGAGCTACGACTCTTTATGTGGGATTACATGGGCATTGTTCGAACGGATAAACGCTTAGAAAGAGCACTACGACGAATTCAATTGCTGCAACAAGAAACCCATGATTATTACAGTAACTTCAGGGTGTCAAATAACCTTCTTGAGTTGCGTAACCTACTGCAGGTTGCTGAACTTATGGTGCGGTGTGCCATGCAACGCAAAGAAAGTCGCGGGCTTCACTACACGCTGGACTACCCTGAAATGCTAGAAACAAGCACGCCGACGATTCTTACTCCCGAAAAATAACGGCCTGCCTGCGCAGAGCTATATGAGCAAGATGAAGATTGAGTAAAGGCCACACTTCAAAAAGCAGTCATTCACGTGACTGCTTTTTTATTGTCACGACAAAATGGCGGTAGGCCGACTCATCACAACTCGATCGCCATAAAATAAAACGGGCACCGTTTTGATCTCTAATCCCAATACACCACTCGCTCAAGTACAACGTAAATACAGGCTGAATAAAGGGGGAGTCATTGTAATACCACTGACCGCTTTTCATAATCAGCGTCCCCTGAATCGGAGGGTATAAACAATTGGGTCTGAAATAATTAGCGCTGACTAAATCGTTAGAACGGGTTAAATTGCTAAGCAAAAAGATACTCAGCACTAAGGGGATAGGCGTAAAGACAACGGTGACAATAAGTAAAATAAAGCAAAAGACATTCATCGCAAAAGCGGTGAAAGAGAAACAAGCATGTAGGTAAGTGTGTTGAAAACGGCACTTACCTAAATCATAAGATTTTACGGTCTTAATCTCTTGAATCGCCTACTGGGTTATCGGACCTTACTCAGATTATGGGCAACAATTTTATCAACCATCGATGCATGCCCCAGATTTTCACTACGTCCATGCCCCATGATCCATGTAAATAAATCGGGATCCTGACATTCCAATAAGGACACAAAATCATTTTGCTCTTGCCCAGTAAGTTGGTCAAAGCACTCTTCAAAGAACGGCATCACCACTACATCAAGCTCCAACATACCTCTACGACATGCCCATTTTATCCGTGCTTTTTGTTCCTTAGAGTACATCGCTTTCTCCATTTACCACTAAGTTTGAGCTGAGTGTAACAAGCAACTTTCGCTGTCACCACTGGTTACATCACACAATCTGTACTTCTATCACAACAATTCGTGCAACAACATTCAGCTGACAAATCTCGCTCCGCGCATTACCATATTCATAACGCAATCAAACGAGACCCCTAATTATGGACTGGCAACCTAACACTCAGTCGTTCGACGATATTCCTTCTGCAGAACTTCCTGATTTGGTTCTGACGTTACTCCCATCTTGGGGTGCCATCGACATGTCTGGTGATGACAAAAAAGCTTACCTGCAAGGTCAAGTGACCTGTGATGTCGTCACTCTGGAGCAAAATCGCTCAACATTGGGTGCGCACTGCGATGCCAAAGGCAAGGTCTGGAGCATCTTCCGCTTGTGCCACACTCAAGATGGCTACTCGATGATTCAGCCACGCTCTGTCCTAGAAAAAGAACGCACTGAACTCAGTAAATACGCGGTTTTTTCAAAGGTGGATATTTCCACCAGCGACAAACAACTTATTGGCGTATTAGGCAACCAAAGCGATACTTACATTACTTCGCTCTTTCCTAGTCAAGGAGACGTTCGCACCTCGGGAGGCCAAACGGCGATTAAAGTCAGCAATGACCGCTGGATGGTACTCGCCTCAAAAGATTGGCTGCAGCAGAAACTCAGCGGCGACACGTTAACATGGGCAGATGAATCGCTGTGGACAAGGCGTGATATTGAACAAGGCTTACCAACATTAAGCCCTGAACTGCAAAATCAACACATTCCACAGGCTTTTAATTTACATGCTTTAGAGGGTATCAGCTTTACTAAGGGGTGTTACACAGGCCAAGAAACCGTAGCTCGAGCCAAGTATCGCGGTATTAACAAGCGCATGTTGAGCATGCTATCTGGTTCTATGGGCAGCACGGTTTCTAACGCTGATACAATAGAACTTGAGCGCTCTGTGGGAGAAAACTGGAGAAAAGCGGGCGACGTTTTAGCCCACTATCAATTTGCTGACGGTACGCTGATCGTCTCTGCAATTCTACCCAATAACCTAGATGCCGAGACGCAATTTCGTTTAGTGTCATCACCGAACGATCGCTTGGTACCAGTGACACTCCCTTATTCACTTGATGCTGAGTAACCATGCTCTCCACTCCTGTCACTCGCTACCTTCAGCAGCGTAAGATCTCTTATCGGATACTCATGCAAAACCAAGCCACCGCTTCAGTACAAGAAGCGGCGGTGTTGCGAGGTATCAATCCTGATATCATGGTCAAAAGCATTGTGTTACGCGATATGGGGGGGCAGTATGCTTTAGCATGCTGCCCTGGCAATGAATCCATCGACCCTAAAAAAGTACGAAGCATACTCTCGACTCGTCGCATGACCTGTGCTTCTCGTGATGAAACTGAAATGGTCACCGGCTCAGTGATTGGTACCGTTACTCCACTCTTACTGCGTGAAACGATGCCTATTATCTTCGATACAAGTTTACAAACAAACTCAATGGTCACCATCAGTAGTGGCGACAAAAGGGCTGGGCTTATGTTGTTATTGCAAGATCTAGAGCAATGCTGCCGTCCAGCCTGGGGAAACATCATCCGATAAAAGCGATCTTTATAACTTTTATATGCAAATCCCTGTCGCATCGAAATCTAGTAGTGCGAGTTAGCTCAAATTTACAGCCTTCAGCGGCTGAAATTTTAGTCAAAATAAAAGCATAAATAGTCATTTATCACTTTTTCGTTTAGAGTAGGCTCAGGCATCAATGAGCAACTCCGCTACGTTGATGTCACACTAGAGTGACGCTCTGCTTAGGCAGTAACTCCCTTTTGTGTAATGCATCTGTGACATTTGGCCCGCTGCGCGGGCTTTTTTTTACTCTTCAACTCTCTCTTTATCCTAATCCCTAACGTGAATGTCTTTACTGTTCTCATCATTAATCACATAAGAATGTAAAACTGTGTGTCCGAGTGAAAACTTTTCATCGGACTTCTGGTCTATAGATAAGAAGGGTCGCATTTACTGTACAAATAAAGGATATAAAATTCCAAATTGAGTGCATTTAGATTCATAACCTTGTCATGGAGAGACGTTTAAATCAGGCTTGTTTTTGAAGCCAACTGCGATCTAAAACCGTTTTTGAGCGGCATATCACGGGATCGTTTATCTCGAGCAATGAAATTGATAAACGCAGCACAAAACCGTGAATTAATGAGGTCAAATCCTCGTAAACACTGGTCAATCACACAATATAAGAAGGGTTTTATCTATAATCCTTCGTGCTCGGTAAACGATAAGGAAAAGTAAATGAGACTGTTTAAGCGCTATACACCAAGTATGATTGCTAAACATATAAGTCGACTATTTAAAGGACGAATTTATATCCATGGATTGGGCGGATTCGAGTTTGATAATGGCAAGCTCATCATACCTGCTCAAGCTGAAAAACGTCATTTCACAGCAGTAAAAGAAGTGAATCAAGAAATTAAGAAATTAAGGTGTGCCTACGCTTAACCAACAAGCTCAAGTTATCCAATTATATCGCGAGATATTTCGGCAAAAACACATTATCAATCTAAAGTGCATCATCACAATATCGCACAGCATAGACATAAAGAAAAAGGGCACTCATGCCCTTTTTTAGTTTCAATCGTTTGCTACCTTGATTCTAGGATTGTGCGCCCGAAATGGAACCTCATCACCCTGTCCTTTCGGTAATTATCCGCTTTGTTTGGCTCGTGACTTCGCCAATTCAGGCAATCGACCTTTCATCCCCAGAGCACGACTCATAATTTCTTGTTTCGCACCGGGTAACTGGCCAACTAAGCGCATCCCCAAACTGCGCACCATTTTTTTCGCTGGATTGTCGCCATCAAATAGGTCTTTAAACCCTTGCATAGCCGCTATCATTTTGGCCGCTTCCGTTTTTCGCCAACGTTCAAACTCTCTTAAATGACGCTTACGTCCAATATCCTTGCCGGCTTTCCACAATTTAATTAACTCTTGTGACAAGCTTGCTGCATCCAAAAGGCCAAGATTAACCCCCTGCCCAGCTAACGGGTGGATGGTATGAGCCGCATCGCCAATCAAGGCGACCCTGTCAGTGACAAAATCTCTGGCATAGCGCATTTTCAAAGGAAAAACACGGCGCTCAGACGTAAGTTCACACAACCCTAATCGTCCATCAAACTCAGCAGTCACTGCTTTGTTAAATTCAAGCGCAGACATTTTAGCCAGCTTCTCCGCTCGAGTTGGGTCGGTTGACCAAACGATCGAACAAAGGTTTTTATTATCGAGAGGGAGAAAGGCCAACGGTCCTTGAGGGGTGAATACTTGTCTTGCAACCCCGTCATGACTGACATCGACCTTTATGTTCGCAACCAAAGCGCTGTGTCCATAATCCCAGTGAGTCAATGGAATGCCTTGTTGATCTCTTACCCAAGAGTTTGCTCCATCGGCGCCAACCACAAGTTTACTGGTTAATGCCATACCATTGTCTAGGGTCATCCAAACCTCACTCTCCCCTACTGCCATTGATTGGCAGCGGTTAGGCATGAAGAACGTCACATTGCTTTGTTTTTCAACTTGAGCAAGCAGCGCTTGTTGAATTAATGTATTTTCAACAATATGCCCCAGGTTAGGTTGTGAGAATTGACGCGCAGAGAACTCGATTCGAGCAAAACTATCTTGTTCCCACACTTCCATCGCATGATAAGCGGCACAGCGATGCTTTGTAATCGCATCCCATGCCCCTAAATTCTTTAATATAGTCTCACTGGCACGACTGAGCGCTGAAACACGAATATCCGGCTCATCTGGCAACGACGTTGAGGGCGCAGTTCCTTCAATAATCGCAACTCGAAGGTCAGTATCCTTGAGGGAGCGCGCCAGCGCCAATCCGACCATGCCACCACCCACAATGGCTAAATCATAACTTTGCATAATTTTGTGCTACCTATTCACGACGCCAAGCGCTCGATTGAAAAGCGGTGACTTGATAAGAGGAAACGTATCTAAGATACCTAACCCAATATTACGTCCCAGCCGAAACGCTAATAAATCATTTGAAAAAACTTGGACAAGATTTGATGTCATCCCTATCGTCATCTTTCTATCTTGCTCTCGCTGTCTTTGGTATCTAATAAGATTAGCGTAATCCCCCACATCTTTGGTGTTCTCGAGCAATGAATCAACCAAAGTCGCAATGTCGCGAATACCTAAATTAAACCCTTGTCCCGCAATAGGATGAAGCGTCTGCGCGGCATTACCTACAGCAGCGAATCGATGAGAGGCAATCGATTCTCGGTAGCGCAAAGACAACGGATAGTGCGCAATGCTGCCCACTTTTGTAAATTGCCCTAAACGCCACCCAAAGGCATGTTGTAGTTTTTCCAAGAACTCAGACTGAGACAGCGTCAACACCTGCTGAGCGTCTTCAGGCGGCATGCACCACACCAATGAGCTGCGGCTTTGGGTCATTGGCAACAAGGCAAGTGGTCCCTTGGCGGTAAAACGCTCAAAGGCACGCCCTTGATGCAACTCGCTCGTCACAACATTAGCAATGATGGCAGTCTGATTAAAATCAACGCTCTGTTGTTCCAGCCTAACCGAGCGGCAACTTACTGACTCCGCCCCATCTGCAGCGATCACAAGCTTGGATTGCAGCACCGTTTGCTTTCCATCGGCTGAAGATAGTATCACCTTGGCCATGTCTTGCTCTCGCTGGATAGCTTCGACTGAATACGGACAAAAAACATCAATCTGATGACGTTGTGTCAAATGTTGATTGAAGCGACGACCAATTTCCGCCAGTTCAACCACATAGCCCATCGCTTCTAGACCTTCTTTTTCGGCATAGAAATCGGTCATACCAGCATGACCTTGGTCAGAGACATGAATATGGGTAATCGGTGTGGCATGATCCTCTATAAGAGGCCAAAGGTGGTAATGCTTAAGAATGGCAACGGTGCCATAAGAGAGCGCAATGGAACGGGCATCAAAACCAGGGTGGGCTTTATGTTCCGCTTGATATGGCTCTACAATAGCGATGTTCAACGAATGGTGGCTACAATGGTCTAACGCCATCGCTAGGGTTGCCCCTGCCATTGCGCCGCCAGCAATCACAATATCATACAGTCTCGACACGAGGTGATCTCTTCAAATAATAGCGAAAGATTAATGGATCGTTGGAGCATCCGCTTGTTTCGTCGGCTTTACACCAAATTCAGCATGTAGAATTAATACACAGGCTTTCACATGTTCGATCACCTGCTCGAACAATTGTGCCTGCTCTTCAAGATCATCGTCTTCATCAACACCCAACTTGGCAATCTCTTCTAGGTCACCTAGTGCTTCTTTACTTTGTTCTGATGCTGTATTGAGTTGAGTACTCACTAAACCAAGGCCAGAAATGAAATGATTCACCCATTCACTCAGTCCATCCGCCTTTTCAATCAAAGTGGCATCAACGTCCTCATCTGGAATAAAAAGCGACAATTCAAAGCTATTCTCTTCCGTCAGCTCATCTATTGCGTGCGTTAATATGGTTTTAGCACGAGCAATAGCAGAAACCGGCCAACCCATCCCATCATTGGTGTAATCAAATATCAATGGCTGCCAACTATCATCATTTAGGCCTAACCCACCGCTCAACATCCCGACCAATAATCCATGCAACTCTGCAGGGCTAACCGAGAGTCCAGCCTGCTGCAATTCAGTCGCGACAGTAATGTAATTTGGCAATGTGGTATCGGTCATAGTGGCTCTCATCTATTCTTTGGTGATGCTCCTTTACAACGTATCGACGTCGTGATTGACGTAGGAGCTATCTTAATTTGATGGGTAATGCTATCACTTCCCACCGCGAGCGAAAATGGCATTCACCTCGTTTCTGGGTAGCTTTTGTTCGAATTGTCGATTTCCTGTGTGATTAAACACGCATTTAGCATTGAGTCATCAGAAAAGCTTGAATCTTAATGAGCGTTTACCTATAGTTTCCTCCTCAGATTACCTTTGTTGGTGATAACAAAAAGAGTTCTTGTCATTATGGAAAATCAAGCAGTCGAAGTGGAAATACTAGGTAAATTGACGCGGGTAAATTGCCCAGCAGGTCAAGAAGAAACCTTGATCCAAGCGGCAAAAGACCTTGATATCCGATTGCAAGAAATGACTCAACGGACTAAAGTGACGAATGAGCTAAAGTTGCTCACCATCGCAGCACTTAACATGTCCTACGAGCTGAATACAAAAAGTGACGAGGTGCAACAAAATACCTCTCATCTTACCGAGCGAATGGAACAGCTCGCGGCATCACTTGATGATGCCATTAGTAATGTAAAACAAGGACAGTAAACTCATTTACCCTGGGGTGTTTGTCAGAGGATTTAAGTCCCTGAGCCGATAAGCAATCCTTAAGGGTTAGTATTTGATGACTATTGAGCAAGCTCGGCTCGTACCGAGAAGCCTACGGTTAACTTTGCTGATCCGCCTTGAACCAGCAGGTTCAAGGGCCACAATCTTCAACGGCACTTTGGGGTATTCCTTATGTCTGTCAGTACTCGACAACATATACGCACGGACATCCGACGCCTTCGTCGGGCTATTCCGCACAGCAAACAAGTCAGGTTTGCTCAGCAACTTTTGCAGCAATACCAATCCCTCAACGAGTTAACTGATGCTAAACGTATCGCCCTATACCTATCGGCTGATGGTGAGCTAAGTACTCAACCCCTTATTGAATGGCTTTGGCAGCAAGGCATCGAAGTCTACCTACCTGTCATTCACCCATTTTCGAAAGGCCAACTACTTTTTCTTCGTTACACCCCAACGACACCGCTTATCCATAACCAATACAATATCCTAGAGCCTCAGCTCGACCAACGTAGCATTTGCCCTGTACGACAACTCGATATCATTTTTACCCCTTTGGTTGCGTTTGATGAGCAGGGAAACCGATTAGGGATGGGCGGCGGTTATTACGATCGCACACTAGCGCCATGGCAAGATAATCGACGTGGGCCTCAAGCCATTGGTTTGGCACATAATTGCCAAAAAGTTGCGGCGGTTCCTAGTGAATCTTGGGATATTCCGTTACGGACCATCATGACACCAGAGCGGATCTGGCGTTGGTAAGCGCAACCGGTTAATCCTAATATTGATAGCCTATTGGTTTCTCGTCATCAAGGTTTCACCTTTCCATCGACGGCATTGCTTGTAAGTATCGGAAAACATCACATCTCAGACCAACAGAGCAACCGATTGCTAAACGTTGCTTTTTTTTGAGTTTGCTCGATTTTAAGCGCAAATCCCTCTCATTTTGATATATAATTTGCCCGCATTTTCACCCTAACTTTCTAACTGGAATTTCAAGCATGACTCAAGACGAGATGAAAAAAGCAGCTGGCTGGGCCGCTCTTAAATACGTAGAAGAAGGCAGTATTGTCGGCGTGGGTACAGGTTCTACCGTGAATCACTTTATCGATGCTTTGGGCTCGATCAAAGATGATATCAAAGGCGCTGTGTCTAGCTCTATTGCTTCAACTGAGAAGCTAGAAGCACTAGGTATTGAGATTTTTGAGTGCAATGACGTCTCGATGCTTGATGTATATGTAGATGGTGCGGATGAAATCAATCCAGCAAGAGACATGATCAAAGGTGGTGGCGCAGCCTTAACTCGCGAAAAAATTGTGGCTGCCATCTCTAAAAAATTCATTTGTATTGTCGACGGTACCAAAGCGGTAGATGTACTAGGTGAGTTCCCACTTCCAGTGGAAGTGATTCCGATGGCTCGTTCGTACGTCGCTCGTGAATTAGTAAAACTAGGCGGTGACCCAGCGTACCGTGAGGGTGTAATTACTGATAACGGAAATATGATTCTTGATGTCTACGGGATGAAAATCACCGATCCTAAAGACATGGAAGACAAGATAAACGCCCTTGCTGGTGTGGTTACCGTTGGGCTCTTCGCCCACCGCGGCGCGGATGTCGTCATTACCGGTACACCGGAAGGTGCAAAAATCGAAGACTAATTCGATTTTACGTCATTTGATTACAAACGGCACATCCAGTGCCGTTTTTTCTCCTTATCTATAAGAAAATTATTCCTTATTCCGTAATTTTCTTACCCAAATAGAAAATTATTTGTTACTTTATTGGTTAGAAGACGCACAAGGAAAACGTTTGCCTAAGCAGTAAGAAGCTCCCTCCTTGAAGTTCTCGCTGTCAACTGTGCGCGCGATTGCCCCATTTCCATTTTAAGGACGAGTTAAATGGCCAGAGTTTCACTGAATAAAGACAAAATAAAAATCCTCCTGCTTGAAGGCCTGCACCCTTCTTCTGTTGAAGTTTTACAAGCCGCTGGATATACCAATATCACCTACCACAAAGGTTCACTTCCAGAAGATGAGCTATTAGAAGCCGTAAAAGATGCACACTTTATTGGTATTCGCTCTCGCACCAACCTGTCAGCTGAAGTCATTAACGCCGCCGAGAAGCTGGTTGCTATCGGTTGTTTTTGTATTGGTACAAACCAAGTTGATCTAAAAGCTGCCGCTGAACGCGGTGTGCCGGTATTTAACGCGCCATTTTCGAATACTCGAAGCGTTGCGGAATTGGTGCTGGGTCAAATCCTTCTGCTACTTCGTGGTATTCCAGAGAAAAATGCGCTTGCTCATCGTGGCATTTGGAAAAAAAGTGCTGATAGCTCCAATGAAGCCCGTGGTAAACGCTTGGGTATTATTGGTTATGGTCATATCGGTACTCAGCTAGGTATTATTGCTGAAAACCTTGGTATGCGTGTTTATTTTTACGATATCGAGAATAAGCTCTCCCTTGGAAATGCCACTCAAGTTCACAACATGACGGACCTTCTGAATAAGTGTGATGTCATTTCATTACACGTACCAGAAACACCAGAAACTAAAAATATCATGGGTGAAGCTGAGTTTGCTCGCATGAAGCCAGGGGCTATTTTCATTAATGCTGCCCGCGGCACGGTTGTGGATATTCCAGCGCTCTGTGCAACACTCGAAGCTGGCCATCTTTCTGGTGCCGCTATCGATGTTTTCCCGGAAGAACCAAAAACGAATGCAGACCCGTTTGAATCACCGTTGATGAAGTTCGATAATGTAATTCTGACTCCTCACGTTGGTGGTTCGACGCAAGAAGCACAAGAGAACATCGGTGTTGAAGTAGCAGGCAAACTGGCCAAGTACTCAGACAATGGTTCAACGCTATCTAGCGTTAACTTCCCAGAAGTATCACTTCCAGAGCATCGCGAGTGTTCACGCTTATTGCACATCCACCAAAACCGACCTGGTATCCTGACGCAAATTAATACCATCTTCGCTCAAGAAGGTATTAATATTGCTGGTCAGTACCTGCAAACGGCTGCGGATATCGGTTATGTGGTGATTGATGTAGAAACGGCTCGCTCAGAAGAAGCGCTAGCCCAGTTGAAGCAGATTGAAGGCACATTGCGCGCTCGAATTCTTCACTAACGTCAACAACACCTTGATGCTGAATAAAAATGCCCTTGTTAAGCAAGGGCATTTTTTTATTTAGACATTTTATAAACCACATCAACCCGGTCACGAATGGTGATCACTGAATCCTGATAACTATTTGATTCTGATTTACTGTCCATCATCATGCTTCGCATCACGACAGGCTGATTCTGCGGTTGCTTATAAGTAATCTGCCATACTTGCCCTAACTGCTGAGCAAAGCCTTTTGCTAATGACTGTGCTTTTTGCTGTGCATCTTGAATCGCAGCGATCCGAGCTTTTTCCTGATATTGGCTTTCATCTTTCACTTTTAAGCGAATATTATCAACCTGGTTAATTCCCGACGCTAATGCCGTATCCAGATAATCGTTCAGTTTTTCAATCTCCATAACCTGAACGGTCACTGTCCTAGACGCTCGATAACCAACGAGCTCTGGCTGGCTTTTATCCGGGTATTGATATTGAGGTGTCAGGTACAAATTTGAACTCTTAATATCTTCTTTACTCACACCAGCATCTGCCAACTTCGCCAAAAAAGTATCCACTACCGAATCCACATCTTCCTTGGCCTGATCAGCATTTAATTGCGACTGGACAACTTTTACCGAGAACTCCGCCATATCAGGCGTTGCTTCGACTTGGCCATACCCTGTTGTCGTTATGTGGGGAAAGGTCATTTGACTCGCAAAACTCGGCAATGTAACTAAGCTGGCTGCCAAGGCGCAAACCGTCAACGTTGATTTCATTATATGTTCCTCATTTAACCAAGGGTTTATTATTCAATATTAGGCACATGGAATGCCTATAGGTTCCGTGGAAAAAGGAACCTGACAGTATTATGACGTTTCTCACTACTTGCGCTCGCCTTGTGATCTTACCTTTATTGATCAATCAACCGTCCCTATCACACTCTTTTTCTTAATAGCGCTGTACTTTTAAACCGTACAGTACTTCTAAATAGCACCGACGAACGGTCTCATTGAGGCAGGTACTCGTGGGCATAGTTCGTAATTGCCTGAGAGAGTTCGCCAAGCACACCACTTTCTAGCTGCCAATGGTGCCAATAAATACGATGCGATAACTCGACATTTGGAGTGAGCTCTATCAAGGCTCCACTCTCCAATTCATCTTGGATCTGCAACTTAGGAATCAGACAATATGCCACCCCAGCCACGGCTAGCTTCACAAAGGCTTCAGAGCTGCGTACTGTGTGCTTTAATATACTGCCCGGCATAATGCTAAAATGTTGATTAACAAAATGCTGATGCATCTTATCGTGCTGATCGAATGCCACTGCTGGTGCCTTGATTAAGGCTTCTCGATTCACACCGTGGCTAAAGTAACGTTTAATAAAGCTCGGGCTTGCAACGCAAAGATAATCCACTCTACCTAAGTAATCCGCCACGCACCCTGGAATAGATTGAGACTCTAAGCTGATCGCTCCAACAACCTCGCCGTTTTTAAGCTTTTCAATCGTCCGTCCTTCATCATCAACAATAAGATCCAGCTCAATACGTTTCGACTCGATCAATGGAAATAAACTCGGCAATAACCACGTCGCCAAACTATCGGCGTTGGTTGCAAGAGAGACAGACAAAGGCTTACCGCCCACATCGTCGGTGAGCTCCGGTACCAACTCTTGTTCTAGTAAACTAACTCGCCGATACAGACCAAGTAGTTTCTTGCCTACCGCTGTCGGTCGTGGTGGTTGCTCTCTCACTAGTACTGGCTGTGCTAACCACTTTTCGAGTTGTTTTACTCGTTGAGAGACGGCGGACTGGGATATGTACAGGTGCTCAGCCGCCCTCTCAAAGCTTCGTTGTTCGACAATCGCATCCAACGCTTCTATCCATTTGTAATCAAGACCACGCATTACACACCTAATTAGCAATTCTAATATTGCATTAATATTATTAATTTAACTAATGATAGTAAAAACACTATTCTCTCGCTCTCTTTAATTGAGTTAAGTAGGAAATAAAGTGAATTTTTGGGTGCTTCTTCAAGGTTTTGGTTTAGGTGCGACAATGATTATCCCAATCGGCGCTCAAAACGCCTTTGTATTGAATCAAGGGATTAAGCGTAATCATCATCTCACGACAGCAACGGTCTGTAGCTTTTTAGACGCCATATTTATTTCTCTTGGCATATTTGGTGGAGGAGCGATCCTTTCACAAAGTGAGTGGTTACTTACCTCTGTAACGATAGGCGGCATCTTGTTTCTTACTGGCTATGGCCTACTTTCTTTAAAAAGCGCTCTAAAAGCTCGTCCAGATAACGAATCGAAGAATGAAGTAATATCAAAAGGTAAACGTACCGTCGTACTCGGAGCACTCGCTGTTACCGTGCTCAACCCACATTTATACCTTGATACTGTTGTTATTCTTGGCTCCATTGGGGGACAATTTGAAGGTCAAGATCGAATCGGGTTTGCCTTAGGTACGGTGATGGCTTCATTTGTATGGTTTTACTCGTTATCGATCGGCGCGGCAAAACTCGGTCCGACGCTGTCTAAGCCTGCGGTTAAAAAAGGCATCGACTTAGCGGTAGCGGCGATGATGTTTTTCATCGCAATTCTACTCACCAATGGGCTCATGAAGTAACAAGATGAATAAGACTCAAGAGATTTACCTTACCAACACCACGATGCTGAGCACGTTAGCGATCCCTTACCAACAGTGGCAACATGAACCTATCTTAGATTTTGCTACCGATGAACGGATCGCGAAACAATTGGGGTGGACAGGCACCCACAGTAAAAGCCTCTTCTTAAAAAAGAAAGGTGGGGGTTATGCGCTGTACCTCACCGATAAAGACAGCCGGTTAGATAAAGTAGCATTAAAAGAAGTGCTTGGTAAAAGAACGTCGATTTGCAGTAACGATGAAATGACACAACAAATAGGGTGTGTGCCCGGCGCTGTTTGCCCCATCGGCCTCCCTGAAGATATTACCATTATCGTTGATAGTGCACTGTTCAGTGCAATAGAAATCTTGTACACCCCTGGGCTACCAGAATGGACATTCGGATTATCCGGCGAGAACCTTAGGTTACTGCTAAGCCAATTGCCAAACGAAATTCTACTCATAAAAAAAGGTGAAGCGTAATGCTTCACCTTATTCTAATCACGCCCACAAAGCGTGTTAGTCAGCTTTATTCAGGTGTACATCCATCTGAGGGAATGGAATCTCAATACCCTCAGCGTCCAATGCTTCTTTAATAGCTTGTAGCGAATCAAAGTACACATCCCAGTATTGTTCAGTACGAACCCAAGGGCGAACAACAAAGTTTACTGACGAATCAGCCAATGCAACCACACCGACCGTAATGCCTGGCTCTTTAAGTATGCGCTCATCAGACTCAAGCGTTTTGCGAATGACCTCTTGTGTTTTTTTAAGGTCTGCGCCATACGAAACACCAATCACGTGGTCAATACGACGTGTCGCGTGACGAGAATAGTTGGTGATGGGTGAACCAATCACTGAGGCATTAGGAACGACAACCATTTTGTTGTCTGGTGTTGTCAAAATCGTTTGAAAAATCTGGATTGCATCGACAGAACCCGCAACACCACCAATCTCAACATAATCACCAGATTTGAATGGACGGAACGCAACAATCAACACACCAGCTGCGAAGTTAGACAGCGAGCCTTGCAGCGCTAAACCAATCGCTAAACCTGCCGCACCAATCACCGCAACAACGGATGCAGTTTGCACTCCAACTCGACTTAGCGCCGCAATCAGAACAATAACAAATAATGTGTAGCGAACAATGCCATGCATGAACTCAACGACAGCCCGGTCCATCTTTTTCTTCTGCAGGACCTTAGATACGCTGTTTGCAATCGCTTTTACAAATAGGTTACCAATAAACAAAATCAAAAGCGCAGAAATGATGTTAACACCATATTGTACGAGTAGATCTGAGTTGTTCGTTAACCACTGCTCTGCTTTAGAAAGACCATCCACTAGCGGGGTCTGCAAATCCATTGACTCATCAGCCATATTATTCACCTCATCAAATAATTGTTCAATCTTATGCTCGACTGACAAGCGACCACTGCTTTGTTAGCCAAACCATTCCTTGGTCATACAACATTGAATATATTTATATTCAAGATACATTACTTAACAAAAGGTTACGCAATCACGTGACTTTGTGCCAGTTTTTTTCAACGCTTTAACTTTATTTTCATCATATACAAAAAAAGCCACTCAAATGAGTGGCTTTTTCAGCTGTCTATCAGTCAAATCTTATAGGATTTTAGACTTATAGTACGTCGATAGCGTTAAGGTCTGAGAATGCTTTCTCAAGACGAGTAACCATAGAAGCTTGACCAGCACGTAGCCATACGCGTGGGTCGTAGTACTTCTTGTTTGGCGCAGCTTCGCCAGTTGGGTTACCGATTTGGCCTTGTAGGAAATCGTGGTTTGCTGCTTCGTAAGTACGGATACCGTCCCATGTTGCCCACTGAGTATCAGTATCGATGTTCATTTTGATAACACCGTAGCCGATAGACTCTTGGATTTCAGCTTCAGAAGAACCTGAACCACCGTGGAATACGAAGTTAAGTGCATTAGGAGCAATGCCAAACTTCTCTGCACAGTATGCTTGAGAATCACGTAGGATTGTTGGAGTTAGTACAACGTTACCCGCTTGGTAAACACCATGTACGTTACCGAAAGAAGCAGCGATAGTGAAACGTGGGCTGATAGCCGTTAGTTTCTCGTATGCATATGCTACGTCTTCTGGAGAAGTGTAAAGCTCAGATGCATCCATATCAGAGTTATCTACGCCGTCTTCTTCACCACCAGTACAACCTAGTTCGATTTCAAGAGTCATACCCATTTTCGCCATGCGAGCTAGGTACTTACCAGAAATTTCGATGTTCTCTTCTAGAGACTCTTCAGAAAGGTCAATCATGTGAGAAGAGAAAAGAGGCTTACCAGTTTCTGCGAAGAACTCTTCACCAGCGTCTAGTAGTCCGTCGATCCAAGGTAGCAATTTCTTCGCTGCGTGGTCAGTGTGAAGAATCACAGGAACGCCGTAAGTAGCCGCAACCGCGTGTACGTATTTTGCACCCGCTACAGCACCAAGGATTTGTGCACCTTGACCTTCAAGTTTCACGCCTTTACCAGCAAAGAAACCCGCACCGCCGTTAGAGAACTGAACAACAACTGGCGCTTTAACTTTAGCTGCCGCTTCTAGAACACCATTGATAGAATCAGTGTTTACTACGTTTACCGCAGGAAGAGCAAATTTGTTTTCTTTTGCTACTTCAAAAACTTTCTGTACGTCATCGCCAGAGATAACACCTGGTTTTACGAAGTCGAAGATCTTAGACATGGAGTAAGTCCTATTTTGTGTCGTTTTAAATAAAAAATGGCAATCGTTTGCTCACAACGGGCGCATTGTAACAAAAATAAATACCCGATGCAGCATAGATAAAAGCGAGCCATAAGCCCGCTTTATTAAAAATAATTATGCTTTTGCGCGCTCTTCAAGCATCGCTACTGCTGGTAACACTTTGCCTTCAACAAACTCAAGGAAAGCACCACCGCCAGTTGAAATATAAGACACGTCAGCTTTAATGCCAAACTTGTCGATTGCCGCTAGCGTGTCACCGCCACCTGCAACTGAGAAACCTTCTGATTCAGCAATCGCTTTAGAGATACCAGCCGTACCTGCTTCAAAGTTTTTGAACTCAAATACGCCAACAGGGCCATTCCAAAGAATCGTTTTTGCGTTGCCAATGATTTCAGCTAGTGCCGCAGTAGAATCTGGGCCAAGGTCGAAGATCATATCGTCGTCTTGAACTTCAGAAACGTGCTTGATTTCTGCTTCTGCATTTTCATCAAATGCTTTTGCACATGCAACGTCAGTCGCCACTGGAATCGCACATTCTTTCATAAGTTTCTTCGCTGTCTCAACAAGGTCAGCTTCATATAGAGACTTACCTACGTTGTGACCTTCAGCCGCGATGAATGTGTTAGCGATACCGCCACCCACAACCAATTGGTCAGCAATCTTAGAAAGCGACTCAAGAACGGTTAGCTTAGTCGATACTTTAGAACCACCAACGATAGCAACAAGTGGACGAGCAGGGTTGTCCATTGCTTTGCCTAGTGCTTCAAGCTCAGCAGCAAGAAGAGGACCAGCACAAGCGATTGGCGCGTAAGTACCTACACCGTGAGTTGACGCTTGAGCACGGTGAGCCGTACCAAATGCATCCATAACGAAGATGTCACAAAGTGCTGCATACTGCTTAGAAAGTGCTTCTTCGTTTTTCTTCTCGCCCTTATTAAAGCGAACGTTTTCAAGAACCACCAACTCACCTGCGTTTAGCTCTAGGCCATTCACGTAGTCTTTTGCTAGCTTAACGTCACAGTCAAGTGCGTCGTTTAGGTAGTTTACAACAGGTAGTAGAGAGAACTCTTCTGCGTACTCGCCTTCAGTAGGACGACCTAGGTGAGAAGTCACCATAACTTTAGCACCTGCTTCTAGGCAAAGCTTGATGGTAGGTAGCGATGCAAGAATACGAGCATCTGACGTTACTTTACCGTCTTTTACAGGAACGTTCAGATCAGCACGGATAAATACGCGTTTACCTGCTAGATCCAGGTCAGTCATCTTGATTACAGACATGTTTAGTCCTCTCAACTAAAAATAAATAATGTTTTTGAAAACTCGGCATCTTGCCAAGTTTATGAATTCATCAACTGCTTACTTATATTGAGCTAATCAATATTAATTTCAACCCTCAAAATTAATATTTTACCCAAGCTCAAGTAGCATCTTAAACTATTGCGACGCTTTCATGGCTAATGCCGTATCAAGCATCCGATTGGCGAAGCCCCATTCGTTATCACACCAGACCAACATTTTGACCAGACGCCCATCACTGACTCGCGTTTGCGTTCCATCAACAATGGCACTGTGTGGGTCATGATTAAAGTCGATTGAGACTAGCGGAGCTTCAGTATAGTCAACAATGCCGTCTAATGTACACCGAGAAGCGTTAATAATGACTTGATTTACGTCATTAACTTTCACATTCGTATTTATAGTTACACTTAGATCCATAGCGGTAACATTAACTGTTGGTACTCGGACAGAAATCGCTTCAAATTTGTTAGAAAATTTCGGAAATATTCTCTCAATACCCTTATGAAGCTTTGTATCAACAGGAATGATCGACTGGCTGGCTGCTCTAGTTCGGCGTAAATCAGTATGATAGGCATCGATGACAGGTTGATCATTCATCGAAGAGTGGATCGTGGTAATCGTACCTGAATCAATGCCAAACGCATCATCAAGTACTTGTATGATAGGAACAATACAGTTCGTGGTGCACGAACCACTAGAAACAATCGTGTGCTCTTTTTTAAGAGAATCATGATTGACACCATAGATAATCGTATTATCTATGTCATTCGCGCCAGGATGTGAAAACAAAACCTTGTTCGCACCTGCCATGATATGCTCGAGGCCGTCTGCACGACTCCCGAACACACCCGTACAATCAAGTACAATATCAACCTCTAGATTTCGCCAAGGGAGCAGGTTGATTTCCGCTAAATGCAAGATACGAATGCTATCAAACTGACCATCTTGGTGGTTCACATAAAGGTGTTCTTGGTCATGAGTGATCTTTTTACCAAAACGACCATGACTCGTATCATATTGAAGCAGGTGCGCCATTGCTTCAGGTTGCGCCAATTCATTGACTGCGACGACTTTAATTTTATCGTTTTTGCCGCTTTCATAAATCGCTCGAAGTACATTTCGTCCTATACGCCCAAAGCCATTAATCGCTACCTTTAGCATCGTACAACACCTTTTTGTTCACATAATTAAGGCAAGCATATTAACTGATCAACATCAGTTTCGCATCCCGACTTAATCACACATACACAAGAATAACCTCCAAGCATAAAAAAACCGAGCCACTAGGACTCGGTTACTACAACAAAATGAAATAACTCAGCCTATCGCTTAAGCGAGTAATTCTTTTGCTGTGTTCACAACGTTTTCTGTTGTAAAGCCAAACATCTTGAATAGCTCACCTGCTGGTGCAGACTCACCAAATGTCGTCATACCGATGATCTTGCCACCAAAGCCAACATATTTGTACCAGAAGTCAGCAATACCGGCTTCAACAGCAATACGAGCAGTCACGTCAGATGGCAATACTGATTCACGGTACTGCGCATCTTGCTTATCAAATGCATCCGTTGCTGGCATAGAAACCACACGTACCGCTTTGCCTTCAGCAGTCAGTTGCGCAGCAGCTTCAACGGCTAGTTCAACTTCAGAGCCAGTAGCGATGATAATTAATTCAGGCTTACCTGCACAATCTTTCAGGATGTAACCACCCTTGGCGATGTTTGCTACTTGCTCTGCGTTACGCTCCTGCTGTGCTAGGTTCTGACGAGAGAAGATAAGCGATGTTGGGCCATCTTTACGCTCAATCGCCAATTTCCAAGCCACTGCCGATTCCACTTGGTCACATGGACGCCATGTGCTCATGTTTGGTGTTAGGCGTAGCGAAGCAATTTGCTCAACCGGTTGGTGAGTTGGGCCGTCTTCGCCTAGACCGATAGAGTCGTGCGTGTAAACCTGGATGTTCTGAACTTTCATCAGGGCTGCCATACGCATCGCGTTACGAGCGTATTCCATGAACATTAGGAATGTTGCACCGTATGGTACGAAACCACCGTGCAAAGCGATACCGTTCATGATCGCAGTCATACCAAACTCACGAACACCGTAATGAATGTAGTTACCAGAGAAGTCTTCAGCTGTTAGCGACTTAGAACCAGACCACATTGTCAGGTTAGAAGGTGCAAGGTCAGCAGAGCCACCCATAAATTCTGGTAGCATTTGACCAAATGCTTCTAGCGCATTTTGTGACGCTTTACGTGATGCGATGTTTGCAGGGTTAGCTTGAAGATCAGCAATGATTGCCGATGCTTTTTCTTCCCACTCAGCTGGCAGTTCGCCATTTGTACGACGAGTAAACTCAGCCGCAAGTTCTGGGTAAGCAGCTGCGTAAGCGTCAAACTTAGCATTCCACGCCGCTTCTTTTGCTGCGCCCGCTTCTTTTGCATTCCATTGTGCCGAGATATCAGCTGGAATTTCAAAAGGACCGTGCTCCCAACCCAGCGCTGCTTTAGTTGCTGCGATTTCATCAGCGCCTAGTGGTGCACCGTGACAATCGTGCGTACCAGCTTTGTTTGGTGAACCAAAACCAATAACGGTTTTAGTACAAATAAGTGTTGGACGAGGATCCGCTTTTGCCGCGATGATTGCCGCGTTAATTGCATCAGAGTCATGACCATCAACGGCAGGGATAACATGCCAGCCGTAGGCTTCAAAACGCTTAGGCGTATCGTCAGAGAACCAACCTTCCACCTCACCATCGATAGAAATACCGTTGTCATCCCAGAAAGCAACCAGCTTACCAAGACCAAGAGTACCAGCCAAAGAGCAGGCTTCGTGAGAGATGCCTTCCATCAGACAGCCATCGCCCATGAACGCGTAAGTAAAGTGATCAACGATGTCGTGACCTTCTTTATTAAATTGCGCAGCCAGTGATTTCTCTGCCATTGCCATGCCGACTGCATTCGTGATGCCTTGACCTAAAGGGCCTGTTGTCGTTTCAATGCCTGGTGCGTAGCCGTATTCTGGGTGACCTGGTGTTTTAGAGTGCAATTGACGGAAGTTTTTAAGATCGTCAATAGATAATTCATAACCACTTAGGTGAAGCAGAGAATAAATCAGCATTGAGCCGTGGCCGTTTGACAAAATAAAACGGTCGCGATCAGCCCATTCCGGGTTTTGAGGATTGTGATTTAGGTGAGAGCGCCAAAGTACTTCGGCGATATCAGCCATACCCATAGGGGCACCTGGGTGACCAGAGTTGGCTTGTTGAACACCATCCATGCTAAGCGCGCGGATTGCATTAGCTAATTCTTTACGAGACGACATGTCTGCTCCTGAGTGCATTAAGCGAATTTCAAGTTGATTCCTTGCTGAACAATAATCAGCGGCAAGCATTGTCGCAAAGCCCCCTAACCTCTGCAAACTTTTTACCGATATTTTGAGTACTTTTGCTGTGTTTTTTTGCACGTTACACCCCTATCTACCTTAAAATGCGCAAACGTTTGGCTATAACTTAAAATTAAAAATCGCTTGATTCTCACACATCGATGATTAAAATAGACGTCTAGATGTAGATACACCTACAAAATATCATTGAATTTTTTATAGGCCAGCACAATATTGCTGGCTTTATTAACTGTAATTGGAGCTCTCATGGCTAAGCACCTGTTCACTTCTGAATCCGTATCAGAAGGACATCCTGATAAAATTGCTGACCAAATTTCTGATGCTGTACTTGACGCAATTCTAGAGCAAGACCCGAAAGCGCGTGTTGCTTGTGAAACTTACGTAAAGACTGGCATGGTAATGGTTGGTGGTGAAGTCACGACCTCAGCGTGGGTAGACATCGAAGAGATCACTCGTGAAACCGTTCGCGAAATCGGCTACGTTCACTCAGATATGGGCTTTGACGCTGATTCTTGTGCCGTACTGAACACGATTGGTAAACAATCTCCAGACATCAACCAAGGTGTTGATAAAGCCGATCCTAAAGATCAAGGCGCTGGCGACCAAGGCATCATGTTTGGTTATGCAACTAACGAAACGCCTATCCTAATGCCGGCTCCTATTACTTACTCTCACCTACTTGTTAAAAAGCAAGCTGAAGTTCGTAAGAGCGGCAAACTTGATTTCCTTCGCCCAGATGCGAAATCTCAAGTTACCTTCCAATACGACCAAGGTAAGATTGTTGGTATCGATGCGGTTGTGCTTTCAACACAACACTGCGATTCAGTCACAACACCTGATCTTCGTGAAGCGGTAATGGAAGAGATCATCAAGCCAGTTCTTCCAGCAGAGTGGATTAACAAAGACACCAACTTCTTCATCAACCCAACCGGTCGTTTTGTTATCGGCGGCCCTATGGGTGACTGTGGTCTTACGGGTCGTAAGATCATCGTTGATACGTACGGCGGCGCAGCGCGTCACGGTGGTGGTGCATTCTCTGGTAAAGATCCATCAAAAGTTGACCGCAGTGCCGCATACGCAGCACGTTACGTAGCGAAAAACATTGTTGCTGCGGGCATGGCAGATCGTTGTGAGATTCAACTGTCTTACGCCATTGGTGTTGCTGATCCTACGTCAATCATGGTGGAAACGTTTGGTACTGAGAAAGTCGCTCACGACATCATCATTGAAGCGGTTCGTCAGAACTTCGACCTACGTCCATATGGTCTTCAAGAGATGCTGAACCTGCTTCAGCCTATCTACAAACAAACCGCAGCTTATGGTCACTTCGGTCGTGAAGAATTCCCTTGGGAAGCGACAGACAAAGCAGCAATGCTGCGTGATTTCGCTGGCATCAAATAGCGATTAATTCCACGCAATAACTAAGTTCAAAGACTAAAAAGCCCTTATCAATTGATAAGGGCTTTTTTACTTCAGCGTAAAATATATTAACTTCAACTATTTCAACCGCTTTGTTGCAAATTTGTTAACCCAACACTTGTAACACGTCTTTTCTATCCAGCAAAAAATTGTGTTTTCTTCCGTCTCGGTCAATAGTTAACCATAAGAGGACCGATGCAGAATGAGAATTACACGAACTCATCATCACGCATCCCGACTCTATTATGGGAACACGTTGCGCCAAATCGTGAGCGATAAAGCTCACAACAATCGTTCATTTCCCGACATCAGAGACGAAGGCCAGATTGTCAAATCAGGGAGGACATATGCCTCGAACCGCTCAGACTGAAGACTTCCAAAAAAAACACGAAGTCAAAGATCAAGATTACGCTAAAACCATACCTTGTAACCAAGTGAGTATTTCTGCGCCTTTTCATTGGCTGGCACTTGGGCTTCATGACTTAGTAAAAATGCCCGTTATTAGCGCATTTTACGGGCTATGTTTTACCGCCGCTGCCGTGGCGATAGTTCAGCTTGTACAATGGCAAGGTACCCATCTTGTTATCATGCCAAGCCTAGTCGTCTATATGCTCATTGGCCCTTTCCTCGCGCTTGGGCTTTATGACGCGGCTTGGGAAAGAGAAAAAGGTCACAAAGCCAGCCTGTTTCATTCAATGAAAGCCATTGGCCGTAACTCAACCTCGCAATGGGCTTTTGCCGTATTGCTTGCCGTCACCATGATATTTTGGATGCGAATAGCCGCGCTACTGCACGCCCTATACCCTTCCGTACAAGGTGCTCCGTTAACTGAATTTGCACCATTTCTTATCACAGGCTCTGTGATTGGTTTGGTGATAGCCAGTGTTATATTCAGCTTGTCAGCCTTCTCGATTCCTTTAATGATGGAACGTAGAGTCGATGTAATGACAGCGGTGTTTACCAGTTTCAATGCCGTCAAATCCAATATCCCAGCCATGGTGGTATGGGCATTTATAATCTGTGGTGGAATCCTTATCGGATTTGCTACCTTTGGCTTAGGGATGATGATAACCATGCCTATCCTTGGTTATGGAACCTGGCATGCGTACCACGAGGTGATAAAGAAACGCCACCATCCTTAGCCTTGCTTGATTTACTCATGGACTACAATACAATAACGCCCTCTTTGGGCGTTATTGGGTTTTCGGTGTGCATCCGTCGTTATCTACAGATTTACAATACTTAGCATCAAAACGGCTGGCTCATTGCATATCGGTTGCTGAGCAGTATTTTCAACAGACATTCCCTATCCCATCACTCAGTTTTAAACTCAAAGGAAAAACGGCAGGAAAAGCCTATTTACAGCCTTGGGAGATTCGATTGAATCCCATCCTCTTTAGTGAGAATCAAGATGCATTCATCGAGGAAGTCATTCCTCATGAAGTCGCGCACCTGCTGGCATTTAAGCTATATGGTCGTGTTCCCCCTCACGGTAAACACTGGCAAGCTATCATGCATAACGTGTTTAAAGTCATTCCAAAGACAACCCACCAAATGGATATCTCTTCTGTTCAGGGCAAAGTTTTTGAGTATCACTGCCAGTGCAGTACCTACCCTTTAACGATTCGAAGACACAATAAAGTACAACGGCAGCAAGCGAGTTATCGATGTATTAAATGTCACGAAGCACTGCGCTATTCTGGCCAGCAAGGCTAAACCCTGTGCATCATAAAAATTCAACTCAAGCGAATCTACCCGCTTCCTAGGTTAATAATCATTAAGTTAGTAGTCATCATTAATAACGCGATCTACACTAGGTTATCTCGTACTTATCTCAGACTATTTAATGAAAATTTATCTCATTTTACTCTCCTTAATCGGGTTAATTTTTATTCCTCAGCAGGCTTTTTCAGCACCACCGAGCAGTTTTAGTTCGGCAAAAAGGCAGGCGGTAAAAATCTATGCCGATCATCCTGTCAGCTTCTATTGTGGCTGTGACATTCAATGGCAAGGTAAAAAAGGGACACCCGATCTCGCCTCTTGTGGTTACCAAGTCCGAAAGCAGCAAAAGCGGGCGAGTCGCATTGAATGGGAACACGTTGTACCCGCTTGGCAATTTGGCCACCAGCGTCAATGCTGGCAAGAGGGGGGACGAAAGAACTGCACTAAAAATGACAAAACATTTCGCCTAATGGAAGCCGACCTTCATAACTTGACCCCGACGATTGGCGAGGTAAATGGCGACCGTTCAAACTACAATTTCAGTCAGTGGAATGGCATTGATGGTGTCAGCTATGGGCGGTGTGAAATGCAGGTAAACTTTAAGCAACGCAAAGTCATGCCTCCAGACAGAGCAAGAGGGTCGATCGCTCGCACGTATTTGTATATGAGCCAAGAGTATGGTTTTACACTATCAAAGCAGCAAACCCAGTTAATGAATGCTTGGAATCGAACGTATCCGGCAGATGCTTGGGAGTGTGAACGCGACAAGAGAATTGCAGCCCGCCAGGGCAACCGTAACCCTTACGTCGCAGAGGCTTGTCAGAACGGGTCATAACACTCGCTCAGGCATAATTTTCGTTAGCAAGCCCTTGTAATTTCTAGGGCTTGCATCCATGTTATATCTCTACACCTTTTTGTCCGTCGGAAGTCATTATGCGTATACCTCGTATTTATCACCCAGAGTCCATTGAAAGCTTGGGCACACTTGCTCTTAGCGAGGAAGCCTCAAATCATATCGGACGCGTATTGCGCATGAAAGAAGGCCAAGATGTATTGCTCTTTGACGGCAGTGACCATGAATTTCCTGCAACAATTCATGAGGTAACAAAAAAATCCGTCACTGTCATGCTCACGAAAAAAATAGCGAACAGTATCGAATCTCCTCTCGATTTACATCTTGGTCAAGTGATCTCTCGTGGTGACAAGATGGAATTTACCATTCAGAAATCGGTTGAATTAGGTGTAAATACTATCACCCCTCTTATTTCTGAACGTTGTGGTGTCAAACTTGACCCCAAACGTTTTGAAAAGAAAATGCAGCAATGGCAAAAGATCGCGATCAGTGCCTGTGAGCAGTGTGGTCGGAATACCATCCCCACCATACGACCTATTATGCCCTTAGAACAATGGTGTGCAGAGCCCTCAGATGCACTGAAGCTCAATCTACATCCTCGTGCTCAATATTCGATAAATACCCTTCCCGAGCCAATCAAAAAAGTAAGACTATTAATTGGCCCAGAAGGCGGACTCTCACCACAAGAGATCGAAATGACTGAACAATACCAATTTGAAGAAACCCTGCTTGGTCCTCGCGTACTCAGAACGGAAACCGCTGCATTAACAGCGATCACCGCTCTTCAAGTACGCTTCGGCGATTTAGGCTAACTGGAGAACGAACATGATTAAACTCGGCATTGTAATGGACCCAATCTCGTCTATTAACATCAAAAAAGACTCTAGCTTTGCCATGATGCTCGAAGCACAGCGTCGCGGATATGAAATCCACTATATGGAAATGCAAGATCTGCACCTTGACCAAGGCGTTGCCGTTGCCGACACTAAAGTGGTGACGTTAATAGAAGACCCTAATGGTTGGTATGAGTTCGACTCAGAACAAACAATCGAATTATCTGAGCTTGATGCGGTGTTAATGCGTAAAGATCCCCCTTTTGATACCGAGTTTATCTACGCGACTTACATCCTAGAAAGAGCGGAAGAAAAAGGCACACTTATTGTCAACAAGCCTCAAAGCTTACGTGATTGTAATGAAAAGCTTTTTACCGCCTGGTTCCCTGAGCTGACGCCAACGACTATCGTGACCCGTAAAGCCGAAAAAATTAAAGCGTTTCGTGATACGCATGGGGATGTGATCTTAAAACCACTGGATGGAATGGGCGGAGCCTCTATTTTCCGCGTAAAACAAGATGACCCGAATGTTTCTGTCATCATTGAAACCCTGACCAATCACGGACAAAACTACGCAATGGCGCAGACGTTTGTTCCTGATATCAGTAATGGAGACAAACGCATCCTTGTGGTAGATGGAGAGCCAATGCCCTACTGCTTGGCACGCATCCCAGCCAAGGGAGAAACGCGTGGTAACCTTGCTGCAGGTGGCACAGGTGAAGCGCGTCCATTAAGTGAGACAGATAAGCAGATTGCGCTTGCTGTCGCTCCTACTTTAAAGGAAAAAGGGTTAATCTTTGTAGGCCTTGATGTCATTGGAGACAAACTCACAGAAATCAATGTAACGAGCCCTACTTGTATCCGTGAGATCGAAGCCGCATTTGATGTTTCTATCACGGGTAAACTCATGGATGCAATTGAACGCCGATTAGGTAAATAATCGAGAGCTAACCCTCTCAGATCAAACCATCAGTGTTAGGAGGCAAAATGAACTTAGCAAACCACTTCCTCGTGGCAATGCCAGGTATGAAAGATCCCTACTTTCAACGTACGGTCGTTTACGTGTGCGAACACAATAATGACGGTGCTATGGGTATCATCATCAATACCCCTATTGATGTCACGGTAGCAAGCATGCTTTTACAGGTGCAAAACGATCTACCGATCGCCTCTCAAATTCAGCACAGTAAAAGTTTAGAAGAGCCCGTTATCAACGGTGGCCCTGTCTCTGAAGACCGTGGCTTTATTCTGCATAAACCAAAAGACAAATATCAATCCAGCATTCAGATCACCGAGAAACTTTCCGTCACGACGTCAAAGGATATCCTCGCCGTGTTAGGCACCGATGCTCAGCCAGAGGACTATTTAGTTGCGCTCGGTTACGCGGGCTGGGATGCCGGTCAATTAGAGACGGAATTAGCAGACAATTCTTGGTTGACGATCGAGGCTGACACTAGTGTTATCTTCGACACGCCCGTCAAGGATCGTTGGCACAGTGCTGTTCAGATGCTTGGTATTGATATAGCTCAACTCTCCACTCAAGTTGGACACGCATAGTCATGACAGCAAGAACCATACTCGCCTTTGATTTTGGAACAAAAAGCATTGGCAGTGCCATTGGGCAAGAAGTCACTGGGACAGCAAACCCACTGAAGGCATTTAAAGCTAAAGAAGGCATTCCAAACTGGGACGATATTGAAAAAACAATCAAAGAATGGCAACCCAACCTGATTGTTGTCGGTTTACCGACGGATCTGCACGGCAAGGATCTCGACACCATCACCCCAAAAGCAAAGAAGTTTGCGAATCGACTTCACGGTCGATTTGGTTTACCGGTAGAGCTGCAAGATGAGCGACTCTCTACAACCGAAGCTCGAGCCGATCTCTTCAGTATGGGAGGATACAAAGCGCTATCAAAAGGGAATGTCGACTGCCAGTCTGCCGTCGTTATCTTAGAAAGTTGGTTTGAGGCACAGTGGGGATAACCGGCTCCTGCAGTAAATGCAGTAAACACGTGAACCACGGTTGTTGGTGAGCCTCTTCATTTAAGCAACCCAGAAAACTAAAAAGGATGGCAAAGCCATCCTTTTTTACACTCAAATTGAATCAATAATTTGCCGTTCCACACTAACCCAGAATTCACACTAACTCTGAGTCAACACGGAGACTAGTCAACTTTGAGTTCTTGCAACATTGAATCAGGCAATGCCAATTCGTCATTTTTATTAACCTGAATACCCGCCTCAATGATCGTCGTTGCAATCGACTTAGCTTCTTCAAGAGAATGCATCGCCGCCGTTCCACATTGGTATTCATTCAATTCAGGGATCTTATTTTGGCTTTCAACTTTCAATACATCTTGCATTGAATCTAGCCATGCTTTCGCCACGTCAGACTCCGATGGTGTACCAATCAAGCTCATATAAAAACCCGTACGACACCCCATTGGAGAGATATCAATAATCTCAACTTGTGCACCGTTTAGGTGAGCACGCATGAATCCAGCATACAAATGCTCAAGTGTGTGAATTCCTGTTTCTGACAAGATATCTTTGTTCGGAATAGTGAAACGCAGATCAAATACGGTAATCGTGTCACCCTTCGGGGTTTGCATCGTTTTCGCAACGCGTACTGCTGGCGCATGCATTTTTGTGTGATCGACGGTAAAGCTATCCAATAAAGGCATCGTAATTTCTCCGTTAAGGCCTCAAACAAAATGAAGCCAGACAATATAATGTGATTGTAAAAGGACACTACAGACGACGCAAGGCCTGTATCGTAAGAATACAGACCTTGTCTTTATTGTGCCTTAATCGCTTGTTAAATGTGCGTTGCTACTTAGACTCACTACTTGACTGTAAATGGGAAAAGTAATCCGCTAGAAATTCATCAAATCCTTGCTTATCCGCTGCTTCGATGGCTTTCTGCGCTGCAAACGAGCGTGTTACCTCATCTTCCATCATGGCTTCGCTATAAACCCGGTACTGCTCTGCGGTATTAGCATCACGATATTTTTTCCCTAACTCACAGCCAACCTTGCCTAGGCCGCCCAACTCTTTTGTCATAGACAGTAACTGTCCTGAGATGGTTTTCTCTGGGTCTTCGTTCCATTGCTCAAGTAAATCGCAGACTGCTACATAGTCATCACTGCCATGAGCTTCGTCCATTAATACTGCAATGCTACGCAGGTCCTTAAAGACACGTTTCACCCAAAGCTGGCTGCTCAGCTTCTCACCATCACAGCCAATTTTGAGCTCTAGCCCTTCTTTACGACCTTCAAGAATGACTTTATTCCAGTTTTGACGCCAGCATTCGAGCTCGCAATCATCCATTGGCTCAGAGTCTTTCAATGCACACCAGGTAATAAACAAGTCGAGGAAACGTATTTGTTCTTTGGTAATTCCTACTGGGCTGAACGGGTTCACATCTAGTGAGCGAACTTCTATGTACTCAACACCCGCTCTAGAAAGTGCTTCTGACGGTTTTTCACCATTTTTAGCGACACGTTTAGGACGAATTGGCGCATATAGCTCATTTTCAATCTGAAGAACGTAGTCGTTTAATTGACGATATTCACCATCCACTTTCACGCCGATTTTAGCAAAATCATCCGATGGGGTATGAATCGCTTGATTCAATCCCTCAAGATATTGCCCTAGGCTGTTAAAGCCAATTTTAAGCGAGCTTTGTGCATTATTTGTATAACCGAGATCACTTAACCGTAACGACGTAGCCTCTGGTAAATAAAGCGTCCCACCTACCTTTTCAAAGGGTAATGCCGACTCTTTTCCTTGAACAAACGAACTGCATAGCGCTGGTGAGGCACCAAAGAAGTATGGAATCAACCAACCAAAGCGATAGTAATTTCGGATCAATCCAAAATACCCTTCCGACTTAGAGGCCTGACGATCCGCTTCTTCTTGTTCACCGTGGAGCGCATCCCAAAATGTCTCAGGGAAAGAGAAATTAAAATGCACACCGGAAATAACCTGCATTAAGCTGCCATAGCGATGCTTAAGACCTTGGCGATACAGCGTCTTCATTTTTCCTGAATTCGAGCTACCATACTGCGCGAGCACGATGTCATCTTCATTGCCAACATAACAAGGCATCGAAAGCGGCCATAGCTTTTCGTTGTCTAGTTTCGCTTGGGTAAAATGATGAATATCCGACAGTTGATTTACCAATGTATCTACATCGTGAGATACCGGCGTAATAAACTCGAGCAAAGACTCAGAAAAATCAGTAGTGATATATTCATTTGTCAGAGCAGAGCCAAGTTGCATTGGGTGAGGCGTCATAGCCAAACGGCCATCTTCTGTATATCGTAACGTCTCTCTCTCTACACCACGACCAAACTGTTTAAAGACAGTCCGGTCTTTAGCAACCTGCTCCAGTCGCGTAGCAAAATTAGTCAAAATGCGATTCGCTTATATGTTTGTTATTCTCATTGAGGGCTAGGTGAAACGTCATCAGTGCCACTCCTATCCCCCCTATATGGTCACTCTATTGAGAGATTTCAAGCATTTCAATTGGAATATTCAGTTTCTCTAATTGTGGTTTTAACATCTTCGCATCTCCGACGACAATTATCTGATATTGAGTTGGATCGAACCATTTCGCCGCTAAGGCATCTAGCTCAGACTTTTGGACATTCTCAACAATGTCGTTGCGCTGCTTCAGATAATCTCTGTCTAAACTATAGGTCAATATACTTGAAAGTAAGCTAGCTTTTTGACTGGGTGTTTCGTAGGTCAACGCATCTTGCTGGCCCACGGCCAAGCGCATAAAGCTTAGCTCCTCTTGGGTCATGCCATTCTCACTGTAGTTTTTCAATTCCTTCAATAACTCTTCAATCGATGGAATCGTTGAGTCCGCGCGAACCTGCGCGTTAAATACAATCGCACCCACTTCTCGGTTACTGGCGAAATAACCACTCGCACCATAGGTATAACCTTTGTCCTCACGAAGGTTTTGATTGATTCGGCTATTAAAGTTGCCCGCTAAATTAAAATTGGCTAAACGACTTCGATATAACTCACCCGTGGCATCAAATGGCATCCCTTGACGCACAAGACGAACAATACTTTGCGGCGCGGCGGGCTTATCAACTAAATAAATATGCTGTCCTTTCAACGGTGCTACCGCTTCTGGTGTAAACAGTGGCGCGGCATTGCCTTGCCATGTCTTCCAAAAATCGAGCTCACGTTCTATTTGCTTACGGCTGATATCACCAACCACAACGATCTGAGCACTTTGCGGTGTATAGTGCTCCCGGTAGAATGCTTTCACATCATCTAAGCTGATCGAAGAAATTGAGGCTTCCGAGCCATCTGATGAGCGGCCAAAGACTGTCTTACCAAACAAGACATCACGAGTGGCCTGTGATGCCATCCAGCTTGGCTTTTGGTGTTGATAAACCAACCCCTCTAACATCTGAGCTTTGAGCCTATCAAAGTCACTTTGCTTCATTGCTGGGTTAAAGAGCACGTCTTCCACCAACGCTAGTGTTTGAGGCAGATTTTTTTCTAGAGAAGAGACCGTAACTCGTGTCGAATAAGAGCCCGCACTAATACTAATCTGGCTGCCCAACTGATCAAGCTTCGCTTGCAGTGCTTCGACACTCAATGAGGTTGTCCCCTCTTCCATCATGGAAGCGGTCATTTCTGCGAGACCTTCTTTGCCTTTCGCGACATAACGGTCACCGGCAGGAAGCTGGAAATGTATCTCCACCGTCGGAGTTTCGGAACTGGTCGTCCCTAGTAACTCACTACCGTTATCGAAATGCACTTCATAGAGCTCAGGCATGGTCGCTTTAACCGCTTGTGCCACCTTAGGCATCTCACTACGATCAAAATTATCGACAGGTCGTCGGAAGGTCAACTGATCCTCCGTGACCTTAGTATATGCAGGTAGGGTTCGCTTCGGAGTTTCAAAGTTCGCCTTTTGCACCGCCATATCCGATTGACCTTTCGGCACTACGCTTAGCGTCACTTTCGCTTTGTCTTTAACAAACTCATTGTAAGCGGCTTGAACGCCTTGCGGTGTGACGGCTCGAATTTGCGCAAGCTGTTGTTCAAGCCTGTCTGGTGTATTAAAAAAGGTCTCATTAGAAGCAAGTTGAGTGACCTTTCCTTTGACACTCTGTAATGCAAATACGGAACCTGATTCCGATAACCCCGTGATCTGATCCAAGCGAGCCTGACTAATACCTTCTTTGTCAAACTCGTCTAAAGTATTTAAGAGCTCTTGATACAAGGCTTTGAGGCCATCTTTATCGGTAGAGGTTCCCATGGCATAAATATAAAAATTACACGACAACTCATTACATTCAGTAAATGCGCCGGCATCGAGTGCTTTCTGGGTTTTGATCAGTTTTTGATAGAGCAAACCATTTGCTCCACCGCCAATGGCGTCGGCCATTGCTTCAAGCGTTGCCTGATTATCCGCACCACGATAACTGTTTGTCGGCCATCCTATCACCACCATTGGCTGACGAATCCGATCCTCAAGTGTGACGTAGCGATCTTTAGGGACAATAGCGGGTTGTTTTGGCGCGTTATCGACCTCTGGACCTCGAGGGATCGAGCCATAGTATTTATTCACCCATTCCAGTGTCTGTTGTTTGTCGATATCACCACCAATGGTCAATACCGCATTGTTAGGGCCATACCAGCGTAGAAAGAATGCTTTCAAATCATTCACATCAACACGGTCTAAGTCTTCAACATATCCAATTGGCTGCCACGAGTATGGGTGCCCTTCAGGGTACATCGCTTCACCCATTTTTTCCCAAACTAAGCCGTATGGTCGATTGTCATAGTTCTGAGCGCGCTCATTTTTAACGGTGTCTCTTTGGATTTCAAATTTATGCTGCGATACCGCACCCAACAAAAAGCCCATTCGATCGGCTTCAAGCCACAATATTTTTTCTAATTGATTCGCCGGTACTGTTTCAAAGTAGTTAGTACGATCTCGTGTCGTCGTGCCATTTAATGATCCGCCAGCTTCAGTAATGATCTTAAAATGCTGCTGATCACCAACATGCTCAGAACCCTGGAACATCATATGCTCAAAGAAATGCGCAAATCCTGATTTCCCGACCTCTTCACGTGCGGAACCTACGTGATAAGTCACATCGACATGAACCAGCGGATCTGAATTGTCTGGTGCAAGGATCACGGTTAAACCATTGTCTAATTGATACTTAGAGTATGGGATCATGGTTTTACTGGAATCTGCTTTGGCCTCTTCAACAAGACGCACGCCGTTAGGCAAATCGGTTGATGTTGTCATGTCGCTACTGCAACCGTAAATAAAGACTAACGACACCATGCCGAGCCAGATTTTTCTCATAGTCATTCCTTAAAATACACCGAAGAAAATCGCTGCTAATGCAGCATAACGAAGCGCTTTACCAATTGCGATAAGCGCAACACAAGGAAGAAACTTCATTCTCAGCCACCCAGCGGCCAAACACAGCGGATCGCCTATGACTGGGAGCCAACTCAACAAAAGTGTCCAGTAGCCATATTTTTGTAACCAAGCTATGGCTTTATGACCATGCTTTTCATTTTGAGTTCGATTTGGCAGCCAAAGTCCTATCCAATAGTTTGTCAGGCCACCCAACGTGTTCCCAACCGTTGCGACCAAAATGATCATCAATGTACTGTATTGCCCCAGAGTCAGTGTCGCAACTAACCCAGCTTCAGAGCCACCGGGAAGTAACGTGGCACTTAAAAATCCAGAGATAAATAAAACGGCCAGCGCAGAGTCGGCAAACCAAGATTGCGCAAGGTATTGAGAAAACGACTCTAGCATTGCATATCCAGCAACACTTTACCGCGAGTTCGACTTGTTTCAACTTGCTTGTGAGCGTCCACTACATCATGCAATGGGTATATATGTTGTATTTCAGTTTTCAACAAACCCACACTCACCATGTACAACAGCGTTTCCATTTGTTTTGTATCCGGCGATACAAGCATGCCACTTGCAGAAAAACCCAATAAGGTTGCTTTTTCACACACCCTCTGTGCAGACAAGGTAGGAATCGTAATGACACGTGCGTGGTCTTTGAGACACTTCAGAGCATCAAGTGCGACGTCGCCCCCAACAAGATCGATCAGGACATCAACATCAGAAATACGCTCAGACGCGGGAGCAAATTCATAGTTGATAGCATGTGCCCCTAATGTAGCCAAGTAATCTAAGTTTCGCTCACTACAGGTGGTATACACGTCAGCTTTAGCGGCCACCGCTATTTGGACCGCGATGTGCCCGACGCCCCCCGCGCCTGCTAAAATCAGAACACGTTCTCCTGCCTGAATGTTCGCTTTGTTAATCGCTTGAGCGGCCGTTTGTCCTGCCAGAGGCAGCGCTGCAGCGGCTTCCAGTGTTACGGAGTTAGGGACTGAACTAAGCTCTGATTCTTGTACACACACATATTGACTATAGCCCCCACCAAGAATAGGAAAACCAATAAAACCAACGACTTCATCATCAATAGAGAAGCGAGAGGTGTTATCGCCGCACGCGACAATACGACCCGATATGTCATACCCAGGTACCCATGGCAAATTATCTTTGTTTTCGTTTGCCGCCCAGCCAAGGCCCGCACGAGTTTTTACATCGATAGGATTAATACCTGAATAAGCAACTTTCACAAGTACCTCTCCAGCAGCAGGTTCAGGAATCGCTACTTCACGAATATCCAAAACCTCAGGTTGACCAAACTCTGGGATAACAATTTGTTTGCATGACATGACAGTATCCTTTTTAGTGCAGTATTCATCATCTTAGCCATTTAAAACCAAGACTACTAGAGTAAAAATCAACCTTAAATATTTACGATTCTGACGAAATATTGATATTTCATCAGATAGGCATGTTACTGTCATCGTCTCGATTACTCATTATCATGCGCATGCCACTTTACTCTCGATTTTCACCTCTGACTTTAGCTCTTGTCAGCCCCTTATCCTTTGCAACGGGTTTAAACTTCTGGGAGTCTTCTACGTCCAATAGTGCGCTTGCAAGTGCAAATGGTGCAAAAGCCGTTGATGCAAGTATCTTAGCGACTGCGCCCTCCAGCATGACGCAATTAAAAAATACGATCGTGACCGCTAACGTGACCTACTATCAAGTCACGACTGACTACAACATCTTTGGCAAAGAAAGCCAAAAATCTCAGGCATCCCCTATACCGGCAGGGTTTATGGTCACCCCTATCAATGATAACTGGTATTTCGGCTTAGCCGCATACAGTCGCACCGCCGCCGACATATCACTGCCTGATTTAGCACCTCTTCCTATTCCGGATTTAAAGGAGACTCGGGTCAGGCCCATCGTTGTTTCTTTAGCACCAAGTTTGGCGTATCAATATAACGATGTGAGTATCGCCCTCACCGCCGAATACTTGTACGGTGACTATTTACTTGAGCAAAAAAGTTGCGGCCTATTTCAATGTAACGGCACAACTGAAACCTCTGGCAACACCAGTGGTTGGAGCGGTGCGTTAAGCGCAACATGGGCGGTAAACCAAGAGTTCACTCTAGCCATTGCACATCGATTCGACAGTCAATTTGGAGATGATGAGATTCAGTTTCAACTGCCTTCCATCACCAGTATTTATGGCACGATTCAAATCACCGAGCAGCTACAATGGCACAATACCTTTAGCTTAAGTCGATGGAATGGTCAGGGTATCCACTATAATAATTACAGTGATCCTGTCGGGTTATTACAAGGCCATCGCCATAGTAAACGAGTCGGCACTTCTATGAGCTACGATTGGAATAAATTGACCTTACGAGGTGGTGTCAGTGCCGATGAAGCCATCGATAGCTACGGCGGAAATGATATACGTTACCGCATAGGGCTTGCCTATCGATTTACACAAAACCTCACTTTCGATGTAGCAGGCTTTAAAGAAGACTATGCAGAAAAGCAATTTAGCGATGGAAAACAAACCCTGGTGAATGTCAGCAATAGCGGTGTTGGGGTAAGCGTCGGGATCAGTTACAAATTTAATTGATGTTGACTAGATAACAAACCAAATAAAAAGGGGGGATACATTGGTATCCCCCCTTTTTACGTTAACCGACCAGAGCCAACAGTATGCCAGCGGCAACTGCAGAGCCAAGGACACCGGCAACGTTTGGTCCCATAGCATGCATCAGTAAGAAGTTTTGTGGGTTGGCTTCAAGGCCAACTTTATTCACAACTCGTGCTGCCATCGGAACAGCAGAAACGCCTGCCGCGCCAATCAACGGGTTAATATCTTCTTTTGAGTACTTATTAAGAAGCTTAGCCATAAGCACGCCCCCTGCAGTACCAATACTGAATGCGACCGCACCTAACGCCAAGATACCCAATGTTTCAAAGTTCAGGAATTGATCAGCTTGCAGCTTTGACCCCACACCGAGTCCCAAGAAAATAGTCACGATATTGATAAGCTCATTTTGCGCCGTTTTTGATAAACGGTCGACAACACCAGCTTCACGCATCAAGTTACCAAGACAGAACATACCAACAAGCGGTGTTGCTGAAGGCAAAAACAAAATAGTCATCAGCAATACGGCAAGTGGAAATAGAATTTTCTCTCCCTTGCTGACATGACGCAATTGAGCCATTTTGATCTTACGTTCTTCTGGGCTAGTCAGCGCTTTCATAATGGGTGGTTGAATGATTGGAACCAGCGCCATATAGCTATAGGCAGCAACCGCAATCGCGCCCAATAAGTCTGGCGACAAACGACTGGCTAAGAAGATAGCTGTTGGTCCATCAGCACCACCGATAATGGCAATCGATGCCGCATCTGGCATCGAGAACTCCATACCTGGTATGTAGTTAAGCAAAATTGCACCGAACAACGTAGCAAAGATACCAAACTGCGCTGCTGCGCCTAACCACAACGTTTTAGGGTTGGCGATTAACGCACCAAAATCGGTCATGGCCCCTACACCCATAAAGATTAAAAGAGGGAAGACCCCTGTTTCAATCCCGATGTAGTACACGTAATACAGCAGGCCACCGGGGTCGGTGAACCCTGCATTGGGAATATTCGCCAGTACGGCACCAAAACCAATCGGTAGCAATAGCAGTGGTTCAAAACCTTTCTTTATCGCTAAGAAAAGTAACAAACCACCCACTAACATCATACAGATCTGACCAAACTCAAAGTTAGCGATCCCTGTTTCTGACCATAAGGTCATCAATCCGTCCATGGTACTCCCTTATGCCAAACTGACGAGAGGAGCGCCAACGGTAACCGCATCGCCCTCTTTGACATGTATATCGTGCACAACACCACTTTGCGCCGCGCGCACTTCTGTTTCCATTTTCATGGCTTCTAAAATAAGCAGTACGTCGCCTTCTTGAACTTGAGTACCTGATGCCACGTTTACTTTAAAAATATTTCCAGCTAAGGGAGCACCTACCGCTTCAATATTGGTGGGGGTAACTGGTGTGGCTTGAGTCGCGGCTTGGGTACTTGAAGGCGTAACGGACGTTAATTCTCCTTTTGGACCCACTTCAACGTCATAGACTTGACCATCGACTTTCACACTATAAGCTTCAATGCCTGTGGCACTTGGCGTCGATGCGACCACTGGAGATACAGGCTGAGCTGACTCAAGAGTTGGTGCAGGTTCAAACGCATCAGGGTTGCGGCGATTCTTCAGAAACTTAAGACCTACCTGAGGGAACAAGGCATAAGTCAGTACATCATCAACCGTATCTTCAGCCAAAGAAATACCTTCTGATTTCGCTTTAGCCAGTAGATCATCGGTCAGTGTATGCATCTCTGCATCAAGTAAATCTGCCGGACGACAAGTAATAGGCTCAGCACCAGCAAGCACCTTCGCTTGAAGTTCTGCATTTACGGGAGCTGGTGCCGTACCGTATTCACCTTTTAGAACGCCAGCCGTCTCTTTCGTAATGCTCTTGTAACGCTCACCTGTCAGGACGTTAATGACCGCTTGAGTGCCCACTATTTGCGATGTTGGTGTGACCAATGGTATATGACCAAGATCTTCACGTACACGTGGGATCTCTTCAAGCACTTCATCAAGGCGATCCGCTGCACCTTGCTCTTTAAGTTGCCCTTCCATATTCG
This sequence comes from Vibrio sp. 10N.286.49.B1, assembly GCF_002873335.1. Classification (GTDB taxonomy): domain Bacteria; phylum Pseudomonadota; class Gammaproteobacteria; order Enterobacterales; family Vibrionaceae; genus Vibrio. Next base: position 1,613 of record NZ_MCUW01000007.1, on the reverse strand, counting down.
TTAGCATGCCACCAGGAACTTGAGCAATCAAAATTCGGGAATCAACCCCTTTCATTTGCCCCTCCCATTTCGCGTACTTCTTACGAACCTCTCTGAAGTACGCCGCAACAGGTTCAATCTGTTCCAATTTAAGATTGGTATCACGCTCTGTGCCTTGCAGCATCGCAACAACCGTTTCTGTTGGTGTATGGCCGTATGTCTGACTCATAGAGGAGATAGCAGTGTCTAGGATATCAATACCAGCTTCGACAGCCTTCACTGCTGTTGCAGCAGAGAGACCAGTGGTTGCATGACAATGCAAGGCTAAAGGAACATCACACGATGCTTTGATCCTAGTAATAAGGTCTTCGGCTTCATAAGGCTTTAATAAGCCAGCCATATCTTTGATGCAAAGAGAATGACAACCTAAATCTTCAAGACGTTTCGCGAGATCAACCCATGTGTCGGTGTTGTGCACTGGGCTCGTCGTATATGACAGTGTGCCTTGTGCATGTGCGCCAACATCAACGGTGGCTTTCACAGCCTTTTCAAAGTTACGTACATCATTCATCGCATCGAAGATACGGAAGACATCCATGCCATTGGCATGAGCACGTTCAACAAACTTCTCAACCACATCATCAGCGTAATGACGATAACCCAGTAGGTTTTGTCCGCGCAGAAGCATCTGCATTGGCGTATTAGGCATCGCTCTTTTTAACTCACGTAACCGTTCCCAAGGGTCTTCTCCTAAGAATCGAATACAAGAATCAAACGTCGCACCTCCCCACGTTTCCAATGACCAGTAACCGATTTTATCCAGCTCTGCAGCAATTGGTAACATATCTTCAATTCGCATACGAGTAGCAAATAGCGATTGATGGGCGTCACGAAGTACCACATCCGTGATAGCTAGTGGTTTAGACATGCTCATTAACTCCTTTTAATCTTAACTCAATCTATTTCGCGGCCGAAGTGCGGTACTGATGTACAGCTGCAGAAATAGCAGCAACAACACTTGGGCTAACAGCATTCGATGGGGATGGTTGTGGTTTCAATTGTTTTGGGGCAGCGATCGGCTCTGGTACTTCTTCTGGTACCAATTTCGACATTAACCGAACGAGATAAACAAGAATTGTGAGAAATACGAATACAACGGACATGCCCGTTAGCATCAGGGTAGCCGCATCTCCTAGCAGGCTTCCAATATTAGTCATTTTGCGTCCTTTCTTTGTCATCCTGACAAGTCATTCAACCGAGTATAGGCATCATCGCCTAAGGTTAGATATGCATACGTTCTTGCATTGATTCCATTGCAAGAGGACTAGGATTATCTCGATTGGTGAAAGTTTGTCAATTTTGTTTAATGTAGAGTTGTCATTAAAACGTCATTCAAACGAAAAACCATGATGAAGCCGACAAATTATCGTGTAATGCAAGTTACACAGAACTTCATACTGAGTTAACAACATAACAAAGTGAGGATTAAAAACTGAGATACGCTTAAAATTACCAAAAATTATCTTTAAAAAACAAAGATTTGTAATTAAAAGGTTACTTGAATGCTAAATTTTTGTTAATAAAAAGCCCTGCTATAAAGCAGGGCTTAAGAAAAGTGGTGCGCCCTGGAGGAT
>NZ_MCUW01000006.1 GCF_002873335.1 Vibrio sp. 10N.286.49.B1 | reverse complement strand
AAGCCATTAAGCCATTAAGCCCAAAATAGCCTATGAACGCTCTTTATAAGAGTATTCTACGTCGACAACAGCGCGATACTTAATTTCGCCACGATTTTCCGCGAATTCTTGAACCGTTATCTGTGCATCATCAACCTTCACACTATTTCGAAGTAAGTCACCTTCATGCACTCGAAGCTTGTACACCAAGTCCGTTGATGGCATCGCCTTCAGATCTTCTACAATTTGAAAACCAGCATCGTATGCTTGCTGTTTCGAACTAAAACCATCGGAGTGCAAATCAATATCACCCACGAGTGATGTTGTCGTCGCCATTGCTGCTGAAGAAAGAAGTAAAGACGCGGTGATTAATGTTAATTTTTTCATGATGACACCTCATTGTTTTATCGGTATTGCACTCTCTGAATCGCCATCGCTATAAGCATGTCGCTAGTAACGATGCGACCAACAACGTTGAGGGCTGTCCCGTGTATTTGACATTTACTTACCGAAGTTCAGCTGAACTTCAAAAATAGAGCGCGGAATAGCAGTCAGTATGTTCTATTCATACCCTTCACTTTAATAAGCAGATTGCATTCTTTGCTTAAAAATACGACACATTCCTAAGATAAGACCTCTCGGAGCTTAACTATCTTTCGCGTCATATTCGTAGTTTACGTTCACTGACGCTCGGTATTTAATAACACCTTGTTTTTCAGCGTATTCTTGAACAGAAATTTCTGTGTTTTTTAATTCAATCTCTTGAATGTTTTCACTGTGCCCATTCAACTTTAATTGGTGTGCTAAAGCACCATTGGTCATCTCATTGAGTTCATCAACCAACTGATAACCAGCTTCATAGGCTTGTTGCTTACTCTGAAAACTTTCTGTTTCAAGTTTGGTATTACCGATATCGCTTCCTGCGAATACACTTCCAGACATAAGAGCGATGGACGCTACCATGATTAGTTTTTTCATATATTCACCTTTCCAACTGACTTGTTTGAAGAGGAGTCTATCGTAACGCTCCATCTGTAAAGAGTCTGTCAAGCAAGGTAAATGAAGTGTTATATAAGGTAAAGTGATGGAAAACTTAATAACATAATCATGACACTTATGCTTCCCATCACTTTCATCTGACTAAGGACGATTCAGCATCGCTCTTAATTTGAGGGGCTTAACTGGTTTGGGTAAAAAGCTGAAGCCATTAGATTTGATACCTTCGAGCATGGTTTCCGTACGGTCGGCACTGATGATCACGCCTTTAAATGAATCGCCAAGTCTCAATCGGCACTGCTGGAGAACCTCTAACCCCGTCCTACCATTATCTAAACGGTAATCCGAAAAGATAACATCAGGTTGCCAGTCATCTTCTAGATGCTTAAGGCTACTAACCAAATCTAAGGCTGTTTTGACGTCACACCCCCAGCGCGCCAGTAGGGTCTCCATACCCACTAAAATGTCTGGTTCATTATCAACACACAATATCTTAAGGTGCTGCAATGCCTCATTATGGGTGGATGGGATAGGTTTCAAAATAGATTCAACCACGCTCGCCTTATCAAGCGTGATTGAAAAAACACTTCCTTGGTCTTGCCAGGACTGCATTGATATTTGATGATTAAGCACACGAGCGATCCCTCTTGATATCGCCAAACCTAAACCTAAACCTTGATCAGCGCGAGCTTGATCAACTCGAGAGAACTCATCAAAAATCTCTTTTTGTTTATCTTCAGGAATACCAATGCCATCATCCCACACATCAATCCTGACACGCCCATTAACGCGCCTCGCCCCTAATATCACTTTACCTTCTGGATTATAGCGAAAAGCATTCGTCAAAAAGTTTTGTAATACCCGACGTAACAACTTAGGGTCGGAACGTACAATGAGACTTGAAGAGACCACCGAAAAGCGAATATTTTGCCCGACCGATATTGCACTAAACTCAGCCTCTAATGTGTCAAAAACCTCAGACAAGGCAAAGCCACGCATTTTGGTTTGTAGCTTTCCTGACTCTAAGCGAGAAATATCCAGCAGATCACCAATTAATTCTTCTGCCGCACCCAGTGCACTTTCTATGTGTGACGATAACTTTTTAGTTTCATTATCTTTACTCACCTCCGACAATGAGGAGGCAAACAAACGCGCCGCATTAAGGGGCTGCATTAGATCATGACTCACTGCCGCTAGGAAACGCATTTTAGAATGTGATTCTGTTTCAGATTTCTGTGTCGCTAACACCAGTCGTGTATTGAGTTTTTCTAACTCTTTTGTCCGCTCAACAACCCTAACTTCTAGCCGCTCATTCGCATCTCTTAGTGCATTTTCAGCCTCTCGAAAGACGGTAATATCAGTAAAGCTCATCACAAACCCTCCGCCAGGCATTGGGTTTCCTTGCACCTCAATGACGCTACCATCGGCTCTAATTCTTGAAGACGTGTGGGGTGAGCCCTGCTCTAAATGATAGATCCGTCGACGCACATGCTCATTGGGATCACCAGGGCCACATAACCCTTGCTCTGCATTGTGCTGAATCACATCTGCAATGGGTCGCCCCACCTGAATCAAACCTGGGGGAAAGGTGAACAACTCCAGATAGCGACGATTCCATGCCACCAGCCTAAGCTGCTTATCCACCACCGCAATACCCTGCCCAATATGTTCAATCGCGCCTTGCAACAAGCCGCGACTAAAGTGGTAAAGCTCAGAAGCCTCATCAACGATGGTCGCCACTTCTTCCAACTGCATATTTCGCCCCTGCAGTGCAGAGGTCAGCACGAGCTTAGCCGAAGAAGCACCAAATACCCCTGCCAACACTCGCTCCGTGTGGCGAATTAATTCTGCCGATGCTTGTTGATTGGGCAGCCCATCTTGTTGCTGTTGTCGCCAGAATTGTCGATACGCGCTGCGCACCCGCGTGCGACCGACAAATCGAGAGGCCAACATCTCTAGCTCAGCCACCGTAACGCGGCTTTGATAGAGACTGATATTCTCACTCTCAGGCAAGGGGGTGCCAACGAATGATGCGGACTGTAAGCGCTCAGTTAGGCTCGCGCGTGTCGATAATGACACGGCAACAAAACATATGGCATTAAGAACCACGCTGATCAGCATGCCCCAATCCGAGTTAGCAATATCGAGCGATGCGAACATTTCTGGGGGCGTAATCACCCATATCAACAGGTTATTTTGTGCATCACCGGCCAGCAACCCGGTCTCTCCCATTAATGTAATCAACCAAATTGTAAAACCAACCAACAAGCCGACATACACGCCTTTACGATTACCCAAGCGCCAGTACAACCCACCGATAAGCGCTGGAGCAAATTGAGTAATTGCCGAGAAAGATAAAAAGCCAATCGCAGAGAGGGAATGAATACTATCCAGAGCTTGATAAAACAGCCACGCTCCAAGCAGCAACAAACAAATCAAGGCTCGACGAATAATCAGTAACAAGCCAGAAAGGTGACGATGAGAACGATGGGCAAGCTTAATTCGACGTAATAACAGCGGCATCACCAAGTCATTCGAGACCATAATTGCCAGCGCAATTGTCGATACAATGACCATGCCACTTGCCGCAGAAGTACCACCAAGAAAGGCCAATAACGCAATATGGTCGGCATCAGCAAACTTAGGAATACTGATCACATACGTATCAGGTGACGCCCCCATTAATAGCCCTTGGCCAACCCAAGCAATGGGCAAAACAAATAGCCCCATCAAGATAAGATACACAGGGAATAACCAGCGAGCAGTATGAAGATCTTGAGCACGCTCGTTCTCAACCACCATAGTATGAAATTGCCTTGGTAGACAGATAATAGCCATCATGGTCAGAGCGGTATGAATCAGCAGCGTTGCGATATTGGGGGATTGATAAGTACTCGCCGCCAACTCAGACAACTGAATATCGGGTCTTTCCCAAGCAAGATAAAGGATAAAAAAGCCGACCACTAAAAAAGCGAACAGCTTAACGATAGATTCAAACGCTACGGCCATCATCATGCCACGATGATGCTCTGTATTATCGACATGGCGCGTACCAAACAGCATGGTAAAGACCGCCAGAGCACCGACGACAAACCACGAAATATGAGTATCTTGATAACCAAGGTCGGTGGCTAAAGTCGGCGCAACAACATCCAGCCCCATCGTGATGCCACGCAGTTGTAGTGCAATATAAGGCAAGATGCCTGCGACGGCGATGAGGGTCACCGCCACCGCTAGGCCTTGAGATTTTCCGTATCGAGCCGCGATAAAATCGGCTATGGAGGTGATGTGTTCACGCTTGGCTATCAACACAAGACGAGCAATCAATCGCCACCCTAAGGTAAACACCAAAATAGGGGCAATATAAATCGGCAAGAATGACCAAGGGTTATTACTCGCTTGCCCTACCGTTCCGTAGAAGGTCCAGGAGGTACAATAAACGGCAATCGAGAGGCTATAGACCCAAGGCCGCCACTTAGATAACCATTTTTTTTGCCTATCTCCATACCATGCGATGAGAAATAACACCCCAAGGTATGCCAGCGAGACCGGAACTACTATCCATCCTTGCATCGATCATATCCCTTAAACACTGTCAGTACTTAAAACGCCACTCGCATTTTAAAACCATTGCCATTATTTAAAGGGCTATAACCCAATAACTCAAACGCTTAGCGTCATTTCTGTGGTTCAGGCTGAGAAATATCCTTGATGTATTCAGCCGGTTTGCCGCTAGGCTCAACTTTAATAAAGAGTGCAAGCACACCCATGAATGCCATTCCCCAAAAAATACCAGCGCCCCACCGCTCGTAACCCCAACCACTTACGGCCATCATCAACGCAATAAAAGCACCAAGAGGAATCGCATTGTAGAGAGACTGTAATGCCACCATCTTATTGGGTTCAGATTTTTGGATATATTGAATAGCGGCAATATGAGCAATGCCAAATGTCACACCATGCAATAACTGAATGATGACGAGCGCAGGCAACGCAATGGTTGATGCTGTTAAGCTCCAACGAATAATCACACCAATCGATGAGATCACAAACAACGTACGAAGCGACCAGCCAGCAAACCATTTTTTGCTAAAAGCAAACAGCATGACTTCAGAAACAACACCAAGGCTCCACAGATAACCGATCACACTCTCAGGGTGCCCTGCTTCTTTCCAATAAATGGAACTAAAGCTGTAATACGCAGCATGACTGCCTTGAATCAGGGCAATCAGCACGAGAAAACGAATGACGTTCCGGTCACAAAGCAGGGCTTTTAGGCTTGGCCGCTCCATCGAATGCGAGCCTTCGCTCGCTGGTGGCGTCACCGGTGTTCTCATCACCAGCAGCATGGACAACACAAACCCTGCCAGCGCCGTGTAAACGATCATATTAGCGCCAAACTGCGAGGCCAAATACCCGACAACCGAGGAACCAACAATAAAGGCTATCGATCCCCAAAGACGAGTACGACCATAGTCCAATATGCCACGGCTGGCATAGTGATTGGCCATTGCGTCAGACAAAGGCACCACTGGGCCAAAGCTTAAATTAAACAAGACGGTGACCAGGGCAAGCAGCACAAAACTTGGCCCAGCGGCAAGATGTAATGCAATGAATATTGTACAAGCGAGCGTCGCCCAACGAAGCGCGGGCAGTAACCGCTCAACCTGATGAATTCTTGGTGTGATCAATAGATTGGCGACACACCGAGTCGCAAAGCCCAATCCCATCAACATACCGACATCGGTTGCAGAAACGCCTTGATCTTCAAACCATAGCGCCCAAAACGGTAAATAAACACCATAGGAAAAGAAGAAACCAAAAAGATACTGGGACACCCAGGCAAAAGGGGAAGGGTTCAACATAACAACAACCTAAAAAGAAAAGATAAATTCGCACATGCCCTAGTCTTTCGAGCAATCGCACACATTATGCAATGACATGACCTTCCAAAAAAGGGAATTGTTACGAGAAATAAATTACCTCCAATTCCACGATGCCACATTGCGTAGCCTTATGATGGCAACATGACGACAGCGTCAAATATCGAGACGACATTCGACTAAAGTCGTCTGGAGGTTAGCCAAATAGTTGTCAGACTAAAGGCATGGTAGGACAACACAGAGAACGCCGATGCCTGATAAATTTAATATGTCATTACCCCCGTTCGATCGGTTATCTGAGCGCGAGCAATCTCAATTGCGTGCATCTCTAGATGTGGCCTACTTTCGGGAAAAAGACGTTTTACTTAAAAGCAACCAAACCAGCCCTCACCTATTTATCCTCATTAAAGGCGCGGTTGAAGAACGCGATAACAATAGCCATGAGATTTACGCTCACTACACTTATGATGACATGTTTGATGTCAGAGCTCAGTTTGGCGATCCGGTGAAACACCACTATGTCGCATTGGAAGACACATTAACCTACCTATTACCGACCGACGTTTTTCTCTCGTTATACCAAGCTAATGGCCAATTTGCAGCGTATTTCGATAGTAACCTAGCGACAAGGCAACAACTGGTAGAGGATGCTCAAAAACAGCAAAATCTCGCAGAGTTCATTCTTACTCAAGTCGATGAAGACATTTATCATCCGGCATTAATTATTCACTCAGATCGTACGATTACCGATGTCACGCAGCAGTTACTTGCGCAAGGTGTTGATGCGGCCTTAGTCGAATTGAAAAAGGATGACCCAAGAAGACATGAACATCACTCAGCACTGCCTTACGGCATCGTCACCCGCACCAATATGCTTCACGCAGTGGTGCTTGAACACTTGCCATGTGACACCCCCATCAGCGACATCGCCACTTTTCCTGTCCATCACGTAGAAAAAGAAGACTTTCTCTTTAATGCCATGGTGACCATGACCCGACAGCGTGTTAAGCGTCTGATGGTTTGTGACGGCGCTCTCCCTGTTGGGATGCTCGACATGACTCAAATTCTCAGCACGTTTTCAACTCATTCTCACGTGCTATCACTCAGTATTGCTCGCTCAAATAGCATTGAAGAGCTTGCCCTAGCGTCAACAAAACAACAGCAATTAGTCGACAGCTTAATGAGTAACGGCATTCGCACACGATTCATGATGGAGCTCATTTCCGCCGTCAATGAACAAATCATTGAAAAAGCGTTCGAACTCGTTTTACCACCTGCGATACAGAATCATTGCTGCTTCATCGTGCTAGGTTCTGAAGGGCGTGGAGAGCAGATACTAAAAACCGACCAAGATAACGCCCTGATCTTAGATGACGGCCTTGATTGGCCCGCCCAGCAAACTGTACTGGAGACACTGAGCCACACACTGGCTCGCCTTGGATACCCCTTGTGCCCCGGTAAGGTAATGGTCAGCAATAATAAATGGGTGAAAAGCATCAGTGAGTGGCATACATACCTTAATCAACTCATTTCAAAAGCGACACCAGATAGCGTCATGGAACTGGCCATATTGGCTGACGCGCGAGCGGTGGCTGGCAACCTTGACCTTTTAACACCGATTAGTGCCTCGCTAAGAAAACAAATGAAGGGGCAAGAACTCATTCTTGCTGACTTTGCCCGCCCCGCTCTTACCTTTGGTGTACCACTCACCTTGTTTGGTAATGTAAAAACATCCAAAGAGGGGTTGGATATTAAACAAGGCGGCATTTTTCCTATTGTTCACGGTGTACGGGCACTCAGCCTGGAATACGGTTTAGAAGCAACGAACACCTTTGACCGCATTGACCAACTCGTTAAACATCGCGTGTTAGAAACGTCAACCGCTGACAACCTTTCAGAAGCACTCAAACAGTTCTTTAAGTTACGACTGCAACAGCAACTCCGTCACCACCATACACACAATGCGATACAACTGGATGGGTTAGAGCGCCCTGAACGTGATTTATTGCGTCACGGATTGCATGTGGTTAAAAAATTCAAGCAATGGCTAGGGTACCACTACCAAATTCGCTTATAACGGCGCAACGCGCTAACGGTAAAGATAGGGAGCACTGATGAATCCAATCACTCGCTTTTGGTGGCAAAGGAAGCTGAAAGGCAGCCCATACGCTGCATTATTTGCTCGCCCATCAATAGACGAATGCGTTTCGCTCGATTGTGAAACCACTAGCCTAGACCCAAATGTGGCAGAGATTGTGACGATTGCGGCAACAAAAATCATCGATAACCGTGTTATCACTAGCGCGCCTTTTGAGGTCCACCTTCGAGCCCCTCAGTCACTTGATGAAGCATCAATAAAGATACACCACATTACTCATCACGATTTAAAACACGGCATCAGTGAACAACACGCCATTCGTTCTCTAATTGACTTCATTGGCAATCGCCCCCTTGTTGGCTATCACATCCGTTATGACAAAAAAATTCTCGACCGGGTGACAAAAAAGCACTTAGGGTTTCCGTTACCCAACACACTTATTGAAGTCAGCCAACTCTACAATGACAAGCTATTGCGCTTGCTGCCTAATGGTTATTTTGACCTGAGCTTAGAAGCCATATGTCGCCATCTACAGATCCCAGCCTATAACAAACATGACGCCCTGAATGATGCTAAGGCAGCAGCGCTCGTCTATTTGAAGCTCACGCGGGGCACAATGCCGCCATTTACCCTACAAAACTGATTTTGCGATTGACCTCTCACTTTACAACACACCCAAGTTATTGATTTTAAATGAACAATGACAACTACGCCTAAAGTCTAATTGCTGTTCAAGCCAATATAGTCGAGAGTTGATAACAGATGTAATTCAGCCCAAGTCTGGAAGTGCTCAATTCACAAGGAGAGAAGCGATGAGTGAAGTTCATGTTTATCCGGTAAAAGAAAATATTAAAACGCATACGCACGCGGATAACGACACTTACCTATCCATGTATCAGCAATCTGTTAGTAACCCTGAAGCATTTTGGGGAGAACACGGTAAAATCGTTGACTGGATCAAACCCTTCACCCAGGTAAAAAATACCTCTTTTGATACAGGCCACGTAGATATTCGCTGGTTTGAAGACGGCACGCTCAATGTGTCGGCAAACTGTATTGACCGTCATCTTGCAGATAAAGGCGACGATGTGGCAATCATTTGGGAAGGCGACGACCCTAACGATGATAAAAGCCTCACCTTTAATGAACTCCACAAAGAAGTGTGTAAGTTCTCCAATGCCCTAAAAGCACAAGGTGTCAACAAGGGCGATGTGGTATGCCTATATATGCCAATGGTGCCTGAGGCAGCTGTCGCTATGCTAGCTTGTACTCGTATTGGTGCTGTTCATACCGTGGTGTTTGGTGGATTTTCCCCAGAGGCACTGTCTGGTCGAATCATCGATTCGGATGCAAAAGTCGTCATCACCGCTGATGAAGGGGTTCGAGGGGGACGCGCCGTTCCTTTGAAAAAGAATGTAGACGAAGCACTCACCAACCCAGACGTGAAAAACATCACTAAAGTGATGGTTCTAAAACGCACTGGTGGAGAGGTTGCATGGCATGAGCATCGTGACGTTTGGTGGCATGAAGCTACTGCTAGCGCGTCGGAGGTATGCCCTCCAGAAGAGATGAACGCCGAAGACCCACTATTTATTCTTTATACTTCTGGCTCAACGGGTAAACCAAAAGGCGTACTGCACACGACCGGCGGCTATCTCGTCTACGCGGCAATGACATTCAAATATGTCTTCGATTATCAACCGGGTGAAACCTTCTGGTGTACCGCCGATGTAGGGTGGATTACCGGTCACACTTATTTGGTTTATGGGCCACTCGCGAATGGTGCAAAAACCATTTTGTTTGAAGGCGTGCCAAATTATCCCAATACTAGCCGTATGAGTGAGGTGGTGGATAAGCATCAAGTTAATATCCTCTACACTGCCCCTACTGCGATTCGAGCCCTCATGGCGAAAGGTGATGAAGCGGTCAAGGGTACCAAGCGCGATAGCCTACGAATCATGGGATCGGTAGGTGAACCTATTAACCCCGAAGCTTGGGAGTGGTATTACAAGACCATAGGTAATGAGCAATCACCAATTGTAGACACATGGTGGCAAACAGAAACGGGTGGCATTTTAATTACCCCATTACCTGGCGCAACAGACCTAAAACCGGGCTCGGCGAGTAAACCATTCTTTGGCGTTCAACCCGCACTGGTCGATAACATGGGTAACATTATAGAGGGTGCAACTGACGGTAACTTGGTTATTCTCGATTCATGGCCAGGTCAAATGCGCACAGTCTACGGTGATCATGACCGTTTTGAGCAGACATACTTCTCAACCTTTAAAGGCATGTATTTTACAAGTGACGGCGCTCGACGTGATGAGGATGGCTACTACTGGATTACTGGTCGTGTCGACGATGTGTTGAATGTGTCTGGACACCGAATGGGGACGGCAGAAATCGAGTCAGCTTTGGTTGCTTTCGATAAAATTGCCGAAGCTGCCATTGTGGGTATTCCTCACGATATTAAAGGCCAAGCCATTTACGCGTATATCACACTGAATGATGGCGAATATCCTTCGGCAGAACTGCACAAACAAGTTAAAGATTGGGTAAGAAAAGAAATTGGCCCTATCGCGACACCCGACGTGTTGCACTGGACCGATTCATTACCTAAAACACGCTCAGGTAAGATTATGCGCCGGATATTACGAAAAATTGCCACTGGAGACACTAGCAACCTAGGGGATACCTCCACACTCGCCGATCCAGGCGTGGTTGATAAGCTTATCGCAGAAAAGGCTGAACTCGCGTAAATCAGCAACATACCAACAACAAACCGCCTGCTTGTCAGGCGGTTTTTTTGTATCAAGTTTTTTCAACACCAGGTAAAAACGTGCACTCTGTTGCAAGTTTTTGGACAAAGATAGGGAGATTAGACCAGTAAATTGCTGCTAAATGCTGTGAATTAGCTATAATCTTGGTCAACTTTTAAAAAACAGCCTAAAATTAGTGTCACATTGGGCTTGTTCTTTAGATAAACTTGAGATAAATCACGTTCATTTCACGTTAACAGAAGATGGCAGCATTATGACCGCAAAGTCACGAATTCTAGTTTTAAATGGCCCAAACCTTAATCTATTAGGACTGAGGGAGCCGGGACACTATGGTTCGGAAACACTATCACACATAGTTGATAACTTAACTGACTTGGCTCAAGTGCAAGGTGTCGAGCTGACACACCTGCAATCTAATCGTGAATACGAACTCATTGAAGCAATCCACGCTGCGCACGGTAATATCGATTTTATCATCATCAACCCTGCCGCGTTTACCCACACCAGTGTCGCGCTTAGAGATGCACTGCTTGGCGTTTCAATCCCATTTATCGAAGTTCACTTATCAAATGTTCATGCTAGAGAACCATTCCGCCACCACTCTTATCTGTCTGACAAGGCACAGGGGGTCATTTGTGGATTAGGGGCTCAGGGCTATGAATTTGCACTTTCAGCTGCGATTAAAGCACTGAAAGCATAATAGATACTCTATGGCTGCGCAGCAGTCATCTAACTCACATAGAGAAGAGAAAGAAACATGGATATTCGTAAAATAAAAAAACTTATTGAACTAGTAGAAGAGTCTGGTATTTCTGAGCTAGAGATATCTGAAGGTGAAGAGTCAGTACGAATCAGTCGTAATAGCCCTGCTAGTGCTGTTGCACCGATTCAATACGCAGCGGCGCCTGCACCTGTGGCCGCCCCAGCGGCGCCTGCTGCAGCTCCAACAGCAGCGGCACCAGAAGCGCCGGCTACTCCAGCGGGTCACCAAGTGCTTTCTCCTATGGTCGGTACGTTCTACGGCGCACCAAGCCCTGATGCAAAACCATTTGTTAAAGTTGGCCAACAAGTGTCTGCTGGCGATACATTATGTATCGTTGAAGCCATGAAAATGATGAACCAAATCGAAGCAGATAAATCTGGTATCGTGACGGCGATTCTTCTTGAAGACGGCCAACCTGTTGAGTTCGACCAAGCTCTAGTCATTATCGAATAATAGAGAGCGCTCATTATGTTAGATAAATTAGTAATCGCGAACCGTGGTGAGATTGCACTACGTATTCTGCGCGCTTGTAAAGAGCTGGGCATTAAGACTGTCGCCGTTCACTCAACGGCTGATCGCGATCTTAAGCACGTACTTCTTGCAGACGAAACCATTTGTATCGGTCCTGCTCGCGGTATCGATAGCTACCTAAACATCCCGCGCATTATTAGTGCAGCGGAAGTCACTGGTGCTGTTGCTATTCACCCTGGCTATGGCTTCTTATCTGAAAACGCCGACTTTGCTGAACAAGTAGAGCGAAGTGGTTTCATTTTTGTTGGTCCTAAAGCTGAAACCATTCGTATGATGGGCGACAAAGTCTCTGCCATCAATTCAATGAAGAAAGCGGGTGTGCCTTGTGTTCCTGGTTCAGATGGCCCACTAAATGACGACGAAGCACAAAACAAAGCCCACGCTAAACGTATCGGTTTCCCGGTGATCATCAAAGCCTCTGGTGGTGGTGGTGGTCGTGGTATGCGCGTTGTTCGTACCGAAGCTGACCTGACTGAAGCCATCGCGATGACGCGTGCGGAAGCGAAAGCCTGTTTCAATAATGACATGGTTTACATGGAGAAATTCCTAGAAAACCCTCGTCACATTGAAGTTCAAGTACTTGCTGACGGCCAAGGTAATGCTATCCACCTTGGTGAGCGTGATTGCTCGATGCAACGTCGTCACCAAAAAGTAGTGGAAGAAGCGCCGGCTCCTGGTATCACAGAAGAAATGCGTAAATACATCGGCGAACGCTGTACTCGCGCTTGTCTAGAGATAGGCTACCGTGGCGCTGGTACGTTTGAGTTCTTGTATGAAAACGGCGAATTCTACTTCATTGAAATGAATACGCGTATTCAAGTTGAACACACTATCACCGAGATGGTGACTGGGATTGATTTGGTTAAAGAACAGCTACGTATTGCGGCTGGGCAACCACTATCTTATACCCAAGACGACATTAAACTGCGTGGTCACTCTATCGAGTGTCGTATCAATGCAGAAGATCCCGTCCGTTTCCTACCTTCACCAGGTAAGATCGAGCGCTTTCATGCGCCTGGCGGCATGGGTGTTCGTTGGGAATCACACATCTATACCGGTTATACTGTACCACCGCATTATGATTCAATGATTGGCAAGCTCATCACTTACGGTGAAAACCGTGACGTGGCGATCGCTCGTATGAAAAATGCGTTAGGTGAAATGATTGTCGAGGGTATTAACGTTAATACTGAGCTACAACTCGCTATCATGAATGACGAAAACTTCCAACATGGTGGTGCCAACATCCACTATCTTGAGAAAAAACTCGGACTGCAGTAAACCCGTATTCCAAAATGACTAAGCCCACTCATGTGGGCTTTTTTTATGCTCTATTTTCGTGAATCTGCTACACTCTGCGCAAAATTACTCAGCACGGACCCGACTCATGCCTTGGATTCAAATCAAACTCAACGCCACAAATGACAACGCTGAACTTATCGGTGATATGTTAATGGAGGAGACAGGTGCACTCTCTGTCACTTTCTTAGATGCCCATGATACTCCGGTTTTCGAACCCCTACCGGGTGAGACTCGTCTTTGGGGTGATACCGATATTGTCGCTCTCTATGATGCAGAGACAGACACCAAGCTCGTGCTTGCACAAATCACGGCAAGTAACATGTTAGCCGCTAACTTCGCACACAAGGTTGAGCAACTCGAAGACAAGGACTGGGAACGTGAGTGGATGGATAACTTCCACCCAATGCAGTTTGGTAAAAGGCTGTGGATCTGCCCAAGTTGGCGAGACGTCCCAGAGCCTGACGCAATCAATGTGATGCTTGATCCTGGTCTGGCTTTTGGTACCGGTACTCACCCTACGACTGCACTGTGCTTAGAGTGGCTTGAGTCACTCGATCTTGCCGGTAAAACCGTCATCGATTTCGGCTGTGGTTCGGGCATCCTTGCGATTGCAGCGATTAAGCTTGGTGCGGAAAAAGTCATCGGTATCGATATCGACCCTCAAGCACTTGTCGCCTCAAAAGACAATGCCCAGCGCAATGGTGTTGCTGATCAACTTGAGCTTTTCCTACCGCAAGATCAGCCTGAGCACCTACTTGCAGACGTCGTCGTTGCCAATATTTTGGCTGGTCCACTTCGTGACTTATCTGGTGTCATTAAATCGCTCATTAAAGAAAACGGCAAATTAGCGATGTCGGGGGTTCTCGATACCCAAGCCGAAGATGTAGCGAACTACTATCGTGATGACATGAGCGTAGATCCGATTGTTGAACTCAAAGAATGGTGCCGTATTTCCGCCACTAAATAGCAATAAGTAAATGAGAAGTCGATAAATCCACTCAATGATGACGACTTCTCCATTCAAATTCAGATTACTTTCGCCACTAAAAGGCTGAAAATCAGGCATTTTGCAGAAACAAATTGTAAATGCTCAAATATTAGTCTTTTCACGCATCGAAAAAATGCGTAAAATGCGCGCCCTTGCTTGTGTAAACCTGTGGCGCTGTTTTGAAAATCGGAAAATACCAACTTAAGAACAATCTTATCGTCGCCCCTATGGCTGGAGTGACAGATAGACCATTTCGTGAGTTGTGCCTTCGTTACGGTGCAGGAATGGCGGTCAGTGAAATGATGTCCTCTAATCCTAAGCTATGGAAAACAGCTAAGTCACAGCAACGCATGGTGCACGAGGGTGAATCCGGTATTCGCTCTGTGCAAATTGCAGGTGCCGATGCACAGCTTATGGCTGATGCGGCACAATTCAGTGTTGAGAACGGTGCACAAATCATCGACATCAACATGGGGTGTCCTGCAAAGAAAGTAAATAAAAAGCTTGCGGGCTCTGCGCTGCTTAAGCACCCAGATATTATTGAAGATATTCTGCGTGCGGTTGTTGATGCAGTAGATGTCCCTGTGACACTAAAAACCCGAACAGGCTGGGACACAGATAATAAAAACTGCGTCCAAATTGCAAGGCTTGCCGAAGATTGTGGCATACAAGCACTCGCCCTTCATGGTCGAAGTAAAGCTTGCATGTATAAAGGTGAAGCAGAATACGACAGCATCAAAGCGGTAAAAAAAGCCGTCTCTATTCCCGTTATTGCTAACGGTGATATAGACACCCCAGAAAAGGCCAAATTTGTTTTGGATTATACTGGCGCTGACGCTTTGATGATTGGACGTCCGGCCCAAGGACGGCCATGGATTTTCGAGGAAATCCAACATTACTTGGAAAACGGCACACTGATGCCTGAGCGTCCAGATGCGGATGTTGAGAGTATTTTGCTTGGCCATGTTCACGCCCTCCATGAGTTTTATGGGGAGTTTTTAGGTCCACGTATCGCGCGCAAGCATGTTGGCTGGTATTTAAAAGAACATGCACAAGCCAGTGAATTTCGTCGTGCCTTTAATGCTATTGATGCTGCTAACGAACAGATCGATTCATTAAAAGGCTATTTTAAAAACGTTGCATCATAATTACGAGAAGAGCTAAACCGATTATGTTCGAACAGAATTTGACTTCAGAACCATTGACAGTTACGACAGTAACATCTCAAGACCAAATCACTCAGAAGCCACTACGTGACTCTGTCAAAGCGTCTCTAAAGAACTACCTTGCTCAATTAAATGGTCAAGACGTCACTGAGTTGTATGAACTAGTGCTGGCAGAAGTTGAACAACCACTACTAGACACCATCATGCAATACACACGCGGAAACCAAACTCGCGCAGCAACCATGATGGGTATCAACCGTGGTACGCTTCGCAAGAAATTAAAAAAATACGGCATGAACTAATAGGTTCTCGTAACTAGCTGAACACCAAAGCCACCTTCCTTCGGAACGTGGCTTTTTTATTTTTATGCTCAACCACTTGAATACTTCCTCTCCTCCTACCACTGCGTGCCACAGCACAAAGTTGAAGCTAGCTCAAATCTTCAGCTACTCGGGGATAGCCTGCGCAAAGCGAATGCCGTAAGGTACATTCATAATAATGATAAATACCAGTCAGACTGCCTAGTTCATGATTACTTAAAAGTCAGCATTCCAATGTTTTTTCATTGGTAATGTGTTCACTTTAAGAAAAAGGAGTTCTTAGAATGAATACCCAGTTTTTGCGCCACACGTCTATTCAGAATCGATTGTATCTACTGATCCTTGTTGTTTCAGTTGCGTTGCTTATTCCGCTCGTATTATCGCTTGTCGATTATGACAAGTCATTGACCGAAGCAAAACAAACGAAGACCCGTCACTTAGTTGAAAGCGCACACACGCTCATCAATCACTATTACGAGCAGCAACAATCCGGTCAACTATCTCAAAGTGACGCTCAATTATCCGCAATTGAAGCGATTAAGACGCTTCGTTATGACCATGGGGATTATTTCTGGATCAACGATATGACGCCGACGATGGTCATGCACCCATTAAAACCGGCACTCGTCGGACAAAATCTCAGCCAAGTCGCTGATCCAAATGGTAAGCGCTTGTTCATGGATATCGTTCAGGTCGCAAAAAGCCAGCAAGAAGGGCTCGTCAATTATATGTGGCCAAAACCTGGCGCCGATGCACCAGTAGAAAAAATCTCCTACATCAAGACTTTTAGTCCTTGGGGTTGGATCGTGGGTACCGGGGTGTATGTTGATGATATTCAAGCCTTGGTCTGGGGAGAGGTGAAAAGAGTTATGATCTCCGTTGGGGTTGCTGTCATCTTTATGCTTGCCTTTGCGACTTGGCTCAGCCGCAGCATCGTAACGCCTTGCCAAGAAACACTCAACGCACTCAACGACATCGCCAGCGGTGATGGCGACCTAACCCGTCAACTGCCAGAAAAAGGCAGCGACGAACTCAGCCAGATTGCGGCAGCATTCAACCGCTTCACTACTAAGCTAGGGCTTATCATTAACGATATTAAACCCGTGACTGAAAATATTACCGAGGCAGCCGTATCATTAAATAAGGTAGCTCAGGGTAGTGCCAGTAAATCTCAACAGCAGCAGCAAGCCGTCGATACCGTCGCATCAGCGATGAATGAGCTGCACGCCAGTAATCAAGAAGTTGCGAATTCAGCTCAACATGCCGCGAATGCAGCAAAACAAGCCAGCGAACAAGGAAGGCACGGCACAGAAGTCATTGAGTTGGCGTCGAGCTATATGCAGTCGTTGTCGATTCGTCTTACAGAAACGGATTCAAATATTCAAATGCTGGCCAATGATACCCAAGAGGTTGGTTCGGTATTGGAGGTCATCAGAGGCGTGGCGGAGCAAACGAACCTCTTGGCACTAAACGCTGCCATCGAAGCGGCCAGAGCAGGCGAGCAAGGGCGTGGATTTGCGGTCGTGGCCGATGAGGTCCGAACGTTAGCCACTCGGACCCAATCTAGTACAGATGAGATTGAACAAATTATTCAAAAGCTGCAATCTCAAGCCTCTGAAGTAAGCCAATCCATGGCACAAACACAACAACAATCACAAGCGACATTAGAGCAAGCAGCCAATGCTAAAAACGCCCTGACAGAGATCGACGATCAGGTTAACTCGATCCTTTCATTAAACCAGCAAATTGCCGAAGCCAGCTCACAACAAACCCTTGCCACCGATGAAATCAGTCAAAATCTGACACAGATTGCTGATCACGGTAGCCAGTCTGCACTCGAAGCGACAGCATTAGCTGAAGCTAGCGAACGCCTATTAGAAGATGGGCAAACCCTCACTAACGGCGTAGGTGCATTTAAGGTATCTTGATCGTAAACATATCACACTAGAATCAAGGGCGATCATCCGCCCCTGATTCTAGTGCCGCGAGTATCGAGCAGTGACTGGCATCATGCCCAGTTCCACAACAAGCATCATTAATCCTTTTCAACGCATTTCTGATTCGAGTTAACTCCGCGATTTTGTCGTCAATAACCTTAAGTTTGGCCGACGTAATCGACTTGACCTCCGAGCAGCTATGCTCAGTCGCTTCTAGCTTGATACCCAACAACTCTTTAATCTCATCGAGACTAAGCCCAAGCGCTTTAGCCTTGAGAATAAATGTGACCTGTGCCTGACTTTCTTCGCTATACAGTCGGTAGCCAGAACCACTTCGCCCTGCGGGTTGAAACAAGCCATTCTTTTCATAAAAACGCAACGTATCCGCTGTGACTTTGCAGCGTTTTGCTAACTCACCTATCTGAAACATAACCGTTTGAATTAACCTCTTCATTACAAAATGGATGTAAAAAGCTTTTTTATGTACTTTTTATGCGATGCCAAACGATTGCGCGAGCTTTTTTGTAATAGATTGGTTAGAATACGCGCCAATGGCATCGTTGATGTTTTTTTGTGCAAGGGTCATTGCCTAAATAGATAATAAACCGTCCATAGGGTCGTGGAAAGTCATCTGTTTTGGCAACCATCTTTGGCCGTGAGTAAGTTCAACCAAATGGCTTACTCACTGCAACGTTAACTCTGTAATTTTGAGGAAGACAGAAGCATGAATAACGCTCGTCCAATTCGCCGCGCTCTTATCAGCGTATCTGACAAAACTGGTATTGTTGAGTTTGCACAAGCACTCTCACAACGCGGTGTTGATATCCTTTCTACTGGCGGTACTGCTCGTCTACTGGCTGAGCAAGGCATCGCTGTCACTGAAGTATCTGATTACACGGGATTCCCTGAAATGATGGATGGCCGTGTTAAGACACTGCATCCTAAAGTTCACGGTGGCGTATTAGGCCGTCGCGGTCAAGACGACGAGATCATGGCGACTCACGGTATCAACCCAATTGATATGGTTGTAGTTAACCTTTATCCGTTTGCAGAAACCGTTGCAAAAGAAGGCTGCACACTTGCTGATGCCGTTGAGAACATTGATATCGGTGGTCCAACAATGGTTCGCTCTGCGGCCAAAAACCACAAAGACGTCGCGATTGTTGTTAATGCACATGACTACCAACGTGTTATTACAGAAATGGACGCAAACGAGACTTCTCTAACTCTTGAGACTCGCTTTGACCTCGCTATTTCTGCCTTCGAGCACACCGCGTCTTACGACGGTATGATTGCTAACTACTTCGGTACTATGGTTCCTAGTTACGGCGAGAACAAAGACGGCGATGAAGCCTCTAAGTTCCCTCGTACGTTCAACCAGCAATTCGAGAAAAAGCAAGATATGCGCTACGGTGAGAACAGCCATCAAGCTGCCGCATTCTATGTTGAAGCAAATCCTGAAGAAGCTTCAGTCTCTACCGCTCGCCAAATCCAAGGCAAAGCCCTGTCATACAACAACATCGCTGACACTGACGCCGCTCTTGAGTGTGTGAAAGAATTTGACGCACCAGCCTGTGTGATTGTGAAACATGCAAACCCATGTGGTGTGGCACTAGGTAAAGATGTTTTAGAAGCCTATGACCGTGCTTTCCAAACCGACCCAACATCAGCATTTGGCGGCATCATTGCCTTCAACCGCGAACTGGATGCCGCGACAGCAACGGCTATCACCGAGCGTCAGTTCGTTGAAGTCATTATTGCACCATCCGTTTCTGCTGAAGCCGTGGCTATTATTGCAGCGAAGAAAAACCTTCGCCTGCTTGAATGTGGTGAATGGTCAACGAAAACAACCGGTTTTGACGTGAAACGCGTCAACGGCGGCCTACTTGTTCAAGATCGAGACCAAGGTATGGTTTCGGCTGACGACTTAAAAGTGGTCTCTAAACGTCAACCAACAGAAGAAGAACTGAAAGATGCACTATTCTGCTGGAAGGTAGCGAAGTACGTGAAGTCGAATGCGATTGTTTACTCAAAAGGTGACATGACTATCGGTGTGGGCGCTGGCCAAATGAGCCGAGTGTATTCTGCGAAAATTGCAGGTATCAAGGCGGCTGACGAAGGGTTGCAAGTGGAAGGTTGTGTGATGGCCTCTGACGCTTTCTTCCCATTCCGTGATGGCATCGATGCAGCGGCAGAAGCTGGAATCAAATGTGTCATTCAACCAGGCGGATCAATGCGCGATGACGAAGTCATTGCCGCAGCAGATGAACACGGCATGGCCATGATCTTTACTGGCATGCGTCACTTCCGTCACTAAGAAATAATAAAGGCACTCGCCAAGCGCTTGAGCCTTTTCTTTCGTTCTAATCACTTTCCATATCAGATCGTTAGTCTGATTAAAGAGTGATTAGAAATTTTAATTTTAGAGCTAAACTAGTTTGCTATCCCAAGAAAAACAGAGGGCAATAGGCGAGAGTCTATCCAGCAACATAGTGGTGCTATCAAAGGTAAAATGAAATGAATGTATTAATTATTGGTGCAGGCGGTCGTGAACACGCTCTAGGTTGGAAAGTCGCACAGAACCAAGATGTTGACACTGTCTATGTTGCCCCTGGTAATGCAGGCTCAGCACTTGAAGCAAAGCTAGAAAACGTCGCGATTGATGTTGAAGACATCGCTGGCCTAGTAGCATTTGCTCAAGACAAAAAAATTGAATTAACGATCGTTGGCCCTGAGGCTCCGCTTGTTATCGGTGTTGTAGATGCATTTCGCGCTGCTGGCCTACCAATTTTTGGTCCAACAGAAGCCGCCGCTCAACTTGAAGGCTCAAAAGCATTCACAAAAGATTTTTTAGCGCGCCATGATATCCCTACCGGTTACTACTCTAACTTTACCGAGATTGAGCCAGCATTGGCTTATGTTCGTGAGCAAGGTGCTCCTATCGTCGTTAAAGCAGATGGGCTTGCTGCGGGTAAGGGTGTGATTGTAGCCATGACGCTACAAGAAGCAGAAGATGCTATCAAAGACATGTTAGCAGGTAACGCATTTGGCGAAGCCGGTAGCCGCGTTGTTATCGAAGAGTTTCTTGATGGCGAAGAAGCCAGCTTCATCGTGATGGTTGATGGTGAGAATGTCTTGCCAATGGCCACCAGCCAAGACCATAAACGCGTAGGTGACAAAGACACTGGACCAAATACTGGTGGTATGGGCGCTTATTCTCCCGCTCCTGTCGTCACCAAAGAAATCCACGATCGCATCATGAACGAGGTTATCTACCCGACGGTTCGCGGTATGGCCGCTGAGGGCAATCCATACACTGGTTTCCTTTATGCTGGTTTGATGATCGATGCAGATGGCACACCAAAGGTTATCGAATACAATTGTCGATTCGGCGATCCAGAAACACAACCAATCATGATGCGTATGCAATCTGACATGGTTGAGCTATGCCTTGCTGCTATCGACAAAAAACTCGATAAAGTAGAGTCTAAGTGGGATCCTAGAGCTTCTATTGGTATCGTTTTAGCTGCCGGCGGCTACCCAGCGGCATACAACAAAGGCGATGTTATTTCTGGACTGTCCACCCAAGATGTCGAAGGTGAAAAAATCTTCCATGCGGGCACAGCCGATAAAGACGGCAATGTGGTTACCAATGGGGGTCGCGTTCTCTGTGCAACCGCGCTGGGAAATACCGTATCAGAAGCACAGCAACGCGCTTATGAACTCGCGAAGCAAGTCAGTTGGGATGGCATGTTCCATCGTAACGACATCGGCTACCGCGCGATTGCTCGTGAACAACAAAAATAAAAGACTTAGTTTTATTTATTGCAAATAAAAGGGCGCTCATTATGAGTAATGCCGATCAGTTAAAG
>NZ_MCUW01000005.1:916-49333 GCF_002873335.1 Vibrio sp. 10N.286.49.B1 | reverse complement strand
CTCTTAAGTGAACGGCATTAACCTCAGGGGTCGTTTTTTTATTTTTATCGATAAAGGGTAGCCAATTAAAATGTGATGACGGCAGTTAAAGCGGGCAATGCGTCGCACACAGCTCTCTATTTAATACCACATCCAATACTTGTTCCTGTCCATCCAGCTCTACTGTTAGCTGATACGCATCAGCACTATTGGGGGACGCAAGATCAGTGTAACGAGGGGCTTCGATTTGAAACAGTGCAGATGCTTGTTGTTTTCTTACGTCGATCGGTAATGAATACGTCATTCCATTGAACTTGACCAAAGCCGATAACAAGCCTGGGCGATAGGTTTTGTAATACAGGTCAACCTTAAACTCACACCCTCCGCCATGATGCCAAATTTGTTCCGTTGCCACGTACTCTAAACGAACATGAGAAATAAACTGTAAGTAAGGCATTGCCCATATCCCCATTCGAGGATCATTTCCAGCCGCATACTCGCCAAGTGGGCATTGTTTCAAGGGAGGATTGGATTCAATGAGCAGGTCATCTTCATCATACTCGAGAAACAAGACCTCAATCCTATTTCGACCGTCTTGAAGATGCGCTCGTACGTCTTTTCGATACACTAACTCACTGCCATCGCAGTCCATCACCGCAACGCCGTTCACTCTGATCTCAGCAAAATGCTCGACGCCAGCGAATACTAGGTCCACCGCAGGATGCGACAAGTCTTGCTCATTAAGGTCAAAATCGTGCATCAAGTGCCACTCTTGCTCTGCGATCGCT
The DNA here is from genome assembly GCF_002873335.1 of Vibrio sp. 10N.286.49.B1. Lineage (GTDB taxonomy): Bacteria > Pseudomonadota > Gammaproteobacteria > Enterobacterales > Vibrionaceae > Vibrio. Next base: position 48,566 of record NZ_MCUW01000005.1, on the reverse strand, counting down.
TGTTCAGACAACGCATTAGGAAGAATTTGGCTAATCGCACCAGGAAATTGCAGGTCCCCTTGCGGAATAGAGAGATCCGTCAGTGGGGATAACTGCCAGAAACCAGACATGTTTTTTTGCATGATAACAATGAGACCTACATCATATTTTTCGCAGTATAGTCAAATTGTTTATATAAAGATACAGTTGTTAATAGTTATCAACAGACACAAAAAAAGGCCAGTATTACTGACCTTTTTCAAAAAACGACACTTATTCTTCTTCAGCGTCATCTTCTTCCGTGTACAGGGCATCTTCGCCTTCATAATACGTACCCCACCCATCATAGATGATGTCGTATTTTTCTGCGAGATTCACAAGCTTCTCTACTTGTGCATCTATTTGCTCTGCGTTCAATTTTGATTCCATCGTAGCATCACAACATAGCAGTTTGTTGCCATCTTCGTCTTCAGTTTCTTCTGCTTCGAGAACTTCAAAACCCAACTTAAAAGCTTCAACAACCGCTTTTTCTAGGCGGTCAAAGTCTTCAGCGAAGAAATGGTGTTCAATCTCATAAAGAGAGTCTGGATCACTACCATCTTCTATAAGAGCTTGAATGATATCGCGAGTGTCTTCCTTTTGAATTTCGATCAATTCTTCAACGGTGACATACTCATCTTGTTGAGACATAAAAGTGCTCCAGCTAAAATTAGATTAACGGACGAATAATACGGTATGTCAGTGTAAATCGAAAGATCGAAGCAGGATCTTTCGCAACATATTTTCATTCTTCGCCAATTTATTCATTAAGATCCAGATCACACATACACAATTTTAACATTTCATCGTTACATCGCTCTCACTTATGAAGAAAAAAGCCGAGCCCAATGATGACACTTAGTGTCATGTCGACAATTTATGAATGTATTTTGCATATCACCTCAACCAGAAACTCTACTCTCCTGCTACGTTTTACTCATTCAATAGCCACAAATTGGCCCAAATTTGTTTATTTATGCATAGATTATCGATGATTAGCGCCCTTTCTATCCCTGTAATCATGAATATTCAAGCATTCTACTTTTTATATACCCTGCAAAAATCCAGAAAATTTGTCTGCTTACGTGGCAATTTATCACGATTAGTCACTGCAATATGGTTCATTTACAGCAACAAACGCCAGTTTTTGAGCTTGCATCTTGATAACAAGCTTGTCATAAATAGCGCATTCAAATTTGAAAGGAATCACAATGAGTACGTTGCACGTCGGATCAGAAGTGGGTCAATTACGCAGAGTTTTGCTGAACCGCCCAGAAAGAGCGCTTACCCACCTCACACCATCAAATTGTCACGAACTTCTTTTTGATGACGTGCTTGCTGTAGAAGCGGCAGGGGTAGAACATGACGCCTTTGCTGACACGCTACGTAGCCAAGAAGTTGAGGTTTTGCTCCTCCATGATCTTTTAGTTGAAACCTTGGCGGTCACCGACGCCAAATCATGGTTACTAGAGACTCAAATCTCAGATTTTCGTTATGGGCCTATCTTTGCTAATGAGCTGAAACGCTACCTTGCAGACATGGATAATGAGCACCTTGCCACCATTCTACTGGGTGGGCTTGCCTATTCAGAGTTACCAATCAAAACCTCATCCATCTTACAAAAGATGAGCCGCCCACTCGACTTTGTCATTGAGCCATTACCCAACCACCTATTTACGCGCGACACCTCTTGCTGGGTGTACGGCGGCGTCTCATTAAACCCAATGATGAAGCCAGCGCGACAACGTGAAACCAATCACTTACGTGCCATATATCGCTGGCACCCTACCTTTGCAGGCCAAGATTTCATCAAATACTTTGGCGATGAAGACTTGCATTACGACAATGCCAATATAGAAGGTGGTGATGTCCTTGTTATTGGCAAAGGCGCGGTTCTCATTGGTATCTCCGAACGCACAACGCCACAAGGCGTGGAGAATTTAGCGGCAAGCCTTTTCAAAACAGGGCAAGCCTCACAAGTCATCGCGATTGATCTGCCTAAGCATCGCTCTTGTATGCACCTTGATACCGTAATGACTCATATGGATGTTGATACATTCTCTGTCTACCCTGAAATTATCACTGATAAACTGGATACTTGGCGATTAACGGCCGAGCCTAAAGGTCAGATGCAAGTTGAAAAACTGCCTAACTATTTAACAGCACTGGAAAGTGCACTCGACGTGGATAAATTGAATATTATCACCACTGGTGGTGATAATTATGAAGCGGAGCGTGAACAGTGGAACGATGCAAATAACGTTCTCACCGTTAAACCAGGTGTGGTCATTGGCTATGAAAGAAATGTCTATACCAATGAAAAATATGATAAAGCAGGCATCGAAGTTTTGACTATCCCTGGGAATGAACTAGGACGCGGGCGTGGGGGTGCTCGTTGTATGAGCTGCCCAATAGAGCGAGACGGTATCTAAATAAAAACCGAAAAAAACGTCTAATACAGGCGTTTTTTTACATCACATTAAAAATAAATATTCACTTTAAAAGCATTTATATGTATAAATGAACTACTTGTTATTCACTAGGTACGGAACATGGCTTATAACTTACGTAATAGGAACTTCCTTAAGCTTTTAGATTTTACGCCCAAAGAAATCCAATTTCTTCTCGATCTTTCTTTGTCTTTAAAATCAGCAAAATATGCAGGGACAGAACAAAAGAAACTCGTCGGGAAAAATATTGCACTGATCTTTGAAAAAGCCTCTACCCGTACCCGATGTGCATTTGAAGTTGCCGCCTTTGATCAAGGCGCTCAGGTCTCATACCTAGGCCCTTCGGGCTCGCAAATTGGTCATAAAGAATCAATGAAAGATACCGCACGTGTCCTAGGTCGCATGTACGACGGCATAGAATATCGAGGATTTGGGCAAGAGATCGTTGAAGAGTTAGGTGCCCACGCTGGCGTACCGGTTTGGAATGGCCTAACCGATGAATTCCACCCTACGCAAATTTTAGCCGACTTCCTCACCATGTTTGAACACGGCAAAGGAAAACAGCTGCATCAAATGTCATTTGCTTACCTAGGCGATGCACGAAACAACATGGGTAATTCTCTAATGGTTGGGGCCGCTAAAATGGGGATGGACATTCGCCTAGTCGCCCCCAAGGCATTCTGGCCAGAACCAGAACTTGTTGAGGAATGCCAACAGATTGCTCTTAATACAGGAGCGACCATCACCCTAACAGAAGACGTCACTCAAGGTGTAGACGGTTGTGACTTTCTTTATACCGACGTTTGGGTCTCCATGGGTGAACCGGCCTCAGCTTGGGAGGAGCGTATTACTCTCATGAAACCATACCAAGTAAATATGGCGATGATTGAAGCGACGGGGAACCCCGATGTAAAATTCATGCATTGCCTACCCGCTTTCCATGATGACCAAACCACTATCGGCAAAGAGATTGCTGACAAGTTTAACCTTAATGGGTTAGAAGTCAGCAACGATGTCTTTGAGTCCGAGTATTCCATCGTATTCGATGAAGCAGAAAATCGCATGCACACCATAAAAGCCGTCATGGTCGCAACACTTGGCAGTTAATAAAAAGTGGCGAATTAACGCATAAACCTTTGATGTGATCGCTTGCGCTCACAATTGTTAAGGGTATAATTCTCCGCAATTTGTCAGGGGGATAGGACATGGCGCAACCGAGTTTCATTACATTGCTAGGCTTTCATACGCTGATTAGCTTTGATGCATTGCTAACTCGCGATAAGTACTTCGCTTATCACGCACCGGTATTATCTTCTTTTGATGACTAAGCCTCCCATTATGGGGGGCTTTTTTATGGCTGCTAACTCTGGTTTAGTTTTTAACTATAGGGAAGATAAACATGGCGAATACGCTCTACCAAAAGCACATTATCTCAATTCCTGAGCTGTCTCGTGATGAGCTCGAACTCATCGTAGAAACCGCAGGGCAACTTAAATCAACCCCTCGACCTGAGCTAATAAAAAACAAAGTCATTGCGAGCTGTTTCTTTGAGCCTTCAACCCGAACTCGCTTATCTTTCGAAACCGCAATCCAGCGTATTGGTGGTAGTGTTATTGGCTTTGATAGTGGCGGTAACACGTCGCTTGCGAAAAAAGGCGAGACGTTAGCAGATTCTGTGCAAGTTATCGCTTCGTATGTGGATGCCTTTGTCATGCGTCATCCACAAGAAGGCGCCGCACGCCTCGCTTCTGAGTTTTCAAACGGCACACCGGTTATCAATGCGGGTGACGGCGCAAACCAGCACCCTACGCAAACCTTGCTTGACCTGTACAGCATTTATGAAACCCAGGGTCGCTTAGACAACATCAATGTGGCTTTTGTTGGTGACCTAAAATATGGTCGTACCGTGCACTCTCTCACTCAAGCATTAGCAAAGTTTAATAACGTTCGCTTTTACTTCATCGCACCAGAAGCGCTCGCAATGCCAGATTACATCTGTGAAGAACTGGAAGAATCAGGCATCACCTTTAGTATGCATCAAGATATGGAAGAGGTCGTACCGGAACTCGATATCCTTTACATGACGCGCGTACAGAAAGAACGCTTTGATGAATCAGAATATGCACATATAAAATCGGCTTACATCTTATCGGCTGAAACGCTGAAAGAAGCACGTGACAACCTAAAGGTGTTGCACCCACTTCCTCGTGTTGATGAGATTACCGTTGATGTCGATAAAACGCCTTATGCCTACTATTTCCAGCAAGCTGAAAATGGGGTGTACGCGCGTGAAGCACTATTGGCTCTCGTGTTAAATGAAACGTTGTAAGGCAGGTATAGCATGACAAGAGAAACACAACTACAAGTCGAAGCCATTAAAAATGGCACAGTGATCGACCACATCCCAGCGAACATCGGTATCAAGGTATTAAAACTGTTTGCTATGGACCAATCTCAGCAGCGCGTCACGATTGGTTTAAACCTTCCATCGTCGGCTCTTGGGTGTAAGGACTTACTCAAAATAGAAAACGTCTTTGTCAGCGAAGAGCAAGCAAACAAACTGGCTCTGTACGCGCCTAACGCGACCGTGAATCAAATCGAGAATTATGAGGTTAGTAAAAAATTGGCCTTAGCACTGCCTGAGCATATTAACGGTATATTTGAGTGCCCGAATAGCAATTGCATCACGCATAATGAGCCGGTAGAAAGTAGTTTTAAGGTGTTCGAGAAGCATAGTGATATTCGCCTGAAGTGCAAATACTGTGAAAAGGTATTTGCGAGAGAAATTCTTACCGAGCGCTAATCATCGTTATGTTATTAATCAAACCGACTAAAAGTAGGCTTGATTTTTATTGGGGCTAGAGGCAGTCTAGTTCCTCTTATTCTTTTATCACAATGGAACACTAAGAATGACTAAAGTACTTCATACAGAATCAGCTCCTGCTGCCATTGGCCCTTATGTTCAAGGCGTCGACCTCGGTAATATGGTGCTAACCTCTGGTCAAATCCCAGTAAACCCAGTAACAGGGGAAGTATCAGACGATATTTCAGAGCAGGCACGTCAGTCACTAGATAACGTTAAGGCTGTCGTTGAGTCATCAGGTCTTACTGTCTCTGATATTGTTAAGATGACGGTTTTTGTTAAAGATTTGAACGACTTTGGTGCAGTGAATGAAGTCTATGGTAAGTTCTTTGATGAGCACCAAGTTGCTAACTACCCGGCTCGCTCATGCGTTGAAGTCGCACGACTACCAAAAGACGTGAAGATTGAGATCGAAGCTATTGCGGTTCGTAAGTAACGGCGACCTAAACGTTTCATCCGATATCAAAAAGGGTTGTTCACACAACCCTTTTTTCAATCTCAGTGATCTTCCGCGATGATTACTTGCCCTTGTTAAGCTCAACCACTTCTGCGTCAAGTTGTTCCAATTTCTGCACCATTTGCTCGCGGCAACGGTTAGCAAGTTCTCGAATGTCCTCTTTTGCACACCCTTCAACAGAAACGGGAGGCAGCATCTCAACAATGATATGCCCGTTATCCCATTTGTTGAATTTTAAGTGCGCCGTGCTACTACAAACAATAGGGATAATCGGTACATTAGCGCCAATCGCAGCATGAAATGCTCCGGTCTTAAATGGCAACATGCCTCGCCCTCTAGAACGCGTACCTTCAGGAAACATCCAGACAGATAAGTTGCTTTTTTTCATGCTATCGACAACTTGATCTATCGTTCCTTTCGCCTTACTGCGATTAGCACGGTCAATCAAAATGTTTCCGGTAAGATAGTAGAGCTGCCCAAAGAATGGCATCCACGCCAAGCTTTTTTTGCCTACGGTCACCACATTTGGAGTGACCGCCGAAGAAACGGTAAACAGGTCCCAGTTATTTTGATGGTTAGCAATATAAACATGCTGGCCACGGTGATACGCATCTTCAGGTAGCCTAAGCTCAAGTTTGATGCCAAACACCTTAGACATTGCGCCAAAATAACGTCCAAATCTAAATACATGCTTTGGGTTTCTTGGGCTTAATAAACAATACCCACAACCAAAAATGAACATGACGATAGCGAAAATAGCCACTGCAATACAGCGGAAAAAAGCAATCATTTTGTGCTCCGAAAAATCTCAAAAAAAAACCGAAACCTAACGATTTCGGCTCATCAATATCACTTAAAGTGCTATTCAGATGCTTGAACGCGAGTAATATTTGCGCCCAGTAAAGATAGCTTATCTTCAATCCTGTCGTAACCACGATCAATGTGGTAAATACGATCAACAATGGTTTCGCCTTTGGCAATACAACCCGCGATAACTAAGCTCGCTGAGGCTCGCAAATCTGTGGCCATCACTTGAGCGCCGCTCAACAATTCTACATCGCCACAGATAACGGTGTTACCTTCAATGTCTGCTTTTGCGCCCATTCGTATCAGTTCAGGCACGTGCATGAAGCGGTTCTCAAAGATAGTTTCGGTAATAACACCACCGCCTTTCGCCATGATATTTAATAGCGTGAATTGCGCTTGCATATCAGTCGGGAAACCAGGATGTGGCGCAGTACGAATCGACACAGCCTTGAGGTCACGACCGGTCATATCAAGGGAGATCCAGTCCTCACCACTTTCCACCTTCGCACCGGCTTCTTCTAGTTTCGCAATAACTGCCTCTAGAAGATGTGCGCTGGTGTTACGGCAAACGACCTTGCCCCCTGATACCGCTGCGGCAACTAAAAATGTTCCTGTTTCAATGCGGTCTGCAACCACAGCGTGCTTACCACCAGACAAACGCTCAACGCCTTCGATAGTGATAGTATCAGTACCGGCACCAGAGACTTTAGCTCCTAATGCATTCAAGAAGTTGGCAGTATCGACAATCTCAGGTTCACGTGCGGCGTTATCCAGCACGGTTTTGCCTTCCGCCAGTGTCGCAGCGCACATCACTGTGATAGTGGCACCCACACTCACCTTGTCCATCACGACATGCGCGCCTTTCAAGCGGCCATCAACTTCTGCTTTCACGTAACCATCTTCAAGCGTGATCGTTGCGCCTAGTTGTTCAAGGCCATGAATATGCAAATCGACGGGTCTCGCTCCAATCGCACAGCCACCCGGCAGGGATACTTGCCCTTTACCGAATCTAGCCACCAATGGACCTAAAGCCCAAATTGAAGCACGCATCGTTTTCACGAGATCATAGGGCGCACAAAGTTCATTAATTTCGCTGCCATCAACGTGCACGGAGCCGTTACGATGGACTTTTGCTCCGAGGCGCGTCAGCAGTTTCATCGTGGTATCGATATCACGTAGACGAGGCACATTGGAGACTTCTACCGGCCCTTCAGCCAAAATAGAAGCAAATAAAATAGGCAGTGCTGCATTTTTAGCACCTGAGATTGAAACCTCGCCTTGTAGCGGGGTTGTCGATCCAATAATTTGAAACTTATCCATTACTTAACCTTAAAGTGACATCAACTTTTTATCTCGAGCCCACTCTTCTGGAGTGAAAGCCTTGATCGAGACGGCGTGGATGTCGTTACGCTGAATGTATTCCATCAGAGGCTTATAAATCATCTGCTGTTTTTTTACTCGGCTCATGCCTGCGAATTGAGCATCTACTGCAATCACTTCGTAGTGGCTACCTTCACCTTTAACATGCAGCTCTTCTAGGTTTAGTTCACTTTGCAATAGTTCCTGTACTTTTGTGCTATCCACAAGATACTCCTAAATGTGTTTCTCAATTACCGATTCAACATTACTTAGCTGAAACAACATTTTCAGCTCGTCGGGCACGAAGCTGAGCATTATATGACACTTTCGATTTTTTGCATGCTCTATTAAGTGAATTAGCATCACCATACCAGCAGAATCTATACGTTCTACCTCATTAAGAGGCACATTAACGTTAGATTCTGGATAATTAAATACTTGTAATCGCTTCCAGAGCTTCGGAACCGTGTCCCGAGTCAGGGTGCCAACGAGTAGAATAGTATCAGGTTTGCTAAACTCTACACTCGCATTCACTGTCCGGACTTCCCTTCAAATTGAATTGACACCTGAGACAATGCTCCTAATTCTTCCGCCACCGAAAGTATCCCCTCACGGCGTATTTTTGTGTTCCATTCTGATTGCTTACTCGACAGTAAACTGATGCCTTCAGCAATCATATCAAACGCTTTCCAATCACCTGTTTTTTTATCTTTTCTCAATTTAAATTCAAGATTAATGTTCGGTCTTGGTGAATCCATTATGGTGACTCGAATGCCTGTAATCGTTGTTTTGTCGTCAATCACTGGCGTTGGACCAAATTGTATCTCTTGCCCAGTATACTGGGTCAGGACTTGTGCATAAGAGGTCACCAAGTACTCACGAAAAGCTTTCGCAAATTCTAAGACGTCTTCTCGTTTCGCACCTTTTAAGTTAGGCCCCAACAGTTTCAATGCCGCATAACGATCATTAACGTATGGCATCAACTCTTCTTCGACAACAACTTTCAAGTAATTAGGATCATCTTGGATTAATGATTGCTCTTCTGCCAATCTGGAAAAAGTTCGGTCGGCGACTTGTTTCATCATGTCGTAGGGCTTGCTCTTATCTATATCTTGAGCGGAAACACTAAACACACTGAAAATTAAAACCAACATCATGCATATTCTGCTCATCTTATTACTCCTTTTTCGCATCATCAGACTTTCCACCGATGCTATAAAGCACTTGCCCTATCATATCTTCGAGTACTAACGCTGACTTAGTATCCTCAATGCGATCACCATCAACTAGATACGTCTCGTCATCGAAAATAAAACCAGGAACTAGGCCGATGTATTGCTCACCTATGAGTCCTGACGTGAGAATTTGTGCACTTGACGTCTCAGGGAATTGATATTCAGAATTGATAGCAAGGTTCACAACAGGTAAGTAGCTCTCTTTATCAAGGTGGATATCACTAACACGCCCGATAACGACCCCACCGACCTTGACAGGGGATCGAGCCTTTAAACTACCGATATTATCAAACCGAGCTTGCAAGGTGTAAGTATCACTTGAGCCAACACCTTTAACGTCAGCCACTTGAAAAATGATAAACAAAATTGCGCAAAGTCCTGTCAGAACAAAGCCGCCCACCCACAATTCTAACTTTCGAGTTTGTTGCATTCAAAAATCCTATATTCTCAACTTCCAAACATTAATGCAGTCATAACAAAATCCAACCCTAAAACGGCCAATGATGAATGAACCACCGTTCTCGTCGTTGCTTGACTAATCCCCTCGGAAGTAGGAATGGCATCATAACCATTAAACAAAGCAATCCAGGTCACCGTGATGGCAAATACGATACATTTCAAGGCGCTATTACCGATATCTCGCCCCAGTTCGACCGATGACTGCATCGCAGACCAAAAACTACCATGATCAATGCCCTTCCATTCCACGCCGACGAGCTGCGCTCCCCAAATACCAATCGACATGAAGATCATGGCAAGTAACGGCATTGAAATAACACCGGCCCAAAAACGAGGGGCAACCACTCTTTTTATCGGATCAACGGCCATCATTTCCATACTTGATAACTGCTCTGTTGCTTTCATCAAACCTATTTCGGCTGTTAGCGCCGAACCGGCTCGCCCAGCAAAGAGTAAAGCGGTCACCACGGGCCCAAGCTCTCGCAACAAAGACAAAGAGACCATTTGACCTAGGCTTCCTTCCGCACCGTAATCCACCAGCACCACATAACCTTGTAGGCTTAACACCATGCCAATAAACAAGCCTGATACGGTAATAATAGCAAGTGATTGAACACCCACACTGTAGAGCTGCTTGATCAATAAAGGAAAGTTCTTCACTGGCTGTGGTCTAGATAACAACACACCAAGCAACATAAACGTTGCCTTTCCCCACGATTGACAAGACATCAGTGTGCGATGACCGATTCTTTGTACAAACTGCAACATATTAAAAGAGGTCCTGTTCAAGTGGCTCCGCTGGATATCGAAACGGTACCGGTCCATCAGCGTCACCCACTAAAAACTGCTGAACCCTCGGGTCTGGGTTATTTCTAAGCGCTTCAGGTGTTCCTTTAGCAACAATTTTCCCATCAGCAAGTAAATACACCCAGTCAGCAATCGACATCACCTCTGGGACATCATGCGATACGACAATCGATGTCAAGTTAAGGGCGTTGTTTAATGAACGAATCAACTCAACTAACACTCCCATGGTAATAGGGTCTTGCCCAACAAATGGTTCGTCATACATGATCAAATCGGGGTCAAGGGCAATCGCACGTGCCAGTGCTGCTCGCCTTGCCATTCCGCCAGAGAGCTCACTTGGCATTAGCTGCGCAGCGCCTCTCAAGCCGACGGCTTCGAGTTTTAATAGAACTAATGTTCGTATTAATGCTTCAGATAGTTGCGTGTGCTCCCGAAGGGGAAAGGCAACATTGTCGAAAACCGTAAGGTCTGTAAACAACGCCCCAGATTGGAACAACATGCTCATTTTTTTTCGGACTTGATATAAGCGCTTGCGCGACAACGTCGGGATATTGTCGCTCTCAAACCAAATTTCTCCCTGATCAGGGTATAGCTGCCCGCCGATAAGCCGTAGTAAGGTTGTTTTTCCAATTCCGGATGGCCCCATGATTGCTGTCACTTTCCCTTTCGGTACATGCAATTCAATATCATCAAAGATGACGTGTTTGCCTCTAGAAAATGACAACCCCTTCACGGAAACCAAGTCATTGTTTGACATACATTTCCTTATTAAAAAGCCTAAGTCCCTCAAGCCTTATATTCTAATGATAGCAGCCCATAATTAAAACCTTAAAATAGATAGCATTTACTTTCTATCGTCTGCACAGTCATTAGTTCATCACATTTTGAGCCATTAATGACCGTAACATTCAGGCGACAAACTAATTTCACACTATTATTAGCGTATATGGTTCTGAAACTGATTGTTATTTTATTTGTTGATTAGCTTCCATTTTAGGTGCTAAACCGTCAAAATTACCCGCCAAATATCTTAGAAAAAGTAACTGGAATTAAAGCATGCTTGAAGCAGTGGTGTTTCTTATTATTGGTCTTGTTTTCCTAGTGTGGAGCGCAGACAAACTCGTTTATGGTTCCGCTGCGCTTGCGCGAAACTACGGTATCTCACCGCTAGTCATTGGTATGACGATTCTGGCTATGGGCTCTTCTGCGCCCGAGATGATGGTATCAGCCACCGCAGCACTTGACGGAAAAACAGATACTGCCGTCGGGAATGTGCTCGGCTCTAATATTGCCAACATCGCTTTAATTCTCGGTATTACCGCGATGATAAAACCACTATCTATTTCTTCAGGTATTCTGCGTCGTGAACTCCCTCTGATGATTGCGGTCACATTAATTGCAGGTGTATTACTGTGGGATAGCCACCTAGGCTTTTATGAAGGTATTGTGCTGTTTGCACTATTTGGCGCTTTTATTCTCGCGATGATCCGAATCAGTAAGACAGAAAAAGCCAGTGGCGGTGATGTCATGCTAGACGACCAGGAATCGGAGATCCCTGAAGGCGTAAGTAACATCAAAGCCATTATGTGGGTGGTTATTGGCTTAATTATTCTACCTATTGCGGCCGATCGCCTTGTCGATAGTGCCGTCACCATTGCTCAATATTTTGGTATGAGTGATCTTGTGATTGGACTGACGATTATTGCGATCGGTACCAGCTTACCTGAATTAGCGGCCTCTCTGGCTGGAGTAATGAAGGGCGAAGATGATATGGCCGTCGGTAATATCATTGGCTCAAACGTATTTAACATCTTGGCGGTTATGGGTATTCCAGGTGTTTTAAACCCGTCAATATTAAGCGAACACGCGATGGGTCGTGACTTTTGGGTCATGCTTGGGGTGTCTTTACTTCTTGTCGTGATGGCGCTCGGAAAATCGAAAAGCATTAACCGAATAGAAGGCTTCATCTTGTTTGCCTGCTTCCTAATTTACCAAGTCTATCTCTTCACCAACATGGCTGCGTAGGAGTCACATTATGTCTTCATTTGATTTTATTAGTGCAGCGAAGCGCGTGCTAGACACCGAGGTTCTTGCTTTACAGCACCTAGAGCGCTATATCGACGAGCACTTCTCGGCCGTTTGTCACAGCATCCTCAACCATCAAGGTAAAGTTATCGTGATGGGTATGGGCAAATCTGGACATATAGGTAAAAAAATTGCTGCCACGCTTGCTAGTACGGGAACATCGGCATTTTTTGTGCATCCCGGCGAGGCAGCTCACGGCGACTTAGGCATGATTGAAGCGAAAGATCTCGTTATTGCAATATCAAACTCTGGTGAATCTCATGAGATAATCAGCCTATTTCCGGTATTCAAGCGTCTTGGTATTACGACCGTTAGCATGACAGGGAAGCCGGCGTCTACGATGGCTAAGCTTTCAGATCACCACTTACAGATTACGGTTCCAAAAGAAGCCTGCCCGTTAGGACTCGCGCCGACCTCTAGCTCAACTGCTACACTCGTGATGGGGGATGCGTTAGCCATTGCCTTGCTGGAAGCGAGAGGGTTTAGTGAAGAGGATTTTGCATTGTCTCATCCAGGAGGCGCTTTGGGTCGCAAGTTGTTGCTAAAATTAAGTGACATCATGCATTCTGGTGATGCGTTACCTCTCGTCACTCCCAATACCTTAGTTCGCGACGCGTTATTAAAAATCACGGATAAAGGTTTAGGGATGACCGCTGTTGTCAATGAATCACAATACTTGCTTGGTATTTTTACCGATGGTGATTTACGCCGAATCTTAGACAAGCGTATTGATATCCATACTACGAGTATTGGGGATGTCATGACGGTCTCTCCAACAACCGCGACCCCCAATATGCTTGCAGCAGAAGGATTACATCTGATGCAATCTAAAAATATTAACGGCCTAATTTTGCTAGAAGAGAACCGGGTTGTTGGTGCATTAAATATGCATGACCTACTCAAAGCGGGAGTGATGTAATGCCACAAACGATTGAAACGCTCTATGGTGCAATGGATAAAACCGCCTTCGCGCGAGCGTCTGAGATAAAACTCCTCATTTGCGACGTTGATGGTGTTTTCTCTGACGGGCTTGTCTATATGGGTAATGATGGCGAAGAGCTTAAGACATTTCACACTAGAGACGGATACGGCGTCAAAGCACTCATGAGCGCCGGCATAGAAGTCGCCATTATCACAGGCCGCACGTCTAAGATTGTTGAGAATCGAATGACTGCGCTGGGGATATCGTTAATCTACCAAGGCCAAGATGATAAAATAGTGGCTTACAAAGACATCTGTGAAAAACTCAATATTTCAGCAGAACAGACCGCCTATATTGGTGATGACTTAATTGATTGGCCTGTTATGGAACAGATTGGACTGAGTGTGTGCGTGGCTGACGGCCACCCCCTTCTTGCCAATAAAGCTGACTATGTCACATCGATCCAAGGAGGACGAGGGGCAGTCAGAGAGGTGTGTGATATTATCCTTGAATCAAAAGGGCAACTCGAGCTTCATAAAGGTTTGAGTATATGAGTCTACCTCGTACTCTATATGCCGCATTGTTAATGATATCCCTTGGGTGTGGTTACTATCTTTATAGCAAAGAGGATAGTAATGTCATTCAGGTTACCCCTAATGTTGAACTTCCTGCATTTAACGGCAAGAATCTACACAATATTTCTTACGCTGATAACGGCGTACGAAGCTACAGTATTAACTCAGCATATTTAGAGCACTTTTCAAAAAAAGGCGAAACCGTATTCGACCGACCTGTATTGAAGATTTATGTCGAGGGAACCACCCAAGAGTGGGAGATTTCAGCGGCGACCGCCATTCTCGATAAAAAAGACGTATTAACCCTGTATGACGATGTAATTGCTAGAAATTTGCTTGATGAGTCAGGTTTCGATACCTTATCAACAGACCAGATGAGCATTCAGTTAGACAATCGGGATTTTTGGGCTGATACTAACGTTCTAATGTTAGGCCCACAGTTTGAAACGCGTGGTGATGCGATGAAAGGAAACTTCGCAGATAACCTCGCAGAGCTTTACAACAAAGTGAATAGTAAATATGAAACTCTCACACCTTAGTCTTGGGCTTTGCCTGTTTTTACCAGTCGCCGCTTATGCACTTTCGACGGATACGGAACAACCTGTGTATATCGACTCCGATACTCAACAGCTTGATATGAAAAGTAACAAGGTTACCTTTGCTGGCGATGTAAAACTAAAACAAGGTAGCATCAATATTAATGCTGACACGATCATTGTCACGCGAGAACCTAAGACCGGCGCATTGCAGGTTATTGAAGGGTTCGGCGATCTTGCGACCTTTTCTCAGCTCACCGATGATGGTAAGACATTGTACGGTGAAGCTAAAGAGCTTCACTATGCCTTGAAAGACGACCAATTAACGATGACCAATCAAGCGATGTTGTCGCAAGACGGTAGCATTATCAAAGGAACAAAAATTCGCTATAGAATTTCGTCACAAAAATTGATCGCAGATGGTAGCCCTAACGAACGTGTGTCGACCGTTCTTCAACCTCAACCAGCTCAAGAGTAGTACTTCGGAATATGGCGCTATTAAAAGCAACGCATTTAGCAAAAAGTTATAACAATAGAAAAGTCGTCACCGATGTGAGCTTGTCTGTAGAGTCAGGTCAGATTGTTGGATTGCTGGGCCCTAATGGCGCGGGAAAAACGACATCTTTTTATATGATTGTAGGCCTTGTTGCTCGAGATGAAGGTTCGATTACCATTGATGACGAAGACATCAGTATTTTACCGATGCACAGTCGAGCAAAAATGGGGATCGGTTACCTGCCACAAGAAGCCTCTATTTTTAGAAAGCTAAGCGTGGAACATAATATTCTAGCCGTATTAGAAACACGTAATGAGCTCACCCAAGAAGAACAACAGGATCGCCTTGAGGATCTTCTCGATGAGTTCAATATTCAACATATCCGAAAAAGCGCGGGCATGGCACTCTCTGGTGGAGAGCGCCGTCGTGTAGAAATTGCACGAGCCTTAGCGGCGAACCCGCAATTTATTCTACTTGATGAGCCTTTTGCAGGGGTTGACCCCATCTCTGTTATCGATATCAAAAAAATCATCGAACACCTAAGAGATAGAGGCCTTGGCGTATTAATTACCGACCATAATGTCCGTGAGACGCTGGATGTCTGTGAAAAAGCCTACATCGTCAGCCAAGGTCACTTGATTGCTGAAGGCACACCGGAAGATGTTCTCAATAATGAACATGTAAAACAGGTTTATCTCGGTGAACAATTCCGACTATGATTTAATAGTCAGGTATCATATTTATTAATAGGCCAACAAGACTGCATGAAACCCTCATTACAACTTAAGCTAGGTCAACAGTTAGCAATGACACCACAACTGCAACAAGCAATTCGCTTATTGCAGTTGTCGACGCTCGACCTTCAACAAGAAATTCAAGAGGCTTTGGACTCCAACCCACTACTTGATGTTGAAGAAGCAACCGACGAGCCGCCTGCTAATGAAGAAAAAAACAACCTAGAGAGTAAAGAGGAATCCAGTCCAGAGCTCAGCAGTGAGCCGGAACCTAAAGACAGCTCAGAACTGATCGAGTCTTCTGAGATTACCAACGACCTCGAAATCGACACGACATGGGATGACGTTTACAGCGCAAACACCGGCAATACGGGTATCAGCGTCGACGATGACCTTCCTATATATCAAGGTGAAACCACACAATCACTGCAAGATTATCTTATTTGGCAGCTAGACCTAACCCCATTCTCAGAGACAGACCGAGCCATTGCACTCGCCGTTATTGATGCAATCGATAGCCAAGGTTACCTCACTCAATCGTGCGAAGAACTACTTGAAAGCGTAGATATAGACGATCTTGAACTGGATGAAGTCGAGGCGGTACGCAAACGCATTCAACAGTTTGACCCACTCGGTGTCGCCTCGGTTAACTTACAAGATTGCCTTTTACTTCAACTGGCGACGTTTCCGGAAGATACGCCTTGGTTAGCCGAAGCAAAATTAGTCCTGTCTCATCACATCGATCAATTAGGCAATCGCGATTACAAGCTCGTCATTAAAGAGACTAGACTGAAAGAAACAGAACTGAGAGAAGTACTGTCACTGATTCAACAGCTCGACCCTCGTCCTGGCAGTAAAATCACCCCAGATGAGACTGAGTATGTCGTTCCAGATGTGTCTGTTTTTAAAGACAGAGGCAAGTGGGTGGTTCAAATAAACCCCGACAGCGTACCTCGCTTGAAAGTCAATCAACAGTATGCACAATTAGGGACAGGAAACAGCCCAGATAGCCAATATATTCGCTCTAACCTTCAAGAAGCTAAATGGTTGATTAAAAGCTTAGAAAGCCGTAATGAGACACTTCTTAAGGTTGCGAAATGCATTGTTGAACATCAACATGACTTCTTTGAATATGGTGAAGAAGCGATGAAACCTATGGTACTCAATGATGTGGCATTAGCCGTCGATATGCATGAATCAACGATTTCAAGAGTGACCACTCAGAAATATATGCATACACCTCGTGGTATTTTTGAATTGAAGTACTTCTTTTCAAGCCATGTTTCTACAGATAATGGCGGTGAATGCTCGTCAACCGCCATTCGAGCACTGATCAAAAAGCTTGTCGCTGCCGAAAATACAGCCAAGCCTTTGAGCGATAGCAAAATCGCCGCTCAGTTAGCTGACCAGGGTATTCAAGTTGCTAGACGCACTATCGCTAAGTATCGAGAGTCGCTGGGTATCGCCCCTTCTAGTCAGCGTAAACGCCTACTTTAAGGCCAATAACCAAAAAGGAAAGTCTATGCAAATTCAAATCCAAGGCCACCATGTTGATCTTACTGAGTCAATGCAAGACTACGTTAATGACAAATTTCATAAACTAGAACGCTTTTTTGATCATATAAATACCATTCAAGTGATATTACGAGTTGAAAAATTAAACCAGATCGCTGAAGCTACGCTCCACATCAATCACGGTGAAATTCATGCGGCGGCAGAAGATGAGAGTATGTATGCGGCCATCGACTCACTCGTCGATAAGCTCGTCCGACAATTGAATAAGCACAAAGAAAAAATAAGTAATCACTAAAATGCAAATAAGTGAAGTATTAACATTGGACTGCACCAAGAGTGCAGTCCCTTGTACCAGCAAAAAGCGCGCACTCGAGATCATCAGTGAAATCGCGGCACAAAAGACAGGTCAGAACTCTACAGAGTTGTTTGAGTGCATGTTGAACCGAGAGAAAGTAGGCAGCACGGGTATCGGTAACGGTATCGCCATCCCTCATGCGCGCATGCAAGATAGTGACAAGGCAATAGCGGTCCTTTTGCAGTGTAACGAACCGGTTGAGTTCGACTCTATCGATAATCGACCTGTTGACCTCATGTTTGCGCTTTTAGTTCCAGATGCTCAATGTAAAGAGCACCTCAAAACCTTGTCTTGCATGGCAGAACGCCTGAACGACAAAACCGTCCTTAAGCAATTGCGCAAAGCACAAAGTGATCAAGAGCTATACGACATCATTGTCAGTCACTAACAGTGCAGCATCGAAATAAATATACTGAATCGAATTAAACATACTGAGTCAAGATTATGAGATTGGTCGTTGTAAGTGGGCATTCTGGAGCCGGTAAAAGTGTTGCGCTCCGAGTTTTAGAAGATTCTGGTTATTACTGCGTTGATAACCTCCCCATCGATCTGCTCGAACATTTTGTTGAGAGCACGAAAGACTCCCAACAAAATGTGGCGGTCAGCATCGATATTCGCAACCTTCCTGACAATCTCAAACAGCTCAGCCTCAAGCTCGATGAGCTAGCAAAGAGTCATGATGTTAAGGTCCTCTTTCTTGACGCAACTAAGCCAGTTCTACTGACTCGCTATAGTGAGACAAGGCGAATCCATCCTCTATCGCAACAAAAAGAGAAGCTATCACTCGAGCAAGCCATTGATCTTGAGCACAAGCTGTTAAAGCCCATTAAAGAGCAAGCTGATTACCTTATCGACTCCAGTCATCGCTCGATTCATGACCTTAGTGAAACGATTCGCATTGAGCTCGAAGGAAAAGAGAAAAAAGAATTGGTGATGGTATTCCAATCTTTTGGATTCAAATACGGTATGCCAAACGATGCGGATTACGTGTTTGATGTTAGGTTCTTACCTAACCCCCATTGGCAACCTGAATTGAGACCTTTAACAGGGCTCGATGCACCCATTAAGTCATTTCTAGAGTCCCACCCAGAAGTGATTGAGCTAAAACTGCAAATACAGCACTTTATCGAGCGTTGGCTACCAATGTTAGAAAAAAACAATCGCAGCTATCTGACGGTCGCTATAGGCTGCACTGGCGGTAAACACCGCTCAGTCTATATTGCACAGCAAATCGGTGAGTACTTTGCTCACAGCGGCCAGCAAGTCCAAATTAGACACGCGTCACTAGAGCAGCATCAATAGGAGTCTCATGTCTACATCTCGAACTGTCTTGATTCAAAACCGCTTAGGGCTCCATGCACGGGCAGCCGTTAAACTGGTAGAGCTTGCGCAAAGTTTTAACGCCACCGTCACCATTTGTAATCACGAAAATAAAGAAGCGACGGCTGATAGCGTCATGGGGTTACTGATGCTGGAATCCGCTCAGGGTGAATTTATCACGATTAAAGCGGATGGCCCTCAATCCAATGATGCACTCCAAGCCGTGTGTGAACTGGTTGAACACCGTTTTGATGAAGACGAATAAACCAAATTCTTAACGAGTAAAAATATCACACAGTCATTCATACGTTGTTATTAATTAACGTGTAGAATTAAACTAATATTCAATAAATTAAAGCAGTTAAGTTCAAGGGGCAGCCATGGCAGAGCAAATAGAATTCGACCAAGCTCACCAAACTCTCCAAGAAGTAAGCGAGGCCCTAGAAAATGGTCGCTTTGTTTACGTACGCAGACAGCTTCAGGATATGGAACCTGAAGACATTGCCCACCTTCTCGAGGCCTCACCTCGTAAAAGTCGCGACGTCCTTTGGCAACTCACCGATCCTGAAGATTATGGCGAAATTCTTGATGAATTAAATGAAGACGTCAAAGATAATCTCGTCTCGAAGATGGCTCCAGAGAAGCTAGCAGAAGCCACTGAAGGCATGGACACGGACGATGTTGCCTATGTCTTGCGAAGCTTACCTGATGACGTCTCACGAGAAGTTCTTTCTCAGATGGATAGTGCCGATAGGCAGCGGGTTGAAACCGCCCTATCTTATCCAGAAGACAGCGCCGGCGGTATTATGAATACCGACGTCATCACGATCCGTGGTGATGTCGATGTAGACGTTGTTCTTCGTTATCTACGCATGCGTGGTGAGCTTCCTGAAGCCACTGATGCCCTCTATGTCATCGATGAAGAGAGCATGCTAATAGGACACTTATCTCTCAGCACCATCTTGACCACTCAACCTGACGTAAAGGTTATCGATGTCATGGATGACGCAGACGAGGCTATCCATGTGGAAACCAGTGATTCTGACGTTGCCTCCTTGTTTGAACGTCGAGACTGGGTCTCAGCACCAGTCGTAGATAGTGACCACCACCTTGTTGGTCGTATTACTATCGATGATGTGGTCGATATCATCCGAGAAGACGCTGAGCACTCAATGATGAGCATGGCAGGGATGGATGATGATGAAGATACATTCGCACCTGTCGTCAAATCAGCAAGGCGTCGAAGCGTATGGCTTGGTGCCAACGTCCTAGCAGCACTTGCTGCGGCTTCTGTATCTAATATGTTTGAAGCCACCTTAGAGCAAATGGCCGCTATCGCCGTGCTGATGACGATTGTCCCATCGATGGGTGGCGTCGCCGGAAATCAAACGGTGGCCTTGGTCATCCGTGGGTTGGCACTTGGTCATATTGGTGACAGTAACAAGCGAGAGCTGCTCTTAAAAGAAGCCGCTATCGGCTTTTTGAATGGTATTCTTTGGGCACTGATCATCGGAGGCATCGTCGTCGCCTGGAAGGGCAACTGGATGTTAGGGGGTATAATTTCCGCCGCCATGCTAACCAACTTGCTGGTCGCCGGGATCGCTGGTGTAACCATCCCGATATTCTTAAAGAAAATGAATATCGACCCCGCACTCGCTGGCGGAATGGCATTAACCACCATCACTGATGTCATCGGTCTATCTGTCTTTCTCGGCTTGGCAACGATCCTGCTAACTTAAGGTACCAGCAAAACGCACCTATGTTGCTAGCCTTATGCATCTACAGACGTTACACAACACATATATTATATCAACGATATTTAGATAAAAAAAAGCGGAGCCCTAGGGGCTCCGCTTCTATTTGAGAACGCTAGTTTAATAGCATTACTTCTTAGCAAGTTTCTCTTTAATACGAGCTGACTTACCAGAACGCTCACGTAGGTAGTACAACTTGGCACGACGTACTGCACCACGGCGTTTAACTTCGATGCTATCAACCATTGGAGAGTGAGTTTGGAACGTACGCTCAACACCTTCACCGTTCGAGATTTTACGAACTGTGAATGCAGAGTGAAGACCACGGTTACGAATAGCGATTACAACGCCTTCGTATGCCTGTAGACGCTCACGGTCACCTTCTTTTACTTTAACCTGAACTACAACAGTGTCACCTGGTGCAAATTTAGGTAGGCCTGATTTCATTTGCTCTTCTTCAAGAGCCTTGATGATGTTACTCATGTTCTTAAATTCCTAGAATAAACTGATACTAAAATAAATAGGTTACTGCTTACTTTTTATCTAAGCGATACGCTTTAATAAATTCGGCCAGTAATTGTTCCTGTTCGTCAGTCAGAGCTAGGTTTTCCAGGAGCTCCGGTCTTCTTAGCCAAGTACGGCCCAACGACTGTTGTAGTCGCCAGCGACGAATGTCTTTGTGATTTCCAGACTTCAATACACTCGGTATTTCTAGTCCATCCAACACTTCAGGGCGCGTATAATGCGGACAATCCAGCAAGCCATTTGCAAAAGAATCTTCTTCTGCTGACGCGAAATCTCCAAGTACCCCAGGTATAAACCGAGACACTGAATCAATTAACGTCATGGCTGGGATTTCCCCACCCGTCATCACAAAATCTCCAATTGACCATTCTTCGTCAACTTCAGTTTGGATGATGCGCTCATCTACCCCTTCATAGCGACCACATATCAACACAAGGTTGTCGTTCTTCGCTAATTCCTCTACCCCTTGCTGATCGAGTTTTCGACCTTGGGGAGAAAGATAGATCACTTTCGTCTTACCCGGTGACGCAGCTTTGGCTGTTTGAATGGCATCGCGCAAAGGCTGAACCATCATTAACATACCAGGACCACCACCGTAAGGTCTGTCATCGACAGTGCGATGTTTGTCTTGAGTGAAATCACGAGGATTCCATGTCTCAATAGACAGCAGACCTTTTTTAACCGCTTGACCTGTTACTCCGTAGTCAGTAACGCTGCGGAACATGTCTGGAAACAGGCTAATTATGCCAACCCACATCTGTTCTCTCGCTCTATTGGTTACCAGCTACTGGATTAGAATCCAGGATCCCAGTCAACTTCGATCCGTCGAGCTTCGCGATCAACATTTTTGATCACTTGCTCTTCAAGGTACGGTACCAACCGTTCCTTTTGCCCGAAAGCATCTTTAAGATTTGCTTTCACTACCAAAACATCGTTTGAACCAGTTTCCAACATATCGATTACTTCACCTAAGTCGTAACCTTTTGTGGTAAACATTTTCATTCCAAACAATTCACGCCAGTAGAATTCATCTTCTGACAGCTCAGGCAGCACCGCTGGGTCGATTGCAATTTCAAAGTTAGTCAGTAGGTGAGCTTCTTCTCGAACCTCTAAACCTTCTAGTTTACACACCATAGCTTTGTTATGACGCTTCCAACTTTCAACCTTAACCTCAACCCATTTGCCCTTTTGGTTAATATACCAAGGGCTGTAATCAAAAAGGTTTTCAGGATCGTCTGTATAGGAAAAAACTTTAAGCCATCCACGAATGCCATAAGTAGAACCGAATTTACCTACAACAATTCTTTCGCTTTGGTTACTCATCGTGTCTTTACCTTTCATCGACATACTGCTTACTGAGCTAATAATTAAGCCGCTTTTTGAGCGTCTTTAACTAGCTTAGCTACGCGGTCAGAAACTGTAGCGCCTTCGCTAACCCAGTGGTTAACGCGCTCTAGATCTAGACGTAGGCCTTCTTCTTGACCTTGAGCAGTTGGGTTAAAGAAACCTACTTTCTCAATGAAACGACCAGTTGCAGCATTGCGGCTATCCGCAACTACGATTTGATAGAATGGACGCTTCTTCGCGCCGTGACGTGCCAAACGAATGGTTACCATATCGTCCTCTTTGCTTTCTCAATAATAAAAATGACCTCAGAAGTGTTTCTCTTATGAAAAACCTGAGGTCTCGTGCCAAATAAAGCCCCGGAATTTTACTCTTATTCGGATTCAATGCAAGATATTTAGCTATTTTTTCACCAGCATAAAGTGACGGCGAGGGGTGTGATTGAGTTAACAGTTTGAAAACTAACATCACTATGCAGCGAAACTCCATATTAACGCTGATTAAAAAACAAACAGAGCAACAATATTAGACGACGTTACTGCCATCAGGTTTGCTCAACAACATTTGGCAATAACGCGTTGCCTTGCATAAAAAACGGGTTACAACACCAAGCGGCGTGTAACCCTTTATTTGTAGTCGGTATACTTATGCTATGTTCTTAGTCGAACGGGCAAGCGTTTCATAAACGCGGTAGTCAGATGCTGATTAGCGGCCGAACGGATTAAAACCGCCACCGCCGCCACCCATCATGCCTTGCATGTTACGCATCATGCCGCGCATGCCACCTTTTTGCATTTTCTTCATCATTTTTTGCATTTGGGTAAACTGCTTCAGTAGACGATTCACATCTTGGACTTGAGTACCAGAACCCGCTGCTATACGTTTTTTACGTGAGCCTTTGATAAGCTCTGGACGCTGACGCTCTTTCATGGTCATAGAGTTGATGATAGCTTCCATTTGCTTAAACATCTTGTCATCAACTTTATCTTTCACATTATCGGGAACATTAGACATACCTGGCAGCTTGTCCATCATTCCCATCATGCCACCCATGTTTTGCATCTGGCCAAGCTGTTCACGGAAATCTTCAAGGTCAAACCCTTTCTTTTCCTTGAATTTCTTCGCCATTTTTTCGGCTTTATCGGTATCAACATTGCGCTGTAAATCTTCAATAAGAGACAGCACATCGCCCATGCCCAAAATACGAGACGCAACACGGTCAGGGTGAAACGGTTCTAACGCGTCGGTTTTCTCACCAACACCCAAGAATTTTATCGGTTTTCCCGTAATGTGACGCACAGATAATGCAGCACCACCACGCGCATCACCGTCGACTTTAGTCAGAACGACACCGGTTAACGGCAGCATGTCACCAAATGCCTTCGCGGTGTTCGCCGCATCTTGACCCGTCATGGCATCAACAACGAATAAAGTCTCTACAGGATTGATGGCAGAGTGAAGATCACGAATCTCTTCCATCATCTCGTGGTCGACGGCTAAACGACCCGCGGTATCGACAATCAATACGTCGTAAAATTTCTTCTTCGCGTGCTCAATTGCATTGTTAGCAATATCAATAGGCTTTTGGTCAGCGGAAGATGGGAAGAAGTCCACACCAACATCGCTCGCGAGTGTTTCTAGCTGTTTAATCGCTGCTGGACGGTAGACATCGGCAGAGACGACTAAAACTTTCTTCTTTTCACGCTCGTGGAGCATTTTAGAAAGCTTGCCGACACTGGTCGTTTTACCAGCACCTTGTAAGCCTGCCATCAAGATAACGGCAGGTGGCTGTGCAGCGAGATCTAACGCTTCGTTAGACTCACCCATAACAGATTCAAGCTCTGCTTGAACTATCTTGATGAATTCTTGACCTGGCGTCAGTGATTTAGAAACCTCAACACCAACAGCACGCTCTTTAACACCTTTCACAAATTCGCGAATAACTGGTAAAGCAACATCGGCTTCCAGAAGTGCCATGCGGACTTCGCGTAGCGTGTCCTTAATATTCTCTTCGGTCAAACGACCTTTACCGCTGATGTTCTTCAGCGTTTTGGATAGACGATCCGTTAAATTCTCAAACATTTTTTTCTCTTCGCTTAAAAATTGCGATCAATTATGGTGAGTATACCTTAGCCAGCGATCAGAGTCATACTTAACAAGATCAAATACTAATCAATACTTTTTACATATGACGTAGCTCATTGAGTCGATGCAAGGTATAATTCAAGCTCTAAACCATAGATATTTAGGCAAAATGGACAGTTTAATCGCAACTTCCGCGGCCATTTTTTATGTGCTCGCCATCGCTACCATCATCCCAGGCCTTGTTCATCAGGTCGGGATCCGGACGAAAACTGTTCTTACCAGTGCCTCACTCGCCTTGCTTTGTCATGCGTGGCTGCTTAGTGATCTCATCTTCAGTGGTTCAGGGCAAAACTTAAGTATCCTCAATGTCGCGTCACTGATTGGCTTTATTATTTCGCTGTTTATGAGCGTTGCCATGATGAAGACTCGTATCTGGTTTTTGTTACCTGTTGTCTATAGTTTTGCAGCTATCAATTTAAGTATTGCAGCCTTCGTACCCACCGCTTTCATTACTCATTTAGAGCATAACCCTAAGCTATTAATCCATATTTCTTTAGCATTATTTTCATATTCAACCCTCTCCATTGGAGCACTGTATGCTATCCAGCTTGCGTGGCTCGATCATAAGCTAAAAAATAAAAAGGCATTGGGCATCAACCCTAACCTTCCCCCATTAATGATGGTGGAAAGGCAACTTTTCAAGATCATTTTGATTGGAACAGGGCTGCTCACTGTGACATTACTTACAGGGTTTATCTTTGTTCAAGACATGTTCGCCCAAGGAAAAGCGCACAAAGCCATACTATCTCTCATGGCTTGGTGTATCTATACCGTTCTTTTGTGGGGGCATTACCAAAAAGGATGGCGAGGAAAAAAAGTGACGTGGTTCGCGATTGCTGGTGCCATGTTGCTAACACTCGCGTACTTTGGTAGCCGTTTCGTTAAAGAAATCATTCTAAACTAGCTCAATCTAGCACTCGGCTCACTGTTATCTTAAACGAGCATTGACATCGAGCGCTAGTTCGACCATTAATTGACCAATTATTTATTAAAGGAACTGATACGTTTTGGACGACATCTCGACCGGTATTTTATTTGCCATTCTCGCGGGTCTCATTGTAATTTCCGGCTACTTCTCGGGTTCAGAGACAGGGATGATGTCTTTGAATCGCTATCGACTCAAACATCTTTCTAAAACTGGGCATAAAGGCGCGAAACGCGTCGAGAAACTTCTCAACCGTCCCGATCGCCTCATTGGCTTGATTCTTATCGGTAACAACCTCGTAAATATTCTCGCCTCCGCTATTGCTACCGTCATCGGCCTGCGTTTGTATGGCGATGTCGGTGTTGCCATTGCAACGGGTGCGTTAACCCTGGTTATTTTGGTATTCGCCGAGGTGACACCGAAAACACTCGCTTCTTTGTACCCTGAGCGAGTGTCATTCATGAGCAGTATCTTGTTGACGATTTTGATGAAGGTTCTTTCACCACTCGTCATCTTGGTCAATTTCATTACCAATGGCTTTATTCGGTTGCTCGGTGTCAATGCTAGCCACAACGATGAAGACCACTTAAGCTCTGAAGAATTACGTACAGTGGTGAACGAAGCTGGGTCACTGATTCCTCGACGTCACCAAGATATGTTGATATCGATCTTGGATCTTGAGCATGTCACCGTTAACGACATTATGATTCCACGCAATGAAATTACTGGCATCAACATTAATGATGATTGGAAGTCAATCGTGCGCCAGTTAACCCACTCACCCCATGGCCGAATTGTGCTTTATCGCGATCAAATCGATGAGGTCGTAGGCATGATCAGGCTGCGCGAATCCTACCGTTTGATGTTAGAAAAGAACGAGTTTACCAAAGAAACACTGCTGCGCAGTGCTGATGAAGTCTACTTCATTCCCGAAGGAACCCCACTCAATGTGCAAATGCTCAAGTTTCAACGTAATAAGCAACGGATCGGTCTTATCGTTGATGAGTATGGTGACATCAATGGCTTGGTAACGTTAGAGGATATTCTAGAAGAGATTGTTGGTGAGTTTACAACCTCCATCGCACCAACACTGGCAGAAGAAATCTCACCACAAGGTGATGGAAGCTTTTTAATTGAAGGCAGTGCCAACATTAGAGATATCAACAAGGGGTTAAAATGGACACTTCCTACTGATGGTCCTCGTACTCTCAACGGCCTGATGCTGGAGTATCTTGAAGATATCCCAGAGAGTCACCTCAGCGTCGAAGTCGCAGAGCATCTGATGGAGATTGTGGAACTTGAAGAAAATCGTATAAAGATGGTCAAAGTCTTTCCGAAAAAAGTTTCCTAAGGAAAGCCCCTTCACTGCGGATAACGCCTGCAGAAAGCAGCAATAAAAACGGCACCTATCATCGGTGCCGTTTTTATTGTTGTCATTTCTTAACTTACCAAAATGATAAGCTTCAACTAGTTAATATTTGGCCCTAACCACTTCTCGGCTTCGAGTCGATCCCAACCTTTTCGGTCAGCATAACTGAGTAGCTGATCTTCTTGAATTTGAGCAACCGCAAAATAACGGGAGTCAGGGTGAGAGAAATACCATCCTGATACTGATGCCCCAGGCCACATAGCATAACTCGTGGTTAGAGACATATTTATCGCTTCTTCGACATTCAGTAAATCCCAAAGCGGTCCTTTCTCTGTATGTTCAGGACAAGCAGGGTAGCCCGGTGCTGGTCGAATACCTTGATACTTTTCACGAATAAGGGCTTCATTGTCTAAGGCCTCATCTGGCGAATAACCCCAAATATCTTTTCGAACACGAACATGTAGATATTCAGCAAAGGCTTCCGCTAATCGATCGGCCACCGCTTGAATCATAATGGCGTTGTAATCATCACCGTTCGCTTTGTATTCATCCGCGAGTTCGCGTTCACCAATTCCACCCGTAACCGCAAATGCCCCGATCCAGTCCTGTTTGCCGCTGCTTTTCGGGGCAATATAGTCCGAAATGCAGTAGTTGTAACCCTTAGGCTTTTTGGTTTGCTGTCTAAGGTTACATAGCAACTGCTTCACCTCAGTACGAGACTCATCGGTATACACTTCAATATCATCGTCCACACTAGCCGCAGGAAACAAACCACAGATCCCTTTCGCTTTGAGTAACCCTTCTTTTTCAACGCGATCGAGCAGGTCATTCGCATCTTTATAGAGTCGTTTTGCCTCTTCGCCCACTTCTTCGTGCTCAAATATTTTCGGGTACTTACCCATCAATGTCCAAGTCATAAAGAATGGCGTCCAGTCGATATATTCACGCAACGTTGCGACATCGAAATCATCGAAGATATGAATCCCCGGTTTCAACGGTGCTGGCGGTGTGTAGGCATCCCAGTCAATCGCTACTTTGTTTTCTCTTGCTTGTTCCAGAGTCACAGGCTGAGTACGAGGCTTTTTGCGGCTGTGCTGG
Source organism: Vibrio sp. 10N.286.49.B1 (assembly GCF_002873335.1). GTDB lineage: Bacteria > Pseudomonadota > Gammaproteobacteria > Enterobacterales > Vibrionaceae > Vibrio. The sequence goes on along the minus strand of NZ_MCUW01000005.1, from coordinate 20,413 downwards.
TCACGCACCCGCTCATAATCAATATCTAATTTGCTGACAAACGCCGGCTTAAGCTCATCAGACAACAGTGACGTACAAACGCCCACCGCTCTTGAGGCGTTGTTTACATAAACAACCGGTTGGCTGTAGTTCTGCTCAATTTTTACGGCTGTATGAGCCTTTGATGTCGTCGCTCCACCAATCAGCAATGGCAAATCAAAGCCTTGTCGCTCCATTTCTTTGGCAACATGCACCATTTCATCCAGTGAAGGGGTGATCAAGCCTGACAGACCGATAATATCCACGTTTTCTTCCTTCGCGACCTTGAGGATTTGTTCACAGGACACCATGACGCCAAGGTCTATAATCTCGTAATTATTACATTGCAGCACAACGCCTACAATGTTTTTACCGATATCGTGTACATCACCTTTAACAGTGGCAAGCAAGATCTTACCGTTATTGGAGCCTACCTCTTTCAATGCATCGATAAACGGCTCTAAATGGGCCACTGCTTGTTTCATGACTCGCGCAGATTTCACTACCTGCGGCAAGAACATCTTACCTTCACCAAATAGATCGCCCACCACGTTCATACCATCCATCAAAGGGCCTTCAATGACATGGAGTGGTTTTTCAGCGTTCAATCGAGCTTCTTCGGTATCAGCAACAATAAATTCGGTAATACCCTTAACGAGCGCGTGCTCCAAGCGTTTTTCAACCGGCCATGTTCGCCATTCTAATGCGCTGGCGTCTTCTTCTTTACCCACACCTTTGTTGGCATACTCTGTCGCAATGTCTAACAGACGCTCTGTTCCATCATCTCGGCGGTTTAAGACTACGTCTTCAACCGCTTCACGCAGCTTATCTGGCACATTGTCATAAATCTCCAGTTGCCCAGCATTAACAATGCCCATGTCCATACCGTTTTTAAAACAGTGATACAAGAACACAGCATGAATGGCTTCACGTACGTAGTTATTACCACGGAACGAGAATGACACGTTAGAAACACCACCAGAGATCATGGCATATGGTAAGTCACGTTTTATATCAGCGACGGCTTCAATAAAGTCCACCGCGTAGTTGTTATGCTCATCAATACCGGTGGCGACGGCAAAGATATTCGGGTCAAAAATAATATCTTCTGGTGGGAAGCCTACTTCATCCACCAGCACGCGGTAAGCCTGCGTACAGATTTCAATTTTTCGTTCACGCGTGTCAGCTTGCCCAACCTCATCAAACGCCATAACGATAACCGCAGCACCATAGCGGCGGATTAATTTGGCTTGTGCGACAAACTTTTCTTTGCCTTCTTTTAACGAGATCGAGTTGACGATGCCTTTACCTTGAATGCACTTCAAGCCTGCTTCGATCACCTCCCATTTGGAGGAATCGACCATAATGGGCACTTTTGATATTTCAGGCTCAGAAGCACAAAGATTCAGGAATCGCACCATACAAGCTTCAGCATCGAGCATGCCTTCGTCCATGTTGATGTCGATGATTTGCGCACCATTCTCAACCTGCTGACGAGCCACTTCTAGTGCTTCATCATAAAGCTCTTCTTTAATGAGACGTTTAAAGCGCGCTGAGCCTGTCACGTTGGTGCGCTCACCGACGTTGATAAACAAGCTCTCTTTATCAATAGTAAGAGGCTCAAGCCCTGAAAGTCGACAGGCCACAGGAAGTTCAGGCAATGGACGAGGGGACACACCTTCAACAGCCTGTGCCATCTGACGAATGTGCTCTGGTGTCGTACCACAACAACCGCCGACAAGGTTTAGGAAACCACTTTGTGCCCATTCACCAATATGTTCAGCCATATCTTCTGGCGACAAGTCGTATTCGCCAAATGCATTCGGCAAGCCTGCATTCGGGTGGGCTGAAACGTAGGTCTCTGATATACGCGACAGCTCTCCAACGTATTGCCTTAATTCATCTGGCCCTAACGCACAGTTAAGACCAAACGCAATCGGCTTCACGTGACGCATTGCGTTATAAAAAGCTTCGGTTGTTTGGCCTGATAAGGTACGGCCAGAGGCATCGGTAATGGTGCCCGAGATCATAACGGGCAAGTCCACGCCCATCTCTTCAAAAACAGATTCAACGGCAAACGAACATGCTTTCGCATTGAGAGTATCAAAAATGGTCTCGATCAAAATAAGATCGGATCCACCCTTAATCAATGCTCTTGTTGACTCAGAGTAAGCAATCACAAGCTCATCAAAAGAAACATTACGGTAACCGGGATCATTCACATCGGGAGATAAGGAACAAGTACGGTTGGTTGGCCCCAGTACACCTGCTACAAAACGAGGTTTATCTGGCGTTTTTGCTGTCCATTCATCGGCGACTTCACGCGCAAGCTTCGCCGCTTCAAAATTGATTTCATCGCTCAACGATTCCATGTCGTAGTCGGCCATCGCAATTGTGGTGGCATTAAACGTATTGGTCTCGAGGATATCCGCACCGGCTTCTAGGTAAGCGCTATGGATCTCTTTGATAAGAGAGGGCTGGGATAAAACTAACAGATCATTGTTGCCCTTAAGATCTGATGCCCAATCAGCAAAGCGCTCACCTCGATAATCGGCCTCTTCCAATTTATAGCCTTGAATCATCGTCCCCATCCCACCATCAATAAGTAGGATTCGTTTTTTCAATTGATTCTCAATCAGTTGTTTAATGCTGCTTACCACAATACTGCCTCGTTCCTTGCTGATGTTGCCATCCTATCATAGTAGTTTTAGAAATCTAGACGTCTAAAACTACTTTTTGACTGCTTTATTTACCACCAAACTAACCAAGTCCGATCGCGGTAGCAACTATTTCGTTACTTCATTTATACGCAGCTGAACAAAAACAAAAGACGGACAATAGAAAGTCGTTCTATAACTAAAGAACATGTTTTTATAATTAGTGATTGATCTTCACTCACGACAAGAACAGAATCCTATTCACAATTTATTACAATTAAGGAGCCTCAATGTCCGTTTATCAGACTCTTTGTTTTTTGTCTGCCGCTGCCATGTTGATTGCGTTCATCAATAGTAAAATAGGCAAGATGCAAACCACCATTGCGATAACCGCAGGATCCATGATCCTTTCTTTGCTCATTCTCATCGGCGGTCAAAACGGCTGGTTTGATTTGTCAGAGGCAGCGTCAGATATGGTCAGTAGCATCGACTTTGAGGACTTTTTGTTGAAGGGGATCTTAGGATTCTTGCTGTTCGCAGGCGGGCTCGGTATCAAACTGCCTCACCTTAAAGATCAAAAATGGGAAATTACCGTACTGGCGCTTGGCGCCACATTATTTTCGACATTTTTTATCGGCGCCGTACTGTACGGTTTTTGCAACCTTATCGGTATACAGTTTGATTTAATCTATTGCTTACTGTTTGGTGCACTGATTTCACCGACCGATCCCATCGCTGTTTTGGCCATTGTAAAAAAGCTGGACGCACCAGAACGAATTTCAACTCAAGTAGAAGGCGAATCACTCTTTAATGACGGTTTTGGCCTTGTTATTTTTGTCACGCTATACACCATTGCTTTTGGATCAGAAGCGCCCAGCGTATCAAGTGTCACCATGTTATTTCTTCAAGAGGCTATTGGGGGCATCGTCTACGGCTTTGTATTGGGTTTAATATTCCATTACTTAATTAGCGCCACTGACGATCACTCAATGGAGCTACTCCTCACGATCGGTATTCCAACGGCAGGCTATGCCTTTGCTGACGTTTTACACGTTTCTGGACCGCTTTCAATGGTGGTATCGGGCATCATGATCGGGAATTGGACACGATATATTGGCTTTTCCAAAGAATCAGAAAAGCACCTCGACCACTTCTGGGAGCTGGTTGATGAGTTTCTAAACGGTGTACTATTCCTATTAATCGGGATGTCGATGCTATTGTTCCAATTCCACCAAGAAGATTGGATCTTGATGGCATTTTCCATACCACTCGTCTTAGGCTCTCGCTACCTCAGCGTGGCGCTCTCCTACGTCGGCTTTAAGCGCTTTCGTCGTTACAATCCATGGTCGGTCAGGATATTAACTTGGGGAGGCTTACGAGGCGGCTTGGCGCTTGCTATGGCACTGTCTATCCCTGCTGGTGTGTGGGTTATTGAAGACAAACTTATCGACGTCAAAGAAATCATCCTCGTGATGACCTATTCCGTTGTGGTTTTCTCAATCCTTATCCAAGGCTCAAGCATTACCCCAATGATTGAGAAAGCTAAGCGAGCGGAAAGAGAAATGCGTAATGAGGACCTAGCTGAAACTGAAGCTGCGACCTCTTCAGACTCAACGAAGTAACGTATTGTCAGTCAAAAATTAGAGTAATCCAAAAGCTGATAATTCGCTTTTTATGTTTAAAGGCGTCATCCACACAGAGTGAGGGTGGCGCCTTTGTATTTGCAGCAATAACTACCTGTAGCGAATGACAAGGCTGTTCCGCACAATCGGTGAGTTGTACAAAGGCAATAGCCAATTAAGCGCGCTGCAAACGATAAAGGAATACAAATGAGAGAGGAACAAAGGGTGATAGTCTAATGGAGATGATATGTGCAAAGCTGAAATGCAAAAAAGGCCTCATCTTTCGATGAGGCCTTTTTCTAATGTGGCTCCCCTTGCAAGACTTGAACTTGCGACATACGGATTAACAGTCCGCCGTTCTACCAACTGAACTAAAGGGGAATTATCTGTGTCAACATCAGGTCCTAAGACCATTATTTGTTAAGCACCAAATAATGGTGCCTCGAGGCGGAATCGAACCACCGACACGAGGATTTTCAATCCTCTGCTCTACCGACTGAGCTATCGAGGCAAAAGAATGGTGCCGACTACCGGAGTCGAACTGGTGACCTACTGATTACAAGTCAGTTGCTCTACCTACTGAGCTAAGTCGGCACACTAAATTCTTTATGCTTCTGTTCGTGTTTCTAATTTTTTTAAAAAACGTTTTTCTAAAAAACTATCGACACCAACAAATCAAATTGTGGTGCCCGGAGGCGGAATCGAACCACCGACACGAGGATTTTCAATCCTCTGCTCTACCGACTGAGCTATCCGGGCAACGGGGCGCTATTAAACGTATTTTCCGTTCTCCCGTCAACAGGTTTTTTAAAAAAACTTTAAAAAACCGTTCGACCGCTGCTTTTTTCGGCAAAAGTAATCATTACTTCTTACCCGCGTTAAAATCTTTCTTATATTTCGTTACTTTTTCTAGGTAACGTCGTGATTCTGAATTTGGGTGTTTTTTTGTTAATGCCCAATAAACCTGGTTAGGTTGTAGTGAGTTCAGATCATTCATGGCTCTTTTTCTATCTTTACTGAATGTGTTTAATACGCCACCAGTGCCTCCGTTATACGCCGAAATCATGCTGTACTCTAATGAAGTAGGATGACGAACGGCTTTCAAATAACGATTTTTTAGAATATAGAAGTACGCAGTCCCTGTATCAATGTTCTGTTCTGGGTTAAAAAGATATTCTGGCGACGGTTCTCCTGATTTGTTTTTAACGAGGTTAAATACATCTCGCCCAGCTGTCTTTGGAACGACCTGCATCAAGCCATACGCATTGGCCCAACTCACTGCGTAGGGGTTAAAACTACTTTCTGTTTTAATAATGGCATAGATTAAATCCTCTGGAATGTCGTACTTACGCGAGGCTCGCCGAACAATATCGGCATATTGATAGCTCCGCTTAGCGGCATGATCTTTGACCATTGGGATCTCAACGTAATACGCCTTCTTGTAATCGACATTCTTTGTTTTGACCTTATTGGCAATAAGGTAATCAGCAAAACGACTCGCGCGCCACGACCACTGCATTGGTTTTTTTTCTTGGTCTACGACTTGGTTATAGAGAAAAGGTTGCCCCTCTAGCTTGATACTACGAGAAGAAAACAAATCGACGCTTGCAGGATCATCAGGGGTGAGTAGCGTTGTCACTATTGCGTTTTTAAGGTGCTTTTCTGGCTCGGTCGGAGAGACAGTCTCAATCGTGATAATACCTTTACTAAAATCTACCTCAGCTCGGCTCAAGTAATTATCAATATATTTAACGTAGTTGCTTTTACCCGCCACTTTGATTTCACTGCTGCCCCAGCGCTTTTCAATATTGCCATTAAAGCTGCCAATCAGCGCATCCATCGCTTTGGTATCTTTCAAATACTGTCCAGGAAGCTCGGCAAGATTTTTCGCAAAACGGTTGGTTGGCTCGTAATTCACATCGTAAATTTTTTCAATAAATTCACGACTGCAACCCACCAGCAAGATAGGAATAAAAAAGTAAATCAATTTTTTCATATTAGGTAATAAAAACACCACATTAGGTGGTGTTTTTGAGCGTCCTTGGTTTCTTACTCTGACGGGGGCGTATACCCATCAATAACAACGTCTTTTCCTTCGAACAGGAAGTTGACCATCTCTGTTTCAAGTAGCTTACGATGTTCCGGATCCATCATGTTGAGTTTTTTTTCATTGATCAACATAGTCTGCTTTGATTGCCACTGCGCCCACGCTTCTTTCGACACATTGTCAAAGATGCGTTTTCCGAGTTCGCCAGGGTAAAGTTGAAAGTCTAACCCTTCGGCTTCTTTTTGTAGTCGGGCACAAAAAACCATACGGCTCATATTGTTATCCTTATTAAATTCGTTGTAAGGCAAGAATTAGCTGTTTTACAGGTGCAGCCAAGCCAACCTTCTCTGGATTAGACATGTTATACCAAAGACCTTGAGACTGTTCCATTATCATTGTTGGAAGCTGATTAAGCGTCACGATGATCGGGGTGATATCTAGGTGGTAATGGCTAAATGTATGTCGAAATGCAATATCCGTTTCTAAAGATTGAATCCATTCTTCGTTGATCTTTAAATGATCCAATGTCTCTGTAATATTCGCCACAGGACTTTCTGGGAAGCAGAAGAGGCCCCCCCAAATCCCAGTTTGTGGCCGTTGAGCTAACCACACTTCCTCTTTGTATTTCAGAATAACGAACCATGTTTCTTTTTCAGGTTTAATTTTTTTAGGTTTTTTCCCCGGGAAATCAAGTTGCTTGCCTTGTTTGTTCGCCACACAGAGTGTTGAGATTGGGCATAACGTACATTTTGGCCGGCTACGTGTGCACACGAGCGCCCCCATATCCATCATGGCTTGATTGTATTTATCCGTATCGGTTGTTGGCGTATGTGTATCTGCAATCTCCCAAAGCTTGTTTTCTACTTTCTTTTGACCAGGCCAACCTTCTATCGCAAAACTTCGTGCCAACGTTCGCTTTACGTTACCATCCAAAATTGCATGAGGCATTTTATATACCGATGACAATATCGCTGCAGCCGTCGACCGACCAACACCAGGCAGGGCATTCATCGCCTCTAATGTTTGAGGAAACTCCCCACCATGTTCACTCATCACGATTTGAGCCGCTTTGTGTAAATTGCGTGCTCTCGCGTAATACCCAAGGCCAGTCCAAAGATGCAGAACCTCATCTTGTGAGGCCTGGGCAAGATCACCCACTGTCGGGAAGTGATCTAAGAAGCGTTCAAAGTATGGAATAACCGTCGTTACTTGGGTTTGTTGCAGCATAATCTCCGACAACCAAACTTTATAAGCGGTTTTGTTTTGTTGCCATGGTAATGTTTTACGCCCGTACTTTTCATACCAGGTTAGAATTGAGCTTGCAAAAGGCGTCACATTTCTTCTCTTTTTACTTATAATTTGGGCGAAATTGCACCACACTTATCGAAAGAAGTAAAACACTGGGAATTTCATGAATAATAACGCTTGCACCTTGGCAAATTCTTTGGATAATTCCCGCTCTGATTATTGATTGAACAGGCAGACCAATGAGTGAAGTGACAACAAATGAATACACCGAAGATGGCAAGCTAGTACGCAAGATACGTAGTTTTGTTCGTCGCGAAGGACGCCTAACTAAAGGGCAAGAAGCCGCGATGGAAGCATGCTGGCCAACGATGGGTATTGATTACCAAGACACTTTTCTCGATTGGAATCAAGTTTTTGGCAATGACAATCCCGTAGTATTAGAGATTGGATTTGGTATGGGTGCCTCACTCGTTGAGATGGCAAAAAATGCCCCAGAGAAAAACTTTTTTGGTATCGAAGTACACAGCCCGGGTGTGGGCGCGTGCCTTTCGTCTGCAAGAGATGCAGAAGTCACAAACTTACGCGTGATGTGTCACGATGCCGTTGAAGTATTTGCAAACATGATTCCAGACAGCAGTTTGACTACGCTGCAGCTGTTCTTCCCTGACCCTTGGCATAAAAAACGTCACCATAAGCGTCGTATCGTACAACTCGATTTTGCGGAAATGGTGCGTCAGAAGTTGAAGCTCGAAGAGGGTATCTTCCATATGGCAACTGATTGGGAAAACTACGGTGAACACATGATTGAAATCATGAATCAAGCACCTGGTTATGCCAATATAGCGACAGATGGTGATTTCATACCGAGACCAGAGGACAGACCCCTCACCAAATTTGAGGCTCGTGGGCATCGTTTAGGTCACGGAGTTTGGGACATCAAGTACCGCCGTACCAAGTAAGTTTTCAACGATTTCGAAAGCCAACATTATGTTGGCTTTTTTGGCTCTAGTGTTTATCCCATAGGTGCGTATGAAACCAACCTTGCAAATATTGTCTCAGATCGTTAGCGAAGTCCGACCATTGATTGGCCAGGGCAAGGTTGCCGATTACATCCCTGCCCTCGCTCGAGTACCAAATGACAAGATTGGTATTGCCATCTGCACGAATGACGGCGAAATCATCAAGGCTGGCGATGCCGAAGAAGCCTTCTCAGTACAATCGATTTCGAAAGCCTTGAGCCTGACGCTTGCGATGATGCTGTATAAGCCTGAAGAGATTTGGCAGCGAGTGGGGAAAGAACCGTCAGGACAAGCTTTTAACTCGCTGATTCAACTTGAGATGGAACATGGCATTCCCCGCAATCCGTTTATCAATGCCGGCGCAATTGTCGTAGCAGATTTGCTACAAAGCCGCCTGTCTGCGCCTAAGCAACGTATGCTGGAATTTGTAAGGTTGCTGTCGGGAGATAATCACATCGTCTACGACAAAGTCGTAGCGGCGTCTGAGATGATGCATAGCGACCGCAATGCCGCGATTGCATACCTTATGCGTTCATTTGGTAACTTTGAAAACGAAGTCATTCCTGTTCTGAACAATTATTTTCATGCGTGCGCATTGAAAATGAGCTGTGTCGATTTAGCGAAAACCTTTAGCTACCTAGCCAACAAAGGTCAATCCGTACACACTAAAAAGCACATTGTGACTCCAACGCAAACAAAACAACTCAATGCATTACTGGCAACGTGTGGGTTGTATGACGGTGCTGGTGAGTTTGCTTACAGGGTAGGAATGCCGGGTAAGTCGGGGGTTGGTGGCGGTATAGTGGCTGTCGTACCTGGGGAAATGACCATAGCCGTTTGGTCGCCTGAGTTGGATTCATCGGGTAACTCATTGGTGGGCACTCGAGTGTTAGAAATGCTATCAACACGGATTGGGCGCTCAATTTTCTAATTGATGACTCCATCGCTGCGGTATAAATGCACCAGTCAATACGAAAATAATTAAGTCAGCGATACCGCTGACTTAATTGATGTATTAGACGATACGACCGCTAGATTTCAAAAATTTCCAGTAAATCATTTAAAAACAACTTTCCTTTTTCAGTCAGTCGCCAGCTATCCCCTTCATCAAGAATAAACTTACGCTCAAGTGCTTCTTTAATTGGTTTTTGAATCGTACTCAGATCAAGCCCCGTTCTTTTCGTAAACTCATGCTTGGGACAAGACTCTAATAATCGAAAGCGATTCATAAAGAACTCAAATGGCCTGTCACTTTCTTCGACACTCGATTCCAAGTCGAGGTAAGGCTTCAACAAGTTTAAATAACCTTTAGGGTGTTTTACTTTGGTTGTCCGAATAATCTTACCATCTGAAAAACTGAGTTTGCCGTGCGCACCACACCCAATCCCTAGATAGTCACCAAAACGCCAATAGTTTAGGTTATGTTGGCATTGGAAGCCTCGCTTGCTGTATCCAGAAATCTCATACTGCTCATACCCTTCAGCGGCCAACATCTGGTGCCCTTTTTCAAAGATATCCCATAGTGCATCATCATCAGGTAGGACCGGAGGCTTGGAATAAAACAAGGTATTAGGTTCGATGGTCAGCTGATACCAAGACAAATGCGGCGGCGCTAGATCAATCGCTTGTTGTAAATCTTGCAATGCATCATCGACGGTTTGATCCGGTAACCCATGCATAAGATCAAGGTTAAAGCTATTAAGCCCAATCTCATGGGCTAGCTTGGCCGCAGTGATCGCTTCTTTTGCACCATGAATACGCCCTAGACGTGTTAATTTTTCTTGCTGAAAACTCTGAACGCCCACCGATATCCGGGTAACACCAGCAAGACGATATTCAGCAAAACGCGCGGCTTCAATCGTACCTGGGTTTGCCTCCATCGTAATTTCGATATCATCACTGAATCGCACACGACGCTGGACCTGCTGTAACAACGTGGCTATATATTGAGGTTCGATCAAGCTTGGCGTACCACCACCAATAAAAATAGAGTGCAACGGACGTGTATCCGTTTCTAGCTGATATTTGGCTATATCAGCATCTAAGTCTTCAATCAACGCCGTAATATACTCGTGTTGCGGTATTCCTCCCTTTAATGCATGAGAATTGAAATCACAATACGGGCATTTTTGTACGCACCAAGGAATATGAATATAAAGACTAAGTGGTGGTGGAATTAACATGCTTATAGGCCTTTAGACTGAATCATGGAGAACAATTCTTTCAGTGCTTTTCCACGATGTGACAGCTGTTTCTTACGCGCTGGGGCAAGCTCCGCTGATGCACAGTTATCTTCCGGTACAAAAAAGATAGGGTCATAACCAAAACCTTGACTTCCCGCTCGTTCCGGTAAAATTCGTCCTTCCCACTGACCATGGCAAACAATAGGGGTGGGATCATCAGCATGACGCATTAAGACAAGCACACAGTGGAATCGAGCAGTGCGCTGAGCTTCCGGCACATCAACAAGTAAGGCAAGTACCTTATCAATATTAGTTGCGTCTGTTGCGCCTTCCCCTGAATAGCGAGCCGAATAAATACCGGGTGCGCCATTAAGGTAATCCACTTCTAGCCCTGAATCATCCGCAATGGCAGCTAAGCCTGTTTCTTTCGCGGCATGTCGAGCTTTAATGATGGCATTTTCAATAAATGTCGTACCAGTTTCGGCGACTTCTGACACATTAAACTCGCTTTGCGCATGCACATCAAAACCAAAGTCAGACAGCAGGTCTGCCATTTCTTTTACTTTGCCTTGATTGCCTGTCGCCAATACTATTTTTTTACTCATATCGTTGCTCTCATATTGCTCATCCGCTGTGTACATCACTACTTCTCAGTGTAAAGCTGTTGAGTGAATGAGATCGGGCCGCGACCTTTCATTCCTGCATCTACATCGATAGTGAACTGATAACGCTCTTCATTCGTTATTGAAAATTGGGCGAGGTAGTATATAGCATCTCCCTCTTTTATTTCTTTAAAGTCGAGTGTTTTTATTTGCCCAATTAAATTCTTTGCATTGCCCTTAATGCCCGCTGGCATGGCTGGTTTTCCGACACTCGAACGGTCTAATACACTGATATTAACCGTCGCAATGGATTCATTGCGCTTTAAACCATAAGTACGGGCAATTTGAGGTGTCATAAACGTTGAGTTAAACACCACATAATGCACTTCTGCATCTTTGATAGTCTTGAATTGTCCTGCGTGGCTGACGCCTGTAACCATCATTAAAAACAGTAACCATATCGTATTTTTCATCACAATTTCCCTATAAAAAAGCCCTCATAAGAGGGCTTGAAATTCATTTGGCATTAGCGTCGGTGAGATAATTCTGATCTGCTTATGCCGTCCTAATTCACCCTTTTCAATCTGCACCAGCCCTTTAGCAACCTTACACTGCTTTGCTAGATACTTAATCAGATGCGCGTTGGCTTTGCCATCAATCGGTGGTGCAGTAATCGCAATCTTGAACTCATCACCATGTGGGCCGATGAGCTTATCACGGCTGGCTTTGGGTTGAATATAGACATGTAATAACAGGTCTTCACCATCCCAAGCAACTGCAGTCACTACAGTTTATACCAAAGTGGTCCTACAAAATCGCCCATCAAGAAATTGGCAAATTGTAAAACAATAAACAGCACTAATACGCTCAAGTCGAAACCACCCATAGCAGGTAAAATACGACGGATTGGAGCAAGCATTGGCTCTGTTAGTTGGTGGAATACAAATTCAATCGGGCTTCTTCCTTGGCTGACCCAGCTAAGAATTGCACGGATCAATAGCACCCAGAAAAGTAAACCTCCCGCGGCTTTCAATAAGGACAGTAACCCTAAGAAGAAAAAGTCAGGGCTAAAACTAAAATTAGCGCCTGCTGCAATCAATACTAGCGCCACGTATTTACCAACACACAGCACATAAGCAAATAGTAAGGTGGCCATATCTACGCTACCAATCGATGGAATCACACGGCGAAGAGGTGCAACCACCGGTTGTGTCGCTTTGATAATAAACTGGGAGAATGGATTATAGAAATCTGCACGCGAAGCCTGAAGCCAAATGCGCAGCAGTACAACCATGATGTAGAGATCGAACAATGTCGACACCAAAAAACTCATTGCGTTCATAAATAACCTTTACGATTTTATAGGTAAATTAAAACTGTTTTTCCATTGCTTCCGCTCTAGAAATAGCGGCTTGCATGGCTTGAGAAACCGTATCGCGAAGACCTTGCTCTTCAAACGTACGTATTGCTTCAGCAGTAGTTCCACCCTTCGACGTCACTTGCTGCCTTAATGTAGCAAGGTCAACCTCTGGATTACAACATACCATTTTTGCAGCACCATACGCCGTTTGCTGAACCAATAACCTTGCTGTGGCCTCATCCATTCCATTTCGCACGGCTTCTTGTTGCATTGCTTCCATAAATAAAAAGAAATACGCTGGAGCGCTGCCTGCCGCCGCGATGACATCATTAATGCCCGATTCACTCGATACCCAACACACCTTGCCAACCGCTTCCATCAACTCGGTAGCAAACTGCTTATCTTTAACCAATACTTTATCTTCAGCATAAAGGCCACTCATTCCCTCACCAATTAGCGAAGGGGTGTTTGGCATCACACGAACAAGATTAAGCTCAGTATTGAACATCTCATCGAGTCTCTGAACTGAGATACCGGCTGCTATCGATACAAGTAACTTATCACTCAGGTCAACGCCCGCTAAACCACTCGCAACGGTTGTCATCAATTGAGGTTTTACCGCAAGAACCACAACATCAGCCCAAGCTGCCGCTTCAATGTTATTATCCGTTGTGTTAACACCGTAATCATTGGTTAACGCTACACGCTTCCCTTCGCTAGGGTTTGTCGCAACAATATCATTAGGCTCGTAGCCACTGGCGACAAGTCCAGCAATAATTGACCGAGTCATATTCCCTGCGCCAATAAAAGCAACTTTTCTTTGTTCCATTAAACACTTCCCAAACCGAGGGCGCTATACGCAACCTCTAAAATTAGTTACTGATTTCCGTAATCTCGTGCACCAAAAATGGCAGTTCCGATACGAACCATGGTACTTCCAGCCTCTATCGCTGCTTTCATATCACCACTCATCCCCATTGAAAGTGTATCAATGCCTGGATATTGAATCGCGAGCTGTTTATTGATATCTCGCAAAGCAGTAAAAGCACGAAGTTGAGCATCATAGCCCGCAACATTTGCAGGGATGGACATGACACCTCGCAAAGTCAGATTAGGTAACGATGCGATTAATTTAGCCAACTCAAACACTTGTTCACTTTGAATGCCAGATTTCGTGTCTTCCTCACTAATATTAACCTGAATCAATACTTGAAGAGGACACTTCTCTTGTGGCCTTTGATCGTTTAAGCGCTGTGCAGTTTTAGCTCGATCAATGGTGTGGACCCAATCAAAGTGTTCGGCGACAAGACGCGTCTTATTGGACTGAATCGGACCAATAAAATGCCATTCAAGATCTAATTCTGGGTGAGACTCCTTAAAAAAGGTCACCTTAGATACACCTTCCTGTACATAGTTTTCGCCGAACTGTTTTTGTCCAAAAGATGCAGCATCGAGAATAGCACTCACAGGTTTTGTTTTGCTTACCGCAAGCAATTGCACGTCTCCTTGCGGTCTCCCGCATTCTTGCTCTACTTGGGTAATTTCAGAGGTTATTCGTTTTATATTTTGTTGAATACTTGTCATAGCTTACAAATCATAAGGAAATTGAATGGATATCACCGAGTTACTAGACTTCAGTGTAAAGCATAACGCGTCAGATCTACACCTTTCTGCTGGTGTGTCACCTATGGTACGCATTGATGGCGAAGTAAGAAAGCTGGAGATTCCTGCTCTCAGCCACTCAGAAGTACACAAGTTAATCTTTGATATCATGAATGACAAGCAAAGAAATGAGTATGAATCCCGACTCGAGATCGATTTCTCATTTGAGCTCCCTAATCTCGGTCGCTTTCGAATCAACGCTTTCAAACAGTCACGCGGCTGTTCAGCCGTATTTCGCTCCATACCAATGAAGGTGCCTTCTTTGGATCAACTCGAAGCACCAGATATATTCACAGATATTGCCAATTTAGATCGAGGACTCGTTCTTATTACCGGCCCGACAGGCTCAGGCAAATCGACAACACTTGCTGCGATCGTTAATTATATAAACCAACATCAAAACAAACATATCTTGACGATAGAAGACCCCATAGAGTTTGTTCATAACAATAAAAAATGTTTAGTTAGCCAACGAGAAGTTCATAGGGATACGCATAGTTTCCAGAATGCACTTCGCTCAGCACTTCGTGAGGATCCTGACATTATTTTAGTTGGAGAACTTCGTGATCAAGAAACGATTAGCCTTGCGCTCACAGCGGCTGAAACTGGGCATCTAGTCTTTGGTACGTTACACACAAACTCTGCAGCAAAAAGTATAGACCGAATCATTGACGTCTTTCCTGCTGGCGATAAAGACATGGTGCGCTCTATGTTATCAGAGTCGCTACGGGCGGTTATCGCCCAGCAACTATTAAAGCGAACAGAGGGGGGACGTGTAGCTTGTCATGAAATGATGATTATGACACCCGCGATTAGAAACCTAATCAGAGAGGATAAAGTCGCGCAAATGTATTCCATGATACAAACAGGTGCGGCACATGGCATGCAAACAATGGAACAACATTCCAAGCAATTACTATCCCAAGGCGTGGTTCCGTTGGAAGAAGTGAATAAAAAAGTACCTCAGCACGGCTCCATGTTTCAATAGGAAAGCTATTAGCATGAAAAGTATCAATATTATCCTCGATGAAATGTGGGCATTTAAAGCATCCGATCTTTATATCACGGTCGGAGCGCCTGTTCTCTATCGAGTCGATGGCGAATTAAAAGCAACGAGTGACCCCTTGAGTGAACAAGACGTGTCATTGTTGATTAGTTCAATGATGAATAATGAAAAGTACAATGAGTACTCTCGAACCAAAGAAGCAAACTTCGCCATTATTTTGCCAAGTGGGCGCTTTCGAGTCAGTGCATTCTTCCAAAGAGAGCTCCCTGGTGCTGTAATAAGAAGAATAGAAACTAATATACCTAGCTTTGAAGACTTGGCGCTTCCTGATGCGTTGCAGACGCTTTCTATCGCAAAACGCGGACTAGTGCTCATTGTTGGTGCCACGGGCTCAGGCAAGTCAACAACAATGGCTGCTATGACGGGATACCGAAACCAGCACAGAACTGGCCATATCCTCACCGTTGAAGACCCTATTGAATTCGTTCATGAACATCAAAAATGTATTATCACTCAACGCGAAGTTGGTCTCGATACCGAAAGCTATTGCGTTGCACTAAAGAATTCACTTCGACAAGCCCCAGACATGATACTCATTGGTGAGATTCGTACCAGAGAAGCCATGGAGTATGCAGTGGCCTTCGCTGAAACAGGCCACCTTTGTATGGCAACACTGCACGCGAATAATGCTAGCCAAGCCATTGAACGTATTATTCATCTAGTACCAAAAGACCAAAGGGAACAACTCCTATTCGATCTTTCTTCAAATTTAAAAGGTATCCTTGGTCAGCAATTAATTCGAGATAAAAATGGTCGAGGCAGACATGGCGTTTTTGAAGTTTTACTCAATAGCCCCAGAATCTCGGAACTGATACGGAAGGGGGATCTCGGTGAAATAAAAGCCGCCATGTCCAAATCAAGGGAGATAGGGATGCAAACGTTCGACCAGGCACTATTTGAACTCGTTTCGAATGACAAGATCAACTATGAAGATGCCATCCACAATGCTGATTCCGCAAATAACCTTCGTTTAATGCTAAAGCTAAACAATCAAAATTATGAATCGACAAACGCATTATCCGACATAAAAATCGACATGAGTTAAAGCAAGCATAAAACAGTATATTTGAAATGCAAAAAGGCCTCATCTTTCGATGAGGCCTTTTTAGAAGTGGCTCCCCTTGCAAGACTTGAACTTGCGACATACGGATTAACAGTCCGCCGTTCTACCAACTGAACTAAAGGGGAATTACTAGTTATACTCGAGTAAAGAGTGGTGCCGACTACCGGAGTCGAACTGGTGACCTACTGATTACAAGTCAGTTGCTCTACCTACTGAGCTAAGTCGGCACATAAAAACAAGCAATGCTTATTTTTTAAAAGTGGCTCCCCTTGCAAGACTTGAACTTGCGACATACGGATTAACAGTCCGCCGTTCTACCAACTGAACTAAAGGGGAATTACTATATTACTTTGTAAAGAATGGTGCCGACTACCGGAGTCGAACTGGTGACCTACTGATTACAAGTCAGTTGCTCTACCTACTGAGCTAAGTCGGCGCACTTTTCTTTACTTGTTGCCGCTTTAAATAAAGCACCAACATTTAAATCGTGGTGCCCGGAGGCGGAATCGAACCACCGACACGAGGATTTTCAATCCTCTGCTCTACCGACTGAGCTATCCGGGCAACGAGGTGTATTAAACGGCTTTTCGGTCTTTACGTCAACACTAAATTGCAAAAAAAATATCGTTTGTTGATTTTCTATACTTAGCGTTCTGTTTTTGCTCATTTAGCGCCTAAAATTAAGCCCTGTGGGCGCACAGGGCCTTAGCATTATATGGTTAGGTTCGATAAAACTTCCGTTTTTTAGTGACGATTAGTCACTTATTTTGGTAATTGATGAAATATTATTAGGCACGTTTGACATTAAATTGCTTCATTTTTTCATTAAGCTCTTCAGAAAGCTCCCCTAATGAGCGCGTCGCACGACAAGTCTGCTCGACTACGGCACTGAGTTCACCTCCACTTTGCTCAATAAAATTAATACGATGAGAAATATCATCACTCACTTCCGTCTGCTCAGCGGCTGCCGTAGCAATTTGATGACTCATTTCGGTAATCTTCTCTAGACTCACAACGACCTCTTTAAGTGCTAACGATGCCTCTTGGGACTCAACTACCGTTGCTTTACTAGCTTCAGTACAACTTTGAATACTTTGGATTGCATTTATTGAACCCGATTGTAAGTTAGCAATCATGTCTTGAATCTCTTTCGTACTGGTCTGAGTGCGTCCAGCTAAGTTTCTCACCTCGTCAGCCACAACAGCAAACCCTCGCCCTTGCTCACCTGCTCGAGCGGCCTCAATAGCCGCATTGAGAGCCAGCAGGTTTGTTTGTTCTGCAATATCACCGATTACATCCAATACGCGTGCAATATTGTGAACGTCACGATCAAGATCTGAGACCGCAGTATTCGCCCCTTCGAGTTGATAAGCCAATCCCTCAATATTAGATACTGCTGAAGATATAAGTTGGTTTACGTGCTGGCTTTGCCTGTCTGCTTCATCCGTACTCAACGCTGTATCAGTGGCTGATAAAGCTACATGACTCGCTGATGAAGCCATCTCCGTCATTGCTGTTGCGATCATTTCAGTACTTTGCTGCTGAGTCTGCGTAAGGTTTGCAATAGAAGACGCACGCTTATCAGTTTCAGCCAGCTGGTTTCGTATCGAATACGTCACTTTTTCAATACTCGATAACAGCGCAGCCAAAGAGAAATTCATTTGCTGAATAGAGTGATAAATACTGCCGTTTACTGCTTGTTGGGAGAACGTCGTTTCTATGTTTCCAGACGCCACACTTTGCACAGAACGTAATACGTCTGATGGCTCTCCGCCGAGAATCGACATAATTCTTCGCAAAGAGACCCAAAGAATTGAAAATATCCCCACCAATATGAAAGCACATAACCCTAATTGCCACTGTGCCGTTGACCAGAAGCGCTGATTGACCTCATTGAAACCAATTCCAGTACCGACAACCCATTGCCACTTAGGTGTCCGCTCAGCAATAGAGAGTTTACTTTCAACACTGCCATCAGGAAGCTTCTGGGACCACTCATATTCAACCAGATGGCCCTGACGCCCCCCTAAGGCAGTCATGATAATATTGCCGACACTATTCCCACTACTGTCAGTAAAATCGTGGAAACTAGTTCCATGTAATTGTGGGTCAAGAGGAGCCGCAATAAATTTCATATGTTCATCCGCTACATAAACATATTCATTATCTTTATAGATATTGTTTCTCAGTACTCTTGTCGCAATCATCTTGGCGTCATCAACGCTTATAATCCCCTCATCAGCCAGCATTTCAAGCTGAACAACCGTTGAATAAGCACTAGTAAATAACTCGGTTACACGAGCTTTATTATCATTGTCACTCGCTAATCTTAGCGCCCACAAGCCTGTTACCGTCACTACGATCATCGCACTCAAGATAATTACCGACAATAAATAAGTCTGCGTTTTTAGCTTCATATTATCACTCAAATTTTACAGAATAGGATACTTAACATGTTTTCGTATCATAACTCAGGTGACGAAGATCGATACTCATTATTTTAGAATAATATGAAGCGGATTAAATTTACGAAGAAAAATATGTTTTCCCAGCTTAATTTACTTATAGGATGCAGTAATAATCATGACATCAAAAAATAATAAGTGGTTAAAATCGTACGTAAGAGACGCCAAAGAGTCCGGGGGATTTTCAGGTGATATTTGAAGATGTAAAAAAGCCCTAGTCTTTCGACTAGGGCTTAGTATAAATGGCGGAGTGGACGGGACTCGAACCCGCGACCCCCGGCGTGACAGGCCGGTATTCTAACCAACTGAACTACCACTCCGCAGTGGCTTACTCGCTATTGCAAGTGTCCATAAATTAGAGCCTGGCGATGTCCTACTCTCACATGGGGAAGCCCCACACTACCATCGGCGCTACTGTATTTCACTTCTGAGTTCGGCATGGGATCAGGTGGGTCTACAACGCTATGGTCGCCAAGCAAATTCTT
>NZ_MCUW01000005.1:0-259 GCF_002873335.1 Vibrio sp. 10N.286.49.B1 | reverse complement strand
ACACTACCATCGGCGCTACTGTATTTCACTTCTGAGTTCGGCATGGGATCAGGTGGGTCTACAACGCTATGGTCGCCAAGCAAATTCTTCTTTTACTTTCAGCTTTTATTAAAAACTGAAAGCAAAATTAATCTGGAAAGCTTAATAAAAATTCTTAATACACATTCAATTATGTTCTTGCTTTGAGTCCAATCAAAACCCTTTGGGTGTTGTATGGTTAAGCCTCACGGGCAATTAGTACAGGTTAGCTCAATGCCTC
>NZ_MCUW01000004.1:177308-281079 GCF_002873335.1 Vibrio sp. 10N.286.49.B1 | reverse complement strand
CGAGCACACGATTAGCGTGACGGTGAACGGTGCGGAAGATGAAACGTTTATTAGCGGTGCTACGACAGATGTTGTAAAAGAAGACACAGGTGCTGTCGCGGGTGAGTTGCTGGGTGATGGCAAACTTGATATTGCCGATTTGGATGCGGGTGAGAATGCCTTTAGTACAGCGGTGACTAAGGTTGCGAATGCCGATGGTCAACTACCGCTAGGTGAGTTAACCATTCAAGCGGATGGCACTTGGTCTTACCGAGTCGTGAACAGCCTTGAAGGGGTTCAAGAGTTAGGTGACGGTGAGAGTCGAATAGAGCGCTTTGAAGTCACCTCTATTGATGGTACGAAGACAGAAGTAATCGAAGTCACCATTCAAGGCACCAACGATGCCCCTGTAATTGGCGGACTAGATACCGGCGCTGTCATTGAAGATACCGCTGTTGATGCAGGCAAGCTTATCGATAAAGGTTTCTTAAGTATTAGCGATACCGATCAAGATGAAGCAAAGTTTGTCTCAGGTTTGGCCTCGCCGATTAATGATAGTGATGGATTTACACCTGTGGGTGAAATCATCATTGAGCCGAGCGGAGCATGGACTTATAAAGTCGATAATGCGGACCCATCTGTACAAGGGCTGTCAGCTGGTGAGACAAGGACGGAAACGTTCCGCGTAGCAAGTGAAGACGGGACAACTCACGATATCGTGATCACCATTACTGGCACCGATGATGAGCCTGTTATAGGGGGGACGTCATACGGTGAAGCAACTGAGGACAAGCAGACGCAAATCGATGGTGCTGGCAATTTGTTCTTTAATAGCCAAGCCACGATAAGTGATGCCGATGTAGGTGAAGGGGCATTCGATCCTACGTCGGTTACCCCACTAGTCGGTAACTTTACAGATGGCTCGTTAACAATTGACGCTGCTGGTAATTGGTCCTATCTCATCCCTAATACCAGTGACAACGTTCAAGGGTTGGCATTAGACGAAAGAGCGACCCAAACCTTTACCGTCAAAACACTTGATGGTACAGAGCATACTATCGTCGTTGATATTGTGGGCGTAAATGATGCCTCTGTTCTTATCAGTGATCCAAGCCAAGCGGTGGGTGACGTTAAAGAAAACGACGCAATAGTTGAGTTGACAGACAATGGCGTTCTCCAGTTGCAAGATACCGATGGCAGCGATGAGCAAGTCTTCCAAACGGATCCAAGTTCAATTACGTCCGTGAGCGAGCTTGACGGTGCAACAACAGAAGCGTTAGGTATACTGACAATCAATGCATTGGGTGAGTGGGATTATTCTATCGCCAATGCTTATGTTGAATACCTAGGCGAAGGTGATAAGGCAACAGAAACCTTTACTGTGCTGTCTAAAGATGGCACAGAACATAACGTCACGATTACCATTGAAGGAACAAACGATACACCGGCGATTGTTAGCGGCACATTTGCAGAAGGCACCGAAGATCAGGGCTTAGTTGGCGACGATATTAAAGTGGAAGGCCATCTTGTTATCGACGACCCAGACGCGGGAGAGAATACCTTCCAAGCTGGAGTGGGTACCGCGAACGCAGGTAATTCGCTAGGAGGAGTGCTTTCGATTGCAGTGGATGGCAGTTGGACATATTTGGTCGACAATCAACAAGCGGCGATTCAGTCACTAGATGTTGGTGACTCTCTGACCGAGACCTTTACGGTTCAGAGTGTTGATGGCACAACAATGGAGATCGAAGTTCAGATTAATGGCGCTGAAGATAATACCGTTATCACCGATTACACCCAAGGTATTGTTAAAGAAGAAGATTCCACACCAACTCTGTCTCATGTTGGTGCTCTTACCATTAGTGATGCTGATACTGCAGAAGACAGATTTGATACCACTCGCGTTGATCGACTAACCAATAGTGACGGCGTTACCTCTCTAGGGGCGGTCACTA
Source organism: Vibrio sp. 10N.286.49.B1 (assembly GCF_002873335.1). Taxonomy (GTDB): domain Bacteria; phylum Pseudomonadota; class Gammaproteobacteria; order Enterobacterales; family Vibrionaceae; genus Vibrio. Next base: position 279,145 of record NZ_MCUW01000004.1, on the reverse strand, counting down.
TTACCTCATCTGGTACTTGGACTTACACGATCGATAACAGCCTGACAAGTGTTCAGGAACTAGGAGCGGGGGACAGCTTTACAGAGCGCTTCCGTGTGTATTCGATCGATGGGACGACGTCGCAAATTGTGGAAGTGGTCGTCAACGGTACGAATGATGGTGCATCAATATCAGGAACTGAAACAGGATCGGTAACGGAAGATGTGACTCTCGTGGGAAGCAACCTTCAAGAAACGGGCAACCTGCAAGTGAGCGACGTGGATACGGGTGAGAATATTTTCTCGACTACGGTGACGAAGGTATCGGATGTAAATGATGGTCTACCACTAGGAAGTGTCACCATTACTTCGGATGGCAGTTGGACTTATGTTGTCGATAAAGATAACGCGACAGTCCAAGCTTTAGGTGTGGGTGAAACGAGAACAGAGCGCTTCCAAGTGGTCTCAACCGATGGGACTGCAACAGAAGAGATCGTCATCACTATTCATGGAACCAATGATATTCCTACGGTAGCGGGCACTAGCGTAAAACAAGGCAGTGTGGTTGAAGATTCTGATCCAATTCCTACCGCAACAGGTCAGCTCGCACCTAGTGATATTGATACGAATGATACCCACTCTTGGGGCATTATTAGCGGATCTGACGTTGTCGGCGTGGCAGATGGTACCTACGGAAGTCTATCTCTTGATTCTGGTTCAGGGGTATGGACGTATTCTTTGGTTAATAGTGCTGCGAACCATCTACAAGCGGGTGAAAAAACGTACGAATACTTCCAGGTTCGAGTGTCGGATGGAAATGGAGGCTTTGGTTTTGAAACCGTCACGATTGAAATCGAAGGAACAAATGATGCTCCTTCTATCTCTGGTGATAATTCTGGGGTAGTGATTGAAGACGGTGGTGCACTGAGTGTTGCTAAAGGCAACCTTGAGGTGGTCGATGATGATATTAAAGATACTCATGAATGGAATGTTGTTGAGAGTGACGGGCGTTATGGTTCGCTGACAGTCAACGATGACGGCGAGTGGACGTATACTCTAGACCAGGATAAAGCCAACTTTATGGAAGAAGGGGTCATTTATGCTGAAGACCCATTTACTATTACTGTGGACGATGGGTTTGGTGGCACAGATAGCTATATCGTTAACGTTAATGTCCAAGGTAATAACGATGCCCCAGATATTCGTAATGTAAACCAAATTCGCATTAATGAAGATACGGGAAACCAATTTAAGCAAGGGCGACTGTTCGACCAAGACCAAGACCCAGATGAAAATGAAGACCACACTTGGACTATATTGGATGCCAATGGCAATCCACTAGCGATCGAAAATGGCGTCGCCGTTGGTGTTTACGGCAATATGTCATTAGTAGAAAACCCGAGTAATGGTCGTATTTTCTGGCGTTATGATTTGCAAGTTACCGATGACCAAAAAGACAGCACTCAAGCATTAGAGCGTGGTCAGCGTGAATTTGAAACCTTCACTATCCAAGTGACAGACAAATACGGCGCGACAGATACCCAAGTACTACAAGTTCGCGTGACAGGTACCAATGATCAACCACAAATAGAAGGAACAGTGGAAGGCACTGTGACAGAGGATGCTTTTCCAAATGGTGATACGTCGGCTGATATTATCACTTCAGGCACCTTGCAACCGGGAGATGTGGATACAAACGATCAGCATACCTGGTCAATTGACACAAATACTGGTGACTACGGAACTATCGTTATCACGTCAGACCCCATCACTGGGGAGGCAACGTGGACCTACACGCTAAACAATAACAACCCCGCGGTTCAAGCACTTCGAGATAGCACTGAGACTTTAACTGAAACTTTTGTTGTTAAGGTTATCGATGACTCGCGGAATGGCAATCCAAATTCAGACCAGATTGATACTCAAGAAATTAAGGTGATCATTGAGGGCTCCAATGATGCCCCTATCCTCAGCGGAGAGGTAGCGGGTAGCGTGATTGAGCCTGTTGGTAAAGATCCTGATACTGAGGTAACCGCTACAGGCGCACTCGCCGTCTCTGATAAAGATGCAACGGATACTCATTCCTTTAACGTGGACTCAGTTAACGTTAATGAAACTGATCCTAACCAAGGCGAGTACGGTTCTTTGACCGTCGATGTTAATGGAGTTTGGACATATGTCCTTAACAATGCACTTGATGCAACAAAAGCGATTCCACCGGGCGAGACAGTTACTGATTCGTTTACGGTAACGGTGACGGATGCTGGAGGGTTAACCAGCGAAGTAATAGTGAATGTTTCGGTTGCCGGTACCAATAATGACCCAGACATCTCTGCTTCGAATATGTACAGCGTGGTCGAAGACGGTGATGCGCTTGAAGGTCGATTTGTTAAGGGAACGCCAACCGCTGATGAACTCGCCAACGGAGACATCGGAACCGGTGATTTGGACGATGGTGATGATGCCACTTGGAGTGTCGTCCGTGATGGACAATACGGTAGCTTTACAGTGAATGCGGATGGTACGTGGACCTATACTTTATACACCCTTGCCGATGTCAGCACAGACCCTAGTAAGCGAGATGCTTACAATGTAGTCAACGCTCTGGCAGAAGGCGAGTCGTTACCTAGCGGTGATACAGTCGAACTCCGTGTGACGGATGAGTTTGGGATGACGTCCACGGAAGTACTTAATATTGACATTATTGGTGCTAATGATGCACCGGTGATTGGTGGCCTGAACAAAAACTTCGCAGAAGACAATCTAGAAAATGGTGTTTATCAAACATCAGGCCAGCTCACCGATGGCGATGTTGACACAACGGATGACACGCATATGTGGACATTGGTTGATGCGAACAATGGATTGGGGAATTACGGGGTATTAGTGCTAAACGAAGATGGTTCGTGGACTTACCAAGTGGACCCAACGAAGTACGATGAAATCCAAGCGTTGAATCCAGAATTTAATCAGAAATTTACTGATACCTTTGAAGTTAAAGTCACTGATGGGTTTGGTGGAACAGCAACCGATACGGTTACTATTAATATTACCGCAGATAATGATATTCCAGAAGTGACTGGAGGCTTAGAGGGCGCTTATACGGAAGACGACGGTGGTGTTGTTGAAGGACAGATGGTCATCACGGACCTTGATACCGGTGTTGCTGGAGACGCGAGCGATGATGATACTCCAGCTTTCTTAGCAAGAACATATACAGGCACCTTTGGGGCACTTGTCGTTGATGTCGATGGTAAGTGGACATACACACCGGATGATACGTTGCTTCAACCGCTAGCTGAAGGTGAGAAAGGGCAAGATAGTTTTGTCGTGCTCGCTCGAGATGATAACGGCGCGACTATTACCGAAGAGCTTGTCATCGAACTGACTGGTAATAATGATATCCCTACGGTAGAGGGTGATAATTCAGGCTCCGTTATTGAGGATGGCACAGAAGAGATATTTGGAAGCGATTTAACAACCACCCAAGGTCAACTTTTTGCCGAGGATATTGATAATAATAGTCCTCCTCGAAACTGGAGCATTGTTGGTGGCACGAATGGAAATGATGATGCCACAGGTGAAGGCACCTATGGCACGCTAAGCCTAGATAATAATGGTAAGTGGGTTTATGTACTTAATAATGGTAGCAGTGCGGTACAAGACTTAGATTTTGGAGAGCAAGTCACTGAAACCTTTAAGGTGGTGGTTACCGACAATATTACGGATGTTGAAACTAATACCCCTGGCGTGTCAGACGAATTTACCATCACTATTGATATATTTGGTCAAGACGAAAACGGCGGAGGTGGCGGTGGCGGTGGTTCAGTTGCTCTTACTGCGGAAGTCACAGAAGATACTGTCTTGCAAGATGGCGATGACATTAGTGATTATACGAATGCTGCGATTAATCAAAACTCCATTCAGCCGATATCGGGTGGGTTCTTCGGTGAATTAATCGTTGATCCAAATGATCAGAAAAGCTGGCTCTACGAACTTGATAATAATTCTCCTTTAGTTCAGATGTTAGATGAAGGTGATGAAGTCAGTGAGGTTTGGAGTTTCAAGGCTGGAAACGAAACGTTTGTCGTGACAGTGAAAATCACTGGTACTGCAGATAAGCCAGAAATATTTTTTGGTGACTCGGAGCTTGTTGACGATACCGTCATTGGTGAAGTTACAGACAACCTTATCACCAGTACTTCTGGGCGACTGACAGCCGAAGACGCTGACTCTGATGAGCAATTTACGTGGAGTATCTTTGAATCTGGAACGTTAACTGGGGGTGATACTGCGACGGGTCAGTATGGTCAACTAGTTATCGATCAAGACACAGGGGAATGGACGTATCAGCTCAATCCAGGCTTCAATTTGCCAGTTGGAGAAACACTTGACGAAACATTCACAGTGAGAGTCACGGATACAGATGTAGCGGCAGGAACAGAAGCTCTAGATGGAACAAAAACATACGATGAACATGAAGTTAAAATCCGAATTGTCGGTACAGCTCAAAATGTAGATAACCCAATCGATCAAGATGTACCACTTATCGTTGCTCGTGTGAGCGCGACTGAAGACGATAATGTTGCTGACTCTCAGCCGGATACTGTGGTTTCAACTGGCACCCTATCGGTTGATGATATTGTTGATTCAGACAATAACGATGTTGATATTGCACTTGGCGACACGATTACCTGGACTCTCATTGATGGCTCAAGCCCATACGGTTCGATGGTAGTTGACGAAAATACAGGCGCTTGGACGTTTACGTTAGATAACGATAGCAATGCAGTTCAGAGCTTACGCGAAGGTGAGATGGTGAGTGATACCTTCGAAGTTTACGCGATAGACCAATATGGTAAAACGGTCGTGGACGATAACGGGGTGCCGCAAACCTTGCAGATTATTGTCGATGTAACGGGCTTAAATGATGCGCCAGTGGCGTCATCGTTTGTGGAAAGTTTGATTGTCGAGACGGATACCGGTGGCACGTCGCCGGTACTTGATGGCCAGTTAACAGTCAACGATATTGATGATGGCGATTCACATAGCTGGGATGATTTACAACCCGTTACGGCAAACCCTGATTATGGTTCGTTGGTCGTTAATAGTGATGGTACTTACCATTTTGAGCTCACGACGACATATGGTCCTAATGGGGATGAGCCGCACCCTGATATCGTGGAGCTGAATGAAGGTGAACAGCTCTCTCAACAGTGGACGGTCATTGTCTCTGATGGCGCGGGCGCGACCGCGACACAGACGCTCAACCTAAATCTTGTCGGAACGAATGAACTTCCAGAAATCACAACGACAACGTCAGCGGTTGATAACTCGATATCAGAACCGTTAACCGGTGATGTCGACCAAACCCCAAGTATTGTCCGTGATATTACTTTGAGCGATGCCGATAATGCAGGCGCGTTAGGTGATAATGTCACTCTACAGGCGGCTGACTTGAATGGGACATACGGGCAATTTGTTGTTGACCCAGCTACTGCAACGTGGAGCTACCAGCTTTACGATCAGCCACACGTTAATGCCCTTGCTGAAGGGGTTAAAGTCACGGAAACATTCGTTATTCGTGCAACGGATGAGTATGGCGCTGAAGTGATAACAAGCGTAGAAATCGAGGTGGTTGGAACGAACGACCAACCGTCACTAGAAGGCAAGGTCATCGGTACGGTTGTTGATTCTCCTAATGATTCGGTCACCGGACAGTTGGTAGTGTCTGACCCTGATATCGGTGATAGCCATACTTTTGCGTTTGTAGAAGAAGATAGCTCTCTTGGTACGTTCACTATTGATAACGCGGGTAACTGGGAATTTACTATCGATAGTGACAGTGAAGTGGTCAACAATTTGCCGAAAGGCGAAACGATGCAAACGACTATTTCTGTGACGACCACAGATTTGGGTGGTAGCGGGCTAACCAGTGAAACGAAAGACATTGTGATCACGATTGTGGGTACCAATGATGCACCAGCAATTAAAGATGTTGATGTCCAACAATTAACTGAAAATGTGACCACTACGCTGACAGGGCAGTTTGATAGCGGCGATCTCGATAATAACGCTGACGGTGCCGATGGCAGTCGTGCCGAAGACCAGGGAGCGACAGATTCTGATGATCAAACCTGGGAAGTGGTCGATGGAGACGACAGAGGTACGCTGACCGTGAATGCGTCAACAGGTGCGTGGGCGTTTGAGTTAGTCGACCCATTTGAAGAACTTTCTAACGGTGAAACGCTGGACACACCGCTTCAGTACACCGTAAAAGTGACCGATGAATTTGGTTTGTCCTCTGAGAAAGTGATTGAGTTCCAAGTGACGGGGACCAATGATGCACCGACCATTGTGGTGGGAGAAACCAATGTTGTTGGGACTGTCTCTGAGGATCCGACGGGCTCTGAAGTCGATGTCGTTGGTGGTGTGATCACTATTGAAGACATTGACGCGAGTGACACGCACAGCTATAGCTTAGCGAGTGATAGTGTCGTCACCGAAATTGATGGCTTATATGGAACATTAAAACTGGTGAGTGGAGATACGCCAGATAGCGTTAAATGGGAGTATGTGGTCGACCAAGCGAAAGCCGATGCGCTTAATGAAGGCCCACAAACAGAAGTATTTGATGTGTATGTGGAAAGTTTGGTGAACGGTGTCGGTCAAGGTGACACTATCACACAAACTATCAACGTAACCGTTGAAGGCAGTAATGATGCCGCTATGGTCGACGTCGGTGACGTCACCATTGTGGAATCAGATGCAGTGCTCTCTACGGGCGGTCAGCTCAGTGCAACCGATGTCGACAATACGGATGATATTTTTATTCCGCAAGCTGATGTGAACGGTAGTTACGGAGTATTCAACCTGGGTACTGATGGTACGTGGAGCTACACCACCACGACGGCAATGAACCAGTTGGCGCAAGGAGAGGAAGCCACGGAGGTCTTTAATGTGGCCTCTGAAGATGGCACGCCTTCGACGGTGACGGTGACAATAACGGGTACTAACGATGCTCCGGTCATTGAGTCAGGAAATTCTACCACCACAGGCACTGCATTTGAGAACGCCACAGAAGGCAATGATTTTGTTGCTGGCAATGTGAATTTCTCTGATTTAGATACGACCGATACGCACCGAGTGAGCTTAACCGAATCAGGCACCACGACCTCCATTGATGGCACTTACGGTACATTGGTCTTGGTGGCTGGTGATAACGCTAAAGATGTGCGTTGGGAATATCAATTGGATGCCACGAAAGCCGCGGCGTTAGGTGATGTTAGTGTCCAAGAAAACTTTACCGTGTTTGTCGAGAGCATTCATGATGGTCAGCCTCAAGGTGATTTTGTTTCACAACCAATTATCGTGACGGTCGATGGTTTCAATGATACTCCGGTTGTAACAACGCCAGATAGCGAAGTGCTAGGAAGTGTAGTCGAAGACAGTGGCCCACTCACTGCAACCGGGACATTAACGTCAACGGATGCTGAGTCTGAAATGGTCACTTACTCATTTGATACCGCGCAACAATCGCAATACGGATCATTCGAGGTGACCAGCGCCGGTGTATGGACATACACGTTGGACTCCGGGGATAGCCAAGCACTCAATGCAGGTAACGTCACGGAAACCTTTAGTGTGACGTTGACTGATAGTGATGGGAATTCGACGACAGAAGACATCACAATTACGTTTACAGGAAATAATGATACGCCAATTATTACTTCTACCGATGCTGATCGAGCGGGTAGTGTGGAAGAAGACAATGGACTAGCCTCCGTCGCAACCGGTCAGCTTTCTGCTACGGATAGTGAATCGGAAACCATTACCTACCAGCATACTTCTGGCAGCGCTCAGTATGGGGTGTTTAGTATCAATGCATCTGGTGGTTGGACGTATACTCTGGACCCAGACTTAAGTCAGGGTCTCGATGATACAGGGGCTGTTGAGTCGTTCGTTGTCACCCTGACTGATGGCACCAATACCACAACAGAAACGGTGAATGTTTCTATCCAAGGGTCTAATGATGGTCCTGTCGTTGATGTCCTTAGCTCAACCGTTACTGGAACCGCTTATGAGAACAGCAGTGAAGGTGCTGGGTTTGTTGCTGGTAATGTGATGTTCTCCGATGCGGATGCTAATGATACTCACCGTGTTAGTTTATCTTCGACAGGAACCACCACCACGCTGGTTGGTGCATACGGTACGCTAGAGTTAATCTCTGGTGCAGACGCTAACGATGTTCGCTGGGAATACACACTCGACCCAGATAAAGCCGCGCTACTCGGTGATGTGGTTGTTCAAGAGAACTTTGATGTCTTTGTTGAAAGTATTCAAGGCTCAACGTTGCAAGGTGATACCGTCTCACAACCAATCACAGTAATGATTGATGGCTTTAACGATACACCTGTAGTGACCACTCCAATGGGTCAAGATGAAGGGGCTGTCGTTGAAGATGGGAGCCCACTGTCTGTGACCGGAACGTTGACCTCAACGGATGCGGAATTAGAGACGATCACCTACAGCTTTGACCCTGCTCAGCAATCTCAATATGGCACATTTGCAATCACAAGTGCGGGTGTTTGGACTTATAACTTGAGTGCAGATGATAGCCAGGCGCTGAACACGGGTAATATCACGGAAACTTTTGCAGTGACGTTGACGGACAGTGATGGTAATTCAACAATAGAAGATGTGACCATCACGTTAACGGGTGAAAATGATGCGCCTATTATCACGTCAACGCTCTCAGATCGTGCGGGCAGTGTAGAGGAAGATAATAGCTCGGCATCCGTCGCGACAGGCCAACTATCGGCAACAGACAGCGAATCTGAAACCGTGAGCTACCAGCTAACATCGGGTACGCCACAATACGGCTCATTCAGTATCACGGCGACAGGAGCGTGGACATACACCTTGGATCCTGTACTGAGTCAAGCGCTTGTTGATGCTGGTGCGGTCGAGTCCTTTGAGATCACATTGACCGACGGAACGAACTCATTAACTGAAACCGTAAACATTAATATTCAAGGTCACGATGATGACGTTGATATCACCGGCGACTTTGTCGGTGATGTTCAGGAAGGGACGCTTGAGGAGGTTGATGGAACGGTTACTGCGAATGATATAGATGGACCCGCGACAACGATGCGCTTGCAAAACCCAACGCTTCCACAAAGTGGTGATGCATTTGAGCGAACAGGCAGCTACGGTCGATTATCGTTCAACGCGGCAACAGGGGCATGGATATATGTCCTGCTAACCGACAAAGCCTTGCCAGCATTTGGTGAGACAGAAACCGATAGTTTCACGGTTGAAGTTCTGCAACAAAATGATGCTGGTCAGCTAGTAGTCACTGGTACTCAAACGATTAATATTGCGGTTGCTGGCAATAATGTCGTGAGCGGTGAAAGTGATATGAGTGATTTGCTTGCCGCGACCAGTGATGACGAATGGCTATTTGGCAATGATTACACGTCTAGTGGCGATATCACTGCAGACGCTAATGCTCGCGATAGCTTTGTTTGGGAAAGTGCGACTTTAGGTGGCGCAGATGTTATCAAAGATTTTGATACCAAACATACAGGTCCTGTGGCAGCATCGAATTTTGATAGTGTTGATTTGCAAAATGTCCAGTTCTCAGATGCGTCTCGCCTTGATGAACAACTGTTGGTGACAGAAGACTCAGGTAATACAGTATTGACGATTAACGGCGTACAAACGATTACCCTCGAAGGCGTCACGTTAGAAGGTCTGCTTGATATGGACCGCAGTGAGATCGATACGCTGTCCAATGCTGAGTTAATTGTTGCACTTCACGAGACAGGCCAGTTGTTATTGCCTAGTGAAGGCGGCAGTGCACAAGTTCAAGTCGGAGACGCTTCAGACGATAGCTTAGTCGGCACCGCCGGTAGTGACATTATCTTTGGTGGCGGCGGAAACGACATCTTAACAGGAGGAGACGGGCATGATCTGTTCTTGTTTACCGAAGATTCGGCGGGCACTGATCAAAGCCCTGCGACGACAACCGTGACGGATTTCCACGTTGGTGATGATCTGTTGGATATCTCGGATTTGTTACCGGCGCACAATAGCCTAAGTGATTTGCTAGGGAATATTACCGTAACCGTCAACGATGATGCTAACAATGCCAATGATGCAACCAGCACCGTCATTAGTGTGACAAAAGGGAATGAACAAACGGACATTACATTAGAAGGGGTAGGGTGGAGCGACTTGGAAATTTCTGATGCTAACGTCATCAATGATCAAGCGAGTCATCAAACCGATCTCATTAACCAATTGGACACACTCAATATCATTAAGGTCGATTTATAACGCCTGAATGAGCAGTATGAAAAAAGGCGGTACATCAAATGATGTACCGCCTTTTTTATTATGTTTTAACTATTTTATGTGATTGAACAATCAACCTAATTTTTGCTGTTCTGCTTTACAAACCGCAGCCGTAAACACAACATCAGTTGAGCTGTTCAGCGCTGTCTCAGCAGAATCTTGAATCACACCAATGATAAAGCCAACCGCAACGACCTGCATTGCTACGTCGTTTGAAATACCGAATAGGCCACAAGCCAGTGGAATCAGTAGCAACGAACCACCAGCAACGCCTGATGCACCACATGCAGAAACGGCAGCAACCACACTGAGTAGCACGGCTGTCAATAGATCAACCTCAATGCCCATCGTATGCACCGCAGCTAACGTAAGTACAGTAATCGTAATTGCCGCACCCGCCATGTTGATCGTCGCGCCTAATGGAATAGAAACAGAGTATGTATCTTCGTCCAACTTTAGTTTTTCACATAACGCCATGTTAACTGGAATGTTAGCGGCGCTTGAGCGAGTAAAGAACGCAGTGACGCCACTTTCACGTAGGCATTGAAAAACCAGTGGGTATGGGTTTTGTTTTGTTTTCACGTAAACAATGATTGGGTTCACGATAAGCGCAATGATGGCCATTGAAGACAGCAGAACAAACAATAGTTTTGCGTAGCCAGCCAACGCTGAGAAGCCTGTTGTTGCGAACGTAGCAGCAACAAGACCAAATATACCAAAAGGTGCTAGACGAATAATAAAGCGAACAATTTGAGATACGCCGTGGCTCAGATCTTCGAAAACGGCTTTCGTTGTATCTGAAGCATGGTGTAATGCAATACCTAATCCGACAGCCCAAGCGAGGATACCGATGTAGTTCGCATTCATGAGTGCGCTGACTGGGTTATCAACAAGCTTAAATAACAGTGTGTGAAGTACTTCAGCAATGCCTTGAGGTGGTGTTGCTCCTTCAGCACCTGCAACGAGCGTTAGCTCAACAGGGAAAAGAAAGCTTAATAACACGGCAGTTAATGCTGCGGTGAACGTGCCAATGAGATATAACACCACAATTGGACGCATGTGTGTGGTTTGGTTTTTCTTTTGGTTGGCAATGGAAGCGGCCACAAGAATGAAGACTAAAATGGGAGCAACGGCTTTTAACGCTCCCACAAATAAGCCACCCAACATGCCAAAACTTTGCGCAGTTGCTGGAGAAGCAACCGCTAGGATGACACCAAAAACGATACCCGCGAGGATCTGGAGAACCAGATTGCCATTGGCATAACGGGCCAACAAGCTAGAGTTCTGCATTTTTTTACCTTTATAGTTGTTTTATATGAATGTGTGTTTGCGCTTGTTATATTATCGTTGCGAATATATGTGTCCAGTTCTAATTTGTTTGTGGTGTAAAATAGTGCGATATGTTTTATTGTGTAGGTTTTAATGTTGCAAATTGGTTACAAATAAGAATATAAAAAAAGACCCTAGTAAATAGAGTCTTTTAGAAGTGAAAGGGGGTTTATTTGAAGGCTAATCGATAATCAATAACCTTTTTTTCGACCTCGACTTTCAGTTTGAACGGAGCGGATGAACTTGCCAAATTGTTTATCGGTGCTGCGTCTCTCTGCTAGCGAAGCGCTATTATGAGCTTGCTCGCGAAGCAGTTTGTAATAATTATCCAATCGTCTTGTCTCGATAGTCCCAGCTTCCAATGCCTGTCGAACAGCACATCCAGGCTCGTTGTTATGCTGGCAATCACTGAACCGACACTGAGTGATCAGCGCTTCAACGTCGCTAAAGGTTTCGGCTAGCCCGTCTTCACTTGCGGTGAGTTGAATCTCTCTCATCCCTGGAGTGTCGAGAAGCAACCCGCCGTCCATCATTTTGTGAATAGAACGAGACGTTGTGGTATGGCGTCCCTTACTATCATCTTCGCGAATGCCGCCGGTCGCTTGAGCTTGAGTCGCCATTAAACTATTAACGAGTGTAGACTTACCCACGCCTGAAGAGCCCATAAAGGCAACCGTTTGGCCGTTTCCACACCAAGATTTTAATCCGTTTAAGGTATCGCTATCGAGTGCATTCACCATTTCGATCATCAGAAATGCATCTAAAGCTTGGACTTGCTGGCGTTTTTTGTCAGCATCGTCGCAGAGGTCGGCCTTCGTTAGCACGATAACGGCTTCTGCTTGCGATTCGTTGACTAGCGTCAGATAACGTTCAATCCGGCTTAGATTGAAGTCATCGTTGAGAGAGCAGACAATAAACACGGTATCCACATTGGCCGCGATGTACTGTTCTTCAATCTTTGACCCCGGTGCTTTGCGGCTGAATAACGATTTTCGATCTAATGCGCGAAGAAAACGTTGGTCCTCATGAAGCAAAACCCAATCGCCAACAGTCATCGTTGGGTGTTGTGAGTGATGTTCCATGTGGAATTCTTCGTCTTCGGTACAGACGATGTAACCACTACGGTGGTGCGCGATCACGCGCCCAATCACAATACCTTCGTATTCATCAAGGGTAAGCTGTTGTTGAAAAAAGGACTTCCAACCAAGTTCATTTAGAGAAATAGGGTGGGTAAAAATAGAATTCATTGCTAGTACCTAAAATATTACATTTTTAAATTTAAATAGGGTCAGGTACTTACATGTGTAAGTGTGTGCGTTCAGCACATAAACCCCGGATGTTAAACACCGGGCAAACAGAGAAGGCTACAAACAAAAAGGTGCAACTGTCGTTGCCACTTAAAGCGTCATTGCTGCCAGAGTTGCCGGGTGGCGGTGTAATACAATCATTTTGTTCTCCTTTTTGGGTCGTTTTGGTGATTCTAGCATCATCCTCAAGAGCGTTCATGCTCAAAATCTTGATGTAGCATTGATGCGGTATCGATGGAGAAGGTGGAGCGTGCAGTGATGGAAATTAAAAAGCGCATCTAAATATGCGCTTTTTAATTTTATACGTGTGACTAGGTTACTCGTTAGAATCAATGATGCGCATGCTTCATTTTACTCATACCCGCCATTACTTTCTTCACTGGAACCGTGACAACTTGCACTTCACCGTTTGCAAAGGTGAGTTCTACATCAATGGTTTGGGTTTCTTTCAATGGCTCGTTTATATTTAGCAGCATGATATGCAGGCCACCTGGTTTTAACATCACGTGCCCGTCTGCGGGAATTTCAATGCTTTTAACCTGACGCATTTGCATAACTTCACCGTCCATCACTACATCATGAAGCTCAACTACCTCTGATGCTTGTGAATTGGCTTTCACTAACGTTCGTACTGTGTCACTGGTGTTTTCAATAGTTGCAAAAACGGCACTGGTGGTCGCATTTGGTGCGGTCGCGCGTGCGTAAGCGTCTGTGACATCAATGGCGGCATTGGCAAAAGACAAGGGTGCAAGAGCAATGAGAGCGAATAGTGTTTTGTTGAGCTTCATGTTGATTCCGATTCTTTTTGTTGTGTTATCTATCCCTGATTATTCAGCCTTTTAATCGCCTCAATAATAGGAGCAGGAGTAAGAGTGTGCGGCACCTTTTCAATCAGGGTGCCATCTGGTTTTAGAAAGTAGAAATACGAACTGTGATCGAGCGTGTAGTCGAGCTTGGAGCCTTCCAGTTCGGTTTTTCGAAATATGACGCCATATCGATGAGCAAGTGGTTTGGTCGTCTCAAGCGGTGCGGATAGACCCTCAATCATCGGATGAAAATAATGCGCGTATTCAGCAGACGCAGAAGCCGCGTCGCGTTCTGGGTCTAGCGAGATAAATAACGGACGAAGATTGGCTTTAGCAGTGTCATCAATTTGGTTGAGAGCACCAGCAAGCATAGCAAGCGACGTCGGACAGACATCTGGGCAGCGAGTAAAGCCAAAGTAAACGATTCGAGTTCGCGGATCTTGTTGGTCGAAAATGGCCACGGGCTGCTCATCTTCGCCAAACAAAATGGCATGGTCGGTTTCAGCAAGCAGGCGTTGGGCGTCGTCTTGCTTCTGTGCTTTGTCGTGTTGTTGCAAGTACAGATTAGCCCCTAGCCCAATGGAAAATGCGCCAATAAGTAGTAGAATCCATTTTTTATTCATCGTGTCATCCTAACCGCGGCTTGTACCGATTTATCCCCATTTTCGATAGTGCCATACCAAGTCATACTATCTTCAGTACAGACGGGTAACACAATCTCACCTTGGTAAACGTCGGGTTTAATCATTTCTAGTTGGTACTTGGCAATGCCCATGTCCATTTCTTTGCCTTGCAGGGAAACCATGAGGTTTTCCGCATCGGCTTCTGGCCAAAACACCTGAACTTGGACTGGTATTAATGGATGGGCTCGGTCTTTACTGAGCTGAATCTTAACGCCATCCTGTTCGCAAATCTTGGTCGATAGCATGCAATACTCAGTCAAATCAACATGGTTATCTTGAGCTTTATTGAGAAGATTTGGCAGCACAAAGCCAGCACCAAGTGCCAGCGCGACAAACGAGAACTTTACTTTGTTGTTCAAATTGTTATCAACTCAGCAGGGAAACGTAAGCGCATCGTAACATAATCTCAAGAGGGCGCTGTGCGGTTTACCTAATAGTGTGGCTTTTATACCGAAATTTGCTGGCTTCATAGTATTTTGCTGGCTTCATAGTATAAAGCCAGCATACATGGCAAACAGAAAGGAGAGGATAACTAAAAGCTATAGGTCGTTTACCTCTTGGTGGTCCGATGCTAAAGATTATGCGACGTTGCCGTCGTTATCTTCGTCATAAATAAAACCGCCGGTTTGATGTGCCCAGAGTTGCGCATAGACCCCTTTTTGAGCGATCAACTCTTGATGTGTACCTTCTTCCAGCACTTGTCCTTGATCTAATACGATTAAGCGATCCATTGCTGCGATGGTCGATAATCGGTGAGCAATTGCGATCACGGTTTTACCTTCCATCAGTTCGTTGAGGCTCTCTTGAATAGCCGCTTCTACTTCGGAATCGAGAGCGGATGTTGCCTCGTCCAGAATGAGTATCGGTGCATTTTTTAATAGTACGCGGGAAATCGCTACTCGTTGGCGTTGCCCTCCTGATAGCTTCACACCGCGCTCGCCGACTTG
Organism: Vibrio sp. 10N.286.49.B1; assembly: GCF_002873335.1. GTDB lineage: Bacteria > Pseudomonadota > Gammaproteobacteria > Enterobacterales > Vibrionaceae > Vibrio. Next base: position 263,733 of record NZ_MCUW01000004.1, on the reverse strand, counting down.
TGCATCATAACCCGTATTACCAAATGGGTCCGTGAGGGTGTCGATAAACTCGTCGGCATGGGCTTGCTTCGTTGCGGCGTAAAGATCCGCGTCTGAGGCATCTGGCCTACCATACATAATGTTATCGCGGATCGAACGGTGCAATAGAGAGGTATCTTGCGTCACCATACCAATCTTGCTGCGCAGCGAATCTTGTGTGACGTCAGAGATGGTTTGACCATCGATACGAATTCGGCCGCCCTCGACGTCGTGGAAACGAAGCAGAAGGTTCACAAGTGTTGACTTCCCTGCACCGGAGCGACCAACCAATCCTACTTTTTCACCCGGTTTGATATTAAGGTTTAGGTTGCTAATGACGCCTTTATTTTCGCCGTAATGGAAACTGACATCATCGAATTCGATGCCTCCTTTATCCACCACAATCGGCTTTGCGTTAGGCTTATCTTGAATTGCAATTGGTTTCGACATGGTTTTAATACCGTCAACGACGGTGCCCATATTCTCAAATAGTGCACCGACTTCCCACATGATCCACATCGACATGCCATTGATACGCAAAGCTAAACTGATAGCAATCGCAATCGCACCAATACTGATGGCACTGTCCATCCACAAATAAATAGAGATACCCGCAATGGAGAACAATAGGATGTAGTTAGCAAGTTGCACACAAACATCAAACCCAGTCACCAAGCGCATTTGTCGATGTACGGTATCGAGGAATCCATCCATGCCTTCTTTAGCATATTCGGTCTCTCTTCTACTATGAGAGAAGAGTTTGACGGTAGATATATTGGTGTAACTGTCTACGATACGGCCGGTCATCAAAGAGCGAGAGTCTGCTTGTTCTGCCGCCACTTTTTTAAGTTTTGGGACAAAGTAAAGCTGAATACCAATATAAGCGAACAGCCAAAATAGCATTGGAAGCATGAGCCAAAGGTCGGCTTGAGCCAAGATAAACAGCATAGAGGTGAAGTACACCATGACATAAACGAAGACGTCAGCCGTCTTCATTACCGTCTCGCGAACGGCTAATGCGGTTTGCATGACTTTAGTGGCGACTCTACCGGCAAAATCATCTTGGTAAAAAGACAGGCTTTGCTTGAGCAAATAGCGATGCATTTGCCAACGAATAGACATGGGGTAATTGCCAAGCAGCGTTTGGTGTGTCAGTAGCGAATAAACCAAAATGAGTGCAGGCATGACAAGCAGAATCACCAGTCCAACCCAGAAAAGAGTAGAGCCATTTTCTGCCATAAAGGTTTCGGGAGTACTGGCTGTCAGCAAATCGACCAATTTACCCATGAAGCTAAATAAGGCCACCTCAATAATGGCGACGGTGGTACTAAGCAGCGCCATAATAATTAATGGTTTTTCAAAGCCACGAGTAAAGTGTCGGCAAAAAGCAATAATACCCTCAGGCGGTTGATTGGGATCCGGTTCGGGGAAGGCTTTTGTGAATGATTCAAAGCGTTTAAACATGTTTCACCTAGGTGTTGTCAGTGCAGAATGTGCACTCTTAAAGTAGCGAGGAGGCATCTTTGGTCGCAATCGAAAACGTCTCCCTATAAGCAATGTTTATTGATTGTTTTTATTGACTATTTACATGGTGAAGATTCCGTTTCGCAGAGAAGGTGACGCAGACCAGCGTGGCATTGGGCGCGCAACTAAGTGTATAGCGTTCGACCAAATGGCTCAAGTGATGTCATAAACTTTGTTAAACACCAGGCGATACCTGTTAATAATAAGGCAGTGTTTGTTAACGTAAAAATAATTAATTTGACTTATCCCCCTTCACCCTAAATCTGACCTTTTCCTGAGTTTTGTGGATATTCAGTGAATATTGCTGAATATTTTGACTCACAAAGGTAATAGTTGGTCTTTATGATCTTAATTAATCTGTAATTCAGTTATTTTGTGATTAACATTTTAATTACAATTCAAAAATTGTTGATGAAGTTAGTAGATGAGTGGGATCAATATGAATCAAGGAACCGCTATAAACCTGAAGTGGCACCGTCAGTCTCAACCGTTAAACGCGGTACAAAACGCAACCTGTGTAGTCATGGTTCCACCTAAGGAATTTGGTTTTAATGCTGAAACCGCACAGGACAACGAATTTCAGCAGTCGTTAACTTTAGACGCCAACACGGTGAAAGCGCAAGCGATGGGTGAGTACATGGCTATGGTTGTATCACTTCGTAAGGTTGGTGTGCAAGTTGTCGAGTTTGATTACCCGCAGGGTGATCAAGAGACGCCGGATGCGGTTTTCCCAAATAACTGGTTCAGCACCACTCAAGACGGGGTGTTCTATACGTTTCCAATGGCCTGCAAAAATAGGCAGTATGAGGTTCGCCCTGACGCCTTAATAGAGCATTTGCGAGCGGCGGGAAGAACTGTTGTGTCTACGGATTCGCTGGAGAAGTATGCCAAGCAGAGTGCTTTTTTAGAAAGTACGGGCGTCATGGTCAAAGATCATGTCAATCGAACGATCTACGCTGCATTATCTCAACGCTGTGAGAGAGAGGCCTTAGAGGATTACGCGAAACGTATTGGTTATCATCGTGTGGTGTCGTTTCAGACTGCGTTACCATCAGGACAACCGATTTATCACACGAATGTAATGATGGCGATTGGTGAGCACTTTGCTGTTATTTGCGCGGACCTCATTCCAGAATATGAGCGACGGTTTGTCATTAAGTCACTCGCGAAATCCAAGCAAGTGATAACGATTAGCGAACAGCAGATGAACCAGTTTTGTGGCAATATTTTACAGTTGGAAACCGTGAATGGGAACAAGGTGATTGCGATGTCGCAGTCGGCGTTCAACGCATTTACTCCCGCGCAGAGGCAACAATTAAGTACTCATGGCAAATTGTTAGCGTTTGATGTTTCGACGATAGAAACCATCGGAGGCGGGAGTGTGCGGTGTATGTTGGGGGAAGTATTTTTGCCAACAAGGACTCAATCGTTATAGCAAGACGGCTCTGAGAATAGTTTAATTGCTAAGCGATGATTAACCAAAGCGACGTAGCATTGAATGTTGCTTTGGTTTTAAAAATGAACAATAAAGACGCTCGAAGCTTAATAACCCAGGGGGCTCGCAAGCTTTACCACGGTTTTTTGATAAGTGTTGCACAAACGTTCGCCTGAGCACCGCTATCCATCGTCGCGCTTGCGTTCGTCTCAACTAATAAAACGCGATGAATACAACACTTCCCACCATAATGATACCGTTCCCCAATTTGCTTATTGCTAGGTCTAAATAGTCGTAGATTCGCTTTGAGTGTTGGTCTTAATCGGCGGATCAAAGAGGAATTAAGCGAGGTGCTGATTTAAGTTTTATCCTTATTTTTTAAAAGGTTAAGTGTCAATACTGAGATTTTTATCACGAATTGCCGGTGTAAATGTGACATTTGTTCGATTTTGATCAATTGTTTAACATCTAAGCCAAAGGTTTATACACTAGACCGCTGGAGTGCACCAAAGATAATAAACCGAAGTGAATAGGGATATGATGCTTAAGATTGTGACGGTAGTACTCGTAAGTGCAGGGGTGGTCGTTGGCGCGAAATACAGCAATGAGGTGAACAGAGTGCTCGATATTGATGGGTACGCGAATGTTGTTGATCAAGTACTGGAAAGCCGCACTGTCATTGAGGAGTGGGGGGAGGAGCTTGTTGGCATGTTTGATCGGTAGATAGAACCAGCAAAAGTTTAACGAGACTCTTTTGCTGGTAATACAATACGAGATTCACTGTCTGAAATGAACTTGTTATTATCGTTCGCCTTGTACTTCAAAATCATCGCTGTCTAGGCGAGCAAGGCCATCTTGTCCTACGACCCAAAGCTCTCTATGGACAACACCAAAAGCCTTGTTCATTGTCCATTTTGACGTTAGAACATAGCCATTATCACCATGGGCTTCCCATTGTGTTTCCGTGTAATCCACGTCTTTAAATCCCTGATCCATGATGTTTTGCCAGAAAGCTTGAATCGCATCCCTCCCTTCAAAGGTGCCAAATGGACGAGCTTGCATGACACAGTGTTGGTTATATTGTTCAGCACATCCTTGCGCATCTTGAGTGTTGAATGCTTGTTTCCAGCGTGCAATACCTTGCTTACATGCGTCGAGTACTTGATTATCTGACATGGTGATTCCTCAGTAAGATGTCTGAATACGGGGGGTAGCTTAACGCTATTATTAGTGCGGAAAAATAGCTATATTAGAAAGGAATGTTTAATTAAACAGAACAATAGTAATGAATCAATTAAGACAAATGTCAGTCTTTGCTCATATCGTAGAAGCTGGCTCTATTTCAGGTGCTGCAGACGCTCTCGATCTCTCTAAATCGGTGGTGAGTCAACATCTGAAGGCTCTGGAGCTTGAATTAGGTTTAACCTTACTGAAGCGCACGACACGACGACAGGTACTTACTTCAGCTGGAGAGCACTTTTACCACCGTTGTAAATCTCTTAATGAAATTGCTAACTCTGCTTGGACTGAAGCCCAACAACGAAAAGAGGTGCCGCAGGGAAGGGTGCGAATTACCGCGCCGAATGCCTTGATGGAAACACTCATTACTCCTGTGATTGGTCGCCTGATTCAGCAATACCCATTGCTTGAACCTGAACTAGTGAGCAGTGATGACCAGCTCGATTTTTATGAGCACAATATTGACCTCGCGATTCGCGTTGGGCAGTCAAAAGATAGCAATCTAAAGCAACGGCGATTAGGGGAGTTTAGAGATGTATTATGTGGAGTACCGTCGATATTGTCTGATACAGATTTGGTTGATTTAAACTATATCTCAAATAGTTGGCAAGGAAGGAAGATCCATCACGTCTTTAGAAATCAGCAAGGCGATGAAAAGGAGTATCACCAGGAGGCTCGTTGTTTAACCAACTCATTCCATAGCTGCCTATCACTAGTAAAATCTGGGGCGGGTATTGGTCTGATTCCCGATTTCTATTTGCCTTTTGTTGAGCCAAGCCTTGTTGAGATCCTGCCTGATTATCAGCTACCACCAAATACGATCTATGCTTTAAATCCATTCGTTCAACATGTGCCGATGTCAGTGAATGTTTGTATCAAAGCGATTGAGGAGCAGTTAAGGGCGTTGGTGGTTAATGGGTGAGCTGCATATCTAGAATTATGGAAATATGGCGTATTTGGAAGTCGACTGAAGCATCGATAGGTTTTTTTGAATTGTATTTTGCTAGGGAATTTTTTTTAGAGGGGGGTAAAACAGAAAAGTGGCGCAAACAGTAAACTGCTTGCGCCATTTTTGAAACTTAGATAGCTACTACGTTTGCAGCTTGTGGGCCTTTTTGGCCTTGCTCTACTTCAAAAGACACTTTTTGGCCTTCAGCAAGAGTTTTGAAACCTTCAGAAGCGATAGCACGGAAGTGAACGAATACGTCAGCACCGCCGTTGTCTTGAGTAATGAAACCGAAACCTTTCTCTTCGTTAAACCATTTTACGATGCCAGTAGTTTTGTTAGACATGAGAGCCCCTTAATATATTAAATTTTTATAAAGTTATCGCTAAATTGCGATGCGCTGATAGCTCGAATTATTTAATGTTACGATGAAGCAAGGGAAACACTGAGAATAACAACACTAACGATGGCATACTAAGGCTTTACTTTCACTTGATGTTTCATTAATAACTCTGTACAACAGAGCGAGACGAATAATACCCGACCCTCAGTGTATGTAAAGTATTATTTTATTGGTTTTAAAATTATTTTTTCAGTTTTTTGCTGAGTATATTTTTCATGTATGAGGTTTTTGTTTTTAATGCGTTGATAATAAAGCTTATTTTTTGTTTTCTCGAGAGGGGTAATGAATGGTAAGCGATAATGTTCATATTGGCTCGCTTACCGTTGAGGATGTTAATTACACCATTTTATTGCTTCTTTGATGACTGACGTAGGGTGGCAATTTCATCGGCATAGATGTTCAGCGATACGAGGAACATAAGCTTGTGATAGACGATGAAAATGGGAAGACATACATGACCGCATGGTAAACTGAGACGGGCGCACAAAGTCGGCACTGAGAGACGGCTTAGCCTAGATGTTCAAAGTGTCACAAACGAAGTTCTCTTTTCTAAAATGAGTCAAAATATAAGAGAAGGATCACCCGCGAATTCAACTACCCATCCCCGCCTTTTTTGAGTTTGACATAGATTTGCGAGCGCTCCTTTTATTAAGGGACGGCATGGCCTCGAGCACTTTCATAGAGCAGATACCACTCTTCTCTGCTCAGCTTGATATCACTGGCATGACCACAAGCAAGGATACGTTGTGGATTTGTGGTGCCAATGACCGGTTGAATATTAGCGGGATGACGCATTAACCAAGCCAGTACGATGGCTTCTTTAGACGCCTCATGGCGCTGGGCTAGTGAAGCGACGACATTGGCGGTGTTTCTAATATTGTCAGGCTGCTGTGATACGTCGCGCCCAGAAAATAGCCCCTGGCTAAGACTTCCCCATGCTTGCAAGGATATTTGCTTCATTTGGCAATACTCGAGCGTCCCTAACGCTGAGCTGGCAAATGGGGTGATGCTTTCCTCTAGCCAATTGAGTTGCGTTAGACTCATCTCCAATTGTGAGCAGACGATCGGGGTATTTAATGCCGACTGCAAAAAGCGGATTTGATGGACATTCATATTGGACACCCCAAGGTGGGCAATCTTTCCACTGCTTTGTAGATATTCGACCGCGTCAGCAACCTCATCGGGCACCATCAAGGGATCGGGTCGATGAAGCAGTAGCGTGTCGAGTTGCTCTATTCCCAGTCGAGTTAAGATGTTGTCAACAGCGTCAATAATCCATTTTTTAGAGAAATCATAGCGATTAGGACCGTGTTGATCGGCGAATCGAATCGCACACTTTGACTGAAGTGTGATGAGGTCTTTTAACTCCGGTCTTTGTGAAAGAACCTGGCCAAAGACTTGCTCTGCTTTGCCTAGTGTGTAGATATCTGCATGATCAAAAGTCCGTATATTCGCATCGAGTGCTGCGTCGATAACCTCGTGAGCTTGTTGCACATGCGCGGCGGAAAGAGTGCTATTGTCCCAGCCACCGCCTAACCCCATACAGCCATAAATCAATGAAGACTGCTGGTGTGTTGATATAGTCATAATTCATGTTATCCAAATAAATGTTTGATGAACCCAGCATGCCTGAATCTATTGTTTACAAAAATATCGCCAATAGAATTCATTGTTTGGTATAACAAACAATGAATAACGAAGAGAGAAAGAGCAATGCAACATAAGAAAATTGAGCGTTTGATGTTGTATTCGGAAGTGGCGAAACAACGGAGCTTTACCAAAGCAGCGGAAACGCTGGAAATGTCAAAAGGTTACTTGTCAACGCAGATTAAGCAGCTTGAGAAGGACTTGGGTTACACATTGATGATTCGCTCGACGCGAAGCCTTCGCCTGACCTCGCAAGGTGAACGTGTGCTGGCTGGTATGGAATCGATCCAGATGACGTTGCTTGATCTTGAAAGACAAGCAGATTACGAAAATGAAGCACTGGAAGGGATCATTCGTATCACTGCTCCGTTGCAGTTTACGCAGTCGAAGTTGACTGATTTATGTGCGCGCTTTAATGAGCGGCACTCACAAGTGCAATTTGAGATTGAATGCAGTTATCAAAGCCATGACTTGGTCAAAGATAATTTTGATGTGGCTTTTCGTGCCACACAAGCGCCACCTGAAAATATGGTTGCTCGTAAACTGTTCAGTTATAAAAAAATAGTCACTGCTACAACAAGTTATCTTTCTATGCACGAGCCGCTTATTCATCCCAATCAACTCATCAATCACAATTGCCTTACCGGAAACGGCATCACGGAGTGGGGGTTCAAACAAGGCCGTTATCCGATAAAGGGCTGGCTCTTTACCCAAGAGAATACTGTGCTTAAATCACTGGCACTTGAGGGGAAGGGGTTGATTTATACCCCCGATTATTTTGTAGCCAAAGAGGTGGACGCTGGCACACTTCAACCCGTGTTGAGTGCCCATACCGATATAGAAAACGATATGTATTTACTGTATCCGTCACTGGTCAGTCGCTCAAAGCGGTTAAGTACATTTATAGAGTTTGTACAGCATCGACTGAAACGCTGATGTTGCATGATATTCGATCGCGAGTGTGCAGAGCGAGACGCCTGAAATAATACATAACCTGTTATTTGCAGGCGTCACCCAAGAACGTCATCTTGGGTGACGGGTCGTGTCATCACCGATAGCGATTGAACGTGTTGTTTTAGTGACGAGCCTTGCCGTAGCTTATATGCCTTACTGGACAGCTTTCATCGTTGGCAGCAAGCGTACGTTATCCTTAAGCACGGCGTCACTTGGCTGATAATGACGAATGCCGATGTTAAACTCCCCTGAGTCGTTCTTTGTTTGAATGTTATTGGGCGCAGCGTCGCCACAACCAAAACTAATCGTGTAGCTACCATCAGCATTTGGTGTCGCGGTATTAGAGCTGTAGTTCGCTAAATCGTTGAACATAAAACCAGCTTTGTTGTAAACCGTGATAGACCAAAACGCGTGGTTATTGGGATCGTTAAACGTCGCTTGGTGGCAAACATTATCAGGGAAGTTTTTTGATATTTCATAAATATCATCAACGGCCTGCGCACCACCCCAGCCAACGGCTGCACCCACTTCATATTTTTCTTGGGTAAAATCTTGCTGTGAATCATCGGTTGGTGCGGTAAACATACCTAATAGTGCATGACTACCATCACGTTGAGAGATGGCTGGCATTTTTGCTTTCAGCTCACTTTCGATGTTCTTAAACGAGGCGGTGTCGACGGGTTCTGCCATGAATGCTTGGTTGTTGGTAGCAGTGATTGTCATCTGGTCTTGATATTTCGCCGCTTCAGCTTCAGTAAACGTTGAGTCTAATCGAACCACCAGGTAAACATGATTACCAGCGTGTGTTGAGAGTTCAAAGGTGCCCGATCCATAAAACATAGGTTGAATACGATGGTCTTCGGTCACGGGTTGAACGGAAATGTATTTGCCTTCGGGCACGTTAGGCATAGTGACCGTTGCGCCTCCAGAGACATCCACCACAGCCATAGAATAGTATGTATCGCGGTTCATTCTAACAACGGGTTGCTGATCAGTAGGCGTGAGTTGTCGTTTATGTAAAAACTGGTTTACGCCCACCGCATCTTGATTTTTTAGCATCTGATGGGCGGTTTCTGCCGTTGGGTAACTCGCCGTGGTGACCGTTTCACCCGTATCGCTCATAAATGCTTGAAGTGAGTCAACCGGTTCCGCTAAAGCAACAGAAGCATTTAAGGTAAGCATAGCGAGTGTTGCGCCTTTCATGACATTCCACGCACCAGTTTTTGAAAACACATTCATCTGATTAACACTATTCATATTGAGTTGAGCCCTTTTAGGTTGGTCACTGTTCAAGTCAGTGGATACCAAAAGAATAGGGCAGGAGAGATATGATTGATAATGAACAATTTCTATTTCTAATATGCACGAAAGTTATATCATTGGAGGCAGGGTCTTTACCTCAATAGTGCGCCATTGACTTGAACATGCATGCTTCAAAGTTATACTAAATTGAATGAAGTATACGTAAGGTGCATATCACATGGTTTCTTTAGAGCAACAACTATCACGGCTCGATCTGAATTTATTAGTGTCTTTGAGCGTGTTGCTCAAAGAAAAAAACGTGACGAAAGCAGCCCAAGCGCTGTATTTATCACAACCGGCGATGAGCCGAACGCTGGGCCGTCTCCGGACCTTGTTTGATGATCCGCTATTTTATCGTGAATCCGCCGGTCTGGTTCCAACTCAAAAGGCGCTCGAACTTGAAGAACCATTAGATGCAATGCTACGGTCGGTGCAAAGCCTGATTGCTCAAACCGCATTTGATCCTAAAACCTGCGAACAGAGTTTTACGCTCTCTTTGCCACCGTTAATGAGTCAATGGTTGTCTGTGCCATTGGCTAACGCTTTTATCGCACAAGCCCCGCGAGCCAGTTTGTTGGAATACCCCATAAGCAAAGACCCCGGACAACAGCTTATCGAAAGAAAAGTCGATTTCTCTATTCATATTACCCAGCCCAATGATCATGAAGAATTGCCAAGTACGGTTATTGGCCACACGTACCCTGTGTTTTATACGGCGGTGTCACATCCATTAGCCCAGCAGAGTATGGTCACGTTAGAAGATTGCTTAGCCTACCGTTTTGTCGATCTGACGTTGGATATACGCTCAGGATTTAGTGTCCAAAACCCCATTGATGATTACCTGTCGAAAGTGGGCTATCGCCGTGATGTGGCCTTTCGAAGTGGGCAGCTAATGACACTCGTTGAAGTGATGCAAGAGACAACATGCGTCCTAGCTTCTTCACATCAGCTCTCACAACTAGAGTGCGTTGCGAACAAGCTTGTTCCGGTATTTGCTATTGATGATGTTGAGGCGATGCGCATTACGCTCTACCTTATCGAACATAAACGGACAACGTCGAGTGTGGCACATCAGTGGTTAAAACAGCTTATCATCGAGACCACAAAGTCGTCATCAAACGTGTGCACATAAGAAAGGGCGAAGAGGCATAGAGCCAAAAGAGGGATAATTGTAAAGGTGGTCTTTCGAGGTGACAAAAAACAACAAAGCCCCGTAAAAACGGGGCTAAGGATACAATCAACTCAGTGTCACATTGTGTGACCGGTAAACCGGTATTGCTACTGCAAACCGGTGTTAACCGTGTGAACTGATATTAGCTGCTTGCTTGGAGTTTGTCGTTGCCGTTAGATTTTGCTGCATTCATCAGCAAGATACCTACGACAAGAACAATTGAACCACATAACAAGAACAATAGACGGCCTGTTGGTTCATTTGGAATCAGAGCCATCGCTAAGATACCGAAACCAGCAGTACTGATTAGCTTACCAAGCATTGAACGTTGCTTAGTATCTAGGTTCTGTTGCTCTTCAGACTCTGCGATAACTGGTGTGTTCCAGTTCTCGAATAACTTCTCAACTTCAGCTTCACGTTCAGGAGTGCGACCTTTGTAAGCAAGCGTTGTTGCAATGAAGAAACCACCTGTAAACACAACGTGTGCACATAAGCTCAGCGCTACTTTCAAATCAGACCATTCACGACCGGTTAGAGCGTGGTCTAGGTTGAAGAAGTTCTCAATATGCTCTGCTTGTAGAGAGATACCGAATACCCAAGAAACCACACCACCCACAATCAGTGTAACCCAGCCAGCCCAATCTGGAGTTTTACGAATCCACATACCTAGTAGCACAGGGATAAGCATTGGGAAGCCAATAAGTGCGCCAACGTTAAGAACGATGTCGAACAAGCTTAGGTGACGTAATGAGTTAATGAACAGGCCAATAGCGATAACAAGAAGCGCCATGACAACCGTTGTTAGCTTACTGACCACTACAAGCTCTTTTTGAGAGGCGTTTGGACGCACTATCGGGCTGTAGAAGTTCATTACAAAGATACCAGCGTTACGGTTCAAGCCTGAATCCATAGATGACATCGTAGCCGCGAACATCGCAGACATTAACAAGCCAACCATACCTGCAGGCATGATGTTTTGCACAAACGCTAGGTAAGCTGCATCTGCACCCACAGAACCGTATTGGTCTGCGAAGTCTGGCATAAATGCACTAACATACCATGCTGGTAGGAACCAGATTAGTGGACCGACAACCATTAGCACACAAGCAAGACCTGCTGCTTTACGTGCGTTCTCACTGTCTTTAGCACAAAGGTAACGATAAGCGTTGATGCTGTTATTCATTACACCAAATTGTTTGATGAAGATGAACACAACCCAAAGCACAAAGATACTCATGTAGTTTAGGTTATTACCAACGTAGAAATCACCTTGGAAGTTATCAACGATATTGCCGATACCACCACCGTGGAAGTATGCCGCAACAGCACACGTGATGGTGACCGCCATGATAACAAGCATTTGCATGAAGTCAGACGCTACAACCGCCCAAGAACCGCCAGTTACAGACATTAGCATTAATACTAAGCCGGTAACGATAATGGTCGCTTCCATTGGAATATCAAAAACAGCGGCTACGAAGATAGCAAGGCCATTTAGCCAGATACCTGCAGAGATTAAGCTGTCTGGCATGCCTGCCCAAGTGAAGAACTGCTCAGACGTTTTACCAAAACGCTGACGTATTGCTTCGATTGCCGTCACTACTCGGAGCTGACGGAATTTCGGAGCGAAATACATATAGTTCATGAAATAACCAAACGCGTTGGCTAAGAATAGGATAACAACGACGAAACCATCGCTGAAGGCGCGTCCTGCGGCTCCCGTAAACGTCCATGCTGAAAACTGTGTCATGAAGGCGGTTGCACCAACCATCCACCACAACATTTTGCCGCCCCCTCTAAAATAATCACTCGTGGAAGTGGTGAACTTACGGAACATCCAACCAATTGCGATTAAGAAAAAGAAGTAGGCGAGTACTACAAGAGTATCAATAGTCATGATTCAGCCTTTTTATATCATTCATACTGAGTATAATAATAGCAATTCGCTGGGCTTATTGTATGACAATATAGCATTTATGTGATGTAGAACATGTTAATTTCGTAGGTAAAAAAAAAGCGAGCACTCGGCTCGCTTCAGTTTGTAACAGCAGATTTCAATTAGTTTACGTGTGCAACGGCATCTTTTACTAGTTGGCCTAACTCTTCCCAACGACCTTCGTCCATGAGTTTAGTTGGAACCATCCAAGTGCCACCACATGCAAGAACAGAAGGAATCGATAGGTACTCGTCTACGTTCGTAAGACTTACACCGCCGGTAGGCATGAAGTTTACTGGGTAAACGGCTGTCAGTGCTTTTAGCATGCCAACACCACCTGATGGTTCAGCAGGGAAGAACTTCAACGTGCGCAGACCCATTTCCATTGCTTGCTCTACAAGGCTTGGGTTGTTTACGCCGGGTACGATAGCAACACCTTTGTCGATGCAGTATTGAACCGTGCGAGGATTAAAACCTGGGCTTACGATGAAATCAACACCAGCTTCGATTGACGCGTCAACCTGCTCGTTAGTTAGTACCGTACCAGAACCGATTAGCATGTCTGGGAACTCTTTACGCATTACGCGAATGGCTTCAATTGCACACTCAGTACGTAGTGTGATTTCAGCACAAGGCATGCCGTTGTCAACCAACGCTTTACCCAGTGGGATCGCATCTTCAACTTTGTTGATTGCAATGACAGGAATTACTTTTAGGCTTGCTAGCTTGTCGTTCAATGTTGTCATGTTATTTGTCCTACTAATCGATTGTTGGTGTAGCTTCTTTAGGAATGATCGCGCCTTGGTGCTGGATAACCGCACCGGCGACTTTATGACCCGTTGCAGCAGCTTGTAACGCAGTACCACCAGTCAGACGTTTTGCAAGATAACCCGCGCTGAATGAATCACCCGCTGCAGTCGTATCGAGCACGTTGTTTACAGGCTTAGGAGCAACATAGTTTGCTTGGCCTTCAGCAACAACGAGGCAATCTTTAGCACCACGCTTAATTGCAATCTCAGAAACGCCGGCTTCGCTAGTACGTTCAATACACTGTTCAACGAACATATCACCAAATAGCGCTTGATCATCTTCAAATGTAAGCAACGCAGTACTGGTGAGTTCAAGCATCGCAGTATAATTTGTGATCGCTTGTTGTCTGTCAGCCCAAAGTTTTGGACGGAAGTTATTGTCGAAGAAGACGTGTCCGCCTTTTTCTTTAAACGCTTTAAGGAAGTTAAACAAAGTATCGCGACCTGATTGTGTCAGAATCGCTAGTGTGATGCCACTTAGGTATACCGCGTCGTATTCTAGCAAAGATTCAATCAGTGCTGCTGACTCTGGTTGGTCGAATACGAATTTAGCGGCTGCATCGCTGCGCCAGTAAAAGAAGGTGCGCTCACCGGTATCATCAGTTTCGATGTGATAAAGACCTGGCATTTTGTCATCAAGCTTAAGAATAAGGCTGGTATCAATGCCTTCGCTTTGCCACGTCGCCATCATCTCATTTGAAAAAGGGTCGTTACCAAGTGCAGTAATGTAGCTAACAGTGAGGTTGTGTTGCTGAGTGAGGCGAGAAAGGTACAGCGCAGTGTTGAGTGTGTCACCGCCAAAAGATTGTTTTAGCAGCTCACCTTTACGTTGTAGCTCTACCATACACTCGCCAATGATTGCGATTTTGTACTGATTCATTAATTTGTCATCCACTTTGGAGCGATCAACCAAGAAAGTCTTCACGCGAAGGAGAAAAAATATCGAGTATCACACTGTCTTGTTCCAGCGCGGTCACTCCATGACGTAGCAGTCTTTTTACCATAAAGGCATCGCCCGCTTTTAGTTCACGTTCCTCGCCATCAACGACAGCATCAAAACGACCACTGACCACATAAGCAATTTGGTCGTGGATATAATGTTGATGCAGTGCACTGTGTGCACCCATATCAAAGCACAAATGTGCCGCCATTAAGTCGTCGGTAAAACCAACTACTTTTCGCTTGATGCCTTGTTCAACCTGTTCCCACGGGTGTTCGTCGGCGGAGAAAAAAGTGTGCACTAACAGCCTCCCAGACTACAGTCATTGTGTACTCTTAATTACGTTGCAAGTATCATAAAGGTATAATTCAAATTGTCATACAATAAGTTTACAGCTTTGTGATTGTGATCAATTTATAATTGCCTAACACCACAAAACTACGTTGTTAATAGGGTTTTAAGTAAAACACAATGTGTTTAAACCGCAATTGTGTGAAAGTTAATTGTGATTAAAGTCCACTTTCCACCACTTTTTTGTATGACAATAAGGCATATTGTATTACTTTATATGGTAAATTATTGCTGCATTGAGAGTCGAGGGTAAACATGTCTACATTGGTTCAACCCATTTTGCTGGGTGAAGATGAAATCGCTGAGCTAAGAAAAGAGATTGGTCGCGATACCTTAATGGGTAAAGCTATTGCAAAAAATATCAAGGATGCTGAAGCATTCATGAAGCTGCCACTTGAAGTGCCAGGACACGGTGAAGCGGGCGGTTATGAACACAATCGCAATAAGCAAAACTATATCCATATGCACCTTGCAGGCCGTCTCTTCTTAATTACAGGCGAAGCGCACTACGCAAAATTTGTGCGTGATCTTTTGGCATTGTACGCAGAACGTTACCTCACCTTTGACTTCCATGTTCAGAAAAACACCAACCCAACAGGTCGTCTTTTCCACCAGATTTTAAACGAACACGTTTGGTTATTATACACCAGTATTGCCTATTCTTGTGTGGCTTCAACCATGTCAGAAGAAGAGCGCCAAACGGTGATTGACCGTATCTTTGATCCAATGCTTGAGATGTTCACCGTGAAATATGGTCATGATTTTGATCGTATTCATAACCATGGCATTTGGGCAGTAGCCGCTGTCGGTACATGCGGCTTGGCGATCAACAAGCGTGAATACTTAGAAATGTCAGTGTTTGGGCTTGAGAACAACAATACTGGCGGCTTTTTAGCACAAGTATCACAATTGTTTGCACCATCAGGTTATTACATCGAAGGTCCGTATTACCACCGCTATGCTATTCGTCCAACCTGTGTATTTGCAGAAATCCTTGATCGCCATATGCCTGAAATCGATATCTTCAATTATAAAGATGGTGTGATTGGCAATACCGTTCAAGCGATGCTTTCTACGGCTTATCCGAATGGCGAGTTCCCAGCATTAAATGATGCTTCTCGTACAATGGGTATCCGCGATTTAGGTGTTCAAGTGGCGGTCAGCCAATACGCAAAACATTATGGTATTGATGATAATCTACTTGGTATGGCTAAGATTCAAGATTCAGTATGGATGCATGAATGTGGCCTAGTGTTGTCTCGTGCGTTTGAGAAAGCCAACGACTTAGACATGCCTTTCTGGCCAAGCGTTGAGCTGAATGAAGGCCCTAACGGTGACCGTGGTGCTCAAGGTTTTATTCGTGTTCAAGATGACAACAAAGATGTCTTCCAACTAGTGATGAACTACGGCCAGCATGGCATGGGGCATGGAAACTTCGACACGCTAGGCATTTCCTACTTTAACCGTGGTGACGAAGTACTTCGTGAATATGGTTTTGCACGCTGGGTAAACGTCGAGCCAAAGTTTGGTGGTCGATACTTAGATGAAAACAAAACCTACGCTCGTCAAACGATTGCTCACAATGCAGTAACGATGGATGAAACGTGTCAGAACTACTTTGATGTAGAGCGTGCAGACAGCGTACACGGTATTCCACACTTTTTTGAAACAGACAATGCTCAGATCTCGGGCATGAGTGCGTATGCGAATGGCCACTACGATGGCATGAAGCAGCAACGCAGCGTGTTCTTGTTTAAACACGACGAATTTGAAGCACCATTGCTTATCGATTTGTTCCGCATTGCCGGAGAAGGTGAGCATCAATACGATTATTCACACCAGTACGATGGCCAAATCATCCGTACCAATTTCGAGTATCAAGCGCACAAAGAACTTAATACGCTGAGTGACAACCTAGGTTACAACCATTTATGGAATGTGGCTGAAGGTGAAGCGAATGATACGGCGTTGGTCAGCTGGGTACAGAATAACTCGTACTATACTTGGTCAGGCACAAGCTCAAACGATAACGGTAAAGTGATCTTTACTCGCACTGGTGCGAACGATCCGAGTTTCAATCTACGCAGCGTACCGAGTTTCATTCTTCGCTCAAAGGGCGAAAGCACTTTGTTTGCCTCTGTGTTAGAGACACATGGCTATTTTAACGAAGAATTTGAACAGTCAGTCAATGCACGCGGTGTTATCAACAATATTAAGGTGATTGGTCATTCTGATGAAGGCTCAGTCATTACATTTGAAACAGAAACAAAACGCTTCACGCTAATGGTCAGCAATAACCCAGACGCGGATAAGAACACAGAGAACTCTGTGGCGCTTGCCGGCAAGTCTTATTCATGGGCAGGCTACTTTGCAGTTGAGCAGGAGACACTAATATGAGTTACCAACCACTATTACTAAACTTCGACGAAGCAGGAGAGCTTCGTAAAGATCTCGGTAAGGACACATTACTAGGCAACGCTTTAGCGCGTGATATCGCACAAGTTGATGCTTATATTGCGCAGGTTGGTATCGAAGTTCCGGGACACGGCGAAGGCGGCGGTTATGAGCATAACCGTCACAAGCAAAACTACATTCATATCGATTTAGCGGGTCGCTTGTTCCTTATTACGGAACAAACAAAGTACCGTGATTATATCGTAGATATGTTGACGGCTTACGCGAAGGTTTACCCGACGCTAGAAAGTAACACCAGCCGTGATACTAATCCTCCAGGTAAAATTTTCCACCAAACGCTAAACGAAAACATGTGGATGCTGTACGCATCATGTGCATATAGCTGTGTTTATCACACGCTTTCTGATGATCAAAAACACCTGATCGAAACCGATTTGTTTAAGCAGATGATCGATCTGTTTGTTGTGACTTACGGCCACGACTTCGACATCGTTCATAACCACGGCCTTTGGGCTGTGGCGGCTGTTGGTATTTGTGGCTACGCCATCAATGATCAAGAGTCAGTAGACAAAGCACTCTATGGCCTGAAACTAGACAAGGTGAGCGGCGGTTTCCTTGCACAATTAGACCAATTGTTTTCGCCAGATGGTTATTACATGGAAGGCCCGTATTACCACCGCTTCTCATTGCGTCCAATTTACTTGTTTGCAGAAGCGATTGAGCGCCGTCAGCCGGAAATTGGCATCTACGAATTTAATGACTCTGTAATTAAGACAACGTCATACGCGGTATTCTCTACAGCGTTCCCTGATGGCACATTGCCTGCATTGAATGATTCGTCTAAGACGATCAGCATCAATGATGAAGGCGTTATCATGGCAACAAGTGTTTGTTACCACCGTTATGAGCAGAACGAAACGCTGTTGAGCATGGCAAATCACCAACAGAATGTTTGGGTTCATGCATCCGGCGCAACCTTGTCAAATGCGGTAGCAAACGCGACAGAAATTAAACCATTTAACTGGGGCAGCTTGTACGTAACAGATGGACCAAAAGGCGAGAAAGGCGGGCTTACAATTCTCCGTCACCGTGACGCTCAAGACGATGATACGATGGCTTTGCTTTGGTTTGGTCAACACGGCTCTGATCACCAGTATCACTCTGCTCTTGATCACGGTCATTATGATGGGCTTCACCTAAGCGTATTCAATCGTGGCCAGGAAGTCCTACATGATTACGGTTTTGGTCGTTGGGTAAACATCGAGCCTAAGTTTGGTGGTCGTTACATCCCAGAGAACAAGACTTACTGTAAGCAAACTGTCGCTCATAACACCGTAACGGTTGATCAAGAGACACAAAACGAATTTAACACTGCAATTGCAGAAAGTCGTTTCGGTGCGAAGCATTTCTTTAAAACAGATGATGCAAAACTGCAAGGTATGAGTGGTAAAATCAGTGAGTACTATGCCGGTACTGACATGCAGCGTTCAGTATTGCTGGCTGATATCGAAGAATTTGAAAAGCCACTAGTCATTGATGTTTACCGCATCAAAGCAGATAAAGAACACTCTTATGATCTACCAGTTCATTATTCTGGTCAGATTATGCGTACTGACTTTGACTACAAAGCGGAATCAACGCTACGTCCAATGGGCGAGAAATTTGGTTATCAACACCTATGGAACCTAGGTTCTGGTCAGGTTGAAGGTAGCTCGTTGGTCTCTTGGCTACACGGCTCTAGCTACTACAGCCTAGTGACTACGGCAAACAAAGGCTCAGAAGTCTTCTTCACTCGCACTGGTGCGAATGATCCAGATTTCAACCTACGCAGTGAGCCTGCATTGATTCTTCGCCAATCAGGTCAAGACCATGTGTTTGCTTCGGTATTAGAGACTCACGGTTACTTCAATGAAGAAATTGAAGCATCAGTAGGCGCTCGTGGTTTGGTCGAGTCTGTGAAGACTTTGGCGAATAACGATGATGCAACGGTGATTGAAATCAATACGACAAGTGGTAACCAATACCGCTTTGCTATTAGCAACCGAGACGAAGCAATGCAAAATGAGCGTCACGAGATCACCATTGAAGGTGAGCTTGTGAGCTGGAGCGGGTCGTTCGCTCAGCTATAAAACGTTTTACTAGTTAAGCCGGGCATTGCCCGGCTTTTTCTCGTTATGGGGTAAGAAAAAGGAGAATCATGGAAACATTAGATGGCATCATTATCCTCGGGTACTTCATCTTTATATTGGGCGCCGCCTTCGCGTTTAAACGCTTTGCCACCGATTCGTCAGGCTTTATTCGCGGTGGTGGTGCAATGATGTGGTGGATGGCCGGGGCGACCGCCTTTATGACCCAATTTTCGGCTTGGACATTCACGGGAGCTGCAGCAAAAGCGTATGAAGATGGTTTGACGGTATTGTTTATCTTCTGGGGTAATGCGTTGGGCTTTTTCGTTGCGGCTTGGTTCTTTGCTGAGCGCTATCGGAAGCTTCGAGTCGAAACCGCCATGGAAGTCATCCGTGTTCGATTTGGCAAAAGCTCTGAGCAAGTTTACACCTGGATTTCATTCCCGCTCACGATTCTTTCGGCGGCGATTTGGTTGAATGGTTTAGGTATCTTTGTTTCCGCGGTTTTCCAGGTGGATTTGTTCATTACGATTATCGGAGTGGGGTGCCTGGTTACCTTCATTGCGGTGAGTGGCGGATCTTGGACCGTGTCGGCGACCAATGTGATTCAACTTATTCTGTTGCTCGCAATTACCTTGACGGTTGGTGCCTTTGCCTTGGTTGAAATTGGTGGGCCATTATCGCTTGCTCAGTCTTATCCGACTGAAAGCTTTATGGGTCATGATATTAATTATTGGCAGATCTTCTGGATCTGGGTGGTCGTGATCATGATGAAGCAAACCATGAACACCAATAACGCGTTGTCGTGCTACCGATTCTTAGTGACCACCAACGAGCGAGAGGCAAAGAAGGCGGCTTTTGTCACCGGTTTATTGTTTATCATTGGCCCAGTGATGTGGTTTATTCCCCCATGGGTGACGGCGTCAATGGGCGTGGATTTAATGGCGTACTATCCGATGCTGGGAGAGAGTGCTAATAATGCCGCCTACGTGTATTACATCGATCATTACCTACCAACCGGAATGCTCGGCCTTGTGCTGGCGGCGATGATTGCAGCGACTATCTCACCAATGACAACGGCGCTCAATCGTAACGCGGGTATTTTTGTTCGAAATGTGTATCAATCGGTGATCAACCCGCAAGCAACAGAAGCTCAGCAAATGCGCATGGGTAAGCTGTCGACGGTCGTGAATGGTGTGTTATCGGTTGGAGCGGCATTGCTGTTTGCTTCGATAAAAGAATATAGCTTCTTTGATATTATGATGTTGTTTGGTGCGTTATTGCAGACGCCTCTGTCTGTGCCGTCTTTGTTGGCGTTTGTGACTCTTCGTACGCCTGATTGGTCTGGATGGGCAACGATCGTTGTGGGCTTGTTAGTCTCGGCTTTTATGCA
The DNA here is from genome assembly GCF_002873335.1 of Vibrio sp. 10N.286.49.B1. GTDB lineage: Bacteria > Pseudomonadota > Gammaproteobacteria > Enterobacterales > Vibrionaceae > Vibrio. Next base: position 243,124 of record NZ_MCUW01000004.1, on the reverse strand, counting down.
CTTTATCTTTGAAGTCTCTTGGTTGTTACCGCTATTTGGTGCTGAAAGCTTCACTCATCGAGAGACTGTGGATTTACAAGTTGCGGCAACTTTAATTGCTCATCTGCTGATTACGGGAGGGTTCTTTATGCTTTCTCGTTACTTTTACCGAGAGCCGGTTGGTGAGCGTGAAGGCGAGAGAAGGAAGCTCGAACATAATCTACAAACACCGATCAGCGCGGATGAAGAAGCCAAGGTCGATTTCAGGCAAGGGGCTTACTTAGGTCGAATGTGTCAAGCATTGGGGATGCTAGTGATGGCATTAGCGGTGACGGCGGGCACGGTGTCTGGTGGGGTGATTTTTGTTGTGATTGGGGCTTTAATTGCTCTGGCTGGCACCCACTTGTATCGAACCCGCCATGGCGGGGGGGATCGTGAAGCGCTGGGCCTACCTTAGCCCTTCCTCTCCTATCTGACTACCTCTCTATTGCCAAATCTATGAGTTGGCGATAGAGAGCCTTTTCGTTGTCATCCTCTATGCTCTTTCATAAGCTAATGACAAGCCGTTTACCCTGATCTAATAAATAATAATTAATCATGGTGGTGAATTTCATTATTCATTATCATTCGTGCTGGTTATTTATGAATCTTGGAACTCAACTCTTGCATCGTTATCAAACAGAAGCTAAAGACCTAATAAAACTGGCTTCCCCCGTTCTTATTGCCTCCATTGCTCAAACTGGGATGGGGTTCGTCGATACGGTTATGGCCGGTGGCGTAAGCGCTGTTGACATGGCGGCGGTTTCTATTGCAGCAAGCATATGGCTTCCTTCGATATTATTTGGTGTTGGCCTACTTATGGCGATCATCCCGGTAGTTGCCCAACTTAATGGTGCCGGAAAACAAGACCAAGTGCCGTTTCAAATCCATCAAGGCATTATTCTCGCGTTAATGATCAGCATTCCAACTATTGTGGTGCTTCTGCAAATTGAAGGCATACTGAATGTGATGGATGTTGAGTCGGTAATGGCCGAAAAAACCGTAGGCTATATCTATGCCGTTATATTCGCCGTTCCCGCTTTCTTGTTGTTCCAGGCATTAAGAAGTTATACCGACGGGATGTCATTAACTAAGCCGGCTATGGTCATCGGTTTTATTGGGTTAGTCGTCAATATTCCTCTTAACTGGGTGTTTGTATATGGGCAGTTTGGGGCGCCAGCATTAGGAGGGGTAGGATGTGGTATCGCGACGACTATCGTTTATTGGTTGATGTTTTTCATGATGCTGTTTTACGTTGCGACGACCCAAAGACTCAAACACATAGGCTTGTTTAGTGCATGGCACAAACCTGATCGTAAAGCATTAACACGATTGTTCAAACTTGGGTTTCCGATTGCAGCGGCCATTTTCTTTGAAGTGACGTTGTTCGCCGTCGTTTCATTGCTTGCTGCGCCTCTGGGGTCTTTGGTCGTTGCGTCTCACCAAATTGCGATGAACTTCTCTTCTTTAGTGTTCATGATACCCATGAGCATTGGTGCCGCCGTCAGTATTCGGGTTGGCCATAAGTTGGGCGAAATAGATACAGCGGGCGCCATTATTGCTTGTCGAGTAGGGTTAATTGTCGGCCTAGCCGTTGCTATGTTTACGGCGACGGCAACGCTACTTTTCAAACAACAGATCGTCTATCTGTATACCGATAATGCCGAGGTGGTGACACTCGCTATGCAGTTGCTTATCTTCGCCGCTATTTATCAATGTACCGACGCCATTCAAGTTGTCGCGGCTGGTGCGCTGCGTGGTTATAAAGATATGAAAGCGATCTTCAATTGCACATTTATTGCTTATTGGCTGATTGGACTTCCCCTTGGTTACCTGCTTGCGATGACGGATGTCATTGTTGATAAAATGGGCATTGTTGGCTTTTGGTTCGGATTCATTGTCGGTCTGTCAGCCGCTGCGCTTATGTTGACGATTCGCTTGCTATGGATGCACAAACAAACGGATGAACTGCAACTTGAGTATGCAGAGCGCTAACCCTCGCTTCTAAAAGCGTTAAAAAAAGCACACGGCATTGCTGCTATTTGTGATCGATAATAAGCTCACATCACGTAATAAGTGGATACTAGCAAGCACTTAATACCCGTAAACGTTTAATGTCTGTAAACTCTTAATACTTGTAAACACTTAATACTTGTAAACACTGGACACCTAATGCTCGGTGACCCGGCTTAGGTTTTCAGACGGTTTCTTGAATGCGTAACAAGGTAGAGAGAGCGAATACGCAACGTCAGGTGGTCGCGATGTCAGCAAGAAAAATAGCCAATAAACGAAACTCGACGTGGTGTAATGTGCGTCGACATTTGATGGTATGGATGACTACGTCGATCGCTTTATCTGGTTGCTTTCAGCCTGACACCATGACGGAAACCTTTACAGACTACCAGCGTAAGGTCGCATCAATCCAAGAGCGACCCTTGTTGGCACCACCAGAAACCTCGCTGGTTCTTTTACCCGGTAAACGAGATATGCTCCAGGCGATACCTGTGACAACGCTGGGTATCGTCGACACGTACCAACTTCGCCAGTGCCAATTGTTTGGCATTATCGCAGAGCGAAACTCTAGCCTTGGCAAGGTACAAGATGCCTTCAGAAACTTTGACTACCAAATTCAACTCATTGAAGGCTTAGAGCGTTGTATTGGCTCTAGCCAAATTGATAGTGCGCTTAAGCAAGATTTACAGGTCATTCTCGGCATCAAATATCGCTACCTTTCGAAGCATTTCTACAACTTACTGTTTACCAGTGATGCGATGAGAACCCAGTTAAACAGTAGTGGCTGGTTAGAGCCCACCTCCGGCAGTGTCACGATGAAGGTCAAGCCATCGTTGCTTGCACTGAATGATATTACTGAGTCTATTGCGCAATTAGAATCTGATGGTGTTCTCATGCCATTTCCTCCCTTCATTATGCCGTTTCAAGAAACGCTTGAAAAAAATCCTGTTATTGGCAACCTTGCTTATTCATTGCAAGCCAGTACACAATGGCTCGATGCTGTTACCAGACAGCTAAGCCAATATGACTCTGCAATCGTGTGCGGTGAACATCGCGATACCACTCGTTTTAACTATCTCGTCAACGTATTTAATCAGGTGTTTATCGCCAAGATCCAACCCTATCTCTCGTTTCTAGATTCGGAGTATCGCGTCGTGTCTGGTGAGTTACGGTTTATCGAAGCGGCAAGTAAATACAATAAGGCAGACAGTGTTTATGACGTTCGTGCGCTGTATCATCAGTTTTCATTGTCGAATCGAGAGCACGTCAATTATTGGCAGGCGTTGTTTTCTCGTTGTGGTAAAACCCTACGAGATGTTCGCAATCACTGATTCGAGGTGGCGTCATGGGGGCCGGGATAGGTGGGTACCAAGAAATAGTAAGTGTTGCCGGAGCAGATATCGACAGGACCGCGCCGATATCTGCTGTTAGATATCAGTGCTCAAATACGACCTCAGACATGGGTACACGGTGTCGTTCCCCATATACACCATCTTGAGCGCCAACCCCACAGCTGATGATCATGGTGATCTCGTGGCGCTCATCAAGCCCTAGCAACTGCTTGGCACGACGAGAGTCAAATCCTTCCATTGGGCAAGTATCATAACCTTGCTCGCGCATCGACAGCATAAATGTCATTGAGGCCAACGCCGCACTTTTGTGTAAGCACACACGTACATCTTCTTTGCTCACTTCGCGCACCATCGGTTTTTTGCGGCCTATCCACGAGGTGTATAGCTTACGAGCGATGCCTCTTAGGCCGACTCTGTCGTTGTTGTACAGTGTCGGGATCAGTGAGTCGTAGTATTTTAAGGCACGTTTAGTGGTGTTGTCTTCACGCCCTGCAAACGCAGCCCTCACTGTTTCTGCGTTCATTTCCGCGCGTTGTTTCCAAATGTTGGGTGTTACGGTGACAACAATCAGTTCATTAGCCGTTTTTGCGGCGTTTTGCCCCATACAAATGTCAGCAAGCTGGTGGCGCTTTTTTTCACTGATCACGCGGTGAAATGCCCACATCTGCATGTTGCTGCTGTTAGGGCTTAGTGTGGCAAGTTCTAATGACTTCTGCACCGCTTGATGGTCGAAATTTGCCTTCATATCGTATTTACGAACGGAGCGGCGTGTATTGAGGATGTGCTCGAGAGAGGGGGATGTATTCATAGAAAAAGTGACCAAACAGGAAAGTTGGCCACTTTCTATCAGTTATTCAGGAGTGGTACAAGTGCTAGTAGGTAACACTTGTTTTTGCTTCCTAAATGAGCGGGTCGACAGCGGCGTTTTTTCGAGAAGCCACACCAAGATTGGCGTCACCAAAACGGTGCCAAAGAAAACCACTGCATCTCTTGCCATATATTCCATGCCATAAAGGCCGGCAAGGTTATTAAACCCAATTGTGACGAGCAAATGAGCAGCGTAGACCGGCAGTACAAGCTTAGCGAGCTTATGGACAATAGGTGTGTTACCTAGGTTCGGCTTACTCTGTAACCAGAAGAAAATACCGGTTGCCCAAAATGGGGTGCCAGCAAGAAAATCGTTGCTGTTAAACTCTTGCCCTAATGGGTGTAAGTAAAATGCCTCAGCAAAGTGGATAGTCATTCCAAGCATAGCGAGAAGCAGTGCTTTTTTTGATGACATGTACCAGTTTCGACGTCGAATCTCAAACCCAATAGACACCATTAGAAAGCTAATAAACGGGCCATTACGGGTGAAAATAGCGGTCTCGTCTTGAGTGATAACCTGATAACTGCCTGCAATAAGACCATACGCATAAATAATAGCGGCGAACGGTATCAAGAGTGTGCGGCAATGATTATCAACAAACCACGCGATCATTAACACAGCTAAGCATAAAGAGGGGATAAACCAGAGGTGAACTAAGCCGCCCTCAAACAGTGTATTGAGCGGGTTTTGTAATAAGTAGCCCCAATACCCCATCCTTTCTGCGAGATAGCCATGCTCGGCAACAACAGTAAAATTGAATGGGGTTGCAAGACAAATGACGCTCCATACCAACCAGATCATCATAAGAGGATAGCTGTAACTCTTGGTGGTTTGATAAGGCTTGTCGTTAAGTTTAGGTTGTATCAAATAGCCAGCAATAATGAAAAATAGCGGAACGGCAAAGCGAGCCGCTTGATTCGTGATGTAGTTGAGCCAAGGCTCATCGTTAATGAAACTATGAGTCAAAAAAAGCTGACTATGGATAGATATAACAGCAATTAAAGCAACAATTCTGGCAAGTTCAAAGCTGCTCACTATCTTGTTATTCGTCACACTGACTCCTATTAATTGACCACAAAAAAAATGTAGCCCGTTCTCTCAGGCTCTCTCAGATTGTCTCATGTGTTGCATCAATAGTGGCAACGCTTGATGCGTAAAGAAGTGTAACAGTTTGGCATTCGTCGCATATTTAGGACTATCTTTTCACGTCACTGTAGAGATTCAATGACAACGCTTGCCTTGAACAATAATGAAGTGGCGAATGTTGTTCGATGATGAACCGCATAGTACTTTCACGGCACATCATCGTTGCTACGGCCTATTAATCACTATGCCAACGGCCGGCATAAGCTTGCTGATAATTGGGTGCGGTGATCTCGGGGTTGAGGTCGTCGCAAGGTTCCAGAGGGCCAATAACCGTCCGATAGGGCAAAATACCAGCCCATACCTTCACGTCCATATCACAAGCGTCATCATTGACTCCATGCCGGCCAATCTTGACAGAGGCCTCTGTTAATTCAATCGCCAACAAATCCGTTGCTGCCAGCTCTTTATCGTTGCTCAGTCTTACCTCATTCGTCCGTCCGGGTGCAATATGCTCGATGAAGTGATTGAGTATTCTATCTTTGTCTTGTTTATCCTCAACGGAAGTAAACGTGCCAAATATCATCGCACTGCGATAGTGTGCGCTATGGTGAAAAGCTGAGCGAGCTAACACCCAGCCATCAAATAGCGTAAACGTTAAGCAGGTTGCCTGTCCCGATTTTAATGAGCGTAACAAGCGGCTGTTTTTTGCTCCGTGGATATATACTCGTTTGTCTAAACGCCACGCCAACATCGGTATGACCACAGGCCCGTTTTCATCAGTGATGGCGACATGGGCGATAAGCGATTCATCAATAATATCGTAGAGCGCTTGTTGTTCTAACACCGCTTTGTGACTGCCTTTTTTTATCTCTGTGCGTTTAGTCTGTGAAAGCATACTTTTATTCCTCAATCCATGTGATGTAACAAAAGTAATTGAAATCTGGTACTGTTATTAGGGCCAATTAATACAAAAGGATGGATCCAAAGGTGAGTGAGATTGATGTTGGTGATATTACGTTATCGACGCAAAAACAGACGCTTCAACGCAGCTTATTTGAGCAAATCAGAGAGAAGATACTTCAAGGGCATTGGATATCAGAAGCGAAACTGCCCTCAACACGAAATATGGCGATTGAGCTCAAAGTGAGCCGGAATACGGTGATACAAGCCTATGATCAGCTGGTGGCTGAAGGGTATTTGATTGCCAAACCAAAGGCGGGTTTCTTTGTTGCAGTGGCGTTGCCAGACCGTTTTCTTTCTGCTCACTCTTCACCTGCTGAATCCATGTTGGGAACGAGTCGTGCACCAAGTAATGGCTTATTTTCTCCCGGTATTGCAGACTTGTCGCTATTTCCAGATAAGCAGTGGCAACGCTGTCTACAAAGACACGCTGGACGAACGTCGCTGTTAGGTAATCAAGATTTACAGGGGTTACTGACACTTCGAGACGCGTTAGCTCGCTATCTATCCAGCAGCCGTTCCGTCGCATGCAGCGCCGACCAAATTATTGTTACATCGGGGGCGCAACAATCCATCGCTATTGCGTTACTGGCCACTCAAAGTGAGAACGCACATTCACTGCGTCATTTTTTGGTTGAGCGACCGGGATATCGCCAAGTTGTTAAAGTCTTAGATCTGTTCTCTATCGCCTATGATTATGTTGATGCGACAGCAAAAGACGGCTTAGATTTGGAGGCGGTATTATCTAAATCAGCGTCGGGTATTTATCTAACGCCAAGTAACCAATATCCAATGGGCTACTCACTGAATACTGCGCAAAGATTGCAACTGATCGAGTGGGCTAAAAAGAACGAAAGCTGGATCATAGAGGACGACTATGACAGCGAGTTCCAGTTTGATAGCCGCCCTTTTAGTAGCATGCAAGGGTTGGCGGCAAAAGCGGATGCAGCACAGCAAGTTATCTATATCGGCTCCATGAGTAAGGTGATGTTTAACGCATTGCGAGTGGGCTATATGGTGGTGCCTGAACATCTAGTGGCTAAGTGTCTGGAAATCAAAGATGCACTAACAGGAGATACTCCTAGTCATATTCAAGCGGGGTTGGCCGACTTTATTGAAGAAGGCAGTTTAGTGCGTCATATTAGAAAAATGCGACGTGTTTATGAAGACAAGTGTCAGGCAATGACGCGTGCGATTGAAGACCATTTTTCAGGTGACTGGAGCGTCATTTCTCAAGCCGCTGGGCTGCATACTACGGTTCAATGGCATAGCGGAGTGGACGAAGAAGAATTATCTAGGCGAGCCAACGAAATAGACATAATTGTTCGTCCGCTGTGTTTTTATGAGCCTAAAGAAGACAAGGTAACAGGGAAGCATATCTCGCCTCGCAAACAAGGCGCATTGGTGTTGGGTTTTGGAAATGCGCCGATGGATGATATATCGCCATGTATCAAACAGCTTTCTATGCTTTACTATGAGTTGTTGGTCGCTATTTAATCAATGTTAATAACGCTCGAAATTGATCGCCTTCGGCGACCTTTTGCAGCTCAAATAAGGCCATTTCTGTCGAAGTGAGTGTGGCGCCTTCTCGCGCTAGGCGTTGGATGGCGAGTGCTTTATTTTCTGCGGTTCGAGATGAAATAGCATCGGTTACGAGATGTACCTCAAAGCCTTGTGCCAATAAGTCCATCGCCGTTTGATACACACAAATGTGTGCCTCGATGCCGACCAATAATATCTGCTTTTTATTGCTATCAATACTGTCGCGAATAGCGCTTTCACCCCATGCGCTAAAGCTACTTTTAGCCATTGCCTTTCTATTGGGTAATTCGCTTGCGATCTCTTGTATGGTTGAGCCAAGTTTGTTTGGAATTTGCTCTACCCAGACAATCGGGAGATCCATCAAAATTGCGGCTCGTGCCAGGCTGTTTAAATTCGAAAATAGGGACTCTTTTTGATGCATAATCTGAGCTAGTTTGCCCTGTACATCAATAATCATTAATTGCGTCTTCGCCTGATCTAACATTGAGAACCCCTTTATCTTTAGGTCTTGGATTAGTAAAAATTATCGGTTAAGTATCATAACGGAGAGTACTCATTTGTTTAACTAGACCAAGGTCTAAATAACGTTAAGTTCTTGATTTTTTAAAGCCAAGATAAGTAGTGGAAAAGGGGGAGGGGCAATAATTTTGAAACCAGAGCCTTATGCTGCAAGGGGTTTACAGTGTAAATCTATTTGGTGTTATTTGTGGCATGAGTGAATGATTAAAGCAGATGGGCAAAGAGCCGGTTTATGTTCTAGAGTAATAATTCCAAAAGAGATTAGGAAAATGGGCTGATTTGTAAAAAGGGATTAGAGGACATTCATGAAATCATTACAAGAGTGGCTGAGTGCTTATGGTGAAAGCCATCAACATGAGACCAATCGGAAAATTCATAAAATAGCGGTGCCGGGTATTTATTTGTCGATTGTCGGGCTGATTTGGTCATTACCCCAATTTTCAATCGGGGGCTTTCAGATGAATTGGATATGGATTGTGATGGTACCTGTGATGATTTTCTATGCAAAATTGTCAAGTACAGTGTTGATTCAAATGCTGGTCTTCACCATGGCGTGCATAGCCGTTATCTCATTTCTCACGCTGCTTGGCATACCCATTTTGCCAGTGTCGAGCGTGTTGTTTGTTTTATTATGGGTTCTGCAGTTTGTGGGGCATAAAATAGAAGGAAAGAAACCGTCCTTTTTTGATGATGTTCAGTTTTTACTGATTGGGCCAATTTGGGTGTTTCGACAGAAATAATACTCAAATTTATGAACCAGTTATTAGAAAAAGGGCCTCGCGTTAGCGAGGCCCTTTAAGTGTCAATCCATATCAGGAAGGGTCAACAACGGTTCGAGCGAACATACAAGGTTAGAATAAGTGACCGTTCAAACTCAAATGAGCCAAAATACTCGCCGCATACCCTAGTGCAATAACAGGTGCCCATTTTAGGTGCCCAAAGAAGGTATATTTTCCATGTGCGGCGCCCATTAAAGCGACGCCAGCAGCGGAGCCAATAGAAAGTAAGCTGCCGCCGACGCCTGCGGTTAAGGTAACGAGTAACCAGTTGCCGCTTGAAAGTTCTGGGCTCATCGTCAGAACAGCAAACATCACGGGGATGTTATCGACAATGGCAGAGAGGATGCCCACCATCACGTTCGCCCATATTGGATCCCATTGCGTGTACATGATTTCAGAGACCACGCTAAGGTACCCAAGTAGACTCAGTCCTCCCACGCACATGACCACGCCATAGAAAAACAGCAAGGTGTCCCATTCGGCATGGGATACGCGACGAAAAACATCGAATGGCACGATAGACCCTAATCGCTTAAGCGCGGCATCATCGTTGTTGGCGATGGCCATCGCTTTCTTTTTAGCGATAGAGACGGGTAAAGTTCTGCGTAAATAGAAGCCAAAAAATTGTAAATACGACAGGCCCATCATCATTCCGATGACGGGTGGGAAGTGCAGAACCGCGTGAAAGGCGACAGCGGTTGCTATGGTTAAAATGAACAGCCCCACTATCCGGAACGCCCCACGTTTGAGCTCAATGTGCTCGTGTACGGCGTCAGGTTGTGTCTTAGGCACAAAGAAAGACATGATGACCGCGGGGATAAGGTAGTTAATCACAGAGGGTATGAACAGTGGCATAAACTCAGAAAAAGAGACGTGTCCAGCTTGCCAAACCATTAGCGTAGTAATATCACCAAACGGGCTGAATGCACCGCCAGCGTTAGCGGCAATGACGATGTTGATACAAGCAATATTAACGAATTTTAAATTGCTTCCTCCAACTTTGAGTACCACGGCGCACATCAATAAGGCGGTGGTGAGGTTATCAGCGATAGGTGAGATAAAAAACGAGAGAATACCTGTCAGCCAAAATAACGTTCGAAAATTAAACCCTTTACCGACCATCCAAGATTGTAAGGCATCGAAGAGCCGCCTTTCTTCCATTGCGGAGATGTAAGTCATTGCGACAAGCAAGAACAATAATAATTCGGCGTATTCAAGTAGGTTGTGTTCGAGTGCTGCTTTGGCAACATCGATCTGATCAAATTCTTTGTAAACAAATCCAATCATGATCCAAATAATCCCTGCGGCTAACAGGACGGGCTTAGATTTTCGGAGTTTTAGGTATTCTTCCATCATTACGAGCGCATACGCGAGACCAAATATCAGCAATGCGGCGTAACCAATTGTCGATTGTGTCAAATCTAGGGCGTGTATAGTGCTAGTTTCAGAGGCGAAAGTAGTGGTACTGAAGAGCAAGCTGGCCAAAAAGGTAAAAACTAAAAAGGGGGGCCATTGACGCGTTTTCATCATGTTTTGATCCTTCAAAAGCAAATAAAATCAGTCGTTAACATTAACTACACGATATTTTAAAGTGAATTCAACAATTTCTTTGTGAGCTAACGCTAATCTGAAGAAAACATCGTTCATTTTTTGACAAGTCTTAGTGCTCTTCTAGGCTCTCTAAATAGGAGGTTCGAATATGTGGAAGTTAGGACTAGTCATAGTGATACTGATGGCAAATATTGCAACGCTACGTGCTGAGCCGTCGGTCTGCGTTGCATCAGAGAATGAGCGGTCTCAGGGGATGATATTGGACACACAATGTCCAATAGGAAAAGGGGTGTGGGGGCCTGTCGAGAGCTCGCTACATGACGAAGCATATTGGTTGCAATGTGGTTTTTTAAAGCATGAGCCGTCCCAACGTCTCTTACAGAGCATCGCAACGACAGTTGGAGATAATGTATGGCTAAAGGCTGAAACACAAGGGCACCGATGCCTAGTGGGACCGTATAAACAATACCGCGATGCAAAGCGTGCACAGGCAAAGCTACGTGCACTTCCTGGATATCATGATTCTTTTTTACGAATCTTAGCTAAGCCAATTGTGGTTCAGAAGGAAAATCATAACCAATATTCAAAGCCAATGACCGTGTTAGCCGCGACACCTTATATGATTTCTGGTGAGCATAGTCGTCAGGATTGTATGTGCCTGTTTTAACCATTGCTATTTAGATTCGCGGAGCCCAATTAGTAAGCTTTGATACCAAACGGTCGTAATTTAATTGGTAATACCGTGTCGAGTTGTTCGAGATCATCAGGGTAAACCTCAATGAGTTCGAAATTATGGTCGTGATAAAGCTGGCGTGTTTTTTCGATTATTTTCGCTTCAACCGTGCCGTTGTCGGTACCCCAAAATTGAATGTAGACCTTCCCTTGGGGCAGATAAAAATCACTGATGACATCGTCTTCAATCGGCAACTGACGCTGGTAGGCGTGCAGTACTCCTCCCATGTACAACCAATTATCAATAATAAGCTCGCCTTTTGATTGCACATAGTGGCCATCGAGTGTGCGGTGCTTGGCGGAGAATTTTTGCTTAAAGCGTGAGAATGAACGGTCGGTAGAGTGGTTGTCGGCGTCACTGCCTTTAAACTCAACGACCGATTGCTTGAGTCTTTTATTGCGTAACACACTTGGGTGCCACATAACAAAGGCGACATTTTTATCGGCGTCTGAACGTTGTAATGCACCGGCCCGCAGGCCACTCGTTGTCGCAAGCCACTGGCTGCCGTCGCGTTTTATCCAACCTAATTCACTAAGTAGTAAGTTGATTTTCTTTGCCGGCATGGAGAAATAATCCCCGACCTGTGTTGCGTTTAGGTGGGCGTCTGAGATGAGGGTGTCATCAATGATGAGATTACTTGGCCAGACAATAAAACGTCCGTATTTCTCACTGTCACGATACTCTCCACCAAAACGACTGCCGATGTCGGTCAGTAACCATTTTGACTCATGCCACGATACGTAACCGGCACGTTTTAGTGTCGTGAATAAGTCTTTGGCGATGATATCTCGGCTTTTGGCAAGAGCGGATGTGGAGAGTTTGTCGTTCATTTTTGTCCTTATCAGCGCTTGGTTGGTGAAGCTTGAGTAAACAAATCGATGAGCTCACGAGCGGCCAGTTGTGGCGATTTGGCATGGCTGATAGCGGAAACTAAAGCCACGCCATCAACACCAGTTTGTGCAATAGTTGCTAGGTTGGAGGTATTGATCCCACCAATCGCAACAATGGGTAACGTGGTTTGCTGGAGTGCAAATTGCAATCCTTCAAGTCCCCATTCTTTTTTGATATTGGTTTTCGTTGGCGTTGAAAAAATGGCGCTTAAGCCGATGTAATCGATAGGTAAAGTATTTGCTTGCTCAAGCTGTTGTTCATTTTCAATGGAGAGGCCAAGTAGCTTATCGTTGCCAATCAGGCGACGAGCGAGATGAACAGGCATGTCCGATTGCCCCAAATGGACGCCGTCTGCGTCAACAGCGAGTGCGACATCGACACGGTCATTAATGATCAAGGGAACGCCTGAGTCAGCGAGTATTTCCTTGACCGCTGCTGCTTTTTCAATGAACGCACGAACATCATCGTGTTTTTCGCGCAATTGCACCATGGTGACGCCACCTTGCACGGCTTGCTGTACAACGTTGAGTAACGTATCGAGGTCTTGTTCGTCGTCTGTCACTAAATACAGGCGATAAGGATTGTGAGTCATTGATGGCCTTAATTAACGGTGATATTCAGTTTGTCGAATAGCGTCTCGGTGTCGAGTTGATACAAAGCATCAAGCAAATTAAGTTGTAAAGAACCAGGACCTTTAGATTGTTCAGCAGCCAGTTCGCCAGCAACACCAAACACGGCAGCGGCAGCGGCTCCTGTTGTATCGCCTGCGGCGGCAAATGCGCCAGTAACCGCAGACAGAGAGCAGCCCATGGCCGTCACGTAAGGCATCATTTCATGGCCATTGTTGAGCGCAATCGTGTCATTAGGTGTGACGATATAATCGGTTTCACCGGAGATCACAACGCTGCATTGATACGCCTCGACTAAGGCTTTTGCCGCGTGCAATGCCATCTCGCTGCTGTCTAGCGAGTCGACACCTTTATTACGGCCTTTTTCGCCTGCCATTGCGATGACTTCAGAAGCATTTGCTCGAATAATTAGGTGCTTGGCGGTCTCGGCAAGTTGACGCGCAGTCGAGGTTCTAAGCTGACTCGCACCGCAACCTACAGGGTCAAGTACCACCACTTTACCGTGCTCATTGGCTTGCTCTACAGCAAAAAACATACCTGGGCGCCAGACGCTATCGATGGTGCCGATGTTGATCACTAACGCACCAGCGAATGACATCATTTCAGCCATCTCTTGTTTAGAGTGTGCCATGATTGGCGATGCGCCAACGGCGAGTAATGCGTTGGCGGTATTATTCATCGCAACATAGTTGGTGATGTTAACCACGAGTGGCTTGGTTTCGCGCACTTGTTGTAAAAATTCTGCAATCTGTTTTTTGTTCATTGTTCGGTAGTCTGCTAGTTTGACGAGATGCCAGTATTCTAGCAGAGTGCCTTAACAAATATGAATGATTCTGCGTTTAAGTCTAGGTATTCAAGAGGAAGCTTATAAAAGATTCATTGACGACAAAATAACAATGCCAAGTGTGCATGTGATGGCTGATAAAACAGTAGAGAAGGCAATGATGTTGGCAGCAAGTGTTGAGTTGGCTCCCATTGCACGCGCCATGACATAACTTGCAGCGGCGACGGGCGCAGCGTTCATAAAGAAGATGACACCCATTTCAATACCTTTAAAACCCATCAAGTACGCGGCAAAAGTAATACAAAGTGGCGCAAGAACCAGTTTGTAACCCGTCGCAAACCAAGAGGCGCCTTGCTCTTTTTTCATTGAGCTGAGATTGAGTGAGCCACCAGTACACAATAAGGCGAGTGGCAGTGTCATACGAGCAAAATAATTACCGGCATCAACGGCAATTGTTGGGACTGGAATAGACAGCAAATAGAACGCCATGCCTAACACAATCGCGATGATCAACGGGTTTTTGGTTAGTGTTCTGACCATCACTTTACCAGCTTGTGCCCCCGACGCTTCCGATTTTGGTGTGAGGCAGATGACCGCCTGAATATTGTATAAAAATGTGGTAGCAGCGACGTATAACGCCGCGACGGCAACCCCTTGGTCACCATAGGCGTTGGCCACATAGGCTAACCCAATAATTGCAGTATTTGAACGGTACCCGCCTTGGATAATTACGCCTTTGTCGGGTGAGTTTTTAAACCAGTAATTGACGGTTATGGTAGTAAAAATAAAGAAGGTGATACTGGCAATGAGACTAAAACCAACAAACTGACTAGCGGCAGAAAAATCATGTTCTGAGGTGACGATGCTCAAAAATAACATAGCAGGCAGAGTGACCTGAAAGACTAATTTGGAGGCAACCTCTATGAAGTTTTCGTTGATCAAGCCGACGCGTTTAAAGACCACTCCCAGAATTAACATGAGACAAATTGGACCTGTGATAGATAAAGAAAAATGCAGCTGATCCAAGAGAAAGTTCATGAGGTTATCCATAGTGAATTGAGGCATAACAATGCTGAGTTTTAGAGGTCGCGTGTAGCGTTATTAGTGTCCCATATATTGTCATACAATTAAACGCTTGTTGAAAAATAGTACGGTCGTGCTAAATTCTCAGTAAGCAGTAAGCAGTAAGCAGTAAGCAGTAAGCAGTAAGCAGTAAGCAGTAAGCGATATAGTCGAGGTCTAATGAGCAAAGGAAGAATTACTAAGGAACATATCCTGAGTCAGGCGTTTGAATTAGCAAGCCGAGATGGGTTGGAGAGTTTGACTATTGGCGGCTTAGCAAAGCAGTGCGGGTTATCCAAAAGTGGTTTGTTTGCGCATTTTAATGCCAAGACAAACCTACAGGTTGCTGTGGTTGAATATGCGGATATCACTTTTCAAAGACGAGTGATCAATCCGGTTCGTGAATTACAGTACCAATATAGCCGCGTGAAAATTAACCATCTTATCGACAATTGGATGAGGTGGAATCAGTCCTTTCAAGGCAGTTGTATGTTTATTGATGCTTGGCGTGATAGCCGACAGGATGACCTCCAAACGTCATTGCGCAGCACTATTTATCGCTGGATAGGCTATCTGACGATTCAGATTGAAAAAGGTATTGAGGCAGGGGAATTTGAACCAAACCTTGATCCTCGGCAGGCCGCGTTTGAGCTCTATGGGCAGTATTTAAGTGCTCACGTCTTTTATTCGCTGGTTGGTGAAAAAGAAAGTAGTCAGCGCTTTTGGAAAAGTGTTGAGCGTTTAATGGACTCTTGGATGAATGATTCTAGAGACTAATGCTATTTACGCTAAAATTTATTTAAAAAAAGCACGATCGTACGAATCGTGCAAAGGGAAATCAGTCATGAGTGACAAAATCTATTTCAATACATCGAAGAAATTCAGTTTTAAGAAACGCATGGTGAACCTTACCACTGGAGCTCATTATATATTGGCCCCAACTCATGCCAAAAATACGGCAAGACGATTGTTGCTTACACCTGTACGTTCGAAACCTAAGAATACTCAACCTGATGGCCTTGTTGTGTCTGATGTGAAAACGACCGAAGGTGTGCTGAAAACATATCGTTTGGGACAGGGGCCGGTGTGGATACTGACGCATGGTTGGTCAGGAACGGCAAGTCAGTTTTACCCATTGATGGAACACATTGCGCAGCAGGGATACACGGCATTGGCGTACGATCATCCAGCCCACGGAGAAAGTGAAGGGCAATACGGTCATATCCCTGGCTTCATTGGTGGTCTGGAAGGGCTGCTCGATAACGAAAATGATATAGCTGGGCTGGTTGGACACAGTATGGGGACGGCCTCAGCACTTGAGTGCAAACATGCCAAGCTGGTGGATAAACCGTTCTTATTGATCGCACCCGTCTTGGATTATGTTGATAATTTGTTTGGTAGCGTCGCGCGCTCGGGTTATTCAATGCGACTATTTGAAGCCGTCGTCGGTGATATACAAGACCAGTACCGGTATCCAATCCAATCCATCGATCCTTATCAGAAGCTATCCCTTCGACGAGCAGATACGATCATCGTTCATGATAGAAATGACAAATTCACTAAATATGATGTTTCAGAGCAAGCCTCAAAAGAAATGGATAGTGTCACGTTGGTGACAACCCAAGGGCAAGGACACGGGCGAGTGATGCAATGCCAAGAAACGAAAGAGAGCTTTGATCGATTGATAAGCAACAAAAGTTAGCTCCTTATGGGAACAGCGAGCAGAAGGTAAAACGTTGAAGTTTTTAATAAAGGGATGCAAATAGAAAATCGAACATGCAGAGTGCGTTACGTGAAATTGTTGCCAATATATCCATATTGTTGATGTGGTTAACAGAATGATAAATTTGTATTATGCGCTTGATTGGCTATGTGGGATCATTTACAGGTTCCACAAGCCTTAACAATCGCGTATCACACTTTGCCCCCATTTTTATTATTATATTGGGCAGTGTCAGCCTGTTTGATCGAACGAAGGTTCCGGTTTTTATTGAGTGCTTGTGGTTTTGGGGAATTCACCCCAGGGGATTCCACCCCATTTAACAAAAGGAAGCCATAATAATGAATAGAAACGATAGTGTCCCGTTACCCTCCAATACCCGAGAATGGTTTTTAAATCGCAACAGCCTGATTATCCTTGCTGATATTGCGTTATTTTTTGTCCTGTATAAAACCTTGCCGTTTGATCCTAATGTTGTCCTTGGGATCAGTATCTTGGCGTTTGTCGCCGTCCTTTGGTTGACTGAAGCCCTTCACGTTACGGTCACCGCAATCTTGGTCCCGATTATCGCGGTGATGTTTGGGGTGTTTGATACCCAAACGGCGCTTAATAACTTTGCGAATTCCATCATCTTCCTATTTTTAGGTGGTTTTGCGTTAGCCGCCGCCATGCATAGGCAAGGCCTAGATAAGGTCATCGCTGATAAAGTGTTAGTGGTTGCTAAAGGGCGAATGAGTGTTGCTGTATTCATGCTGTTCGGGGTTACTGCTGTGCTATCGATGTGGATCAGTAATACGGCGACGGCGGCAATGATGCTGCCGCTAGTGCTTGGTGTGCTAAGCAAAGTTAATGAAGAAAGCGGACACAACACCTATGTGTTTGTTCTGCTTGGTATCGCCTACAGTGCCAGTATTGGTGGCATTGCAACCATGGTAGGCAGCCCTCCGAATGCCATTGCAGCGGCTGAGGTTGGGTTGACGTTTACCGATTGGATGAAATTTGGGCTGCCAACCGCCATGATTTTATTGCCGATTGCGTTAGCGGTACTCTTCGCTGTATTGAAGCCAAAACTGGATGGTGAATTTGAAATCAATCGCGAAGCCGTCGAATGGGACAAGGGCAAGATTGTCACTTTATTGATTTTTGGCTTAACCGTTTTCTTTTGGATATTCAGTAAACCGATCAATGCCATGATAGGCGGGTATGCGAAGTTCGATACCATTGTGGCGCTCGGTGCGATTGTCGCGGTCAACTTTGCTCGTGTCGTCCACTGGAAAGACATAGAAAAAACCGCAGATTGGGGTGTTTTACTCTTATTTGGTGGTGGTATTTGTTTAAGCAATGTCCTTAAAGCCACGGGCACCAGTGTCTTTCTCGCGAATGAATTGAGTGGGCTTATTTCACAGTTTGGCTTGCTTTTCATTATTCTCGTAATAGCAGCGTTCGTTGTGTTTTTGACCGAGTTTGCCAGTAATACGGCCAGTGCTGCTTTGCTTATTCCGGTATTTGCGGGGGTAGCAGAAGCTTTTGGCTTATCACCTGTCGTCTTGTCAGTCTTGATTGCCGTTGCCGCATCGTGTGCATTCATGTTGCCCGTTGCGACGCCACCGAATGCTATCGTATTTGCCTCCGGTCACATCAAACAGCAAGAGATGATGAAGATAGGTATTATCTTGAATATTGCCTGCATCATGGCGTTGACCTTGATCGTAATGATGTTTTGGGCTTAAAAGCTAAGAAGCTAAGAAGCTAAGAAGTCAAAAGATCCCCTTATTCGTTATCACGATAGGGGGATTTTTACATCGTAGGCTTGTCTAACGTGAGCGTGTAGCAATGACGGGCTTCAATTGCTTAAATATAAGTGATGCGCCTTGCTCAGATAAATGTATCCCATCAGCTTGATAGAGAGATGGGTAGCCATGCTCTGCAGCATAAGCTTCAAAGGCTTGATAAATATCGACAATCTCTATCGCGTTTGGCCCGTTTCCGTACATCACCTCCAGTTTCTTTGCGTGCACGGTACTGAGCGTATTCACCGCATGTCGGATCTGATCGACGACGTCTTGCTGTTGACCAAACATAGGCAGTGCGGTGACTGGATCTATCGCGGAAGTGATCATCACGACAGGAGCGATATTATGGTATTGCGCTTGAGCAATCATGGCATTGTAATTACTGGCGACATCGTTGATTGAACCGTGCCAATTGAGGTCATTTAATCCTCCGAAAATCACAACAATATCTGGTTTTTGCGCAATGACTTGTTGTTGAAATCGAGATAACATCCCAGTGGTGGTATCACCAGGGATACCTTTGTTGATGAATTGATAATCGATGAATTCTGACGCCAAAGAATCTGACCAGTTTTGTCCTTCAGGCAGCCCCCAGCCTGCAGTGAGGCTGTCGCCAATCAAGATGATTTTTTTCATGGATACCGTTTTCCTATGCCTTTCCTGATGTTTTTATAACGTAAGCATACCGATCATGGATTTGCTAATAAGTATGAACGTTTATCAAAAAAGCCGCTTAGATAAGCGGCTTTTTTTTGCTTTTCAATGAGCAATCAGTTTTTGTTCACGTACTCTTTAAAGCGAGCTTGTGTCTCTGCGTCTGCTTTCTGATACCAGAACATCAACATTTCTTCGGCCGTTGTGCCACCGGTGGGAGCATCTGCATTCGCAGGAAGAGTAGCAGGCGTTGCCATCACAGCCGCTGTTGCCCCTGTCGCCGCTATTGCTGCAACGCCACCTTTTCGGTTGTAATCTTCTGCTTCACGATTGTAGTCACGACCAATCTGCATCCCATCTTTAACGAGTGCATCTTGTTCAACAGAGACGACGTTACCTTGCTCGTCTTTAAGGCTCCACGTAAAGGTTTTTATGTCTTTCTTTGCTTGACGTTCATTCTGATAAGTAGGGACTTCTAGTGTCAGTGCCGTATTGCTGGCATCAAACTTAGCGATGACCACTTTACTTGGCACACTCACACGTTCTTCACGATTAAGATCAAAATAGGGTTCAAAACGGAACACAATCTGATTCGTACCATCTGGCAATGTTGCGGTTTCGCCTGATGAGAAAAAGCCGTTTGATTTTGAATCAGGAGCGCTGGCGTTCACCGATAATAGATCAACTGACTCTGGGATGTTGATCGTGACGTCAGCAAGCGCGGTCGTGCTGCAGCTCGCCAAAAGAGCGCAGGAGAGAATCTTAAGTGCTTTCATTATGTTTGTCCTTAAAGGAGTGTTCTCTGTAGTTTAGCGCATCCTAGCTTGCCTATATTGCATAATGAATGCAACGAGTTACTGATTGAAAATCAAAAATTGAACAAGAATTAACATATGGTGTTTATTCGGAAATGTGTTGATCAGGTAGCGGGTAGACGTTGTCATACAGTAAATTGAAAAAGTAAGCATAGAATAAGGCGACAACGACAAAACCAATATCAACGAGCAGTGCGTCTATCAATGAAAGCTCTAGAGACCATGCGAGCAATGGTATGGTGGCGAACAGCAACCCAAGCTCAAACAATATGGCGTGATAGACGCGTTGAGTGGCATTTTTACTGGTGGTGCCACGCCATTTGTAGAGTATGAAGTCAAAGAGATAGTTGTATATAAAATTCCATGCCATGGCTACCGTCGATAGAGCGACGGCCGTCAATGTTGCACTACTGGCGCTAGCACCGAATATTACCATACACAATGGTGCAACCATGAGTAGCAAAAATAATTCAAATAATATCGTGTGCCTTAAGCGATCTGCGGGCGTGCGCATTGCTTTCCTTTTCGTCATGTCATTGTTTCCTTTCGTATCAAAATATTTTATAAATGTTACCCGATTTTTTGAATGGTTAGAAGAACTATCTATCTATTAATCGAATTGGTCGGAGGTGTCTTTACTCTAATGCCCTGTCTCGACTATCCAACTGTAATATATAGGTATTGTTACTAAGTGGTTTGAATTTAAAGTCTATTTTCATTCACTAAACTTATTGCTATGGTGCTTCCTGAAACAATCTATTAATGAACCACAGGCTGTCTATATGAAATTGTAATAGATGTGTTTTGTCTGTGGACATTATTCTAGTAGCATTCCAAGGGCTTATCGCGATAAGCACACACAAGGCATAGTCAAATTGATTCTGCTCGCGGAACGGAATCTCAGTGTGGTACGTATTTAAACACGGCTAATCGAGAACCCTTGTGCAAACGACAATCGTAACGACCTCATTGCTTTCTATGATCCTCCTGGCCTTTGCCTATTCTGTTTCGGCGGCTGAGTCACCTGATCCGCAACCTCATTCTATTACGTCATCTGACGGCCAACTTGTTGAGACTGAACCTCAGTCCGAAGACATTACTGAAGCGGATGAACCACTACCTGATCGAAAATTTGCCGCATTTCCTGTACCAATTACCGATGACGCATTAGGCGTTGGTCTGGGTGTGAATGCCATGTACTTACATGACCGCGCCGAAGGGGCGAAAAACCCATCAACGAGTATGTTTTATGGGCAGTACACGGACTCCGGTAGCGGTATGGCAATCATAGGTCACGAGCATGTGTTCGCTTATGACGCATGGCGTGCTGGCTTTTGGGCGGGTCATTTTGGCTTGAACCTCAAATATACAGGCCGAGTTGGCATGCAATTACCTAAAGCGGCCCAATACTCAAGTTATTCTAATTTTGTGTACGGCGAAGTCCGCAAAGAGTTAGTTGATAACTTGTACTTCGGTGTACAAGGATTATGGAGTGGTGGCGATGCCGAACTGAAGGAGAACGCAACCGCTGAGGAAAAGAAAGAGTTTGAGCGTCAAATGAGTGGCCATAATGGCGCAGTAGGCTTGTTGATGACCTATGATTCTCGAGACAATATGCTGGGGGCAACCCAAGGTCTAAACTTAGACTTAAGTACTCTGCATTACTCAAAAGACAGTCGGACAGGTAAACGTTTTGACCGCTATGATGCTGAAATGAGTCAGTATTTCCCTGTCGGTGATGACGTTTTTGCCTATCGCGTGATCGGTAAAGAAATTGTAGGTGACGCTCCTGAAAATGAGTTTGTGACACCAGATTTACGCGGGGTTGATTGGAATAAATATCGTGGTACTTCGACCTATCAAGCAGAAATTGAATATCGCCATAAGTTTTCTACATTGTGGAGCGGGGTCGCTTTCGCTGGCGCTGCGATTGTTGAAAATGAAGACCGTCATCTTTCCAATAGTGTGAAGTCTGAAGTTATCCCGAGTGCTGGCGTAGGTGTTCGGTACTTATTGAATGCGAAAGAGCGCTTTTCGATTGGTGCTGATGTTGCGGTATCTAAAATGGGTAACACGAGCTTTTATATTCGATTTGGTGAAGCGTTCTAACAAAGGTTATTTCTCTCACCAATAAACCACGCCTTCCCATTGGCTTGACTGATAAGAAGGGGTGCAATTATTATGCTATTGTTTTACGATGGTACGGTTATTAATAAGTGATTCAAAGGGTTGGATATGCTGAACATTGAACAGCTAGTCGCGTTTGTCGCAGCCGCAGAACAAGGGTCCTTTTCTGCTGCAGCACGGCATTTAGGCAAAAGCCAAAGCTCGGTAAGTATTGGCGTCAATAACCTCGAAGTCGATCTCGGGATTACGTTGTTTGATAGAAGTACTAAATACCCGAAATTAACCCCTCAGGGCGAGCGGATGCTGTCTCAGGCAAAAGTGCTACTAAGACAAGCGGAACGAATCCGAAACTATTCGAGAGCGAGCGTAGACAATGTAGAAGATACATTGAGGATAGCGATTGATCCTTTACTACCGTTGAGCTTGCTGGAGTCTGCAATAGAGAAAATGTCGCAACGGTTCCCATTCACTCATGTTGATGTTTCCCGTCTTGGCGCGAGTAGCCTGACATCGGCAATTGCCAACGATGAGATTGAACTCGGGTTTAATATCGCTTCTGATGCCGTGCCTGAAGGTTTGGATTTTGTGTCTATCGCAAGTATTGAGTGGGTGTGTATTTGTAGCCCAGACTCAATTTTTGCGGATATGCAGCAAGTGAGTAACGAAACCTTGATCGGTGAGAGGCAAATTGTGTGCCGTAGCATGGTGCAAAATAGAGTACTTAATGCACAAGGTGCTTTTTCACAAGATATTTGGCAAGCCGATGATCAGGAAGATGTGATTAAATTGGTTGAGCAAGGTATCGGCTGGGCGATTATCCCTAAAGACTTCATTGTTGAAAAACAAGCGCTGGGCACATTAATTGACTTCAGACCTGAATTTCAGCGCTATGAAATGCTGAACTCAGCAGATGTACTTTGGAAATCCAATGCACGCCTCGGTCCTGCAGCCAAGTATTTGTGTGAAATGTTAGGCGTGTTTTAGACGCTATGTAATGGGCATCAGTAGTGCTTGGCTGAAATTCGCAATACAAAAAACGGCTTATCAAAGCTATTTGATAAGCCGTTTTTTGTTTCTGAGAGGAGGGATTTGTTGCCTGATTTAACCGTGAAAACAAACTAGGTTTCTTCCTTTTATCTTAGCCTGCTGTAAGCTCTGCTTTGCTCGTCCAAGTACGGCATCTGGCGTTTCCCCAATCAGTGTCGCGCCAATGGTAACGGACGTGTGTATCCATTGGTCATGAACATTAATAGGTTGCTTCGCGATCATCTGTCGCAACCAATCGAGTTGTTTCTCAGCATTGGCTCGGTCGCTTGCCTGAAAAAGTAGGGTGAAGCCTCCATTTTCATCACGAGCAAGGCATAATGCGTTTGGCCTCATGAAGTTGCGTTTAATGGCGTCGACAACATACAAGATGATCGTATCACCCAATATATCGCCGTGCCTTTCATTTATTTTTCCTAACCCGTCAATGTCGATGACCGCAAAATACGCATTGGCATTTCTAAGTTCTAAAGATAACGTGGCCCGCATAGCTTGTTTGTTGTCTAACCCTGTTAGCGAGTCCTTACTATGTAACTCTTGGAATAAAAGGAGATTGGATAAGGCCACTTCCGAAAAGTCACGAATTGCACGCATGACGCCTTCAAAAGCAAAGAAAGCACTCTTTAAGTAAATCACACCAATTAAAGTATCTCGCTGATAAAGAGGCATCGCGTAGTAGTGACCTTTTATTTGCAGTTTTTTCGCAACGGCGTCTGCATCGGTGCTATACACATAGTTAAGTTCTCGGCAGCTAAGTACCGTAGGCAGTGATTTAGTTTGATGGATGACTTTGGTATTACCGTGAAAATCAATAGTTTTGAAGCGACCTGACTCGTGCTCATAAAGGCATAATTGCATACCTTTGTGAAACGTGAACTGGTCAAAAATGGTTTTTAGATCATGTTTAAAATGGGCGATGTCCGGAGATGTATTCAGCTTTGCTAATGCTTTATTGAGCTGAAACGTAATATAATTAATAGACAATAAAATAAATAACAACGAAAAGATAACCACTGCAGTCAGTGAGATTTGGTATGAGGTAAATAAAATGTCAGCTCGGTTAGTACCGGAGACGAATATCCAATTCATAGGGTTCTGTGCATCAAAGACACTGACTTTATATTGCCCGTTATAATAGTACTCGTACTCTCCTCTTTTCTCTTCGTGCTCAATGCGATCTTGTAATCCACTGGCGAAACTCACAGAAGGAGAACCAATTCTTAATGGATTTGGGTGGAAAACCAATCGGCCGGTCTCGGCGTCAATGACAAACACGTACCCATCTTTTAAGGTCTTTAAATTCGCCAAATATTGTGTGGTATGTTGAACATCAAACTCAACCCATACCTCGTGGTCATTTGATTTATTGGCTTGTTTTACCGCGAAAACCCAGAACCCATTGGCTTTCTGGTAGATGCTGGAAACATAATAACTATCTGAAATAGCGGTATATTGGTTCCATTGAATGGTATCAGCAACATGCTTTGATATTGATGCGCCATGCACTGGTTGATAATGGAATGAGTTAAGGTCGACACGCGCGATATTTTTGTATAAATAACTATTTGAAAGGATGTCCTTTGCCAGCATAGTGAAGTCGTCTGAGTTGACGTGAGTTTGTAAAAGGTCAACCTTACCAAACGTGGCTTCAATCTGAGCCCACACCAACGCAGACGCCATTTTTACATTGGATTGTGATTGCGCTACAGCAAGGTCTTGAGAGCGTAAATACTGCTGATATGAGAGAAAAACAAGGCTGGCGATAAGCCCAAAAACAAATGGTCGAAAAACACGCAATAAAATTTTCGGCAAAAGCATAAAATATTCAATTGGTTGAATCGGTGCCCGATAATACTATTTATCTGCAGTATTATTCAAAGGAATATTACATTATTTAATGGTATTTAAGTATTGAATGAAATTAATAAAAAAGAGCCTAAATATTAGGCTCTTTTTATATCAATATTATGACTTGGGCGTGAAATGTAATATGGTCATCGACATTGGTGCTTGTAAAATTTCACCTGCCGCATGACCTACCTCAGACTCAGAAATGTGGGTATCACAGATAGTTTTCCAGCACTGATTTCGGTCACTCGGGAGCGTAAATCGAGCTGGGGCTTTCGTTTGGTTAATGAGATAGAGCATCTCATCGCCGTCCTCACCGATACCGATATGCAAAGCGACACTGCTCAATCGGTTCCAATCTTCCATGCTCATCAGCTGACCATCGACTCGGCTCCAGAAAATACGGTTGTTGTTACGACTTTCACCACTGAATGCACGAATAAACGGCACCATGTATTTTTGACGAGCGTTAATCATGTCTGCAAGCCAAGCTTTAAAGTGGTTTTTTGATGGGCTATCGTCCCAGTTCAACCAGCTCAGTTCATTGTCTTGGCAGTAAGCATTATTGTTACCTTTCTGAGTATGTGAAAGCACATCCGCCGTAAGGATGTGAGGAATTCCGAATGAGAATAATAACGTTGCCATGAAATTGCGTTTTTGCTTTTCACGTGTCGCTAAAATAATAGGATTATCCGTTTCACCTTCCACACCATAATTATCAGAACGATTATCGCCATGACCATCACGGTTATTTTCGCCATTGGCTTCGTTATGCTTGTGTTTATAAGACACAAGATCTTGCATGGTAAATCCATCATGGTAAGTGATGTAATTAACCGTGAGTTTGTAAGGCCAATTCGCCGCGCTGTACAAATCGCGAGAGCCCATGATGCGTGTAGCGAACTCTTTCAAGTACCCTTGATCACCGCGCCAAAAACTTCGAGTGATGTCTCTTAGGCGATCGTTACATTCGTTCCAACCGAATGGGAAATTGCCCACTTGATAACCATTAGGGCCGATGTCCCAAGGTTCGGCGATGAGCTTGGTTTGTTTTAAGGTCGGATCTTGGGCAACGGCTCTAAAAAAAGCAGCCTCTCGGTTAAAGTTATCCCCATTACGTCCAAGCGTCGCTGCTAAGTCAAACCGAAAGCCATCAACTTTGAATTCTTCAACCCAATAACGAAGTGTATCCATGACTAGATTGAGAGCGGGCTGGTAGTTGAGATCAACGGTATTACCGCAACCGGTGAAATTCGCGAAGTATTCGCCATGTTTTAAGTAAAACTGTTTGTCTAACGCTTTCAAGTTAAAAACGGGGCCATTATCGCCACTTTCGGCCGTGTGGTTATAGACCACATCAAGAATGACCTCAATGCCGTTTTGGTGCAGCGTTCGAATCGCGGTCTTAAGTTCAGCTACCGCATCTTTATCGGCATACCTAGGGTCGGGGGCCATGAACACGTAAGGGTTGTAGCCCCAATAGTTGACCTTATCCATGTCTAATAGGTGAGGCTCATGCATGCAAGCCGCAACCGGAAGTAGCTGCAAAGAGGTGATATTTTGTTGCTTGTAAAACGCCAGCATCTCGTCACTGACTAATCCAAGGTATTTGCCTTGTTGCTCTTGTGGAATGCGGTGATTGAGCTTGGTTACACCTTTGACATGGGTTTCGAATAACACCATTTCTTCGCGTGGGATGCGCGGCTGTATCGATTCCTGCCAATCGAATGCGTCATCAACCACGACACTTTTCGGCAGTGCTAAGGTTTTAGAAATATCAAAAGGAGGCGTGTAGTGCAGAGACTGATCGAGCGCTTTTGCATACGGATCTGAAATAAACTGCAAGCCTTCTTGCGTTTCTATAACGAAATTGTAACGTTGGTTGGCTTGAACACCGCTGATATGAATGTGCTTAATGCCTGCGTATTCATTATCGATAGGGAACAATTGGTACGAATCGTTGTCATTAAATATAGCCAGTTGGATATCTTCACAATCTGGTGCGTGAATAGAAAAATTACAACCTTCACGATTTAGAGTCGCCCCAAGCGGATAAGGGTTTGACTGAATGTTTGTCATAAGCGTTTTTTACTTTTTAGTTTGTTTGCTGACAGATGTTGTTTTTAATAGTTAATAGGTTTGTAAACTTTAGGTCAAGCCTAGATCACATAATTTTAAATGTAATTTTATTTCAATAAATTTACCAAATCGTTAAAAAAGGTGATGCGACGCTTATTTTGCGCGTAATCTATCACCAATATCTATGGTACTCCCCCCCGAAACTGTGACCCAGCCATAAAAAACACCGTGCGGTTATTTTTCTCATCCTTTCTCATCCCCCCTCTAAACCCCTAGGGTGGAGGACGTCTTACGTGTACTACTTCGTTAATCTTCATTTCGTTCAATGAACTCGGGACCCTAAACCGATATTTCAAGTTTAGAGAGCGTGGTACTGCCTCCATAGCTCTCGACAAGAATGAATATAACTATAAGTTAAACGGAGTTTTCTAATGAAAAAAGTAAGTGTAATAGCTGCTGCAGTGGTTGGTGTACTAGCGTCGGGTGCTGTGATGGCCGAAGACAAGGTTCAAGAAGGTTGGCAAGTAAATGGTTACGGGCATCTTCTCTATAATGCCGGTGAGTCTCTTCAACTAAATGAAACGTGGGAACATCGCCGCGACTATCGTGCTGCGGGCGCTGCGTTCTCAGGTAACCCAAACCAAGTAGAGTTTACTGTTACAAAAGGCAACAATTACGAAAATGGTGCTTGGTCTAAATATGTCTTGAAAACTGAGTACGGAAACAATGAAGGTGGCAACGGTCGTGGTTTTTATGGCTCTTCAGGCGGTAACGACAGCCATCTTTCTTCTGGTCAGTTAGAATTTAAAGAAGCATACGTAGAACTGGGTGACCTTTCGATGTTTGCGGAAGGCACAAGCATCTGGACGGGTAAGCGCTACTTAAACCGTCAAGCTGGTATTATTACTAAGGAGTATTGGAAGCAGTCTTCTGGTATTGGTGCGGGTGTTGAATATAAAGGCTTAGAGTTTGCGGATAACTTTGGCTTTGCTGTTGTATCAGCGGATCCTGGTGATGGTTATTGTCTATCTGGTAATACAACAGAAAACGGTAAACAATGTAACACTTTAGATGACGGTCGCAGCACAACATTGACCTCGATGGATCTTTACTTATACGGCATTAAAGCATTAGGCGGTAGCTTTGACTTTGATGTGAAATATCAAGTTCGAGCTCATTCTGACCAATATCGTGTCGATACGAGTACACCTGATGCTGCAGATAACGGTATTGGCGCAGGTATTACTTACTCTCGCGACTACTATGGCTTTGATGGTTGGTCTCTAACGGGGGTTACTTATGGTAAGGGTATCGCTGCAACTAAAGGGACTAACTTTGGTAACTGGAATGGCGGTTGGGCAGAAGATGATGTTTCTTTATTCTTGACCTCATACGGTGTTGCTAACATTACCGACAACATTCAACTTGGTTCTGAAATCGTTTACTGGAACATCGATAACTCTGAACGCGGTCAAGTGTGGGGCGCAACAGATGGGGTGACTCGTGGTTTCATTGGATTGACGCCGACTTATAAAGTAAGTCAAAACTTCCGTTGGGAAGCGGTACTGACAGCGGCTAGTGAAACAGCCAAAGGCTGGCGTACAGATGACACGACTTACTTCTACTCTGCGACATTAGCACCTGTATTTACAGTAGATGCAGACTACTGGGGTCGTCCACAGATTAAACCATACATCGCGTACATGTCTTCAAGTGATGATACATATGGTTGGTCTCAGAGCTCTAAAGGTACTGACACACGTTTCGGTATTGAAGCTGAAATCTGGTTCTAATCACATAACGTGATAAACCCGTATTGAGTTTTCAATGAATCAAAGGCAGTCTCATGGCTGCCTTATTCTTTTAAATGGTGGAATATTATGAATAAAAATATTTTGGCGCTAGTACTTGGACTGAGTGTAGTGGGGTGTGCGAGTAATACTGGTGTTGAACCCGCCATTTCGAAAGCTGATATGAAGACCGCGGATGTTTGCTGTGTTAGCAAAAAAGATCTAGCTTGGGTACCTCTAGACAAAACCGAGAATGTAGGTTTTGCAATAGATGAATCCTCCCCTGTATGGGAGTTTAACTCTGGTAAGAGTTATTTGAATGCATTTGAGTTTTCTCCTCAATCTGGTAAGGTCAAGGTAACACTAAGCAGTAAAATGCTTAAAAATGAGGTGTTTGCGCCAACGGTTCAGTTGTTGGATAAAGAATACAATGTTGTACGAACTATCACGTTAGATGAATTCAATGTTCGCTTTTCGGACATGTTTGATGCTAATCGCTATATAACGAGTTTTGAAGTTGATGCTCAATCACTTCCGTATATGATTGTTTATACCAAAACCTCTGACGTAGGTCAGATTATCTCTGTCCCACACCCAGCAAAGGTAAGGGCACAGGAAAGCGGTGAGCCGCTACCAATAGTGACGGATCCTAAGTTTACTCAAAGTTATACGGGTGAACTGAACATTGAAGTTGAGACGATTAGCTTAGGTTCACGAAAAGTTGCATCTACGCCGATTGCTGAGCCGGCAGCTGCCGCAACTGTTCCTATGACTGTATTACCGGAAACGCAAAATTACTATCATAGCGCTATCCAAAAAGCCGTCGCAGAAGACAACATCCCTAAGGCCCTCAGCCTTCTAGATGAAGCGAAAGCGCTCAACATAGATGGCGCACAAGAAGTCTTCGTTAAAGCAATCAACAGTAAGAAATAACCACACGCGATTGGCGAGTGGATCACATCGAAAATGAACCCTGGGAATACATGCTTAAACTCATGACATAGTATCCTAGGGTTTTTTATGAGCGG
Organism: Vibrio sp. 10N.286.49.B1; assembly: GCF_002873335.1. Classification (GTDB taxonomy): domain Bacteria; phylum Pseudomonadota; class Gammaproteobacteria; order Enterobacterales; family Vibrionaceae; genus Vibrio. The sequence continues at coordinate 213,439 of NZ_MCUW01000004.1, read as the reverse complement.
AAAACCTCATAACCGTTCAATTCTTTCTCTTTATAGCCTTGTAAAGAGAAAAAGATGTAAAACCATGTCAGAGATCGCCAAAGTCGCTTCATTTAATACACGTCCTGCCGTTACTATAAGTAGATACTTCTAACTCAATGAGCTTCTTACTTTATGTCGACACTTTCTATTGCCATCGGCGCGACAAGCCTTTCGCTCATTTTGGCGTTTGTTTGGATGTACTCTCTCTCACTGCGTACCAAGCGCAAAGAGCAAGAACGCCTACAAAGAGAAGCGGCCTATCGAAGAGCTATGGAAAAAGCCCGACAACAAGAACGTCAGGAGCGAGTCTTTAAAGCGGAAACAGGGCATGTTCCAACAATTCTGTTTTTGGCCAAAGAAGCGGAGCGTAAAAACGTTCAAGAAGCCTTATATTGGTATCAGAAAGCCGCGCAACTCGATAACATCACTGCTATGTACGGCATGGTTCGGTTGAGTGAATCAAAGCGCGAAGACCTAGTATTACGTGAGCAAGCGAACTATTGGCGCTTATGTATCGCTGGTGCTGAAGGGGACTTACACGCCAAGTTTGAAGCGGCTAAAGCGTTGATTTATGGCCGAGGTGTGGAGTGCAATATTCCCAGAGGAATTGCTGTCATTGAAGAGGTAGCAGAAGAAGGAAATATTGATGCTATGTTATTTATGGGAGACTGGTCGGTGTCACCAGACAATCCAGCGCCGTCACCCAAGCAATCGACACAGTGGTTTGAACGTGGCGCTGAAAAACAAAGCACAGAGGCGATGACAAAGCTGGGTCTCAATTACCTCAAAGGGGTCGGGATTGAACAAAATATCCAACGTGGCTGTTATTGGTTGGAACGTGCCTCTGAAAAAGGCAGTGTTGAAGCCATGTTTTATGCCGGCGAGGCATGGCGCGATATTGCACCAAACGGGGCAGCAATCGCCTATATATGGCTGTTTATGTCCGCTCACCTGGGTTACGAACCAGCAAAATTGCTTCGTGATAGCGTAGGCTCAACATTAGGCGTGGACTCTGTGGTGGGTCTTCAATCACTTGCCAAACCCGTTCTTAAGAAACTTCAGCTTGGGTCGATGGTTAAACATTCACTGATTAAGGCGTTGAACAAACTCTATAAACGTCAATTACCTCTATTTGAATTGGAAGACAAAGCGCAGAGTGATAACCAAGAGCCTACCGCCGACTCCTCGTTGAATAACGACCCTTCAAATTCAGCCCAATCAGAAGCACCAACGTTTCGAACCAGTGAACAATATTCCACAGAGTCGGACACCGCATTCTCGATGGATTATTCAAATTATCAGCAATCTTAATAAGCAGAATACGTATTGATTCAACCGATAATCTTTATTTTATAAATGCGACTTGTTGATTCATAATTGATATCTATCTATCCATTAATGAGTGTAACAAATCGTTTGTGATTCGATTTGTTTTATATGTTGCGTATTTGGTCTTTTTTGTAGAAAAATATCTTCTTTATGACATTATTCCTGTGATGCTCATCACTTTAACTTTCCGCATGACATTTTCATGACATTGGCGCGGCGTAAAGCCATATTCTGGCCTCCGTTTAGTGTTGCAACGAAGGATGCTTGGCAGTGGCCTTGTTGTTAGCACGTTAAATCTATGCCGTTGGCATTCCTGTTCTATACGGAGCTTTATCATGAAAACATTAAAATTGACGCTAGCAGCAACGCTTATTACAGCTGTTGCTTTACCTGCAAGTGCAACTTACGTTGACGTTCGTGGCGCATACAAAACCGAAGCAAAAACGTACGAAACTCGTGTACGTGCTGGTTTTGATTTCGCAGAAGATTGGCAGATCCACCTTGAAGGTACACAAGCTCAAGGTGATAAGTTGTTGAGCAATTCAGGCAAAAGCGTTGCGGCGTTTGAAACTGAGCTTAACTACAATTGGGCGATCAACGACAATGTAACCTTGACTCCTGGTTTCGTATACTGGAATGGTTCTGACCACACAGAATACCGTCCTTACCTAAAAGCGACGTACGCAACAGGTAACTTCTACACGGCAGCGCGTTACCGTTACCAAGCGGCAACAAGCAGCACAACACCAGGTGTGACAACAAACGATACTAACCAAGTTGACGCTTGGATTGGTTACAACGTGTCTGATTTCAACCTAGAATATAACCCTGCGTACATCAACCAAAAAGATGGCGGCGCATACACGGGTAACGGTACAGATAAAGCGGATACTAAGTGGGAACACACGTTCCAAGTGAAATACACAGGCTTTGAATCTTGGGCACCATACATCGATTACCAAATTCTTGATAAGACTTACGGTGCGCAAAACAACGGCGTATTTGAGACGAAAACAGAAAACCGCATTCGTGCGGGTGTAACGTTTAATTTCTAAATCGTTACCACTTTCTCGTTCTATCGAGAGTTTGTTAAAAAGCAGTGCCTAGGCACTGCTTTTTGTCGTCTGGAACCTTGGCAAAAAGCCAGATCATTAATCCAAGCTTTTTTTAAACCGCAGCGATGCAACCACAATCCCACCGAGTGTGAAGCACACTAACCATACGACATCACGCCACACATCCATGAGGTCGGCGCCACGCAAAATAATCCCACGGATCATGCGCATGAAATGTGTCGCTGGTAAAGCCTCTGCTACCCATTGAGCGGCGTTAGGCATCGCCTCATAGGGAAACATGAATCCAGACAAGAGAATTGATGGAAGTAGGATAAATACCGTCATTTGCATCGCTTGTAGCTGAGTTTGTGCAATGGTTGAAATCACTAAGCCCAACGTGAGGCTGGCGGCAATAAACAACAAGCTACCAAGTAATATCTGACTGATATCCCCGTTGATTGGGACATTAAAAATAAGCACGCCAAGTCCAAGGATGATAAAAATTTGGATAAGCCCGATGAAAATGTAAGGGACGATTTTACCAATCATCAGTTCTAACGAGTGAATAGGGGTAGTAATAAGCAGTTCTAGATTGCCACGCTCGCGTTCCCGGACAATGGCGGCACTGGTAAATAAAATCATCGTCATGGTGAGAATGACACCTAATAACCCAGGCACAATATTCACCGCAGAGCGCCTGCTGGGGTTATACAGTAACGTCGCTTCAAAGGTCTTGGTTTGGTCGGGATGATAACCAGCGATCGCAAATTCAGCAATCGGCATATTTTGGAGTGATAGCATTGCTGAGCTGATCATGGTATCCGAACCATCGACGAGCAATTGACCTAATATCTCGTTGTGTGTGATGCGCTGGGCGAGATCAGAAGGAAGGATCAAGGCGGCGCGGACTACCCCTTCTTTAATCGCCGTTTCCGCTTGGGCAACGGTCGCGTAAGACGCTTTAACATTCACCACCTGCGTCACTTTTATCGCTTCACTGATGATGCGGCCTGGGGCTGAATGACTTTGGTCCACAATAGCAATAGGGATATTTCTCACATCCGTATTCATGGCAAAACCAAACAGGATTAATTGAATCAAGGGGATCATCACTACCATGCCAAATGTAATGCGGTCACGAGACAATTGTCGAAACTCCTTGACCATAATGGCACTCATTCGAGTTAAGCTTTTCATTGTCTTCCCTCCCCAGTGACAGAGACAAAGACATCTTCTAGGCTTGGCCTGGCGGGAGTGAGTTCGGCGCGTGTTAACTCAGGGAATTGTATTCGCAACCAAGCAATAGGATCCGAGATAGATTGGTGAATGGATATGCGTAAGCGGATGCCAATTTGCGCGGCAGCGCGAACCTCCGGTCTTTTAAGTAATTGTTCTTTTAAGGCTCGAAGATTAGTCGCTTTTACTTCAATGATGTTGACACCCATATTACTCATGAGTACTTCAGGCTCACCATCTGCACGCATCTCGCCTGCTTCCATTATTGCGAGGCGATGGCAGCGCTCTGCTTCGTCCATGTAATGGGTTGTCACCAAAATGGTGGTGCCTTGATCACTGAGATCAAAGAGTTGCTCCCAGAATTCACGACGATTCTCAGGATCAACGGCTGAGGTTGGCTCATCAAGGAATAACAACTCGGGTTGATGCATGGTTGCAGCGGCTAAACCAAGGCGCTGCTTTTGCCCGCCACTCATCCCGCTCACACGCTGTTTTCTTAAATTGCTCAGGCCATAAATGGCGAGTTGTTCGTCAAGGCGTTGCTTTCGCAAAAGAGCAGGCATTCCAAATATTTGCCCTATGAACTGAAGGTTTTCCACCACGGTTAAGTCGTCGTAAAGCGAAAACTTTTGTGTCATGTATCCAATTTTGAGTCGCAATGCTTCTGATTGTGCGGGAATACTCAGCCCCAATACATCAATCTTCCCTTCGGTGGGTTTTAGTAAGCCCGTGAGCATTCGTATCGTGGTTGATTTTCCGCACCCATTAGGGCCAAGGAAGCCATAAATACTGCCTTTAGGGATCGATAAGTTCACATCATTAATGGCGGTGAAATCGCCAAACCGTTTGACAAGGTGGTTCGCAGACACGGCGATCTCGGTCATTTATTTTAACCCCGCTAGGTCAACTTGGGCAGGGATACCAGATGGTAGAGGCTCGGCATTGGCGGGTAAATCAACCTCCGCAAGATACATCAAGCGTGAGCGTTCTTCCTCTGTGAGTGCGTAATAAGGAGTAAACGCGGGGTCTGTCGCTACCCAGCGTACTTTTCCTCTGAGCGGCTCGTCTAGTCCGTCGACATGAACCATTACTTCTGCACCGGGAATAAAGCGGACACGAGCAGAAGCAGGGACGTACACACGCGCATAGGGTACGCGGTCAGCGAGCACAACAGCGACAAACGCCCCCACTGATACGCGTTCACCTAAGTTAAAAGGCAGGTTATCCAATACGCCATCTCGAGTCGCTACAATAGTGAGTTCCTCTAGTTGTTGGGTTTGTAATGCGACTTCGGCATTGGCGGCGGCTAGCGCGGCTTCTGCTTGGGTGATGTCCTCGGGGCGAGTCCCTGCTGTTAATTTTGAAAACTCTTCTTTGCTCGAGTTTAGCTCAGCTCTTGCCGCATCTCGGTTCGCGACCGTTTGATCTTTTTGCGATTGACTTGCCAGTTTTTTACGCACGAGTTCGGAGGCGCGAGCGTAATTTTGTTCGGCTTCAATGAGTCTAGCTTGCGCCATATCAACCTTGGCTTGTGCGGCTGCGATGTCTTCTGGCCTCTCACCGTTAGTGAGCCTCAGTAAGTAGGCACTTGCTTTGGCCTGTTCAGCGATAGCATGAGCAAGGATGGCTTCTTGCCGCTTGGTATCAAGTTTAACCAACGCATCCCCCGTATTCACCGTACTGCCCTCCCGAATAGGTAAAGCTCGGATGATTTCGCTACCCGTTGCAGAAAAGGTAATACGGTCTCGTTCTAGGGTGCCTAGGGCTTTACTGTGTTCTTCATCTTGGCAGCCTAGTAAGGCTAGAGCTAACGGGAGAACGAGGAAAAATGAACGTTTCATATTGAACCTTCTTAAATGCGGTTATCACACCAATATTAGAAAGGGTTGGGAGTATTTTCTAGCTAATTTTCAGAAAGTTATGACGATAGATAGATTTTAAGTGATGGGTAAACTAGAGCGTGTAAAAAATAAGAGAGGTTAGCGGACCTTTGAACCAAATAATTAAGTCTAACTTGTTATTTTTATTCAATATTTGGCTGAGTGTCACGTCCTGACATTTTCCATATTTTGCGCCCTAGTCATGATTAGAGTGAATGCGTAGAGTAATTGAAGAACATGAGTTAACTATTTATGAGGAGGCGGCTTTTTGCGCGAGTCAGCGAGTTCTTTGGTCAACAAGTACTTCCGTTAGCACAGTGATGAATCCAATATCGAGTCAGATTAGGCAACGTATTACGCCGGGTTAGACCGCAAGATAGCAATGACTTTATTTTTCAAAAAGACAGCACTGAATATGAAAGACCAATTAACGATTTCCATCTCAACAATCAATGGCTCGGCACATTGGCAGCTAAGTAAGCGAATCAGAAGGGCTTTTAAAAGCCTCGTCGCAATAGGGGTGCTCACGTCTGTTGGTGTTTTAGGTTTGGTCATATATCTATCCAGTAGTGTGGACGATGCACAACTTAAACACACCGAACTTATCAGTGAATCTCAGAACATGGCGAATGAGTTGATTGAGTTGCAAGGCTTAAAACTCACCCTCGAACAAGACTTAGTCGAACAAGAAGAGACGATCACGCTTGTATCAGAAAGACTGACCGATTTAGAGCACGTGTTGGGTGTCACCAATGACTCTCGAGCCGAACCGCTCGATGTGAGACTCGATATGGCCGCAATCCACTCCAATGTGCGAATGACGATGCTCACACAAATACCCAGCGGCTCACCGGTTGGTCAAGAGCGAATCTCGTCTCAATTTGGCAAACGCGTTCATCCGGTATCGAAAAAAGCCAAGATGCATCGAGGGTTAGATTTCGCAGTCAACACTGGAACAAAAATATTCGCCCCCGCCGATGGTGTGGTTGAAGTCACGAGAAAAAGCAGCAAGGGATCAGGCAACTTCTTACGTCTACAACATGCTTATGGGTTTTCAAGTTCCTACTCGCACCTGAGCCGATTTAATGTGAAAAATGGACAGTTCGTACAAAAAGGAGAGTTGATTGCTGTCTCTGGCAATAGTGGTTTGTCTTCAGGGCCTCATTTGCATTATGAAGTACGATTTGTTGGCAGGGCACTTAACCCGAAACCATTCGTGGATTGGGGCGTGAACGATTTTGAAGATATTTTTAAAAAGGAACGAGGAATACGATGGGAATCTTTAGTAAAAACAGTCGAACAACGAGTCGCCCAGCAGCTGCAACTCTCATCGCCAAAGGGTGTACTATTAGCGGAAAACTCAAACTAGAAAGCGACATTCAAGTGGATGGCGTCGTTGAGGGGCATATTCACGTTGAAGGTGCGCTTATTGTTGCAGAATCAGGTCGAGTAAAGGGTGAGATTCACACGAAGCAATTACTTGTGAATGGTATCTTAGAGGGCAATTGCCACGCAGAGCGTATCCAAATACTCGCAAATGGCCGAGTAAAAGGAAAAATTTGGAGTAACGATCTGAGTATTGAGCCGGGAGGTAAGTTCTTTGGTGAAACGGCAGAACTACCCGATAAAGAGGCGATTGCGCTTAAAGTGCCGGACGAAGCGGCTTCTGCTAAAACCGATGCTAAAAACATAGTCTCTAATCGCATGGTCTCTAAAAACATAGCATCTAAAAACATAGCCTCTGAGAAGCCAATGCACTTGGAAACCGGACATACAAAAACTGAATTGAAAACCGGTTAAGATCAATGACGCGTAAACCACGCTCCGGGTCGTTGGGGCGTGCCTCTTCGTAAATCCCCTAATATTCCGATATTGTTCTCCCTCTCGTACCGCCGATTGCAATGCATGGTTGAGGTCCGTAGCGTTGCTTCTCTATTAACAAAAATGTCATGAATGTGATCGCGATGCCTGCTTTGGTTTGACGTAAATCAACCAATGTTGCGTATAACTCAAAAGGGTAATGTCAATTACCTAATTCCACATTAAATTTAAGGAATATGTGATTAATACCTGCCTATTTATAGCGTTTGTTTATGAATGGGCTCAGTCGAGGCATTGTTATGTCGAAATCAAAAACGTCGGAAGCTCGCAGACGATTTCTAAGGGATGCAGCCAGAACGGCAGTAGGTGTTGGGGCGGCGGCAACTCTGCTCGGGCTCCAATCAAAGCAAGGACAAGCACACACCAGTGGAGGCGTACCCATTCGACCTCCTGGAGCATTAGAGGGCAACCAATTTGACCAAGCTTGCTTGCGCTGCGGGTTGTGTGTCCAAGCGTGCCCTTACGATACTCTGAAGCTAGCCACGCTTCTTTCACCGGTTGCATCTGGAACGCCTTACTTTACTGCCCGCACGATTCCTTGTGAAATGTGTGATGATATCCCGTGTGTAGTGGCTTGCCCTAGCGGCGCCTTAGATCATAGCCTAACGAATATTGATGACTCTCGAATGGGACTGGCTGTGCTGATTGATCACGAAGAGTGTTTGAACTGGCAAGGCTTGAGGTGTGACGTGTGTTATCGAGTGTGCCCATTGATTGATGAAGCCATCACGTTGGAACCTATCAGGAATCAGCGCACAGGATACCACGCTAAGTTTATTCCGACCGTGCATTCGGATGCTTGTACAGGGTGTGGGAAATGTGAGCAAGCCTGTGTGACGGAAATTCCAGTGATTAAAGTCGTACCGATTGAACTCGCAAAAGGGTATATGGGCGATCACTATCAATTAGGTTGGGAAGAAAAGGTAGAGCTCAGAGATGGGCAGTTCCCAGACACGCCAGCGATTGCACCAAGCGAACACATCCGAATTAACGATGGAGGTCGCAAGTAATGGCAAAGAATTTAGCGAAAGATGCAGGAAAAGAGGCGATTGTCGCGCTGGGTTGGTGGAAAGCTCATCGATTTTTACTGCTAAGACGTTTATGTCAGTTGAGCATCATTGGGTTGTTTATGCTCGGCCCAACCTTGGGGATATTAAAGGGGAACCTGTCTTCAAGCATACTGTTCGATACTATTCCTCTAAGCGATCCTTTGTTGGTTCTGCAAATAATGGCGACGGGGCATTGGCCTGAGGTTAATGCACTCATTGGTGTTGCCATTGTCGTGATATTTTATGCGGTTCTAGCGCCAAGGGCGTTTTGTGCTTGGGTGTGCCCATTGAATTTGGTGACGGATCTCGCAGCGTGGATGCGTAGAAAGCTCAATTTAAAAACGAGTTACAAGTGGTCAGCAAAACTTCGCTATTGGTTAATCCCAGTGCTACTGCTTGGGAGTGCAGTGTCGGGCTCTTTGCTCTGGGCGTGGGTCGATCCTGTCGCGACGCTACATCGCGGGTTGGTGTTTGGCATGGGGGCGGGTTGGATTGTGATTGCCTTGGTCTTTTTACTTGACCTTGTACTCGTTGAACATGGCTGGTGTGGTCATTTGTGTCCACTTGGCGCTACCTATGGTGTCATTGGCAGTAAAAGCATTATTCGGATTACGGCGACGAATCGAGAGGCCTGTACCAAGTGCATGGATTGCTACAATGTGTGTCCAGAACCAGAGGTATTGAGGCAGCCACTTAAAGAGGGTGACCGTAGAGTAATGAGCCAAGACTGTATTAGCTGTGGCCGTTGCATTGATGTGTGCCCAGAACAAGTATTAGAGTTTCGTTCTAAGCGCAGCATCATTAAATCAATTGACCCAAGTGATTAGGCCGGGTTTTGAGTCATTTTGCAGTGTTCGAAACGCGCGCTATCAGCATCAACCATAAAGCCGTCGGATGAAAACTCTGAACTTAAAACCTCGACAAAATCTTTGTCGATAACATAGCGAACGGTGGTGTGCTTTTTGAACTTGTTATTCATCGTGGCACTGCCGTTAGCGATGAAGACCTGTGTACCAAGAATTTTTCTACTGTCCGTGCGTTTGAGGTCTAAAATAGTCCCTTGTTCCGACAAGGCGTCCGCCGATAGTGTTTCGACGACCATGTTTTTTTTAAACAACTTAATCGTGAGAGACGCATTGTGCTCGGCCTGAACACCACATTGAATGACAGTGGAAGGCGTGTCTGCCGCTGATAAAGAGGCTAAAAGAAGAATTGGCGTAAGCAAATCCATGCCCTCGCGTTGATGAGTAGTGGTGTTAATATACAGGTAAATTATCGACATTTCGAAAATTTACCCATATTTACAATGATTTAATTATTCAGTTTGCGATGTCTAGATAATTATCTTTTACACCGTTGATCCTAAACCATCCTGCAATGCTAAATCGTTCACGCTGAGTGGGTAGCACTTCATGAGGGAACTGCTCGGAGAAAAAGACGAGCAACCGGCCGGATTTTGGCGTTACTCGGGCTAATTCCTTATCCTCGAGATCATAGACGACCAACTCGCCACCATCCTCTTCTGACCACTCATCATTCATGTAAAATACCGTGGTTAATCGACGGTTCTCATTCCCTTGAAAGCAATCGAGATGCTTTTGATAGAAATCACCTTTATTGTATTTGGCAAAATGTGCTTCATATTCAAACAAACCCAAGAAAAAACGTTGGTTAGTTGCTTGGCGAATAACCTCCATCTTGCTCATGAATTGCTGAACAGGCTCACCCAATTCGCAAGTTAGCCAGCATATTTTGTCACTACGAATCGCACTTTCACGCATGACATCTTCGTTTCTTCCTATGCAGGCGCTTTTCCAAGTGTCGGGTAAACATCCCTTGAGGGCATCGACTTGTTGGGGTGACAAGAAATTGTCCCACACGTAATAGCCTTGTGAGTCGAGAGTATCAATAAGTGATTGCATAAAAGGTGCGCGCCAAACCAATGGAGAATAGGAGGCGCTTTATAGAGCAATCAGAATGTTGCTTCAAATACTCTTGTTTGTCGTCACGATTACTGAGATGAAAGTGTGCGAATAACTGGCCGTAAGCGCGGTGAAATAGCAGACGGCCAGAGTCGTTACTTCTATGAAATGACGTTACGCTTTTAAGGCTTGAAAGCGTGGCAGACTTTGAGCAAATCGCTGGTGGACATCCATATAGGTTGTTATGTAAATATCATCGATGGTGTCAGGGCATAGAAAACTGGCCGAAAAGTCTGAGTGTTTACAGTCTAATGAGAGTTTAGCGGCTTCGATGATGTGGGCGACAAACATTCTTGGATCTTCAAGTCCAATTGAAATACGCATTGTTGTCGGCTTGATTCCTGACTCGTTAAGGGCTTCGTCACTTAGCTCGGAATGAGTGGTGAGCGCTGGACATAGCGCGACAGTGTTGGTCTGTCCTAAGCTAACTTGCATGCCTATTGCCGGCTCAAGCATATCAAAGAATTGTTTGAACACGTCTCGGTTGATTGGTTCTCGGTTACCATTGCCTTCCATATCGATGGTAAAGAGTGCGGCGGGTAAGCCAAGGTGCATGTTTTTTTGACAGTGTTCGTAGTTATCACTGCTTGGTAGGGCAGGACAAGAGACATTAATGTCTGGGTGGGCATCAAAAATAGTGGCAAGGGCGAGGGTGTTAATGGTTTTCTGAATCACGCGCATCTCATAGGTTTTCATGCCATTTAATACTTCGAATGCTTTGTCTGCGTCAAGGAATGCCCCTTTGATATAGTAGACATTCCAAAATAGCGTCTCATTCCACGGGATCGTAACAAGATCGCCATTGGGCTTGGTGAACGCCATATCTTCACCTTTAGGCGCAAACATCGTCTCATTACGTCCTATGACCACACCAGCAGTTGTGGTGCCTGAGCCCGCGAGCTCCTTGGTGTAAGAATGGATGACAAAATCGGGCCTTTCCATGATGTCATCGCGTTTTAGAACCGGGTGTAATAAGGGGGTGCCGACGGTCGAATCTACGATGACGTCCCATCCTCACAGATGTGATTCCCGACTGATTGCCGCGACATCCAAAACGTACCCATGTGGATTGCAGGGGGACTCGAGGTAGACATAGATTTTTTTGCCTCTCGCCAAGCGATCAGCGTAGCGTTCTGTTATGTCATCGAGCCTTTTTGCGAAGGCTTCTCCCGAGTAGCCATCGACCCATTCGACGGCAATGTTGAGATTGGATGATTTCCCAAACCAATCTTCAAGTAATTGGTAAGCACCACCATAGATATTGCGAGAGGAGAGAACAATATCTTCATAGCCAAGCAAGTGGCTAAAGACACCATCAATCGCTGCCATGCCAGAGTTAAAGTTCCACGCTAGGTACTCGTTAGCTCGCGATCCCGCCTCTATGTCGACAATATGATTAGCCAACGCAATCGACGTTGGGTTCAATAACCGAGAATAGATATCATGTAAGGGTTCCTTGCCGTTAAACGCGTCTTCAATCCATTCCGTACAGGCAAATAAATAGGTTGCGGTTCTTGTAATCACAGGGCTCGCGGAGAATATAGCAGAGACATTATCGAAGATGGGGTACGCGCCTTTGGACGCAAAATGACCATTGTTGGTCGCGATGGATTGATAGGTTGCCCGCATCGGATTTTGTAGATTATCTAGGATTTTGGCAATCTGAAATGACAGAAATCGCTTGGCATTAAACCATGCGATTCGGTCACTTTTATCCAGTTCAGAGAGTCCATCGACAGTCAAAGCCCACAGGTCATGGGTTTTATTGTTTGCGGTGTAGAGTGTGGTGGCCAGTTCGACCAGTGCGGTGCCGTATTCGGAGTTGGGGTCGATTCCAAAGTGTTGGGCTTGTTCGACAGCAAGCGCTTGGGCTTTTTCATGTTTTGTAGTTTTTCTGAGTGGGCTGAGCTGTGTCGCGATATTCATGTCTGAGTCCTTTTGACGATTCTCCTTAAAGTCTAGAAATTGCCAATGACGAATGATTGCGAGTTTGGTTAATAAGACCTAATCTTGAGCAATATTATTGCGCTTAAATGATTTATATAGTGCATTGATGCTAAATATTGATGAATTGTGGTGAAATCAAAATGGATGATATAGATAAAAGAATTTTACGAGAGCTGCAGAGTAATGCGAGATTGAGTAACCAAGAACTTACCGATCGTGTGTCTTTGTCTCCGTCACCGTGTTTACGTCGTGTACGTGCATTAGAAAAACAAGGCATTATAAAAGGCTACCATGCGAGCGTTGATCGAGAAGCCTGCGGACTGCCGATTACCGTCTTTGTATTGGTAAAGCTAGAAAAGCCGACAGAGGAACAAATGCAGAGCTTTGAGCAACATGTTGAGTTATTGGATGAAGTATTAGAGTGTTTTTTGATGACGGGTAATCATGATTACTTGCTGCATGTGGTCAGTGGTTCATTGAAAACCTATGAGCAATTTATTCGTAAAGAGTTGACTCGGTTGCCTAACATTGCGGCGATAGAGTCGAGTTTTGCGTTTGGACAGGTGAAAAGCAAAACTCGACTTCCTGTTTCATAATATATGGTTAAGATTGTTTAGCCCTAACAATGTCCAATGAGAATAGCCTTAGGCAGATTGTTACACTAAAACTAGGCTTTTGAGGTTGACTAGCAATAAACCGCGGCTAACCAATCACTATTTGGCCCAACACATAACCGGCGCAGCACGCTGAAATCACGCCAATAAGACCAACACTCATGAAAGAGTGGTTGAAATACCATTTGCCAATCTTGGTGGTGCCCGATGAATCAAAGTTCACGGTCGCAATGTCTGATGGGTAGTTTGGAATGAAGAAATACCCATAAACGGCAGGCATGAGACCGATCAGTAGCGCAGGTTCTAGCCCCAACGCTAGCCCGACGGGCAGCATCATTCTGGCTGTGGCAGCCTGTGAGTTGACGACGACCGAAACGGTAAATAACGCCAGTGCAAAGGTCCATGGATAGTCGGTAACCATACCTACGATGCCAGATTTAAACTGGGGCATGGCATACTGGAAATACGTATCGGACATCCAAGCAATACCAAAAATGGCGATGGCGGCAACCATGCCGGACTTAAATACGACGCCGTTAGGCACTAAACGTGGGTCGGTGTTGGTGGCCAGTAAGATAATCCCGCCAAAGCAGAGCATCATCATTTGAATAATGACCGACATGCTGATGGGCTTACCGCCGTCAGTGAGCGTACGCAATTCTGGCACCATGGCAATGATAACGATGACAACGATCGAGAAAAGAAAGATGAGCACAGAGTTGCGGGCGGACTTAGGTAGCACTTCATCCAATGATGTCGCGGTAGTGTTCAAAATACGCTCGCGCCACTCAGGGTCCTTCAGGCGTGCTTGATATTCTGGATCATCGTCTAGTTCTTTGCCTCGTTTCATACTGTACAACGACATTAGCAATGTACCAAACAAGGTTGCAGGTACTGTGACCATCAGAATTGACAGTAGGGTAATGCTGGTTTGAATCTCTGCAAGTTGGGCGAGGTAATACACGACGGCAGCAGAAATAGGCGAAGCGGTAATCGCAATTTGAGAGGCGACGGAAGAGGCCGCCATTGGGCGCTCTGGGCGTATACCGTTTTTAAGCGCGACGTCACCAATGATTGGCATGATGGAGTAAACAGCATGTCCGGTGCCAAGCAAAAAAGTCATGCTGTAGGTGACGAAAGGGGCAATGAGTGTCACGCGTTTTGGATTTTTTCGTAGCAACCGCTCGGCAACTTGCAGCATGTATTTGAGACCACCTGCCGCTTCCAATATGGAGGCACACGTGACAACAGCCAAGATGATAAGCATGACAGTAACGGGGGGCGACGTAGGGGGCATTTTGAAGATAAAGACTTCAATTGTCAGACCAATGCCTGACACCACGCCAAGACCAATACCACCCTTTCTCGAGCCGATGTAGAGCATGGCGAGTAAGAATAGAAATTCTAGGTATAACATCACAATTTCCTTATTTACATTTTGTAACAGTGACGTAATTATCCTTTATTATATTGAGGTTAATTGAACGGAAGATCACATAACTTATTGAATAAGATTCGAAAATTTATTTTTCTATGTTGGATCACTGTATGGCTGGAATTCGTGATTGGGGTGTAAATTGGATGTGAATAATTAGAGGTCGTTACGTTGCATTACTGATAGGGATAGAGGTAGGAAACCTGCAGAAGTTGGTTCTGCAGGACGGTAACATAGTAAGGGCTTCAAAAACGTGCGCTTTGCGTCGTAGGGCCATGAGTTTGCCCCTGTTCCTGCGATGCGTGTTAACAACGTTATTGATTCACCGCTCACTGAATATTCATTTACTGAAGAGGGGAGTCCTTAGATGTGAGTTCGGCAGAGGTAATAAATTCACCAAACGTTTCACACCAAATCACTGCCGTATTGAAATCCGATAGATCTGTGCCACTGGGCAGAGGAAGAAGGAAGCGGTCAAAGGTTTTGATATCACCGATTCGCACCATTGTGGCTTTGTGTTTATTAAAATCGTCTTCGGTTTCAACAAAGGTCGGTGAAAGGTAAAGTTTGTAATCGGGTCCAGGCGCGAGTTCACCCATGAACATGACGGAGTCCTGCGTCAAGGCGATATCACCCTCGCCCCAATGGAAGAAGTCGCTGTCTTCCCGCTCTTTATCAAAGCGACCGGTCAAGGCTACCTGATTTGATTGATAAGAGATGGCGTCAATATTGGGGGAGTCAGGTTGTATTAAAATTGGTAGCACATAGATACCTAACATAAATCCCGCGAATAACGTGCCGAGATGGCTGAACAGCAAAATCACTCGTTTCAAAACTACACTCCAATCGTTAACTGATATTCATACGCAAGTTAGGCATGCGCATGTTCTTAAACCTTAGTCCATATAATACGAATGCACTTCACCCATTTATCGGTCAGGTGAGATTCTTATCTTCTGAGTGATGTGCGCTCATTTATTTGTACTGATTGTTTTGGATGATGTGTTTGATGTTTTGACGAACCAACTTGTGGTGCTCATCATTTAGAAACCGGCGGTGATAGATCATTCTAAATTGCACGTTACGCAATGGGAACGGTATTTCCATGACCTTAAGATTGAGGATAGGGGCCATGTGTTTTGCTAGCGACACGGTCGAAGCGCCAATTAAATTGGTGGTCGCGGCTAACGATAGCATACTAGATATCGAGCCAGTCTCAGCTTTGACACGGCGAGTCGGCACCGGCTTTTCTGCTAGGAATTCGAGCATGATGACGTCGTTTCGTCTCAGGTTTAATGCGATATGTTCGTGTTGAAAGTATTGTTCGAACGTTAAAGAATCACCAATCTTTGGGTGATCATTTCGACACACGCACACAACGGGTTCACTGAAAAGATCTTCGACGATATGAGATTGACTAATGCTGCTGGCCACATCGATGACTAAATCAACTTTCTGCGAGTCAATATCAGCCAATAATTGTGACTCGCTGAGTGGGGGCTCTTGAAACGAGATTCCCGTGATATCACAAACAAGGTGCATCAGGCTTTCACTGCAATACACCTTCGTCATGTCTTTATTTTGTTCAATGGTTTCGAGTACCGCTAGTGGGGTTTGAATTTTGTTGGCGAGCGCAACCGCGGCGCCTGTAGGCGCGATGCCTCTTCCTGAACGGATAAACAAGGCTTTGCCAACCACACCCTCTAATCTTTTTAATGCGGCGCTGACCGCCGGTTGTGTTAGCTCAAGCTGTTCTGCGGCCAGAGTGATAGAGCAGTGCTTATAAACCGCTTGAAATGTAGTGAGTAGATTGAGATCCATAACGTGTTGCTGCTCCATAGGATGAGGGTTTTTACGGTCAAAATATGAGCGAACGATTCTACAGCGAACGACATTTTTATTAACTAATTAGCTATCAACAATACGGTGACGACTGATATCTGTGAGCGCACTAGAACGCTGGATTAGCGATATATCTACATAGCATCGCTATCGTGATTGTTCTTTTAGCACTATGCTTTTTTGGAGTATCAACATACCGATTTTAAGCATCATTAATAGTAGTATAAAAGGCTAATGGTCTGTGTTCTAACGATAAAATTTATGCTACCAAAGCATAGTGATGTGTCAATGGTTGAGGTTGATTGGAAGTGTTGCAAGTAAAATCGGAGATGAACAAATCGATTGTAGTTTCACTTTTGTTGCCTCACAGTGGCGTTTAATGGAATTTTTAGAGAGCAGGTTATGGATTTTGCCAGTTTTGTACGCCTTTTTGTTCTAGCCGCCATCTGGGGTGGCTCATTTTTGTTTATGAGACTCGCCGCTAACGTCATGGGCCCAGCAATCCTCATTGAAGCCAGGGTGTTGTTTGCGGCACTAGCGTTACTTTTAGTGGGTGTCTATCTGAAAAGAAAGCTGGAGTTTGTTCGTTATCGGCGTCACTTTTTCACCATCGGGTTGTTTAATTCTGCATTACCTTTTCTTCTTTTTGCCTATGCGGCTCAAACCTTGAATGCGTCAACCTTAGCAATACTGAATTCAACCGCACCCATCTGGGGGGCGATTATCGGCGTATTTTGGCGTAAAGCGCCGCTGACTAAATCGGGCGTGCTCGGATTATGTGTCGGGGTCATTGGTGTCGTTGTGCTCGTGGGGTGGGATGCAGGGCGAATCGGACAAGAAGCGGCGATACCCATTCTAGCCAGTATTATGGCCGCCTGTAGTTATGGTATCGCGACTAATTACGCCAAAAATGCACCGTCTATCTCTTCGTTTAATAACGCACATGGCAGCATGTGGGCGGCCTGTTTAATTGTCTTACCCTTGGTGCCATTTGTCCCGATGCGAGGGGAACCCACAAGCGATATCTGGTTAGCGGTTGTTTTACTCGGTGTAGTGTGTACGGGTGCGGCGTATTTATTGTATTTTCGTCTAGTGAACGATGTGGGACCTTCTTCTGCGTTGTCAGTGACCTTCTTGGTCCCTATGTTTGGTATTTTGTGGGGTAATTTATACCTAGATGAGCCAGTGGGCGTGAATACGGTTGTAGGGGCATTGTTGGTGATCTCCGGAACGATGTTAGTGACGGGCTTTTCATTTTCTACATTTAAAAATAACATAAAAAATAAAGCTAAGTCCTGATGGTATAAGGATTAAGCTACGGTCAAGACTCAAAATGTAATGAACACTATAACCCTTGGTTAATTGAGGTTAACGAGACGTCCTTTTAGGCTGCACGCGCGCTAAATGGACAGGGCGTTGTTTTAACTTGTTTATATCTGCTGGACGCGGATGTAAATCATAAGGTGATAGTTAATGCGTGCAAATACTTCAATTTTAGCCTCAGCAATCGTTGCGGCTTTTTCTTTTTCTGCAATCGCGTCTGAATCTGAAGCCACTCAAGTACAAGATATGTCTGACCCGTTAGCCGTTT
The DNA here is from genome assembly GCF_002873335.1 of Vibrio sp. 10N.286.49.B1. Classification (GTDB taxonomy): domain Bacteria; phylum Pseudomonadota; class Gammaproteobacteria; order Enterobacterales; family Vibrionaceae; genus Vibrio. The sequence continues at coordinate 195,577 of NZ_MCUW01000004.1, read as the reverse complement.
ATACCCAAGCGGGTGCAGGTGTTTCGGATAAAGGTATCAACGTAAAAGTTGGCCAAGTCTACGATACGGGCAATCCAGATACCATGGCGATGAACATTCTTGAGGTGAAGGGTGTAGCGGGTGAATGGCTTGGCTGGACTGGTTCTGGTGACCGCGATAATTCCATTGATTCCGTTCGAATCCGAAACTTTAGCGTAGACAAAACGAATGGCCGTGGCTCACAAATTGATGTGAACTACGACGTTGCGCAAGAAAACCTGAATGCGTCATATAGCATCATTCAAGCACTGCCAGCATTTGGTAATCTTAATCTTTACCCCCTAGCAGGCTTGGGCTTAAATGTTCGTAATGGGGAGTTCCCTGGATATGGTGAGATTGAGCAGCAAAATATTGGCTACACAATTCCAGGCACCTATGCCGTAGTTGGTGCTTACACCAAGTATGCCATTACTGACAAGATCTGGCTTAACTATAATCCGATGTGGCTGACCACAATCTCGGGATCCAAGTCGTATGTAGAGAATGCATATGGACAAGGCCAGAGCTCAATTTTTACCAATGAATTTGCCGTGTCTTATCAGATAACGGGGCGTGCCAATGTTCGTTATTTTGCAAACTGGACACAAAATCAGAGCTATTTTGAGGGTGACCAACGGGTTGAGTTTAACTACCAGTTTTAATGCTTGGAAAGTGATGACTTTTGATTGAATACAGGGAGGTGTTCTTGCAGGTAATAGCGATTGAGTAGTGTGGAAACAGTGATATTCAATCCTTCGAATATCGATGGTTTTCTTTTTTGGCTATTGAGCCACTCAGTTAGGATGACCTAAGTAAGTTTGTAAGAGATTAGAACGGGAAAATAACACCCACTTTACCGTATGTATTGCGAGTATCTGTACCGAATGCGCCTTCATTGCCGACTTCTACATAAGGCACCATGTTTTGGATGTCAGTGAAGGTTGCACGTAGTTCAACGTTGTAGGTGGTGTCTTTGTTTTTATCACCCGTGATTGCTTTGTCGTTGCTTTCTTTCTGGCCAACGACTTTTGCGTTGAAGTACATACGCTCAGTGACTTGCTTACCTGTGGCAAGGTCAAAACGATAAACATCGCTGCGTTCTTTGCCTTTCCCTGAGTTTAGGTCAGTATCTTTACGAAGACGTAGTGACGAGTCAAATAGGTCTGCTACGTTACCACCAACAGTCACACCAAATTTGTTTTGGTCATTTGCAGGGTCTTGACGACTTTTCTTGTCAACAAACTCGTATTCGCCTTTCAACCAAAAGTTAGTGAAGTCATGCTTGTAGTTAACGTTGTATTCGTTTTCGAAATTCGCTTTACGTTTCGCTGATGCGCCAAAGCCCTCATAACCAACAAATGCTTTGATACCAGAACCGTTGCTTGTGGTGTATTCCGTCTGACCATTTACGAACTTAGCGTCTAATTCTACGCCACCTGAGAGACCTTCAGCCATAACATTGGTTGCAAATACCGATGTTAATGCGAGAACGATTGCTGTTTTTTTCATGTTAGTTACCTTTATTTTTATTAGTCCACTGATTTGGAACGCGGCTAAGGTAACGGGAATGTTGAATAGTTCGAAGTCACTTTGTATGTGGTTTTCGAATAGATTGGTGGTGGCAGTCGATGAGTACAGGAAAAGTCGGGTGATTACGTGTGGGCTTGTTGATCACTAGACGTAAAAAAAGCACCGCACATAAATGCGGTGCCTTGAGCCCAAACGCCTGTTCCAAGAACCATACAGAGTTCAAATTTTTTTGTGGGCTCCAAAGGGTCAATCGATAGTGGTCTAAAATGCGTTTAAGTATGCCTTTAGCGCCTTAAGGCGAACGGTTGCTCCACCAATAATGTCCATAAATCCGAGTTTTGTTGACGGCTTTTCTGCTGATACCCAGCCTGAGCCTGTGGCGCCTAGAGGGACGGTATAGCCCTCTGGTTCATCAAACTCAATGACAATAGTACGACCATGTGAACCAGCATTGTTGCCAACGTGCTGGCGAACCTGCTGGCTTGATCCCATTGCAGAAACCGTGGCTTCACCTGTGTTACTCGTGACGCTATGCACCCGACCTCTAAAAATCTCTCCAGGGTGTGAATTAACAAAAAACTCGGCAAATTGACCTTCTTTGATGTGGCGATACGTCTGATCGCTGACACGCATCTCGACAAATTTACGATCGGTATCGTAAAGGAATAAGTTACCAGTACGAGATCCTTCGGCGATGTTGATCACGCCGACAATACCATCAAATGGAGCACGTACCTGATTTCTGTCATTGAGCCATTCTGTTTGATTGATCTTTGCTGCGATACCGTCCGCATCAGAATGCGCGGCCATTAAGTCGGCATTACCCTTCTGTATCTGAGTATAAAGCTCATCCCGTTCTTGCTCCGAGCTGAACTCATCAAGCCTGACTAAGCGTTGATGGTTCTTTTTATCGATACTGATTTGTTCTTCGATGCTAATAATACGGTGCTCACTAGCGATCAAACTTGAACGTAAGCTCTTTATCTCTTCATCCGTGTCTTCAGACTCTAACGTATACAATAGGTCGCCTTTTTTTACGCTTTGGTTATGCGTGACATATATCTCTTTCACCTGTTGACCAAACAGTGGACTGAGTACCGCGTGAGGTGCCTTAACTGTTGTACTGTCAGTTAAATCAGCGGGTGACCAAAATCGGTGTGCGGTAAAGAGCATGAAGGCAATAAATGCCCCAACACCAACACTGAGTACCGCGTTTCTTAGTGTCCATTTGATTACGCCAAGTTTGACGAGTAACCAGATAATGAGAACATAAGGGAGCATGATTTCTTTCACTACGCTTCCTCCTTTTTATTACCATGAATGCCAACGTTTATGACGCGACTAACGGCTTTCCCAACGGCTTCCCAGTTGGTAAAGGCAATGATGATGGCTAGTACCCACCAAAGCTTGTCGATGAACAAGCCACAGAGCGATAACGCGAACACGAGATTGGCATGTGCGCTCTGCATGTATTGACTGCGATGTACTGCGACTTCATGCAACTGCCACAGCAGGTACAGCACGTAACCGATAATCGACAGCGTAATAACAAAAATAATACCCATGAACATTTCGGAATTGAGTAATCCGATAATGTTCGGTTCCCCATTGGTAAAATGCTCTGCTGGTAAGGCTTGTCCATGAATGGTTGAGAGCAAAGAAAATGCGTAGCTTAACGAGAGAAAGCCACCTACGACGACGACGGCCTTGACGCAAAATCTAAGGGATTTTAGGAAAAATAATTTCATGTTTGATAATCCGTGTTTAGATATAAAAGAAAAAGTCAGTGAGAACTTTTTGCGTGAATAGGGGGGTGAGGCAGCGGAATGCGAGCGTTAGCTCGACGGTGCATTGCTATCGTTGAAGTCGTGACAATAATGCTCGCTGGTAAAAGCTCGCACGGATGCAATGAATAAATTTGATTTAATAGTCTGAGCATAGTTCTTCTTAGTTCAGGCTATCCTTAGCGTTAGTGTAAAGTGGCCAACACGCATTAAATCGCTACTTACAGGCGTGTTTTGAAAAGTAGTTCGGTGTGCAATTATCATATTCGAATCATTGTTTTGGATATAGTGGGTCAACTTTGGTTCACACATTAATCAGATTTATGAGTCTATGCCTTCGGTTCAAGCTTCTATATGTGAGTCAATGTGATGGCGAATCGTACAAACTGCTCATATGTTCATCAAACGAACGGGTTCTTATGATTTTATCTAACGAAATGCTATACAAGTAAAATATCGTCAGTTAAAATTCGTTTGTTCCAGAAAATTGGAACCAAATGAAATAGACTTAGGTTTGTATTCATTGATGCCGAGATGGTGAAATTGGTAGACACGCTAGCATGAGGTGCTAGTGCCTTATGGTGTGAGGGTTCGAGTCCCTCTCTCGGCACCATTCCCCCCTTCTATACAAGTACACAGACTACAATGCAGAACAACGGAATCAGTTCAAAGCAAATCAGTACGTCTAGCTCGGAATCAATTCAACTGTTGACCGAGGTGTCTCTTCACGCCCTTTTGCACCTAGAATTTAAGAAACTTGAAGCCAAGACCACACATTTCGATCGTGAAAAATGTAATGAACTCTTGGTGCGTTGGTTAAAGCCGAAGCTCAAAAGCAATAAGTACAAAGCCGTTCGAAAACAGCTGAAAACGATGAGCCTGCAGGCCAAAAAGTCACAAGTTGATCTTGAAGAGGTACTTTTGACAGGGATTGAGGCAAAACCTGATGCGATCCAACCACACCTGGATAGCTACCTATTATTGATTCGTGAAATTGAGAAAAAAATAGGGACGACGGCGCTTCTTTCAAGCCCAAGACAAGTTGATCTGACTCATGATGAAGATGGGTGTTTGTTGTGTGTATTATCTGATGATCTCAATGGGCATTTCGGGACCAAAAATCAGCTTGTGAGCAATATATCGATCCTGTTCCGAGGAACGGTTCGAGAAAAGCACCTTTTCCTTGGCGCGATTTATGCGAATGATGTTTTTGCTTACCAAATTCAATACGAAGACGAACACTTTGTCCGTATTACGCTTGAACTAAATAAATAATTTAATTGAAACTATTGGTTAAGAGTAAAGTAGCTCATAGCTCATAGCTCATAGCTCATAGAGTGGATAGCCTCAAACTACATGAGCTTAACGTACATTGACTATATAAAACGTTGGGCCAAATAAAGCGATAGGGCAAGCAAAAATTTAGGTTATATAAACAGGGCAAAAATATCATCAACCAGCGCTTTGGTTTGATGAGTATCACATTGGTTGGCTCGAACGTAGGTTCGAATGCCCATAATTTGAATTTGCACATACTGGCCGATCCGCTGAGCGTCTCGAGATGGGTCTATTTCACCGCTGTCTTGTGCTGCCTTTATGACGTTAGCAAATTCTCCCTCAATACGACGTAATCCTTTTCTCGCACTATCTAAAAGCTCTGAGTTTTCTTCCGTTAGCTCTGCAACTGTTTTCGCGAGCATGCACATATTGCTCGGTGTCGGTTGATCGGTGGGTACGACGATATCGCTGACGAATTGCTTCAGGCCTAGCAATGGTGATGCTGCATTCGTGACGGTCTCTGTTAGTCGCTGAACACTTTGTTCTGCGTAGTGTTCTAACGTGACCTGATACAAGCCTTCTTTACTGCCGAACTCTGCGTAAATACTGCCTGGTCTCATATCGATAGCATCTTGTAGGGTTCGCATTGAGGTTGCGTGGAATCCTTTTTCCCAGTACAGAAGCATCGCATTGTGAATGACTTCATCACGTTGGAATTTAGCGGGTTTGGCCATCGTTATTTCTCGTAATTTGAACGTATGTTCAAATTTTAACGCGAAGGTATAGCGAAGTAAAGAAATGTGAAGCACTTAAAGAAAGACGTCAAAATGAGTTCATCAAAATAGCGGTGTATTATTGTGGTCATTTATTACCATAATAACTGGACGCTTTAACCCTTTTTCTTTTTGGCTAGAGCCTTTATTCTGGCGGCGTCAACATGGTTGATGGTAGGGTACAACGAGATTTACGATGCGTTCCAACACCAGTAATTTCCGTAAATAGACCCCATTTATTATAGCAAATTATAGATTCTTAGAATCTTGGAGAAAGCAACGTGACTCATCAAATTATCAAAGATCTAAACAGCCGTTATACCGCGAAGAAATACGATGCAACGAAACGCATCGCGGTGGAAGATATGGATGTGATCAAAGAAGCACTTCGCTTGTCAGCATCCTCTATTAACTCTCAACCATGGAAATTCATTGTGATTGAAAGTGATGCCGCAAAACAGCGCTTGCATGACTCTTTTGCTAATATGCATCAATTCAATCAACCGCACGCAAAAGAAGCATCACACACGATCTTATTTGCACACAATCCAAATTTTAATAAAGACGACTATCGTAAAGTGGTCGATGTTGAAGTGACCTCTGGCCATTTGCCTGCTGACATGTATGAAACAATGTTAAATGGTGCTTTTGGTTTTGTTGATTTAAACACCGATGAAAATGGTTACAACGGCCAGTGGACTAAAGCGCAAACCTATATTGCTTTAGGTAATACACTGCACGTTCTAGCGCGTTTAGGTATAGCATCAACGCCAATGGAGGGGGTGGATGCAGAACTTCTTGGTGAGATCTTTAAAGATGAGCTTAATGGTTATGTGTGTGACTTTGCCTTAGCATTGGGTTATCACAAAGAAGGTGAAGACTATAATTACGGCTTGCCAAAATCGCGCTTGGCACAAGAAGATATTATTGCCGTGTTATAACTTTCAGTCGTCGCTGATGATCGCTGAACAGAATGGCGATGTAGCGATGATTAAAGTTGAAAAAGGAGCCTTATAAAGGCTCCTTTTTTACGTGGAGATAAAGCTGGCGAAGACAACAAAGCGAGTCGATGCGCCAGTTAATCCTGAACGATTACGCAGAGGTTTTTTCCTTGCCTGCTACAGGTATGACAACCTGTTCAACGAGCTTGTCAATCATCTCATTGGTGACCAATACAATCCCTTCTTCTGTGACAGTAAAGCGCGCCTTATCGTGTTCAACGTCAAAACCAATCGTCATTCCATCTGGGATTTGGCAGCCTTCGCACACAATAACTTTACGTAACTTACAGTCCATTCCTACCGTGGCACTTGGTAAGAGAATACAGTCAGTCACTTCTGAACGGTCTTCGACGCGTACGTCTGAAGAGATAAGGCTATGTGTCACCTCAGCGCCTGAAATGATGGCGCCAGCAGTTAGTACTGAATCCACAGCGAATCCACGACGGTCAGATTCATTGAACAAGAACTTCACGCCCGGTCGCTGTACTTGAGATGTCATGATTGGCCAGCTCTTATCGTAGAGATCCAGCTGAGGCGTTGGTGCAAGCAGATCCATCGTCGCGGCATAGTACTCTTCAACTTGGCCAACATCGCGCCAGTATCCGTTGGCACCAGGGTGTCCATTTTCAGTAAAAACGTAGCCTTTCAGCTTACTGCGTCCAATCAGGCTTGGAATAATATTGTGACCAAAATCATGCTTGTAGTTTGGATCATTAAGCGCTTGTTTTAGTTCATTATCCAGTACATCTAGGTTGAAAATATAGATGCCCATTGAAATCAGTGCTTTGTCTGGTTCGTTTGGCATACACGTTGGGTTTGTTGGTTTTTCAACAAAGTTGATGATGTCACCCTCTTCATTGAGGCCCATCACACCAAACTCAGATGCTTGTTCAATTGGTTTTTGGATACAGGCTACCGTGACATCGGCGCCGCTTTCTACATGGAAGTTCACCATGCGAGAATAGTCCATTTTATAGATGTGATCGCCACCTAGAATCAGAATTCGTTCTGTCTGGTCATAACGCTTCATTAGATCTAAATTTTGGTAGATCGCATCCGCTGTACCACGATACCAGTCTTCACCTACTCGCTGTTGTGCAGGAATAATGTGAACACCTTCATTCAGCGCTGAATAGGTGGACTGCCACCCCGTCTGAATATGGGTAATGAGGTCTTGCGCCATATATTGCGTCAAAACACCCACTTTACGAATACCAGAGTTGATACAGTTGGACAGTGCGAAATCAATGATTTTGAACTTGCCACCAAACGAAACCGCTGGTTTTGCTACCGTAGACGTGAGTTCTTTAAGCCGAGTTCCTTTTCCTCCTGCGAGGATCATAGCCGTTGTGTTACGTAGTCGAGCATTGCTCGAAATATGTGAATATTGGTTTCCCTTTGGCATTGTATTACTCCATTTACTTACAAGCACAAAGACGTGAGGGGGGAGAATAAAAACGCGCTTTCTTCTAGGTGAGAAAGTCTTGTTTAAATGTGTGCACCCAAAAACGTCAAAAAATAACCCTTCTATAAGAACAGAGAAGTGTTATGCGATCCATGTCATATTTGTAAAAGACCTTACCAACCGTACGATTTTAGCGATAGATCACAATTATAAAAGTACGCTTTAGACTAAATTGTGTAATTTTGTTCCAAAATTGGTTGGCCCAGTTACAATTGTGTTTCTATCAATGTGAACCGTATATCGATAGCATTACGTTTTCATTACATAGTGACGTTTGACCGCTCACAAATAACTCGAATTTTTGTGTGATTGGATGATGGTTGAGCAACTGACTGTAGGGTGAGTAATTGTTATACAAAAATGAATGGAAAGAGATGGCTTAGCAAAAATAGGCGGAACGCTGGCTAGGTCTGGCTTCGGTAACATGAATAAACCCCAGTTTCGCACGAATAAATAGTTGAGTTATCCGTAATAATACATAAACTTGTCGGTATTCAGGGCGTCAGAAATAATGAGCACGCCCATTTGCGTTTATGTCGATGAGTAATGAGGTTTTAGCATGTCTAAAAAAGATTATTACAGCGTGCTAGGTGTCTCAAAAGGTGCGTCAGAACAAGAAATAAAAAAAGCTTATAAGCGGCTTGCGATGAAATATCATCCCGATAAAAACCCGGGCGATGCGACGGCAGAGGCGAGCTTTAAAGAAGTAAAAGAAGCGTACGAAATTCTGACTGACAAAGATAAGCGTCGCCAATACGATCAGTTTGGTCATGCGGCCTTTGAAAATGGCGGCCAGGGTGGTCGCGGCGGACATCACGGCGGGTTTGAAGACATCTTTGGACAACGTGGTGGCTTTGGCGGCGGTGGTTTCGGTGGGTTTGAAGATATGTTTTCACAAGGCCGCGGGCGTCAACCCCGCCCTAGACGTGGACAAGATAATGAATTCACTCTTACCGTTGACTTTGTTGATGCCGTTCAAGGTACCGATAAAGTAGTAGATTTACCGATTAATGGTGAACATAAAAAAATCAACGTTAAGATCCCAGCTGGTATCAAAGACGGTGAAAAAATTCGTTTTTCAGGGAAAGGTGGAGCGGGCTCTCACGGAGCACCTGCTGGTGATCTATTGCTTATTATTGCCACACGACCACATGCCTTTCTAGAACGTGAGGACAATGACCTAATCTGCAATTCACCAGTGGATATGATTACAGCGGCCTTGGGTGGAGAGATTGAAGTCAATGTTCTGGATAGTCGCTTTAAACTGAGAATTCCAGCCGGCACTCAGCACGGTCGTAAATTCAAAATGACGGGCAAAGGTGTGACAAGTCGTAAAGGTGAAACGGGGGATTTATTGATTCGAATTCAAATAAAGATCCCGACAGGCCTTAGCGATCAACAGCGCTCATTGTTAGAGCAGTTTAAAGAAACAATGCAGTAGCGGAATTCGATAAGAGTTTGAATTTCAAATCGTTGTTCATTTATTGCTAAAAACAGCCGCCTTGTGCGGCTGTTTTTTTATCTACGCAGATCGGCGTTTACCGTGAATTAGCGCTATGCTTAAAGACTGTCATTTAATCGACGAGTCAAAAGGAGGCGGCAATGATCATGGTATTTAAAGCGCTTATAATAGGACTGCTTTTTGGGCTTGTGGCAAAAGAAGTGCTTGCGCAGCCACTTCTTTTCACGTGTTGATGTGAGTCGCATTTCGCTGTGGTCAATCAACGCCATTATGACAAAGCTGATGTCAGACCTAGTGCTTCGTGTATAGCTCCGTGCTTTATTACTGCTTAGTTGAGTCAAAAGGATGCTCATCTAACCCGTCGCTTATCCCATCCTCATCATTGTCGTTGTAAATCCCGTCTACAGGGCTCTCTCCCCAAACGTCAATAGGGCGATTGATTGCGTGAGACACTGAAACGTTATCGAAGTAGAGCGTTTTGGGGCTTCTAATCTCCGTATACATACCAAACTTCATATAACCGTCGTTGCCAACAAGCAGTGTTTTTCCTGCACGGTCAAGCTTGCGTTCGCCGTTGACCCATATGGTGACATGACCATTGTCTCCTAACGATTTCTTAAAGTAGACTCGGATGTCGGTCCATTGATCTTGTGGTGCTTTGCCTAGGTTCACGACAGGGTAACCGTTAGCGTGATAAGTGAGATTAAAGAGACCGTCGTTACTGAGCCTAATGGCGGCATGTGGACCAGAGCTAAAGGACTTCCATTGAGTAATAATGACCGAATATTTCGTGACGGTTTGCCACGATTGGTCGGGGCGAATACTGGCACTGAAATAAGATTCCTTACCAGCTGAAAAACGATAGATACTGCTCATGAAAGCCGCTTCTGAGCGATAGGCGGGTGGCTCACCAAATACTCTGAGCACATTGTTACCGGTTCTCGCCCAAGGTACACGATTGACTTCATAGTTGTGGTACGTCGTTGGTATTTGGGTGAGAGAATCATAACTGCTGGAAAAGGAGGGCGTTAAGTTGGCGGGTAAGGCCGAGTTGAGCTCACCACTTTCCCAACCTGCGGTATAGATGGGAACCGCATGGCTAATGGGTGTGGTGCGATTCACTTGCACATCGACGAAGGCCAGTTCTGAGCGATTGAACCCATCATCAACCACATAGCTGAACCCATCGAGGCCAACAAACCCTGATTGTGGGGTGTAGAGAAGGTGTTGGGCCGTTATCGTAAGTGTCCCGTAACGAGGATAACGGTCGATGATTATCTGCAATTCGTCACTTTCAGGGTCGTGATCGTTGCTTAGAACATCACAAGATAATTGTTTGTTTTCCAGACCATCGCAAGTGTCGTCAACGACTTGCGTGGCGAGGTTTTCCCAACGATCGGAGTCTAGTGGATAGTCATCGACATCATCATTAACGCTGTCGCCGTCGTCATCAAAATCATGATTATTGCCAATACCGTCAGAGTCGGTATCAATTGATTCACTAGAGTCAAAAGGGAATGCATCTTCTGCGTCAACGACACCATCATTGTCAGAATCCTTCGATAAAGGGGATAGGTCAAACTGGAGTTTATCGACCCTGATACCGCCGTTTATCGATTTAAACGTTAGGGTATGGTCACCGGCTGGGAGATAAAAAGTGTGTGTGGACGAGGCTTCAAATTGCCGGGCTACCTGAGTGCTTGATAAAAAAGATAAACTTGCTAGGACGTCATCGCCTTCAGTTAACTCGAGTGTTTTTGTTACCGTCGCGGTAGAGCCTAACCATGCTGAAAACTCAAAATAGGCACCTTCAGGAGCATGGACGGTGTAGTTCATCCATTCGTTTCTGCTAAACCAGCCAACATGATATTGACCCGAGTGCTTTGCAATATCGACAGGATCAGCCCGGTAATTTTGACCGCCTAGATTCTCTTCCGAGGTATCAAAAAACGCGATGTTCTGGCCCCCAAGATCATAATCTTCCGCTTCGATAATGGTTGGTAAAGTATGGATAGGGAGTGCGTACCGATCGCTATCCCACGGATAGACATCGAGTGTATCCACGATGCCATCGTTGTCAGAATCTAACTCATTCGCTTTAATTTCGAGTACGAACATCGTGCTTATTTGAGTAATGACGCTGCACAGGATTAGTGTTCGCCATTTGGGGTTCGTCATGAATATCATATAGTGGTTACCTCGATTAATTCAGGCGGCGTTGCGCGTGACTATTCAACGTATGCCCTTAGAGGTTTCATACTCACTAGGCGACGAGAAATGGAATTAATAGAGTGCACTCTGGTTAAAGGTAGTGGTTTTGGCTCTTATATCAAACCTTGCACATATTGATATCGTGAATGTTTGTATTGGAAGAAGGGGATTATCTGTCCTCACCCTAGATTTCGTGTTGAATGAGCGATTATCAATGAATTGGTAACTAACTACTTATATTTTATGTAGTTACAATCTAACACTTAGATAAAAAAATGGTGTCGTTGCTTAAAAATCAGCGAATACGCAATGGTAAAACCCGTTAATGATTGATGAGAGTGCAGAGCACGCGGTATGGCTTACTAGCAGAAGTATCAAATGGAAAGTGATTGAATTTAATGAGAAAGCTATCAACAGATAAGCACTTTTACTTCGTTTGGCATTTTGTGGCATTTTGGAATTAAGATCGCAGCTAGTTTATCTAGTCGTGGTTCTACCAGTTTGATATGCTGTTGTTGAATTGGAGGGGGTAGTATGAAGTGGAAAGTCGTTGTCGCGATAAGCGCCGCGTTCACCTTGTTTGGGTGCAGTAAACCAGACGTAGAGCCAACAAAAAGTGAGTTATCTAATCATCAGAGCCAGCAAGTTGTCATTGTGCATGGATTAGGTCGCAGTGCTTGGTCGATGCAAACGATGTCAAAGCTCGTCTCTGAGCAAGGCTATCAAGTATGTGTCGTCGATTACCCCACAATTCGTCAACCCATTACAACCACGTTGCAACAAAGTTCAACGGCTATTACCGATTGCATAACCCAATTTGAGCATGCCGATTTTGTTCACACCAACCAGTCCAAAACGCATTTTGTTGGCCACTCATTGGGTGGTTTAATGATACGGTCTTACCTCGCTAATCACCCCGATTTTGTCGCCTCTAAAGAGATGGGGGAGGTGGTATTTTTAGGTACGCCAAACCATGGTAGCGATGTGGCGGATTTCTTTGAAAACAACGGTATCCTTTCATTGCTAGGTGGCACAGCCACATCTTTAACGACGGATTCAGACAGTTTTCCAAATACGCTTCCCCCCCCTAATTATGATTTTGGTGTCATTGCTGGCACGCGGAGTTATCCGGTATTTAGCGGTATGTTTAACAACACAAACGATGGCTTGGTTTCCGTAGAATCGACAAAATTAGAAGGGATGAAGGATTTCGCTGAGGTCAATATTAAACATGACAAACTCAGGCGTGATCCGTACGTGACCCGACTGATTTTGAGTTTTATCGCGACAGGATCTTTTGACGCGTCATAGCGGCTTTTTTGACGAGCTCTTTACTTCGAAGCGTTCTTTACTGCGACAGAGTTAACGTGAAAAAATTGCATGACGCTGGAGTGAGTTGAAGATAATTCACTGTGATTTAACGATGAAATTGATATAACTGACGTACCCCAAGGAAGAGGGAGTACGACATGGAGTTATTGATAAAACTGGAATACATTGCCTTGCAAATCTGGGCGATATTTTTGATAAAAGCGTTACTGTTTGGTTAGCGTGAAATAAGTAGCGTTTGAGTATCCTATTTTTAGTTTATAGTTTGATACGGCGCTACCTATTATCCCCCCCTCAGCTGTATGTTTTATAGATGCCATTCTACGGCTTAGGCGGTAACGTGGTGTTACACCTTTTGGCGTTACTTACCGCAAGTACTCAAGTCCAAGTACGGCTACTCCTGCGCAGGAAGAATCTACTCACACGCTTACGGAATCATAGTCACTTCCCACACAGTGAAACTCATTTTTGGACATAGCACTCTTAGCTTATCACTCTTTAACCCATCCCAATTATGCCGTCACCCTAGTGCAGACGAGGATCTTCATCATAGTGTGGCTCGCTTAAATGGAAATGAATGACACCCGAATATGTTCACAACGCGCTGATGAAGATCCCCTTTTTCAAGGGGATGACGGTTCTTGTGATTGGTTTGAAAAAAATGGGGCAAAATTAAGCTAGCATACTCTACGGTTTGAATTCAGTGAGCGTTGTCGGTAGATTCCTTTCTTCAAAGGAATGACGAATTATTGGATGTTTTGGTTGCTGATTAAGGATCGCGTTGTTCAAAAATTATTTAAGTATATCGGCCATAACTTGTAAACTTAAGTTAAGCTCCAGGGCAAAACTGTTAGATCTTTTTTAAGCTACTGCAGCTTAGCTTAGTTGATAAGTGAGCTTATTCTGCCTGCCTTCGAGAAGACGAAAAGGACACACCGAAAGTCATTAGGCTCTCTCAATGGGATAGCTCAGCCACGATATCATAAGCCTTGACCACAAACCCGGAATTCCCCCTGCCGTTTTGCTCGCTTTACCGTTAGAATACCCCCATCACAACCCACTCATTTTCCGAATTAATAAGGAATGCCATGAGCAGCCAAAACACACTATCTAGCGATATAGTGATTGTTAGTAACTCTTCCGATAATCCATTTGCCATCGATGTCGCCTATGCGATGGGACAACATGAAGACATTTCAGATGTCATCAGTATGAAGCACTTCATGAACACCGAATTTTGCCCGCGCTTTATTTCCGATGAAGACGACACAGACAATATCGGCAACAGTTTGGAAGGTAAGACTGTCGTGATCGTCAGTACCGGCAACCTAGTGACCAGTCGTCAAGAGCTGGCGATGCATAACTTTATTATTGCCCGTGCTGCGAAAGAAAATGGTGCCAGTCGTGTGGTGCTGGTGGAGCCTGATCTGTTCTTCTCTGCTCAAGATCGTGGTGCACGCCCTGGGCTTGGCGATACAGGTGGTGAGCGTTCCGTTTCGGACATTAAGAAGTTTGATGGTCAGCCGTTTACCGCGCAGCTGTATGCGCAGTTATTAAAGCTGTCTGGCGTTGATGATGTGGTAACGGTACATAATCACTCTGATTCCGTACAGAAGATGTTTGGCGATGTGTTTGGTGGCCGCTTCTATAACCTCATTCCTTATCAGATTTACGCGCATTACCTGCTTAACTCTAACATGTTGAATTATGGCCCAGATGGTGAGGGGTTGGTACTGTGTGCGCCAGACAAAGGGGCGCGCGACTTTGTCAAAGAGATGTACAACAGAATTGGTTTGAGCAAAGCAAAATTTATCATGTTGGATAAAGAACGTACCGCTGAGCGTAAAGTGGAAATCACGCTGCACAAAGAAAGCGAAGACACCTTTGAAGGGCTAGAAAAATCGAGCATCGTATTGTTTGACGATATGGTACGTACGGGTTCAACGGTGGTGAAATCGTGCCAGTTCCTACAGCAGCTTAAACCTGAGAATATGGTGTTTACGGTTTCTCACTTCTACGCCAGTACTGAAGGGCGTGAGCGTATGTCTCACCCAGCACTGGGTGAAATTCTAACGTTGAATACCATGCCAACCATTCTTAATCGTGATGAGCAAGGCCGCTTACGTAAGAAGATGGTAGTGCTAAAAATTGAGAAGTACTTGGCTCAGGAGCTTAGCAAGATCTTAGCGATCCCGCAGCGCTCAGAAGAAGAAAACCCATATAAGATCGATATGTCCTCTAAGAACCCGCGTTTTCAGCGTAAGATTTGGTTCTCTGATCAGCTATCTGAGCTTAAAGGCTAACTGAGGCGCCATATTGACGCAACATGTCGACGTAACATGGGCTCATTGATGGACTAGCCAGTGAATAACGACACATTCTTATCAAGAGTGTGTCGTTTATTTGTTTTTGAAAGCCATAAATCCTTGGTGAAGTGCAAAGCATATGGCGCCGAGAGCGGCTCCACTCAATAAATGAATCATACTGACGCCAATGCTGTCTCGAAACAGAACCAAACTTGGGATAGGATAAAACGAAAAGGACACATACCGAAGGAATTAGAGTCGTCTGATTTTGTTTAATTCGTCTATTTCAGCAACGTTTTGACACCAGCGCCTACGGTGTCTTCAGGCTTTTCGAGTATTTTCTTAAACCGAATAGTTAACCCTAACAGGAAGGTCAGTTCGGAATGTACGTCCATCAATACTCAAAGGTAGGCCCCATAGCCTCCGATGTCAGACGGTTTACTGCCGTGATCTCACCGAAAGATTGACGAACGCACACCAAAAGTACTTCTCAATATCGAGTCCGAAGATGAGCCATTCATTTTGGGTTTGCTTCTTGTCGATGTGGTTTTCATTCGATTCATTCGGCCATTCTTTACCTCATGATTATTAAGAAAGGCTTAAAACTCTTTCTTGTAATGATTGAAGATGAATTTAAATAACTTGTCTAAGCTGTAAAACAGGAAATGAATGGTTAGCGATGAGCTGATTTGTAATCACTAAATGCAAGGGTAATACCTAATGAAAGCAACAATCGTACGTGAATATGGTGGCGTGGACGCATTTGAAGTCGCAGAAGTGGCAAGACCAGAGATTAGCGCTGGTGAGGTGTTAGTTCGAGTGGCGGCGACAAGTGTTAATACTGTCGATATGATGATTCGTGAAATGGGGGAAGGCTTACCTTTCTCACCTCAAACGCCAGCAATCTTGGGAATGGACTTTGCCGGTACGATTGAAGCGGTAGGCTCCGATGTTAGTGGATTTAAGGTGGGCGATGAAGTTTATGGGTGTGCTGGTGGGTTAGGGGATTTACAAGGTACGCTTGCGGAATATATGCCAGCAGATGCC
Source organism: Vibrio sp. 10N.286.49.B1 (assembly GCF_002873335.1). Taxonomy (GTDB): domain Bacteria; phylum Pseudomonadota; class Gammaproteobacteria; order Enterobacterales; family Vibrionaceae; genus Vibrio. Next base: position 179,373 of record NZ_MCUW01000004.1, on the reverse strand, counting down.
AAACTCATAGCGCACAAACCTAAAAACTTATCCATGCGTGAGTCAGCGGCGATACCGTTGGCGGGTATCACCGCTTACGAAGGGTTAGTGCGAGCCGGTACGGATTCTGGTCAGAAAGTGCTGGTTCATGGTGGTTCTGGTGGTGTGGGGCATTTAGCACTGCAAATAGCCAAGCACTTTGGCGCAGACGTTTATGCTACGGGGCGAGCGGGAGAGCAAGCAGCCTTGATGGAAAAATTAGGCGCGACAGCGATTGATTTCACTTCAGAATCAGTTGAGGATTATGTTGCTAAACATACACAAGGCGCAGGTTTTGATGTTGTTTACGACTCGGTTGGTGGTGAAAACCTAAACAATTCAATGAATGCTGCTGCGTTAAACGGCCATATTGCCACAACGGTTTCGTTATTAGAATTGGACTTAAGTACAGCGCACTTCAAAGGCTTGTCTTTGCATGTGGTGTTTATGCTGATTCCTATGATTCACAACGTCAAGCGTGAAGAACACGGCGAGATATTGGCAGCTATTGCTAAGATTGCAGAATCTGGAGCATTAATCCCCGTCGTCGATCCTCAAACCTTTGACCTTAGTGAGGTCGGTGACGCTCATGCACATTTAGCCTCGGGTAAAGCGATTGGTAAAGTGGTGATTGACGTTGCTTAAGGCAGACGCAACCTAAATGAGGCTATGCTAAGCTCGCGTTAATGCGAGCTTTTTTATCTACTGATAAAGGCATTCAAAGGAAACATCCCAAGCAAAGATGACTAGACTCTCTTTTACTGTCAGTTAATGAAACTTTTTCAGCATCTCAACGCCTCACTGTTACCTCGGTGATTTCCCTTCATATGGAAGATCACAGAGATAAGGTCTTGGGTGTCATGCTGCAACTAAACTTGAGCCACCATTTTTTGCAGTAAGCTAATCATGGTTTTTTTCTCATCAGGACTGAGCGCTGAAAGGATTTGTTGATTCACTTCAACAGGCAAGTGAATCACGTCATTTTTAAGTGCATGACCTTCAGCCGTTAGAAAAATCCGAAATGAGCGGCGACTCTCAGGGTCGGCCTGACGCTCTACTAACCCAAGTGCCACCAGTTTATCGAGCGTTCTTGTTGTGGTAGAACTCTCTACTTTAGACATCTGAGCGATCTCACGCTGCGTGATGCCTTCTTTCTCCCACAAGCACATCAATGTTGGCCAAAGTGCCAGGGTCAGCCCTTTCTCTTTCAGGCGCTTATCAAATTCTTTTGACGCATGATTAGCCACGACATTTAGCAACCAACCAAAGCTTGTTTTTCGTTCAAATTCTTGTTCCATGCTCTACACCATTGAAATAGCAACTATTGCGATAGTAACTGATGTTGCTGTTATTAGCACGACTATTGCTCGTCGATGACTGACGATCACAGGTTGATCAACTGGCGCGTTCCTTGAAACCCTCTGGTAACCAGACAGCATGGCCCACAAAAGTGGCTTAGATTTAAATTTATAAACAATGACGGCGCCAACATGCAACATGATTAACAGCGGTAACCCGTCCGCGAGTAGCACATGAAGCTGCTCTGCCATTCCATACATAACGTCTGGAAACTCGATACCAATGAGGCTCAAGCCATCAAACATTCCAGCAAGAAGCATCCCAGTTAAGCACTGTAGAAGTAGGCTAGTGAGTAGTGTGATCACCATCCAGCCTCCTAGTGGGTTATGACCTAATTTCGGCTGTTGAATGCCTCTGATATAAGCCCATACTCTTTTTGGGGAAGCGACAAATTGCTGAAACATGCTGGTTTCACTGCCGACCATGCCCCAGATAAAACGCCACGTAAGTAAAGTAAAGAGTGCCAGACCTAATTGGGTATGTGGGCCGTTCCCTGTTACGCCCGTTACCATTAATGCTGTAAACACTATCGCTTGAGCCCAGTGATAGACGCGTGTGCCCAGATCCCATATCGCTATTTTCTTCATTTTTATGATCTCATCTTGGAAAAGTTCATTTAATTTACACAACAACTGTTGCGTGCGCAATAGTTGTTGTGTAAATTATGAATCAAGCAATCAAGCAATCA
>NZ_MCUW01000004.1:93178-176535 GCF_002873335.1 Vibrio sp. 10N.286.49.B1 | reverse complement strand
AAGCAATCAAGCAATCAAGCAGACAAAAAAGAAAAGGGCATGACATGACTATTTTGAAAGGTTTGAACACAAGAGAAGTAACGAAAAACGTCGTTCTATCATGGACGCGAGTACTGATTGGCGGCGCTTTAATGGTGAGTAGTACCACGACATTGGCAAATGCAGTTGAACAGCGACAACAAGCATTTTCAGATATTGAATCGAATACGAAATCTGTATCAAGATTGCTCGATCAAGACCATATCGTTTGGGACGAAGTGCAACTGACGAGTGAAAAATTGCAGCTGGACAGCAATATTGTTTCGACTGCGTTTGTAAATGAGGCGCAAAAGGGAGGCAAAGCCAAGTCGGACATTTGGGAAAGCCCTGAGAAATTTGATCGCTTAATGCTGGAAATGACCGACCGCTACGCCTCATTGACGGCGGCGGTCAGAGACCAAAATGAAAAACAGGCAAAGCAGGCCATTAAATCGGCAGAATCCACATGCCGCAGCTGTCATCGTTCATACCGTTCACGGTGGTGATAAATCCGTAATACCGAAATGAATCCTATAAATAAAATCACATAAATATAAGCATAAAGAGAGAGTAAGCTCATGACACTAATTAATAAAATCTTATCTAGTATTGCCGTATTCGTGTTTCTTCCTAACGTTGCGATTGCGCAAGATTATGGCGTTGAATTGCAATGGAATACCCAAGACATTTATCAAGTGCTGGAAAAAATGCCAGAGCAAAAACAGGCATTTAAACAGTTTATCGATAATGGTCGGGTGAAAGATATGTTTGTGATCGACAGCCAAGTCGGTGATAAAACGACGCAGCTATTACGGTTTGTCATGGAGGGTGACAGTGAAGCGGACATTCGAACCACATTGGCAGAGCTGCCACTTTACAAAGCGAATCTTGTGACGATCCGTCACGTCCAACCCTTGGGTTCAAAGTGGTTAGACTCAACGCCGCAAGACAATCATTACGGCCTGACACTGACCTGGAAATCGGGTATTGAACCGATGGAGATAGACCGAGTCTTAAGCATTGATCTACAACGTGTTATTGCATTAAATCAGGTTGGGTCGGTATCTTCATCTTACATTAATACACAAACCGTTATGTCGAATGTCGTACGTCCGGTGTACCTAGTTTCAGTGTTAGCAAAAGATGCCGCTCAAGCATTAGAAATGAGTCATCAGTTTGAAGCGATTCGCCTTGGGTACGCCGATGTCGAAGTCATGCACCTTGGACGAAAACTGGATATGACGCAGCTTTAGAAAGATAAATACTTACGTTAGAAAGTAACGTAAGGAATGTAAACATTAACGTTAGACACTTAACCACTAACGCTAGACGCTTAAACGCCAATTTTAGGGCAGCTTGACCCCAACGGGCAGCTGCCACAGTTTGGTACCTTGTTGCAAAACTGCTGTCCGTGCTCAACAATGAGTCCGTGATAATAAGCGTATCGTCTTGTATCGGTATCAATATCTGCATTAGTACTAGCGTGGACTCTAGTATCTGCCTCACAATCAATAGGAGTCATGCTAGTGACGGAGAGGGCGCTCTCCATCAACAACCGAAACGCATCATACCCGCGTGGTACTGTGATGCCGTTTCTCGACACAATTCTTCTCGCGTAAGCATCAATCACAAATGAAGGTTTGCCGATGACATACACAAGTATGACATCGGCGGTTTCTCCGCCCACGCCTTTAATATCCAGTAATTCACTCCGCAAGGTCGTCAACGTTTGGGCTCGGACTCGTTCCATGTCGTAACCATACAGGGCATACCATTGCGTGAGGGCTTTGAGTTTCAGTGCTTTCTGGTTGTAATAACCACTGGAGCGAATTTTGTTCGCCAGTTCTTCAAGAGGTAAGCTTGCTACATAGTTGGGTGTCAGGTTATGGCCCAAGTTGTGAAGCGCCTTTTCGGCATTTTTCCATGTCGTATTTTGGACGAGTACTGAGCCTACCATGATCTCATAAGGCTGAGGGGTTGCCCACCAGTCAAACCAGCCGTAATGGTGTTCTAGGGTTTGGAAAACCTGCTGAATGGCCGGGATTTGATGTGCGTGGTTTATAGAGTCATGCATAGTGATCCAATGTGGCGTGTTATTAAGACAATGGTGAAAAAGTAAGGTCGTATCTTGAAAGTTAGTCTAATGAGTCGTTATAGTGATAAAGGATGTTAACTAATTGTAATGGATGATACATAAACATGCGTTGTTTACTTATTGCGGCACTGTCTTTGACAACTCTCGTCGGCTGCCAGTCGGCCTATTATTCGGCAATGGAACAGGTGGGTTATCATAAACGAGATATCATGATTGACCGCGTAGAAGACGCCAAAGAATCACAAGTTGACGCTCAAGAAGAGTTTACTAGTGCATTGGAGGCAGTATCAGCGTTGTCTGGGTTTGATGGAGGAGACTTAGAGTCGGTCTACAAAGAGATCGACGAGAAGTATCAAGACAGCGAGAAAGCGGCCAATGATGTACGCGCCCGAATTACGGCGGTGGAAGATGTCTCTGATGCCTTGTTTGAAGAGTGGAAAAAGGAACTCGAACTCTATTCGAGCGCCAAATTACGACGCTCAAGTGAACAAAAATTGCGTGAAACTCAATCGTCTTATCAAGTGATGATTAAGGCCATGAAACGTGCAGAAGCAAAAATGACACCGGTTCTTGATACCCTCAGAGACAATACACTGTATTTAAAACATAACCTTAACGCTAGTGCGATTGGGTCGCTGCAGGGAGAGCTGATCAGTCTAGAAAAAGACATTCAATTGGCGATTGAGCAAATGAACGCCGCCATTAGCGAGTCAGACAAATTTATTGGTCAACTTAATAAAAATTAGTGGTTACCCATTGATGTTGATGAACAAGACGTGACGATGAAGATTGCGTTTCATCGCCACTTTGCTTAATCAAATAAACGGTCAACCCCTATAACCTATTATTTAGCGGTCAGGCCTCAATCTAAACACACTTTAGTATACTCACTAAAACGCGGGTTATCCCCCGATACATACGCACAGCCATTCTTCACATCAAACACCATCGCTTCAACAGTCACAAAATCTTTATCGTTATATTTTGTGAGATTGATTGGGCGTTGATTAAACAGATATTGCATCCCTTCAACGCTCAACTCTTGCGAATAATCCAAAAATAGATTGGCGGCGTCTTCGCGTGCGAACGTGTCAAAGAACGCCGCATTCATCTCGTGCTCGGTTTCTAACTGGCTCATTTGTTGGCGAAAGTCTTGGTTATGGTTGGCATGGGCGACACCGCGCTCACCTCGTATGACGTTCATGCCATCAGCACTGATCTCGATAGCGGCGCTCGCGCCTTTGTCATCGACCACCGTGAAGTTTAGCGCCACAATAGTGCTGTAGGGTTTCAGCATATTGATGACGTCTTCGACACGCTCTTGTTGCACGGCAGCGGCAAAAATCGCGTCATGAGTCACGAGGTTATCGGCGTCAATGCCACTTTTTCCTGATGGTTCACCAAGGAAGTTAAGAGCGATACCGACATGACGTCCCATGCCTTGGAAGTGTGCGCCATCGGCTACCACAAATAGACTATCATCGGTTTTTACTAGAGTGGTGTGGTCGGTCAGTGCCGAGAGTGACAAGTCATTGGTTTGTCCAACAATACCATTATTGAACGCGACCGTGGTACAGCCTGAAATCGTGTCAGCCGTACCTTCTTTTATGCTTTCATTCACGACCCAATCCGTATTGACGGCGGCAGCAAACAAGGTCGCCACAGACACGCCTTTTAACTTGGCTTGGACTTCCATCATTTTGGTGTATTCAGGTGCGAGTTTACGGTTATTGTTAATCGCACGCTCAGCGGCTTCGATAACGATTGGGTTTGGTGACAGTCTTTCCATTTCGGATAAGGCTTTCGCCAGGTGTTGATCAGACTGACCAGACATATCAAGTAACAGTGCCCCCGATTGAACTGCTTCCCGCTCTCCAGCAAAATAAGGGAGGTTGTCGCCAGCTGTATTGGCGTGAGCGGTAAAAGATGCGCTGGCAATCAAAAGTGATAAAAGTGTTGCTTTCATGTGGGATACCTCAATTACTGGATGGCTTAATGCGATTTACGCGGCATATTCATTGTCTATGGCTTTAAGTTAACGGTTTGGCAGTCTAAAATCTGGACATGTTAATGATGATGATTTGGTATTTTGGACATGGAACTGGATTCGGACGGTTACGAGTTTTATGGATTTTCGGATCCTGAATTGCGCGGAATGCTCATCGAGCGAATTGAATTTGCATTAGCCACGGCAAAATGGAGTCGCGTTGATCTTGCGAAGAAATCGGGTTTACCTAAAAGCAGTGTCTATGCAAAACTCAATCGAGAACTCACCAGCGAGCTGACGTTCTCGGACTTGTGTGCGATAGCCAAGGCATTGGATGTCAGCTTATTGCAGCTATTGCCAACCACAGAAATGGAACGAAAAGCCGCAGGACGACCGGTTGCCAAGGGGAGCACGCTCAAGAAGTTAGATGATCTCCTAAGCCGCCCAGAAGAAGAGTTCGAACTGGTGTATCAGCTCGACTTGGTGATTCGAAATTACATGGCGCGCCAAACGAACTCGGATGACGGGTAATGCGTCTTCGGTTGATTTTTGGGTGCAGTAATGTGTTAGTGCCACCGTTATGAAGGCGTTACCGTTGGAAACGGTCCACGTAACTCAGCGATATTGAGTTAGCTGTTTATTTCGGTTGAGCAAAATAGTCGGAAACTAAAGGTAGAGCAACATTGCCCAAAAAGTATTGTTGGCAGGCGGTGTTTTGAAACCAGGTTCGATTTTGTTCATATTCTTGATGTGAAGTCTGGACGAGATTGGTATCAAAAAGTATGTTCTAAAGTGGTACTTAGACTTTTACCTAAAATTGAAAAAGTAAGGCGTTGAGAGGAAAAGTTAGCTAGCCGAGTCAATTTTAAGTCCCATTACCAATCTTTGTCATCGCTGTATCAATTATGGCAAAGTAGAAAAGTCATAAACAATAGTATGATTATAAGGCACACTTGGAGATACAATCGATGTTGGAAACTGAGCAAGGTTTACTGAATTGACATACCCCTTAGGTTCAATGCACACCCCAGAAAATTTTCCATAGATAACCCCAGTTTTTCCCTGCACCTTGTGAAGGTTATGCCCATTATAAAAGTGAACGGTTTGCTCATTAGACAAGACGTTCAAGGCCAGTTCCTGGGTACGCAACTTGGCGATGTTTCGTATCGTATTACTTGTGGCTAGGGTATAAGAGTCGTTGATATCAATATTTCTGTCTATGCTTTTCGATAGCTTCTCTCCAGTGGAGAAATCAAAGATTGAGTCAGCGATCGACATAATGTTTCCATTCGGAATACGGTCGTGTTTTTGTTGAAGCACGCTTTGCGATGGCAGTGTTAACAAATGATTTCTCACATCTGTCGATTCATGTCCATTGAGATTAAAGTAACTGTGTGCAGTTAGGCTTATTGGGGATGCAGCGTCGGCGGTTGCATCGATGGTAAGCGTTAATGTGTTGTTTGTCTCACGCTTCTCTGCTCCCTGGTGTTCTGAAGTCGAAGGGGACGATGTTAAGGTGTAGGTTGCCGTTAAAAGCAAATTACCTTGAAAGCCTTCTTCCCCATCGCCATCTTTGAGGGTGAAGGTAGCTGAAACAAAGTCAGCAGTTTCAGCGGTTTCTTCTAGTGTCCAAACTCGGTGGTGGTAACCAAACCGACCACCATGTACACAGTGTCTTCCGTCGTAGGCATTGCCATTAACTGAAATATCTTGCTCGTTAAACCGAAACTTAGCATTCTCAATTCTATTGGCAACACGACCAATGATAGCGCCCATGTAGTGGCTATCATTCGCGTATTGTTGCACAGTGTCATAACCGAGAACGACGTCTACCCGCTGACCGTTACGAATAGGGACCAAAAGATTCTTGATTATCCCCCCAAGGGTTAATAGTGACACAGACATTCCTGTTGCCGATGTCAACGTCACCTCGTTAACTTCTTGGTTGTAAAAAAAACCAAAATGGTTAATTTCTATTGTCATATTCGTCATCCTGCCGGTCGTCGCATTTGTAATAGTGGTAGCCGCTATATCGGTTAGAGCTCTTTAGCGATTGACAACGTTGCTTGGTACTCCTTCAATAAAGTGTTTTATATTGTCTGCGACCATATTCATTATCCGTATTCGAGCATCTAATGTAGCCCAAGCAATATGCGGGGTGATCACGCAGTTTTTTGCGGTTAATAATGGATTGTTTTCTGCTGGAGGTTCTTGCCACAAGGTATCCAGAGCGGCGCCGTATATATCACCTTGGTTAAGCGCTATAGCAAGGTCACTTTCGTTGACCAGTTGCCCTCTTGAGGTATTCACCAATATGGCATTGGGTTTCATTAGCGCCAAACTTTTTTGGTTGACAAGGTTTTCAGTAGCGGGAAGTGCTGGGCAGTGCAGCGAAACAATATCTGAGCTCTCTAGTAGGCGCTCTAGTGGCATTATTTCGTGTCCGTAGTTTGGTTGAGATTTACAGTAGTCATCATGGGCTAGTACCGTCATACCGAAGGCCGACGCGATGGCGCCGACGCGTTGGCCTATGTTGCCAAACCCTATGATGCCGATGGTTTTTCCCGCTAATTCAAGTTGTGGGGACAGCCAATATGTCCAATCGTTGTTTCGACTCCAACCTAGGTTTTCTTTTACGTCATTGCTTATTGATGCCACATTGCGAGCAAACTGAAAAATGTGTGCAAACACCATCTCAGCAACGGTATCAGTGCCATAAACTGGCACATTCATGACCGGGATTCCGCGCTGTTTTGCATAACGGGTATCAACCACGTTGTAACCCGTCGCGAGAACAGCAATACACTCTAATTCGGGGCAAGCCTCTATCACTTCTTGAGTTATAGGGGTCTTATTGGTCAGTAAAATATTTGCGGTGCGTGCGCGTTCGATAACTTGCTCAACACCATTTGTGCTTCTATCGTAACTACGAAACGAGCCTAGGGATGCTATTGGTTGCCATGGGTTATCGCCGGGGTTTAGGGTATAGCCATCCAAACATACTATTGTTTTCATGATGCTTCCTTATGAGATGGTAATCGATTCTTCAATGAGTTAAATAGTGAGCGTATTGCACGGTTAACCGCGGGGATCTGACTACAAATAATCATCACAATGACACAAACCAATATAAAGGAGATTGGACGCTCAATTAATGGCATCAAGCTACCACCGGTTGTTTTTAATCCAGTACGTAATGATGTGTCTGCCATAGGGCCTAAAATCACACCGATAACCAGTGGTGCGATAGGTACTTTTAGCTTAATGAAAAAGTAAGAAATAATACCGATGATACCCATTAAATAGAGATTAAACACACGCATACCCAGCGCAAATGAACCGATAACACAAAGCACCGCGATCAATGGCATAAACAAGGTCTGTGGGATACGAAGGATATGGATAACTTGTTTAGACAAAATCATGCCGCACACCCACATTGCAATCGCGGCAGCAAACAAGATTGCAGTCACTTCTGGAATGAACGATGGGTTGGTTTTCAGCAGCATAGGGCCTGGAGCGACGTTATGGAGCATCAAGGCGCCAAGTAGCATCACTGCTGGTGGCGACCCCGGAATACCAAGGCTTAACAGTGGGATCATAGCGCCACCCACACAGGCCTGGTTCGCCGTCGAGGTTGATATCACACCTTCAGGCGCACCTTTACCAAATGTCTCGGGTCTTTTACTGGTTTTACGAGCAATCCCATAGGCAACCCATGCCGCTATATCTTCTCCAATGCCCGGTACAGCGCCAATACCGACCCCGGTCAAAGCAGAGGCGATGATATTTCTTGTATTACTAAACATTGTTTTGAAGTCAGGCAGTAATCGACCTATTGACTTGGCATTCATCGACCCCATCTTCATCTTAGACTCAAGCACTGACATGATTTGTGGTATTCCAAATGCGCCAATGAGTACCGGGACAACATCAATACCATTGTCGAGCTCATGTATCCCCATCGTGAAGCGCGGATACATCTGCATATGATCCTGGCCAATCGTCGATAACCAAATGCCAAACAACCCTGCAATCCAACCTTTGATAGCAAGCTCTGGAGAAGTTAGGCTTCCAGAAATCAAAATACCGAAAAGGGCGAGTAAAAAGTATTCATAGGAAGTAAATTGCAGCGCTGCTTTCGCGATAACTGGTGAGAGTAAGGCGACAAAAACCATACCAATAGCAGAGCCGATTAGTGACGAGGTGGTTGCTAAACCAAACGCTCGTCCTGCTTGACCTTTTTGTGCCATTGGATAGCCATCCATTGCAGTGGCAGCGGAGGCGGCTGTTCCGGGAATATTAAGTAAAATGGAGGTATACATCCCACCATACACACCGCCAACATAGATAGACAATAACGCCAGTAGAGCGGTTTGATTATCTAATCCATAGGTAAGGGTAGTAAGCAATGCCACCCCTAATGTCGCCGTTAAGCCGGGCATGGCACCAAAAATAATGCCTAAGAATGTACTGCCAACAAGAATGAGTATTAACAGTGGTGACGTGAAAATATGCCAAAACATACTTCCAAAAGTAGAGAGAATATCCATGTTCCTTCCCTATTAGAATGCGTCTTCAAGTAATTGCATGTCTTCATCTGACAATTGCAATTCTTCAGTGTGTTTTGTGGGTGCCAAGTAGGTGTAGTACGTTTGATTAAATACTTGTTCAACGACTAAACCTTCGTTTGGCAAGGGCACTAATAAGAAGTATCTGAAGATAGGGCACAAAACGGCAGGAAAGACAAAGCTGATAATCAACAGTCGTCTTACTTTTTCTGTCACCTCAGAGCCGTATTCTTTGGCTACCTGATAAAGGTAACCGCACATGACACCACCACTTATTACGAGTACCAAGTCAGTGGTATAGGCGTAATAAGCGTTAAGATACGCGGAAGCACCGGAGCCAAATAGCGCAATAGAAATTACGACCGTTGCGCCATAGATTTTTAGTAATTGTTTGGTCACTTGCTCGATGTCGAGATAATACAGACCAATATAAAACGTCAGGAATATCGCTGACGCTAAGAAGAAGTCATACCAAGTAATTAGTACATAAATGTAAGTAAGAATGCCCCCACCAGAAATGAGGAAACCAGTCGGGTTAATATTCTTGTAGTGCTTAATTAATAATGCTTTTCCTTGTTCTTTTTTACTTTTTACGAACACAGATAGCCCGGCAGCAAATAAAGAACAACCAATAAAGAGTGGCAATAGTCCAGGGGATTCATACCATTCGGTAGTGACACCGCCAACCGTCCCCGAAAAAGGCATTGTGAGTGAGTTGGCAACCACCATCAATGCAAATATCATGACGACTAAAGAAAAAGCAAAGTCCCAGCCGTGCATCTGTTGTTGTTCAAGTGTTTCTTGGTCTTGTTCTCCATGACCTGTACTCTCCTCGTTTGTTGATAGCTCGTTCTGAGAAGACGGTTCACTTTGAGAAGAAAGTTCGTTATGAGAAGACATCGTTGCCCCCAACAGCAAGTCAAAAATTGAAAGATAGTGGCCAACCGCCCTGCGATTGGCCGCTATGTACGCTCAGATTTTGCATTATTCAGGTTTTGGAATACCCAGTGACTCGGGGTTGATTTTCGCCGCTTCAAGATCCCACAACGTCCAGCTAAATAACGACTCAAGTCGTGCCATACGTTGATTCGCTTTCTTGCCAAATTCGCCTAAGAGTTCGTAATGATTTTCGCTGGCGTAGGTTAAGACTTCATCGCTTTGCATTGCACTCGCGAAGGCTTTAGCCACCGTTTTCTTGATCTCGATAGGTGTTTCTTTCTTCATGGCAAACCCAATGGCCTGAGAAATCGGTAGGTATTCTTGCAGTGTCGGGTAGATTTCTAGTCCAGATGGAATAGTAATGTCACCCACTGTAAAAGGTTTTTCTGTAAGTGTCGCAAGTGCTTTAAAGTCACCTGATTGAATCAGCTGGTTTTGCTCTGCTACTGAGGTGATTACCACATCAACCTCACCGCTGAGCGCTGCATTTTGACTTCGTGAAGAACCTGGGAATGGGATAAAGTTCATCTTGCCACCAATACCCTTTTCAAAGGCAAGGTAGTTGATGTGGTGAAGCGAACCAGAGGATCCCGCACCTACTCGAACTTTACCTGGGTTTTCTTTAACGTGAGCGACGAGTTCTTCAATAGTGTTGATAGAAGAGTTTTTAGAAACAGAGATCACGTCTGGAGAACTCGCGACGATAAAATAGTCGAATACGTCCATTCGATTGTTCCACCCACCCATCACTGCCGCAGCAACGTTGGACTCAGACAAGCCAACTAGGGTATAGCCATCTGCGTCAGAGTTGTATCCTTCGAGTAGTCCAACAGAACCAGAAACACCACCAGGTTTGTTGATGACATTAATATTCGTACCTAGGTATTTTGCCATAGAGGCGGTTGCGACACGGTTGATAACATCAGTACCACCACCGGCAGACCAAGTGACTACGTCGGTGATATTTCGGGTTGGGTAACGGTCATCCGCGTGTGAAAATGATGTCGTTAGGGTAAGTGCAGCGGCTAAAACACTTGTAAGTAGAGTTTTTGTTTTCATTAGTTTCACCTTTGTTAATGCAGCGCTTAATCTAGAGCCAAGCTTTCGCTGCTGATTACGTAAACTGGGGTTAGATCTTTAGGAAGTAAGTTTCAAGATCGGCCCAGATATCCATGTATTCTTGTTTTCTTAAGGTCTCGCCAAAACTCTCCATACCAATCGCGTCAATGCGATCTGATATGCGATTCGTTACTCGGATATTTGCTTCAAACATCTTTACCATATCCCAACGAGTCGGAGAGGTATCTGATGTAAGCCAACCTTGATAATTAAACTTTTTCAAATAATAAATAAATTCAATGTATTGCATTAAACTGCGACTTCCGCAGAAATAGTCCCAATCCCACTTACCATCATTATCATTGATGTGTATGTAGTACTTCATGTCGAGAGAGTTGAGTAATGCAAGCTCTTCCGCGGGGTTGTTATCACCATAAAGTGAGTGACCATAATCAAGTGTGACACCAATATTCGGGTTTCCAATATCGTTGATTAAACAGATGGTTTTCGCAGCATCATCAAGGTAACAACGACCACGAATCTCATTCGGCTTGTATTCAATAAACAATGGAATGTGTGGTTTATAATCGCCAGCTTCACCAAATGTTTCGCACAAACGCTGCCATGTTTCGACGTAATCGGCTTGAAATGAGAATTCATAGCCATCGCTAAGTGGGCAACACTGTACCTTGTCGGCCCCCACTTCTTCTGCGTAGTCCTTGGCTTGTTTAATAAAGCTTACTGCGCGGTCTCGGACCGCTTTATCTGGAGAGGTAAGCCCCCCAGAAAGAAACTCTTTTTCCACCTTCACATTGACGTTTATACAAGCAACCTTTACCTCATATTTAGCAAGGAGTAGCTTAAGTTCAGTCAAGTTGTCATAGTTGACTTCATAGGGGTAAACCAGTTCCGCTCCAGTCATTCCGTCGATGGTGCGAAGTGTTTGCATTTTTTGCTCCAACGACTTGGGGTCGTTGTATTCAGAGAACCGATCTCGGGTTTGGCCGAGAAACGGTGTTATTACGGCGTGCTTAAACATAAATCTCCCTAGGCATTTGCCTGTGCTTCTAAACTAAGCAATACGTTACTTGTAAACTGATGATTAAATTACCTTTAGCCTAATCATATGGTTGCCTATCCGCTATGTGGTCGGTTGTTTGGACACCAACATCGTGCTGGCACAATCAATAATATGTTTTGACGATAGGCCGTACTTATCTAATAAGAGTGGGTATGCACCTGACTCCGCAAATGTGTCGTTTAAGCCAATGTGGTCAAATTGAGCGTGAATCTGTTCCTTGGCCATGCGAGTTGCAATGTCATACGCCATGCCGTTGCGTTTTTGGTGACCCTCAGCAATGATGACCTTGCCAGTTTTTTTAATAGATTGGCGTATTGTGTGCCAATCAAGAGGCTTGACGCTGTAGGCGTCGATGACTTCAACGTCGACACCTGCCTGGCGAAGTTCATTAGCCGCTTCTAGCGCTTGGAAAAGGATGTCGCCGTAGGAAACGATAGTAAGGTCATTGCCATGCATTAATGTGTGGCTTCCACCACATTTGAACGTAGTGGTGTCGTCATACAGTTCGTAATACGCATCACGCATCAAGCGACAGTAAACAGGGCCTTGGGTTTCCAGCGTAACGTCAAAGAGCGCTCGGGTTGATGCACTATCACAAGGGGCAAAAATGTGCATGTTAGGCAGCGAAGACATGAACGCCATGTCTTCGGAGGCTTGGTGAGTCACGCCGTCAATCGCAGCAGTCGTGCCGCTATGTGATGACATCAATTTGACGTTGAGATTAGGGTAGCAAACGAAACTTCGAACGCTTTCCAGTGCTCTCATTGTTAGGAACACACCATATCCAGCGACGATGACAGGTCGACCGTTCGCTGCCATGCCTGCAGCCGATGCCATCATACCGAACTCAGCAATTCCCATTTGAAAGTATCGATTTGGGTACTTTTCATTAAACAAATAAGAATTGGTTGAGTAGCCAATATCGGCCTCAAAAACGGCAAAATCTTGGTTTATCTCCCCGTACTCAACCATTCTTTCTGCAAAGGCTAATCGAGTAGGCTTAGAGGATTTGGTTACGTTAATCATTGAGTTTTCCTCGTGGTTATTACGCGACAAGCTCAGCACGAGCAGCGTGGAATTCTTGGTCACTAGGGGCCTTACCATGCCAATTGCGAACATCTTCCATAAAACTTACCCCTTTTCCTTTGACTGTGTTCGCCACGATACACGTGGGCTTGCCTTTAAAGGCGCGAGCAGAATCCAGAGCCTGCAAAATTTGTTCAATGTTGTGCCCATCAATTGTGATAACGTGCCAACCAAAAGAAAGAAACTTATCTTCAATGCTAAGCAATGGCATGATTTCGTCGCTTGTTCCGTCCATTTGCAGGTTGTTTTTATCAACAAAGTACACGAGGTTGTCGAGTTGATGTTTGGCTGCCGCCATCGTGGTTTCCCAAACCACACCCTCATTGAGTTCGCCATCACCAAGCACCGAGTAAACGCGGCGGCCGTCTTGCGCCATTTTGCCTTCCAGGGCCATACCTGTTGCTGCTGCGCAACCATGACCTAAAGAGCCGGTCGTAATATCAACGCCTGGGGTACTTTTCATATCGGGATGACCTTGCAACACGCTATTGATTTGTCTTAGTGTCGCGAGGTGTTCTTTGTCAAAGAAACCAAGTCGAGACAAGCAGGAATACCAAACAGGGCAGGCGTGGCCTTTGGATAAAACAAAGCGATCTCGGTTGCTCTTTCTTGGATTCGTTGGGTCGAGATTCTGCATCTCATTAAAATACAAAGTTGTGACTATTTCTGCGGCTGAAAAAGAACCACCAATATGTCCTGATTGAGCTTTGTAAACCATGTCAAGAATATCAATGCGTACTTCTTTTGCTAATTGATAAAGTTCATGGACACTTAATTTTGGCATAAGTGTACCTCCTCTATTAGGATTAAAATTTAAATGTAATAATTAGTATGTGTCTAATTATCTAAAAAATGATAATTATCTAAGAACTCAATAAATTGTTTGGAAATTTGTTCCCAGTGTATCAAGTGCATTTCTCTTGCTTCATTTATATTTCTAGATTCCAAGTTGTCGATCAGCTTGTTGTGTTCAATGATCGAATCCCATGGTAGTGGTCTAAGCTTTATAACGATATCCTTGCATCGTTTATTTTGTTCGTTATATTTTCTAGCAGTTTCAATTAGTCTTGAGTTTTTAGTGAACTGAAATATTTGATCATGAAATGCAAAGTCATGAATGGCCCATTGCTGTATATCATTTTGGTCCAGAGCTTCAGCCATTTTATAAGTATAGTCTCGTAATATATCTAACTGTTCACTTGTTAGCCCATTTGACATGCAGATATCGAGTGCTATTACTTCAAGATGAGCGATTAACTCGTAAAGCTCTTCTACGTCACGTCTTGACAAGGCGCATATCTTTAGGCCATGTCTAGGGTGCAATGTAATCAAACCATCTTGCTGTAACCGGAGCAGAGCTTCACGGACAGGCGTTCTACTAAAACCACAGATCTCGACCGCTTCATCAACGAGAAGTTGTTGATTTATTCGAAATTTGTTCTCAAGTATCATGCACTTAAGTTTATTGTATGCCTGCTCAGATAACTTCATAATTTGCTTTTTCTCTCCTTGTGAATGCAAGTTAGTAACTGGTGTTAACTAATTTACTACCGCATCCAATAACAAATTTATTAAAACATCCGTTAATTGCTATTGAGTATAAAATAACCATCGTATTTCAAACGCGATCTGAGTCACGCAAATAGACTAAATATAATGTATTTCAATAGGCTATTAAGGTACAAAAAAAGAATATTATTTTATTAATAAAGGTAGTAAGTATTCAAGATTAAATTATAAATATACTTTTAAAGTTTAATAATATTCTTAAATAATTAAAAATAAGTTAATAAATTCTTTGTGACTAAACTCAAATATATAGTTGATAAAATGAAGTACCTTTTATTGTGTTTTGTAAGTTAAATTGATTTTTTCAATTTCGGAGGTCTATATGGTTATTGCAATAGGTTGTGATGATGCTGCGGTTAATTTAAAGGTGGAATTGTGCAAGCATTTAGAAATTCTTGGTTATAAATATATTGATTACAGTCAATCACCGTCAGGAGGTACGAATTTATATGCGGATGTTGCTGAGAGGGTTGCGCAAAAAATAGTAGATAATACCCATGAGCGCGGGATTATTATTTGTGGTACTGGAATCGGCGTATCAATTGTAGCAAATAAAGTTCCGGGCATTAGAGCTGCGCTTTGCCATGATGTTTTTTCCGCCACGCGGGCACGAAAAAGTAACGGTGCTCAAATTATTACAATGGGCGAGCGCGTTATTGGTGTTGAGTTGGCGAAAACGGTCCTTGATGCATGGTTGAAAGCTGAAGATATTGACGAGGCATCTAAACCCAAAGTTCAGCGGATCTGCGACATCGAAGCCGAATTGCTAGCACATTAACGTTTAAGGATCATCAAATGAGAAAGCCTAAGAAGTTAATTAATAATAGAAACGACGTTGCTAGGGAGCAGTTTGATGGCTTCATCGCAGCGACACAATTCGATCTTGAGCCTGTGGGTCACTATACCTGTGCAATAAGAAAATCGCCCATTGAGAACAAAGTCGCTGTGCTGACGGGAGGAGGCGCAGGTCATGAACCTATGTATGGCGGGTACGTTGGTGAAGGTTTAGCTGATGCCGTCGCCGTTGGTGATGTTTTTGCCGCGCCCACACCTGATGCCATCTTCGAAACTGCTAAGGCGTTGAACCCTGCCAACGGAGTCGTTTTTGTTTATGGAAACTATGCTGGCGACAATATGAACTTTGATATCGCCGCAGAGCTACTCGAAGATGAAGGGATAAACAGCCATACCATTCGTATTAACGACGATGTTATTTCTGCTTGCAAGGAAAACGAGCAAGAGAGAAGAGGCATCGCCGGCGCTTTGTTTGTATTAAAAATAGCAGGTGCATCAGCAACAAGAGGCGATAGCTTTGAGCATGTCGTTGCTATGACTGAAAAAGCAAGACAAAACACGAGTTCAATTGGTGTGGCATTGGGTCCTTGCGCTATACCTCGCAATGACGATTTTAATTTCCAGATCGCAGACGATCAAATTGAAATTGGTATGGGGCTGCATGGTGAGCCGGGTGTGGGAAAGACACCGCTAGTATCCGCCGACACTGTTGTGACTCAAGTCATGGACACGCTTTTTGCTGAAGCTGGTTTGGTCGAAGGTGATGAAGTTGCCTTACTTATCAATAATTTAGGAGCCTCCACTCAAATGGAGCTACTTATTACTAATCGCGCTGTGCATCACTACTTATCGCTGCGTGGCGTGGCGGTGTTCGATAATCTAATCGGCAGTTACTGTACATCCTTGGAGATGTCAGGGTGGTCAATCTCAGTTTTAAAACTCGATTCGGAACTTAAAGCACTCTATCAAGCGCCTTGTCAATCACTCGCACTAAGGAGATAACGATGAACAGTGTTGAATTAAAACAAATGTTGAAGTACATGTCTCAGCAATTGGTGAAAAGTGAACCTTTGTTAACGCGTGTCGACCAAGCTATTGGTGATGGTGACCACGGGCTTGGAATTGAGCGTGGTTTTCAAAATACTTATGATTACCTTGAACAAGGTTTTGAAGCTAATGATGTTGGCACTGTGTTTTCAAAAGTTGGTACTAAGCTATTGACCACTATGGGCGGGGCATCTGGTGCCATCTTTGGTACCTTATTCCGTAATGGAGGCAAAGCGGTCGTTGGAGAAACGGAGCTCACAACGAAGGTCCTAGCGACGTTTTTAGCAGTAGGGTTGGCTGGCATAAAGCAAAGAGGAGGGGCGGATGAAGGCGCGAAAACTATGATAGACGCCCTTGCTCCTGCGGCGAGAAAAGCCCAAGAACTAAGTGATCTTCCTCTGGAACAGGCACTTCCCTCAATTGTACAGGCAGCGCAGCAAGGAGTTGAAGATACCAAAGATATGATCGCGACCACGGGCAAAGCAAAAACTCTTGGCGAACGCTCACTAGGT
This sequence comes from Vibrio sp. 10N.286.49.B1, assembly GCF_002873335.1. Classification (GTDB taxonomy): domain Bacteria; phylum Pseudomonadota; class Gammaproteobacteria; order Enterobacterales; family Vibrionaceae; genus Vibrio. The sequence goes on along the minus strand of NZ_MCUW01000004.1, from coordinate 159,776 downwards.
TATCCGGATCCGGGGGCTATCTCGATGTCTTTGATGTTGCAGTTTATGGATGACTACATCGAAGAGGGAGCCACCGTATGAAAAAAGTCTGGTTGGGCTCTAGCTGGAAAATGAACAAAACGGGCAAAGAGATCGAGCACTATTGTCGTGAGGTAAAACCGGCGCTGCTGACATCAGACTTGCCTATACAGACCTTTTTGATTCCACCATTTCCCTACGTGGAACAAGTGATGCGTTTCATGTCTGAAACACCTTGCCTTACCGGTGTACAAAACATCGGATGGGCAGAATGTGGGGCGTATACCGGAGAGGTGTCTGCAGCGATGGCCAAAGACATCGGTGCAACGCTGGTTGAGATCGGCCATTCGGAACGCCGTCAATGGTTTGGGGAAACCGACGATACCGTGAACCAAAAAGTACGCTTGGCATTAAAGAGCGGACTTAAGCCACTTGTTTGTGTTGGTGACACGCTAGAAGAGAAACAGTGGGGCGTCTCTAAAGAGTCCATTATTCGTCAGGTTAAGATTGCGCTTTATCAAGTTTCAGGCGCGCAAGCGTCTAACCTTCTTATCGCCTATGAGCCCGTTTGGGCTATCGGTGATACGGGTATTCCAGCGACGACACAGCAAGCGGAAGAAGGCATTGCAGCAATAAGGTCAGCGTTAGTTGAACTTTATGGCAGCGAGTTGGCATCACAAATGGTGTTGCTCTATGGAGGCAGCGTTAATCAAGAAAACGCCCGTTCTCTCATTAATCAACCTAACATCGACGGGCTATTTGTTGGGCGGGCAGCATGGACACCAGAAGGGTACCTCGCACTGGTAACCATCGTGAGCGAGCAGGTAAAAGGAGAGGAATATGCATTATGATTTCTCTATTAGTACGGTGGCATATGCGGGGTATGACCTTGATCAAGCTCTTGATTCGATAGCGAACATTGGGGTTAGAAACATTGAACTGGCCTTCATTCAAGGCGCAGTTTATGACTTACTTGAAGGTGACCTCTCACCTGAGATGGCTAAGCGGATTAGAGAACTGTTGGCAAACAAACAGATGAGATGTACATCACTGGCAGCACATTGTGAGTTGAATTTAGATAATTGCGCTGAGCGACTTCTTAAGCGTGTTCAGTTCTGCGCAGAATTACCGTGTCCAAGGCTTATCTTATACGCGCCCCGAGATGCGAGCTTGAGGCAATTCCAAGAGGCTGCAAAACAAGCATTTGATTTAGCGCGGCTATCAGGAATCAAGATACTACTCGAAAACGTCGGTGACACTCAGCCTTATGTGCTTAACGATGCAGATGATGGTAAATCGATTGTCGTAGAGTGGGGAGCGGAGGGGATGGGCATAAACTTTGACCCTGGTAACTTCCTATCTCATCGGCCCAATTTAGACGTGTTAGAGCATGCCGTTAAGAGCTTGGACTTTGCCGAGCATATTCATCTGAAAGATCTAACTCAACGCAATAACGTTTGGTGTTGTTGCGAGCTGGGTGAAGGCAGTGGAAAGTACAAAGAGCTTTTACAATTTGCCAAACAGCAGCAGAGCATTCCATTCTTTAGTATTGAATCGCCTTATGCGTTAGAGCGTTTGACTTGTGGGTCTACAAGACTCAAGTCTAAAGCCGACCTGTTATCGCTAAAGGAAATAGAAGCGAGGTTGTCTAAATCAGTGCGCTTTATTAAGCAGCAATTGTTATAAGTAGACTCTCAGTCAATTAGGAGGTAAGTACTGGGTTAAGCGCTGCTTAGCCCTCTTTGTTTAGTATTTGATAGCTGCCAATGTGTCAAACAGAGCCACACTTAAGAGTCGTTTGTACTCACAGCATTAATTATGCGGACTGTTATAATCGAATAAAAAACGGGTCTCGGTGATATTTGCACCTTAGATCATAGATTAGCAGAGCTAAGCGCTCCATGTCCGGATATAAAATGAACTATATCGAAGTCAAAAGTAATGACATCCCGCTAGAACTACTCCTCGAAGCCGACCCTTCTGAAGTGCGTATCTCATCGTATCTCATCGTATCTGTCTGATTCATGGTGTTTTGCTGCATCTGATAATGGACGAATCATTGCGGCTTGTGTGGTGAAGCCTCAAAGTCGAACGCTTGCTGAAATCTATAACGTTTCCGTCTATCCAGCGTATCAAGGTCAGGGTCTTGGTTCTGAGCTGCTTACGTTTGTGCTATCTCACTTACCAAGCAAAGGGATAAATCGCGTCGAGCTTGGCACGGGTACGTTTGGTTATCAGCTAATCTATTATCAGCGTCTTGGCTTTCGTGTTGAATCTGTAGTCAAAGACTACTTTCTACGCCACTATTCCGAGCCTATTTATGAAAATGGTATCCAGCATCAAGATAGTCTTAGGCTCTACAAGTTACTTTAATGAAAAGCAGTATCAGGAAGTTAAGGCGGATTATTTCGTTTAATGGCAACTGCATTCGTTATGCACTACGAAAGGAAAAGCAACATGGCAAACATTAGAAAAGCTCAACGATCGGATTTAGCGTCCATTCAGCAGTTAGCAAGAGACACGATTAATACCTGTTACCGCTCGTTTTTAGGTGACGAAGGGGTGGACTGGTTTATTAACAGTGGTGAGTCAGACAAAGAAGTTGAAAAACAATTATTGAATTGTGTCGTCTTAGAATTGAACGATACTGTCCAAGGCTATTGCGTGTTTGAACACGATTTTGTTCATATTCTGATGGTCTCGCCTCAAATTCAACGGTCAGGGTTTGGTGCTATGCTCCTTGGTTATGTGGAACACGAAATGTCTTTACTTGGCCACTCACACTACCGCCTTGAGACATTTCAGAACAATGAACAAGCCATCCAGTTCTATCTAAAAAATGGTTGGTCAATCGACAAAGAAGAGAAAGACGAAGCGTTTGGGTTTGTGCGTAGTTACTTAAGCAAGCGCGCATAACAACGTTGTAAACAGACAAGAGGCGTTAACTTGGACAACTATTTTGAAAGCCCTTTTGTGGGCAAACCACTGAAGGAACAAGTGACAAACCCTAATATTCTCGTGGGAGAACACAGCTACTATTCCGGTTATTACCACAATCATAGCTTCGACGATTGCGCGCGCTATTTACTTGCGGATAGAACGGATATTGATAAGTTGATTATCGGAAGTTACTGCTCAATCGGCTCTGGTGCGGTGTTTATGATGGCGGGAAATCAAGGGCATCAAAATAACTGGGTAAGTACCTTTCCATTCTTTTATCAAGACAACGAAAATTTTGCTGATGCGAATGATGGCTTTGAGCGTTCCGGTGATACTGTCATTGGTAATGATGTTTGGATTGGCACAGAAGCGATGATTATGAGTGGTGTGTCCGTTGGAGATGGGGCCATTATTGCGAGCCGCGCTGTCGTGACTAAAGATGTCGCACCATACTCAATTGTGGGCTCTAACCCCGCGAAGCACATACGTTACCGATTCACGGACGCTGAGATATCTCAACTTTTAGAGATGAAATGGTGGGCGTGGAGTGAAGAACATATTAAGGGCGCAATGCGCTTAATGTGCTCTTCTAATATCGAGGGTCTTTATGATTATTGGAAAACGATAGTGTGTGTACAACGCTCGATTTAAACCATCAACCACCAGAGACTAACGACTAACGCTATTGCGAGTTTTTCACTTGAACAAACTTGCAGTAGTTGTTCACAACCCCGTCGATGTGCACCACGCCACAGTGAATGTTGTGGCTCCGGTTACCCACCACCTGATACTCAACGACGGTTGCGTTATCGGCAACTCTCATCAGCAATACGCCATCCACGACCTTCCACTGTCCAACGAGACTTTTTTCAGAAAATAGGTCTTTCTCGGTCAATGTGCCGTTGGGTTTTAATTCGATGTGTGTGCTGGAGCCATCTTCATCAACCTTGACCCAAGACTGTAGATTGACCTCAAAGCTCATGATTTTTTTACGGTTGTTGATCCACTGAGTGAACTCATCTTCCAATCTTTTAGGGAGATCAGGTACGCCGTTTACTTCAAGCATGACGCCATGTTTTTCACGCCAAAATAGTTGAAAATAAAGTGAATTCATACGTAACTGCCCGTGGGAGAATTTAGGGGCTTCACTCTGAGGCTTTGATATTACGTTGTCAATAGATGACAAAAAGCAGCACCGATAAAAGTGCTGCTTTGAAGGGGAGTAGTGTTACTGCATTAAATGAAAATAATGCCAATAACACTTGGTGTTAAACGCGCGTTCGAACCGTTATTGGTTAAATAATGACGGCAATTGAGCATGGCTGCAGGCTTCATTAAGGCGAACCTGTGCTCGTTGAATATTAGTGCGCCATTGGTCATCTTTAGCCCACATCTCTATGACCAGCGGGACCACGCATTGTGTCGCGTTTAGCGTATCAAAAATGGCATTGAAATCGACTTCACCCTCACCAATAACGAGATCTCGAAATTGGCCTTGATAAGTCGGGGTGACCTTGTAGGTGTCTTTTAGGTGGATCTGTACAATATGCGGTACGCTCAAGGCAAGCTCAGTGCAAATGTCATAATCCCATCCTGAAATGTTCCCCACATCAGGGTAAGCGGTAAAATACGGAGAATTGACCTCTCTATTCAATATTTCAAACTTACTGAGTGAGTTGAGGTAGTCGGTATCCATAATCTCTACGGCTAACATCACCCCAGCCCGTTCCGCCATCTTCGAAGCCAGCTTCATTCCAGCAATAAAGCGTTGGTGCGTCTCTTGGTTAGCCGGTTCATAGTAAACATCGTAACCCGCTAGCTGAATCGTCCGGATGCCCAGTTTGTAGGCCAGCGTGATGGCTTTTTCCATGTGAACCGCCGCTTCTTGGCGAATGGCCGCGTCGGCGGAACCAAATGGAAACTTGCGATGCGCGCTTAAGCACATGGATTGCAACGGCAGAGCGTTGTCTTCACACAACCGCCTTAACTCATAGATGGTCTTATCATCCCAATCCAATCGGCTGCGTCTTTCATCGGACTCGTCCACAGAGATTTCTAGAAAATCAAAGCCTAGGCTTTTGGTTTCTTGGAGTTTCTGTTCCCATGAGAAATGATCGGGCAGTGCCTTTTCATATAACCCCACACGGTGACGTTGCAACATCTCAAACATGCAGTCTTCTCCTAGTTCCAGAAACGATCGATTTGCGTGCGTAGCGCCTCAGCCGTTTCTTTGCCCTTGTCGCCAGCCAGTGCACGGCCTGCGATAAAAGTCTTGGCTTTAATGCCTTCAAACAGGTACAGGTCTTCTGGCACTATACCGCCGGTAATTGACAGCTCGATACCAAGCTCAGAGAGCTGACGCATTTTCACTAGGTCTTCTTCTGTCCAACCCACGCCTGCTAACTCTGCATCACGAGAACGGTGATAGATGGCCTGACTAATACCTAGGTCAACCCAAGCTTGTGCGTCTTGCATGGTCCAATTACCATAGATTTCAATCTGAATTTCGCCGTCCAGCTCATCTGCTACCTTCTTACAGGCGCCAATCGTGGCGATGTGCGCGGCTGCAGAGACAGTAATCCAGTCAGCACCAGCTTCGAAGGCCATTTTAGCGAGAATCGCGCCGCCATCCGTGGTTTTCATGTCACAGACTAAGATATGGTCTGGGTGGTTAGCTCGCAGTGTTTTGACCGAATTCATGCCTTCAGCAAATGCGAGAATGGTACCGACTTCGATGACGTCAACAAAGCTTTCGACGTTTTTCGCAACAGCGATAGCCGATTTAAGGTCTGTTTGGTCTAGGGCGATCTGGATCATTGGTTTAGTCATCTTACTTATCCTTTAATTTTTTCACGAATGAGACGGGCGAGCCCGTCATTGTTGTTATCAGTAGGGCAGGTTACTTGGGCGTTAGATTTGACCGTATCGTCGGCATTTTCCATCGCAACCCCAAGGCCTGCATATTCAAGCATTGAAATATCATTGTGGTTATCACCGACAGCCATTACTTGTGTGGCGTCGTAACCCAGTTGTTGCACATAGTCTGCAAGGCGTGCGCCCTTATTATTGCCCTTGGCAGCGAAATCAATTCTATTTGACCAAGAGCGCTCACCATTAAAGCGCTGCTGTATCCAGGGTTGGTCGGAGAGGCGCTGCACTGAGCTTGGCTCTCCCTCGACAACAAACTTCCAGACATAATCCGTTTTCTCAACAAGCGCATTGAACGAGTCAATTTGGCGGATCTGAGGTTGCTTGTCTTTGGGGTATTGCTTCGCCCAGGCCTCCAGTGCTTGCATATAATGAATGGGGCTTTTCTTGCTGTACGTCATTTCATTAGTGACGTACATGACCAGCGCCATTTGAAACTCAGTGGCCAGCTCAATGAATTGCAACGCGTCGTCTTTGCTTATTGCATTGTGTTCAAGGACCTGATCGGTGCGGTAGTCATACACGTAGGTTCCGTTGCAGCAAATGATGGGGGTGGTTAAACCGAGTTCATCATAATAAGGCTTTGCTGCAGTATGGTGGCGACCCGTCACGATGACGACATGACAGACCTTTTGCGCCTCGTGAATCGCAAGTTTAACCGCTGGGTGAATCGTGTGGTCATCCGTCAATACTGTGCCGTCTAAGTCGAGAGCAAGGACTTTATATTCAGGTTCCCTTAGATTCATAACGTCTCCTAGATTCATAACGCCTTCTAGATGTATTAACGTCTCTTAGAGACATCGATTCAGCTAGTAATTTGGTTTGTTAGATGCATATGGTTTGTTAGATGCATATGGCTTGTTAGATGCATTCGAGCGTGTTTCGGTTTGCTTATCCTTGGCCGTAATACGCGTTTTCACCGTGCTTTCGGAGATAATGCTTGTCGGACAGCTCTGGCTGAATCTTGATGCCACTGTTCAGTGAACGAGTGGCCAGCGCCATCGCCGCGACTTCTTCTAGTACAACCGCATTGTGTACTGCGTCAGTGGCGTTTGCTCCCCACGAAAACGGGGCATGCCCAGCGACGATAACACTTGGAATCGACATTGCTTTAATACGGCGATTTTGAAACTCTTCAATGATGACAAGGCCGGTGTTTTTCTCGTATTCACCAGCAATCTCTTGGCTAGATAGATTGCGTGTACAAGGAATATCGCCATAAAAGTAATCGGCGTGAGTTGTGCCGAGTGCCGGAATATCAATCCCAGCTTGCGCCCAAATGGTCGCGCTTCTTGAGTGCGTGTGCACCACACCGCCAATTTGAGGAAAGGCATGGTATAGCTCAATATGAGTGGCGGTATCACTCGACGGGTTTAATGACCCTTCTAATGTGTTGCCTTCTAGGTCAATAACGACGATGTCTTCTACTGACATGTCATCGTATTCCACGCCAGATGGTTTAATCGCAATAACACCGAGTTCTCGGTCAATCTCTGACACATTTCCCCATGTGAAGGTGACTAAACCGTATTTTGGAAGCTGTAGGTTAGCGTCCAACACTCGTTGCTTTAATGCTTGATAGTGTGACATAACGTCTCCTTAATCTGCGGCTGCGAGCGCCGCATCAATCAACTGAGCCACATCATTGGCCGTTTTACAGGCGCGAAGTTTAGAAAAATCTTCGTCGAATTCGATAAGGTTCGCGACTTGCATGGTGCCTTCAATATGCTCGTCGGAGTCTTTGCCTGCTAAGGTAATCAATACGTCAACGGGATCGTCAACACCATCAAACGTAATGGGGGTTTCCAGTACTGTGAGTGCGAATCCTGTTTTAATGACGCCGTCTTCAGGGCGACAGTGTGGCAGTGCGAATGCATCGTGAATACAGATGTATGGGCCTTCGGTTTGTATCGCCGTGATGATGGCGTCGTAGTAACGTGCTTCTGCGATACCGGCTTTAACGAGGGCATCGGTCCCTAGCTTGATAGCGGCTTCCCAATCGTTGGCTTTTGCATTCAAGATGATGGAATTATTTTGAAGTAAAGATTCTTTTAAGTTCATTGCTTACCTCACTTAGACAGAGTATTTATTGACTCGGAGACGGTGTCTCCGAGTCTTTTTTTATTATGGTTAGAACATGATCGTTAATCGTTATTTTGTAGCGTTTCGTATTGTCATTTATTTGTGGAAGTTGTTTTCAATAATTGAAACCAGCTCGTCACCAAAGGTTTTCACCATGATCATATTCTTCACGGCTAGCTGCTGTTTGCCTTCTGGTAGACCGGTAATCTTTTCTGCCAAAGCAACAGAGGTCACGATGATGTCAAACGAGCCTAGGTGTGATTTGTAATCGGTGATCGCGCTGTTGAAGGTCGAGCTCGGGATGCCTCTTTTATCTAGGTACTCTTTAATCTTTTTCGAACACATCATTGATGAGCCTTGACCAGAGCCGCAGCACACGAGGACACGAACGGGTTTTTGTGTCGCATTACCGCTGGCTTGTGGAGCGTCGGCGGTAGCGGTAGATTGAGCCGGTGCAGCGACCTCAATTTCGATGCCTTCAGGTGTAACCGCTGTGACGGTTTCCATCGCATCTTCTTCAGCACGTAGTGTTTTAGAAGCGAAATACATGTATACGCCAGACAGTGCCACGATAACGAAGAAGAACAAGCTAGAGCTAGAGATACCTTGCATGATAGGTGGGAAGATTAATGCCCAGTCAGCCATGCCCATCCAGCCGTTAAACTCAGTGCCAGATTGAGCGAAGATGTGAATTGCCCATGCTGAACCGACGACTTCGATAATCCCCATGACGAAACAAATCTTCATGACGGCTTTCCAGCCACCAAAGTGGTTAGCAAAGACACCAATGGTCGCGTTTGAGAAGAACATTGGGATAAAGCCTGGGATGATCATGATTGGCGCGTCAAACGCTAACATGGCTAGTACAGCGGTAAACTGACCAACTGCGCCCCACATGAAACCAAATACCATTGCGTTTGGTGAGTAGGCATAAATTGCTGCACAGTCAATGGCGAGTACTGCATTAGGGATCAGGCGTTGTGAAATACCGTTGAATGCTTCGGACAGCTCGGCAACGAACATACGCACGCCGGTGACGATAACTTGAATCGCAACCGCGAATTTCAAGCCAGTTTCAAAGATATAGATAAACCAGTGAGTTTTTCCTGCCATGTCTTGAAGATTATCAAGGCCAAAAGAAAGCAGAATAATACCGAAGAAACCCGTCATAACTAACGTTGTTGCTGCGATGCTATCGTGGAAAATGTGTAGCCATTTAGGCAGTTTTACATGGTCAACGCTGTCGTTTTTATCACCGAGTTTCGGTGCGACTTTGGTGGCAATCCAAGAAGCGAACTGTTGCTGGTGACCAATAGAGAAACCGGCACCGCCCGTGACTTCTTGGGTCGGCTTAAACATGATGTTGGACGAGATACCCCAGTACAATGCCATTAGGATTGCTGAGTAAATGATCGTTTCCCACATGCTTGCGCCAAGCACAAAGTAGAACACTGCAATCAGACCTGCTTGCTGGAACATAATGTGTCCCGTCAGCATGATGGTGCGAATGCCCGTATAGCGGCGGAAGGCCACCAGTAGAATATTCAGTCCAAGCGCGAGAAGAACGGCATAGCCTACCCATGAATAGTTGTCACCCATGGTCTCCATCGTTGCCATCATGGAGGTATACGGGTCAATAACTGAGCCCGTTAGTCCATGGATTTCGCTCATTTTTTCAATAACAGGTTTGAAGCCAGCGACCAGTGTACCCGCGCCGACTTGCACAATCATGAAACCAACGATGGTTTTGATTGAGCCAGAAATAATGGTTGTTGCGTCTCGTTTTAAAAGAATGTACCCAAGACAAGTAACGAGACCGAGTAGCAGTGGTGCCTTGGTCATTACTTGACTGTAAAAAATATAGAAGATGTCGTATAAGAACTCCATATCTTTACCCTTATATAATTTGTAGTTTTAATGATTTGTAGGATGTATTGCTATCTTGTTTTGCTCACGGGATAAACTTTAACAATCATAAGTAATCATTCAATGCTCATTTGTGACTATTTTGATTTATATCAATTATTGACGTTGTGAATGCGCTCAATTGGGGAGTTGATCACGATATTTTGTATATTTTCAATTAAAACAATGACTTATGAAATAGTGTGATTCAGTTCTTATTTTATGTAGGCATAGGTTTGACAATCATAACGGTGATTATTAGAATCATAACAAATCACAAGCAATCACAAAGTTGTCACGGCAACCCAGAGAGTGATCGATATGAACGAATTACAAAGGCACAACAACATCTTGTCGCTGCTAGAAGATAAGCAGACGATTAATGTGGCGCATATTATTGATAGTTTTAACGTTTCTCCTGCGACCGCAAGGCGTGATATCGCCAAGTTAGATGAATTAGGTAAGCTAAGAAAGGTACGTAATGGCGCGGAGCGGGTTGAGAATAAAAAGAGAAAGTGGTCACCGCTGAATATCAACAGCACCGAGTTTTATGAGGAAAAGTCCGCGATTGCGCAAGCCGCCGCCGACCTTTGTCATTCCGGCGACAGCGTAGTGATCAACTGTGGTTCTACCGCCTTCTTGCTTGGACAGCAGCTGTGCGGGAGTGATGTGCAGATTGTGACCAATTATTTTCCGTTGGCGAGTTACCTAATCAATGAAGATCATGACGATGTGATCATTATTGGTGGTCAATATAATAAGGCGCAAAACATCTTTTTGAACCCGGCCCCTAATTCTTTAGGTGGCTATGCTGGGAATTGGATGTTTACGTCAGGAAAAGGTCTTACAGAGGTCGGTTTGTACAAAGCGGATATGTTAACGGCCGTAGCAGAGCAACAAATGTTAGAGCAAATCGATAAACTGGTCGTTGTGGTTGATAGCTCGAAAGTAGGCCAGCGTACGGGCATGCTATTTTGTGAATCTAAGCATATTGATATCGTTATTACAGGAAAAGATGCGAACCCTGATGTGGTGAAATTAATAGAAGCTCAAGGGACGCAAGTTATTCTGGTATAAAATATAGAGCGCAATGCTCGATAAATAAATAATAAAAACAGCTTTAGTGCCTTAATTTAAAATAAGGCACTTGGCTCCCTGCATCCTAAATAAATTTAAATTTGTGAAATAAAAGGTATTATCATGAGCAATGTAAATGAAATCACTCGCGAGTCTTGGATCCTAAATACATTCCCAGAGTGGGGCACATGGTTAAATGAAGAAATTGAACAAACGGTTGTTCAACCGAATACATTTTCCATGTGGTGGCTTGGCTGTACTGGTATTTGGTTAAAATCTGAGGGCGGTGCGAACCTATCTATGGATTTCTGGTGTGGTACTGGTAAGAAAACACAAGCGGTTCAAAAAATGAAGAACCAACACCAAATGATGCGTATGGGCGGTGTTGAAGCATTACAACCTAACCTGCGTACCGCGATTTTCCCACTTGACCCATTTGCGATTAAAGAAATTGACGCGGTGATGGCGTCTCATGACCACGGTGATCACATTGATATCAATGTTGCTGCAGCGGTTCTACAAAACTGTGGTGACCACGTGAAATTCATTGGCCCTAAAGCTTGTGTCGATCTTTGGATGAAGTGGGGCGTGCCAGAAGATCGTTGTGTTATTGCTAAAGTGGGTGACGAGATTACGATTAAAGATGTGACGATTAAAGTGCTCGATGCCTTTGACCGTACGGCGCTTGTTACACTGCCAGAAGGCACGTCATCGACGGATAAAGACATCTTAGATGGCATGGATGATCGCGCCGTTAACTACTTGGTAGAAACAACGGGTGGGTCTGTGTATCACTCTGGTGACTCTCACTACTCAAACTACTACGCTAAGCACGGTAATGACCATAAGATTGATGTCGCGTTGTTATCATTTGGTGAGAACCCACGTGGCGTGACGGACAAAATGACGTCTTCTGATATCTTACGTGCTGCAGAATCACTTGATTGTGAAGTGGTCGTGCCGTTCCACCATGATATTTGGGCTAACTTCCAAAATGACCCACGTGAAATCGAAATGCTGTGGAACATGAAAAAAGAGCGTCTTCAATATGGCTTTGCGCCGTTCTTCTGGCAAGTCGGCGGTCGCTATACTTACCCAACCGATAAAGGTCGTATGCATTACCAACATTTCCGTGGGTTTGCTGACGTCTTTAAGAATGACCCAGAATTGCCATACCGAGCCTTCCTATAACAAGTAAGAAAGGGACGATTTATCGTCCCTTTTTATTGCGTGTTTTATTTTGTGAAGGCTAACTTTAGTCATTGAAAATGAGCCGATAAACTTCTTATTAATATGTTAGTTAACGGTGTTATTAAATTTAACTAATCCGTTTATTTCGTAGCCACATATTTATTATGATTTGGCTATGTTGATTACCGATGTAATTATCATGGAGGGTATGCCCTTATGCTGCTAAGAGAATTTAAAGCACACTTTGCTCGCGGTGATATTGATGGGGCCATTGCGATAAAATCTGAACATAATGACCATTACTATTTGCTGGTGGTCAGCAATAAATGGGGTGTTAATAGCTTTTTAGAAACAGGGAAAACACTCAAGCCTCGAATATTTAAAACCATCCACGCTCTGATGAATACTGTAGAGCATATTGGTCTCTCCCCCCGTCATGTTGAGGTGCAACATGGGTTATAAACTGATCGCGATCGATATTGATGGCACGCTACTTAATACTCAAGGTGTAATCACCCCAGAAGTGCAGTCGTGCTTGTATGGTTTGCGTAAGCATTATCATGTGGTACTCGCGACAGGTCGTCATCATACGACCGTGCTGCCGTATTACCAGCAACTAGAGCTTGATACGCCGATTATATGCTGTAATGGTTCATATCTATACCATCCCGAAACGAAGGATTATCAGTACAAGCGGCCTATCGCGATGGAGGAGGTAGCGTTTTTCATTGAACATACCCAAACGCTTGATCTCATCGCCTATGTGGATGATCGTATTATTTTAAAGCACACTCATCCTGCGAATTACATCACTACGCTAGAGCTGTGGGCGCAGACATTGCCGACTTCTATTCGTCCCAAAATTGAGCGTGTTGATGACTTAAATGCAGCGCTAACACAATCGAAACATGTTTGGACTTTTGTGACCGAAGGGGATTCAAGTGATATTGAAGCGCTGATCTCTCTGCCTCATCTACAACAGAACTTTTGCTATGAGCATTCTTGGTTCAATCGCATTGGTTTTAACAAGATTGGCAACAGCAAAGGCAACTTATTGTCACAATACCTTGTTCATAAGGGGATTCACCCTGATGAAGTACTTGCGATAGGAGATAATGATAATGATGTCTCTATGATTGATGTGGCGGGCATAGGGGTCGCGTTGAGTAACGCGACTCCAAAGTTAAAAGCGCGAGCGAATTACCTGACGCAAGGCAGTAATAACGATACGGGATTGCTTGAAGCCCTAGCATTACTAACGAAATAACTAGTATGAAGTAACGTTGAATAACAATCAGGGCTTGGAGTTGAAATCGTTATTTAAAAACCAAAAACCAAAAACCAAAAGCCAAAAGCACAAAAACTAAAAAAGCCGAGACTAGGATTCTCGGCTTTTTAGATGCTTAGGGTCTAATTTTAAGCGTGTTGGGTATAACCCACCATTCGTGTTCAAACCTTAAGCGTTTTTACTGTGGTGGCCTACGACGCGTCAGGTTTGAGCGCGAGTACGTTGTCTATATCCGCGGCACTATGGCGATCAGGGACTTGTTCCCATTCTTCGCCCCACGAGCGGTTTATGATACGCCCGCGTTGCACCGCTTCTCGGGCGTCAAGCATATTGGCCCAGCGCATAACATGATGGTAGCTCTCAACTTGTAAGAACTCAGCAGCATCATACAATCGACCTAAAACGACGGCGCCATACCATGGCCAAATAGCCATGTCGGCAATGGTGTATTCTTCACCCGCCACAAAGGTATTGTTGGCCAGTTGCTTGTCTAGAACGTCGAGTTGACGTTTTGCTTCCATAGCAAAACGGTTAATAGGGTATTCGAATTTCTCATCGGCGTATGCATAGAAATGGCCGAAACCACCCCCTAAGAACGGTGCTGAACCTTGAGCCCAGAACAACCAATTGAGAGTTTGGGTACGTGCTGCCCCTTCCTTTGGTAAGAACTGACCAAATTTTTCAGCAAGATGGACAAGGATAGAGGCCGATTCAAAGACATTGATGTCTTCTGCTCCGGATTTATCAACCAGTGCGGGTATCTTCGAGTTAGGGTTAACGCCGACAAAGCCAGAAGAAAACTGATCACCTTCACCTATGTTAATAAGATAAGCATCGTATTCGGCTTCTTGGATCCCTAGCGCGATAAGCTCTTCTAAAAGAATCGTTACTTTTTGTCCATTAGGCGTACCTAATGAATAGAGCTGCAGTGGATGTTCACCAACAGGCAGGGTTTTCTCATGTGTTGAACCGGATACCGGACGATTGATGCTGGCCCATTTGTTTCCGCCATCCGTATTGTCTACCCATACTTTTGGTGGTGTATATTTGTTGTCCATATTTACTCCTAAATTCAAACTAGAAAACTCTGCGCCTGCTTAATTTTGTTTATTCCACCACAAGCATAATGAAAATACGTCTGCCATGAACATTATAGAAGGCCTAGCACAAAGTGGGTTAGGGGCTGACCATCGCCCACTTACTCTCATTCAACATGAGGTTCGGGTAATTGTCTAATCTTTCGAATAATTTTGTGGAAACAATGCTCGTTTAGTGGCTTCGTCTTGCTCAGATTTAAATGCCACATCACTGCCAATGTTACGCGCAACTTCAACGGCTGGGCGGCTGTTAATATTTTCAAACCAACGTTGTAGGTGCGGATAAGGGGCTAGGCCTTCTTCTCCTAATACAACGGCTGCCTTGTCGATCCAACCCCAGGCTGCGACATCGGCAATACTGTACTCTTCACCAACCAGGTATTCCTTACCTTCAAGATGCTTATTGAGTACGTCGTAGTGGCGTTGAGCTTCTCGTAAGTAACGATTGATGGCGTACGGCAGCTTCTCAGGTGCGGCATGTCGAAAGTGCACGGATTGACCTGAAAATGGCCCAAGACCAGAGGCGATAAACATCATCCACGACAACAACTCACCTCGGTGTTCTGGCTTACCCGCGAGTAGACCTGTTTTCTCTGATAGATAAAGCAGTATCGCATTGGAATCAAAGACTCTTACGCCGTCATCTTCAAGTGCCGGTGCTTTTCCATTGGGATTGATGGCCAGATACTCAGGTTGGTGTTGCTCTCCTTTGTATGTATCGACTGGGACGAGCTCGTAAGGAAGCCCAGTTTCGGCAAGATATAACGCGACTTTCATTGGGTTTGGGGTTTTGTGAAAATAGAACTTCAGCATGTCATTTTCCTTTGAATTGGGCCTGAAATTAAAAAAGTCGCGAGGGGTCATCTCCATGCGAACAACATTACTATAAGATCAATTGAACGACCGTTCAAGGCCAACCTGAACAAATGTTCAATTTTATGAAAAACAAAAGGTATTGAACTTCTACTTAAGAAGAAAAGAGGGGGGGGGGGCTCTATGAGTGAGTTGCGGGCAATGTGAACCATTGATTGCGGCGTTGGTTAGGGATTATTTATTGATCTTATTGTGTTTTTTTAACGTTTCTATCATGTCGTAAAGCATCGCAATATCGGTATTACTCATCGACATCATCATGTCCATCATATGCAATACACTGGCCGGAACCGCCAGTTGCCCACCATGTTCACGATCGATCTCTTCTACGGGGAAAAACTGCAAAATACTGACGTCCATGGCTTTGCCAAGGCGAAATAAATCCAAGGTAGTAAATTGACTCTCTTGAGTTCGGTCCATTTTGCTATAAAACGAGGTTTTTCCAATGCCAGCTTTGTCGGCCAACTGATTTTTTGTTAACTGACTGTGGACCATATAGGTCTCAACACGTTCAATTAACATGGCTCGAAAGCGGTGCTCTTGTTCACCAAAAAACTCAAATCCTTTGGTTTCTAGTTGGGCCATATTATTAACTCACTCATTGCTTGTTTTCATATATTAAAAATAAGGATAAGACGGTTTTCAAATTATGAAAAGAAATAACCGTATGCTTACACCTCAAGAATACGTTCATAGAAAGTAAAGATAGAGGTTACAAATGAAAAGATACTCGTTACGTCATAACCCTAAGTTGATGATGTTGTTAATAATGTCTATGCTCGCACTATCACCAGCCAGTATGGCCATCAATAGTCCAGAGGCAAGTGTCGCGAGTGGGCAAACGGAACAGTATGCCCGCGTGGTGGCGCGCGGAAAGTTGCTGAGCTTGACCAAATGGAAAGTCGAAGTCGATTTTGGGCAAGAAGTTGAAATAAGTATTCGCAATAAAGGCCTTCTTCGCGATGAGTCTGGTAATACGGTCTCCTTTAACTCGCCAATTGATGCCGTGAATTTCTTGAATTCAAAAGGTTGGGTATTAGTGTCTGCAAGCTCTTCTTCGGGCCATTTTTCAGCGATATTAAAGCGTAGCGTGCAGTAAACAATATGAGAACGACCACGGATTTCGCTATTAGCTCATTACCTTATTAGTTCATTACCTTACTACCTAATGGCAATTAATGCGTTGAGCAGATCGCGTTTTGCACATCAGGCTTGATGCTTGAGCACGTGCTGACAAACTTTTCTAACGCGCTACTAGCGCCACTTCGTTTGTAGTAGATATAAAGAGGAAGCACCAGATTCACGTTGCTAATGGGGATACAAACACAGTTATTGTCTGCGATGAATTTGATGCATTGTGGGGCAATCGAAATCCCAAGTCCTGAAGACACGGATGTCACCAGATGCCTCATGTTTTCGGGGTGAAAAGTCACATTGGGCGTAAAGCCACTTTCTTGCGCTAAAGATAAAATATGCTCATACATTTCTATCCATTCAGATCGTTGAAACAAAATAAACGGTTCGCCTTCAAGATCAGACATCGAGAGTTCCGTTTGGTTAGCAAGCGGATGCTGCGCTGGCACAATAGCGACCATTTTGTCAGCGTATATTTCTTCTACCGAAAACAAATTCTCATCGAGTTTTGGTTGGCGCCGTGAAAAGGCGATATCGATTTTATTTTGTGTCAGCGCCTCAAATTGTTCTTGTCCGGTCATTTCATGAAGACTGGTCGTGACGTCGGAATGATTGAGCAGAAATTGTCCGACAAGATTAGGTAAGAAAAAGGAACATGCTGTGGCTAAATAGCCGACTTTAAGGTGATTTTTCTCTTCTTTTTGCGTGTTCTGAACCAGGGTTTTCACTCGTTTGTCATTGGCTAATATCGCTTGCGCCTCAGGCAATAATACCGCACCAGCCTGAGTCAGTTCAACTTGATGAGTCGTGCGTAAGAAGAGCTTTAGACCGAGCTCGCTTTCCAGTTCTGAGACATGCCTAGAAACGGTTGGCTGTACGCTATGCAGTTCTCTTGCTGCCGCCGAAAAGTTCTTATGCTTGGCGACAGACACGAAAGTCGTCAGTGTTTTTATGTCCATTTGTCTAGTCATTCTCATTATGTATTATTGTTATACAGTATTATCATTTCCAGCTATATGTAAGCGCGAGTATAGTGAAACTTGCATCAAGTCTCATACTTTTTAAGTAACGCCATCGCCGCATAAAAGTGACCAATAAGGCGATATATGGCACGTACTCTACAAATACAGGATTGCACATGGATATCGATATTATCGTTGTACTCGTTTACTTTTTATTTTTAATCAGCCTAGGCTGGGTTTTTCGCTCTGCTGCGTCGAATACCAGTGAATATTTCCGGGGTGGTGGCCGCATGCTTTGGTGGATGGTGGGTTCAAGCGCCTTCATGATGGCTTTGAGTGCCATGACCTTTACGGGGTTAATGGGCAAAGCCCTGACGAGCGGTATGTCGGTTGCCATCGTCTTTTTTGCTAACGCGCTCGGTTATTTTTGTAACTACCTTTTCTTTGCCGCGAAAGCACGTCAAATGCGAGTGATCAGTCCTTTACAAGGGGTGAGAATGCGTTTGGGTAAAGTGAACGAACAAGTGTTCACATGGGCGAATGTACCTCTTAGCGTATTACAAGCTGCGATTTGGTTGAATGGCCTTGCGGTTTTTACCAGCGCAGTGGTAGGGGTGCCATTGGAGCAGACTATTATTGGTGCTGGCTTGGTGGTGTTATTTATGTCCCTAGTCGGCGGAAGTTGGGCGGTGATTGCCTCTGACTTTATGCAGATGATCATCATCACAGTCATGACATTTGTCGCGGCAATGGTGGCGATTTGGAAATCGGGTGGCGTGGGTAACCTGCTTGAGGTTGGTCTGCCAACCGAGCAATTGATCGGTGACGGATATAGCTACAGCTACCTATTTTTCGGTTGGTTTATCTGTATCTTTGTTAAACAGTTTTTTAGCACCAACAACATGGTCGACTCTTATCGTTTCATTGCATCTAAAGACACTAAGAATGCCCGAAAAGCCGCATTGCTAGCATGTTCTTTGATGATTCTTGGTCCACTGATTTGGTTCTTACCGGCTTGGTACGTTGCGGGTAATTACCCAGATGTAACAACATGGGGCTTGGATGGCTTAGGCGATAAAGTTGCTGATGCGACGTATTACATCTTTGTTAGCCGCGAAATGCCAGTGGGTATGGTCGGCTTAATGCTCGCGGCGATGTTTGCTGCCACCATGTCTTCTATGGATTCTGCTCTAAACCGTAACGCTGGCATCATCTTGAAAAGTGTTTACGAACCGTATTTTTGCAAAAACTTCTCTGAACAACACCTGATGATGGCCAGTAAAGTACTGACCGCTGTGTTTGGTATTGTGATTATCATTACCGGTTTGTTTTTAACCTCTTTGAAAAACTTTGGTTTGTTTGACTTGATGATGCTTGTTGGGACATTGGTTGGCTTCCCTGTCTTGATTCCTTCAATCATGTGTTTCTTCATTCGTAAAACACCGGATTGGGCCGGTTGGGGAACGATTCTCGTTGGTATGGGCGTATCCGCATTCATTGCGTTTGGGATTACACCGCAACTTATCGAATCAGTGTTAGGTCTAGATACACCATTGAGTGCACGTGAATTCTCAGAAATGAAGTCGGTGACGCTTGGTGTAATCGGCCACATGGGTATCACCTTACCGTTCTTCGTATTATCTCAGTTCTTTTATAAAGAGCCGTCTGCAGAGCGTGCTGCCGAGATCAACAAGTTCTTTAGCAATGTTGATACTGAGGTTGTGGTTGAAGAGACAGAAACCAGTATTTTAGCGGATAACAAACAACACGATATGCTCGGGAAAATGCTTATTACTGCATCGGTCTTCTTAGCATCTCTTGCTTTGGTGCCTAACCCTATGTGGGGGCGTTCATTGTTCCTAATCGTTGCAGGTGTAGTTGGATTGATTGGCTTCATTTTACTTAGAACCAAGAAGCGAGCTCAACAACCACAGGTTGTAAAGGCAACCGCTTAATACGTGCATTGTTTTAAATTTAGATTTGAATAATTTTTTAAGGGACAGGGCAATTTTCCTGTCCCCGTTTGTGAGGATACTTATGTCGGTACAACAAAAATTTGGTGGTGAATTAACGGACGAAGAGTTCAGAAAATTCACACTTTATACGGCTAAGAGCAATAACTTTGAAGATGATACGGCGCGCGCCAGTATTCTTGGATTCGACGGTGACAATGTAAGAATTGCACCGGGCGCGATTGTAAGAATCAATGACAATCAGATTGGCAATCATTCTTACATTGGCTTGTATAGCTATATTAATGGCGACGTTGTTATTGGGGATCATGTATTGATCGGTCCTCATGTTTCGATTGTGGCAGGTAATCATCTTTATGACCCACAGACAGAGACGTTTGGGCTTAGGACGTGTCCTACAAAAGGCCAAGTCGTTATCAACAATGGGGTATGGTTGACCTCGGGTGTTGTGGTGACCCCTGGTGTCACTATTGGTAAATGCGCGTTGGTTTGCGCCAATGCAGTCGTCACCCAGGACGTCCAGCCTTACGCTATTGTCGCTGGCTCACCGGCTAAGCCAATTGGGGAAATAAACGCTGAAACGGGCGAATACATTTGGTTTGAAAAGGAGCGTAGTGATGCTGAATCTCGAGCGTAACCATGACTTTCAAGTCTTTCTTTCTCCACAAGATCAAACCACGAGCACGTTGAACCCGCCAAGTTTTAACTGGCCACAATCTGATTACCAACACACGTATACGATTGAACTAGAACACGTGGATAAGCCTTTACAATGGCGTTGGAAAGACGTCCGCTCCCCATTTCGTCTGCCATTTTTGTTGGTCGAAGGCGGGTATAGATGGCGCCTATCAAAAGATACTGGTGCTTTATCGGAGTGGTTTACTTTCACTATTGATCAGGTGTCAACCAGTTATCTTCCACCTAGCGCTCAAGATATCTTTAAGCTGTGTGAGCATCGTGATCAGTTTTTAATGTATTTTGATGAAGATATTAACTCGGTTCGAATCGCGTCATGGACCGCCTTTGATAAGCTACAGGCGACAGCAGAAAAAGTTGATATCGACGCAGTTACCTACCCTGATCATTATCGACGAGGTAAAGAGGAAGGCAAACGTACTGCCATCGCTAACGTAAGGAACTGGATTGACCGAGATCTTGTGTCATTGACCTTGCTTTATAAGATTTGGGGTGACGAGCAAAGTGGCGACAAAGCAAGATGCTTGTTGTTGAAATTGGCGCAGTGGAGCCCTGAAGGGCCCGCTTCTTTAGTACGCCCATTAACGTGGGGGGATGAGGTTGGTCTTTCCCTCGCTCGAAACTTATACCTTGCATACCACTGGCTAAGTCCACTAATGACTGACAGCGAAAAAGCATTTGTGCGCCCAATGTTGGTACGTATTGCTTTTCAAATGGAAGAACGCCTAGAGCAGGATCAGTTTCAACAATTTCCTGGTCACTCTCATACATCGCGATTACCGTCGTACCTTGGTGTGGCTGCTATGGTGCTGCACAAGGAGTTCGATCAAGTTGTTTGTGAGCGTTGGTTAAACTACGCGCTAATGATATACCAAAGTGTATTACCGTTTTATGGTGGTGAAGATGGTAGTTGGGCTGAAGGGCCATTTTATTCTTCGTCTTATACCAAGTGGCATCACCCATTTTTCTTATCGATAGAGCGTCTTAGTGGGTTTTCTTTCTATAACCATCCTTTCTATAAGAATTACAGCAAATTCGCTAAGGATTTTGTTGCAACAGACGACGTGATTCACCCATTTGGCGATGGCTTTTGGTGCAAGCGGGATGGCGCTGAATGGCCTGGATTTTTTGCTCAGAACCCACTACGGATCTACGCTGATCGTTTCGGTGATACGAGAACGCGTGAAATGAGTTTAAAGTTGGAGCTAGACATAGAGACCTATGCATTGCATTTACTCGATGTGATTCCGACGGTCAGTCAGATCAACCATGCTAATCGACCATTAAACACGACGGATATTGACTCGGAATACGAAAAGAGTGTGCGTGGTCAATTTTATGGTTTTGCCGGTTTAGGTAAAATGATGAGCCCTAACATGAGTGTGTTCTACCGAGCGAGCCAGTTTGGTAATAGCTCTCATCGCCATGCCGATCAAGGTAATTTTGCTCTGATGGATAATGGATTGAATGTCTTAACACCAAGTGGTAGCTATGGCTATCGTTATGGCAGTGCACATCATAGTGAATGGACGCAGACAACCCAAGCGCATAATTTGCCATTAATAGCGGGGGTCGGCCAAACCTTAGATGACGAAGCGGCAACTGCGAAGGTGATCAATCAACAGTCTGGAACAGGGTGGAGTGTTGTACAACTCGATTTGTCCAATGCTTATGAAACCGTGAGTCGATTCATTCGAACCTTGGTTTTTGTTGCTGATAAAGGTGTATTAGTCTGTGACACATTGGATTTGCATAAAGCGGCCGCTGTGCAATGGCGACTTCATAGTGCGTTATCTGGTGACTGTGTGGAGAATCAGATCCAACTAATGGGCAAAGGCTATCAATACGACATCAATATGTTGTCGCATGAAAGCGTGGCTCCACTGCTGTCTCACGGCTATGACATGGAGAGGTCCTACACCGACGTTGTGGTGTCTGATGCAAGTGAAGACATATGCCATGCGCAGTGGACGCTTGAATCAAAACAACAGCATCATGTATTAGCATGTTGCAGTAAAGAGGCCATCTCCACGTCGCTTGATGTTTCGGGACGCATTCAGGTTCATGTTAATCAAGATACCCTTGAGCTGAATCACCAAACTCACGAGCTACGTGTTATGCAGCCATTTGAGAAAGTAGGGTAACCTCAGGCGCTTAAAGGTGGCAAAGTGCGCCAGTGCGTGAGCGACGGAGTACCGTAACCGTTGAGTCAATTAACGCTTGTTTCAATGATCAATGACGGGTTTCAATGAACAGAAAGCCCTAGACTTCATTCTAGAGCTTTCTGTTTTCTGGCATCCAATGTTCTTCATTGAAGCGATGTTGTTTGAGCCTTTCGACAACACTTTCTAACACCGGCCCTGAAGAATGGCTACGTGACACCAAACAGCCCACAGCGGTGAGCCAACCGTTAAACTCATGTGCGACAGGCAATGAAACGAGCGTCTTTGTTTGCAGTTGGTTTTTAATCAGTAATTCAGGCACGACGGCCCATCCGATGCCCTGTTGTACCAAGTCGATCAAGGTCTGGTGCGTATTGGCGTACCAAAATGTTGAGCTGATCCCGTAGCTGAACCACAACTCTTTTTGTTGAATACTGCGATGAACACACTGACGGTGCCTTTTCAAATCTGAGTCTTGCACGATAGGGAGCATCGCCAATTCATGTTGCGGTGATGCGATAGTGAGGAACTTAGCATGACCCACAATGAAAAAATCCATATCAACCTTTAATTCACCGTCAGAATAGACAATGCCAACTTGCGCTTTGCCCGAGCGAACGAGAGATTCCACATCAAAGGTTGAAGCGGTGATGACCTCAAAATGGGTAATAGGGAATTGCTCGGCGAGAGGGGTCAAAATGTTAAAAAAATCATCGCTTATCAAGCTTTCGTCGACCGCAATCACGACTTCATGTTCGTACGCTTTGGTCAGTGATTCCGCTTTTTGGTCAAAATAGGTTTGTTGATTCAAAATCGAACGCGCGATCGGCAGCAGTGCTTGACCGCTGGTGGTTAAGGTTGGTGTGTTCTTATCACGATTAAACAAGTCTTGGTTGATGGCGATCTCCAGATTAGAAATCGCCTGGCTCACACCGGATTGCGCTCTTTTCAACTTACGAGCTGCGGCAGAAAAAGAGCCACTCTCACAGACGGTGACGAATACCTTGAGTTGTTCAAAGCTGTACATGTGGCGTTCTCTTGCGATATCAAAATATAAAGCTATCATTAAACGTGATGGTTGTTAACTTTTACTCTATGTACGCCCTGTCATAATTGCGCTTTCAGTTATTTAAGTAGGGTATCGGAGTAGAGAGATGAGAACACCAGAACGCATATTTCATTCAGTTTTGTTTGAAGCATTAGCCGTGACACTGTCCATTATTGGATTGTCATTATTTACTGATCATAATGTCGCCGCACTATCAGGAACAATGATAGTTATCGCGACGATAGCAATGTTCTGGAATTATTTGTTTAATCTGGGCTTTGATCGTGTTGTACCTGGAGAAAAGACACAACGTTCATTGTCCTTGCGGGTTGTACACGTTATTGTTTTTGAAGCGGGTTTGTTGTTGTTCACGGTTCCGGTCATGGCCGCTATTCTTGGCGTCAGCTTATGGCAGGCATTTATTATGGATCTGGGTGTCACGATCTTCATAACGTTCTACGCTTTTACGTTTAATCTCATTTACGACCATCTAAGGGTTATTGTACTGCAAAACAAAGCAGTAAAAGGGAGTAAAGCAATGGGGTGAAGACTTAATGTAACCCCCCTTTGATTAGTGGCAATCAAAATTAGATCCTTTCTTATGTTGTGATTTGGCCAAATAATCCCAAGGGGGTAGATATCCTAGTGAGTTATGTGGACTCTCATGATTATACTATTTGACTTAGTTTCGGTTAGTTCGCGTACTTCATTCAACGCCTTAAACACATACATATTCAGTATTGCATTATGGTAAGTTCGGTCAAAACGTTCAATATATGAATTCTAAGTGGGTTTTCCTGGCTTGATGAATTCGAGTTCAACCTGACTTATTTCCGATACTTTTCGGCTAGCTTGGACTTCCTTCAAGATCTTAACAGTCTGAAATTATGTATAGCGTGATTTTTTCATAAGCGCTCTCCATTTGGTTTAGTTTAAACGGAAGAACTCTAAATCGGAATACACTTATTTTGGGGATGGTTACAGTTACATTATAAGCACTACATATTTTTTATTTATGGTAGACTAAATATAGGTTTTTTAGGACTCTAAAGTGAGATGCATTAGCCCGGTATTTGAAAACTTGTCAGTTGAATTGACGATATATACCCTTCACAAATAGATGAACATCTCATACCTTGCCTTGCCGCAACCTTAGTATAGAATGCGCCTGAATTAATGGTCTAGTAAGGGGTGCATTGTGCAGTTTAGATATGATGTAAATGGTCTAAGAGCTATCGCAGTAATGGCAGTAGTGCTTTTCCATTTCAATGAGCAATGGATGCCCGGTGGTTTTATAGGAGTAGATGTTTTTTTTGTTATTTCTGGATTTTTGATGACAGGAATAATATTTAGAGGATTAGAGAAAAACAATTTTTCCATATTGAATTTTTATATAGCTAGAGCCAATAGGATCATACCGGCTTTGGTTATGCTTTGTTTAGTTTTATTAGTGTTTGGGTGGTTTTATTTAACCCCGACCGACTACACTGAATTGGGGAAACACATCAGTAGTAGCATTGGATTTATGTCCAATATTATATATTGGAAAGAGTCTAGTTACTTTGCTGTTTCTTCATACGAAAAGTGGCTCTTACACACTTGGTCACTTTCTGTTGAATGTCAATTTTACATAATTTACCCATTAGTACTTGTTGCTATGAGCAAAATATGCTCCTTAAAGACGATGAAATCAATTGTTTTAATTGGAGCTATTATTGGGTTTATATTTAGCATACTTGCGACTTATAGATGGCCAACCCCCGCCTACTACTTATTACCGACACGAGCATGGGAGTTGATGTTTGGTGGTGTTGCTTATCTTTATCCGCTGAAGCTTAAAAAGAACAAAAAGAAATTAGTTGAAATACTCGGTTTAGCATTAATTGCCACATCTTTTATATTTATTTCAAAAGAGGAATTATGGCCTGGATATTTGTCTATAATTCCAGTTTTTGGTGCGTTCTTATTAATCCAGTCGAATCAGAATGATAGCGTATTGACCAATAACAGTGTCTTTCAAGCTATAGGTAAATGGTCGTATTCAATTTATCTCTGGCATTGGCCTTTTGTAGTTGCGATTAATTATTTTTCTCTAAATGATAGTTATATATATATATTTATTGTTATTTCAATCGTTATGGGTTTTTTTAGTAATCGATATCTAGAAGTTTTAATATTCAAAAGTGATAATATTATAGTTAAGTATTATAGTTATTATATTGCTTTTCTAATGGGGATAGCCGGAGTTACAGTTTTATTAAAAGATGGTTTTAAATGGCATTATCACCAGAGTATTCAAGTTGTATCTAGTGAATCTTACAATAAGAACCCGAGAAGAGATGAATGTCATATTGCATCGGGGCCTATTCCTGAGTGTGTGTATGGTGATGGAGAGTTGGGAGCAATAGTCATTGGTGATAGTCATGCGCAGAGTATTATTCGAAGTGTTGAAAAATCGCTAGGAAACAAGAGTGTTCTGGACTGGACCAAACCAGGGTGCAGAACGGTAAAGAATATTTTAAATATTAGCTCCCATGGATTAGAAGATAGATCCTGTGGCAATTTTATCTCGTATGCTTTAGATGAAATAAAAAAGTACCCTAACATTCCCCTTATTATCAGTAATAGATATATGGAAATGTTACTAGGCCGCAACGAATATGGACTAGAAAATAGGTCTTTAAAACCTGTTGAGTTTATTCCTGAACTGAAAGACTCTGTCAAAAGAGACTTTCATTATATTGAAACTATGAATAATGCATTCATTGATACCTTATGCTCGTTTTCAAAGCAAAATCCAGTATTTCTATTGCAACCAACTCCAGAAATGAAAGATAATGTTCCTCAGAAAATGGCTAAAGAGCTTATGAAGGGAAATGAAATTATAATTAAATTGTCATTGAATGAGTACGAAGATAGAAATAAGTTTTTTAATAGTATGATTAAAAAACTAGGAAAAAAATGTAATGTTACTTTAATTAATGTAAAAGAGCACTTCTGTGATACTAAATACTGCTACGGTGATTTTAAAGGAAGGCCACTTTATTTTGATGATAATCATTTAAGTGAGTATGGGGCATCAAGGCTAATACCAACATTTGAAAAGTTTCTTGATAATATGTAGTGATATATATTTGATATTTTCGCTATTCACTTCATATAAGGTTTATAAAATAACGAATCTTGAAGTAATAATAAAAGTAGATGGTGAAAATTAAATCTTAAGTACATAAGTGATAAATTACGCGCCAAAATCAGGATTAAATAAACGGCGAGTTAATTACAGTCAACTCGCCGTTATCAATTGATTACCATTAATTAAAAGCTATCGAGCTGACTGATAGCTTGGCTCACGATAGCGTCTACCGTATTATCAATATCGACAATAATGACGTCTACTTCACCACTTGGTCTTTCTAACGCTTCAAATTGGCTATTAATCATTTCTTCTTTAAAAAAATGCCCGTTTCTCTGCCGGATTCTCTCTATCACGATATCTTTAGTACCATCGAGAAATAAGAAATTAACGTGTTGATTACCTTCTCTAATACGATCACGATACGTCTTCTTTAATGCAGAGCAAACAATCACGCCGATTTCATTTTTACTTTCTAAGCTGTATGCCGCATCATTTATTCGTTCCAACCAAGGTGCGCGGTCTTCGTCATTCAACGGAGCACCAGAGGCCATTTTTACAATATTATTTTTAGGATGAAGGTCGTCACCATCAATAAATTTTGCCCCTAAAGCTTGAGCAAGCTTTACACCGACAGTGCTTTTCCCTGACGCAGAAACGCCCATTACAATAATACTTTTTCCTGCCATAAGACTTCCTTAAGTGATTACAGTGACATTTGTGATGGACTGCAAAAGTTATATTAATTATGTTATTGGTAACATGTTACCCGTAACTGCAATTAAAGTGAACAGTCGAACAGCAGACCTGTTCATTTTAGAGCGCTTAATCACATTAATGGTTGGACAAAGTAACGAAAAAGTGACTGCAGACGAATAAAAAAGCGAACGTTGAGTTTCTATTCGTCTGAGTAATATAGGGGACGAGAATTGATATGAATGCCGATACTAAAACTATCTAGTGTTGGGCGGATTGCGCAGAGAAACAGCACTAGCTGATGAAGCTTTCACCTTTAGTGAGGGTGAATCCAAGGTCATAGACGTTCTGTTGGCTTCTTTTACCTTCGATACTGTCTAATAGGATGTCAGCACTCTTTTCGCCCATTTCATAGCGAGGTGTGTAAATACTGGTTAATTTTGGTGAAATCGCTTGTCCAATATCTAAGGCATTGTATCCAATGACACTGGTCTTCTCAGGCACTGAAATCCCTTTTTCTAAACAAGCGAGAATGGTACCGATTGCGATATCATCATTGGTGCAAAAAACACCATCTAAATCTGGGCAGTCTGTTAACGCCCGCTCAAGAAGGTCTCGTCCCAGTGTAAAACTGGAGTGTTTATGGGTGAGAAAGTGGTGTTTTTTTAAGCCAAATTCTAATATGGCTCTGTCATATCCTTCCATTCTCAACTTGGTTCTGCGGTCCAAACGAGCACCGAAATAAGCAACATTACGTTTACCGCTCGAAAGCATAGCTTTAACTGCAGTATAAGACGCGTGCTCATGATCGATACCAACGACCATGTCGATAGGGTTGTCAGTCAGTTCCATTGATTCGACGACGGGTATGTTGGCGGTTTTCAACATTTGCAGCGTTCGTTTGGTATGGGTGGTACCGGTTAAAATGATGCCATCAACGTGATAAGACAACATCATTGCAATTTTACGCTCTTCTATTTCATCGCTATAACCAAAATGAGATATCAGCACTTCATAGCCATGCTTGTTTGTTACCGACTCTATTCCTTGGGTAAAGTTTGCAAAAACTTGGTTCGATAATGAAGGCAGTAATACTCCAATCGCTTTACTCGAAGCCTTTGACAGCATTGAAGGTGCACGATTATGAATATAACCAATTTCTTCGATAGCATTCGCGATTTTGTTTCGAGTTTGTTCTGAAACTAACTCTGGGTTACGTAAAAACCGGCTAACAGTCATCTTTGTTACGCCAACAAGGTCTGCGATGTCTTTCAAAGAAGGTCGAGTATTTTTCTTATTTATAACCATCTTAATGTACTCATTATTATTGGATAATTAATTGTTACTGTAACATTGCTTTTTTGTTCATTAAACCGTTATTTATACTAATTTCTGTGATTGCGTTTTAAAAATTTAAAATCAAATTGGAATATCACTATTAAAATGAGACATGTGTCACTAAATAATGTCATCACAAGTACTATCAATAACATTATTTATTTAACCTTCTGTTTTTAAAGGGGTAGTTGAGTTTTTTGTTAGGTGTTAGTGAGTTTTTATAAAAGGTAAAGCTAAAACGATAAACAGCTTTAATGAGATATTAGTCACAGATGTGATGGGTTGACCTATGATCCAGAACACATTTTCACACAGTGATATTTGTATTATTTATCCTTTTAGATAGACTCATCACATCAAGAGTTACCAGTAACATGTTTCGGGTAACATTTTATATAACACGTAGCTCCAAAGGTAGCCATATGGATGTTTATTTCAAGGGTGTTGCATTAATTACTAAGATATTAGAAAAGCTGCTAGTTCTGATTATGTGGGTGATGGTTTTTGCCGTGGTGTGGCAAGTATTTACTCGATTCGTTATCAACTCACCATCAACGTTTACCGATGAGTTATCTCGTTACTTAATGATTTGGGTTGGTGTGCTTGGAGGGGCTTATGTTTACGCTCTAAAAAGGCACTTAGCAATAGAACTTCTTGTCACCAAGATATCACCGAAACAACAAGAAATATTAGCAATAACAGTAAGTTTGATTGTAATTTTGTTTTCTTCAATTGTATTGGTTTACGGTGGTAGTAGCGTCGTCAATACAACATTAGGATTTAATCAAGTATCGCCAAGTTTATACTTATTTGGTAGTAACTTGCCTATGGGATATGTCTATATGGCAGCCCCTATCTCTGGAGTTATTATTGTTATGTGTGCTGTTGCCGATATATTGCAAACAATTCAAAGGTTATTAACTCAAGGAGGTAAATAAGCCATGACTTTAATGGATATGTTATTTACAGAAAATTATTTGATGAACATGCCAGATCTAGTTTACGACATGTTACCTGTTGTGGTCTTATTCGGAACCTTGTTTGTATTCTTAGTGTTAGGCGTTCCTATTGCGTTCTCTATTGGGTTATCGTCACTATTAACTATTTTTCTTCATTTTTCTATTGATAAAGCGGCAATATTAACAAGTCAGCAATTGCTTGGCGGATTAGATAACTTTGGCTTGCTTGCGCTACCGTTCTTTATTTTTGCCGGTAATTTGATGAACTCTGGAGGCATTGCTAAGCGACTGATTAATTTCGCAATGTTGATAGGTGGAAAACTTCCAGGTTCTCTTTGTCACGTAAACGTTATTGCAAATATGATGTTTGGTTCTTTGTCCGGTTCGGCGACAGCCTCTGCTGCTGCAGTGGGTGGCTTGATGGGACCAATGCAAGATGAAAAGAAATACCCTAAGGCGTTTTCGAGTGCGGTTAATATAGCATCATGTCCGTCGGGACTACTGATACCGCCTTCTAATGTTCTTATTTTATACGCTTTGGTTAGCACAAGTTCAGTTCAGTATTTGTTTCTAGCAGGTTACATCCCTGGCATTATCATGGGTTTATGTGTCATGCTTGGTGTGTACTTCTTTGGCAAGCGCTTTGGTGTTCCAGCGGAAACGATTAAACTAGAACAACCCGTACTGAAAACGATTTTTGACGCTGTACCTAGCTTATTAATGCTTGTTATTATCATGGGTGGCATTGTTGGTGGTATTTTTACCGCGACAGAAGCCTCTGCAATTGCGGTAGTTTATAGTCTTATTCTTGGCTTTGCTTATCGTGAAATTAAAGTAAAAGATTTATCGAATATTGTTGTTAACAGCGTCATCATTACTGCTATCGTGTTGTTCATGATAGCGACCTCAAGTGCAATGTCTTGGGCGATGGCTTACTCTGATATACCAACGTTTATTGCAAACTTTGTACTTAATTTTTCGGATAACCCGATTGCGATACTTATTTTAATTAACATTATATTTTTAATTGTTGGAACATTCATGGATATGTCTCCTGCAATATTAATATTTACACCAATTATGCTTCCAATCGCGACATTTATTGGAATGGACCCAATCCACTTTGGCGTAATGATGGTATTTAATTTCTCTATCGGAATATGTACACCACCAGTAGGAACCGCGTTATTTGTTGGTTGTAGTGTTTCAGGTAGTAAATTGGGCGAAGTTGTTCCTAGGTTAATCCCGCTATATGCGTTGATTCTTTTAGGACTTACGGTCGTCGTTGCTTTCCCTAGTCTCTCGATGTGGTTACCGAGACTAGCTGGTTATAATGGATAAACTGGGATATTAATTATGAAAAAGACAATTTTAGCAGTAGCCGTTACTTTAATTTCTTCAACATTAGCGTTTAACGCCTCGGCGCGTAACATGAAACTCGCACACGCCATGCCTCTAGACCATCCGGTACATCAGTCGTTGAGCTGGTTTGCTGAAGAAGTCACTGATAGAACGAAATTGCGCGTAAAAGTTTACCCTAATGCAACTTTAGGCCGTGAAGAGTCAACGCTACAAATGCTTCAAAATGGCACGCTAGCCTTTACGAAAGTGGGCGGAGGGCTTACCGCTTCTTTCTCTGAACAGTACTCAGTACTTTCATTGCCTTATTTATACAAAGATGAAGATGACTCGAAGCGAGTACTTCGTGGGCCAGTAGGTCAAGGTATTCTTGAGTCATCAGAGAAAGATGGCTTTATCGGACTCGCGTATTTATCGAGTGGTTCACGTGGCTTTTATTCTAACCATAAGATTGAAAAAGCGAGTGACTTGAAAAGCTTAAAGGTTCGAGTTCAAAACTCTCCAATTGATATCGATACGATGAGTAGCTTGGGAGCGAGTGCTGTTCCGATTTCTTCTACTGAGGTGTATTCAGCTCTACAACAAGGTGTTGTTGACGGCGCAGAAAATAATATCCCGACGTATTTTGCTAACCGCCACTATGAGGTTGCTAAGTACTTTGCTCTTGACCACCACACGATGATCCCAGATATCTTAGCGGTATCGACTGAAGTTTGGGGGCGATTGTCTGAAGAAGATCGTGCGACGATCCTTGAAATCTCAACAGAGGTTCTGGATGTTCATGATAAATACTGGGATGCCTACGTCGATCAAGCAACCGTCGAAATTGAGAAAAATGGTGGCGAAATCGTTCCTGCTGACGTCAACTCATTTAAAGAACAAGTTCAACCTGTGTACGAAAAATTTATCAAAGACAACCCAAAGCTAGCGTCGCTGCTTAACGATCTACAAAATTACTAAGGATTTAAGAAATGGGAAAATTAACAAACAAAAAAGTGTTTATCACAGGTGCTGAGCAAGGTATTGGATATTACACAGCAAAAACACTTATTGAATCGGGTTGTGACGTATTCATTCATTACTTTAGTGGCACGGAAGGACCAGAAAAACTGGTTGCGCTGGCGGAATCTTTAGGCCAACGTGCCGCATTCGGTTTTGCAAACTTAACGGATCGCACGGAAACGGAACAGTGTATTAACCAAGCTGTTGAGTTCTTGGGTGGAATTGACATCCTAGTTAATAACGTTGGTGGAATCATTGCAAGAAAATGGCTAGGCGAAATCGAGCAAGATTATTGGCAAACGGTCATTGACGTCAACATGACGACAATGCTTAACGTGACTCAAGCAGCATTGCCTCACCTGAAGAGTGCGGAAGAAGGCGCGAGTATCGTTAACCTTGCTTCACTTGCAGGTCGTTCGGGCGGACACTCTGGTTCATTAACTTATTCTATGACAAAGGGGGCAGTGCTGACATGGACTCGCTCTTTAGCGGCAGAGCTTGGTGAATTTGGCATCCGAGTGAATGCGGTAGCGCCAGGTTTGATCCTTGGCACTCGTTTCCACAACCAACATACAACGAAGGCATCGGCTGATGATACCGTCAAAGGCATCCCACTGGGCCGAGCTGGAACTTCAGAAGATGTTGCTCGTACGATTACGTTCTTGGCTTCTGAGTATGATGGCTTTATCTCGGGCGCTACGATTGACGTAAATGGCGGCGTTTACCGCATGTAACGTTGTTAGTGGTACTGATTCGTCAGTACCACTTTTAGGAGTAGCTATGCTTAAAACAAAAATTATTCACCCTGAGCTTTTGTGTCATTTAGCCAAGTGCGGCCACAAAACTAAAGTGTTGATCGCAGATTCAAACTATTCATTTGTGACCAATGCATCACCAAAGGCGAATGTTGTCTATTTAAACTTCGCGCCAGGAATGCTTCCAAGTACTGATGTTTTAGCGGGTGTCGTTGACATGTTGAACATCGAAAGTGCAGAAATGATGGCATGGCCGTCTGACTTCGATAATACGATTGTGGAACAATATCAATCCTATCTGCCTGCCGACACACCAATGTCTTTTTTAGAACGTTCAGATTTCTACTCTGCAGTAAAATCGGACGATACATTGTTGGTGATTGCAACCGGTGAGCAGAGACGATTTGCGAACATTTTACTGACCGTTGGGGCTGTATTTTAGTTTGAGCGTCCACTGTGTCATGAGTTAATTAAGCACACCTAATCAAAACACGCCTAAGTTTACTTGGCGTGTTTTTCATTATGAGGTCGTTATTAGTCCATTGGATTCGATGGGTCATAGGAAAGATCAGTAATTTTTTAA
Source organism: Vibrio sp. 10N.286.49.B1 (assembly GCF_002873335.1). Classification (GTDB taxonomy): domain Bacteria; phylum Pseudomonadota; class Gammaproteobacteria; order Enterobacterales; family Vibrionaceae; genus Vibrio. The sequence goes on along the minus strand of NZ_MCUW01000004.1, from coordinate 126,574 downwards.
TAGTTTTTGCCTATCAAACCAATAAAATCAATTGATTTTTAATTATTATCTGTTTTGGATATAGTTGTTGTATTCCAACTAACAGGCATTCACCCATGACAAAAACACTACGATTTGCATCGATACACTTCACAATAGCGTTTAGCGTTGCGTATATTTTTACGGGTGAATTCATTCTAAGTAGCATGATTGCAATGCTAGAACCCGCTGTAAATACCGTCGCGTTTTACTTCCATGAAAAAGCATGGGGTAAATATCGGTTCTTACAACAGTTAAGCAAAAATGCCCGAGTCAAAACGGCGTCGTTTGCCGCAGTCCATTACAGTGTTGATTTCCTTGTCGTCTATGCATTAACTGGGGATATGTTAGCGGGGGGAGCCGTTGCCTTGTTAGAGCCTGCCATTAATACGCTTGCTTACTTTTTCCACGAAAAATCTTGGAATCGACGTACTGAGAATCAAGCCATTGCATCACATTGTGTAGCGGTATGATTGATTAGGTCGCCATGCTCAATCTTAGAGTCGTTTGTAGGTTTCAGGCCGTGGGTGTTTGCTTGTCGTGCGTACAATGAGATTAAATAGCCAGAGCGTAGCTTCTGGCTATTGTATTATTACTGTTTGTGATTATGTATTGGCTTGAGCCTCGTTATTCATCGCCTTGGGCGCAATAGGCTCAGTAACCTCTGTATCTTGAGGGGAGATATCAGCGGGATCTCCTGGCACAACGACCGATTCAGTTTGTGGCTTTTCTAATACATCATTGTTACTCATCGTAGCAGAGCGCTGTGTTTGTAGTTCAATGATTTGGTTTTCTAGTGTCTGTTTCTCTGCAGATAAGGCGTTGGATTGGGCAGTAAACGTTTCAATGTCTTGCTGCCAGTCTTGTTTTACTTGACTGAGCTCAACGGTGAGCGCTTGCCACTTCTCTTGATCGCTTTGCTGGTTGCTCATCATTGAATGTTCTATTTGTTTGGCATGATCGATGAGCGTTTGGTTTCTATAATCTCCAGCTGATGAGGCAACGGCAATATTTCGTAGTACATCTTCTAGATTCAAAATATAGCGTTCGTACTGCTTTTCTGGCAATGCTTTCAGGTCTCTTACCTGTTGAGCAATTTTGTCAGCACGTTGCAGAGCAAATGTAACGGCATCAGAACGAATTTGTATTTCTTCGTGATTACGCGGAGAAGATTGAATAAAGGCTTCGGCTTTATTCAGAGCTGCTTCAGAGCGAGCCATGACTAAAGGCGCATCAATAAAATAACGTTGTTTTTTTTGATTGCTGAATTGCTGAAGAGACTCGCCCAAATAACGTTTGGTGACAGATTTAGCTTCGAGTTGATGCTGATTTTTTTCTAGAGAAACTAACCTTTCATTATCTATTTCTACGTTATTAGCCACGTAATCGACGGTTTTTTTGAGTTGCTGCTCGACGCGTTTGAACTCGGATGGGAAAAGTGTATCGGCTTTGGCTGTTTTCAAATATTGTCGGTTCTCAAATGAAATGGCCATCACTGATAATACACGTTGTTTTGTTTCTAATGCATTACGGTGCGCCGTTTCAAAAGCGTCTAATGATTCTGTCATTTCTTGCCCGTACGTTTGGCTAGAAAAAAGATCGGAATCATTGATTTGCTTTGGGTCATGTTCAAATTCTGAATATGCTTCCTGAGCGGTATTTAACGATTTACCCATTGAGGCATAAGCTCTGGCCGCAAACCACTCCAGTTCCTCATCTTTGTATTGAGCGGAGGCTGTGTTTAGTTGTGCTTTGAGCTTATCAAACAGCTCCAGCTGAATGTTGGTTGTTGCAGTGTGTTGTGGTTCATCTGACGAAGTGGACGCACAGCCGAATAGACTGGTTGCCAATGCAAGGCAGGCCAGCGTCTTGATACGTTGTTGCATTATCTATCCTTAGAATTATTATTGATGTTATGTGCTCGTGCTGTTGGTGATAGCGAGCCAAGGTATTGTATAGATACCCATTAGTTTTATAAATATATGTTGAAATTATTTTTCATGTTATATCGAGTTAATCACCAAATACTACTTATATATATGACTTATCATTCATTCGGTTTTTGTTTTGATTTTGATGTATTTGTTTTTGTTATGGCAGGGTTGTATCTTCGGGTATTTATAAATCAATTTAATGCTGAGACGTATTTTGGAATTAAATCGAACGATGTCTTTATGCTCCAATACAGACTTTATTTGTTAGTATGTAATTTAACTTTTGAAGAACAGTTGGTGATGTGGAGATAAATATTGGAATTAAAGCGTTAATTAAACAAAAAAGCTAGCAAGGGTAAGCTTGCTAGCTTTTAGTAAATAGGTGACGCCAATATATTCGGTTACTGATCGTATTGGCTACCGATACTCTCAAAATCCTAAATCATCAGGAACGGATAGTTTTATAGACCTTTATCCCTAAAGCGCCTATAGGATTGCCCCTATTAATCACTATGTTGATACAGCGTGATCATTAATTACGGTCTTTCACCTGCAGTAAGACGCTTTTCAATGTCTGCGACTACGTTAGGTAGATCGGCAATGGTGTCGATTAAGTAGTGTGGTGAGGCTTGGCCAAGTTTCGTGCGAGCGCGGTCGCGAGCGGCGTCTAATGTGGCGTTATCCGCGGCTTGATATTCCTCGAACGTCAAGCCCGCTTCATTGCCTGATAGCAACAAACCAACCGTCCACATACCCGCATTATGCCCCTCTTCGATACCTGGAGCGGCATCGTCGACCTTGATACAAGCACCGACGGCACTGACCTCAAGCTCGATCATGTTTTTGAGCGCCATAAACGGTGCTGGGCGACCACCTTGAGGGAGATCATCTGTCGCCACCACATAGTCAGGTTCATACCCGTAGTCTTTGGCTGCGGGGACAAGCACATCCATGACTTCTCTCGGGTAACCAGAACAAGAGCCGATCTTGATGCCTTTTTCCTTGAGTCCGTTGACGATGTCAATCGCATTAAGGATTGGCTCGGCATGGTCTGCGACCTTAGCTTTTTGCAGTGGCATAAACGCTGCATAGATTGCGTCGATATCGTTGTTCGTCATTGAGCGCCCGAATTGCTTGTTCCAGCGTGCATCGACATCAGGCAAAAGACCGACAGCTTTAATGTGGTCCCATTTGCCAATGCCCATCGGCTCACGAGCTTCAGCAAGCGTAATATCAAAATCAAAGCCTTGTCTGAACGCTTCCACAAAGATACTGGTTGGCGCAAACGAACCGAAATCGACAATGGTGCCCGCCCAGTCAAAAACAATGGCTTGAATCGGTGATGGCGTGGCGGTGTTTGGTGTTGCTAAAGGGTGATTAGACATAATTGAAATCCTTGCATACGGTTGCGATGGCGTGTTCGAAAATATCGAGTGCTTTTGTTAATTCTTCACGAGTGATGATGAGCGGTGGGCTCAACTGTATAACGTTACCTTGCGAGACTTTAAAGCTCAGCCCTTGATTGAGGCATTGATACAACACAGATTCTGCCTCGTCGTAGGCACGCTGTTTGGTCACATGGTTAGTGACTAACTCAACGCCCCACAACAAGCCTATTCCTCGTACATCACCGATCACCGAATAGGTTGCTTTCATTTGCGCTAAGCGGGCTTGAACAAACTCACTGTCTGCGCGTGTTTTCTCTAGTAATTGCTCTTGTTCGATGGCTTCCATCGTAGCGAGCGCCGCGGCGCAGCCAATCGGGCTTTTTTCATGTGTGTAGTGACCTAATGAAATATCAGCAGCCGTGTTGTATTGCTCTTTGGTCACCATGGCGGCGATGGGGACGAGTCCGCCACCCAACCCTTTGCCGATACACAAAATATCCGGTTCGATATCGAAGGCCTGATACGTGAACCATTCTCCACTTCGTCCCATGCCATTTGGAATATCATCGATGATGAGCATGACATTATGTTTGTCGCAGATTTCACGGATACGTTGCCAATAAGCCTTACTTGGCACCTGAACGTCGGTATTACGAACGCCTTCAGCGATAAAGGCACCAATGCCGCCTTCCTTTTCGATGACATATTCGAGGTAGTCGGCGTAATGCACATCGCTTCCGTCTTGAGAGGGCAGTGCACCTCGGTATGACACCGCGGGTGGAATACGTTCAACCCCAGCCATTAATGGTCCCATGCCTTCACGAAAACACGCTTCGCCACCAACGGATATGGCATCGAGTGACGCACCATGGAATGAATCCCACAGCGACACAACTTTATGGCTGCCAGTGATATATCGAGCCAGTTTGAGCGCCATTCCCACGACTGACGTGCCGCCAGGGGCAAATAACACGCGATCTAGGTCGCCTCCACAAATCTCGGTGAGTTTTTCCGCGCATCTCACCGCCGTATCATTGGTAAAGCGACGTGGAGAAAAGGGCAAAGCTTGCATTTGTTCTGTGACGCGTTTAATAACATGGGGGTGACCATAACCAAGCTGGTGCACGTTGTTACCATGAAAATCCATGTAACGTTTACCACGCGTGTCTTGGAGGTAAATGCCTTCCGCTGCTTCCAGTGAATCTAAGCAAGGCGTGGACATAGATTGATGCAAAAACACATCCGCATCACGCTTGAGCAAGGCTTGTGTCGCGTCATCTTGAATCTGATTATTCCATTCGTGGCGTGCTGGCGTGTTATTCACGTCGCCTTCGCTGCGTAAATGAGAGGATAGAACGCTCATTACACCTGCTCCCAGTAGATGGCGGTTTTCACAGCCGTAATCAGTCGTTTGATATCGTCTGGGTATACATCGCCAATGTTGCCGATTCGGAAGCAGTTTGCATTGGACACCTTGCCCGGATAAATCACAAAACCTTGTGCTTTAAGGCGGTTGTAGAATTCTTTGAACTGATAGTCGCTGTGTTCTGGTGAGTAGAACGACGTAATGATAGGTGAGTGAAGGTCGTCGTTAAGTAACGTTCTAAACCCTAATGAGCGCATTCCTTCAACGAGTGTTTTCTGGTTCGTTTGATAACGTTGATGGCGAGCGGCGATACCACCTTCGTCGTGCAACTCCTGCAGGGCTTGGTAGAACGCACGTACCGTATGAGTCGGAGAGGTAAAGCGCCATTTGCCGTGGTTATTCTCCATACACTGCCATTGGTCATAAAGATCTAGCGTAAGAGAACGCGCTTGCCCTTGGCATTTTTCCAGCTCGCTTTGTTTAGCGATAACAAAACCAAACCCTGGGACGCCTTGGATACATTTGTTTGCCGAACTGATCATGAAATCGACACCCAGCTGCGCAATATCCATTGGAATGCCACCAAAGCTCGACATGGCATCTAGAATGACGATCTTGTCATGTTGTTTCGCTAACCTGACGACGGCGTCAATGGGGTTAAGCATGCCCGTGGTGGTTTCGCAGTGTACGATCGCGACGTGAGTAATCGAAGAGTCGTCAACAAGCGCTTGCTGAATGGTTTCAATGCTTGGCTGGTGGACTTCTCCCGGTGCAATGACACTGACAGGAATTGATAAATATTCCGCTATCTGTGCCATGCGAGCGCCATAAGCGCCGTTGTCGACAACGAGTAATTTAGCATTTTTTCCTAATGCACTGCCTATTGTCGCCTCGACGGATGCGGTGCCGCTGCCTTGCATAAGTACGCTGGTATAGCCTGCACTGCTTGTGGCGAGCGCGGTTAGTGTGGTTCGAATGACTTCTACGATGTCTTTATTGTAATCATCATCCCATGTACACCAGTCTTTCAGCATGGCTTGACGAACGGTCTCTGAGGTAGAAAGTGGTCCAGGTGTTAACAACAAGTATTCGTTTTTCATTATAGGGCCTTTATTGGACTATACCAGGAAGTTTTCATCACTCTACCAATCGTAATCCGTGCACGTAAAGCGTGAAAATTAGATTTAATAAAAGTTTCACAGTTCATTTCGTCGCAAATAGGTCCATTTTCTGTTTTTGCTAATCGTATTCAAATTGCCATTTTTCGTTCATTTAATCGTCACAAATGAGAATTACCTTGTATACACAAACTGGTACATACCAAGAAATTAATCTTACTAAGTATTTAGGCACTCATCATTATTGTGAATATCAAGGTGGCCGGTGTGCTGATAAACCAAACTGGAGATGGACATGAAAAACCGTTTTATGAAAGGGACACTAGCGACATTGGTTTCTTTGTTAGCAACCAATGCTTTTGCCGCAACGGAAGTGACGGTGTATACCGCTTTTGAAACGGACATCCTTGCTAAATACAAGAACGCATTTGAGAAAGAAAACCCAGATATCACGATCAACTGGGTTCGAGATTCTACGGGTATCATGACGGCAAAATTACTCGCTGAGAAAAACAATGTTCGCGCTGAAGTGGTATGGGGGCTTGCGGGCTCATCAATGGCGCTACTTAAAGAAGAGGGTATTCTTCAGCCCTATACGCCAAAAGGGTTGGAAGATTTAAACGCGAGCTTGAATGACCCTCAGTCAAGTCAAGCTTGGTTTGGTAATGATGCGTTCTTTAATGCAGTCTGCTTTAATGAAGTGGTCGCGAAACAACTGAACCTACCGAAACCACAATCGTGGGAAGATTTGACCAAGCCTGTGTACAAAGGCCATATCGCCATGCCAAACCCGGCTTCATCGGGAACGGGTTACATGCAAGTGTCTGCATGGTTGCAAAACATGGGCGACGACCAAGCGTGGAACTACATGCAAAAGCTAGACAATAATATTGCCCACTACACGCATTCAGGCTCTAAACCTTGTGTGCAGGCCGGAATGGGCGAAGTCGCTATTGGTATCTCCATGGCTAGTCGAGGTGCGAAGCTGAAAACACAAGGTGCACCATTAGATGTGATTGTGCCTGCTGGTATCGGTTGGGAATCAGAAGCGGTGGGTCTTGTGAAAGAATCGGACGCTGCAAAACGCGTGGTTGATTGGTCTGTCTCAAAGGCTGCCAATGAATTGTATATCGAGATGTACCCAGTCGTTGGCCACAAAGACGTGAAAGCGACAGCAAGTAATTTCCCAAATGTCCAAGAAGTGATGGCTGACATGGACTTTGGTAAAATGGGCACCGATCGTGCCGACGTGTTGAAGACTTGGTCGCAAAAATTTGACGCAAAATCAGAACCAAAATCGTAAATTCTTAGAATGAGTCCTGTTCGACATAGGGATTCGAATACGTAAATAGAAAGGAAGGCATGCGCCTTCCTTTTACTATTTATTGCTTTCTTCTTGCAGACAATGAAACTGAAACCAACCTGATATAAAACTGTCATTGCAATGAAATATTGACTGCCTAGTATTGGTATACACCATTTGGAGATTAAGTGATGACAGTATCCAAACCCTATTTAGACATTCAAAACGTTGTAAAACAATTTGGCCAGTTCACGGCATTGAAAGAGATCTCATTATCGATTAGTCGTGGTGAATTCGTGTGTTTTCTTGGGCCATCTGGCTGTGGCAAAACGACGTTACTACGTGCGATTGCGGGTCTGGACCTTCCTACCTCTGGACGTATTTGCCAAGACGATAAGGAGACGACATTTCTCCCGCCTGAGAAACGTGACTTTGGCATTGTCTTTCAATCTTATGCGTTATTTCCAAACCTTACGGTGCAAGAAAATATCGCTGTAGGACTAAAAAACCAAGGGTTGTCTAACAAAGAAGCGTTAGAAAAAGTCGAACACTGGTTAGAGATGATTGGCTTGCCTACCTCTGGTAATAAGTTTCCCAACCAACTGTCTGGTGGTCAGCAACAGCGAGTAGCGCTTGCTCGCGCACTGGCTCTGTCTCCAGGGTTGTTACTTCTCGATGAACCACTATCTGCGCTTGACGCGAAAGTGCGTACTCACCTTCGCGATGAAATTTGCCAGATGCAACGCCGCTTAGGCATCACCACGATCATGGTGACACACGACCAAGAAGAAGCCTTGTCGATGGCCGATCGTATCGTTGTGATGAATCACGGCGTGATAGAGCAAGTAGGGACGCCGCAAGAAATCTATGAAGCACCGGCCACACGTTTTGTCGCCGATTTTGTTGGCAGTATGAACTTCATTGAGGCCTCAGTGGCATCTAGCCAATCATTGCGGGTGGCTGAGTCGATGTTACCCCTTCCAGAGCTTGAGAATATGACACTAAGCCAAGGTGACATCTTTGAGTTGGCCGTCCGTCCAGAGAACATTCAATTTGTTGAGCGTGCGAGCAATGCTATTCCGGTGCGGATCCTGGCTAAAGAATTCCAAGGTGCGTTTTACCGAGTTGAAGTCGCTATGCAAAATGCGCCATTGGCCACGCCCCTTTATATTGATGTCCCTGTAAAAGAAGTGAAGCGCTTTAATCTACGCCGTAACGATATTCGTTATATTGAGTTTGGTGCGACTGGTTTGCGTGGGTATTTACCTGAGAGCCACGTATTTAAGCCAGTATCTGGCGGTAGTGCTGCTAGTCACGCTTCTAGTCAAGCGGCATAGGGGAACGACATGTACGCAACTTCGACGCTCTCTATCGGCGATACGATGAAAAGACGCGCGGCGGAAATGAGCGCAAAAATGAGTAAAGACAATTGGATTCTTTTGGGTTTGTTGTCATTTATCTTTGTTTCAATGCTGCTGTTTATCATTATGCCATTGTGGGCGATGATGAAGAAAAGTGTTCAAAATAGCGATGGCGAGTTTGTCGGTATTGATAACTTTTCTACCTATTTTGCCACAGATAGCCTGTGGGTCTCGTTAACGAATACGTTTACGGTGGGATTGATTGTCACCCTCGTCGTTGGGGTGCTTGCTTTTGGCTATGCTTACGCTTTGACCCGAACGTGTATGCCATTTAAAGGGTTATTTCGTTTTATGGGCTCGGCACCTATCCTTGCTCCTTCGTTGCTGCCTGCGATCAGTTTGATCTATTTGTTTGGCAACCAAGGTGTTGCTAAGGATCTATTGCAAGGTCACTCGGTATATGGCGTGATAGGTATCTCTTTGGGTTTGATTTTTTGGACCTTTCCCCATGCATTGATGATATTGACAACGTCTTTACGCACCTCTGATGCTCGTCTTTACGAAGCCGCGAGGGCGCTGAATACGTCTCCAATCAAAACTTTTTTTATGGTGACGCTGCCTGCCGCAAAGTATGGGTTGATCAGTACGTTAATTGTGGTGTTCACACTGGTAGTGTGTGATTTCGGCGTCCCTAAAGTGATCGGTGGAAGCTACAATGTACTGGCCACGGATATCTTCAAGCAAGTGGTTGGACAACAAAACTTCTCTATGGGCGCGGTGACGAGTATCTTATTGTTATTGCCCGCAATATTGGCTTTTGCTGTGGATCGTTGGGTGCAAAAAAAGCAAAAGAGTATGCTTGATTCACGTTCCGTACCGTATCAACCAGAACCCAATAAACTACGTGATAACATCAGTTTGATTTACTGTGTTGTGATTTCTTTTGCGGTGATTACTGTGCTGGGAATGGCGGTGTATGGATCGCTGGTCACCTTTTGGCCTTGGAACAAGGCATTAACACTAAATAATTATAACTTCGCTGAAATGAGCACCTATGGATGGACGCCTTATTTCAATTCATTAAAGCTGGGCTTATGGACGGCGATTGTTGGTTCAGTGGTGATTTTTCTTGGCGCTTACGGCATTGAGAAGGGGCGCGCCTTTGCTCCGTTGCGTCAGTTGATGCAAATGATGAGTGTTATTCCAATGGCTGTACCGGGTTTGGTGCTTGGTTTAGGCTATATTTTCTATTTTAATGACGCAAATAATCCGCTTGGAGTGCTTTATGGCACGATGGCGTTCTTGGTCATCAACACGGTCGTTCACTATTATACGGTAGGACATATGACGGCGTTGACCGCACTAAAGCAACTACCAAGTGAAATTGAGGCAACGGCCGCTTCCGTTAAGTTGCCTCAATATAAGTTGTTTTTTAAAGTGACGTTACCGTGCTGTTTACCGGCGGTATTAGATATCGCCATATATTTATTTATCAATGCTTTAACAACGACTTCTGCAGTAGTATTCTTGTATTCAACTCAAACGATTCCTGCGTCCGTATCGGTTTTGAATATGGATGATGCCGGTCAGACAGGCTCGGCAGCTGCCATGGCGGTGATGATTATGCTTTCCGCTGCGGCCGCGAAACTCCTACATATGCTGGTGGGTAAGTTGCTCGAAGGGAAGACCCAAGCATGGCGAGCTCGATAATGATGGTTGTGCTGTTAAACACCGATAAGCGATATGTCGTTTATATGAATTAAGGATACTAAGTGCAATACGTAAAAATAAAAGATGCGCTGGTTGAGCAAATAGAGTCGGGTATGTTAACGCCTAGACAAAAACTGCCAGCGGAAAGAAAGCTCGCAGAGTCGTTTGATACGACTAGGGTTACGTTACGTGAAGCGTTATCGTTGCTTGAAGCTGAGGGGCGAATCTTTAGAGAAGATCGTCGAGGTTGGTTTATTTCTCCGGAGCCATTGAAATACGATCCAACCCAGACGCTTAACTTTACTAATATGGCACAGAGCCAAGGCCGTCATCCAAAGACGAGCTTGGTGTCGGCTAAAGCGATGATGGCGACGAAGAAAGCGGCTGAGCTGTTGGTGCTTCCCCCTTTCTCCGATATTTATCGTGTGGATCGAGTTCGCTATTTAGAGGATAGGCCAGTGGTATTTGTGACGAATTATATTCGCACGGAGCAATTTCCCAACCTGTTAGAGTATGACCTATCCCAATCTTTGACTGACATTTATCGAGAAAAATATGGGGTTGAATATAGTAAAGTGAAGTATCGCGTGAGCACGACTTCACTATTAGGAGAGATGGCACAAGCATTGCGAGCGACCTCAGGAACACCAGCCATGATGGTCGAAAGAATCAACTATAACCAACACGGTGAGTTGATAGACTGTGATATTGAATATTGGCGCCATGATGCGATAAGTATTGAGTCTGTCGCTCAGCTTACTCGTTGATACTGGCTCGCCAGTCATTCGTTCGATGTAAATGCTTTAATGCTCATGCCGACAGTAATATCGGATGTGCTAAATACCAAGCGCTTAATAGCGGATGTTTCTATCATCCGCTTTTTCTTTTAAGGGATTCAAGTGGCTCTTTACGCAATGATTCTGGTGATCGGCTCGGCGCTACTGCACGCAGGCTGGAATGTGCTCGGAAAATCCAATGGCGGCTCTGGGTATTCGTTTACGTTAGGGGCAGCATTGGCCCCACTGGTTTTACTCTCTCCTTATTTGATATGGTGCCTTACCGTCATTGGGTTTGAAAATATCGCAATGCATTTTTGGGGGCTGCTATTGCTAAGCGCGATTGGCCAGGTCATTTATCTGGTTGGTCTTCTTAAGGCATACAGTCTTGGGGACATTGGTGTGATGTATCCCATTGCACGAGCATTACCAGTACTGATGGTCGGACTTGGAACCGTAGCGATCGGGCAGACGCTCAGTGTCAATGCTTGGCTTGGCTTCGCGGTACTGACGATTGGATGCATGATTATACCGATGCGGCACTTCCGAGACCTTAGGCTTAGCTCATATGCGAATGTTGGTGTCTTTTGGGCTTGTATTGCCGCTGTTGGCACCACCATTTACTCTATCGTTGATAAACAAGCCTTAAGCTGGTTACAACACGAAACAACAGGGCTATCACAGCATCAGATTGCGATTTTTTACTTAGGGGTCCAATTTGCTGCGATTGCATTGGTTCTGATCAGTTGGATACTTATTACCAAACAACGCCATGAGCTAAGGTTGACTTGGCAGCATCGCCACCGTTCTGCCATTGCTGGAATTATGATGGCACTGACTTACGGAATGGTTTTGTTTGCCATGACGATGGTTGATAACGTGAGTTATGTGGTGGCCTTACGGCAGGTGAGCATTATATTTGGCGTTGTGATGGGTATCTGGTTCCTAAAAGAACGATGGTTTTATACACGTGGCGTCGGTGTGTCGTTGGTACTGGTTGGGTTGATAGTCGCGCTGGCATAGTTTCACAGCACTGGTATATTCACAGCACTGGTATAGAGGCTCAGGGCTTTACATGATGTCAGGTGATTAAATAGGCAAGGTAATCATGACGGTTGGTTGCTAAAGCCCAATACTTACATATTGGGCTTGTAGGGGGTATTAACACTTTTACTTTTGTACGACCCGTGTCTCTTCGCTCGAAACCGAAATTTGAACAAAGCTGACGGTTTGCCCGTTGACCAATTTTTTCGTAGCGGTGACCGACTGACCATCTACGATTAACGATGTGTAGTCACCATAGAACCAGGCCTCCCAAAGCAATGGTAATGTTGAATCATTGGTGAATGTTGTTTGCTTGACACCATCATGACGAACGGTTATCTCATGCTTACCTACTGGTAGTTGTGTCACTTCCAACCAATCAATATCACTGGTTAAGTGTGACGCTGTTATTATTTTATTGTTCGTCGCATCGGGCTTAATCCCCATCAAGCCTTCAATGGTATTAGAGATAAAGGTAAACGAAATTTCAGGGTAGTCACCATTGGTGCCTTGCGTTGGTCGTTCATGCGGCTCATCTTTGATATCCATAATGTATTGCATCTCGCGTGCTGCTCAGCGATACAGATCGAACCATACTGGATGTTTCACTGACGGTAGGGTTTAACTCCAGTAGTCGGTTTTATGAGACATTTCAAACTTATATTGGCGTGACGCCAACGCAGTATCGAAAGTTAGCGAGGGAAGATCATCGGTGGAGTAATCATGGCAGTAGCCCGTTATATGATTTGGAAAAAGGAGCATGTGATGGAAAACGTCCATTAGGGGTTATGGGAGCTTAATGGATGAACGGGAATGAGTCGTTGACGTTTTAATGATAAAAATGATAGATAAAACACAGAGACGAGTGCTTTGTTCGTCGTATAAAGAGCCTAGATCGTTTTGTCGTAAATCTTCAATAAACCTTTCGGAAATAAGTACATAATGGATGCTCACTCGCAACGTATAGATAGTAATTGAGAACACCAATGATTAGACCTTATGATAATAATGACAGCGACACTGTATTAGCGATTTGGCTACAAGCTTCCATCAAAGCGCATGATTTTGTTCCACCTGAGTTCTGGATATCTCAAGTCGATGCTATGCGTGATACTTATTTGCCGGTTTCAATGGTGTATGTGTATGAATGGGCGGATGAAGTCGTTGGTTTTTATGCACTGTATGAAGATACATTAGCGGCTATTTTTGTCGCGCCAGAAAAACAGGATCAAGGTATAGGAAAGCAGTTAATAAACCACGCAAAACAACAAGGTTTGCCACTGACATTGAACGTTTATAAGGCCAATAACGCAAGTTTTCAGTTTTATTTATCTCAGGGATTTATCGTAGTCAGCGAGCAAGAGGATGAGCACACTGGGCACCCGGAATATTCAATGCGGTTCACCGCCTAATATTATTCGCCTAAAGAGCAAAATACCAGTTGATGGTGTTGTCGATGACAAGGGATAGATCAGGTTCAGGCCATCAAATGTTACTGGGTTTGTCTTACACTGGAGTAGGCGATTAAAAATGGTGTTATCGCCATTGCTTATAGAACATACGACGATTAGAGGTAAGGGATGACGTTTGATTTTGATGAAGTGATAGAGCGTGTCGGCACCCACTCCGCGAAATGGGATGAAATGGAGTCGATTTTTGGGGTGTCCGCTGATAATGGCTTACCCATGTGGGTGGCAGATATGGACTTTAAGGCCCCACCGCAAGTCAATGAGGCATTGCTAGTCGCCGCCCAAAACGGCGTAAATGGCTATTATGGCGATGATAAACAGTATCAACAGGCCGTGACGGGTTGGATGCAACGTCGCCATCAATGGACTGTTGAACCTGAGTGGGTGGTAACGTGTGCTGGTTTGGTACAAGGAACCGCACTTTGTGTGCAAGCGTATAGTGAGCCTAACGATGGCGTGATTTTGTTTACGCCGGTATATCATGCATTTTCTCGGGTGATTAAGGCCAATGGCCGCCGAGTGGTGGAAAGTGAACTGGTTCAGCGTGATGGTCAATACCATATGGATTTAGATGCGTTAGAGCGGCAACTCACTGGCGATGAAAAAATGGTCGTGATGTGCTCACCGCATAATCCAGGCGGGCGCGTTTGGACAAGACAAGAGATCCAAGCATTAGCGACGTTTTGTCAACAACATAGCTTAGTGTTGGTGGTGGATGAGATCCATCATGATTTGGTATACGCAAGCTCGAAGCATACGGCCGCGCCTTTAGCCGCGCCTGAGGCGATCGACAACATGGTAATTTTGGCGGCAACGACCAAGACATTCAACATTGCCTCAGCGCTGACAGGCGCTGCTATTATTCCTAATAAAACGCTTCGACATCAATATCAAACCGTGTTGAACGCCGCGGGTATTGGACCGAATAGAATTGGCATGTTGATGGCCATTTCTGCCTACGAACACGGTGAACCTTGGCTTGATGCGCTGCTGACCTATCTGGATGAAAATCGTAGGATATTCGATGAGGGTGTACATGTTATTGCTGGTGTGAGGTCAATGAAACTAGAGGCCACGTATTTGTCTTGGGTAGACTTCTCTGGAACTGGGTTGTCGCCACAAGATGTGATACTGCGTGTGCAAACGGTTGCCAACATTGCCGCGAGTCACGGCGAGAGTTTTGGCTCGGGAGGGGAGTCTTTTCTTCGTTTTAATCTAGCAATGCCAAGGTCACTCGTTGAAGAAGCCGTGGCGCGTTTACAAGCTGCTTTTTCTTAGAGTGATTTATCCGTAATTCGAGCAGGATATGGACCCGATACCCTGCTTTATAGATGAGGCTACGCCTGTATCCTTCGTGGCCTCATCCATTCTTTTATTGACGGCAATGTTGATATTAAGAGCCGCTACAGTTGCTTTTCAATTGGCAATACGCCACTAAACCATGCACCGAAGCGTAGCCATAGACTGGCATCGGGCTCGCTTGTGAGCTGTTCGTCCGTCGCGTGATCAATCCAAATGAGATCGCCATCTTTTATGGCGATCTCATACGCCGTGTCTGGCAACTCGTTCAAGATATCGTGGTAAGCCTTGAGTGCGTACTCAGGTTGTTCGATAACAACGCCCATTTCAGTATTGAGGTATGCTGAGCGAGGATCCCAATTCATTGAACCTACGAACAGTTTCTTTTTATCAATGATCATTGCTTTGGTATGCAAGCTAGAGCGACTACTGCCCGTTAGGCTCCAGTTCTTCTTGATTTCAGCGTACGATTTGACTTCCCATAGTTGTACACCGCCTTTTACCAGAGCTTCTCGGTATTTGGCATACCAGCCATGAACTGCGAACACATCATTGGATGCTAATGAATTCGTCACAATGATGACCTCAAGACCATCACTTGCGGCTTTCACCAGTTCTTCTGTTCCTTTTTGGGTTGGAACAAAGTAGGGAGAAATTAAGACCAACGATGTTTTACCTTCCAATACCACCGCCCCAAGGCTATCGATGAGGGTGCTTTGTTTGCTGTCGGGTTTGTCGGGTAAGTCATAGAGAAGCTTGCCTTTTCCCCAGTAAAGAGAAAGCTTGCCGTTGATCATGTCGTCATACATGGGCAACTGAGAAAAGTCGTAAATACCACCGTCAAATTTTTCTCGTAACCCGATTTCGTCCACCCATCGATCAATATCGTTATCGGTGTAATGGGTGTCTATTTCGGTTAGCCATTCAACTGGAACACTGTAATCGCTGTTCCAATATAAATCGAATTGGCGAGCGACCTGCCGGACGGTTTTGCCAACCAATAACAAATCAAGGTCGGAAAACTCAACAGGGGATTCAATAGAAAAATATTCGTTACCGACATTACGCCCTCCAACAATGCTCGTGACACCGTCTACCGTAAATGACTTATTGTGCATGCGATGATTTAAGCGTTCAAAATCACTCATCATGGCAAGGCTACGTGCAGTTCTTAAGTGATGAGGGTTGAACATTCGAACTTCTATGTTGGGGTGGCTGCTAAATCGAACGAGGTCATTGTCATCATATTTTTGCATGTCATCAAGCAGCACCCTGACTCGGACTCCGCGTTCTGCCGCTTCAAATAATCGCCAGGCGATGAGATTGCCCGCTTCATCGTCTCGAAAAATATAGTACTGCACATCAATGCTAGATTGAGCGGTTTCAATCATTGCCAGTCGAGCAAGCAGCGCATCGTGACCTCGATTTAAGGGGTAAAAGCCGGTCTCTTCATCAAAAGAATGCAAAGGGACGTGCCTTTGAAAATAATCATCCAGTTTGGTGGCTTGGTCGTTAACGATGTTGTATGACGCCGTTTTATCGTAACGGCTCGGATCGATGCTCGATGATACACACCCTGTTAGCATAAGGATGAGTAATACGGACAAGATGTTTTTAATAGATAAAAATAAGTGCATGATTTAAGTGTTGAATACAGTTAAGGACGGATTTTTTTAAAAGAGTGTAGACACTTATGCCCGAAAAATCACGAGATGATTGTGATTTTAACACACTCTTTTCTCAAGAGTTTTTCTAGGGTACTGTACGCTAGGTAAGTTGCATAGTAAGGGCTTATAACGGTTTATTTTCAGGTTGGCTTTTTAGATATTAGAGTGGATGAGCGTGGCTTCAAATACAAAAAAATATACGTTGTGTGGTGTGCTAGCCATTTTATTGTGGAGTTGCTTGCTGGCGTTAACTCGAAATATTGCCGAGTTATTTGGCCCAATTGGCGGTGCTGCAATGATGTATAGCGTCAGTGCGATAGCATTAGTATTAGTGATGGGCTTTCCTCGTTTGAAAGATTTTTCTCTCAAATATCTCTTGATAGGAGGAAGCTTGTTTGTCTGTTATGAGATTTTCTTAGCGTTATCACTTGGTATGGCAAACGATCGACATCAAGCAATGGAAATGGCGGTCATCAATTATTTGTGGCCTGCTTTGACCGTACTCTTTGCGGTTATCAGAAGTCATCGTAAGGTCAACGCCTTGGTGTACCCGAGCGTGATACTCGCGTTTGTAGGTGTAGTATGGTGCATTTCGGGTGATGAGGGGTTGTCACTCGAGCGTATTGTTGACAATATCGCCTCGAATCCAGCCACGTATTTCATGGCATTTACTGCGGCTTTTATTTGGGCAATCTACTGCAACATTACGCCAGTAATGAGCCAGGGAAAAAATGCGATTGTGTTGTTTTTTATCGCAACCGCCGTCACGCTATGGGTCCAATATGCGCTGAGTAATGAGCAAGGTATGACGTTTTCTACATCCTCTGTGATGATATTAATCGTGTCGGGTCTTGTGATGGGCGCAGGCTACGCGCTATGGAATTATGCCATCATAGGGGGCAACATGATGCTTTTGGCGACGTTTTCGTATTTTACGCCAGTGCTATCGACTATTTTCTCGTCATTTTATCTTTCGGTGGTGTTGGGTGCCTCGTTTTGGCAAGGCGTCACGATGGTGACCATCGGATCGTTGCTGTGTTATTGGGCAACGAAAGAGAAACCAGCACAAGAAAGCCAGACTCAATCTTGATGTATCTAGCTCGCGAAAAGTCGGGTGGTAGACTAACGTAATACGGTAACCAATAGAGTGAGTTATCATACACAAGGAGTGGTTCGTGTTCGCTTTTATCCTGCGTTTGGTTGTAACGACGGCGCTCGTCCTTTCGCTTGTCCCGCCTGTCAATGCGGCTCGAAAACCGTGGTTGGTGAGTTATAACCAAGATGCGGTGACCTTGTATAAACGAGAGCACAAGGACGGATTGGTAGAGATACGGGTGCATGCCGATGTCACAACAACATTCAGTGCTTTCCTGCGGTTATTTGAAGACACAGAACATGTGCCTAATTGGTTACACAATGTTGACCAGACCAAAGTCTTATCGCAGATATCGGCCAATGAGAACATTGTTTACACGACATTTCTAGCGCCATGGCCAGCACTTGATCGAGATATGGTGACGTACTCACGTTACTATCAGCAAGACAATCGCTTGATACTTGAGATCAAAGATGCATCTGATTACTTGGCTGAACAGCAAGGTTTTGTGCGAATTACTCAAGTAAAGTCTCGATGGGAGTTAACGAAGCTGGAGGACGGCAACGTATTTATCATGTACACCGCTTTTGCTGATCCCGGTGGTGCATTACCTGATTGGTTGGTGAATCAACTGGCCATTGACGGAGCCATTGAAACCTTTAAAGGATTGAAAAGAGAAATACAGCATTACCAGCATCTCTCTCATCCACACGTGACCGACTAGGCATTGCTGGTTGCAATACGCTTACGAGAACGTGCTGTACTGCTCTGCTTTTGCTGCGCATGTTTACGCTTGGCTTTTTCTTTAGCCAGGTCGTTGAATGCTTCTTTCAACATGACGGCAGGTACTTTGATAAAGTAAGCGGACATCAAGATCATCATCATTGGGTCGGCGTACACGCTGTATCCTGACCATGGAGTTTGTTCGACAAACCATGCCACAATAAAACCTGCCGTGACCGCGACACTCAACATCGTATCCATTTGCCACTGCTTTGACTCAGCATCGATTAAATTGGAAGACAAGGCTTTGTTTTTTTTCTCGATATACCACCAAGCGTAACCACAACCCACGACATTCAACACACCAAATATGGTTGCGATTGAGGTGTCGATAGGACGGCCGCCCGAAAACAGAGAAGAGACCGCTGAGTACAGAGACACCGAGACAATAAGCAGGATTACGGATGCCTTGATAGCGATAACGATGGCTTCAACACGATTACGACCCACCAATGACAGCACACTGTCGCTGTTTTTTAATTGGTTTGCTGCTGCCAGTGACAATAATGTTAACAGCAAGCTGACTAACGAATAAACACCATCAAAGGCAATGACAAGAGAGCCCATAACGATCCCTACTGCTAGTCCGCCACCTGCAAATACTGTTGCAATAAGGGCTGAGACTGTCAGAGTTCGAGTTTCGTTGTTTCCGTTGTTCGGGCGCATACCATTTACCTTATTTAGTTTCTAAGTCCATTGTTTGCGCTATGTGATGTTATTTCAAACAATAGTTAAACATTAAGGAGCGGCGGCCAAACTGAATTTATTTTATTTTGTTTTAAATCAATTACATGCATTGCCATATCGGGTGTCACTAATGTTGACACTCACTGATGGGTACGGCGATGTTATTAAATTTATTAGATATAGACAGGGACAAACTTGAAACTAACGAACTGAATTATTCATCTGGCGCTGAGGCTGAACTCGGTATAAATCGATCGGAATAGAGTGAGGTGAGAGGGCGCGCCACACCGCATTTTCTGTGCAATTTAATGGAGAGTATGACGATGAAAAGGGTTAGAACGCGAACAAATAGTCACTGATTTGGTCTGCAGTCCAAATCATCGCGGGGTGTTCCGACATCCCAGCGGCGGTAAACATACAAAAATCTTCTTGTGTCAGCCCGTAAGTATGTTTAATAACAGAGAGCGCTTGTTCTCTAAGGTACTGACGAATAAGAGGCTCTGGTAGCACCCCCCACGCTCCCTCAGAAATAATGGTTCTGAGCATATATTCAAAGCTCGAAAAGCCGATGTATTTGAGAGAAAAGGGTAGCAATTCAGGGTTTGCTTTTTCATTGAGATAGGCCAACGACACCTGCATAGAATCACGAAGCACCTCGTCAGAGACTCTTGGAAGCTTGGACAGTTTGTGGTCGGAACGACAAACGGACATCATGCGAATCTTACCTAAGGGTTGGTAAACAATTCTTGGATCATCAATTCGTTCATAATCCACACCAAAAGCAAAGTCGACTTGCCCCTTCTCGACAAGTGCCGATAGGTCACCGGATGACGCTAACACAACATTAAACGAAATGGCTGGAAAGTTCTGGTTGACTTGAACCGTGATATCTTGCCACAGCGTGTCTGGAAGTGAGTCGTCATGGGCGATCCACACTTCAGTAGCAAACTCACCTGAAACCTGACTGCAGGTTTTACGAATTCGAGCCGATGTGATCAGTAAGTTTTCGCAGTCTTTATAAATAGCCTTACCTGTTTCAGACAACGCGACATTGTTACCGGTGCGAATGAATAACTCGGTGCCCAAATCTTTTTCTAATGCTTTGATGGCCATGCTTAGCTTGGTGCGATTACAGTCAATTTGACGGGCAGCAGCAGAAACCGAGCCGGTTTCGGCAACCGCACAAAACGCTTCAATTTGAGTAAAATTCATAGTCATCCAATGATAAAATTATGGCAACAAAGGTAGGTTAAAATCATAGCACGCACAACAAAGATTACGAAGATAACACTAGGAATTGACGGGCATTCTGGTTTAATCTAGGGCCAGTTATTAAGGAATTAAAATCAGTGCTTATTCTATAAGCGTTACTGATGAATTATGGAGTGAACTATGTCAAACGATTGGGATGAGTACGCAGCGACATGGGAGCATGATGAAGCGACGGCCATTTTTGCTCAATCTTGTTTTGAACAACTGACGGACATTACCTCACTGACCCGTAAAACGGTGCTGGATTTTGGCTGTGGTACAGGGCTATTGAGCCAGTTAATGTCGCCTCACGCCAAGCAAATCATTGCGCTTGATGGCTCTGAATCTATGATTGAAGAGCTGGATAAAAAAGCACTGAATAACGTAGAGCCCGTCGTTGATCTGTTGACTCGTGGTTTAGTGGCGCAACATCCCGCATTTAGAAACCAGTTTGATCTTGTCGTGGCGTCTTCCGTGTGCGGATTCATAGATAATCTGCAGGAAACGGCAAATATTATCTATACATTACTTGATGAATACGGCTTGTTTATTCAATGGGATTGGGCTGTAGAGAGTGATGATGCGGCCTACGGTATGACGACGCATCGTGCAGAAACTGTCTTGTTAAATGCTGGTTTTGAAAGTGTCACCGTTTCCGTTCCTTTTGAAATTGATACTGGTAAAGGCGTGCGTCCTGTGTTGATGGCGGTTGCGCGTAAGTAGCCCTCTTTACTTGTCTCTGGTTATCACGGTATGGCAATTGACGTTAGTCATTAGCCAACCCAGTGATCAGGCTCGACACCTGGTAATGAAAAAACCAACTATCTAATTCATCAATAGATGGTGCCACGTGCGCCATCTTTTCTTGATAAGATACACCTCAAACTTTATGGAGTGTATCAATGCGACTATTTCCTACCTCTTTCATTCAAGCTACTTGGCTTTTATTGTCTGTGCTTTTCTCTTCTGTCGTACTCGCAGAAACACCGGCCGTTACTCACACAGAGCCTTTAAACACAACCAGTTCGGCCTCTGCTATGACGCTGAAAACGGATAAGAACGATGCTATTCGCATGATTGAAAATGCGGCAGAAAAAATCGATAAATTTGACTCTACTGAACATTGGGATTCTGTAAAGCGATTAACGGGTGTAGCAAAAGCGATCCTTATTTTTCCTGCTGGTGGTCAGGTTGGTTTCTTACTGGGCGCTCAATGGGGAGAGGGGATACTCATGACCCGGCATGGTCAACAATGGAGTGAACCAATTTTCGTTGAGTTTAATAGTGCGATGTTTGGCTTATTGGTTGGCGCTCAAAAAATTGGCGGCATTGGTGTTATTTTATCAGACGACGTTATTGATGATCTGGTCGCCAGTCCCATCAAAGTCGGAGGTACGGCGGATTTAACGGTTGGTTCTGGCATAAGTGGTAAAGTGATTGGCGGCACGAGTGGTATTTCTGCCATGATGGTTTCTGAGAATACAGGGCTCTACTTTGGCGGTAGTATTGATACCTTTCAACTAAAGCTAAATGCATCGTTTAATCGAGCTATGTATGGGGAAGGGGCTGATCTGTCGGCTGTGCTTAATCGCTTTGAGAGTGAACAAGGGTATGCCCAAACACTCCGTAAACGATTAGAAGGCATTGCCTATCGCTCGGTATACCAGTAATCAGACGCCATTAGCATTAGCATGACGGAGTCAATCGATATGCTAATGGGTCCGCTGCCTATCAACCTAATGCCCATTAAACCTACTGCCCATTAAACCTACTGCCCATTAAACCACTGCCTACCAAACGATAAATCGACGTTGGTTCGCAAAGTCATTGTTTTTACTAGGCACTTCCGGAAACGTGAATTAATATTAAGAGTGTATTTGGGTAAATAAAGAGCACCAGCATGAAGTCAACATTACTACTAAGCGCTATTATTAGTCTACTGCTAATGGGTTGTACGACGGTCACCCCTCCTCAAGCTAATTTCTCGTACGGTATAGCGACAACGGGTGATTTTTCGTTTCTACCGGCAAGCAAACCTAATACTTATTCTTGGAAAGCGGATGCTGCCGTTGCGCATGTTCCTTCTAAAATTGATGGTCAAGAGTACATCGCGGTAATCCAAGAACTTATCGATAACGAGCTGTCTAAAAAAGGCTTTGTGAGAGTATTGGCCTCACAATCTCCTCAGATGTGGATGGAGTTTGGTATTGCCACAGAGTCAAAAGTGACCGATGACGAGGTGTTCGAAAGTACTCAAATTTCAACGGGTATTCAAGTCGATGCCAAGCCAGGTGAAAAGGGTGAAAAAGGCAGTGTTTATATCGCCGCGTTTGCTCCTATCGGTGATTTTCCTCGCTGGCGTGTACTGGCACAAGGACCCACTGAGCAACGGATAGATGACCCAAGTCAGCGCGATGAAATGGAAGACATTATCGCCTCAATGATGAAAAATGTGCCGGGCACACCGTAGTTGCTCACCGATTTTTCGCCAAATGACTTTATTTTTCACCAAATGACGTCAAAAGGTAAGCCCATGAAGCATTACGTGCCCATTTGGCCATGGATGACCATCGAATCGTAGCGAGCAAACCATTGCTGGAACATTGGTTCCTTTAGTCAACATCAGTGCATCCATAAGAAATAAATTGGTTACGCGGGTATAGCCACTTGATGAATACACCTCATCGCGGCCAAACAGAACGGAATATTCCATCCCTTTTTTCTGCATAGCCCGATGGGAATGGTCAAGCATGGTTTTGACATAACCACGTGATCGATAATCAGGATGCACACATACCTCTGCAACACCAGAAATAGCAATCGCTTCTTGGTTTACGAAGACACTCTTTTCGTGAACGGCGAGATGGGCAACAATACGGTTACCCTCCTCATCTTTGATGTACCAGCGGTGGGTGGGCATTTCGTTGAAATAACGTTGTGTTTTAAACCGTACATCACTGGGCTTAGTGAAGCAGGTCCCTAGCAACGTGATAAGCTGCTTATCTAACGCCTCATCGACGTGTTTATCTAGCACATAATAGACCGTCATCGCCTACATTCCTTCTGTCATTTAAGTCTAATTCTCAAGGCATTTTTCAGTGACCACATTGTGCGTCCCTTTGTCTGGTCCGCTTGCGATATTAAGGCGGCTTAACACACTATAACAAGACGTATTGTTATTTTGTGTGACGGATTGAATCGTCACTTCACCATTATTACCCGATCGTGAGTTAGACCAGGTTGTCGTTCGTCCTTTTTTTGGGGCTTTCATCAGTTGTGTGAGCGCGACTTTGTGTTTTTCGCGGTCCTCATCGGTATAGCTTTGGTCTTGTTTAAGCCCTAAGGTTTCAGAAGAAACATCGGTGATTCTATCGACTAACTGGAAAGGGGAGTTGAGTATGCCGCCAATAACACCAGATACCGCCCCTTTACTGGCATCTCGCCCGGCTTGCTCAGCCTGAGAAACTAATTCTTCAGCTTGAGTGATGATCACGGGTACTTCTTTTCTGAGCGCGGCACTTTCACCTAAAATATCTGGGATTTGTTGGTTTACTTTACCGATTTGTTGATTTGTTTGACGAACGGTTGTGTTCGTTTTGTCCACTTGTTTTAGGATACTCGGCAACGATTCATTCCATGACTGGCTTTGTGCCAAAATTGGTGGAATCGCCCCACGGACTTGTTCAACTTCTTTAATAATGATGGGCAGTTGCTGATTAATGTCATCAACACGGGTTAATACTTCAGGAATTAACCGCTGGTATTCGGCGCTTTGTGCCAAAATTGACGGCACAATGGCTTGAAGTTGATTGATTTGTTCCACGACAGGGGTGATACGTTGGGCGGTGGTATCGACTTGGGCAAGAAGAGCGGGTAGCTCAGTGCGAAGTTGTCTCGCTTCTTGGGTAAATGTGTATATCGAAGCTGCGAGTGCAACCAAGGCGATCGCAAACAGAATTCGAGATAATACGGTGATTTTTTCCATGTCTTTCACATCCATTATAACGTCATAGTTTTACCAACATAACGGATGATTTTTGTTGAGTAAATCAATTATCTGCTGAGCTTGTGAAATGGTTCTAGTTCTTTACTTGGTTCGGTATAAAGTGCACCAATAACGCACCGCACTCCAACTGCAGAGTGCGGTGCGAGGTGTTATCTTATAGGCTTAGTTCAGCGCGTAATTCTTCCATTTGACGGCGGCGTTGCCAAAATGCTTCAGTCAGCTTGTCTGCTTCTGACAGGTTCGGGTTTTCACCTAGGTAGTCGATATCAGACAGTCGATGAGATTGGGGTAAAGCAAGGGAACTAGGTGTTTTAATTTTCTCTGTGACGGATAGCTCAGATGACCCTAGAGCGACGACGTCACCAGGAGAGAACGTGGTGTCGGTCCATATGACCAGTTCGTCGATAAGTGCAGCATGCCCATTATTGTGCGACTGTGCATGGTCATTATTGATTAACCACTGTAGACCAGTGTGAATGGTGTTGTTTCTGTCGCCTGTTAAGTTGACACTTCCGTACTGCAGTTTTTCATCTGTGCCATAAACCCCCATTGTCATAACGCCGAACCCATCACCATTCGTCCATGGCGCGGTTTTATCGACACTCAGCACCAGTAAGCTCCATTGGATGTTGTCGGTGCTTGTGGTAGGAACATAGGGGAGTTGCACAAAACAACAACTTCCTTCGCCGTCCATTCCAACTTGTAGTTTCAAGCTATCATTGAGCTGCGCTAAAATCATGCCGTCGGCAGAAGACGACCATTTTTTATTGGTTAAGATAGCAGGGTCATAGGATGTTCCATCGCCAGCAAACCACAAAGAAATCGTAAACTTATCCGTGTTTGTTATCGAATCATCAAACAGTAAGTCATTGTTGAAATTGCGAATATGATAAAGTGCCGTGTCAAATTTTCCTGTCACACTTGATAGGCTTGGATCGCCCGTTTTCTCTAAATTATGCCCGCCAGTGATGCTATTTTCCGTGAGCTCACCGTTGAAGCTATACAGAGCTTCAATTGATGAAAATGGAAGTTCATCAAAATCTGAGTCGTCGATAATAGTGATGCTGGTGGTGGTCGTTTTAGGAATAGCGTTATTCACTAAGGTGTAGGCAATTTGATGGTTACCAGGTTCAAGATGACTCGGTGTGTATTCAAAGGTATACAGTTCATCGGCCGTAAGATCATCGAGTAGTGCGATTTCTTCGCCCTTCACCAATATTTGAACGGGAAGGTTATTGGATGGGGTAAACAGGATTTTTACGGTATTCGAGTCTTGCTCATATTCGGTAAACAGCCCTCTAACCCCGATGTTTCCGATAAGTGGTGTACCTTCAACCTCCCACTCCGGCAACATAGTGATATTGTGCCAGGTCATTAAGGTTGGCGCGACATCGGTTTGTGCTGGGTAACGGTAGATACCGTCTTTATCTCGATCGCCGATTTGTTGCAATGGGCGGGTAAACTGTTTATTCAATTGCTCACTTTGGTTAGAAGCAATCCAGATTTTTTTGCATCGATATCTTGTGAACCATGCGCACAGTCAACAGAACCATTATCTTTCTGGCGATTAAACCCATGATCGGGTGCCACCATAATGAGCCATTCTTCGTTGTAATCAGCTTCCCTTGCTTTGACCGCGTCAAGCATGTAGCCAAATACTTGGTCTGCTTCTTCAATCGTAGTGACATATTCGTCAGACCAAGCTCCGCCACTATTTCCGTAGTTACAATGCCCTGAGTAATCAACCATATCGATAGTGGTAAACAAAGAGTCATACTCTCCGGATGCGATCTTATCTGCGATTACTCGTGAGTTTTGATGTTCCGCATCGCGATCAGTGCCCGTACGAAACGCACTTTTTTTTGTGATGCTATCGAGATCGAAGCTAATATAGTCAAATATTGGCCAATTTGGATAAAGTCCGATCATTAATTCAGGCTCATCTTCCTTGAGATGTTGCCAAACCGTTTGAAACCCATTCTCTCCAGACTTTTGGATAGTGTGCCAGCTTCCGGTCCACAGCGTTGATTCACCTTCAACGGTACTGGTGCCCGATTGCGAAAGTGAGCCTGAAATACCTCCCGTGTAAGCTTGCTGGATTTCTAACTGATCCATATTTGGTGTCGAAGCATTGAGAACCGCTTCGTATCTTGCGCCATCGATCATGACTAACAGTGACTTTCTGACCTTTGGTTCAGACACAGTCGTGTCATCTTTGGAAGAGGTATTACACCCCGACAGCGCAAGTAACGTAACCGCAACGCCGGCGATTTTAACATTGATACTCATTTTTTATTACTCCATGCTTTTGATTTATGGGGTCAATATTAAGAGGTGCCAATGGCGTCAATATGTCACAAGGTCGTTGATTTTCTTTACCAAACCTTTAATAAAACTAACTTGTGAAATGTTGATAGGTAAGAGTACGGTCGCGCGAGCGTGTATTGCTTTATGAACAATAGATGAAGTGAGCGCGATTTATTCTAACGCTAGCGTTAAGTTTTTCTCGCTGACGAAAAAGTAAAAATCCACTTAGTCTAACTGTCATCAATTAAAGACGGCAGAAAAGTATCATGTCAAAAGAATACAGTTATTGGTTACACGATGCGCTAGGCTCCGATCAGCAGCCTGTAGAAACGTTGGATGGTGATATTTCGGTGGATGTTGCCATCGTTGGTGGAGGGTTTACCGGCTTATGGAGTGCGATTCTCCTTAAGCAAAAACAGCCAGATTTGACGGTTGCCGTGTTGGAAAAAGGGCGCTGTGGCTCAGGCGCTTCCGGCTATAACGGTGGCTGCTTGCTGACATGGGCAACGAAATACCCGACATTAAAAAAGCTGTTCGGACAAACAGAAGCTCAATGGTTAGTGAAAGAATCAGAGGACGTGATCTCTGAAATTCGTAAATTTTGCGAAGAGTATAAGGTCGACGCGGAACTGTTTACCAACGGCACGTATTATACCGCTACGAATCAGGCTCAGTCAGGCACAATGGACCCTGTCGTTGCCGCACTAGAAGCCGAAAATGTAAATAGTTGGGCAAACGTTGCGCCCGAAAGTTTGCCCTCAAAAACCGGCTCAAAGGTTCATAAGGAAGCATTTTACTCGCCGGCAGCCGGCAGTGTTCAGCCCGCAAAGCTTGCACGTGGTTTGATGCGTGTAGCAAAAGAACTGGGTGTGCAAGTCTATGAAAATACGCCGATGCTTAGCTTGGATGAAAGCCAACCCGCGGTAGTGACGACTGAGACGGGACGAGTGAAGGCAAAGAATGTGATTTTTGCCACTAATGCTTGGCTCATAGAACAATTTCCTGAGTTTAAGCGCTCTATCGTCGTCGTGTCATCGGATATGGTGCTGACTAAACCGGTTGAGGGTAAGTTAGCTGAATTTGGACCAGAGAAAGGCGTGACCGTTGTGGATTCTCGCATATTCGTGCATTACTACCGTGATACGAAAGATGGTCGATTGATGCTAGGGAAAGGGGGGAACCGTTTTTCATTTGGTAATAAAGTGGATGGAATGTTCCATTCTACAAGTCGGTATTTAACGCAACTAGAAAGCAGTTTCTCATGGCTATTCCCTTATTTAAATAAATCGGACATTGCGCATAGTTGGACAGGAGGCTCCGATCGCTCGGTGACGGGGTTGCCATTTTTTGATCGGCTACGTGGCCATCCTCATATCTTTTATGGGTTGGGTTATTCGGGGAATGGTGTGGCACAAACTCGCATTGGTGCAAAAATTCTGTCGAGTATGGTACTTAAAGAAGACAATGCGTATACGCAATGTGGCTTAGCCAAAGGGCCGAGAGGGTATTTTCCGCCAGAGCCATTTCGTTGGTGCGGTGCCATGATGGTTCGAAACGCCGTCAGAAGAAAAGAAGCCGCGGAGCAACAAGAAACAACACCATTGCTCATTGACCGATGGCTGTCAAAGCTAGCGGGGGCGGCAGGAAAAGCCGATAAGCTGTAACGTCCGTATGATCGTAAAGAAGATGTCGTCTATGCATAAAACGTAAAATATAAAGCATGGAAAGCAGCACAGCCTCTAAAACGAAAGATTGGTTTTAAGACGGTGCTGCTTGTCCATTGGTTTCATTAGCGTGCATTCATTCGTTTTTAACATAGGCCCGTTATAGTTGTGGCCTCACCTCACCTTAAGCGATGATAATTATTGATGCTAGTGACCTCGCCCCAACCAATGACAAATCAACGTCGGATCCCCCCTTTTAAAGCGTTAAGGGCGTTTGAAGCTGCTGCTCGGCATGGCAGTTTTTCAGAAGCGGCTCATGAGCTCAATGTCACTCGGGCAGCGATCAGTCAGCAAATAAAACTTCTCGAAGCGTATCTAGGTGCACGCCTATTTGAGCGAATGGGGGCGCAATTGGTGTTGACGGAACAGGCGGTCCAGTATTTACCGCTACTGACCGACATCTTCAACAAGCTTTGTCTTGGTACTGATCACCTCTTTGGTAAAAAAACGCGACAAACGTTATCGATCCGTGTTGCACAAAGCTTTTGTCATACGTGGTTATTGCCTCGCGTGGCAGATTTTCACCGAAATCACCCTGATATCACCCTGCAATTTTATTCCACCACTAACTTGTACCCAAGCAATAACAACATGGTCGACGTTGAAATTATTAACGGCTACGGCAATTGGTCTGAGGTAACGTATGAGCCGCTGACACAAGGTGAAGAGTGGGTGGTTGTGGCGAGCCCTTCATTTATGAATCAATTTGATTTTACCCAGCCGATTGAAGACATCGCAGCATTTCCAAAGCTCGCCACATTAGGGTATAGCGAAGGTTGGAGGGAGTGGTTTCAACTGCATGACAAGCCACTAACATTTGACGAGCCGATTATGTCGTTTGATAGCACCCAGTTATCGATGGAGGCTGCATTGCAAGGACTTGGCATGTTGCTGGCAAAGTCGGTGTTAGTGGAGGATGCGATTAAGCAAGGAGACTTAATGATTGCGCATCCATTGGCAATGAAAAGCAATAGTCAGCATTATTTAATCACCAACCAGACGACATCGAATGAGAAGGGAATTGCTTGCTTTTGTCTCTGGTTGAAGCAATGTGGCATGCTGATTTCGTGACCGTTTTGCTGACCACTTATCGGTCTTTTATTCATGGTTGAGCATGTATTTTGAGCTTGCAGCTGTTCAAAAAGCAATCACTTGAACTTAATTTGAGAGTAAGTCACTAAATCTTAAAAGTAATTCAGCTAAACTTAGATTATTAAAGGAATAATCAGGAGCGGGTTATGGCAATTCAGAGATTAGAATCTACAGCGCTATACCATGCGGCAGAGCTTGAAAAGCTGCCTTGTAAGTCAACCAAAGAACTCTCTCCTATTGATGAAATCGTTGGTCAAGAGCGTGCACAGAAAGCCGTTGAGTTTGCGATGTCCATCAAAGAGAAAGGCTATAACATCTACGCCATTGGGCAGAATGGTCTTGGTAAGCGTACGATGATTTTGCGTTATCTTAGCCGTCATCAACATGACCGCGAGGCATTATTTGATTGGTGCTATGTGGCTAATTTTTCTGACACACGGATACCGCAAGTCCTAAAATTGCCCTGTGGGACGGGGTCTCGCCTTAAGCAAGATGTAGAGAAGCTGATTGCAAAATTGGTGAAAGCGATCCCGATGGCGTTTGATAATGAACTGTATTACGGTCGTGCTGACAAGCTTAAGAATGACTTAGCGAGTGTTCAGCAAACTGAACTAGATAAACTGAGTGAGGAAGCAAAGGCAAAAGAGATCAGCCTGACGATTACTCCACATGGTGATTATCAGTTTGTTGCTTTGAACGGCGAAGATCTCCACACGGAAGAATCATTTGATGCCTTGCCAGAAGAAAAGCAAGCCCAATTCGGTGTCAGTATCGATGAGTTAGAGATCAGTCTACGTGGAATGGCTCGTGAGTTAACCGCGCTCGAAGAAACCTACACTGACAATATTCAGAAATTAAATGATGAAGTGACATTGGGTGTGATAAGTCACTCCATTAAGAAGCTTAAAAAAGGCTATAACGGCTACACCGAAATAAAACAATATTTGACTGAACTCCAAAAAGACATTTGCGAGAATGTGGATATCTTTTTGGAGGAAGGCAATGAGCAGGGCGAGATTGCAACCGCCTCGCTTGATAAGAATTTTCCTCGTCGTTATAAGGTCAATGTTTTGGTAAAACAAGCATGCGAAGACCTGCCTATCATTGTGGAGGAAAATCCAAACTACCACTCTTTATTTGGTTATATAGAGACGGCGACCTACAAGGGAACCGTGTTTACCGATTTTTCTCTTATTCGAGCAGGAAGCCTGCATAAAGCCAATGGCGGTGTCCTGTTAATTGATGCGGTTAAGGTGTTAGAACAACCGTATGTTTGGGATGGCTTAAAACGAGCGTTGCGCTCTAGACAGCTCAGTTTTACCTCTTTAGAAAAAGAGGTCACATTGACGGGCGCTGTCTCTTTGGATCCGCAGCCGATTCCTCTTGATGTGAAAATCATTTTGTTCGGTGATTATCGAACCTATCAACTGCTTCAGCATTATGATCCGGAGTTCGGAGAGCTGTTTAAAGTCACGGCAGATTTTGAAGATGAAATGACGCGTAGCCCGGACTCTGAACTGCAATACGCCCGTTTTATTTCCAGTATCATTCATGACAACAATATGCTGCATTGTGACCGTAAAGCGATCGCTCGCATCATCGAGCACAGCTCGCGTTTATCAGGCGATCAACAGAAGTTGTCGCTGCATTCAGCGAACATCGCGAATTTGCTTAGGGAATCTAATTACGTCGCGCGCAACGCGAAATCCAACTTGATTCGAGTTGGCCACGTCGAGAAAGCCCTGCAATATCAACAAATGCGAGTCAATCGTCTACAAGACAGTGTCATGGAGGGGTTCACTAACGGCACAACCCTTATTCATACACAGGGAGAAGCGATCGGACAAGTCAACGCACTGTCTGTATTGAGTACCAGTGACCATATGTTTGGCGCGCCAAACCGTATCACCGCCACCACCTCTTATGGTGAAGGTGAGGTGATTGATATCGAACGTAGCGTCGACCTAGGTGGCAGTATTCACTCTAAAGGCGTGATGATCCTAACCGCCTACCTTTCATCGGTATTTGGTAAGACAGCGAAAGTCCCACTCACCACTACGATTACCTTTGAGCAATCTTATGGTGGTGTTGATGGTGACAGTGCCAGTATGGCGGAATTTTGCGCTGTTGTGTCAGCCTTTTCTGGGCAACCGAACCGTCAAGATATTGCCATTACAGGGTCAATGAACCAGTTTGGTGAATCTCAACCGATTGGGGGGGTGAACGAGAAAATTGAAGGTTTCTTTGATGTGTGTACCATCAAAGGGCGTAACTCAGAGCAGGGCGTCGTGATTCCTCGTTCCAATGTACATAACCTAATGTTGCGTTCAGATATCGTCAAAGCGGTGGAAAAAGGTGAGTTTCATGTCTGGGGAATAGATCATGTGACGGAAGCGGTTGAGCTCTTTACTGGTAAGCCCGCAGGGACAGCCTCTTTGGAGGGGAGTTACCCTATCGATACGGTATTCGGCATTGCTCAAGCTCGGCTGAATGCGTTGAGAAAGTAATAGGAGCCAGTGAACCTTGTTAGAAATGCCAAGCCTCGTGCTTGGCATTTTTGTGAGTTTAAGCTTAATTCGCATACCTTAACTTTTATACTGATAAAGCTCGATATTGGTATGGTCATATATGACGGGTTTTGCTTTTATACGGTGAGTCAAAACGTTAAGCGCGAAGCTTAAATTTCGTGCCGTCAAATTTTAGAAGAGAAAGCAATTCTTTTGCATTCGCCTCGCCAAACTCATCAAATCGGATACCGTAACCATTGTAATGATTAGACTTTTGCACATTGCAAATTGGGCCAGATATAGGAGGAAAGGCTCGACCTTTCATTGCATCCGATTGGACCCGTAATGTTACCGGTTCACCGATGGTGAGGTGCTTACTTAGTGCGGGTAAAATGAATCGGCAGCCGCTTTTGGACATATCCCGAATCTCGCAACGAACACGTCTATCACCGAATTCTAACACCGCATCTAAGTTAACCTCGTAGCGTGCTTCTTTGCGTAGGTTGGTAACAGTCATAGACTGAGGAATACTCAGTACTAACAGTGGGACGGGCTCTTCCATCAGATGAAGAAGTTGCGAACGAAACTGGATGATACCGCCTTCACCTCGCTGTGAAATTGCACGGACAACCAACCAAAAGCCTTCTTGATAAAAATCTTTGAGTTCTGACTCGGAGATCTGGGGCAACTCCAACAAAATACGATGGTCAGAGTGAGCACCAATAAATTGCGAGCTGCAGCGAAATGATGTACCGACTGGCGTTGTGATTGTTAAGGTGACATCACTGCCATGTTCAATCATTGCCAGAGCATCAGTACTGTTTAGGGTTTGTGTTGTGCGTTGAGGTGCTTGGGGTCTGTTTTTAGGGTTATGTGTTTGCGTCACTGCTATGAACCATTCCGACGTTTTCAATTGGACTCAATTAATCACCAAAAAAGGTGGAGGGGACTACGGAGTCTCTAATTTTAATAAGTACTTATCGGTACTTTCTTTTTTATCAAGTGTAAGAATATGCTGTCCAACATGCAATAGGGTGAATCGTTTAATCGTCAAAACATTGACGAAATTATCAATTTTATGGCACTCCAAAGTCTTACCGCCTGTGATGCTTGGTATGACGGCCATAAAAGCAGTTACACGATGATGAATAGCGCCAGATCCACTTGATGGTTTGGCACCCTAAGTTCAGCCCAATTTATTTGTCAATTTTGGGAGGCGCATGAACTGCAAAAATGACGTGCGTATGGTGGTGTTGAAGTTGAGATTCCGGTATGTAGAACAGCAGTATATTGGTTGACTTAAATTGGAGTAATAGGGAGCGATTTTGAATCGAATGCAATTTCATTGATATATAAACGTTTGACTTTGAGTGTTATTTTCACGATCGTCAATATTCATCAAGAAGAAAAGACCTCCGTTAAAGAGGCCTTGTATTGTTGGTTATTCGCCTAGCTTTTGGTTATTTTACGCTTGGTTGCTGGCTTGGTTG
>NZ_MCUW01000004.1:0-92434 GCF_002873335.1 Vibrio sp. 10N.286.49.B1 | reverse complement strand
CTTGGTTGCTGGCTTGGTTGCCGGTTTTTTTACCGCCGTTTTTCTCGTCGCCTTTTTCTTTACCGTCGTCTTCTTAAAACGCTCTGGAAGGATTTGTGTTGCAAACACGTCTTCGACGGTTTCTGCGCGTTTAATCAACTCCGCTTGGCCTTCTTTGACTAACACCGTTGCGGGGCGAGGAAGTGAATTAAACTGGCTCGCTTGCGATTCAGCATAATGACCTACATCCATAATCGCGAGGATATCTTTAGGCTTAAGAGCGGGCATTTTTGCTCCGCTTTCCCAAATGGAAGGGATACAGATTGGTCCTGCAATTTCAGTTGGTTTCTGTTGCAATGCGTGTGTCATCTTAGTCGCTGGTAATACCCAGTTTTTCGATTCTTGGGATTCAACCAGTGTCGCTAGATAAGTAGATGCATCGACCATGGTATAGGTATAATCCATTTCTTGATCGTCTTTTACTACGTAAACCGACGTTAGCAATGTACCTATGTTGCCTGCGATATAACGACCAGGCTCTAACCACAACTGTGGAAGTGCAAAGCTGGCACGATTGAATTCTTCTAACATACCTTGGCATACGATCTTGGCGTAGTCCTCGATGGTGTTAGTATTCATTTGATTGTCTTTGCTGCGGCACTCAGGCTCACGCTCACGTGGCCAACCACCACCAAGATCCATCATGAATGGCTGAACTTCACATGCACGAGAGACCTCAATAATGTCACGGGCATATTGACGGTATAAGGCATCCCAACCCGATGGGTCTTTTGAAAATCGGCCTAGGTGAGTGTGAAAACCGTAAAATTCAAATAGGTCAATATCTTTGACTTTATTAATGATTTTCTTTGCTTCTTCTTTCAGAAGACCAAACTTGATCCATTTCATTGCGCCTTTGAAGTCTGGAAACGGGTAGGCGTCGGCAGTGAAGTCATCAAAGAAGTCTTCTGGAAGTACTTTTAGGCGAACACCAATGCGTACCTTTTCCGTCGGCTTTATTTCGCGAGCAATACGCTCAACGATTTCAATTTCTTCGTAAGAATCGAGGTGAACGGCGTAGCCGTATTCAATTGCTTTACGGATGGCGAGTTCAGGCTTCACCGTGCCATTAAGAGCGATGGTTTTTGGGTCTGCACCGGCGTAATGTGTGGCTTCAACTTCACCGGGGCCGAAACAGTCACCGCCAACGCCTTCTTCGTTGCAAATAGCACGAACCGCGAAGTTAGTGTTTGATTTGATGGCAAACATGACATTAACCGGCTGTGGCCAGTAGTTGCCAAATGCATTCTTAACGCGGCGTAGGTTGTGACGTAGCGTGTCCTCGCTTAGTACGAATAGTGGGCTGCCAAATTGCTCGATAAGATCAGCAGCTTTACAGCCACCGATCAGTAGATCATCACCTTGAGTAGTGAGCTCATCAGTAGGGGTAAGAATAGTATCAAGACGTTCGGCATAGTTCATGTTTGCTTTATGTTCTTTAAGAAGTTGTTGTTGCGCTTCTAGGACCATGCTTAAGTGGTTTACAGATTCTTCTAAACGAACTTGATGCTTCATATCTTGCCTCTATCGAATTGGAATTCAAATTTATAAGTGCTTTAACTGATAATCATGGTATCGATTGTTTGTAAAACCATCACGTCACCCACCGTCAATAAATCTTACGCATTGAGGTCTCCTGTGTTGCATTAACGTTGCGTTATTCGTGAATGTTGGTTGTGATTGTATTTCTGGAATTATTACTCTAAAGTGTCTGAGAGAGATTTTGTCGATGGTTTAAATACAATTATTCTTTGCAACTCTTTGATTTGATAAGTATCATCTATGTCTTCTCCCTTCCTTTTCTCCCCATTGTACTTGTCAAGTTTTCAAACGGACCTGCATCACAAGTTGATAACAATGTATTCAATAATTTTGACACTGAGTGACATTACCCACTTTGTTTATTCGATTAAATTGCAATCACTTTCTTGGTGCGCTCACACACTCATTTTACCAAGAAAGCGCAATAGCTAACGGTTAGCTAAACAATATTAACTACAGTGCCTAGCCACTGATTCTTTATAAGGTAATGACTATGTCTTTTGATTTGGATAACGCCCAAGGTGTATTCGCGACAGTGGACGCTGCGATTGAAGCAACGTACAAAGCTCAAGTTGAGTTTTATGCAACTTCTACAAAAGAAAGTCGCGAAGCTATTCTTACTGCCATTCGTGGAGCAGTATTGGCGCGTGCAGAAGACTTTGCAAAAATGGTTCGTGAAGAAACAAAGCTAGGCCGTGTAGAAGAGAAAGTCGCTAAGCATCAACTAGCCGCAGTAAAAACGCCGGGTACTGAAGTTCTAGAAACGAAGGTATGGTCGGGTGACCACGGTATCTCTCTAGAAGAGCGCGCACCATACGGTGTTATTGGCGCGGTTACTCCTGTAACTAACCCAACAGAAACGATCGTGAACAACGCTATCTCTATGCTGGCGTCTGGTAACGCGGTTACATTCAATGTTCACCCATCATCAAAAGTAGTATCAGCGGTGATGGTAGACATGCTAAATAAAGCGATTGTTGAAGCAGGCGGTCCAGCTAACCTTATTACTATGGTTAAAGAGCCGACGCTAGAAACACTTAACGAAATCGCCAAATCTCCACTGATCAACATGCTGGTTGGTACGGGTGGCCCTGGTCTGGTAAAAGCGATCCTACAATCTGGTAAGAAAGGCATCGGCGCTGGCGCGGGTAACCCACCCGTTATCGTAGACGCTTCTGCTAACTTAGACCTAGCGGCGGCTGGCGTATACGGCGGTGCATCTTTCGATAACAACCTATTGTGTATCGGTGAGAAAGAAGTTTTCGTTGAAGATTCAGTGGCTGATGAGTTCCTAGCGAAACTCGAAACCACGGGCGCTTACGTACTATCTGCAGATGAAGCTGAGAAGCTGACGTCTGAAATCCTAACGATGGATGAAATTGACGGTGCTAATCCATGTACAGCACAAGAGATCGCTCGTGTATGGCATCCAGTGAAAGAGCACGTTGGTCAAGATGCGAGTGACATCTTGAAATCAATCGGTATTGACTCTGATACTCGTCTAGCCGTTATGGTTGTTGAGAACGATCACCCGCTGGTCCACGTTGAGCAAATGATGCCGGTACTGCCTGTCGTTCGTTGTGCAAATATCGATGAAGCGATTGAGCGTGCAGTAGCAGCAGAGCGTGGCAACAAGCACTCTTCTTGCATCTACTCTGGTAACATCGAGAACGTGACTAAGTTTGGTCGCGCAATCAATACGACTATCTTTGCTCACAACGGCCCAACACTTTCTGGTGTCGGTTACAACGCTGAAGGTACGTCAACGTTCACAATCGCAGGTCCTACTGGCGAAGGCATCACGAACGCACTGTCTTACACACGTGCACGTCGTTTTGCTATCGCTCAAGGCGGTTTACGTATCGTTTAATCGAAAGGTTCAACATTAGTTATTGATTCTTCCCAAGTCATAATGACCCAAAGCCGAGCGAAAGCTCGGCTTTTTTGTGTTTAAACAAAAGATAATACCGATAGCAACCATGTAACAAAATATTTCATAAATAACTAACCGATCTGTTAATAGATGCTATTTTAACCCATTCGATTTCATTCCGTATAGTCCACAACCGAAATGTACTAGACACCTAGTTCATTGAACTTATTTATATCTAACGAAAGGTTCGGAAGATTACGTGATGCAACGGACAGCTCAATATATTATTGAGACTATTTAAAATGAAAAAATCTACTGTCGCACTAACTCTTATCTCTGTTCTTTCTGCTGGTTCTGCTTTTGCTGTTGATAAGGATTATGACTTCGACAAGCCTGGCAATGGTAACAAGCAGGATGATGCGCTTATTCAAGACTCTGGTGCTCTTATTGGCGCCAACTCAGGGAACAAGATGGTTAGCAACTACTTCAAAGCTGAGAGCCCAGAAGCACGTAAAGCAGCAGCAGAAAAATATGCTGTTGAAGTCATCAAAAATGGCGGTACTCCGATAGGTGATACTGATAAGTTCGCATCTAAGTCTGACAAAAACGGTACATTGTCTGCTCATGACCACTTGATGAACGAAGGTCTTAAGTCTATCCGCAATTCTGATGAGTTCAAGAACGCGACGGACGTAGACGCAGTCAAGCTTGGCTTCCAATCTAAATCAGATATGCGTATCGCGGTTGATGATGCTATCGCAGAGCATGACGAAAATCGTTGGGGCGTAGAGAATGCGAAAGATGCCAATGGTCGAATCATCAATGGCGATACTGGTAATAATGATCCTGACTACGGTGTTGGCGCTCCTACTCCGCCAAGCAAGCCTACTCCACCAAATAAAAATACAGCCTCTATTGCTGACAATACGGCTGCAATTGCTCAAAACAGCGGTCGAATCGATAACCTTGAGGTTGCGCTTAAGCAACAAGGCGAAGAAATGAAAGAGCGCTATGACGGTGTGAAAGCAACCATGCATGCGGTCACTAACGCCCGTCCTGTTGCTTACGATGTTGGTGAGTTTGCGGTTGGTGCTGGTATCGGTGCGGCGGGAAGCAAGCATTAGCGATTGGTGGTGCATACCGCTTCAACGAGTCTTGGAGTGCTTCATTTACCACCGCTTATGAAACGGCGGGTAAACAGACGAAAGCCGATTTCTCTGCGGGTGTTGGTGCACACTACTCATTCAAATAATCGATTGCCTCGATTAGCCCGGTAAAACGGGCACCCTATAAGCAATGAAAAAAGCACTCCCTCTTTAACAGGGCGTGCTTTTTACGTTCTACTGGACGAGGTGACGTTATTCACCCAAAGACGTCGACGCTCGGCGTCGGTCTGATGCGCCGTAAATTTTACCGTCTTTTAGTTCAATGGCATTCAGCCCACTCACGACCGGAATAACGTGAACCTTGTATCCCATCTCAGTAAATTCTGGCACAAGTGATTCCGCAAAAGTGCGTTTTTCAACCAAAAGCCCGGTTGGGTTGTAAGGCTTGGTTCGGTCAATCTTGGTGCCGTACTGAATATTGGGCAAGTCGATAGCAGCTTGAGCCGACAGCTCCCAATCTAACATCCCCACAATGGTTTTCAGCACATAGCCAGGGATCTGTGAACTACCTGGGCTACCAACAACCAACTTTAGTTTGCCGTTTGGATCCATCACCATAAGAGGGGTGATGGCTGATCGTGGGCGTTTACCTGCTTCAATGGCATTTTGAACTGGCTTACCATTAAGCGTTGGGATAGAAGAAAAATTGGCCATTTGCGCATTGAGTAATACACCATCAACCATCACACCCGAACCCATCCCGGTGCCAACAGTACTGGTCATTGCAATGGCATTACCTTCACTATCGACAATCGAGATATGCCCGGTATCTTGGCTTTCAAATCCTTCATGATTAGCAGGAACCGTATCGCTCACCTTTCCAGGTGTGATGTCTTTGGCTTTTCCTGCGCCTTCTTCTGGGATCATTTCATAGCGATCATCGATGTAACCCTCGGCTAGCAGCTCTTTTACTGGTGTATCGACATAGCTAGGATCCCCGGCGTAGGCGATGCGATCTTCTTTTGCAAGTCGCATGGCTTCAACCATTAGTCGCCATGGTTCGGCATTGGTATAGGGCATATTGGCAATGTCGGACTTTTCCAACATATCCAGAGATTGAGACACCAATACTCCTCCTGAGGCAGGGTAACCAAAAGAGACGATCTCGTGCCCTCGGTAACCAGATTTCACAATATCGCGCTGCTTCACTTTGTAGTCGGTGAAGTCTTTTAGGGTGAGCTTGCTTTCGTTGTCTTTGAGGCGAGCGTTGACGGTGTCGACGATATGTTGTCCAAGTGCACCTTGGTACATGTGGCTGTCACCTTCAGTTGCAATCTTTTTCAGTGTTGCCGCCATTTTTGGGTTGGTCATTTTCGTGCCGGTTGGGCGTATTTCTTTATCATCCCAATACAACGCCTTGATTTCTGGATCATGGATGAGTCGCGTTTTTTCACGAACGACGATGTCGTAGGTATAGCTGTTCATCGCGTAGCCATTTTCAGCGTAGTTGATGGCGGGCTGCACTAACTGTTGCCAATCGAGTTTGCCATGTTCCTTGTGCGTGCTGTAAAGCAGTTTGAGCGTCCCAGGAATCGCGACCGAGCGTGGGCCAAGGATATCGTTACGGCTGATGGCTTTACCATTGCTGTCTAAAAACATATCCGGCGTTGCACTGGCGGGCGCCGCATCACGGCCGTCGTAAGCGGTGAAACGCTTGTTTTTATTGTCATAGTAGAGGGCAAATGTGCCTCCACCAATGCCAGTCATATCGGGTTCAACTACACCCATGACAAGCTGCATGGCGACCATCGCATCAATCGCATTGCCCCCTTGTTTCAAAATAGAATAGCCAGTACTCGTGACATAAGGATTGGTGGCGCTCACCATAAATTTGTCACCCTCACTATTAGGTAAGGTAGGAAAGGGATCAGGTTTTGCTATCACGGTGCTAGAAACGATAGACAAAAGAAGAAGACTTCGTACAGACATGTAGACCTCAAATAAAGGGTATTGATAGTAATTAGGCTAGCGGATATGAGTAACATATCCAGTTTACTTAAGGTTACGGCAATGTCAGAAGACGGCCTGAGCTAGGTAAAGAAGGCATAAACCCAGACGAGAGATAACGCTCGTTTATAGGTAGGTGCTATAAAAGAAATACAGGGTGATGGATATGGAACTGCAGGTAACAAAGCGACGCACAACGATTTGAGGCACCTGCTGGGAGAAATGCGCAGCGAAATAGCCGCCTGTTAATGTACCTAACATGACAGTAAGCCCTGAGCTCCAGTCAATCAAATCGGTAAAAATAAAAATAATGATGGCCATTGCAGAAGCACACGTCGAGATCAGTAGTTTTAGCCCGTTCATTAGATTGATGTCGCGGTAGCCTGCAATCGCGAGGTAGCTCAACCCAATTACACCTAACCCAGCGTTGAAAAATCCGCCAAACACCCCGACAGAGAACAAAAACAAGCCAAGAAAAACGGTGATGAATCCACCATGATGAGTATCACCAGCCGAAAGCTTTTGCAGTGCATGATTAGCTTTATCGCCAAAGATAAACAACAGGGTAGCCGCGAGTAAAAGCCACGGTACCGCATACAAAAATTGCTGCTCCGTTGTGTAGATCAGCAATAAACTTCCGCTGAAGCCACCGAAAACACTGAGCAATACAATTTTGATCAGATTGGCGCGGTCTTTGATGATCTCGCGGCGAAACGCAAAAGTCCCACTGAGGTAACCGGCGCAAGAAGCAAAGGTGTTGGTCGCGTTAGCAATAATAGGAGGAATGCCAACGAAGATGAGGGCAGGGAAGGTGATAAAGCTGCCGCCACCGGCAATCGAATTTAGAATGCCACCGAAAACTCCGGCACTAAAAAGCAATAAAAGCTGTAGAAAATCCAGTGACATAGTGGTTAAGTGCTGAGTTGAAACAATTGATTAACAATAAAGGATTTTGTTTTTTCCAGCAATACTGTTTACCCGTGATTGAGAGGTGGCTTAACGTTTGGCTCAACCCTCTAACAATGCATGAAGCAAGTTTACCTATACACGAAGTACGCTGGTGGTTAAGAGACAAAAACGAGCTAAGACTTCTCTAAGGTTAATCATCATTAAGAAAGCCGACGTAACGTGCCACTTGGTTTTACGATACATAGTCGACACTATACAGCATAATTTTCATGTGTAACCAATTGAATTATTGTGAAAAATCAAGGTTAACAATGTCGTTTGTCGAGGTGTTTTCAATGTGATGATATACGCTTCTATATCTACGATTAGCCGGTCCATGTTCTGCTTGGTAAATAATTAATTGTGTCATAGATCACACTTATTTAAGTTACTGGTAACATGTTACCAGTAACATGCATAATATAAACCCATATTGACGAATTAATTAAAATCAGGATTCAACGTAGGCTTGGATTAAGGAATAAGAATATGGCGGGTAGCAGTGTAATAGTGATGGGCGTGTGCGCATCAGGAAAAACCACAATAGGGGCAATGTTGGCGCAGAAATTGGGCCGCAAGTTTATCGATGGTGATGATCTTCATCCACGAGCGAATATTCAAAAAATGGTATCAGGTGAGCCACTTAACGACGATGACCGTGCCCCTTGGTTGGAGCGCATCCGCGATGCGGCCTATAGCCTTGAAAGCAAAAATGAACACGGCATCATTGTTTGCTCTGCATTAAAACGCCACTACCGAGATCAAATTCGAGAGGGTAATGAACATGTTACTTTTCTATTTTTAGATGGTAGTTATGATTTGATCCTTGAGCGTATGCGTAATCGTTCGGGCCATTTTATGAAAGAAAACATGGTGAAAAGTCAGTTTGATGCGTTGGAACGCCCAGATACAGAACCACAAACGGTGGTTGTTAATATCGACTGTACGATGGATGAAGTGGTAACGAAAGCAGCGATTGCTCTGGAGGTTTCA
This sequence comes from Vibrio sp. 10N.286.49.B1, assembly GCF_002873335.1. Taxonomy (GTDB): domain Bacteria; phylum Pseudomonadota; class Gammaproteobacteria; order Enterobacterales; family Vibrionaceae; genus Vibrio. The sequence goes on along the minus strand of NZ_MCUW01000004.1, from coordinate 83,926 downwards.
CGTGGTTAATCAAGTAGTCAGAGAGGTCACCTCGCGCATTATTGAGCGCAGTAAAGTGTTAAGAAGTCAGTATCTTGAGGCGATGAAGCGCCAGGAATCATTGGGCAAAGGTCGCACTCAATTGTCATGTGGTAACTTAGCTCATGCGGTTGCTGCCTCTTGCCAGAGCGAAAAAAATCAAATTCTCAATTTTACTCGTTCAAACGTTGGTTTGGTGTCGTCGTATAACGATATGCTGAGCGCACACCAACCGTATTTAGGGTACCCACAAGAGATTAAAGTGGCGCTGTCTGAGTATGGCCATACGGCGCAAGTCGCTGGCGTAGTACCAGCAATGTGTGATGGCGTGACGCAGGGTCAACCGGGTATGGACATGTCACTCTTTTCCCGCGATGTGATTGCACAAGCCACGGCGATTTCACTGAGTCACAACGTATTTGATTCTACATTACTGCTCAGTATCTGTGACAAAATTGCGCCGGGGCAATTGATGGGGGCATTGACTTACGGTCATTTACCCACGGCTTTCGTCCCAGCTGGGCCAATGAAAACAGGCATCAGTAACGAAGAGAAAGTCGATGTTCGCCAGAAATATGTCTCGGGTGAAGTGGGTGATGATGCGTTATTAAAGATGGAATGCAGCGCTTATCATTCACCGGGTACCTGCACTTTTTATGGTACTGCCAATACTAACCAGCTTGTTTTTGAGTCTATGGGATTGATGCTTCCGGGTTCTGCCTTTGTTCAACCCGATACCGCACTGCGACATGCACTGACAAAGTCTGCAGCGGTATCGATAGCCTCAATGGCGAAAGCTACGCCAAATTATCGACCGTTATATAAAGTGGTGGATGAAAAGAATATCGTCAATGGGGTGATTGCACTGCTTGCTTCCGGTGGTTCTACGAATCACACCATTCATATGGTTGCGGTCGCAAAAGCGGCAGGTATTATTTTAACGTGGCAGGATATGAGCGACCTGTCAGATGTCGTGCCGTTACTGGTTAAAGTCTATCCAAATGGCCCGGCTGATGTGAATGCCTTCCATGACGCAGGTGGGGTACCGGCATTACTGAAACGTCTAGATTCGGAATCCTTACTGCACCGAGATGTTCAACCTGTCTTTGGGTCATTTGCAGACCAAATGTCGCTGCCAAGTTTACAAGGTGAAGAATTGATTTGGACGCCCGTTGAGGAGTCGACGGATGGCGCTGTGATCTCACGATTTGATGAGCAGTTTAGTCAAAGTGGTGGGACGAAGGTTCTCAATGGGAACTTGGGGACGTCGGTCATTAAGGTCTCTGCGGTATCGGAAGATTATCGGGTGATTGAAGCGCCTGCCAAGGTGTTTCGATCTCAGCATGATGTTGAAAAAGCGTACCATGATGGCGAGCTTAACCAAGATTGCATGATTGTGGTGACGCATAATGGCCCAGCCGCTAATGGTATGCCTGAACTGCATAAGTTGATGCCGATTCTCGGTAATATTCAAAAAGCAGGACACCAAGTGGCACTGGTGACTGATGGCCGTCTCTCGGGCGCCTCAGGTAAGATTCCATCGGCCATTCATATGTCACCAGAAGCGGTGCGCGGCGGCGTGATCGGGTTAGTACAAGAAGGCGACATTATTCGCTTGGATTGTCAGACAGGAACGTTAGAAAACCTGACCGATATGACAGGACGAACGCCGGCGGTGGTAAATACGGAATCACAACAACAAGAATGGGGGCGTAACCTATTCTCAGTGATGCGTAGTAGCGTATCGAGTGCACAAGAAGGCGCGAGCTTTATCGTATAGAAAGCGTTTGATTACCCGTCCATATATTCAAATATCAAAGAGCCAGACGAACCCACGGCTTGTCTGAGTCATTTGTAGAGCCTGCTTGAGTTTATCTTGGCAGGCTCTTTTTGTTTTGTGTAATTGTGTTGTGTCATTGTTTTTGTAAAATTGCTTTATGCGATGGTTTTACACGAGTGGTTTCAGTCACTTTTATCTATACATAGCAGGAAAGTTGCTATTCAGGCTTGCTCAACGCGTCATTTCTTGGGATCATCGCAGCAGATAATGAAATTTTTATAGGCCTGTTATTTATGTCCAAACTAAGTCTCCAAGAACAGATGCTAAAAGCTGGTTTAGTTAACGAGAAGAAACTGAAAAAAGCCAAGAAAGGCTCAAAGAAGTCTCGTGTTCAAGCCCGTGAAGCTAAAGCCGCTGTGGAAGAAAATAAAGCCGCGCAGGTTGAGCGTGATAAACAGCTGAATAAAGAGCGTGATGAGTTGGTGTTGAGCAAGGAAATTCTTGCTCAGGTTAAGCAGCTGCTCAATATGAACAAGATAGACAACAAGCACGGTGATATTAAATACAATTTCACGGATGGTAACCTAGTGAAATCCCTGTACGTCGTGCAAGAGACGCGAGATCAGTTAGCGAAAGGCATTTTATCGATTGCGCGTTATGAAGAGACTTACGTTGTGATTCCGACGATTGTGGCGAAGAAAATTGCTGAACGTGATTCGACGACAGTACTCGAGAATGATGTTAAAGAAGAAGTCCTAGCGGAAGATGACCCATACGCAGAATACGCGATACCCGATGATTTGATGTGGTAACCGTCACTCTGAAATAAAAAAGACCGCTGAATGTTCAGCGGTCTTTTTAGTTACTCATCTAGCGATGACGGATTAGAACTTGTATGAAGCGCCTAGATATAGGCCACCAACAGTAAATACGTCGGTGTTGTCTGGTGCCACTTCTACATTGAATGCATCCATTTCGTAAGCAAGGCGCATCGCAAGGCCGTCAATCATTTGAGGTGAGTACTCAACTCCCACGCCGTAACGCAACCCCGTCGCCCAATCATCCTTCGTTTGGCCATTATCTTTAAGCTCCATTCCAACACGAGATAAACCAATTGTCGCAAATGGGCGAAGACCGATATCGAACGTGTAGCCAAGGTTTGCCGCTAACGACAAGCTAGTTGGGCTTGCGGAAGCATCGGTGTCTGATGACGTACCTAATTTACCGTAATGCGTATAACCGGCTTCAATTGCCACGATACGGTTGAATTGATAGCCCCCGTACACTTTGAACGCTCGCTCACCGTCCAATGTTGGAAAGCGAGATTCATCGACATTTTCCATCTTACTTTCTGTAAGACCAAACCCACCGCCAATATAGACACCCGAGTCAGTTGCGCCTGCATAAGCGCTTGAGGCAAATGCGGTACATAGTGCTAGAGCCACTGCTTTTTTCATTCTGAAACCTATTCTTTAAAATTGTATTTATAAGGATGTTGTGATTTGCGCAGCATTGTAATGATTTGGAGTGTTTATATCTGTGTAGGGAATGTCTGGGTCTGTAAGGATGGTGTCACATTGTGTGACAATAGGCAGCAATGCTGCCTATTGTGGATGTCGAATATGCGGTTACCGAAAGTATGGTTGCTTAGAATATGGCAACTGAGGTTATGGCGACTAAGATGCTGGTTTCGAGGCAGTTAGAGGCTAGCCCCTGATGTTAGCTGGTGTCCCAAGTCGTAACTGCGTTGTTTCGGGCGCTCGCCTTTTAAAGCAGCAATCAGCAGTTGTGCGCTTTTTTCACCAATTTCGTAGCGAGGCGTATCAACACTGATGAGCCTAGGGTGAATCGCTTGTCCGATATCTAATGCGTTGTAACCCACTACTGCGAGGTCGTCAGGAACTAAAATATTCCGTTGCTGCGCGGTTAAGATAGTGCCAATTGCCAGGTCATCATTGGTGCAAAATACGCCATCGATATCAGGGTATTGTGCTAGTGCCATATCAAGCAATTCAGAGGCTAGAGAGAAGCTAGAGTGCGAGCCTGTAAGGATATGTTTAATTTCTAATCCAGCTTCGCTCATGGCCTTATCGTAACCTTGCATACGAAGCTGAGTACGGGTATCTAGCCGTGCACCAAAGTAGGCTATCGACGTTCGCCCTTTGATGATCATCTGTTTTACGGCTTGATAAGATGCTTCAATATGATCTAACCCAACGGCCATATCAATCGGGTTCTCGGGCAATTCCATGGTCTCAACCACTGGGATGTTAGCGGTTTTAATCATTTGTAGGGTGCGTTTTGTGTGGTGGCTTTCCGTTAGAATGAGCGCATCGACTTGATAAGATAGTAATGAGGCGACCTTGTTTTCTTCCTCTTGTTCATCGTAACCAAAATGAGCAATCAATGTATCGTATCCGTGCGCTTTAGTGACCGCCTCGATGCCTTGAACAAATGATGCGAAAATTTGGTTAGAGAGCGACGGCAATAAAATCCCAATCGCTTTACTCGATGCCTTAGATAGCATCGCAGGCGCTCTGTTCTCGATATACCCCACTTCTTCTACAACTTTGGCAATCTTGACTCGCGTTTTAAGTGCCACTGAGTCGGGATTACGCATGAAGCGCGATACCGTCATTTTTGTTACGCCAACTTGATCGGCGATGTCTTGTAGGGTGGGACGACCTTTTTGTTCCACTGAATTATGCCTGACTAATCAATGATAATGTTACATGTAACATTATCATTGAATCTAGTCTAAATCCAAATGCTTGTACATCGTGTCCCGTAATAGTGAAGCAGGGCGTTTATTATTTTTTGAGCGCATACGTTTGCGTGGCTTTTTGCGTGTGCAAGGGGCCATTGAATCGTGTATGTTTGCTGCTCAAAGTATGCGCTACGCTATTTAATGAGCAAAAAATATCATCGTTTAAAAAATAAAAAGAGTGAGAGTTAGAATGAATTACCACGCATTACCGAAAATTGATCTGCATTGTCACCTCGATGGTAGTGTCAGACCAGAAACGATTGTTGAACTTGCCGCGCAGCAAGGTGTGTCGTTACCAAGTACCGATGTGGACGTGATTCGTGATCTGATGATTGCACCAGAAACTTGTACCGATCTGATGGAGTATCTAAAGCGCTTTGATTTGCCATTGTCTGTGATGCAAACCAAAGAAGCTATCGAGCGTATTGCCTTTGAAGTTTATGAAGATGCAGCGTTAGAGAATGTTAAGTATATGGAAGTGCGCTTTGGGCCCCTTCTGCATCGTGAGAAAGGCCTGTCTATTGAAGAGATTATTGCTAGCGTTGTTAGCGGTATGAAACGCGCTGAAGAGGCGCATGGCATTAAAGGCAATATTATTTTGTCTCTGTTACGCCATATGCCGACCGGTGAGATCAAAGATGTGATCGATGTTGGCGCACAATATTTAGGTAAAGGCGTAGCGGCGTTTGATCTTGCAGGTGGTGAAGAGCCCGGCTTTTGTGAGAAATTTATTCCTTTCGCCCAGTACGCGAAAGAGAAAGGATTAAATGTGACGATTCATGCTGGTGAGCAAGGCGAAGGACAGAATGTCTTTGATGCCATCACAATGCTGGGCGCTGAGCGAGTGGGGCATGGTATCCATATTGCCACGCATCAGCAGGCTTTTGACCTAGTACACGAAAAACAAGTTGCTCTTGAAACTTGTCCAAGTAGTAACGTACAAACTAAAGCGGTTGAGAGTATAGACGTTCATCCCGTTGAATCTTTCCGCCAGCAAGGCATTCCAGTGACGATTAATACCGATAATCGCACCGTCTCAAATACGACCATGACAAAAGAAGTGCAAAAGGTGATTGAGCAGTTTAACCTATCGGCTGATGATTATGCTCATATCTACCGCAACAGTGTTGAAGGCGCATTTACCGACGCCGAGACCAAACAATGGCTGTTGGCACAAATTTAACGCGCTGAGTTGGGTAATGCTTGAGTCGTTACCATTGAACTACAAAGCAAAAAAAAGCCCTGAGAGTTTGTTAACTTTCAGGGCTTAATTATATCTAGCTTAATAGCTTAAAAATCGAGTTCATACCCTAGGCTAAAGGTTTGTCCTCGGCCCGAGAAATAGTAACTAGAATGGTTGCGGATTTGGCTGAAATAATTGATGTACTGTTCGTTCAGAACGTTTTCTACGGCAAAGCTCACTCGACCGTATCCGTTCATGTCATAAAACATTGAAATGTCCATCAGCCCGTAGCCATCGAAATTCTGAGCGGCTCCTGCACCATTGGCGGCTTTTGAACGAGAGAACATGTGGTTGTACTGCACGCGACCATTCAATTGGTCAGAAAAGCTGTGGTTAACAGCAACAAGTAGTCGGTCTGGTGATAAGTTTTTAAGGTCCATATCGCTATCGACACTGCCATTTCCAGTGCTGTCTACTTGCCCTTGTACGTGAGAGTACAAAGATTGAATAGAGGTGCTTGCTAATACATTGTAGGTTGCCGTTAGCTCATAGCCCTTGATGTCGGTGCGTTGACGAGTGACATCATAAGTCCCGCCGCTGTTGAGCGATAGGTTAGCACCATCTTTGGCAATAGACATGTAAGTACTACCACTGATATGCAGTTTTTCATCACTATAACTCAGCCCAACTTCATAATTGTCGGTAACCACCGGTTTTACCGCTGGCATGGTGTTGAAATCAATCGGAGCGCCACCTACCGGTGCGGGTGGTGTACTTGGTCCTCCGACCCAATTTCCGCGTAATACGCGACCAATATCTGGTAAGCCAAAACCTTGGCTAAAGCCAACGAAAGAACTTACCGAAGGGGTGAAATCGTAGACGGCGCCAGCATTAAAGACTGCTTGGCTAAAGTCTTGGTCACCACCAATGATGTTGACTTGTCGATGACCCGCGTTGCCATACCCCCATAACGTTTGTCCGTCAGAGACTTTTACTCTCGTGTTTTCAAAACGCACGCCACCAGATAAGCGAAGGGCATCAGAGACCAGGAAGTCACCTTGAACAAAAGGCGCAAGACTTTGATACATCATGTCTGGTGTTACGTCTTTGCCCGATTGCATGAGTTTTTGCTTGGTTGAATCTTCCGTACCATCTAAACCGATTACCCAGCTGTCATCTAGGCCCAGAATGTCCGTTCTGACATAGCTAAGTTTGAACCCTTTCTTTGATGAGACAATCGCGCCTTGATCCATTTGCTTATCAGCGGTTGGCCACCATGATGCTTGACCATAAACCGCTTCGAACTCTTGGTAAAATGCTTGGAACTTTAATTCACCGCCGGCGAAGTTGTAGTGATCATAACCGAAGTTGTATAGCTCAGCGTAGTTCGATGTTGGAACGCCATCTGGTGTGCCACGCACGACGGTACCCGGAGTGCCGTTCACATGGTCGCCTTTCACGGGGATATAATTTTGGTTACTTTTAAGCTGAAAACGACTGGCACTGAAACTGACTCGTTGATCGCCCCCATCAAAGTTATAGCCACCTTTTGCTAAGAAATTCGTCGCATTTGAGTCTTGAGTTTCGCCTTGAATGGCATTCATGCCGATAGGGTTGCCGTTACCGTCGTAGTATAGGCCTTGCTGCTCCCATGACCCGCCAATAAACAAGTCGTAGTCTTCGTCGTACTGCTTCAGATTGTAGTAAACCTTGCCACCTGTCCCGTCATCTTTCAGGTTAGACGTGACTCGCGTACCAATGGTTTGTTTCCAGTTATCACCAGGTTTGGCGCTTTTGGTGACGTAGTTAATGATGCCGCCAGTCGCCCCATTACCTTGTACGGCGCTGGCACCTTGAACGACTTCGACACGCTCAACCATGGAAGGATCAACTGTATAACCATAACGGTTACCGTTACGTAATGGGTTGTTTTGCGGGACACCATCAACCATGATCAATGCAGTTCTGCCGCGTAGGTTCTCACCCTGGTTCGATAGTTTTTGGCGGCTTGGGGTCATGCCTGGTACGAGGTTAGCAATGACACTGGTTAAGTCATCATTTACCGCAGTTTGCTGTTTGATTTCTTCATTTGAAATAACATAAATTGACCCCGGGATTTTGTCGGTATCTTGGCTATAACGTGTTGCGGTGACCACCATGCTCTCTGGCGTAGTGCTTTCCGTTGCTTCTTGTTCGGACATCTTGTCCTCGGCCGTTTTTTTTGTGTCTATAGGTTCGTTTTTTTGCTCTAATTGACGGGTGTCGGCGTAAGAGGTATTCATCGCTAATGCTAATAGAGACAAGGTAAATAGACCTGTCTTAACGGAGTGAGCCGGTTTCAAAATGGTGTCCTTAAACTGCTGGTTTATATAAATTAATTCTAATTGTCATAGTGATTATCATTACGGTTGATAATATTGACGCGTCATAAAGCAATCCAAGTGGGTGTTATCCCTCTTGGATATTCAAATAAGGTTTTCGGGTCGGATTAACGAGCGATACACATAGGCGATTGAGACACAGGGTCTTGAATCACAATAGCATCGAGGTTAAACACTTGGTGAAGCATTGACTCAGTAAACACTTGATTTGGTGAGCCCTGAGCGATCAGTTTTCCTTTTTCAAGCACCACGAGGTGTTCACAGTATCGACACGCTTGATTGAGGTCATGTAAGACGACAATGACGGTTTTGCCTTTTTGATGCATGTCATGCATTAGGTTCATTAACTCGATCTGATGTGACAGATCCAGATAAGTCGTTGGCTCGTCGAGCATCACGATATCGGTATCTTGTGCGATGATCATTGCGATCCAAGCGCGTTGTTGCTGCCCTCCAGATAAACGATCAACCGATTGATCGGCCAGTTCACGGACGCCAGTTGAGGTCATGGATTGCTCAACGATATCGCGATCTTCCTTTGTCAACTTCCCCCAGTGTGACGTATACGGAGCACGTCCATATTCCACCAGCTTTCTGACGGTGATGCCTTCCGGCGTTGAGTGGATCTGAGGCAGTAAAGACAAACGCTGCGCCAATTGTTTGGTGGGGATACCATCAAGCGCAATATCATCAAGTAGAACCTTGCCAGACTGAGCCTTATTAATGCGTGCTAGGGTCTTCAATAGTGTTGATTTTCCACACCCGTTAGGGCCGATTAGGGCAGTAATCTTACCTTTAGGAATCGACAAGCTGAGATCGTCGATGATCACGTTGTCACCATAGGCAACTTGTAAGTGTTGTACAGACAGCATTACCAACCCTTATAGCGTTGTAGTAAAAAAATAAAATAGGGAGCGCCAATGATTGACGTTAGTACGCCAGCCGGTAGCTCTATCGGTGGCTGAATGCCGCGAGCGATAGTGTCTGCCGTTAAGACCAGCAGTGCCCCAATCAACGCGGAACCCATAAGCAGTGCTTTATGGATGTGCCCAAATACAAGACGCGCTAAGTGAGGGGCAAGTAAACCAACAAAGCTGATGGTCCCTGCAATGGCAACACTGATACTGGCTAGGGCAATCGCGCATAGCAGGGCCAATACCTGAACGCGATTGAGATCAACGCCTAGTGATACCGCGGTATCATCGCCGAGTCCAATGACATCAAGGCGCCACGCAAGCCACAGTGTGAAGGGAATGAGTAGTGCCAGTGCAGCCCAAATATATGGGACTTGCTCCCAGTCTCTGCCCCACAGACTACCGGTTAACCAAACCATCGCCGTATTGATTTCTATGGGGTGGACAACAAGCAAGTAATCGATGCCACTGGCAAGAAATGCACTGATTGCAATGCCAACGAGTGCCATTCTTGCAGGAGTGAGCTTTGCTTTTTGAGTGATAATGAGTAAAGCGATGCCTGTTGTCATACCACCTATTACCGCCGCGATCGGTAAGGCATATAAAGGGGCATTCGGGTAGAGAGTTAAGACAAGTGTTGCTACAAATCCTGCGCCAGCACTAATGCCAATGAGATCGGGTGATGCCAAAGGATTGCGTATTACGCCTTGTACCAACGCGCCAGATAAACCTAAGCCAGCTCCTACACCAATGGCCAGGAACAAGCGAGGAAGCCGATAATGATTGACGACAAAGTCGTAGTCTCCGCCGGATTGAATGGTGTGTAATACGTCCAGAAAGGATAAGTCAACAACACCAACGAGTAAGCTTACGATACTCGTGATTATCATCGTGATGACAAACAAAAGCCATACGACATTCTTTGAGTATGCCTTGGAAAAGTAATGAGAGATCATGAGTTAAATCGTCCTCGAATGGCTACAAGGATGAAGAATGGTGTGCCGATCAACGCGGTGACTATGCCTACTGGTGTCTCGGTAGGGAAAGCAATGGCTCGCGATAGCATATCGGCAAGTGTCATAAGGCAGGCGCCAATACACGCGCTGACGGGAATAAGAAGTCTAAAATTGGGACCGGCGAGTTTTTTTGCGATATGAGGAACCAAAAGACCGATAAAACCAATGGGCCCAGCGGTTGCCACACTGATACTGGTTAGGGTAACGATAGCAAGACATGCCAATAAGCGAATACGGTTTGTATTAACACCTAAGTTAGTCGCAACGTCGTGACCCAAGGATAACAAATTTATCTGGTGGGCCAGCAGCCACGCCAAAGTCAGCCCTGCAAGGCTAAATGGGGACAATTGTGAAAAGGCAGCCCAGTCAAGATTGCTCATGGATCCGATTAGCCATGATTGGACACTGTATGCCATGTCATCGGCTAAAATAATGCAGGCGCGCGTTAGGCCTAATAGGAGGGCATTGATGGCTATTCCCGCGAGAACCAGCTTTAACGGGTGAGGACGTTGGTCAAAAAAGCCCCCAAGAAAAATCACGAGCAGACCACTTAGCATGCTGCCGATTGCGGCCATGAACATGGTGGGGATTGGCAGTGAAATTAATCCTATGCTACTGATCACGATACACAGAGATGCCCCGGCATTGATTGCTAATACGGAAGGCGATGCTAAAGGGTTGCGGGTGAGGCCTTGCATGAGCGCACCTGCTACCGCAAGGTTGGCACCGATAAGCGCACCATTTAGCGCTCGTGGCATTCTCAATGTCGCGATAATTTGTTGCTTCATGCTGGTCGCGTCAAAATCAAACCAAAAGTGCCATAACGTTGTGAGTGAGAGCTCGAAACTAGACCAAGCAATAAGTGATAGATTCAGCAACACAATAAAGGCTGCCGTCAGGGCAAGGGCTAGCCTGCCGATAGTAGACTCGAACATTAGCGTGATTATTTCGTTAAAATGGTTTGAAGATTTTGGGCTATACCTTCGGCGGCAAGCATGCCTCGATTAAGCGACCAAAGTTGAGGTGACACGACGATAGCCTGTTGTTTTTGAGAGACAGTGAGTAGTTGACTCAGCGGGTGTGTTTGCCAATCATCATAAACAGTATGAGTCTTGTATGGGCCCAGTAGGAGCCAATCTGGATTGACTTTTAACAGCTGTTCGAAGCTGACTTCAAGATAAGCTTTCCCTTGGTTAGCCATCTTGGGTCCTTGTAACCCAAGTGCATGAATGACTCCCCCTGCGTAGGAATCAGGACCATGCAACCACATACCTTTGTCTGTCACGACGGCAAATTGAATCGTATCGGTGCTGGATAGCGTCTTTTTCAATGCCGCCATCTTTGTTTTGTGCTGCGCGATACGCGCTTCCATTTGGCTTTGTTTATTAACGGCAATACCAATCTTAAGTGCAGAAGTTAGATTCTCTTGATACGTCTCTCCACGGCTTTTGAGCAGCAGAGTTGGAGCGATAGTACGTAGGTCACTGTAGACCGTCGAATGTCTCTCTGCATCGGCAATAATGAGATCGGGTTTGAGTGCTGCGATTGCTTCTAGGCTAGGCTGAGGGCGCATACCCACGGAAGTCCAAGGATTCACAAGTGCTCGTACTTCAGGAAGAATTCGTTCGATATCTTTGTCATCGGCAACACCAATGGGAGAGACACCAACGGAGGCGAGTGCATCAATAAAGGAATATTCGAGTACGACAATTCGTGTGGGTGTTGTATTAAGAGTGAATGAACCGTGTTCGTCGACAATGGTACGAGTTTGAGCGGCCACGGTTGAATTCAACATTATGGTCGATAGAGAAAATAGAATGCCTGCTAGGGTGGCACGGTAAGCTCGCAACGACCGTTTTTGAAGCAACAATTTAAATGCTTGGAGCTTAAATAATATCACTGCTAACCACCCAATTATCTTTGACAGGAAAATAAAAATCGGATACTAAATTAATTGCGAATAATTATCAATATTATTAAGCATTTGTTATGTGAATGATTTACAAGTAAAAATAAACCCTGCTGATGATGATGTTAATAGTCACCTCTTATTTTTGGTGTCTCATCATTAAAGGGGCGATGGATGCTTTATTTGATTCTTTCCGATAACATGAACGAGCAAATTAGAAGGTGTAAATTGAGGGCTTTATTGAGCCTAAACTAAATATAATCTACCGATAATTGCTGAATGAATTAATGGATACCATTCCTCTTATCAATGCTTTAAATATTAATGAGTTAGTCTTAGATGGTGAAAATAAACGGTAGCAAATTAAGCGTAGACTTGGGGTTTCTTGAGGAGTGGTCTACACCTTATTAATACGATTATATTTATCAAGGATAATGATATGCAGTTTGGAATAAGTACAGGGCTTTTGGCATTGATATTAGCGCTACCAGCATCGGCGAGTTGGATGCTCGATGAGCAGGACTCAACACTTAAATTTGTGTCGACGAAAAAAGCGGCGGCGAGTGAAGTACACCATTTTAAAGCAATGTCTGGTTCGATCAGCGATGACGGCAAAGCAACCGTTATTCTGGACTTGAGTAGCGTAGAAACCAATATAGCGATTAGAAATGAGCGCATGAAAACCATGCTGTTTGACGTGGCGAACTTCAAAGATGCAACGATCACTACCGTCGTCAATATGAGCGAACTCGATGGCTCTGATATTGGTGGTATTTACACCACAACAGAGGATGTTACCGTGGACTTGCACGGTAAACAAAAAACGTATGCTGCGAATCTTACCGTCATGAAATTGTCAGAACATAAGCTTGCCGTAGTCTCAAACAGTCCAATTATTTTGAAAGCGGCTGATTTTGGTTTGGAAGCGGGTATAGAAAAGCTAAGAGAAGTCGCGGGTCTACCGTCAATTAATACGTCTGTCCCGGTGACTTTTATTTTGGTCTTCGATCATCAATAAGTAAAATACCTAATTGGAATCACCTAAACGCTCCTTTGGAGCGTTTAGGTGATTAAATCTCGAACTTAGACATGCCCATTCTGATCCCCCTGAGTCATATTCACACTGACCAGCTTTACGCTAATAATACCTGTATCAATAACTTATCTTCAATCCTGGATTGATAGGTATCTGTATTGATAGGTATCTGTATTGATAGGTATTAGCTATTTTATCTATCACATAATCCCATTATATTTTGTTTTTGGCTTTCTCTATCCTGTAGTTCTATGATCGGAGTGAGAAAATGACAATGAATACACGAGCATTAATTGTAGAAGGTGGCGCAATGCGAGGCATATTTGCCAGTGGCGTCCTTGATGCCTTTATGGAAGACAATTATATGCCTTTCGATTTTGCTATTGGGGTGTCGGCCGGCGCATCAAATTTGGTGGGCTACTTGTCGCAAGCACCTGAGCGGAGTTTTGATGTCATTACCAAAATGGCCACAAATAAACGTTTTTTTAATCCTACGCGTTTTGCAAAAGGTGGTGATCTTGTTGATGTGAAATGGCTATGGGAGGAATCGAATCAGCGCTACCCACTTGATTATGAGGCGTTGTTTTCAGGTATTCCAATGTTTGCAGCTGTTACCAGCATTGACAATGGGTTGGCTGACTATTATCGAGTGGAGCCTCATTCCTTAGCGAACATTATTGAAGCGACGACAGCACTCCCTCTTGCTTATCGTCGTCCCCCTTGTTTTTCCGGTGGCTGTTATACCGATGGTGGTGTGGCAGATTCTATTCCTGTTCGAGAGGCGTATCGTCGTGGAGCCCGAGACATTACCGTGATTTTGTCTCACCCACTAAGCTATGAAATGAAAGCCAGTAAATATTCTTGGCTTATCAAGATACTGTTGAACAAATATCCTAATATCGCTGAAGCCATGAAAGTGCGTTCAGACAATTATAATCAGTCACTCGATTTCATTCGACACCCTCCAAAAGACGCCACGATCAGGGTGATCGCCCCTCCTGAAAACTTTGCAGTGAAGCGATTAACGATGAATCAAGAGATGCTGAAACAAGGCTATCAAATGGGACGAATGGCGGGAGAGGAACATCTATTGATTCGCCAAGGCCGGTATGGTCTGCATGAAGAAAACTGCCATTTTTGTTTTTGAACCAAACCGAACAACACAGTAAACGACTTGGTTCAAATATGATGTGCTAACTATCGATGCGTCATTTCTTGGGTAGATTAAGGCGCTAAATTTTAAAATAAGCCAGTTTATGTGATAAATCTTCAGATGCTTGAGCCATTGTTTGAGATTGTTCCGCTAAATTCTGGCTGGTTTGTTTTATCTCATTGGTCGACATATGTACGACGCTCACAGTTTCATTGACGTCATTAGCGACGATGCCTTGCTGTTCAGCGGCGGCGGCAATTTGTGTCACCATATCGTACGTTTTATTTAAACTGTTTACAGCATCATTGAGCTGCGCTTGCGTTTGTGTGGCGAGTTGCACACTGTGTGTGACCTTATTTTGATTGGTTGCCATGACACCAAGAACACGAGTGGTGCGCTTGTTGAGTTCATCAATTGTCCGTTGGACCTGAGACGTTGACTGTTGGGTCCGGCTGGCGAGGTTTCTCACTTCATCAGCGACGACAGCAAACCCTCGGCCTTTTTCACCGGCTCTCGCAGCTTCTATCGCGGCGTTGAGTGCGAGCAGATTCGTTTGCTCTGATACTTCAGTAATGACATTGACCACATGACTAATATCGGTGACGCCTTTTTGAAGTGTTTCCATCAAGGTATGCGTATCGGTGATGTCGTCTGAGATTGATCCGATATTATCCAATGTGTGGGCCATACTACGACTTCCATTATTAGCTAACGTTTTGCTTGTTTCTGTCGTTTGGGAGGTCCTTTCGGCATTTTCTGCAATATCTTGAATTGTGGACGACATTTCATTCATTGCGGTTGCAAGTAATTCAAGCTGTTGATTTTGCGACTCTATGTTGGTGGCCGTTTCTTCACTGGTTGCGGCGATGGAGGATGAAAGCTGCTCTGAATGATGGGCCGATGTTTTCGCCACAGAGATTGTGTCGCGAAGGGCTACCATCATCCGCTGTATTTGATTACTTAAAACCCCTAACTCATCTTGTCTGTTTGTTTCTAGGGATTGGGTTAAGTCCCCATCTGCGATGTTATGTACGCTTTTTACTAAGGACTCGATGGGTAGAATGATGTTTCGAGCGATAGCGCCACAGATCAGAACGAGAAAGAGAGCCGCAATACCGTCAATCACCAACTCTTTGATCACTGAGGATCTAAACTCATCGTCAATATCAGAAAGAGGCACGCCAGTCCCAATGATCCAATCCCATTGGGGGATATAAATCACGTAAGTGATCTTCTCAGATTCTGTACCTTGTTTATCTTTCCAGAAATATTGTACAAAGCCTTGTCCCTCAGAGACGGCAAGGTTGATCAGTTGCTGCATAAAAGGCTGACCGCGGGCATCCGTGATCCCTGATGTGTTGATACCTTCATAGTGAGGTTGTGTGGGGTGCATAACGATATTCTGGCTAGCGTTGGCCACCCAGAAGTAATTGCCTTGTTCATATTTCAGCTGACGTATGGCAGCCAGTGCCTGTTCTTGCGCCTCCAGTGCTCCTGCTCCGTTCTCCAGATCGATGTAATGATGGACGAGTGTCTTTACTATCTCGGTATTGGTGCGAATCCCATTTTTTCGATGTTCATAGTTTTGTTGTTTTTGTACCGTGAGATTAAACACACCAATGGAAAAAAGAATCATCACCGCAATAATAACGATGAACTGAAGTTTGGTACGGATAGACAAGCTGTTGAGATTCACTTAAACGTCCTTTGAAGGGGGCTTTGAGTTCTAAATTGAGCTCGGTTTATTGTTGAATCTTTGTCGGCAAAAGCATGAAAACATTGATACCCAGAATTGATTAACTATGAATAAGATGAATACATGGAGAGGTGAGCTGAGGGGATGTCGAAGGGGTTGCTGGGTGGCATTGATCGTGGTGATGCATTGGTGTTAGTTGTTCGTTTATTGTATGCAAGCCTATTGGCTGGTATTGAAACATCTCGAACGTCATGGTGAGATTCGAGATGTCCTCATTGTATAAATGGCAATGCGGTGATGCTGCGTTGTGATCGGCAGATTGACTCGAACGCAGTGCGGTGTCTAAGGGGTTTCACTACACGAATCGTCACTGCAAGACTCATCGATACAGCATTCGTCTTGTAAAAACCCAATGACGCCTTCTAGATGCTCATATTGGGCAACACAATATAATGTGCGTCCCTCTCGGCGCTGCGTAAGCAAGTTAGCAGAGGTGAGACTTGAAATATGATGCGATAAGGTTGAACCTGGGATGTCGAGTCGATCTTGAATCTCACCTACCGGTATACCTTGATGGCCTGCACGCACTACTTGGCGATATATTGCTAATCGTGTGACGTGGCCAAGCTCTTTTAATGCTTTTGCTGCAGTGGTGATTTGCATAGAGTTTCTCCCATTTTCTGTATTTCGATAATAATGGAAATTACTGGGAGTCTCTAGCTTTTTTTAAGGTTTCAAAGAGCCTATCGAGGATTGGGTAGGCCATGGGAATCAAGACATACAACCCAAGAGCAAATAGCATAGACCCAAATAAGTCTATAGGCCGATGCATACCAAGCCATAAACGGCTCATCGCAACACCAGACGCCCAAGCTAAAGTCAATGCCGCCAAAGTATAATGACCATTTCTTACAAACAAACCACCAAAAAACAGCACACAAATTGAAGCAAAAATAGTGTGCCCAGAAGGGAAGGAATAATCAGTTTCACCCATCCAATGTTTGGTTCTCCAGTGACTGACTTGTTGCGAGGTTTGTTCGATGGCTTGATTCTTCTCTTTTACGCTGAGGTCATAGAAGCCTTCCGGAGAATGTACGATATGCTGTTCCGCCAGTAGTTCCGTGTAGGGACGTGGGCTCTGTGTAACGTCTTTTAACAGTGATTTAGCAGCAAAACTTAATACCAGAAGTAACCCTAATTGGACAAGAAGAGATAACTTATTCGGTGCCTTTTTTACGACCCATGCCGCTGTTGTCATGAAGACCACTAAGGTAATTAAGAAGCCTTGATGTCCGGCCGAATAAGTAAGGTACTGCATCGCCGCGCCAGTTACATCACTGACGTCGCCACTCAATACGGATGGATAAAAAATTAACGTTAACAGAAAGGTAATCGTAGCGAATACGGAGAGGCAAAGCATGCCGGAAATTTTGGTATCTGAGGTTGAAATATGTGGCATGGTATCCGTCTACTGAATTTTTTCAGCAGGCATCATAAGGGATTATTACCTTATTTCTAACAGAGCAATGTCATAATGTGACATTGTGCAAATGCCAATATCAATTAGTTGTAAAATGCTCACTTAATGCTGAGCGACGATTTTGCCCTGGGCTGTAGCCATCCATAGGCACGGTATGTTCGTAACCTTGCAGAATAAATCGCTGTGGGGGAAGCGCTGGTGTAATACGTCGTAACTGAGGTGAGCGTGGTGTGCCTACTTTTTCGTAGACCCAAGAACCGCTGCCGGTTTTGAGTTTGATAATGCGGCCATCGAATTCATATTGAGTCGCGATAAGCCGATGATTTCGCTGCACGCCACTTGAAGCAAATGTCAGAATCTCGGTGCTTTGCTTGGGTGCACCAATCTCAATCCAGTTGCCGTAGACACGTGATGGCGCGACATGATTTTGATGGCTTGTGTAAAAAGCGACACCAAGTACTGAGGCAAGGATAATAGAAACCAATAAGATGATGACGAGAACTAGGCTATCGTTTGTCGTTGATTGTTTTCTGTGACGTGACGTCATTCACTATTCCTTTTTTAGCTCTTAGGATGATATCGACCATCTGGGCGCATACTTGAGCTTACGTTGCTTTGTTTATTTGCTGTAGCCTTGGGTTGTAACAGTTTGTGGTTTGCGATCTCAAACCTTCAATGTCGCATTCATCGTTCCTGTTAACACAAGGTCTGTGTTAATTAATAACAACGGTTTGTTGATAGGGTTGAAACAGCTGATGCACGTTAACGCTAGCGTTTAGCCTTGCGGCTAATAAATATAAACCGCCAATTTTTCTGTGTAAGAATAAAGCGTCAGCAGGGGGCGTGTGCCAATAGTCTTTTTCCATACTCAATACAGTACCTGCATCGCTGAGGCGCTGAGCTAGGTTACTGCTACCGAAGTTATAAGGCCCTATTTGTTTTAGCGGTTCGCAGGCAAGTCTAACTAAATCGAAAATGGCGGCTTTTTGATCAGGAAGAATGTCTTGGTTGAAGAAACCGATTTGAGTCAGAGCGAGGCCTAATGCGTCGTTATCATTGTTGAGGATGGCCGAAAATGCGAGCTGGTAACCTTGGCTGATTTGCTCGTTGTAGCTGCGTGTCGCACCGAAGTCGAGTAATACCACTTTCTTCTCCGCAGCGTTATAAAGAAAATTGGCGAAGTTTGGGTCTGTTTGTACCAACTTAAACTCAAATATTTCCTTGAACAACAAACTCAGTAGCAAGTGAACCACACGATTTCGTGTCTCTTGATCGGCATTAATTAGAGATTCAATAGGGTCACCAGACACATAAGTCATGGCAAGAACACTGTCAGTGGTGATGTCGGGAAGGACCATGGGCAGAATAAAATCATCACTGCCGTCTAAATGAGTGCGATAGCGATTGAGCAGAGATGCCTCGAGCAAGTAGTCGGCTTCCGCATGAAGCTGCAGCTTTGCCTCTTCCAGCAGTCCTTGGTAATTAACACCCTTAGGGATTAATCCAACGACGTTAAGTAACGTTCCAACGTTATCCACGTCGCTGTCGATACTGGTTTTAATGCCGGGATATTGAACCTTGATGGCAAGTTTGGTGCCCTCTTCAGAGTGAGCTTGATGGACTTGACCTATAGAGGCACTGGCAATGGGTTTAAAATTGAATTCGATAAAGTGGCTTTTCCAATCAGGGCCGAGTTCTTGACTCATGACATTCGCGAGCTGTTTTGATGGCATCGGTGACCCGTCGGAGCGTAACCTAGCGAGGATTTGTGCAAGCTCAGGGCTGATGAGATCGCCTGCGTCCATGGACATGAGTTGACCCACCTTCATTGCCGCGCCTCGTAAATGCGCGAGTTGGTCGGCAACACGTTTGACATTGTTAGGTGTGAGCAGCAAGTCTTTCTTGGTGGGGCGTTTACCCTGTGCAAATTGTTTGGCACCTTCTGTCACCATCGCACCTGTGACTCGGGTCGCCAAAGAGGCAAGCTTGCCAAATCGAGTTAGACGACTGGTTGGAACCTTACTTTCGTTGTAGGCCATAGGATTACTCCGATATCGAAATCAGTAATTAAGCGACGTAGTATGAGAAGAGATTGTTATACACGGCTCGTCAGGCACAACAATATCGACTGCTAGCGGGTTTTCGCTTTAAGCGCATTTATAATCTTATACCGATTGCGCGCCACAATTGATCAATGACTTGTTTTACGTCAAATAGTGCGGTAAAACCATGTTTTTATGTTACATAATTGATCAAGGAAGTCCCATGATAAAAGAAAATACCTATTTTGATGGTGGAGTGAAATCTCTCGGTTTTACCCAAGCTGACGGTGACAGCAGTGTCGGAGTTATGGCTGCTGGAGCCTATACATTTGGTACGGGCGCACCAGAAAAAATGAGTGTGATTAAAGGTGTTTTGACGATCAAGCGTACCACTGATGCGGATTGGGTAACGTTTAGCGCTGGAGAGAGCTTTGATGTTGAGGGTGATTCAAGCTTTGACGTACAAGTTGACACTCCAACTGCATACCTGTGTGAATATTTATAGATTTTGCTGCGAGCATGATTTAAACACGAAGGCCTTGTGAGAATGGACTCCGAGCACTGTACCAAGTGAAAATAACGCATCGACAAATTCGTCGATGCGTGACACAAAGGCAGTGATTGAGGTGTCTAAGTGAACCGTTCGATTAAGGACGGTTTTGTTTTTTTAACCCAACGTTTGGTACTTGCTTGCAAATGAACGGATTGCAAGTGAACGGGTAGCAAACGACTGAGAAACAATGGGTTAGTAGGTTTCAAATACGCCAGAGTTGTAGTCTTCAATGGCTTGTTGGATTTCTTTGGTGCTGTTCATCACAAACGGGCCATAGTGAACAATCGGTTCATTGATGGGTTCTCCTGCAAAAACCAATACGCTTGCATCATCTAGCGCTTCTAATGCCAATATCTCCCCCATAGACAACAGCGCCAATTCTCCTTGTTCTATCGTTTGACCCGCGATAACAATACTTCCTCGGTATGAGTACACCATGGCATTGTAATGCTCGGGCACGGTTAAATGAGCCTGCTGGCCTGGTTTTGCGTGCCAATCTGCGACAGTTAAAGGGACACCTGTTTTGTGTAAAGGGCCACTGACTGCGGTGTCATTGACACGAATGTCCCCGGCGATGACTCGCAATAATCCCACCTGATCATCGTTGAATTCAGTGATCGTCTCTGGCTGAAAGTCATGGTATTGCGCCGCCAGCATTTTATTTTTTGCTGGTTGGTTTATCCAAATCTGGAATCCATGCAAGGCACCTTCCTCCATGACAGGCATCTCGCTATGAATTACGCCTCGACCTGCAGCCATCCATTGTGCGCCTCCAGAGCGAAGCTCACCTACATTGCCCATGTGGTCACGGTGCTGAAAGTGTCCTTGTCGCATGTAAGTCAACGTTTCGATACCGCGGTGAGGATGAGGTGGAAAGCCTCCAATGTAGTCTTTCTTGTCGTCTGAGCGAAGCTCATCGATCATTAGAAACGGCGAGAAAACCGGGTTGTCGAATCCATGAACGCGACGAATTTTCACACCATCTCCATCGGATGTGGCGTGGGATGGAACGATTTGCTGAACGCTTCTATGTATGGTCATAATAAGTATCCTTGGCTACGTCATGCGCACAAACATGCTTTATGCGATATCGACTCGATATAGTTGCCTCATACTATAAAGCTGAGTGGAAAGGGGGTGCAGGCGCAACAAGCGATGAAGTTGTTCGAAGAATTTGAATGATGGGTAAGTGCTCTTAGTAAGCGGTACTTTATTGCGGTGCTGATTGGTTCGGTATGGTATTCGTCGTTGAGGTGAGTATAATAGCAACCGTTTGCTTCGTATAACCCCAATAATATGGTTTGGGGGGCTCTACCAGTACCCGAATAGTGCTGATTACGAAGAGTTAAGATCACAGTTGTGCGCTGACTCTTTGTATTGGTAATGAATTTGGTATTGCTCTTCAAGTCTCTACACGATCATTGTTTTCGTTGAAATTGTTTATCTGAAAGCGGTTTGTTTGAAAACTGTGTGCGTGAAAACAGTGTGTATGAAAACAATGCGTATGAAATAGTGTGTATGAAAACAACGTGCGTGAAATGATTGATGAATCAAGGACGAAAAATAGCCCCATGATTCGCCGTCAACTGGTTCATGGTGTCCACGTTGAGACTAAAGGCTTTCGAAAAAGTCACGAATTCCTCCCATACTAAGACTAAGTGCACCCACAATATGAACGATTAAGGTGGAATATGAACGCATTTATTCAAGGTCTTCCCAAGGTAGAGCTACATTTACATATCGAAGGCTCACTCGAGCCTGAATTGCTGTTTGAGCTGGCTCAGCGCAACAATATTGATTTACCTTACTCGTCTCCAGAGGCGCTCCGTACCGCCTATGAATTTGACGATCTACAGTCGTTTTTGGATATTTATTATCAAGGCGCGAATGCACTCATTACGGAACAGGACTTCTACGATCTAACATGGGCCTACTTGTTACGTTGTCAGACGGATAATGTGATACACACTGAGATATTTTTCGACCCACAAACGCATACTGAACGCGGTATTGCGTTTGAGACGGTGATTAATGGTATCGACCGAGCGCTGCAAGATGGTAAACAGAAATTGTCGATTTCATCTCACCTCATCATGTGTTTTCTACGTCACTTGCCCGAATCATCGGCCATTGATACTTTGCAATTGGCCTTGCCCTACAAAAACAAAATTATCGCCGTAGGGCTGGATTCATCAGAAGACGGTCATCCTCCGGAAAAATTTAAGCAGGTTTTTTTGCAAGCGAGAAACGAAGGGTTTTTAACAGTAGCCCATGCCGGTGAAGAAGGACCAGCACAGAATATTGTCGACGCTATTGAATTATTAGGGGTGAGCCGTGTAGACCATGGCGTACGCTGCATTGACGACCCTGCCTTAATCCAACAACTTATCGCGACTAAGATGCCGCTGACGGTCTGCCCATTATCGAATATCAAGCTGCGAGTCTTTGATACGATGTCTGAGCATAACATTGTCGAGTTATTACGAAAGGGCGTATCGGTGACGATTAACTCTGATGACCCAGCGTATTTTGGTGGTTACATGAATGACAATTTTTATGCCGTCAGTATGGCTCATGACATGACACAACAAGAGCTAGCTCAGTTTACGTTGAACGCGATCGAGGCGAGTTTTATCGGTGAACCACTTAAACAGGCTTATCAAAAACAAGTTCAAAATTACCTAGCGAAGGGGGAGTGATGTGGGCATCCGACCACAAGTGGGTGGTGTTGGTTCCAAGCGCGCTTGAGGATAAATCCACTATAATGATGAAGTCGTCATCCCTGAAGGTGGCAGCCTCTAAAAAAGGAATGACGACTTTTCGTTGCTCAAGTCTATGCCTAGACATGAGCAACGAGTATGACGTTCGAAAGGTGGGTGATTCAATTTGTTCGTACTGTTTCCTGTGTTTTTTATTAGTAACTGTGAAAAACGTCAAATTTGATATGTCAGCTTAACGTATTAGGTCTTAAATACGCATTAGCACTTAGATACGAATTAGTACATAGGTACGAATTAGCACTTAAATTAAATATGCCCTCATTCTTAAACCCACATTAGACCTTCAACACAGATAGTGAACCTTACGCTGCTCGCTTTTTGCTTTTTTCATCTCCTCAGCAAGTGTCAAATCAGAGAATTGTCTCAACAAATCACAAAAATTGGCTTCTAGGCACTATGCTAGGTAGAGGATGGCAAAGTTGCTAGATACAAAGAAGAGACTACTGATGGAGGCGTTAGCGTCGTCGAGGTGGGCTTTAAAGATGCCCGATCTTACATCAATTGGCTAAACATAAAATGTTGAACGCAAGACACTTGATGAGCTTGAGGAGTTGATATGAAAAAATATGGAGCCTTGCTCTGTTTATTTGTTCCTATGTTGTCATGGTCAATGAACCGCGCTTGGGAAGAAGTTACCGTGCCGAGTGAAGGTGAATCTAACTCAATAGGTAGCTATGCGAATGGCTGCCTTGCTGGTGGAGCGGAGCTTGCTCCGACGGGAACAGGGTACCAAGTTATACGCACGCAGCGAAATCGCTATTATGGGCATGTCGACATGATCGACTATCTAACATCGCTGGCCATCCAAGTCGACGGACTCGGTATCGGACGAATTTTAGTCGGAGATATTGCGATGCCACGTGGCGGTCGATTTGCCTCTGGGCATGCAAGCCATCAGACGGGGTTAGATGCGGATATCTGGTTACGCCTACCTGATGAGCCTTTGAGCCCAGAGCAGTTGTCTACCCCTAAGGCGTATTCGGTTGTTGACCTTAAAAGTTATCAAATTGAAAAAGAAAAATGGACAGACAGCCATGCATTACTGATCCAAACGGCCGCGGTTGATGAGCGTGTGGCTCGGATTTTTGTGCATCCAGTGATAAAGCAACAATTGTGCGACACCGAATGGACTGACCGAGACTGGTTACGAAAAGTACGTCCATGGTGGGGACACTATTCTCATTTTCATGTACGTCTGCATTGCCCTGAAGGCGATACTCAGTGCGTTGAACAATCGCCACCCCCTAAAGGTGATGGATGCGGCGCTGAGTTGGCCTCATGGAAGCCTAATCCCTACGTTGCACCTAAGCCAAAAGCGAAGGTAGCAAAGACGCTAGAGACCCCGAAAAAGAAACCGGCCAAACCCAAATACAGCGAATGCGTTGCGTTATTGAATCAACAATAACGCCGCGAGTGCACTGGATTATCCGGTTCGTTGGAACGACACCTAGAACCGTGAAGCGGGCGACTTTGTTCACTATGCAGTTGCGGGTCATGTCAACAAGCCTAACCGGTTGACCCTGCACATTACTGAACACGATACTCGATAGTGACCTGATTACCATCAATGTGAACATTGGTAATGTCACCGTCGATGGTGAGCTTGGTATTAAAAAGGCGTTGATCGACAGCCATGATATGCGACGAGCCTTTTAATGACGGCAGATGATGATTGGGGTTGATATGCAAAAGTTTGCAAAATCGTTCGATAAAGGGCGCATCTAACGGGTGCTGGCCATTCAAACGATTTGATAGCTCAACCTGGCTGATGCTTAAGCGTTTAGCGACTTCCATCTGAGTGATATGCATCTTTGCTTTCTGTGACATCCAGACCTCATAGAGCGCGTCTGTATCTTGTTGTGTATAGTTCATCATGTGTTTAACCCCTGCGATTATCAAGAAGATGTAAGCCTCTTCATTTATTGCGCCGTATTCAACAGCAAACGACTTCCTTTGTTGTCAGTGTAGAGAAAGGCAGGTAAGGGCCATGTAGTGCTAATGACAATTTATCGCAAATTCACGCTAACTTGAGATGCTCTCCTCAATTAGTGACGCGTATTATATGCGCCTAAAACCATGCCTTACTAAGGCATGGTTTGTATTGAATTTGTGGTATGAGACGCGATACATACGGCTTAGCTTGGGCTGGATACCTCGTCAACTAAATACAGAATGGACTGATAGGGTATACCGCTGTGGTGGGCTAATCCTATCTCACATGTGATGCTGTTACTAAACCCGCGCTGGCAATTAGATGGCACCTGTGATTTTAACGGCGCAACGGCCGCTTGGTTCAATTCTGGTGTTGTGAACCCTTTGTCACCGGCCCAGCCGCAACATTGAATATGTTCTGGAACAATGACGGAGTCGGCGCACTGCTTAGCAAGAGCAAGCATGCTCTGTTCTAGGCCCATTCGACGTGAGCTGCAGGTAATATGCAACATGACGGGTTCGTTGATAGGTGATAAAGATAAATGATCTAAAAGGTAGCGACTGACAAACCCAACGGGTTCACTAATGTCGAGTGGTTTGGAAAAATTCTCAATACTGCGTTTTGCGCAAGGGCTGGTATCCATCAAAACCGGGTAGCGACCTTGTTGACTGGCGTGCCACAGTACATCTTCAAGCTCGGATGCCTTTTTTGTGGCTATCTCAATCATCCCCTTACTGTCGTAGGGCATACCACAACATTGGTCGGCAAGCTCTGGCGGGGTGATTACCTCATATCCGGCTTTGCTTATTAGTGACAGTGTCACCTCTGTAAGGGGGCGCTGATCGACTGCATTGGGTTGTGCTGACATATTGCGGCTTGCACAAGAAGGCAGGTAAACCACTTTTTTATCCGACTTCGTATGCGAGTTGGGTTGATATGAGGTGGTTGCCGCGCGATTAAAACGTTTACCGTTTGGGGTTTCAGCTAACCAAACTGGTGTGCGTTGCTTGGTCACGGCTCGCAATCCATTGGATAGTTTTTCGACACGTTCACCACCGAGTATATTCTTGGCGACCGCGCCACTTTTTAACCCGAAGCGCGCAATGGAAGCTGTGGTTGAGAAATGCTCGGCTGTCCATTTGGCAATGGGTTGGAATTTTTTGTATTGAGCAGAACGCAGCTTTTTAACCAGAGCACCAGTGTTGATACCAACCGGACATCGGTCCGCGCACAAGCCAGTAGCGGCGCATGTGTCCAGCCCTTGATATTCAAAGACTGACTTTAGGTCGTCAGTGCTCATTGTCGACGCGACGTTATCGATAGATGCGCGTTCTCTGCGCTGTATTTCACGGTATAGGACAATACGCTGACGTGGGGAAAGGGTCAGCGTCCGAGATGGGCAGACAGGTTCGCAAAAACCACATTCAATGCAACGATCAATCAGATCATCGGCGGCCGGCATTGGCTTAAGATTTTCGATGTGAGAATTTGGATTATCGTTAATAATCACACCGGGGTTGAGCAAGCGATCAGGATCAAATAGCGCTTTAATTTTTTGCATTAATGCGTACCCGTCATGACCCCACTCAAGTTCGACATAAGGTGCCATATTACGACCGGTGCCATGCTCGGCTTTCAAAGAACCTTGGTATTTGACGGCAACGAGTTCGGCTACGTCATCCATGAATTGACCGTAGCGACTCACCTCGTCTTGGCTATCAAACCCTTGGGTAAAAACAAAATGCAGATTTCCTTCTAACGCGTGCCCAAAAATAATGGCCTCGCTATATTGGTAGCGGTCAAATAGCGCTTGGAGATCGCGAACCCCAGCTGCGAGGTTTTCAACAGGGAACGCGACATCTTCAATAATGACGGTCGTACCGACTTCTCGTACCGCGCCGACTGCGGGAAACATGCCTTTTCTGATCCCCCAGAGTGTGGATACGGTGGCTGGATCTGTGGTGAAAGGTACCGACTCGATAATTGAGAAATCGGATAGCGAATCCATCACGATGCTGGTGGATTGATCCAGTGAATGTTGGCAAGAGGCATGAACCTCGATAAGCAGCGCGGCGGCTTCAATATCTAAATGTTGGATAAAATCAGGCATGCCGGGTTTGTCGGCAACGGATCGGAGTGATCGACCATCCATCATTTCAACGGCGGCAACTGGTGTTTCTGTAAGCTTGGTCACCGCTTGACTGGCTTCTTCTATGGTAGAGAAAGTGAGCAGCGTTGAGGATTTGAATTCATGTTCAATGACGGTGTGGTAGGTGATATCGGCAATAAAACCCAGAGTTCCTTCGGATCCGATCATTAGGTGCTCAAGGATCTCGATGGGATCGGTGAAATCGACTAAGGCATTTAGGGCATAACCTGTGGTGTTTTTTAAGCGATATTTATGCGTAATCTTTTGGGATAAGGTGGAATCAGCTTGCGTCGCTTGCGCCAGTTGCATGAGCCCCGCGAGAATATCAGGCCGAGCGTGCTTAAAGGCCTCAATACTGTCATTATCAGCGGTATTGAGCGTTGTTCCATCGGCGAAAACAATCGTCATACTATCGACGGTTTTGTAAGAGTTCTGCGCTGTCCCGCAGCACATTCCACTCGCGTTATTCGCGGCGATCCCCCCGATCTTACAGGTATTAATCGATGCTGGATCGGGGCCAATTTTTCTTTTGTAGGGTAACAAATATCGGTTGGCATCCGCGCCAATTACCCCCGGTTGTAGGCGTATTTTATGTCCATTGTCCAAGATATCGTGATCACGCCAGTCATCGGTTAGTGTAATGAGGACGGAGTCAGAGACGGCTTGACCAGATAAACTGGTACCTGCTGCTCGAAAAGTAAAATGCACACCAAGGAGTGCGCATTGTTGAATGGTAAAAATGACCTCGTCTAAGCTGTTGAGACGCAGTACAATTCTTGGCACCAGGCGATAAAAACTGGCGTCAGTACCGTACGCTAAGCGTTCAGGTTCACCGGTAATAATGCGTTCTGATGATATGCGTGTCGCAAGCGTTTGTTGCAGTTTCTCATAGCATTCAATGCTTGGGCTTTTTTCAGTGTAAGTCATTGATCGTGTCCTTACGGTTCATTCGTGACCGTCTATTCAATACGGTTTATTCATCTTCCAGAAAAATAACGATGAGTTGGCTGGGGCCATGTGCACCATAGGCCAGCGTTTGTTGGATATCGGCCGTCTTTGATGGGCCAGAAATTAACAACGCGTTGGTTGGCATGTAATGACTCCATTCTCCTTTTGCCATCGCTTGCGGGAAATTGGCGAATAATGCTGATTTTTTTATCACGGCAATGTGGCATGGTGGGATCAGCGAGA
The DNA here is from genome assembly GCF_002873335.1 of Vibrio sp. 10N.286.49.B1. Taxonomy (GTDB): domain Bacteria; phylum Pseudomonadota; class Gammaproteobacteria; order Enterobacterales; family Vibrionaceae; genus Vibrio. Next base: position 55,945 of record NZ_MCUW01000004.1, on the reverse strand, counting down.
GTGTTCTTGGTTCATGCTCGGTTGGCCATAAGATTAAGGCACCAGTATCAGCAATTCCACCGAATGTGTGTGTGATACCCGCGTCAATTTGGTCAAAAAGTTCGCTTTTCCATTCTTCGATCTTGTCAGAAAACTCAGTGACTTGAATTTGAGAGGTGGCGTCATGGAACGCCTCTATATATTCGCCAGCTGTGCCAATAGCGACGTTATTCAGCTGATACTCTTCAACTGTTTGGCGCAGCGTTGCGACAAGAGAAGCACGCGTTGTGATTTTTACATCCGTATGGTTGGCGGTCATCATGCCAATAAAGCGCTCGGTGTAATCGTCCGGCGTTAGGTTCGGGTCACTTCCCCAAGGCAAATAAGCGCCGTTTTGTGGCGATGAATTCGAGCTGCGGGGTGCATTTTTGAGGCGGTCGAGGATGCGCTCTTTGGTTTGTCGAGTGTTCATAATTGTTGCCTCAATGTGATGATTTATCGGACTTAAGCCTGCGCGACTTGAGTTGTTGATGTAAGGTTTGAGCGGCTGGTTTTGGACTCGTGCGGCACTGGGTCCATGCGCCAAGTTTGTTGGGTACCATATGTTGAAGCTTAGTGGCGAGATAGGTGGCCGAATGATAGAGGCTTGGTGAAGATGCCGCGACCGCATAGCTTTTCATTAATGCTGCTTCAAGTGTACTGTGCGCTGAATTTTGCCCATTTAAAGGAGCATTACCATTACTGGTGGGTTGCTTTGCTTCTTTTCTTAATCGTAACAGCATCTCTGGGATCGGTATTTTAACCGGACAAACCTCACCACAAGCGCCGCAGAGACTGGAGGCGGTCACGAGGTCTTTCGTTTTATCTAAGCCAAGTAGATGTGGCGAAATAATCTTTCCAATGGGGCCAGGGTAAACGGTGCCATAAGCGTGCCCACCTATTTTCGTATAAACTGGGCAGTGATTCATGCACGCGCCACAACGGATACACTGTAGTGTCTTACGAAGTTCTTCATCTTGGTACGCCTGACTGCGTCCGTTGTCGAGCAGTACTAGGTGGACTTCCTCGGGACCATCTTTCTCGCCCGGTTTTCTAGGGGAGCTGATCATATTAAAGTAGGTCGTGATCGCTTGGCCTGTGGCACTGCGTGTGAGTGCACTGTATAACGGAGGCACATCTGATAAGAACTCCACCACTTTTTCTATGCCAGTAATCGCGATATGGACATTAGGCACAGTGGTCGACATTCGCCCGTTGCCCTCGTTTTCGACCAAACAAAGTGTCCCAGTCTCTGCGACAGCAAAGTTCACACCGGATAAGCCAATATCGGCTTCAAAGAATTTTTTCCTGAGCCTTGTGCGGCCTGTTTGAATAAGGCTGTCCACATCGTCTGTCGGCGTGAAGTTATCCAAGTGTGCCTCGAAGGTGTCGCTGACCTCTTGTTTATTTTTGTGAATCGCCGGCATGATGATATGCGAGGGTTTATCGCCATCAAGCTGAACGATGTATTCACCCATGTCGCTTTCTAGGCAGTTAATACCGAGTTTTTCCATCGCGTGGTTCATCTCAATCTCTTCACTGACCATCGACTTGCCTTTGATGATCTGTTTCGCATTATGTTGTTTTGCAATACTTGCAATGAGTGCGTTAGCTTGATCTGGTGTGTCGGCCCAATGCACTTGAATGCCGTTTCTATAACAGTTGAACTCAAGTTGCTCGAGTAACTCAGGGAGCTTACTTAGGCAACGTTGACGGATGGATTCGGCAATGTCTCGAATACGTGCTTCTTCTTGTGGATCGTTAAAGGCTGCTTGCCGCTTCTCTCGTAAGTAATCCATCGCGCCACGAAAATTAGCACGCAATTGCGTATCAGCAAGGGCGTCTTTGGCCTGCTGGTGAAAGTGCTGTGGGTTTTGGCTCATGAGTCTCTCTCCTGCGTGCGTTCTAATAAGAAAGAAGCAAGGTGACGCCCTTTAATTGGTTTATTTTGGTATTCAAAGGCGCCATTGATGTTGAGCAGGCAACCCCAATCTGCGCTGACGAATGTCTCGGATTGTGTATTTTCAATGTGGCGAGTTTTGTCCTCTACCATGGCTTGAGAAATGTCGGGGTGCCGGACTGAAAAGCTGCCACCAAACCCACAGCATTCACTTTCGTAATCTTGTTGCCGTAATTCCACCTGTGATAGCTGGCTCAATAATTGTGTGGCGGTGACATGCACGTTCATCTCTCTTCGTGCTGCACAAGAGGTATGCATAACGACGGAGGTTGCCTGTCCGGTATCTGTGAGCTTGACGCGGCATACATTGACCAAAAACTCGGTCAGTTCGAACACCCGCTCACAAAATGTGTTTACGCGTTGCTCACTAACATCTCCGCGAAAGAGCCGTGAATAATGGTGATGCATCATACCCCCACAAGATCCCGATAAGACAATCACGGGGATATTGTCAGGGAACAGATCCATTTGGCTTTGAGCAACACGCTTGGCTTCCTTTTCGTAGCCAGAGGTATAGGCAGGTTGTCCACAGCACGTTTGCTTTTCAATAAAGATGACGTCGATATTTTGCTGTTCAAGCAACGTAATGGCGTCAAGTCCAGCGTCTGGGTCAAAGATGTCGACAAGACAAGTCGCATAGAAATACACTTTTGTCGGCTTTGGTGGGTAAATGCGCATGGTAATAGCTCCAGCTTCACTGCCTATTTCGATAGGCTTATTTTGTTATAGACCATAGTTAACGTTATGAAAAATAAACAGACCTAACGTATTTAAACAACATGCCCCGTCAGCGTAAACCGTACCGGAACACGGTGCCAATGGGGTGAGTTTCACTGCTCGATAGCCCGTTTCAGTTCTTCTATCGTCCAGATCGCTTGTTCATGTTCGCGTTGCCTTCATCAGTAAGTAGGCTTGTAATGAATTTGTTAGCGTTGTGTGAACTTAACGCTTCCCTTTTTATGAATACAGAGAAATAATGAAAATGATTATTTCCAAAAATGACATAATATGATGCGCGCAGATGATTTAATTTTGTTTTATCAAGTAGTCGAAGCAGGGGCGTTTAGCCGTGTTGCAGAGCAAAATAACCTTACAAATTCAGTGGTTAGCAAAAGAATCGCTCGGTTGGAAGATGAGTTAGGTGTTCAGCTATTATATCGAACAACACGTAAATTAACGCTGACTGAAGCAGGCAAGGCAGTGCTCCTTAGTGCTAAAAATGTGAAGCATGCGACGATGGAGGCCGTGGCAGCCGTGTCGGGCTTTGGTGAAAATGTCAGTGGTCATATTAAAATGTCGGTACCGACTATTTCTGGCGATCTGATTTTGGCTGATGCAGTGGCTGAGTTTTGCAATATGCATCCAGGCCTCAGTGTTGATATGTCACTAGACAACCGATTTGTTGACCTTGTTGATGGTGGATATGACCTAGTCATCCGAACAGGGTATCTAGAAGACTCTAGCTTAATTGCTCGCCATATTCTCGACTCTCAATGGGTGGTGTGCGCCTCTCCTTCTTACATTGCCAAGAATGGCAAGCCACTTAAGCCCAATGATTTAACCGACCACAACTGCCTGCAATATGCCTACCAAACAACAGGCGCATCAGACTGGGAGTTTAAGGGGCGTGAGGGTAACGATATTGTTAAGGTCTCGGGGTCGTTCTCGACGGATAATGCGGGTGCATTACGAAAAGCGGCTCTTGGAGGACATGGTATCGCTTATGTACCGCGATGTTTGGTCTATCATGATGTTCGAAATGGACAGTTAGTCGATATATTTCCTGAGCAAGTGGGGAAAAAGCTGGGTATTTATGCGGTCTACCCTTTTACACGCCAACCGCCAAACAAGGTACGCTTGTTAATCGAGCATATTAGAACGCGATATCTTACCATTTCTCATTACTTTTAATGGGTATGATGAGCAAGGACAACGGCACTGATATGTAGGTTATCTGACATAGTAGATAACGTTTTACACAAGCTATCAGTTATCGCGCGACTGCTCCCCCAAGATTCAGAGTAGTTGGCCACTCGGTGATGATATTACCACCAAGAAAAATGTTGCCATCTACGGTCAGTGTTTCAGGCAAGGTGGTGATGTTTGAGCCACCAATGAATAAATTGCCTTTCACAATGAGATGGTTTGGCAGCGTATCGATTGGCGCTCTCATCACACTGAGATCGCCATTGACGATCATACCCTCAGGTAGCTTTACGACTGGTGTGTCGGTTAAATTGATATACCCTCCTGGTGTCACGGCTTCTGGCCAGGCCGTTAGTTGGCTGCCGAGTAGATTAGCGTAACCTGTGATTTTCGTTCCTCTTGGAATGAATGCCACTAAACTATTTGATGCGTCTAGGCTACCTTGGATGTCAATATTGTTTGGCAATGCTTCGATAGGCGTTTTAGCAATATTGAGGTTACCTTTAACGACGAGTCCTTCCGGTAATGCTGTATAGGGTTTATTGCGAAGATCGAGATTGCCATAATTATCAAGGTGGTTGAGAATTTTGTAGTGATCTAATGCCGTAGCACTGAGATTGCCGGTTGAGGCAAAAAACGTCGCAATAAGTAACCAAATACGAATCATAGAAAGTCGAACCAATAAACAACGCAGAATACAGGTAGTGTGCAATGAATAATCAACGAAAACAATGGAAAACATGGAGCCTAGTTTCGAAGACGGGTTTAATTTTGTTGCTGGGAACCGCGATCCCTTTTTCTGCAGTTCAAGCAAAGGTGATTAGCACACCAGGTGTTGATGTTGGTGCGGCTGTCTTGCTCTCGGATGCAAAAATTGGCAAGCGTGTCTGCTACTACAGTGATAAGGCGTTTTCACTGGGCTCAGTGATTAGTGTAGAAGGGGTGGTTTTACAATGTGTTGCTGAGCAAGACTTTGAGATGAATGGCGAGTTAAAATGGGTGCGTTTAAAAAGCGAGCCATAAGGCTCGCTTCACTTATTATGTGCGAATCTCACTCCAGCGCTGATGCGCTTTGGTGGTCAACGCAATGAACTTTAGCGTGAAAGCGTGCGCGTTTTTAATTCAAAAATTAGCTTTTCGGCGCTGACTTCAAATTTAAATCGAGCGTGTAGCTCTTTAGCATCATCTGCGAGAGGTGCGATGTCACATTGAACCTCGCTCGATACTGACTTTGCAAGGTCTACATATTTTTGGATTTCAAGCTCAAGCTGGGCTTTTGAATCAGAAAAAAGCTGTACTTCCGCAACATCGTCGCCTTCTTTGATGATGAACCCCATCTCACCAGAAACGCCGCAGGCTTCGCACACTTCTTCTTCTTTGTATGTATTTGACATGATAATACCTCTTACTAGTTATAAGGCTATTCTATCGCTGTGAATTTAAGGTAGCCAGCAAAAATTGTTTGAATTTATGAAAGCTATGTATGACGAGATATAAGCTTTTAGAGGGGGTTGACTCAAATCGTGGCGCCTTCGATACACTATGTTGCATAATGCATGTGAATGCTTGTCAATAGTACCTATTATTTAATTATGCAAGCTCGCCAGGGATAATGTGACAAAAGTCTCAAAAACAAGACCGGTGTGCTAGTGAGAGAGTACACAATTATCTTTACTGAACCGAGAAGTGTTAGACTTTATAAGTCATATATTCATTTATAATATTTCAATTGTGTGCATATCTACATATAACATTTAAATGTAAACTTTGATGCCGTAAACAGGGTTTTAATAAATATTCATGTTTTTTTGTTAGGTAATTTTTGCGAGTACTGCTTTAATTATGGTATAGCATACAGTCAACGCACCAGAGCGATAAGAGAAGAGCATCAAATGCCAAAGCGTAGTAAAGAAGATACTGAAATCACTATTCAGAAGATTATGGAAGCGGTTGTCGACCAAATTATCCGTTTGGGTTACGACAAGATGTCTTACACTACTTTGAGCCAACAGACAGGTGTTTCAAGAACAGGGATCAGTCATCATTTCCCTAAGAAAACCGATTTTACCGCCGCATTAGATGGGCGTATTTTTAAGATGTTCATTGAGCATTTAGAGTTTGAAGGTGGACTAGATAGCTTTATAAACAGTTGGTTAGCAGCTTTAAAAAATGAAGAGTTTTTGGCCATTTTGAAACTGCTTTTCCATCATATTGTCACCTCAGAAAATGCTCACGAATTTGCATCTAAAGGTATCGATCGTTTGTATAAATTGGTTGAAACTCAATATGGTCCAGGAAGTGAGAAAGAATTAGAGTGGTTACTTGGCCGTTCGTTGATTCAACTATCTAAGTGATATTTAGTTAATTAGTCATCTAAAAATACCGCGCCGAGAAAGGTCGCGGTATTTTTTTACTCTCCGTTATATTATCAGCGGCTAAATTTATTTAATTGATATGTATTTGTCTGATAATTAACTGGCAAGGACCACAGGGAAACCATTATTTGGGTGTTTGGTTATTATTGACTGATAGCCATAAACGTCCTTAATCATTTTACTTGTAATGGCTTTCCAAGGTGTCCCATCAGCGACGATTTTTTGATTGTTTAGTACAATAATTCTATCTGAATATTGAGACGCTAAATTAAGATCATGAAGAACAACGACCACCGCTGTATTATGTTTGTCTGCCATCTCACGCGCCATCGACAATGTATTGTGCTGATGGGCTAAGTCGAGCGCTGAGGTGGGTTCATCGAGCATCAAGATACGTTTCTCATTAGCATGGTGAAGCTGGCAGAGTACCCTTGCAAAATGAACGCGTTGTTTCTCCCCCCCCGATAACGTGGGGTACTGACGAGCGCCTAAATGGGATATATCGACTTTATCCATGTATTGCTGTGCAATGGCTTTGATTTCTTTGTTCGGGAGGTTTAACGGTATCGCACCAAGCTCAACCACTTCTGAGGCAAGAAATGGAAAGCTTAGGGTGCTGTGTTGCGCTAACAGCCCTAAGTGTTTTGCTAGGGCAGATTTCTTCCAGTTATTTCGTGTTTTGCCAAAATAGTTCACATCCGCATTTGCTTCAATTTCGCCACTGAGGACTTTTAATAGTGTGCTTTTCCCTGCACCGTTGGGACCAAGTAATGCCGTGACCTCACCTGATTTCAAGTGAACCGAGACCCCATCTAGTATCGTACGTTGCCCAAAATGCACGCAGATGTTTTCTGCCGAGATAGCGGCCGATTGGGTGTTCTGGCTCATTGGTATGGTAGCGGTATGGGGGGGCTTTGAGCCGTCTACACGATCTTCTAGCGAGCAGTCTGTGTTTGTTAGCATCATAATATTTTCCCTTTTTGTTGGAAGAGTAAATAGAGGAAAAATGGGGCGCCAACCATTGCTGTGACAATGCCGACAGGGAGTTCTGCCGGCGCAACTGCCACTCTGGCAATCATGTCTGCAGCCGTCATTAGAAGTGCGCCAAGTAAAGCTGAAACAGGCAGCAGCGTACGATGGTCTGGACCTATTAGCATTCGACCTAAATGTGGGATAACTAGACCAATGAACCCAATCGGCCCAGAAACACTAACGGTCACTCCAACCCCCGCCGCTGTGAGTAGAATAAGCTGACGTTTAAGGCGTTGAACCGGGATACCTAAATGCGCTGCCTCAGATTCGCCCAGAAGCAGTGCATTCAGTGCCATCGCTTTTCTAGAAAAAAGAAAAAACAGCACTAAAAGTGTGGCGAGAGAAAGTAAGATTTTCCCCCATGTCGCGCCAGCAAGTGAACCCATCGACCATAATGACAAGTCTCGCAACATCTGATCATCGGCTAGAAAATTAAGATACCCAATGCCTGCGCCAGCAAGCGCGCTGATCGCGACGCCGGCGAGTAACATAATGGTGACTGATGTGCCAAATTTACCAGACCCGAGCTTGTACACTAATATGGTGGTCAATGCGCCGCCCAAGAAAGCAAAAATGGGGACGATAGCAAGGTTCATGAACGCAGGGAATTGTATCCCTAGTAATGAGAAACTGACGATGGCAATTGCTCCGCCCAGAGAAGCGCCGGCTGACACACCAATAATGCCGGGCTCTGCAAGGGGGTTTCGAAACAACCCCTGCATCACAGTACCGCAAAGTGCGAGAATGGCACCAACAAGCATGCATAACAAAGTACGTGGCAATCGAATATCATTGACGACCAAGGTGACATGAGGGGCAAGTTGGTCAGAATTTGCCGTTAAAGCGAGGAGGCTGTCAAAGAACGTGATGTTCATGGGGCCGACTGTGATCGAATAGATCGCAGCCACGCTTAATAAAGCTGTGAAGCCAAAAAATAAGAATGGTGACGGTAAATGTCTAAGCATAAATTCAACACGGTTCATTGGAAATGGGGGGTAACTCGTTTGTTAACTTGATCAGCAAACGAGTTAAGCTGTGATATTTGAGTCCAACACCTGGGGGACGGTCAGTTATTTTTCTATCGTTTTTTATGAGGTCGACCGTCGGTTATTGTGCGTATAACAATTGATTAATACGTTCGGCCTCCGACAGGCTTTTTAACCCTAGTCCGCCGACAAGAGCGTGGCCATCGATCGTGATAAATTGCTTGTTCTGTCCTGCTGGCGTGGCTGAGAGTAAAGGTAATGCTTTCAATAAAGCATCACTGCCACCCATTTTTTTGTAGCTTCTTCCGCTCACTAAGATGACATCGGGTTGCATTTCAATAATGGCCTCGTTTGATAGAGGCTTATAGGCATTGAGCTGTTTTGCTGCTGGGTTGATTCCGCCCGCAAGATTAATAATGGCATCTGGCGTGGTGCCACTTCCCGCGACGTTAGCTGGCCTGCCTTCATGGATTAACAGGAATAGAACTTTTTTCTTAGCTGACTCCTTTGCGGGTTGGTTAGTGCCAAGTGAACGGACTTGCTCGTCGATGCCGTTGTTAAGCGCTGCAACCTTATCTTGTGTGCGAGTCAATGCGGCTATTTGTTCAATGCGGTGTTTCAGACCTGCGACCGTTGGAGATGAATCAACCACCTCCACCTGAACACCCGCCCGTTTTAGTTGGGTAAGCGCAGGCTTAGGGCCCATTTCATCCGAACCAATGATGATGCTCGGCTCCAAAGCGAGTAGGCCCTCAGCAGATAGAGCTCGATGATAGCCGACCTTAGGGAGCGAACGGCCTTTAGGGGCGACGCTTGTGACATCCACACCGACGAGTTGATTATCTGCGCCGAGGGCTATTAATAACTCCGTGACCGATGCACCAGCGCTGACAATTTTTTTTGTTTCTGACATTGAATGGGTGATATTGCCGGTTTGTGCGTATGCGTGAAACGTTACTAAAGATGTAATAGAGGTAAGCAATACCGTTTTGCGTAGCGTATGCAGTACACTTTGAAGATTCATGGTTTTTAAGTCCGTGGTTTTTAAGTCCATAGTTGGTAGATCCATAGTCGGTCGATTCCTAATTAATTTTTGGCTTATTAGTTAACGGCTTCTTCCGTCAGTAACTGTGTGGCGGGTATACCGTTGTCTTGCATGAAGGCCAGCAACTTAACGAGGTGTTGTACTTCGGCGGCTTTATCTGCCGCAATAATAATGGGACGATTGGTGGATTTCGCCTCTTCTAACAGTGCGACTTTGAAGTTATCCCAATCAATATATTCCTTTGAGTTAAGTGCCCAATAGGGTGAGCTGGTTAATATATTGACCGTTAGGGATTCAGTTTCAACGGCGGATACTAAATTTGAATCCGTCGCGGGCAGAGCTACATCTAAACTCTCGAGTCGAACCGAAGCGGTTAACATCAAAAACACCATGACAATAAATATGATGTCCAGCAACGGCGTAAGATCTGGATAGAGTGGTGCGTTTTTGGATGGTTCGCTGATCTTTATCATCGTGCTTCCATGATCGGCAGTTTATCGATGTTTTGGGTATGTAATGGTTCTTTGTCAGAATGCGGCATCTCTACACCTTCTAGCCAAAGATTGACGTAATTAAGCGTGTGTTCCAGTTTAGCGACGACTCTTTCCGCCCATAAGCCGATTAACTGTGCTCCAGCAATTGCGGGCAGCGCAATAATTAGCCCTGCGGCAGTCGTGCGCATAGCCAACCCTAAACCTTGCGCAAGGTCGTTCGGAGTCACATTGCCTGATGCTGCCGCAATCCCTTTAAACATATCGATCAGCCCCAACACCGTACCCAATAAACCAATCAGCGGGCTGATGACACCAATTAAAGACAGCAGTTTTAATCCAGAATGCAGTTGGTGACGTTTGGCTTGCAGCCAAATACTGGCCGCATCTTCGCGCAGAGATTTAGCAAATGAATGATGAGCGAGCAGCATGGCGACGCCTCGATAAAGGAGTGGTCGCTTATCCGACAGTGTTGAAGCGAGTTGCTCAATGTCTTTTGCGTTAGTGGGTGACACTTGATTCAAGTGTTGGCGAATGGCACGCTTGCCAACACCGGTACTGATAGCGATCTGAAATAATCGTTCAATAATAATCATTGCAGTAAGTGCTGAGCACATGAGCAATGGCCATGTCATAAGGCCGAGTTGCTGTTGTAGAGAGTCTAAATGTTCCATGATTAATCCAATTTAAAACGAACAGGAATTTGAATTCGGTGTGCAACGGCAACGCCTTTGACGGTGTATGCAGTAAACTGCCATTGCTTGATCGCGTCGAGAGCGGTTTTATCCAAAATGGTGGCACCAGAGGATGTCACAAGGACTTGTTTTGTTTGGTTCCCCGATTCATCTAACCAAATCTCATAAGTAGCAGTGCCTTCAATACCACGCTTTCTCGCAATCCTTGGATAGCGAGGCTGGACGGGTGTGGTTGAAAAGGAGGGCGTTTCTAACAATATTGGCTCACTGCTTACCCCTTTATTAACGATGGCAGCTTGTGCATTTACAGGAGGAGAATCGGTTTCACTCGCCGTTTTGGTCATGTCGTTAATAGACTTGGTTTTATTTTTTTTGGGTATATTGTCAGGTAATTCTTGTTGCTTTTTCTTAACTTGAGCATTTTTCTTATGCAGATCGCGCTCAGTTTTAACTACTTTTTTCGGCGGTTTAGACGTGACTTTCTTTTTCTTTAATGGTGCAGGCTTTGGTTCAACGGTTTGCGAACTCGCTGATTCTGTCGTCACTTTTTTAGGTTCAGGTTTATTCTGTTTAGGTGGCTCTGACGCGGCCTGTGCAGGTGCTGATTGAGCGACAAAATTCAAAGAAACGGAGGAGGATTGGCTTCCAGAAGGCATTGCAAAGACCTTCTGTTCATTGTCGACCAACATGAAACTAAGATGTATCGCAACAGATAACCCTCCTGCAACGGCATACCTTTTAATGTTCACATTTTACCTCTGTTCATTGTGAGTCTCTGTCTATATGACGTGGTGGGCTATGATGCCCATTAGTTTCTAAAAACCAATTATGTATCACAATGAAAATAAGATCAATTATCAATTGCATTATCATTTGCATCAAATTATGATCATGCAAATGTTGTAATGAGTACTGCCGTGTAGGGCTGAGCTCTGTCAGAGAATAGCTATGAATATTGATTTAACTCGCTTAAACAGCTCACACTTTGGTGTGGCTTCACCGGATCCATTGCGTTTTGCATTTACTCAAAAAACCTCTCCTCACGCTGGAGGTATGGGAATGCCAGTATCATCAGAGCGTCGAGAATCCTTATTTCGAGACCTGACGAACCAACCTTCATCACGCTCCAAGAAACGATGCCTTTATATACATATCCCATTTTGTCGAGTGCGATGTACGTTTTGTAATTTCTTTCAAAATGCCGCCAGTCGCCAGTTAGTGGATGATTACTTCGCAGCATTGTTACAAGACATTGAGGCCAAATCTCGACTACCGTGGACACAATCCGGACTTTTTCATGCTGTTTATATTGGCGGTGGTACGCCAACTGATTTGTCTTCTGATCAGATAGAAAAATTAGGCCAGGCGATCAAGCGTTCTTTTCCACTGGCAACTGACTGCGAAATGACGCTAGAAGGGCGGACTAATCGTTTTACGGATGAGATGTTTGATAAAGCCTTAGAGGGGGGATTCAACCGTTTTTCATTTGGTGTACAGAGCTTTAATACCAAGGTAAGACGAAGTGCTAAGCGCTTGGATGACAGAGAAGTGGTGCTTGATCGTGTCTCAGCATTAAGTGCGAGAGACGAAGCCCCTATTGTTATCGACTTACTTTATGGCTTGCCTTATCAAACGTTAGAGGTTTTCGCTCAAGACTTAGAGGACTTTAAGTCATCGGGTGCACATGGCATTGATCTATACCAACTCGTAATTGGTGGTAATGCACCCATGCTGAACTTGGTTGAGAAAGGGCGTATTGACCCGCCCGCTACTTCAGCAGAAAAAGCCAGCATGTATGAACTTGGCGTTAAATTCATGGATGAGCACTTTATCAAGCAGTTAAGCGTCAATCACTGGGCAAGAGACAACAGAGAGCGCAGTCAATACAACAGTGTCGCAAAAACGTATGCGGAAGTATTGCCAATAGGCTGTGGTGCCGGTGGCAATATTGGCGGCTATGGCATGATGAATCATCGCTCATTGGACGCGTATATGTCAGCAATGCGTTCTGGCAATAGCCCCATCGCGATGATGACGAAACAGCACGACCTCGAACCGGTATTTGCGAGCCTGAAAGCCGGGTTTGATAGTGGTGTAGTTCGCAGGAGCGAACTAAATACCATCGGGAAATACGACACTTTTACGGCGCTAACGCCACTATTCAAGGTTTGGCAGCAAAACGGTCTTGTGGAATTAAAAGACGATTATTTGGTCTTAACGTTAGCAGGAAGTTTTTGGGCGGTGACTTTGGCTCAGGGCGCGATCACGGCGTTGTCGACTCAAGGCAATACACAATCGACGGCGCACTCAAACTCAGCGTCTCATTCTCATCATCAATCGAGTACGCAATCAAAACTCGCTGGATAACGAAAAATATAGGAATTGAAATGACAGCAACATTAAACCAACAAGTTGAGGCAATTTTAGCGGATGAACCAGCACTTCTTCCTGCCGCCATCGCCCTGCAGCTAGAAGTCAGTGAATGTGACGTGGTTTGCGCCTTCCCTGCAGACATGGTTGCGATATCTGATGGCAGCATGGCTCAAGAGATCTTGGAATCATTGACAACGTGGGGGCCTGTAACCACGATCGTACACTCATTTGGTTCTATCTTTGAGGTTAAAGCGCCTTTCCCTAAAGGAAAAGTGGCACGTGGCTATTACAACTTAATGGGCAAGGAAGGCGAATTGCATGGCCACCTTAAGCTCGACTTAATCGTCAAAGTGGCCTTGGTTAGTAAACCATTTATGGGTAACGAGAGTCATTACTTTGGCTTTTTTGACGAACAGGGCAATAACGTTTTCAAAATCTATCTAGGCCGAGACAAAAAACGCCAATTATTGTCAGACCAAGTGATACGTTTCAAAGAGATGCAGAACATGATTCGAGGCTAATGTAACGAATTTAAGGTGACGCGTCGGATGCAGGTTAGCCGAGTTCGACGCTAAGCTAGCGCGATATTATAGATAAAAAGCTCATCAATAAGACCTATTATAAAAATTAAGAAAGTAAGGAAATAAAATGGATAAGCAAGTTAAGCAAGAGCGTTTGCAAGGACGTTTAGGACCTGAGATAAAAGAATTCCGTCAAGGGCGTAAAACCATTCAGCTAGCGACCGTTGATGCGGAAGGTTGTCCTAATGTGAGTTATGCGCCGTTTGTACAAAATCAACAAGGTTACTTTGTGCTGATTTCTCAAATTGCACGTCATGCACGTAACTTACAAGCTAACCCTAATGTGTCTCTGATGATGATCGAAGATGAGTCGGAGAGTAAACAACTATTTGCTCGTAAACGCTTAACGTTTGATGCGATTGCAACGGTAGTGGAAAGAGAAACACCACAATGGCATGCGGTAGTGAATCAAATGCAAGAGCGATTTGGCGAGATTATTGATGGATTAAGCCAGCTACAAGATTTTGTTTTGTTTAACTTAAAAGCAGAGCAAGGGCTCTTTGTAAAAGGCTTTGGTCAAGCTTATCAAGTGTCGGGTGATGATTTAGTGGATTTCGTCCATCTGCAAGAAGGCCATCGTCGTGTCGAGACGGCTGAGAAAGTAGATTGATATCGGCTGAATAATATTACACGCATAAGGGGCTACGATTGTTGCAGAGTGCAGACCCTTATGCGAAGACATCGAGGAACCATGTAGAATCAATAAGTCATCGCGCTGAATTATATTAGCTATGCATGAATCAGAGGTAGCTAAGCATGAATAATAGGTAACCACGCTGCACCACGTACGCCGCTGCTGTCGCCGTATTTGGCTTTAAGTATCGGCGTATGACTATCAGGGCTAAAAACATATTGAGTCATTTGTTTTTCAATATCCGAATAAAGCGATGCTACCTGTGACAGACCACCGCCAATGACGATGGCATCCGGGTCTATCATATTGACAATGTATGCAAAGCTACGAGCGATGTGGTCAACAAGTTGATAGTAAGATAATCTCGCTTTGTGGTCACCTCGCTGGTAAGCCTCGATGATTACTGGAGCAGATTTGGTTTCGGAAAATCGTTGAGCGTATTGCACTTCAAACCCTGTACCAGATATAAACCGCTCAATGCAATTTTGACGACCACAATAGCAGGGCTGACCAATGCCATCTTTTGAATATTCATAATTTGGTAAGGGATTATGGCCCCATTCACCACAAATCGCATTGGCACCAATAATCAATTGCTGATTCACGACGAGTCCACCACCACAACCGGTTCCAAGAATGACGCCAAAGACCACTTTTTTCCCTGCTGCCACGCCGTCCATGGCTTCTGACAATGCAAAGCAATTGGCGTCATTGGCAATGTATACATCTCGATTCAGCGCTTTCTCTAAATCTTGTTTTAGATGCCTACCATTTAAGAAGGTGCAGTTGGCATTCTTAACAACGTGGGTTTTGGGGCATATTGCGCCTGGAAGGCCTAAACCAATACTGCCTTTTTTACCGAGTTTAGCCTCCGCTTGTATCACCAATTCGGTAATCGATGAGATAAAGTTGGCGTAATTGTTCGGTGTCACAATTCTTTCTTTTATGAGTTCTTCATTATGTTGATTGTAAGCTCGGAGTTCAATTTTTGTTCCGCCAATGTCTAGGCCAAATTTTATTGTATTCATGATCTTTGGGTTCTCAAGCCGGTCATTAGAGGGGTTACCGAAAAGAGCAGTAAACGGAGTTATCTGCTCTTGGGCGCAATGGCTTTATCGCTCGAATTACGTCTATTCGTTATTCGAGTACGGTACGGAGCCGAGCAATCTTTTCTTGTAAGATTGACGTTGGGCAGCCTAGGTTGAGACGTATAAACCCTTGGCCTTGTTCACCAAAGCTATAACCCATTGTAGGGATGACACCAGCGCGGTGTAGTCTGGTTTCTAGCTCTTGGTCACTAAGATTGAGATCTCGGCAATCTAACCATGCCAAATAGGTGGATTCTTGTTGTCGGTATTTCACTTTTTTCAGCTCAGAATCAACAAATTGTGCCAGCACGCGGTTATTGTTTTCTAGGTAACGCAAGGTTTCACTCAACCATTCTCGGCCATGGCGATATGCAGATTGGTTCGCCAGTAAGCTTAGTGAGCTATATACATCAATACCATATGCCAATAGCTTTGATTTTAGTGCGATGGCTTCTTCTTCATTTGGGATCATCGTGTTTGTCAGACGCATTGATGGCAAGCCAAAGGATTTAGTACCCGCAATACACACCGCCATTTTCTGACGATACTTAGGGTTAACTCGTAAACAGCTGAAGAACTTATGGCCACTAAATACCACATCTGCCCAGATTTCATCTGAGATAATATAGGTGCCGTACTGATGACAGAGCGCACACACTTTCGTGACTTCTGCTTCAGACCATACACGCCCGCCCGGATTGTGAGGGTTACATAGCATGAGAATCTTGATTCCTGTTTTTAGCTGACGCTCGAGATCCTCAAAATCAATCGTGTAATAGCCATAATTATTGTCGAGTGGTGATACGGCAAGTGAGCGATGGGTGTTTTCAATGGTGCGATAAAAGGCGTGGTACACCGGACTGAACACCAAGACTTGGTCACCAGGGTTACTCCATCGTTCAATCAACATGGCAATGGCAGGAAGGCTTCCGGGCGTAGTGTGAAACCATTCTTTCTTTAGTTCGACTTGATGATTCTCAGACCACCAATCAATCACCGAGTTAAAGTATTCATCGCTGCGCTCTGAGTACCCAAAGACGCCGTGTTCAATGCGTTCTTTAAGAGGGGTAGTGATGAACTCTGGTGCTTTAAAGTCCCAGTCAGATACCCAGCTAGGTAGCGCTTCTCCTTTTGGAACCCCGAGCCACTTTTCCATGTAGTCCCACTTGAGGCAATCGGTATCATAGCGATTGATAACGGTATCTAATTCGTGTTGCATAAATGTCCTCATTCGTCATGGGAAGCGTTAGCTTCCCACTGTTGTATTGATTTTTTACTAATTACTAAATAGTGGCGGCTTTTTTTGCTGCGTCTGATCGTTGAGACTTAGCAGTATGGACAGCGTCTTTTAGCTTTGCGATGCCGATACCGCTGGAAGCCCAAATCATGGCAAAGAACACACCAGAGTAGTTTTGCACTGCCCAAGGCAGGTAATCGAGCGTTGCTACCCCGAGCGTTGCTGCCATAAATACACCAGCGTTTGTCCAAGGAATAAGCGGCTCAATAACCGTGCCCGCATCTTCGATAGTTCGTGATAAGTTTTTCGCATCCAACTGCATACGCTTGTATGTATCTCGGAACAGCTCTGACGGAATGAGCAGGGCTAGCTTACCGTCTGAGGTGGTGCAAACCACGGTTAATGTAGTGACAATAGTCGCCCCGATTAAGCTTGCAGTGCCTTTAATACCTTTGGCCAAAATGTTAACCAAAACAGTTAAACCACCCGTGAGAGCTAGTGTGCCAGCAAACGAGAAAGCGCAGAATACAAGTAACACAACGCCCATCATTGATGACATGCCACCACGGTTGACCAGGGTTAATACGTCGCTGACTATTTCAACATGGCCTAAACCTGCACTTGCAAACATGGAGGCGTTAAATCCACCTAGCGCAGAATTAAGCGCTGTCGCGAGGTCAAAGCCTTGAAATACGATGGCATTAATGATGGCGATAGAGATAGCCGCGATCATTAGTGGGATAGTTGGAAGCTTGCGTATCGCACCCCAAAGAATCAAGACAGGCGGTAGTAGCAAGAAGATATTTAACGAGAAAAGTTCATCCAAGTTGGCCAATATAGCGATGATTTTTTCGGGAGTGTCTGCTGAGACATCACTGTTTCCCGCAAAGAAAAAAACCACAGAAGCAAGCAAAAATGCCGGAATTGTTGTCCAAAGCATGTGTTGAATATGCGAGTACAAATCAGTACCAGCAACAACCGGTGCAAAGTTAGTGGAGTCGGAAAGTGGGGAGATCTTGTCACCGAAATAAGCGCCAGAGACAACGGCTCCAGCCACAGCGGCTAGATTAGCATCCATACCTGTCGCGACACCCATTAAAGCGACACCGACGGTACCCGCCGAGCCCCAAGACGTCCCTGTACACAGAGAGACCAAACTGGTGACGAGAAACGCAGTGAGGATAAGGTACTCGGGACTGATGACTTTCAAACCGTAATACACCAGCATTGGAATGGTGCCACCGATCATCCAACTACCAATTAAGCCTCCAACTAAGACGAGAATGAACACTGCAGGCAAAGCCTTAGCAAGCCTTTCTACAATTGCATTTTGAATATCATTCCAGCCATAACCTAGCTTCCATGCGACACATGAAGCAACAATAGCTGAAGCAAGAAGCAAGCTTTCAATGGGTAAACTAAAGACGCCGTATCCGACGACTAAGAACAGCAACATGGTGAGAATTGGCAACAAGGCCAATCCTACTGAAGGGGTCGATACCGTATTTTCTTTCATGTAAATTACATCCTAATTGTTATGCGTAGGGCGAATGTTTTTTTAGAGTAATTATTAGATTTATTGTGCAGATAAAGCATATATTGAGATATAAACGGAATCTGTGATGAAATTCAACAATGTAATAATTTGAAATTGCCATGTAAATTACATTAATGCATAGTGACAAAAAAGGGAGATAATAATGGCTACAATTAATGATGTTGCAAAATCGGCGGGAGTCTCTACCGCGACCGTATCTCGCGTTATAAACCATTCTTCAAACGTGGTACCTGAAACGGTCAGTTTGGTTGAAAAAGCGATGCGCGATGTTGGCTATAAAATTAAAGGTAATCAACGTCTTAATATAAACCAAGGCTTAAATGCGATTGGTTTGATTGTCAGTCGTTTTAACTCGCCTTTTTATGGGCTATTGAGCCAAGGCGTAGAGAAAATTGCTAAGCAACACGATAAAAAAATGATCGTGGCAAGCGGCAATTATGATGCGGATTGTGAAGAGGATGCAATCAAGTTCATGTTGAGCAAAGGATGTCGCAATATTGTGATCCACAGCAAGGTTATGAGTGACAAATCCTTGGTCGAGTACGCAAAACAGCTCCCCGGTCTTGTCGTGATCAACCGTCTTGTTCCAACGATTGAAGAACAATGCGTATGGCTAGACAACAGTGAAGGGACCTACCAAGCGACTCAACACTTGATAGAGCAGGGGCATCGTAAGATTGCCTTTCTGTCGTGTGATACTGAGGTTGATGATAAGTTTCTGCGGTTTGATGGTTACCGAAGAGCGCTTGATGATGCCGGTATCGAGTTTAACCCTGACTGGGTAGAAGAGGTTCCTTTTGGTGAGCAAGGGGGAGCACTTGCGGCGACCAATTTCTTGAATAAAGGGCTGCCGATGACCGCAATGGTCGCTTTTAATGATTTTTTTGCCGCAGCCGCCATTCAAGTATTCAAAGAACATGGCGTCTCAGTTCCTGAACAGCTGTCGATCATTGGTTTTGATGATGTATTACCTCAGTGCTATTTCTCACCAAAGTTGACGACGATTCGCAGCCCTATAGAAAGCATGGCAATAAATGCGGCGCGAATCTCGATAGAAGGGCGACAAAGTGCGGTGTCTCGCTCTTTTCATCCTTTATTGATAAAGCGCGACTCCGTTATGCCTGTACGATGTTAGGAAATGACTAATGTTCGCTGAAGGTTTCTGCGCCCCTAAGCATTGCTTCAATGAGTTCACCCGCATTGAATTTCATTAATGCTTCATGGGCTCCTACCTGCCTAGCTCGGTCGGTACACATTTCACTCGATAATGAGGTGTGTAGGATGCGATAAGCTTGGTTTAATGACGAATCATTTTGTACTTCAAAGACCAGTTCATAGCCATCTAGGCCAGGCATTTCGATGTCACTGACGAGGATATCAACCGCGTTACTTCTATTGGCTTGATCACGCATAAACGCCAATGCGCTATTCCCGTCTTTACAGATATTGAACGGGATATTGATTTGATTGAGTGCATCACCTAGTTGTTTTCTCGCAATCGATGAGTCATCGACAAGCAACACATTGAGAGCTTTCATTCGTTCACGTTGTACATCGGTTAACATCGGGATTTTGGTATCCGCATATTGTGGATAGATTTTTGACAGTAACAGTTCTACATCAAGCAGTTGCACGATATCACCGTTAAACTTGGTCACTCCCGTTACGAAGATGTTTTTTCCTGAACTGTCTGGAGCGGGTTCTATTTCTCTCCAGTTACATTCAATGATTTTATCTATTTCTCTGACCATAAACGCAACCACGGTCCGAAGACAATCCGTGACAACAAGGTAGGTGCTGGAATATTCTTCTGGCGTGATAGGCCGAAAACCAATGGCTGCCGCCATATCGATGACGGGAACGGTTAATCCCCGGATGCTAACCGTGCCCACAACGTGCTGATGAGAATAAGGGATCTGAGTCGTCGGTAAGAATGGGACTATTTCTCGAACCTTAAGCGTACCGATAGCAAAGCGCTGCTTTTGCATATTAAGAGTGAACAATAACATGCCTTGTGCTTGATTTGCTTTACTTATAGTTGGCGACATCGAATACATACCTTAAGTTGGTGACAGTCTAATTCTATAGAATAGTTTTAAATTTCCCTAACTTATCTGCGGCAGATCAGAATAAAGTTGAAGCTGCTTAGATTGTAAACGTGATTTCGATCTCATAATGATTTACACTCTCGCTATTATTAACATCTCATCGTTTTGTATTAGGGTAGACACGTCATGGCAAGAACTGCGGCCGCACTGCACATTTTGGTTAAGCATAAAGAACAAGCTGAAGATATTATTAGCCAATTAAAAAAAGGCGCCAAGTTCCAGGCTCTTGCAAAGAAACACTCAACGTGTCCTTCTGGCAAAAAAGGTGGTGACTTAGGCGAATTTCGCAAAGGTCAAATGGTGCCACAATTTGATAAAGTGTGTTTCACTGGTGAAGTCTTGACTCCGCACTTAGTAAAAACCAAATTTGGCTGGCATGTTGTTAAGGTGCTTTATCGGACCTAAACTTAGCGGCATGACCGTTAAGTCTGTGATACACTCCGCGTCCGTTTTATTCATTCGTTTACTAGGTTCAGATAACAATGAGCATGAAAAAAGAAATTCAAACACTTAAAAACCGTCTTGATGCATGTCAGCATAAGCTTAACAGCGCTAAAGCTCGTGGTGACAACGAGATGATCTCCAAATTTACGGATGAAATTGAGAAACTAACGAAAAAACTGGCACAGCTAAAACACAAAGCTAGCTATGACATGAATCAAGAGCGTAAAAGCTTGTTGGATATGCCGTTTTATCGTGAAATCACTAAAGCAGAGCAGGCTGATCTTGGCAAGTTGAAGAAATCGGTCAAGGGCCTTGTAGTGGTTCACCCAATGACCAAAATTGGCAAAGAGCTGCGTCTTGATGTAATGACAGGTTTCGCTCCGAAAAAATTCTAATCGTTTTCTACGATATGAAAAACGCGCTTACTGAAGCGCGTTTTTTTGTGTCCAAATTTCATGAAAAAGTAAGGGTTTGGTGTGAAACTAATCATTGAACTCGCTCAGTGGAACATAAGTTCACTAAGGCTACGCCTTGTTTCTCATACAATAGAAAATGTCTAGAGGATGATTTGAACCTTGTTAGGTTCTATATAATTGTTGTTAGAGTAAAAGACTCATTTTTGACAGGAGTGAACCATGTCACAGTCGACGACTAGCCAGAGTAATGTCATTTTGCATGCTTTTGATTGGCCGTATGCATTGGTAGCGGAAAGAGCGGAAGAAATTAAAACACTAGGCTATAAAACCGTGCTCGTTTCTCCTCCGATGAAATCCTTTAGACAGTCTTTGCCAGTTCAATGGTGGCAATTGTATCAGCCGCAAGACTATCGAGTAATCGATAATAAGTTGGGCAATACAGAAGACTTTAAGGCAATGATGGCCGCCCTTAATGAACAGGGGGTGTGGGTATACATTGACGTTGTTTTCAATCATATGGCAAACGAATCTGGTTCAAGGTTGGATCTTCAATACCCGAGCAACGCTGATATTGAAGGCTACCAAGCGCATTCCCAATACTTCGAACAGCAAAAACTATTTGGGGATTTGAATGAGCCTCTTTTTGATGAGAATGATTTCGTTGAAGCATTTGGTATCAAGAACTGGAAAGATCGCTGGGAAGTCCAACATGGACGCTTAACCGGTGGACCCAGTGACCCAGGTTTACCCACCCTACGTACGAGCAAACGCGTCATTGAGCAACAACAAGCTTATTTACGCGCGATGAAGAATCTTGGGGTGCGTGGATACCGCATTGATGCGGCCAAACACCTAAGCCTCGAGCACATTCAAGCGGTGTTTACTCAAGACATTACGGAAGGGATGCACGTATTTGGCGAGATCATCACGGATGGCGGAGCCACGAAAGAAGAATACGAGTTGTTTTTGCAGCCGTACTTAGAAGAGACTCGGCTTGCCGCCTATGATTTCCCATTGTTCAATACGGTATTTGAGGTGTTTGAGAAGAAAGGCAGCATGGCGTCACTAATTGACCCTTATTGCTTTGGTCAAGCGCTGACAAATGCTCGTTCGATTACCTTTGCTACGACTCATGATATTCCAAACAACGATGTTTTTCAGAATCTTGTGTTGGATGAACAAAATGAATGGTTGGCTTATGTGTATATTCTTGGGCGGGATGGCGGCGTGCCATTGATCTATTCTGATCTTGATCCTAGCGGAATTAAGAATCAGCAAGGGCAACCACGTTGGATGAATGCTTGGAAAGATGAGAAATTATCGCAGTTGATCCAGTTCTACCACCGTATGCATGGTGAAGCTTTCGAGATTGTAGAAGCCAATGATGACATCCTTGCGTTTACCCGTGGAGATAAGGGGCTGGTAATCATTAATAAATCTTCACGAGAAAAAAGTGTGTCGGTGGATACAACGGTGAAGTTGCAATCTGCATTAAGCGACCGATTATCCGTAGCCAGTGGTGTTGTGACGGTTCCAGAACATTCTGCCGCGATATTTTATATCCAACCGAAAAAATAGTAATAAAAAAGCAGGAAAAGCGTGGACGCTTTTCCTGCTTTTTAACGTCTAACCACGTTAACTTGCCAGAATGTTTTGTTAACGTATTCGCTGTTATTTAGTGTAACGGGTTAGGACATCGAGAGCGTACTGCATGCGTTCTCTATCAATTTCTTGCTCAGGAAGCAGTCGGTTACGACCATCTTTGACTTCGTACAACCCGTTCCCTTTCAGTGAGAAGATTTTATCTTCAGACACGATGGCATAATCACCGTAATCAGCCACGATAGTGTAAGGGCGGTCAACAAATTCCCCGTATAAGTCCTCACCAACGGTGTAGTCCTTAATGTCATTGGTCACACCTAGATAATTTTTCATAATGGTTGGTACAAAATCAAAGTGAGTGGTCATCTTGTCTATTGGCCAATCGTTACTTTCTTTGTCGACGCCCGCACCGATCATTATGAAAGGTACCTTGATCTGAGCTTCGGTGAAGTTACCGTTGTGGCCCCAGAAATTCTGGCCATTGTCATTCAGTTCTTCACCATGATCGCCAGTTACAATGATCACGGTGTCATCGTAAGTGCCTTCTTCTTTAAGCTTGGCCACGACTTCTTTGATTTTGCTGTCAACAAAGTGCGTGCTGGTTCGATAGCGATTAAATATGGGTTCCGGATCAGAATCGTTACTGCGTACAAACGGGTTGTTGGCGCCAGACATTGGCTCAAATTTAGGTTCATAGTCGTCTGGGAAAATGAAGCCATGGGGCGCGTCAAAAAACAAGAAAGAAAAGGTTGGCTTGTCACTACGCTGTTCATACCAGGTCGTCCAATCATCGACGAGTTCGATATCTCGATCTGCTGGTGTTCCATTACTTTTGCCACGAACTCGCAAGTCAGGAATTTTAGAAAATATAGTACGATTAAATTCAGGAGATTCTATCTGCGCTGATGCGAAAATTCCGATTTGATAATCTAGCTGTTGCAATCTATCCATCAAAACAGCAGGGCGCTGGTTGGCAAGGATTGGATGCCAATACGGTCCAGGTAGGCCATAAAATAAACCAAATGTACCCATTCGTGTCGCATTACCTGATGAGTAATGCTTGTTGAATGATAGGCCGTCTTGCGACATCTGATATACGGTTGGCATATATTTTTCTGTTACGGTATCTGGACGCCATGAATCTATGAGGATCAACATAATATTTTGGGGTGGGCTTGGCATCGCACCATCCAATGGGTTTAAAGGATAGTTGAGGCCACCTTGAATTTTCGGAGCTTTGGCTTGGTTTTTTTCAAGCTCTTCGCGGTCTAACAAGCCGTGTTCCAATAGAAATGAATTAGCAATAGTCGGGTAGAATAATGGCAAATATTGATTGACGAACATTACCGGTTGATAAGCCGTTGCTGCCGCCCAAATATGGATACCATGACTCGCGAGAGTAGTAGCGAAAAATAAGGGTAAGAACACTTTTCGTAAAGCTTTCGTCAGTCTAAAAGTTTGACTTTCTATACGACCCAACGCCCACCATTGGAGCGCAAACAGTGCGATAAGGCCAGCGACGAGCATGGCCCATGCTGACAGTGGAAATTCAACTATTTGTCCTGACATGACGAGAGACAGCACTGGATAATTGAGATGGAATCGATAGAAACCAAATACCATAGTGTCTACAAATAAGAACGCTAAACCTACCGTTGCTAGGAGCGCAAGTACTGGCCTTTTGGCTTTAAAGGGTAAAAAGCAAATAAATAGTGCCAGTAATCCAAAGACAAGAGTCAGCAAACTCATATGACTAATTAAACTAGAAGCCGCAAACGTATCTTGCAGGATATCAAAGGGGACATCCGGGAAATAAAAGAAGTAACGAGCACCGATGAGTGTCGCTAACAGCGCATTGATAATAAGAAAGTCATAGTAAGCACTTAAGCGCGTTTTTAATAATTTGAACATTTTTGAATCAACCCACGACAGTAGTTGCGTATTCAGGATACGACCTGAGTTTAAAACGTGGCACATTGTAGAGGAGTGGCGAATGAAATTGAATTGAAAACATGAGTTAGTGGCGAAATACTACAACCTGTTACATTTAGAGGCTATTTGTCACGTTCTACGCCGAAGTTATTCATGTGACGTATGGTTGGCGATAGAGACCAGCACTGTTTTAGTTCTGTCGGTCACAATAGCCTGCAATGATTGGCTGTTTAAATATCAATGGAAATGACGCAGTCTTGCTTGAATAAATAACGGCAATGCATGGCTTTATGTTACTGATGCCGCAGCCACACCTGATGTCTATTAACCATTTAACATCAATTGCCTACGCTGTTACAGATAATCAATGAGAAACTTGCTTACTCTCATTCTATTACTTAGAGGACATTACTTTATCTAAGTAACCCATGGTTTCGTTAAAGTATGGATTAAACGTCAGTCTTGCGTGGATTTTATCTGTTTCTTGATAGCCCCATGCCGAATACCATGTCTCGTCTCCGTTCATACAGCGATCTGTGTTGACGTCATTTTGCCCGTTATCACAAATTTTCACCGATCCATTTATACCGTAATGCGGGTTGTTTGGGCTAAATAACATACCCATGTGAGAGGCATTGGAGATATTCAAATCAGGGCGAGGCATCGTTTGGTGGATGATGTTATTTCCTTCAGGTGGAGTGCTGCCTTGCCAGATGAGCGTATTATTTGGATGAGTAAAATGGGAATTGAACCATTTTGCAGCAGCCTGAGTATCAATAATACTGTCTGTCTCACTCAAAACCATCATTGTTGGTTTCGTAAAGGATTGAGTCGAAAGCGCTTCGCGTACCACTTGAGAGGTTTGATAATAGGCGGATGCTCCATTCATCGGTAATGAATTATACCGAAGCGGGTTATCTTCGAGATCTTGATCAGCCCACGTTACAAAATAGCTGGCGAGTTGTGCGTATTTTACGGCTTCCGACTTTGGTTTGAATGCTGGAGAAAACAGGACTAAGCCAGAAATGCTGCTGTCGTTGAGTGCCAAAGACGTGACAAGATTCGCGCCAGTGGAGTAGCCGCCAAGCCACAGAGTTGGGTAATCATTTTTCAATAAGGAAACATGATGTGCCACGATAGCATTCCAATCGTTGTAACGTGATAGAACAAGATCGCCCGCTTTACTTCCATGCCCTGATAACAGAACTGCGCGAACTAAGTAACCGTTGTTGACTAGGTGATGAGCAACGTCATGGAACGAATACGGTGAATCGCCGAGGCCATGGACCAGCAATACTGCTTCGCCATTAGGCTTATCCGGAATCAGTTCAAAAGGGCTGTTCAGATTAAGTTCTGTTTGATGATCAGGGGTTTTGAAGTCGCGATTCTCCATTAACCAAGTACGTGTTTCCGTGAGGTAAGCATCGAACGTTGGCTGATCAAAGCGTGGCAACTGTTTGGCGGTTTGATAAGCAGGATCAGAGTTATCGCTGCTACTGCAGCCTACAATACTCGCACTGATGAATACCGCTAAATAAAAAGCGAAAGCAGTGAGCTTTCGCCTGTGGCGTTCTTTAGTCATTTGTTGTCAACGGCTACTTAGTTGAGACATTTTCATATTCGCCTTCAATGGTCTTTCCTGACGACGGTTCTTGGTAGTATGGTTGCGTTTTTAACTGTTGTTCCATCTGTTTTTTTATACGATTGCCGGTAATTAAAGCAACAATCGCCAATGGAATGGCCATGAGTAGGCTAAATATCATAGCGAAAAACCCAATGATCAGTGCGCTGATGGTAACGAGCAAATTCTTCATAATGACC
The DNA here is from genome assembly GCF_002873335.1 of Vibrio sp. 10N.286.49.B1. Taxonomy (GTDB): domain Bacteria; phylum Pseudomonadota; class Gammaproteobacteria; order Enterobacterales; family Vibrionaceae; genus Vibrio. The sequence continues at coordinate 29,623 of NZ_MCUW01000004.1, read as the reverse complement.
TCTGGTGTAAATCGTTAGTAGACAGTCATACTAACGTAGCGTTTCTGAATCAAAGATGAACGAAGTCAATTAAATTCACGAAATCAATGCTACTTCAAGTTATTTGCATATAGGTAAGTGCAGTAGTTTGAGAAAATGTGGACGGGTGTATACAAAAAGAAAGTCGTACGTATGTAGCCTGACATTTAGTCACTGTACTGGTTGAATAAGGCTGACGAACTTAAAATTGCAGTTGGGTGTGGCATAAATAGCAAGATCTACTAATTTTATATTTACAATTATTTAATAGATTATTACCGCTATGCAACCAGCTCCGATACCTGCGAATGATGATTATCGAGTCAAAGTACTGCGCAAACTAAAAATTTTAGATACTCCGAATGAGGAGCGTTTCGATCGAGTGACTCGATTAGCTAAGCGCATGTTTAACGTCGATATTGCGTTGGTTAGTTTAGTTGATGAAGATCGGCAGTGGTTCAAGTCTTGCGTTGGCTTAGAGGCTAACGAAACGGGTAGAGACATTTCATTCTGTGGTCATGCCATTCTTGGTGATGAGCCCTTTATTATTCCAGATGCAATGGCTGATGAACGCTTTTGTGATAACCCTTTGGTTGATGGTGAGCCGAACATTCGCTTTTACGCGGGTGTGCCTCTCAAGCTTCCTGAGGGTATAAAGATTGGTACAGTTTGTATTATCGGACGAGAACCGAGACACTTCTCTGACCAAGATGTCCATGATTTGATTGATCTGGCAAAGTTGGCTGAGAATGAACTCGTTGCTAATTTAAACTCAACGATTGACGAACTAACACAAATCTCCAATCGTAGGGGGTTTAATGCGTTGGCGGATAAAGCCATCAGTAAGTGTCGTTTTTCTATGGAACCATATTGTTTGGCTTATTTCGATCTGAATGATTTCAAAAGAATTAATGATTCGCTAGGGCACTCGGTTGGCGATGATGCACTTATTTCGTTTGCTCGACTACTGATAGATAACTTTAGAGATTCGGATGTGATTGCAAGAATTGGCGGGGATGAGTTTGTTGTGTTGATGTCGGGTACAACTGGTATTGATGCACGTTATCCGATGACGAGGTTCGATGAGGAAATCGCTAAATTTAATGCTTCTCAATCTCGTGTGTATGAACTTGGTTACTGCGTAGGTATCGTCTCGTGTTCACCGTTGGAAGATCTTACCCACAAAGATTTGTTGGAGAGGGCTGACAAAGCCATGTATAAATACAAATAAGCTTGATGATTCATACGCAAAGCGGAGTAAAACACTGACGTGTTGGTTCATGCTAGGAATAACCATTGTCCATTTCCCCGTCTTTCAAGATAGGTTTCAAGACACCTGCATTACCGATGTTGATGGTTTTCTGTAAATGATGCTTGTAACGAGCGTTGCAACTCAATCAGTGATGAAAAAGCAAAGTCACTTTCATGCCCTAAATTTTCTGTCGTCATTTTGTCGCTATTACTGATGAAACAACTTAAGCTGCCAGCATTCTTAGCGGTTTCTATATCGTAAAAGTGATCACCAACATAAAGTATTTGGCGGCAAGTTAATTGCCACTTTTCCATAAGATAAATAAGCGCATCCGGTGCCGGTTTTGCTGGGAAATCTTCTCGAGTCAAGACGTCGTCAATGATTAAACCGTGAGCCCGTAATTTTAGCTTAGCCGCTTGTCGACAGTTCCTAGTGACAATGCCAACCCGCCAATTTTGGTGTTTAAGCCATTCAAGGGTCTCTTTAGTACCCGGCATTAATAAACTGGATTGTGCATCGTACATCTCATAAGAAAGTACAATGTCGTGCATACGCTGTTGTTCTTTGACACATTTCTGCTGTGCTATGTGCAGTAGTAGATCTTTATTTTGTGGACAACCAATTTCTTGTCGTAATCCCATGAAATCGATATCAGAAGACACGAGAGTATTATCCAAGTCAAACACCATCGCTTTTAAGCCGTAAAAATCCAAAATGGTAACCGCTGTTAGGTAGGTTCTTCAAAGAATAGAATACCTTAACCAATATTGATAGGCGGAAAAAGTGTGATTTGATGTCAGGTTTGCAACGTATTTCTATTGAAGGTTATGTTTATCCTTTCCCTTGGACAACTGCGCGGTGTGGGTCTCTTTATCCAATAACCGTATCGCTTGATGTATGTTCACCTCGACAAGATTAATAAGAGATTGCACATCAGTGATGCTTACTGGTTTTTCGTGTTCGTATAACGAGAGTAAAGCGAGGATTTTTCTCTCGACTAACTGTAAATTGAGCTCGGCAATGTCACTGTGAAGCGTTATAAGTATATTTTTTACCGCAGCGATATCCCCCGTTGGATAAGCCTGAACAAGTGAGTCGAGTGATTCTTCTGCGGTCTGTTTAAAGCATTGAATACCGTTGATATCAATGCTTTTTTCAGAGCTATCTGGATTGGATAGCTGAATCTCAGCTTCCGTGGCACTAAGGTTTTCCATTTTGGTCATATCGTGTCGAATTAGCTGCAGAATATTAAGGCTTGCTTGTTCGGTCGGCGGTGACATGAGTTGGTGACGAAATCGCTGGAGCGCGTCGATAAAGCTCTCTTTTTGTAGAGGCTTGGTCAAAATAAGATTGGCACCGGCGTCAACAAAATTATCGTGGGCTTCTTTAAAGACATCGGCGGTACAACCAAATATTAACGTATTGCAATTAAGTTCCTGCCTTATGATTCTTGTGGCTTCGATACCATCCATAACAGGCATGTGGTTGTCCATGATGATTAAGTCATAGGTGTTATTTTTGACGCAGGTTACTGCTAATTCGCCATTTTGGGCCACTTCAACGTTGTGGCCTTGTTTAGTACAAAATGTTTTCGCGACGATCGCATTCACTTTATTGTCTTCAACTAGCAAAATATTAAGTGAGCGAGCGATGGCTTGGTCGTCCAATGAAACGGCTGTTTTTTGCTCCACCTCTTTAGATGCAATAGGGGTTAACTGTAAAGTCACAGTAAATGTGCTCCCACTGCCTATCACGCTGTCTACAACAACGTCCCCCCCCATTAGGTTAGCCAGTTGTTTTACAATGGTCAGCCCAAGACCCGTGCCACCAAACTGTCGTGTGGTCGAAGACTCCGCTTGGATGAAGGGATCAAAAATGGAATTTAAACGATCTTTGTGAATACCAACGCCTGTATCTTGGACCTTAATGATGAGTGTTTCAGTCTCTGAGTCGGTAGACGCGCTGTTGCTGAATGTAATGAGGACACTCCCTTTCGGAGTAAACTTGACCGAATTTCCCAGTAAATTAAAAATAATTTGGCGGATTCGAGACTTGTCACCACGATAAGATTGTCCGGGTTCTAGTTGGTTGATGAGATTGAATTCAATCCCTTTCTCTTTGCATAGTGAAGAGTAAGTACTAAAAATAGGCGCACAGATATCCTCAATTGAAAAATCGATCTCCTCCAGATCGAACTTACCTTCCTCAATTTTTGATATATCGAGGATGTCGTTGAGTAGAGATAGCAAGTGGTTCCCTGACTCTAAAAGGATTTGAAGCTGTTGTTTATGTTGGTGTTCAGTCACCGATGATTCAAGGATCTGAGCCATTCCAAGGATACCATTAAGAGGCGTGCGCAGTTCGTGACTCATGGTTGCGAGGAACGTGGATTTTGCTTGATTAGATGCGTCTGCTGTTTCGACTGCTTTTTCGAGCTCTTTTGCCAGTAACTTTCTCTCGGTGCTGTCGCGTTCAACGGCGATAAATTGTTCTATTTTATTTTGTGCATCTAGGATAGGGGTGATTACGATGTCAATCCAATATGGTTGACCTTTTTTGTTATAGTTGACCAATTCGGACTTCACTACATTGCCACGTTGTAGTTCTGTCGAAATACGCTTGATCTCAGCAATCGAGGTTTCCTCGCCCTGTAGTACTGAGCCAGGTTTCTTCCCTATCACTTCTGCCATTTGATAACCTGATATGGATTCAAATGCTGCATTGACCCATGAGGTATTACCATCCCTATCGGTGATTATAATCGCATCACTGGCGTGTTCGACTACCATGGCAAGATGTGAACGCTCTTTTTCTTTTAGTAACAGCTCTCTATTGAGCTTTGCTTCTCTATACTGCTGCACCCACTGTCGCCAGTAAAAATACCCAGCTAAAAGCACAAATAACAAGACAGAACCGAAGGTGATTTGTTGCTGCGCGGATGAAGAACGATGTAACCAGTAATCATTCATTTCGTTGAGTGTTGTGTGGACATCACTATTGAGTAACTTACCCTTTTCGTCATTGATTGTTGCCGTAACTCGCTCAAATAGATTGCGGTACTCAACCAGTGCCGAGAAGTCTGGATTGGCTTGGAGTTGTGCTGGGAGTACAGATAATGTGTGTCGCCCATCGAGATAGTTGAATAGTGCTAAACGAGTACCGTCGTCAGTAACGTTCAACAACACCGCGTCTTTCAATGTTCGTAATGTTTTTAACGAATAAACTTTAGAAACTTTTGCGCTGAGCAATCGTTCTAGGCGCTGAGAGAAAGTCTGGGCTTCAATTCTCACTTTATTTGCGAGTGTCACTGCATCTAAAGGTATTGGATTCAGGTAAACATGATAGGCGTCATAGTTAACCAGGACATTGTTGTAGAGTGCTTCGGACTGAGTTTCGATTTTAACCAATTCGTTTGAAAACTGATCAAACGTACTCGTGTCACCGTACTCGAAGGTGTAGATGGTTTCCAAGTTACGTGTCATGTTTTGAGTGAGCGTTAGATAGACTTTTTGGTAGGACTCACTCGTATGACTCTGTGCGATGCTGATGATAAGCCAGTAGGCCACGGCGGCAATGCTAACCATATAAAGGTGTTCAATACGACGCTGGTTGAAAAATTTTCTACTCATTGCACCAACTCCTTTAACACGGGTGGTGGGGGAGCAGAAAGAGATCGCAGGAATGCGCTGAGTTCAATAATCGTGGTTGGATCGAGGTCTCTTCCTAGTTGCAACTTAGCCATGGTGACAATGGCCTCCTCCAGCGTCGCAGCTCTACCATCATGAAAGTAGGGTGGGGTGTCGGCGACATTTCGAAGGCTTGCCACGCGAAAGACCATTTTGTCGTGTTCGAGCCCCGTTATGTTGTAACGTCCGAGATCTTGCTCTTTCATTAATGCTGAACTGTCTAAATGTCCAAATCGTTGGAACAGATTACCGCCGACATTCTTTCCCTGGTGGCATACCACACATCCCAATGCTTGGAACTTCTCCCATCCGGAAATCGCCGCAGGATCAAGTGCATGTTTATCGCCACCCAGATAGCGATCAAAAGGAGCATTAGGTGTGTTGAGAGATATCATAAAAACGACGAGCGCGGCTTTTATGGTTTTTTCGCTGATTTCACCATTAAAAATATCATCGAATTGATCGGCATAGGCTGAGTTGCTTTTGACATAATTAATGATGCTTTTCCAGTTGGTATTCATTTCTAGGGGGTTATGAATTGGCCCATCCATTTGGGTTTCTAAGCTGGATGCTCTGCCATCCCAAAAAAAGCGAGTGTTGTTGGCAATGTTGAAGATTGTAGGAGAATTCCTGCTTCCTAAGCCTTTGACGCCATTTGACACCCGAACATCTTCTGCTCCATTGTCAAAAATGTGGTGACAAGATTCGCAACTCACTTTCTTGTTGGAAGATAGGTTGGGGTCAAGGAAAAGTTGTAATCCCAACTTTGCTTCATTTCTGCCGTCTTTCGTGAGCACGATTGACTTGATAGGGGTGATTCTCATGGTTTCATGAGTCGAGGGTTGTGCAGCAAAGGAATGTCGCGTGTCCTGATTGATGTTGGAAGGTGTTTCGAAATTGATCGCAAAATACAATCCAAATGTTAATCCGACAAGTAAAATAACCCCCCATTTCATGATTTGTTTGCTCATGGATTTCTTCTGATTTATTGACCGTATTTATTAGTATGGGATACTTATTTGCCGTTTCAATTCGCTCTAAAATAATCCAAATAATAATGAACTTATGATGGATTATGAGTCTTATAGAAGGTTTGTACGTATAAAGCACGCAGAGCGCGGTCTACATCAGTCGAAAGGTTGATTTATTGTGGCGGACATGTTGCTTTTTGCTGTTCTTGATGTAACTTGTACCATTAAGTAGTCATTGATTTTGTTAGCCTATGTTTGGCATGACTTTTATAAATTTTTATGTTGGGTGGTTGTTATGAAAACTCATTTACGAGTTCTTACTTTGGCGGCGCTAATGGGCGTTGCATTAACTGGGTGTAGCCCAGAGCCGGAGAAGACCGAAGAAGCTCCAGTTATACGTCCGGTAAAAACGATGGTAATTGGTTTAGATAATCAAAGTATGATTCGTGAGTTCCCAGCGCGTGTCCTAGCGTCTGATCGAGCAGAAATGGCGTTTAGAGTAGCTGGCAAAGTTGATAGTCTACCTGCTAAAGAAGGGGATGATGTTAAGAAAGGGACGGTTTTAGCAACACTTGACGATACACGCTTTAAACTAGCGGTGCGAGATGCCCGAGCAACGCTCCAGAGGCTTCAAGCGGACTACAAGCGTGCTCAAGAGCTAATCAAAGATAGCTTTATTTCAAAGAAAGATTTCGAGCAAATTCGAGCTGACCTTACAAGAGCACAAGCCAGTTACGACAATGCAAGAACGCAACTTAGCTACACCAAACTTGTTGCCCCTTTTGACGGTTTTGTTGCGCAGCGTAGTATCCAGAACTTTGAAAACGTTGAAGCTAAGCAAGTGGTCTTTTCTTTTCAGAATCTGAATACCCTTGAGCTTAAATTTGCGGTACCAGAGAAACTAGTTAGGCAAATTCGTGATGAGCAAGCGGCAGAACCCGTAGAGATCCCTGTATTTGCCTATTTCGATGTCGCTCGCGAAAAGCCTTATCCAGTGGTCATCACAGAAGTGTCATCTAAAGCAGATTCTGATACTCAAACATTTGAAGTAACCGTCACGTTAGAGGCGCCTACAGATCAAAATATACTTCCGGGTATGACTGGTTATGTTACTGCTGACTTCTCGAACCTAAACCAGACCAAGGGTGCAGTTCAAATACCAACGACTGCCGTTGTCAGTGACAACTCGCATAACCCGACGGTTTGGGTTGTGGGCGATGACAACACGGTATCACCAAAGTCCATTGAAGTGTCTACAATGGCCGGCGAGCGTATTACTGTGCTATCAGGCTTAGAGATGGGCGAGCGAATTGTGACTGTAGGCGTACCATTCCTAAACGAAGGAATGGAAGTGAGCCTGATGCCAGAAATCGATCAAGCTCAATAACTGTGACTCAGCGAGAAGAGATGTTTTATGAATTTAGGTGAGTATTCAGTAAAAAATAAGGTTAACAGCTGGCTGTTGGTCTTACTCATGACCGTTGGTGGTGTCATGGCTTATTTTGAGATGGGGAAACTGGAAGATCCAGCGTTTACTATCAAAGAAGCCAAGATCATCACGACTTATCCAGGTGCATCGCCGCAAGAAGTGTATGACGAGGTCACCTATCACATTGAAGACGCTGTTCGTTTACTCGGACAGGTAAAGCGAATCAAGCGTTCGGTTACTCGCGAAGGGTTGTCAGATATTACGATCGAGTTCAAAGACGAATATACATCGGCGGAGATGCCGGGTATTTACGATGAGCTCAGGCGTAAGATTGCAGATAACAAGCACAAGCTGCCCCCAGGCGCCGGTGAGCCGCAGATTATTGATGACTTTGCGGACGTTTATGGTGGTTTCTTAGCCCTAAACGGCGAAGGTTATACCTATCGCGAGCTCAAAGATGTCGCTGATAACCTCAAAAAACAACTCGTATTAGTACCTGGAGTACGAAAAGTTTCTATTGATGGCGATCAGAAAGAAGCCGTTTATGTTCAAATGTCACGTGCCAAAATGGCGAAACTTGGCATTGATATGGGCACCATTGAAAATCTGCTTCGCTCGCAAAACTTGGTATCTGATTCAGGCCGCTTCCGTGTTGGCCCAGAATTCATTCGAATTGAACCGACAGGTAGTTTTAAACACGTCAGCGAAATTGAAGATTTACTGATATCGAGTGATGACAAAAAGCTGATTCGTTTGGGTGATATCGCTGAGGTGACACGCGAATACAAAGAAGAGCCGTCTAAGCTCATCTATTTCAATGGTAAACCATCGTTGACGGTCGGTATTTCAATGCTCGCTGGGAAAAACGTGGTTGAAGTGGGTGGATTGATTAACGACAAGATTCAAAGCTTAGAAAATCAAATTCCTCTAGGTATGAATCTCGATATTATTTACAACCAACCGCAAGAAGTTGATGCGTCGGTTGCTGGCTTTGTGACGAACACCGTTGAAGCATTGATTATTGTTGTTGTTGTACTACTCGCATTTATGGGGCTTAGAGTCGGTCTCATCATCGGTGCAGTTCTAGTGATAACCGTGGCCGGTACTCTAGCGATCATGCACCTTTATGGGATTGAGTTGCAGAGGATCTCGCTAGGGGCATTGATTATTGCGCTCGGGATGCTGGTGGATAATGCGATCGTGGTGGCTGAAGGCATGATGATTCGTATTAAGCGAGGGGTTCCTGCGATAAAGGCTGCTGGCGAAGTGGTTGGTGCAAATGGTTGGGCGTTACTCGGTGGTACAGCCGTTGGTATTCTCGCGTTTGCTGCGATTGGTATGTCTCAAAGCAACACCGGTGAATTTACCCGTTCGCTGTTCTACGTTATTTTGATCTCACTCTCTTTAAGCTGGGTGACGGCCGTTTCAACGACACCTCTTTTATGTGCGTTACTTCTTAAAAAGGAGGAACGCAAAGAAGGTGAAGAAGAAAAAGACCCATATGCGGGTGCTGGGTTTGTTATCTATAAGAGTGTTCTTCAGTTTGCTCTTAAGCAGCGTGCGCTTACTATTAGCATTATTTTGGCGATGTTTGTTGCCTCTGTATGGGGCTTCGGCTTCGTAAAAAGTGCATTTTTCCCTAACGCAAATACACCGATGTTCTTCGTTGATGTATGGGAAGTAGAAGGGACCGATATTCGCCAAACTCGGGATGACACCCTAAAGGTCGCGGATTTTATTCGAGAGCAAGAAGGAGTTGAGTGGACTGCAACGTTTATTGGTGGCGGTGCCTCGCGTTTCTCTTTGGTTTACACACCACAAGATGCAACGAATGCCTATGGTCAAGTTATCGTTCGTACTGAAAATCGAGAAATGATTGCCGGATTGCAAGCTGATATCGATAAGTTTATGAAAGACAACATCGATAGCATTGAGCCTAAGATAAAAAGCCTACGAATTGGTCCGGGACGAGATTCAAAAATTGAAGCTCGATTTGCCGGTCCCGATCCCGCGGTGCTTCGAGATCTTTCTTCTCAAGCCGAAGCAATCATGCTCGCTGATCCTGAGGCTAAAGAAGTCCGAAATGACTGGAGACAGCCTGTTAAGTTGATCAAGCCTATTTTCAACGAGCAGGTGGCGCGTCAATTAGGTATTACTCGTACTGAGCTTACTGCTTCTTTGCGAGCATCAAGCGAAGGGTCACAGGTTGGGATTTATCGTGATGGGGTTAGGTTGTTACCTATCTACTTCCGCACTGATGCCAGTGAGCGCCAAAACGTGGCTCAATTAATGGATGCGCAAGTGTACAGTCCAGTTCTAGACCGTACGGTCCCAATTGCTCAGGTGGTCGTAGCATTTGAAACCGTTTGGGAAGATGCAATGATTCGTGGTCGTGATCGACTGACGACTATTATTGCATCCGCTAACCCGACCGGTGAACTGGCTGCACCAATGTTTGATCGCCTAAAGCCTCAAATCGAAGCAATAGAATTGCCACCAGGTTATACAATGGACTGGGGTGGTGAATATGAAGATTCCGCTGAGGCCCAAGGGGCGTTGTTTAGCGCAATCCCTGTATCGTTTATTATGATGATCATTGTTGTTGTCTTGCTGTTTGGTAAGGTGAAACAACCATTGATTATTTGGATCACAGTTCCATTAGCGATTATTGGTATCACCGCTGGTTTGCTATTACTTGATGGAGCCTTTGACTTTATGGCGCTGCTTGGTGCATTGAGTTTGATAGGCCTGTTGATAAAAAATGCGATCGTCTTGCTTGAAGAGATCGATATGCAGGCAGAAGAAAAACCGGTGTACGATGCCATTATTGATTCGTCAATTTCGCGTATGAGACCGGTAATGTTGGCGGCATGTACGACGATCCTAGGCATGATTCCGTTACTTGGTGATGTGTTCTTCGTGAATATGTCTATTACGGTCATGTTTGGTTTAGGCTTCGCTACTGTGTTGACGCTAGTCTTTATTCCCGTCATGTATGCGATTTTGTTTAAAGCAAAAAATCCAGCATAGTCACGTTTAACTAAGAAAGATAAAGGCCAGATTCTCAAGAATCTGGCCTTTTTTTATTACTATATTAGTGCGCTATGATGGCTTAGGATGCTTATTGACGCGTTATTTGCCGGTTTTAGCCACTAAAAACTCAGAGAATGCAGTCCAAGATTTCTTGTCGGCATCTTCTCGGTAATTTTTGGATCCAAATACAGTAAATGCATGAGGTGCACCGCTGTATGTGATCATTTCATGGGAGACGTTGTTTTGTTCAAGCTCTACCGCTAACTCAGCAAACTGAGACATAGGAATCGCCGCGTCAGCGGTACCATGAAGAACCATAATAGGTGCGGTGGTTTGTGTGTAGTTTTGTCCTTTCGGTGTCTGTAGGCCACCGTGGAACGTCACAAAGCCTCTCGCGTTCATACCCGCTCGAGCTGACTCTAGGACCGCTGCCCCTCCGAAGCAATAACCCATCACTACCGTATTATCGAGGTTGCCGCCTAGCTTGCCTGCTTCAGACAGCCCGGCATTCATAAGCGCTTGCAGTTTCGCTCTATCTTTGTAGAGTTCGCCAGTGTGTTGTTTTTTATCTTCCACTTTGGTTGGCCTGACATCTTGACCAAAAAGATCAACGGCAAACACGTTATAGCCCATAGCATTGAGCATTTCCGCTCGCTCCTCTTCGTATTCAGTGAGTCCGTCCCAATCATGGACTAGCAGAACCATAGGCGCGGTGTTATTAATCTTTGCCCAATATCCTTCATAGGGTTGTCCGTCTACTTCGTAAATAATGTGTTCTCCTGCCAGTGATAGGGGAGCGGTAAGTGTTGTCGCAAGCGCCAATCCAATGAGCTTATAATTCATTTGTCTTCCTTTTCGTTTGGTGTTTGTTTTGTCATTGAATTTTAGTACGAGAAATGGAAGTTGTGGTTCAATTGATAAGGAAATTATTCGTTTAAGTTCATCGCTTTCTTGATAATCAGCGCTTGAGAGTAAATATGGTAAAGAGTTAGGACAAAAGTAAGCGATGAAAAATCCCTTTTTTGGCTCACTAATATTCTGTATAACAATGAGAGAATATATGACATGGATGTAATTAATGGCTTCAAAACTAAAACGTATGAGTATGTCGGCGTTGTTGCTCGGAGTATCCCCGTTTTCTTGGTCAGCGGAATATAAAGATCATGTTGATGATAAAAAAGATAAAGTAGAGAACACGCGGCAAACAAGCGGCGAAAAGGAAGGTTTTATTGCGCTGCCGATCCCTATGTCGAATCCAACATTAGGAACCGGAGTACAGCTTCTCGGCCTTTATATGCATGCCAAGGACCCTGATTCTGTCGCACACAATGACACATCGGGCATTATGGGAATGTATACTTCTACAGAAAGCTGGTTAGTCGGTGCGTTTCATGATGGCGCGTTGAACGACGACACAATTCGGTATACGGGGGGATTGTTCCACGGTAATTTAAATCTCAAATACTATGGCGATGGCAATGATCCGACGTTTTCTGATGATCCCCTTGACTATGGTATGACGATGACTGCCGTCATGTTGCGTGCATTGTTTAAGCTTGGTGATTCTAGTTGGTATCTCGGTCCGCAATACAATTATATGCAGACGGAAATCAGTTTTAATACGTTCAACAGTTTTTGGCCTCAACCTGAAGACGTTAAATCAGGTGGATTGGGCGCGGTACTTCACTTTGATACCCGCGATGACAATTATTATCCAACTAATGGATGGTTCGCACAGTTTAGTTATATGGATTATGGTCAACAATGGGGTGGCGATGGCGATTATGCTATTGGGAAATTGGCAACCAGTAACTACACGAGTGTATGGGAAAACGTGGTTATCGCATCGAAACTGACCATGGAGTCGAGCGGTGGTGATGTTCCATTTTATGAAAAGCCCACGCTCAAGATGAGAGGCTTTAACCATGGCCGCTATCGGAATGACAACATCATCCAAGGTCAATTTGAGGGGCGATGGACATTTAAGCCACGCTTTGGTCTCGTCGCATTTGTTGGGCTGGGGAAAACCTCGGAAGCAGAGCAAGATATTTTGAGTCAAAGTACGATTGTAACAAAAGGGTTAGGTTTTAGATGGCAACCCGTGGAACAAAAGAAAATGAATATCAGGCTTGATTTTGCCAAAGGCCCGGAAGAAAACACATTTTACTTGTCGGTCGGTGAGGCCTTCTAAATAACGTAAAAGGGAAGCTAATCGCTTCCCTTTTACTATCGGTAACACCAAGTTATCTAGTACGATTAGGCTGACATAGGGACAAGAATCATGGTGCCGATGATGACGGTAACCAAACCTGCGAGTACAGGCACTGATGTACGTTTCACCACTTCAAATGGGGAGATGTTCCCCATGCCCGATGTTGCAACGATGACACCAGAAACTGGCGAGATAGTGCGGCCCAAGTTAGAGGCTTGCAGCATAGGTATAATTAAGAAAGCAGGATTGAGTCCCATCTTCGCGGCCAAAGAAGGCGCCAGTTCAACAAAGGCATAAAACGGGGCGTTACCCGAACCCGTTGCGATGGCGGCGGCAACGGTGAGGCCGGTTAGGATCAACATAAGTGCAACACCGCCCGCACCAGCGGAGTCAGCTAGGTGAAGTAGGTTATCTATGGCACCAATAGACATTAAGCCTTGAGCGAACACTCCCGCTGCTACTAATAACATCACAACGCCTTTAAACGCATCTGCCATGCCTTGGTAACAAGATTCCAAATCTTCTAGTGTCTTTTTGCCGTTAAACTTCTGAGTACAAAAGTTAATGACGGCACCAATGAATATAGAACCTACGACAATGGTGTAGATGTCTAATGAAAGGCCTGGGATTGTGCGACCGTTGAATAGGAAGACACCCACAATCGGCAAAAACGGAAGGATGCAATAAAAGGCGGGGGCATCGACTTTCATTTCAGATACATCAACACGCTCCATTGGTGTATTTTCTTTTTTATCGAGATATTTATTCCAGAAGAAAGCGGCGGCAGCCATCACAATTATCGCGCAAATGGAGACCGGCAGTACCGTTTGGACCGCGAACACATCCAGTGCAAGCCCAGACTTTTCTGCAGCAATGACGACATCACCAGAGGTTGGGGATAAGATAATCGCGGCAGGCGAAGCACAGACAGCAACGGCTGCAGGGCGTGAGATGCCCATGGCCGTCATCATTGGGAATAACGTTGCCATCAATAATACGCCAAGCCCAGTCGCTGAACTGACCGCCAAAGACATAAGACATGCCACAATATAAGCCGCAACGAGTAATACATACGGCGACTTAATGAACGAAAGAGGTTTAGAGAACTGTTTTACCACCACGTTGTTTGCGCCGATATGTGTCATGTAAGACGCAAATCCGCATAACAACATAATTTGCATACCGAGACCACCGCCGCGGTACTGCAGCATATACTTCACGTATTCAAGTGAGTCTGTAACCATATTACCGGTTGATGTGATTTTCGAAGGCAACACGGTATGGCCTAATATACCGGTAAGCAACAGCAGTAAGATACCGGCCGTCAATAACACGCCCGCAGGCTTGTAGCCTTTAACAATGAAATAGCCCACCGCTATTGTCACTATTAAGCCAATCAGTAGTTCTAACATAATCGTCCTTTCATTCCGTTAAAATCCGCAACAATGTATTTCTAAATGTGTCAGGAAATGTACAGGGAATTACTATGTGGCACGACCGTTACATAACAATCCGATGATCTAAGACAATAAATTAATGTTAATGAAAATAGCAGGTTTTTAGGCTGTATATTGCCTGTTATTTGGGTGTTAATGTGGTGTTGTTATTGCGCTACAAAACCATAGCGTAGATCACCCATGTATGATTATTGAGCATTTCAAGATATGAATGAAGTTTTAAGCCAAATTTGTATTGCAATGTTGATGGCATTAGACAGAATCAAGTGAGACTATTTTGGAGAATTCTTTCATGCTTCATTCTACCATTAACTTACTTGATGTTCGGGCGTTTGTGTTAGTCGCTAATCTTGGTAATTTTACCAAAGCAGCAGAAGCGTTAAATGTCTCAAGATCTCACGTGTCCCGTCAAATCCAGGCGCTTGAGAAGGAAATGGGCGTCAGCCTAATGATACGTACCACCCGTACGATGAAATTGACGCAAGCCGGTAAGGCTTTGCTCACTAGCTGCGATACAGCGCTGAATACTATTGATCAAGCCGTACATGCGGCCGTAGACGATAACGATACGGTGAAAGGAAAAATTAGCATTAACTGCGTTGGCGGGTATATCGGCGAAGAGTTAGTCGCTAATTTTCTTGCAAAGTTCTCACAACGCCATCCTGATGTATCCATTGATCTCGATTTTTCGAGTCACCGTGTCGATTTACTGGAAGATGAATTTGACCTAGCCATTCGAATGGGGGTATTACCTGACGCGAATTACATTGCGCGGCATTTAATTGATATCGAAATGTTGACACTGGCAAGTCCAATTTACTTACAAAGCGCGGCGCCCATCGAGCACCCTAAAGATTTGAAAGTTCATAATTGTCTTACCGGTTCAGTGACCAAATGGCAGTTTATTCATGCGACGAGCAATGAAACCGTTGAAACGACGATAAATGGTGATTTGACATGCAAGAATGGAAGAGTGCTGGTTAACAGTGCCAAAGCCGGACTTGGTATTATTAGAGTGCCAGCGATGTACTGTGAGCCTGAACTAGCAGCAAAAACGTTGGTTCCTGTCTTTGGACTGTGGGGCATCAAACCGGTGCCATTGTCTTTAATATACCACCGAGATAGATATCAACCGAAACGAATTAAAGAGTGTGTGTCGTTTTTAAAAGCCGCATTTGAACAGTGAACGTTTGTTTTTTTCTGTGAGGCACGATATCGTTGGGCAACTAAGTGCCTATCTTCTAGATACTCAATAAGAGCTAAGACCGTCAGTGCAATCCGTCAATAAAATCAATGAAATCTTAAAACGTGATATTCAGTCTTGTGAAGAATTTAGTTTAGAAAAACTGAATGACAAGCTTCTTGCTGTGACAGATGTACTCGATTTTGAACATTTTTTGTTTGCCGTTTCCGTCCCGATTACATTAATGCGTGCTGAAAATGTCGTACTAACGAATCAACCTATGAGTTGGCGTGAGTTTTACGAAAGTAATGAGGTGATGTACTTCGATCAAGTGGTACTGCATTGCCGCAATAGTATGGCCCCTATTCAATGGCAAGATATCATTAACAATGGCGCAGAAGATAGCAAGAATGTGGCGAAGTTAGCGTCAGATTTTGGGCTAGGGGATGGCATCACTGTACCGCTACGTGCGAACTTTGGATGTTTAGGGTTACTCAGTTTTTCAAATAGGAAAAATGCGACATTACTGTCAAATGAATCAACGTTGTTGGCAACGTATGTCGGTACGCTAGTTGCTGATTACATTAATGATGTTAGACAAGTCGTCTGTAAGCAGCAACTAGGCCACGTGGAGTCGAGCTTAACGTTACGCGAACAAATTTGTTTGGCGTGGGTTGCTGAGGGGAAAAGCTCATGGGAAGTCGCGCAAATTCTTGGCTGCTCAGAACGAACGGTTAATTTTCATATCCAGAATGCGAGTGAAAAGCTTAATGCTTTCTCTCGCACCCAAGCCGTATCAAAAGCCTTGTTAACTGGCTCGATCGAACCGATGTTGGTTTATCGTAGTGTTGGTAAACCAATGTCGTAAAGCATCATTAATTGGCACACGCAGTGCAACGCTGCGTGTCGTGTCGAGTAGATGTACCTTCCCGTCACCTAATCGGGTACTTGGAATGCCAATTAGCCTCATAATTCGTTCAATCCCAGTTGACGTTAATGTGACATATTCGGTGTAACCCTGCTCAATGGCATATTGAACCACTAGATAAAAGAGTAGAGATGTGAAGTTAATATGACTCGCACGTTTTGCTATCTCTCTATCCACAGCAAACCTAGTCAGCTCGACAATAGATTCATCATTAAACACCTCGCCTTGCAGTAATTCTGGGAAGGTATTGTTAAGCATGTAGGGCTGATTGGTGTGAAGGAGTCGCCAGCAAGCTGCGACTCTTCCTTCATATTCAATAAGGATATACTTAGAATCTAGTTGGTCGTATTCATCAATATCCAATTGATTTTGCGTACTGATGGACCAACGTAATCGCTCAACAAACACTTGATAGCGTAGTTGGTGCATTTCAAGCTTTTGCTGCGTGGTAAGTTCGCCATAAGTACAAATGTGAATGATGGGTTCCATGGGATGTCCTCTTAGGTTAGTTCGCCTTAAGAGGTTATCGCTGGGAGCGTTTGATTATCACTGACAGATTGGCCAGCTTGTATTTTTATAAAACTACAAATGTCAACCTGTAAGTTTCTGCAGTTTATTAATTTATTAATAGGTGTATAAATGTAAACAGGCTCTGTAGACCATACAAAACAACGTCAGAACATAGATTCAACGATTATAAAACAGTCACAAATGGCTAGGTGACTTTCGGTTTACAGAGCCGTTCCCTTCAAATTTGTCAGTTCTTCCTCATGTGCTCGTTTTTAGAGCTATTAGTCTTTTTTAAGCGAATAGTATTTTTAGAATGAATAGTGTTGTTTGACACCACTGAAATCGAGATAATACTCCGTTAAATGCATGTGGCCAGTAAGGCTCATTTGCTCATTTATTCAGTTAAGTATCTGACGTCTATGCGAACTCAAACAAAAAAATATGCAATTATTGTATGTAAGGCTACATTATTGTCATTTGGCCTCTATGCGATGGTACTCGTTAAAGCCGTTGATAAGTTGGTAGAAAATGAGGTAGCGCAGTTTCATCTATTCACAAAATCAATAACAGACTATAAATCAACGCTTTATTTACTTGGGGTGTTATTTGAAGCTGAGATAAAAGCGACACATACCTCGGAACAGTATGGTCCGTATCTTAAGTCTGGAAAAATTTACGCGGCCGACAATAAAAGTGGCTTTACCATTAATGAACGTATTGTGAGTATGACGGCCAATCGTCTACTCCTGAATATGCCAGAAGTAACAATGGCAGAAGAGGTATTGTTCTACTATCGCTCCTATGAGAGTGATAAAATTATGGCTACACAGTCATTTGAGCTTGCTAATGGTATTAGGCCAGTTAGTTTAGAGAAAATGTGCAATGAGTCAATGACTTGCACAAAATACTCCAATGAAGACGATCTGAAAAACAGGCTGATCATATCGAATATATATCGCGATAATGTTACCGATCAGCCAATCATGACCATATCAAGCCCGGTTTACTTTGAAAAAGAAATATTAGGTGACATTAATGTTGATGTGTACCTAAGAAAGTTCCCGTTTTTAGAGAATAAAGAGTTTATTGACTCCGAAGCCGAACACGGTCGGCAGATTGTTCTTGAGGATATGCGCTACCCCTTTATTGACCATGCTTATTCCATCGATTATTTAGCAGACGATAACTTTGTGATTACTTATCGAATACCTTACAGCAAGATAGTGACCGACTATGGTTGGTTGTTTATTGGGTTGATTATCCTGCTTACTTATGTAATGAACCGATTAGATGAGCTCAAAGTGAAGCGAGAAAAATTGAAAATTGCCGAGGTTGCTATCCGCAAAGATGAACTCACAGGGCTCTATAATCGAACCATTTTAAAAGACAGCGCGATAAAATATGCAATGGAAAAACAAGGTATCGCCGTTATTGCCATCGATGGTGACAAGGTCAAGGCTGTCAATGATAACTATGGTCACCACGTTGGAGACGAGGCTATCATTCATATTGCAAATTCGATGCGACGCTGCTTTCGAGAAAGCGACTATTTGATTCGCAGTGGCGGCGATGAGTTCATCGCAATTTTACCGGGTTGTACGTTACTGGCCGCAGAGAAAGTGGCTAAAAAATTCGCAGATGAAGTGACATCAAAGCCATTCGGGGCGGAATCGCTCACACTTGAAGTTAGCTTTGGCTGCACCGTTCTTCGGGAGCATGAATCACTAGACAGTGTTTTAAAACGTGCAGACGCTTCGCTCTATTTAGCGAAAGAACATAAATACGAATAGTGTATTTAATACGAGAAGGCATGCGTAATGCATAGAGAGTACGATTTTAACCTATTAAAAGTCTTGCTGATGATCTATCAGCATCGAAGCCTGACGGCGGTAGCTGCTCGTCTTGGAAAAACAGAAAGCGCAGTGAGTAAACATCTGTCAAAGTTGAGAGAACAACTTAAGGATCCACTGTTTGTTCGAACTACCGATGGTTTCGAACCGACTCATTATTTGGAAAGGATCATTCCTGGCATTGAAAAAGGTCTTAAATCGGTTGAGCAAGCCCTAGCTCATGGTGAAGATTTTGATGAAAATAACCATGTGCAACCGATTAAGATCGCGCTTTACAACGTCTCTCTTGAACAGTTTGGAGCGCCGCTTTACCAGGCTATTCGTTTAGCGTTTCCCAAAGCAATGATCGAACTAATCACGTGGCGAGGAACAACGTACCAGGATATTATTGATGGAAATATTCATATAGGCGTGCAACTGTTTAACGAGGAGTGCCCTAAAACGATTTATCAATCGAACGTACTCCACGTTGAAATAGGTGCGGTTGTCGGTCGTCAAAGCGTGATACAGACGTGGGAAGATGTCTTTAAGAATCCATGCGTGCATTTTGAATTGAGAGGCTGGAACGACGTTCATCATAGGTTGATCAAGTCGATGGCTCAAAATGGACTAACGCTAGATTATCGTGTAAAGCTGGATAATCTAACGGCAACCTATCATCTTTTGAAACAAAATGACTACTCAGCAATTTTGTCTCAAAATTTGGCTCACTCCAATGAGTTTCGCTTCATTTCTTTTCCAGATTATTTACAGGCTTACATCCCTGTTGTGGCTTGTATGAAGCAAGGAAACCGGCAAAACCCTTTGCACCTTCGGCTGAATCAGATTATTAAGCAGGTACTGAATGAGTCGTGAGTCACTTCTGATTTTAATTCAAAGTGACTCGCTTTTTATATTTTAGTGAGGCTAATGCTCTTAAATGACCATAGACTGTGACCGTGAGGGAGACTAACTTGCTAGGCGAATGTCTGTTTGTACAACATCATGTGAATTGACCAGTTCGACGATCGACTTTGCTTCATATTTGTCGAGAATTCTAGACTTATAAGTACTAATAGTTTTTGCGCTCAGTGATAAAAATTCTGAAATTTGTTTGTTGGTATACCCTTTTTTAAGGTAATTAAATACGACGGTTTCACGTTGTGAAAGTACGATCTTTCGGTTACTAACCTTGTAGTCGGTCTTGAACAAATTGTATCCACGAATGACACCGCTAATGGCATCACGAATTAACGCAGGCTCTTCCGATTTACTTAGGTATCCGTTCGCGCCGAGCTTGTACGCGGTCTCAGAATAGATGGGGTACCCATAACTCGAAATAAAAATAGACCGTCCTTTATAACCCGCAGCAAATGCACGTCGCATAAATTCAAATCCGTCGGCTTCGGCAAGGTTAACGTCGAGGACGATGAGATCAATACTTCCTGCTTTGACAAGATCGAGTGCGACCTGCGTATCAGAGATCTGGTGGATCAAATTAACCGTGTCGAGACTTGATACGATACGAGCAATGGCTTCTCTCACGAGAGGGAAATTATCAATGATCAAACAGTCTTTTGAGTGTGAATGGAGCATTTCCAGTACCTTGTTGAAAAATGAGCGATGTAAAAGAGAATCAAATAGGGTCCTTCACTCACTTTACTGCATCGTTTCTGCAGGATTGTTTGGTATCCGTTACTAAAATTTGATCTTCAGGAGTATAAGCAACAATTTGAGGAAAGTGTGGAATGGTCGAAATTCCAATAAGGAATTCACTCGGAATTTAATTAAATTGTTATAAAACAGTAGGTTGCTTTTATTGCTTGAGTGATTAAAATCGTGTCGACAATGGATGTTGTTTGACTTGTTGTTGATGTGATCATTGTTTAGATAGTTCGTATTACCTGTAATAGTAAACCCATGTCTTTTGACTAAAACAAACCGTTAGTGAAATTAAATTACAAAAAAATGTGATGAATGTCTTGTAATTGTCCTTTATCAGTATAAAATACACCTATATTGAAAATTAATTACAATCTTAGAGGGTTGAATCATGGGTTACGAACTAGGCGCGGCATATATTGGTCAATTAGCAGCCAAAAAAATGATTGACGACATGCTTTATGGCAAGCCTCAGCCAAAGAAAAAATCGTTCATTAAACGAATGATGAAAAAAATCAGTAAATAAGAATTGAAAAAGCTCGCACTTAGCGAGCTTTTTGCTTTCAGGACATGAGGTAAAAGGCGTAACAAAGTCGGAGCATGCTCGCTAAAGGCTGATTATGACGCAGATTTTTCTCCCAGCTCGAAGACGTTATTAGGCGGCGATGCGGCAGGATTTTCACTTAACCACACTTCTAATTGGTCAGCACCACCAATATATTCCCCATCCATCCAAATCTGAGGCACCGTCACGGGTGTTTTTTCACCAATATGTGCTTTGACTTCTGGGATCATGCGGTACAAGGCTGCGCTGTCTTTCACCACATCGTGATAATCATATTCAATACCAGCATCATCTAGGATTTGTTTTGCTTTTACGCAGTAAGGACACGTAGCCTTCCCAAAAACAATCGAGCCTTTGAGTTCATCACGTTGCGTCCATTCTTTAATGACCGACTGTACAAGCACGCCCCGGTTAAGTGCCTCGCCCTGACTAACGACCTTGCCTTCAACCATAATAATTGGCGCATGCCAAGCACCCGCTTTAAGCGGCTCCCACCAATGAGATAGCCAATCTTTTACCTCGAGCTCAACGGGGATCCCTGCAAGTTCAGTACTGAACGTATCACTTAGGATATCTTTGGTTAGCGTGCATTCACCGCATGGAATCGTTACCTTGAAAGGACCCCAGCTTCCTGCCCAGCGATATAACGTAATTTTGATTGGCTCTGCCATATTGATCCGCCTCTTGTCTTTGTCTATTTAATTCTAGTCCGTTTCAATATAAGAACGACGTGTCATCAAATTAATTTCAAGAAATAGTTTTCTTTTTGGATTTTGTTTCCCAATGCGTAATAAAAGCAATAGACGCGACGATGATGGCGGCACCAACCCAAAGGCGGCCAGGAGGAACCCAGCTAAAGACGCTCCAGCCCGCTAACACATTCATTGGTAGTTTAGCGTGATCAAATGGTTGAACAAACGAGGCATCAGCTACGGAGTATGCCTTTACAATAGCCCACTGTGCAAAAGCCGTCAGTGCGCCAGCTCCAATCAGATAACCCCAAACCATCATGTCAGAAGGGAGAGACCACGAGGGGAGGGCGAGCATAAAATTAAATGGAGTAATGAGCACCAATAAATAGATCACCATGGTGGAAGGAGGATCATTCGCCGACAGTTTTTTTACCATGAGTGAATAACAAGCCCAGAAAAAAGCGGCCCCAACCGGTAGTAGTGTTGCCCAGCTAAAAGCATCAGACCATGGCTCAAGGATCACCAATGCACCCACGAAACCACATATCGTGGCGAGCCAGCGGGCTGCGCCTACTTTTTCCTTCAATATTAAGCCAGAGCCTAAGGTTGCAAATAGGGGGGAGGTCATGAGCAGAGCGATACCTTGCCAGATGGGGACAGGATAAGCGAGTGCCCACATCCAAAGCTGTATGCCAACGACAGAAAGTAGTACACGAAATAGATGAGCACCAAAATGTTGGGTGCGAAGAGAGCGAAAGATTCCGGTTGCGCGAAGACTCGGGATAATGACAAGCAGCGCGATGGCATATTGAATGAGCGCAATCATGGTAGAAGACATACCATGATTAATACTGACAACTTGAGCGATGTTATTGACTAGAGCGAAGGCTGCTCCGGCAGACAACATCCAAACTGCACCTTGGAGAGGGTGATGTGGTTGATTCATAAATCGTATTCTTCGTTTTTGACAATATTACTATGAAAACCGACATTAACCAATTGTCTAGAAACGACACGCATCTTTATTCGATCATACTGTTTTGTTGAACCTAGTTTAGTAAGAGGTAAGAGGTAAGAGGTAAGAGGTAAGAGGCTAGAAATAAGGATGAAAGTAAAAGATGATGACAACGAGAAGATTCTTCATCCAAAGTGACAATTGTGTGGAACGTAAAAAGTCGCGCAGCGTGCACGACTTTTATAGGGGTCAGCCTAGCCAAAGAGAGTCCCGATTAGAAATCGTAACGAAGCCCTAAACGAACAGAGTTTTCAGCGTCAACATCTTTGAGTTTTGCTGACTCACCTTTTTTCAGGTTGTTTAGCTTAAATGCTAGGTAAGTACGAAGGTTGCTGTTGAACTTGTACTGGCCGGTCAGCTCATAGAAGTTTGTTTTTTCTTTACCGCTCGCAGCGTCAGTGCTGTCTTTTTCGGTATTTTGGTACGCCGCTAACACTGAAAATCCATTGCCTATTTTGTAAGCCGCGGAAAGCTCAGCACCCTTAAAGTCTTTACCATATTTGTCATCAAGTTCACCTTGAGTATAGGTACCGCCAAGCTCTAGACCACCAATCGCGTAGCTTAATCCAGCAATAGTCTGTTTTGCGTTACCTTCATCGATGCCGTTATTTTGTCCATTACCATTTTGCGCATAACCTAAACCAAGCGCTAAGCCAAATGGAAGGTGATATTTAGCCGCGACACCGGCGCCGTCGGTGTTCTTGTCCGAGCCTAAAATAGCACTGGCTTCAACCGTTAGTGCGTCCATGAAGTCGGCAGAGTATTTGACGACATTGTTCACTTGCTCGTCGCCAGCATTAATGAATTCTTTTTGAATACCGGTATAGATCTGACCATTATCCGACATTTGAGATATGATCACGCCAGCTGTATCTTGTTTACCTAATGACACCGCGCCAAATTCGGTATCTAGACCTGCAAACATGTAGCGTTGCTTGAACTTGTTGGCGTCTGAGCCGTCGTCTTTGCCACCGGAACTGACCACGGCGTGCTCAACTTCGTATTTACCAAAACCAGTAAGGCTATCGTTGATCTGTGTTTGTCCTTTGATGCTTAAGCGAGCACGGCTTTTGTTTTCCATGGTGCCATCAATGCTCTGGCCATTGTCTTTGCCACCAAAATCCCCACGAAATTCCATACGGCCACCTATATCAAGGGATGTACCGTCTTTGCTATACACTTCGGCTGCGCCAACCAGGCCAGACATCAACACTGAAACAACTGCACCGGCTACTACTGCTTTTTTCATTTTATACGTACCTTGGTTATCAAAAATGAGGCTCGTTACCTCAAGAACGCAATCAAAGTAAAATAGCTTTGTGAAAGAAATATGGCAGTTTTCTTAATTTAACTCATTGATTTTAAGGTTGTTAATGGGGTGTGATGTGAGTGTGTGCGGGGGAGTGAAATCAGATAAAGGTTGATTATTGTTATGGGGGGAAGTGTTTTGCTTGGTAAGTATTATTGATTAAGGGAATGAAAAAAGACCAGGGATAGCAGCCCTGGTCTTGGATTCGAAATAGGAAACTTAATGGTGTTTAGAAGTCGTAACGAAGGCCTAGACGAACCGTATCGTCTGCTGAATTGCCATTGTTGCTGACTTCATCAGCGCTACGGTTATCTAACTTGTAAGATAGGTAAGTACGTAGCGACTTATTGAAGTGGTATTGACCTGTTAGTTCGAAGAAGTCATTTAAGATTTCTTTGTCACCAACATTAGGTTTGATCTCTTGTTTTTGGTAAGCAGCCATGATGCGGAAGCCACCATCAAACTTATAAGTACCAGATAATTCTACGCCAGAAAAATCGTCTTTATCGCTTGAGTTATCAAAGTTATACGTACCTTGAGTATAGGTTGCACCTAACGTAAGGGCTGCAATTGTGTAGCCCAATCCGCCAATAAATTGGTTTGCGTCACCGGTTGCTAATACGATGGTGCTGTCGTTTTCGTCTAATTCACGGAAATCATTTTGCGCGTAGCCAAGACCAATATCTAAACCGATTGGCGTTGAATAGATACCAGAGATACCATAGCCATTTTCATTTTTTTCATCAGATGCAATAACACTGGCTTTCAACGAAAATACATCGGCGAATACGTTCGAATAAGCAATCGCATTGTTTACTTGCTCATCACCTGCATTAATGAATGTTTTTTGAGCGCCAGTCCAAATTTGACCGTCATCCGACATTTGAGAGATCTGAACGCCAGCCGTGTCTTGCTTACCGAAAGATATATCACCAAATTGGGTACCGATACCTGCGTACATGTAACGCTGCTTGATAGAAGTCGTCGCGTCGTTGTCGCCTGTCGACTTAACTCCTTGCTCCGCTTCATAAAAACCAAAGCCTGTTAGGTTGTCAGAAATTTGCGTCTCGCCACCAACATTAATACGGAAGCGTGAGTTGTTCGCCATTGTACCGTCAATTTCTTCGCCTTTATTACCAATGAAATCACCACGGAATTCCGCACGGCCACCGATCTTTAAAGACGTACCGTCTGAATTGTAGACTTCAGCTGCGAGTGCTGAACCCGATGCCATCACTGCTACTACTGCGCTCGCCAAAACTGCTTTTTTCATCTTATTTACCTTTAAATAATATTGTTAGACATCATGTCTTCTTGGAATGCAGGTAGGTTATGTTTTGGCTGTTACAGATAAATGTAAGATATATTACATTTTGATTTAATTGAACTTTCTCAAAGTTAGAGTGTATGGAAATGTTTCTGGGCAATAAAAAAGGGCGAATAAATCGCCCTTTGGAGAGTAGTTATATTGTTATTTAGAAGTCGTAACGAAGACCTAGACGTAGAGAGTTGTCAGCATCTTGGTAAACTGGGTTGGCAGGTGTGGATGCAGCGGAAGTAGTTTGCATATCTTCAGCTTTCAGGTTATTGAATTTATACGTGATGTAAGTACGAATTGACTTATTGAAGTAGTAAATACCAGTAAGTTCATAGTAATCACTTACGTTGTACTTAGCTGCGCCATCCGGGTCAATTTGACCTCTCTGGTAGCCTAAAACAGCCTCAAAGTTATTTTCAAATCTGTATTGCGCGACAAATTCGACACTGTCGAAATCATTGGCTCCGTTGTATTTTTTTGAACCTTCACCTTGCGTATAGGTCGCAGCAACGTAAAGTCCTTCCCAGCGGTAGTTTAAACCTCCAAGGAATTGTTTAGAATCTTGTGCATTGTTACCTGGGTTCTCATTAGCAGCATAACCAAGACCAATCCCAAGACCAAATGGTAGAGTATAAATACCAGACAATGCCCAACCGTCTTCACTTGCTTCGTTCGAGGCAAGTAAACTGGCTTTAACAGACAGAGCATCCATAAAGTAACCAGAGTAGTTGATAGCATTATTGATTTGCTCATCACCTGCCTGTATGAAGGTTTTTTGAATGCCACTATGTGTTGTTACCGTATCTGACATTTGGGAAATTTGGACGGTCGCAGCATCTTGCTTACCAAATGTTACGTCGCCACCATTTGTGGAAAGACCGGCATACATATAACGCTGTGTAAAGGCGGAGTTTTGGGAATTAGATGCATCGTTATTGACGGTTTGCTCAGCTTCGTAAAAAGCGATACCACTTAAACTATCCGTGATTTGTGTTTCACCACCCACGTTAATACGAACACGAGATTTGTTATCCATCGTCCCATCTAGTTCGCTACCTGAAGCTTGACCTTGGAAATCGCCACGGAACTCTGCACGTCCACCAATACTAAGTGATGTTCCGTCCGAATTATAAACCTCTGCCGCTAATGCTGAACCAGAGACGAGTGCTGTTGTAATCGCTGCTGCGATGGCTGCCATTTTCATAATTATATTCCTTCAATTATTATCACCACTGCAATGTTGCCATTGCGGGTATTAGTGCCTGCATACACATTAATACCTAAAGCAAGAATAGAACGGCATTCTGAACTTGCCTTTCCATAAGTGCGGGAGTTCATTTTTTGTTCGATTTTTGTGACGAGTGGCTCACTATTTACGTGCTTTGTTGGCTTTTTTATAACTGAGTTGGTGTTTTGGGTAAGGGGGCGTGCTTGGTGATGTACCTATATATTCAGTTTTTGTGGGTAAAGAAACAATCTGGAGATTCTATTGCCTTGACGAATACAGCGGTCTCAAAATGCGCACATTACCTGTAACATATTGATTCAGATAGTTGCGTTAAGTTTTTTGAGCCTAAATAATTCAAACGATATACCCATAAAAACATCAATCACAATAAAATAAGAGGGTGGTCACGGTGATTTTAGTTTGTTTTATGTTTTTTGTTTTTCTCTTAATGTATTGTTTTTGTTGATTTTTAAAAAATAGAAAACAGCGTTTTCAATCTTTTACGTCTTTTTATGAAAGCTTTGGGAACTTTAGGGTTAGAGTGATTTCCGTCATGTTAATCCAACGTTACATCGAGAAGGGTTGCATGCATAGGTGTTATGTCTGTGTGCGTAACAGCTTCATGTACGTTATGTCATTCGTCATCCAGGCGTTTGGCGCACAAAACTTGAAATATGGAAATCCCAATGAACAAAAAATTTATCGCACTAGCAGTGGCAGCTGCAGCATTCGGTACTTCTGCACAAGCAGTTGAGCTTTATAACCAAGACGGTTCTACTTTCTCAGTTGGCGGTCACGTCTCTGTAGGCGTTCAAGATTCTGAGCAAGATGCAGCTGGTGTGAACTCTGTTTCTCCTCGTATCAACTTCGAAGCGACTCAAGACCTAGGCAACGGCTTTACCGCTGACGCTAAAGGCGAATGGGCACTCAACATGCTAGACGGCGGTGATAACTCTTTCACTACTCGTCTTGGCTACATCGGTGTAAGCCATGAAGAATTCGGTCGCGTAGCAGTAGGTACTCAATGGGCACCTTACTACACAGCTGGTGGTGTTGCGGATCTTCCAATCGCTTTCGCGAATGACTTCCTATACGACAACCACGGTGCCCTAGGTACTGGTCGTGCTGACGCAATGCTTGCTTACACTAACGCATTCGATTTCGGCAATGCTGGTGCATTCAACTTCGGTCTTGGTTGGCAAGGTGCTAACGACATCGACAATACTAATGCTACTTTAGGTACTGCTGGTAAATATAACGTTGGTCAGCGTGCACAAGTACAACTTGGTTATGATGTTGCTGGTGTTGGTCTAAACTACGCATACACAGGTGGTGATATCACTTCTACTGCTGATGTTGCAGTTGCTGTTGATGATAAAGCGACTTCTCACCTAGTTTCTGCTAAATATGGTACTTACGGTAAAGGTATCTACGTAGCGGGTGTTTATGCGATGAATGATTACATGAACAGCTACGAAGGCCAAAAATTAGACGATACTAAAGCATATGAAGCGATTCTTGCTTACGGTCTATCAAACAGCCTAAACCTATCTGTAAACTACGAATCTGTTAAGTATGATGGCGATAAAGCACTTACTGGTGCTGCTTCAGGCGAAACTATCTACGCAACGACAGCTATCCAAGCTGAGTATGACGTAACATCTCGCATGCGTGCATACGCAGGCTACGAGTTCGACCTTCAAGGTACTGGCGAATTCAAAGAAGATCGTGACAACATGTGGATGGCAGGTGTTCGTTTCTTCCTATAGGGAAAAATGGATAACTTAGCATCAACAGTTTGATAGAACCCGCTCATTGAGCGGGTTTTTTTATGTTCAAATTTTCAGGGTGAATCTTAGTGTGGTACTGGTATTCACATAACTAATGGTGAAAACAAAAGAAAACATCGCTTAATCTCAATCGATCTGGCTTTTTATAAAAATTTACACGTATCCATCTGTTCTTAAAGCACTTTAATTTCCCTTCTTTTCTGCTTAAAACTTCATTTTATTTCACGACACATTCGGGAACTCTCGATTTAAAGTAATTCCATATTTCAAGTTCACGTTTTTAGCGTCTTTAACATCGAGTTGCCTGCCAGCTTCTCACCGTTAAGGAAAACCTTTAAACATCTATCGAGCCTCAAAGTTCGATATTAAGCCGTCAATATGGAAATCGTAATGAACAAAACACTATTAGCACTTGCCGTTACAACAGCGGTCATCGGTACTCAAGCAAACGCACTAGAAGTCTACAATAAAGAAGGCACGCAAATGTCTATCGGTGGTCACGCGACTATCGGTCTAACGGGTGCTCATGCTGGTAAAGAAGCAAGCGTTGAAGAGAAATCGCCACGTATTAACATTGAAGTGATCCAAGACATCGGTCATGGCTTCAAGGCGGATTTCAAAGCAGAGTGGGCGATGAACATGCTTGAAGGTGGTAAAGACACGTTCAAGACTCGTCTAGGCTATATCGGTCTTGGTCACGAGACTTACGGCCGCATCGCTGCGGGTACACAATGGTCTCCTTACTACATGGCGGCGGGTGTGGTTGATACGCCAATCGGTTGGTCAAATGATTTCCTATACGACAACCAAGGTATCTTTGGTACTGCTCGTGCAGACAAACTAGCGGCTTACTTCAATACGATTGATTTCGATACTGCTGGCGCATTGACGATTGGTGCCGGTTGGCAGGGTGCTAACTCAGTCACTGATCCACTAGCGGGTAACTCTGGTACTTGGATTACCTCAACGAACCGTGCTCAAATTGCAGCGGGTTACACGATTAACGGTTTCAATGCTAACTACTCATTCAACAGCGGCAACATCACTGAGCGTGGCGTAGCAAAACTGGCTGAATCGAACTTAGTGTCTGCTAAATACGGTAACTTCGGTTCTGGTCTATATGTTGCGGCAACCTTTGCTGACAACAAAAACATGAACTCGTTTGACAGCAAGCTTATCGCTAAAACTCAAGCGTTCGATTCTATTCTTGCTTACGGTCTAGATATGGGTCTTAACCTAATCCTGAAGCACGAAGAGATGCAAGATACTCAAAACAATGTACGTGTTAAGTCTGGCACTTCTGTTCAAGCTGAATACACTATCTCTCCACGTCTACGTGCGTACACTGGTTACAACTTTGACAACCAAGGTCAAGACAGCGGTACCGTTAACTACCGTAAGCGTCAAGACAACCAATTCATCATCGGTACTCGTTTCTACCTATAATGGTGGATGAATTAAACGGTCGCTTGTTGAGCGTTTAAGATAAGTATTGAATGGTAAAGCGCCCTCATTGAGGGTAATGCCGTTCACTTA
>NZ_MCUW01000003.1 GCF_002873335.1 Vibrio sp. 10N.286.49.B1 | reverse complement strand
CGAGTCCAGTAGCGGGCACCAAATTAAATACAAAAAAGCCCACATATAGTGGGCTTTTTTGTATTTAAAATTTAGCGTTAGATAGACGACCAACCATACTGAATAATGGCGAGATTTGCTGTGTAAACAATGTTGGTTTTAGTGGTCGCGTAACAACAAATTAATCCTAAAAGACTTAGCCACGTGTTACCCAAGTAGCTTAATTATCGATAACGCCTTCCCGTATAGGGAAGGCGTTATTCTGTTTAAGACACTACCTTTTTCGGTTGATAGAAGTATTTCTTGATAAGCGAAATGATGACGGGTCCAATCAGCACGGCAACAGCAATCGAAGTAAAGGTTAGCGTAATTGGACGCTCCCACAGGAAGCTTAGCTCGCCGTCGGCAATCATCAGTGCGCGGCGTAAGTTTTCTTCCATTAGGCCGCCTAAGATAAAGCCGAGCAGCAGAGGTGCAAGAGGGAAGTCCGCTAACCTGAGAGCAATTGCCGCCATCGCGACTAAGATCATGATAAACACGTCCATAGTATTGAATGAAACAAGGTAAACACCAGTGATAGAGAAAAAGATAATCATTGGTAGCAGTACAGTCCTTGGTACGGCAAGCAGTTTTGAGATGTACGGAATCAAAGGTAGATTTAAAATTACCAATACGACATTACCAAAGTACATGGAAATGATCACAGACCAAAAGACATCGGGATGCTCGACGAATAAGCGAGGACCAGGCTGTATTCCGTAAGCAATCAATGCGCCTAACATAATCGCGGTAGTGCCTGAACCGGGGATACCCAGCGTCAACAAAGGAACAAATGAGCCACTTGATGCGGCGTTGTTCGCGGACTCAGGAGCGACTAAACCACGGATACTGCCCTTACCAAACTCGCCTCGTTTTTCTTTAGGAGCCAGGTTTCGTTCCATCCCATAGGATAAAAACGCAGCAATGGTTGCGCCAGCGCCAGGCAAGACGCCAGTGAAAAAACCCAATATGGAGGAACGAATAGACACGGGAGCGACTTCCTTAAACTCTTCCTTAGTCACCTTCATACTACCAATGTCACTCATTAGGCTCTTTTCTTCTCCGCGAGTGTCTTTTTCTGGTTTCAATACGCCCATTAGGGTTTCACCCAAGGCAAACGTAGCCATCGCGAGTAATAAGAAACTAAAGCCGTCCATAAGATCGGTCAGGCCAAATGTAAAGCGTTCAACACCAACGCCTTTATCAATGCCAACGGTTGAGATCATTAAACCCAGTATTGTCATCATCCACGCTTTAATGACTTGCCCTTTACCAGCAAAAGCAGCCACAGCAGATAGGCCGACCAGCATAAGAGCAAAGTAATCGGAAGACTGAAAGCTCAGCGAGACTTTTGCCAGCGCCGGTGCGGCGAACAACAACATGATTGCGGAAAGTGTACCGCCGGTAAATGATGAGTAGGCTGCCAAGGCTAAGGCTTTACCGGCTTGGCCTTTACGTGCCATAGGATAGCCATCAAATGCGGTAACAACGGTGGAAGAACAACCCGGCGCATTAATTAAAATTGAAGAGGTTGATCCGCCAAATACCGCGCCATAGTAGACGCCAGCCATCAGAATCAAACCTGATGATGGGTCTAAGCCGTAAGTAATAGGGATCATCAATGCAATTGCTGAGATTGGGCCAAGACCCGGTAGCATTCCAATGAAAGTACCAACAAAACAACCAACGATCACCATCATGATATTCATCGGCATAATGGCCGTGGATAAGCCTTGTAAAATTCCGTCTAACATAATGGTGTCCTACCAAAGAGTAAAAATAATGCCGGGTTCAAGGTAGATGTCTAAACCCTGAGTGAGCATAAGATAAAAAGCGATTACAAAAGGAAACGAAACGCCGAACAGGATTTTTTTGCGTCGTTCACCAAGTAAATAAAAACCGAACATAAGAAAGAAGCCGGTAGCCAGTACAAAACCAAGATAGGTGAGCCCGACACCATACAGCGCCATTAAAATGATGAATCCCGATAGCAACGACCAGTTTAGATTTTTGTTGTCCTCATTTTTATGATTGGGTTGCCCCGTGACCAACAATAACAAAGATAGGCCGACGCCAATAAAGGTAAGAATGGTCGGAAGCGTACGGGCGGTGAAAGGTTCATATTCGTCGCCTGGGAACATTGGGATTAACGATCCTTGGTATCCATAACCAAGGCAAAAAATAAGAAAAATCATCGCACCCACGCGGTCACGGCACAGGAGATTCTGTTTGGTAAACGTACTAGAGGTGAAAGCTGGCATAACGGACTCCAACAACTATTTAGCGATAAAAATTGAACAAAGAAAAAAGCCGACCATTTGGGTCAATAAGTACTCGACCCAAATGGGTAGTTAACGAAATCCCTAGAACTGAGTGTCAGTGAGTAAGGTTAGCGTCAGTGATACCCAATTAAACAAAGGAGTACAGCGAGTCACAAAACGAACTGAAGGGTTCGTTATTGTGTCTGATAGACGGCAAAGAAGCGGGCGATGAGATGTCATCTCATCGCCTAAATGTGCCAAGGTCGCTATTTGTTTAGGAACCCGAGTTCGGTCATTAAGGCCCCCATTTGTGTTTCTTGATCCTCTAGGAACTTATAAAAGTCTTTATCGGCTTTATAGTTATCAATCCAGCCATTTCGGTCGCGGACAACCGCCCATTGCTCGGTGTCGTACATCTTGCTTAACGCCGCATTCCATTCATTGACTTTTTCTTCGCTGATACCGGGAGCGGCAAAGAATCCACGCCAGTTAGCAAACACAGTTTCATTGCCATATTCGGTTAAGGTTGGAATGTCTGGTGCGGCTTCTAAGCGCTTTGGTGCGGTTACAGCGAGTACTTTTACTTGCCCAGACTTAGACATTTCTAATACTTCACCTAGGCCAGTGGAAAGAAGCTGTGTTTCACCGGACAGCAATGCCGCCATCGCTTTTCCGCCTGCATCATAAGCAATATAGCGAACCTTCTTAGGGTTAAACCCCTCTCCTTTAAATGCCGCGGCGACCACTAAATGATCCATACTGCCTCGTGCAGAGCCACCAGCAATTTTTACTTTTTTGGGATTTTCTTTAAAGTCAGCAACGACATCTTCCCAAGTATTGTAGGGAGAGTCAGCTGATGCCACTATCGCGCCATAGTCAGCAATAGTCGCGGCAACAGGCGTGAGATCTCGAAAAGACTGTGGAAATACTCCGGTCAAAGAGCGCACGACGATAGGGGTAGAATTTACCATCAAGGTATCTTCTTGGCGCTGGGCCGTTTCAATGAGATGAGCGATTGCTTTACCGCCCCCACCACCAGATAAGTTTTGAAAAGACACATTGTCGACAATGTCGGCTTTGACTAACACATCGCCCGTTCCTCGAGCGGTCATATCCCAGCCACCGCCTGCGCCACCAGGGATCAAGAAATGAATCTTATCGACATCGGCGGAGTATGCGCCGAAAGATAGGGTAGCGGAGATAATTGAAGCGGCTACTGCAGGTTTAAATGCCTTAAACATGTTCACGTTCCTTATGTTGACTATCGTAGTCTGCCAGCTTTTGCACGGTTGCTGGTGACGTCTATGGGTTGCTTAAAGGTTATTGAATTGTTAATGGTGGCTCAATATAGAGACGATATTGAGAATAAAGAGCATAGATTTGATTTTGTTCATACTGTTCACGTAGGGCGAGAAATATTAGACATTAGTCTACATTGTCGACAATGTGGTTGAGATTTGATCGAAAGAGTGCTTAAATTTTACCCTATAAAAGTTATTGTCGACAATATGAATAAGCGGTTGAGTGAGAAATGGATGGATATGAAGGTTGTAAGCCAAGATGACACCGTCATAAAAGAAGTAACAAAGTCAGAAAATTTA
Organism: Vibrio sp. 10N.286.49.B1; assembly: GCF_002873335.1. Lineage (GTDB taxonomy): Bacteria > Pseudomonadota > Gammaproteobacteria > Enterobacterales > Vibrionaceae > Vibrio. The sequence continues at coordinate 172,270 of NZ_MCUW01000003.1, read as the reverse complement.
ACTGAGTTGTTAATCGAAAATATTGTGAATGGTGACATTCCATCGGGAATGAAAATATCTGAGCCGGAGCTAGCAAAGCGGTTTTCGGTGAGCAGAGGCCCATTAAGAGAAGCGATAATGAGGTTAGAAGGACTTGGGCTTATTGAGCGGATTCCTCATGTTGGTGCGCGGGTGATTACCCTATCACAAACTAAGCTCATGGAGCTTTATTCTGTACGAGAGGCTCTTGAAGGTATGGCCGCAAGGCTCGCGGCGCGGCACATAACGATGTCAGAAGTCGAGCAACTCGAACTGCTGCTTGAGCAGCATTCTGAACATATCGATGAGGTGGATGGCGCTTCATATTTTCATCAACATGGTGATTTTGATTTTCACTATCAAATTATTAAAGCAAGCCAGAATAACCAGCTTATTAATTTGCTGTGTAATGAGCTATACCACTTGCTGCGCATGTACCGATATCAATCGCCGAGAACACATTCTCGCCCTGAATCGGCATTGAAAGAACATTTATTTATCCTTGATGCGATTAAAAATCGAGATGAAGAGTTGGCTGAGTTATTAATGCGACGCCATATCTCTCGAAGCAAAGCATTAATACAACAGCATTTAAATGACAACGACGAATAGGGAGCAACATGACATGTCTACATCTCCAGGACAATTATTTCGTGACGCCGTCACTAATAACCAGCCATTGCAGATTGTCGGTACGGTGAACCCGTATTGCGCCATGATGGCAAAAAATGTTGGACACCAAGCAGTGTATTTATCTGGTGGTGGCATTGCCAACGCATCATATGGGTTACCCGACTTGGGTATTACGACACTCAATGATGTGCTGGTGGATGTTGAGCGTATTACTAACGCCTGTGACCTGCCACTTTTAGTTGATATTGATACAGGGTTTGGTGGCGCTTTTAATATTGCCCGTACCATAAAGGCGATGGAAAAAGCAGGCGCGGCGGCCGTGCATATTGAAGATCAGGTCGCACAAAAACGTTGCGGTCATCGACCAAACAAAGCCATTGTTTCCATGCAAGAGATGCAAGACCGAATAAAAGCGGCGGTGGATGCCAAAACACAACAAAGCTTTGTGATTATGGCTCGCACGGATGCCTTGGCGGTTGAGGGAATGGATAGCGCCATTGAGCGTGCAATTGCTTGTGTTGAAGCAGGAGCGGACATGATTTTCCCAGAAGCCATGACTACGCTGGAACAATATACCCGGTTTAAAGCCGCGCTATCAGAGGCAACAAACAGAGACATTCCTATCTTGGCGAACATCACTGAGTTTGGTCAAACGCCTTTATTTGGTTGTCATGAGTTAGCCAATGCTGGTGTAGATATGGTGCTGTATCCGTTGTCGGCCTTTAGAGCAATGAATCAAGCGGCGGAAAATGTTTATCAACATTTGCTGGCTCAGGGCAATCAGGAGGCGCTGATTCCGAATATGCAAACCCGCGCCGAGCTTTATGAGCACCTCAATTATCATCAATACGAAGATAAGTTAGACCAATTATTTAACGATCCGTCGGTGTAACGATTTATTAGAATCGACACATCGAAAAAATTAATCCAATTATTATGTGAAACACTTCCACATAGACCCGCAAAGGGCAATAAACGTGGAAAGTCGAAAAGGAGTTCAACATGCCAAATTCAACTATCGGTGGAGCCGGGCTTAGAGGCCAGAGCGCAGGGGTGACGTCATTATGTACCGTGGGAAAGTCAGGCGCGGGGCTGACCTACCGTGGCTACGACATTACTGATCTGGCTCAGCATGCTCAATTTGAAGAAGTCGCCTACTTGTTACTACAAGGCCATTTGCCAACGCAACAGGAATTGGACGCTTATAAGTCGACGTTGACCTCACTGCGTGGTCTTCCCGAGCCTCTCAAGCAAGCGTTGGAGTTGATACCCGCGAGCGCGCACCCTATGGATGTGATGAGGACAGGGTGTTCAATGCTGGGCAACTTAGAGCAAGAGCATGACTTTTCTACTCAACAACAGGCAACGGAGCGAATGCTGGCCCTATTCCCCGCCATTATTTGCTATTGGTATCGCTTCAGCCATGACGGGGTACGGATTAATACCGACGATTGCTCTGAAGACAGCATTGGTGGTTACTTCCTCAAAATGCTAACAGGGCAAACACCGTCGGAACTTCATAAAAAAGTGATGCACTGCTCACTGATTTTATATGCCGAGCATGAATTCAATGCCTCAACCTTTGCCGCGAGAGTTTGCGCGTCAACGTTATCGGATATTCATTCTTGTGTGACGGCAGCTATTGGTACTCTGCGCGGTCCGCTGCACGGCGGTGCTAATGAAGCGGCAATGGATATGATTCAAAACTGGAAAAGTGCGACCGAAGCTGAAGATAACATCATGAAAATGCTGACAGATAAAGCCAAAATCATGGGCTTTGGTCACGCGATTTATCGTGAAAGCGACCCGCGAAATGCGCTCATTAAATCATGGTCGAAAACCTTGTCTGAATCAGTGGGTGATACACATTTATACGATGTGTCTGAACGAGTAGAAATGGTAATGAAGCGCGAGAAAGGCTTGTTTTGTAATGCCGACTTTTTTCATGCATCGGCGTATCATTTTATGGATATTCCCACCAAATTATTCACGCCTATTTTTGTCATGAGCAGGCTGACCGGCTGGGCGGCTCACGTCTTTGAGCAACGCGCGAATAACCGCATCATTCGACCAAGCGCTGATTATGAAGGACCAGAAAGTATGCCGTGGGTACCTATTGAGCTGCGGGATAAACATGAGGCGTGCGAATCAGTTCAAGCCTAGCCAACAACACGAGCCAATAGTCCATAAATGCGCCGGTTACACGGAATGCACAGCAATGAGTAATCATGATGATAAACACCTCTTATAGGAAGCCGCTCCCCAACTCTAATGTCGATTACTTTGACGTACGACAGGCCATTGACGATATCCAGCCTGATAGTTATCAGACGCTGCCGTACAGTGCGCGTGTGTTTGCGGAGAACTTAGTCCGCCGTTGTCCACCAGAGCAATTGACAACAGCGCTTAAGCAAATTATTGAGCGCAAACAAGATGTAGATTTCCCCTGGTACCCTGCCAGAGTCGTCTGCCACGATATCTTGGGCCAAACGGCTTTAGTCGATTTGGCTGGATTGCGAGATGCGATTGCCGAGCAAGGCGGAGACCCTGCCAAGGTTAATCCTGTGGTGGAAACACAACTTATTGTTGATCATTCATTAGCAGTCGAACATGCCGGTTTCGAACCTGATGCGTTCGTTCAAAATAGAGCCATTGAAGACCGTCGAAATGAAGACCGATTCCATTTTATCGAATGGTGCAAGACGGCATTTGAAAACATTAATGTCATCCCCGCGGGTAATGGGATTATGCACCAAATTAACCTAGAGAAAATGTCGCCTGTTGTTCAATTAAAGGACGGTGTGGCATTTCCTGATACCTGTGTTGGTACCGATAGTCATACCCCTCATGTTGACGCGCTTGGTGTTATCGCCATTGGCGTAGGGGGGCTAGAGGCTGAGACAGTAATGTTAGGGCGTCCTTCGATGATGCGTATGCCTGATATTGTTGGAGTGAGGCTGGTGGGCACTCGGCAACCTGGTATTACTGCCACCGATATTGTCTTGGCAATGACTGAATTCTTACGCCACGCTGGAGTGGTATCGTGTTATTTGGAATTCTTTGGCGAAGGCGCAAAAGATTTGACGATTGGTGATCGCGCTACACTATCCAATATGACGCCTGAGTATGGTGCATCGGCAGGGATGTTTTATATCGATGAACAAACCATCCGTTATTTAACGTTAACTGGCCGCGAACCCGAACAGGTTTCCTTAGTGGAAAACTATGCCAAGCAAGCTGGGCTGTGGGCCGATGACCTCACTCAAGTTCATTATGAGCGAGAACTCGAATTTGACTTGTCTAGCGTTGAAAGAAACCTCGCAGGCCCGTCAAATCCACATCGACGCTTGCCTACGTCAGAGCTTGCTCTGCATGGTTTTGCTCGTACCAATCAACCGAATGAGCGACGCCATGACACGGATGAGACCGTCATGCCTGACGGTGCTGTCATTATTGCCGCAATTACCTCTTGCACCAATACCAGTAACCCAAGAAATGTCGTTGCCGCAGGGCTCATTGCACAAAAAGCCAATGCCTTGGGGTTGGCACGAAAGCCGTGGGTGAAAACCTCCTTTGCGCCGGGTTCCAAGGTTGCTAAGTTGTATTTGGAAGAGTCGGGGTTATTACCTGAGCTAGAGCAGCTTGGTTTTGGCATTGTGGGCTATGCATGTACTACATGCAATGGCATGAGCGGCGCGCTTGATCCAACAATCCAACAAGAAATCATTGAGCGAGACCTTTATACCACAGCGGTTCTATCGGGGAATCGTAACTTTGATGGGCGTATTCACCCTTATGCGAAACAAGCATTTTTGGCATCGCCACCTTTAGTGGTCGCCTATGCGTTAGCGGGTACGATGCGCGTTGATATAGAGAGAGATGCGCTAGGGTACGATAATCAGGGACAGCCTATTTACTTGCATGACATTTGGCCGACTGACGAAGAGATTGATGCCGTAGTGAATCAACACGTGAGACCTGAGCAATTCAAGCAAGTCTACATTCAGATGTTCAAGTTAGAAGACAGCCATGTACAAAGTGAACCGCTTTATCAATGGCGAGCACAAAGTACGTATATCCGCCGTCCTCCTTATTGGCAAGGAGTATTGGCAGGAAAACGTTCCTTGCAAGGTATGCGCGCACTGGCGGTATTGGGTGACAATATAACCACCGATCACTTGTCACCTTCTAACGCCATCTTAGCGTCTAGTGCGGCGGGCGAATACCTCACATCGATGGGGGTTCCAGAAGAAGACTTCAATTCCTATGCAACACACCGTGGTGACCACCTAACCGCGCAACGTGCGACCTTTGCCAATCCGAAGTTGTTTAACGAAATGGTATTAGAGGACGGTGAACCGAAGCAGGGATCATTGACTCGAATTGAGCCAGAAGGACGAATCACGCGCATGTGGGAAGCCATTGAAACCTACATGGCGCGTAAGCAACCTTTGATCATTGTGGCCGGAGCGGATTACGGGCAAGGGTCATCACGTGACTGGGCGGCGAAAGGGGTGAGGCTGGCGGGTGTTGAAGTGATTGTCGCGGAAGGATTTGAGCGTATTCATAGAACAAACCTTGTCGGGATGGGGGTGCTTCCGCTGCAGTTTAAGTCGGGCACTAACCGTAAGACGTTAAACCTGAATGGTTCGGAGCAATACGATGTTGCTGGCAATATTGATGCGGGCGGCGATGTTGCATTGATCATTACACGCACTAACGGTGAGCGTGTGGATGTACCGGTGACGTGCCGATTAGACACTGAAGATGAGGTCAATGTTTATCGTGCCGGTGGGGTTTTACAACGCTTCGCGCAAGACTTTTTAGCTAATTAAGGAGGCGATATGCAGTCGATAACATCACAAGCCCCGTCGCTACGGATTCCCGCCACCTACATGCGTGGTGGAACAAGCAAAGGCGTTTTTTTTAACGTCGCAGATTTGCCGACAGAGGCCCAGCAAGCCGGTACTATTCGCGACAAGGTGTTGATGCGAGTGATTGGTAGCCCTGACCCGTATGGCAAACAAATTGATGGCATGGGTGGGGCAACCTCGAGTACCAGCAAAACCGTATTAGTCGCAAAAAGCAGCCATCAAGATCACGATGTCGACTACTGGTTTGGTCAGGTTGGTATTGAAACTGCGTTTGTGGATTGGAGTGGCAATTGCGGAAATCTGTCGGCTGCCGTAGGGCCATTTGCCATCCATGCGGGTTTAATTGACGAAGAGCGGCTTGTTCATGATGGATGGGTGGCAATAAAAATTTGGCAAGCCAACATTCAAAAAACGATTGTTGCTTATGTCCCGATTAAAAATGGACAAGTAGTAGAACATGGCGATTTTGAACTTGATGGCGTAACGAATCCAGCGGCGGAAATAAAAGTTGAATTTCATCATCCTAGTGATGATGCCACCTCGATGTTCCCGACGGGTAATGTCGTTGATAAATTAGACGTACCGGGCGTTGGGCAATTTAAAACCACCATGATCAGTGCCGGTATTCCTACCATTTTCATGGACGCCGAAGCGTTAGGATTCCTGGGTACTGAAACACAATCAGACATCAATGGTGATACGTCTGCCTTGAATAAATTTGAAACCATTCGAGCCTATGGTGCATTAGCAATGGGCTTAATTGACGACCTGCAAGAGGCTGAACATAGGCAACATACGCCGAAGATTGCGTTTGTTGGCACGCCTAAAGACTACCTGGCATCGAGCGGGAAGCGTGTTAAAGCAAATGATATTGATGTCTTGGTGAGAGCGCTTTCGATGGGTAAGTTGCATCATGCCATGATGGGGACGGCGGCCGTTGCCATTGCTTCTGCCGCAAGTGTCCCCGGTACTATTGTGAACAGGGCCGCAGGTGGAGAGGTAAGAGAATCCGTCACTTTTGGTCACCCGTCTGGCACATTAACCGTTGGAGCGAAGTCCGAAGTAAAAGAGGCGCACTGGATAGTGGAGAAAGCTGTCATGAGCCGTAGTGCCCGTATTTTAATGGAAGGTTGGGTTCGTGTCCCTGCCTACATCGTTGACGCTAACGAATAATCAGGGAGAAAAGGAATGTCTCAATATTTAAAAGCGTATCAAAGTGCAAAAGAAACGCCAGAAGTCTTTTGGCAAGCTCAAGCCGCGTCAATCGATTGGTTTACGCCTCCCCAAACGACTCTCAGTTATGATGACAATGGTATTGAACGTTGGTTCGCTGATGGCGTTATGAACACGTGTTGGTTGGCACTTGATTACCATTGTGAACAGGGGCGTGGCGAAAAAACGGCGCTCATTTATGATTCCCCCGTCACTCAATCTAAGCAGCGTTTTACCTATTTTCAAATGAGAGAGCGCGTTGCGAAAACTGCGGGAATGCTGGCAGATCAGGGTGTTGAAAAAGGCGACCGCGTTGTCATTTATATGCCGATGATCCCTGAAGCGGCGATTGCAATGCTTGCCTGTGCACGTATCGGCGCCATTCATTCTGTCGTTTTTGGTGGCTTTGCGCCCAATGAATTAGCGGTGCGATTAGAAGACGCTGAACCTAAAGTCGTTCTCACTGCATCCTGCGGTGTTGAAGTGAACAAAGTCCTACCTTATAAACCCTTAGTCGACAAAGCCATCATGGACAGTCGATGGAAACCTGATCGTGTTGTGATATGGCAACGGCCTGAGTGTGTGGCAGAACTCACTCAAGCAAGAGACGTTGACTGGAATGTGGCGTATCAAGAAGCACGACCTCATGATTGTGTGCCTGTGCTGGCAACGGATCCGCTTTATATTCTTTACACGTCAGGTACAACAGGCAAACCAAAAGGCGTGGTGCGTGATAACGGTGGACATGCGGTAGCCATGAAATATTCGATGACCGCAATTTATGACATGCCTACTGATGGCGTGTTTTGGGCAGCATCAGATGTCGGGTGGGTGGTTGGCCACTCGTATATTGTTTATGCCCCTCTTATACATGGCTGTACGACCATCTTGTTCGAAGGTAAACCCGTACGCACGCCTGATCCGGGTGCATTTTGGCGCGTCTGTGATGAGTACCATGTTGATGTACTGTTCTCTGCCCCGACCGCTTTTCGTGCGATAAAAAAAGAGGACCCGGACGGGCTAGAGCTAGAGAAATACAATTTAACGAATCTCACCAGTATTTTTATGGCGGGCGAACGATTAGATCCGCCAACCTTAGAATGGGTGACGACGCATACGAAAAAGCCGGTGATCGATCATTGGTGGCAAACTGAGACAGGGTGGGCAATTGCCAGTAACCCGATTGGTTTAGAGGCCATGCCAGTGAAAGCGGGTTCATCAACACTCCCAAGTCCAGGATTTACGGTTGAGATATTAAATGAGTTAGGCGAGGCTTTACCAGCCGGTAAGCAAGGTTTTGTGTCTTTGAAAAGGCCATTGCCACCGAGTTGTCTCACCACGATCTGGCGAAACCATGACCGATTTGAGTCCGGTTATTTGAGCCAGTTTGAAGGCTATTACGTTTCAGGTGATGGGGGCTATCTTGATGATGATGGTTATCTCTTTATCATGGGGCGAGTGGATGATGTCATCAATGTGGCCGGTCATAGGTTGTCTACTGGGGAGATGGAAGAAATAGTTGGTGGGCACCCTGCCGTTGCGGAGTGTGCAGTCGTAGGTGTTCATGACGAATTAAAAGGGCAGTTACCACTTGGCCTGGTGGTACTCAAAGATGGGGTGAAAATTGATAGCCTAGCGCTGCAAGGTGAACTGATTGGCAAAGTTAGGCAGGAAATTGGTGCTGTCGCGTGTTTTAAGCATGCGTTGGTGGTTGAACGATTACCGAAAACCCGCTCAGGAAAAATCCTTCGCCGTGTCATTCGTCAAATTGCGGATGGTGAGGCTTACGTCGTTCCATCGACCATTGATGATCCTGCAAGTCTAAATGAAATTGAGGATGCGTTGCATAGCAATTAACGGGCAAGGCCGTTAAACGTTAACTGATATAAACGCTCGTTTACGCAATAGTTAACGAATTCAATTTCTATTTACTGATCAAAAGGGATCGCGCTCACTGCCCATAGTTTGAGTACGTGAGCCGGTTCCTGACAGCGACCAAATAGTATTTGGTGTTTTGCTGTAAAGGGGGCACCAATGTAAGTGGTGCGGCTAAACTGACCGTTTGTGAGATCAATCTGCGTTACAACCCGCCCTTTGAAGTTTTGAAATAGAGCGAATTGGTCACTTTGATAAACGAGTTGCGTTTGATAAAACCAAAAATGATCAGTGTTGCCCTTAAGCAGACACTTTATCGGAATGAATGCCGTTTGGTGAGAGGAGGCGTTGGGTTTAGCGTTTAAGCTATTAGGGCTATCAATTAACCTATCTGTGTTAGCGTTTAATCGATTGGTGAAAAGTAACCCAGAGATCAGAGCAGCCGATAGCAGTATGCGAAAATACCAAGAAAGTATTTGCTTTTTAGATAAAATTAGCGCTGTGGAGGAAGATAACCGATTCATAAACAACTCCTTCGTGCACTGCTAGCGGATTAACGTCAAGCAGGGGCGCTAAGTAAGGCTGCATTGTTACACAGGGGAACTGAACAACGGACGCTGGTATCAATAAGACTCGTACCATTAGTATAGCTGTCAACGCTGTCGTGACTTGTTAATAATGTGATATCCTCCCCAAATCACACCTCAGTGAGATCACGATTAGAATTTCATTTGCACATACCTGACAAAACCCTCACACTGTGCGCACATTTTTGTTCGCTTCCTTCACTCTGTATTACATTCATAACGCTATGACATCATCCAGCTATAAAATACGCGCAGCAAAGCTAGCGGATATAGAAACGCTCAATGAACTGATGCATGCCCTGCATGAGCATCATCACAATGCTGTGCCCGAAGACTTTAAAACGGCAGATGAAGTTCAAGAAGAGAAAAGTATTGCTCGTTATTTGGATTCCCCGGATTGCTTAGTCTTGGTCGCGGAGCTTGGTGATGACATCATTGGTTTTGTCAGCGCACAATTTTGTGAGCTTACCTCACCGATTAGCAAGCCTATATTCGTTGGTAATGTGGATGAGCTTTATACCGAGCCTAAATATCGAAATATCGGTCTTGGTAAAGCGTTGTTGTGCAGTGTAGAGCAACGCCTGAAAGAACTCGGCGTTAAGCAACTCATGGTAGAAGTATGGGACTTTAATCAGCCTGCACTCAATTTGTATAAAAATGTGGGATTTTCTTCGCACATTCATTGTCTTAGAAAAAAAATATAATTTAGGTAGTTTTGTGACTCAATTTTTGAGCCATCTAGTCCTTGGACTTTCGCTTACACTTTTACATATCAGCTTTGCGGTTGCCAACGTTGAGTCTCTATCAACGACCACGCAAGGTGACGCTATTTCGATGCCTTTAGTTTCTCTTTCGGACGAGCCTTTGCCGTCGAGTGTGAGAGGGGCGCTTTGTATCGTCCGCAATAATGACCGTATTCTTCTGGTCAGTGAAATCGTGACAGGGAAGCTCTCTCTCCCTGGTGGAGCGATTGAAAACAATGAAAACCCACGCCTCGCCGCGCAGCGTGAAACATGGGAAGAGGCGGGGCTCGTCGTCAACGTCGGCTCTGAACTGTTACGAACTCGCACGGCCGTTTTTTACGACTGCGATGCCGAGTCTGATGTTATTGCTTACAAAGAAAACAACACAGGTATTGGGGTGGAGCTACCAATATATTTTGCCCCTCATTACGGAGTCGAAGTTCGTAGTGCTCGGTTTGTTGCGCCTAATGCGATTACTCCATCAGACTACCGTTATCCAAAGCAATGGCCACAAGTCGTAGCGGTACTTTACAATGCGTCGCATCAGCCCGTGCAATATGTTGATAATCTTATTAGCGCTGCGCCTAAGTTACATCAGATCGAGTTGGGGTGGTTGCTAAGTGCACAAGAAGCCGTGATTGATGCGCCAATTTGGCTTAGAGATATCATTATTATTGGTGGTAGAATTCTTCAAGTTCTTATTCAACCGTTATTGCTTGTGTCGTTTCTACCATTATTTATTTGGCTGTGGGGGCGATATTTCACCGCGCAATTGGTGTTTGCTGTCACGGCGACCTCCTTGTTTATCTTAGTGGCAAAACAAGGATTTGCCTTTCCAGTCCCTCATGCCTACATACCGTCAATTAACTTTACTGAGCGCAGTGGTTACAGCTTTCCTGATTTGTATTTGGCGAATTGGGTATGTATCTCAAGTATTGTGATAACGCAGATCAAACAACAGCTTGTGAGAGTGTTTGCTGTCGGGGCGATAGTATTGACGGCGGTACTCGCTTTTTATCAATTTATAAGTGGTGCCTCGTTTCTATCAGATATGTTGGCTGGCGCATTGTTAGGGGCGTTGGTGTCCTGGCATTTTATTCGTCACTATTTAAGTATTGCAGTGAGTGAAGATTATACGTTTACCAAAGTAGCCCTTTGGCTCATTATGACAGCAGTGGCGGGAACAATATCAATGATTTGGCCATACCCAATGTTTTTAAGTTGGCTTGCTTTGACGTTGGGTATGCTACTTTTTGCGATTGCGAGCAAATTTTGTGCGCCTCGATCAGTGATGTGTCTGAAAGAACTATTGTGTTCACTCAGCATTACGCTGGTTTTGCTCGTAGGTTACTTTTCAGTTGAAGCTCAAATTTCATACAGTGGCATCGGGTCTTTACTACTACATACGGCAGTATTGCCGATTATGGTTGCCGTTCCCGCGCTTGTTATGTTGGTGTTTCGTCTTCGTCGTTAACATCCTAAAATGACTTATTCCAGAATGTGGCATAAAGACATTCAAATGATTTGAAAGGGCATCGCTTCCATGACGATGCCCTTTTTTATTTGTCCGTCCCACCTAGAAATTAACGGATGAACTATCAGCAATCACATCACAATTTGCCACCACGAGTGGCCTTGTACATTTAAACGGTGTTCCTAAGTGACCACTGTTTAGGGGGTTATAATCCTGGTGAAGCTTGTTGCAGCGGTTGCTTACCATCGCGTTGCTGGGAAAAATATAATTTGGTCTCTTCAATGACGACATGTCTAAGAAGAACTAAGCCAATCAGGTTAGGGATAGCCATCAAACCATTCACAATATCAGCAATTATCCAAATCATATCGAGGTGCAAGAATGCCCCTGAGGCAACCAAGCCGACGAAGATAATTTTATAGGGCAGTACGGCTTTGGTGCCCATTAAGTAAACCACGCAGCGTTCACCATAATAGTTCCAACCCAGGATGGTGGTGAATGCAAAGAAGATTAGGCCAGTAGACACTAATAATGGGCCTAACGTGTCACTGTTTAAACCCACTGCGAAGGCGTGGGTTGTCATTGCTGCGCCAGCGAAATCACTTTGCCATGCACCGGTTAGAATCAGCGCTAACCCGGTCATCGTACAAATAATGATGGTATCGATGAAGGTACCGGTCATTGATATTAAGCCCTGACGCACACAGCTATCCGTTTGCGCAGCGGCGGCGGCCATAGGGGCGCTTCCTAATCCACTCTCGTTGGAAAACACCCCACGTGCGATGCCCGATTGAATCGCAAGCATGATGCTCGCGCCAACAAAGCCCCCTGTTGCTGCGGTGCCGGTAAATGCAGAAGTTACCACGAGCGTCACGGCCGCCAGCAACTGGTCCGCATTCATAACGATGACACTCGTACAGGCAATAACATAGAAAACAGCCATGGCAGGGACCACTTTACCCGCGACTTTCGCGATGGATTTGATACCACCTAACGTCACAAAGGCGACGAGCAATGTCAGTACCGTTGCTGAGATCTCACGCGAAATACCGTATGAAATCTCGCTGGCATCAAGGATGGCATTCACCTGTGGAAACGTCCCAATACCAAAGCACGCTACGCCTAACGCGAAAATGGCAAACATTGTCGCGAGCACGCGAGAGCCGACGCCGTCGCGAAGGTAGTACATAGGGCCACCCAGCATTTGTCCCTTGTCATCGACTTTTCTATATTTGACCGCCAGCAGACATTCTGCATATTTAGTCGCCATTCCAAACACAGCGGCAAGCCACATCCAAAATAGCGCACCAGGTCCGCCTAGTTTAATAGCGGTGGCTACCCCAACAATATTACCGGTGCCGATCGTCGCTGAGAGAGCAGTACAAAGTGCTGCAAAGCTAGAAATATCGCCATTAGTGGATTTATCTTTAGAAAAGACGAGACGAAGTGCGGTTGGCAAATATCTAAATTGAAGTAAGCCAAGTTTCAGTGTGAAATAGATACCCGTGCCCACAAGCAGAATTAAAAGTGGCGGGCCCCAGACAAAATTGTCGATGGTTTGAAGTGTAGATTGTAGATTGTTCATGATTTCCCCTTAATAAAACATAATTTAAGGAGAAGAGAGAAACGGCAGTAATCCATTAGACGCAAGCATCCAACGTACATTACCACTCATGAAAACGGTGAGTTGTTCAATGTTGTTATTCTCTCCTCTGTCCTTTTGCCTGAGAGTTTCACTCAACGTATGCGTCGAGCTTGCTCCTTCGGCGACCGATTTAACGGTTCTCTCCAGAGGTTCCTCCAACAACAGTCCTCACTTTATACTTCGATTAAATCGAAGTCTGATTTCTCAGAATAAAGCACCTGAAAGATTTACTTCTTCGGTGGGTTTAGTTAACTAAATGTAGTAATTTAGTTAATAACCTCTCTCCTGCTGTCTTCATCGGAACAATTATCTAATGTTAGATAATCTGCGGGAGCAATCGTAGCGCAGTTAAATAGATAAGTCATGAATAAATTTACAATTTTATTTCGGTAAATCGAGTGCTCTGGTCCGCCATTTGTTATATTTGAACAAGTTTCTGACTTAACGCAAATTGTATTAAGTTAGAGTAGCGTACAGTCAAGGTAACCCTTTGGAAATACGCTATTTTGTGTACTTTTTAGCCTTGTGGCTAAAGGAGCTGTTATGACTCGTTTAATCGCTATTGTATTTTTAATTGCGTTGGCATTTATACTTTTTAGGTATCGAACGAATGAAAAAGTACAACAAGGTGTCATTGTCACCTTGTTGTTAGGTTTTGCCGTTTATGTCGCCACTCTCGTGGTCACTGAACTGATTCGTTAAGCGGTACGCGAAATATTCCTCTCAAATAGAAAATGTATGTACACGCTTTACAAGGGGCCCGTATGGAAAATAAAACAGAAAATCAACAACATGATGAAGAAGTAGTTGTTATTGAACAAAAAGACAAACGTGCCCGTTTGTACATTGGTATTGCTGCTGCACTAGGTTTAGCAGCTGGGGGACTGATTGGTGCAACTATCACCCAAAACGATTGGCAGCAGCGCTATAAAGAGCTTGATACTCGCTATCAAAATTCACTCCAGGTGACTCAAAAACATGATGTAGCGCTTAAGGACCAACTTGCCCAAGCCGATTCAGACGCGCAATTAAAGCTACGTAAGGCAGTCGAATCCAAAGTCGAGGCGCATCAAGTTGAGCTGGAGCAACTGAATGACAAGGTTGCTAAGCTAGAAAAAGATAATAAAGCGCTGCAGGGACAGGTGGCGAACCAGAAACAAGCGATAGTGGTTCAGGAAGAAAAGAATACCAAACTTGTGAGAAAAACCGATATTCAAAGCTCGATGTTTGAACAATCTCAAGAGTTATTCAAACGTGAAAGTGAATTGAAAACAGAAGTTGCTGTGTTAGAACAGGAAAAGTCTAAGCTTTTACCTGAAAGTAAGTCGTTGAAAAAAGACTGTGATTTGTTTTTAGAGGGCACATCATGGGACGCAAAATCTGATTCTTGCGATCGTAATGACAAAGTAAATTCAAGATTAAGCCAAATCGACCAAATGCTCAAAGTACACAATATGGATCTCAACCATATTGCGACTCTTAAGCAAGAACTTGGTATCCAATAACGCACGTTTTAGTATAGGTTCATTTGAGTTTAGCTCCATGCTAATAACAAATGAACCTCGCCTGGTGCTGTGAAATAGTAGTGCTATTGACCCAGTTACATCGATTATGTAACTGATAATAAACGCGATAATGACTTCCTTCGTAATGGGTCGAGTTTCTTTGGCCATGTTAATGCTTGATTCGAATCGCGCATGTAAATTGGCAAACTCGTCTGTCTTATAGGATGTTTGCTTTGTTCCTGCCTAATTATCGTTATCCATTATCCTTTCCGGCTAGTGCGCTTTCACTTGCCATGCTATCGACCAGTGCGTTGTCCGAAAGTGCTACCAATCTGACGACACATAATGGCGAAGCGCCAGCTGTCGTCAACGCAATCAATTATCATCACACTATCAATGTTCAAGATTATTTTGTGAGCGAAAAACTCGACGGGATTCGTGCAATCTGGACCGGTCAGCAATTAATTTCGCGATCTGGTCGAGAGCTTCATGCACCTGACTGGTTTATCGCGGATTTACCGGACTTCCCAGTTGAAGGGGAGCTTTGGGCAGGGCGAGGGCAGTTTGCATTGGTGCAACGCACGGTCTTAGACGCCGAACCTAACCACGAGGCATGGCGACAAATACACTTCATGTTATTTGACTCCCCGGATCGTATTGGGGTGTTTGAAGAGCGTTATCAGTTTCTTACTTCATTGTGTCAAAACTTGTCTGTAAAACATGTTAAATGTGTAGAGCAGACCGACATTGAATCGCATGAATCCTTGCAGCATCTTTTAGAAACGGTATCTCGTGCTGGAGGAGAGGGTTTGATGTTGAAATCGCGAATGAGCGTATATCTGGCTGGTCGTAATACTTCTTTGTTAAAAATGAAGACCAATCAAGACTCGGAAGCGACAGTCGTGGGATATAAGGCGGGGAAAGGAAAGTACAAGGGAAAGATGGGGGCGGTTTTAGTGGAGTTGAAGGGGGGGACCCAGTTTTATATTGGGACGGGATTTAGTGATATAGAAAGAAATGACCCACCTAAACTCGGTGATATCGTGACGTTCAAACATAATGGTTGGACAGAAAACGGCATTCCTAGATTTGCTCGCTACCAGAGAATTCGGTTGCCCGAATAGCGATCCGCTCGACGGTATTTTCTTAGGTGACCTCTATACTCTATCCATGACCAGCAGAACCTTAGCGTTGGCACGCAGTCAACGAAAGACGGCAACTGAGGAGATACATAATGAGTAAGCATGAAAAGTTAGACTATGTTGAATTTGCGGCGTGTGATTTGAGCGCGAGCAAATCATTTTTTACTGCAGTGTTTGGTTGGGAGTTTCAAGACTATGGCGATGAGTATAGTGCGTTCTCCAGCCAAGGGTTAAATGGTGGGTTCTACCAAGCAGATTTGAGTTCAGTATCCGCGCAGGGCGGTGCGCTATTAGTGTTTTACAGCAGTAATATCCAAGAAACGTATCAAAAAGTCATCGCTCATAACGGCAAAGTTATTCGTGAAGTTTTTGATTTCCCCGGCGGTTGTCGCTTTCATTTTCTAGAACCTAGTGGAAATGAATTCGCAGTGTGGTCGGAGTCGAAATAAAAAGGCGTTGGCTGGTGACGCCAACGCCTAAAGCGTTAGTAAGTCTAATTACAGAGAGTCGCGCTATTTATCTGCGACTTTACCTAACTTAACCCATGTATCAATAACGGTATCGGGATTCAACGATACAGAGCTGATCCCTTGCTGCATGAGCCATAGCGCGAGGTCATCGTGATCCGATGGTCCTTGACCACAGATACCAACATATTTGCCAGCTTTGGTGGCCGCATCAATCGACATCTTCAGCATGGCCTTGACCGCAGGGTTGCGCTCATCAAATAGGTGAGCGACATCACCGGAATCACGATCTAGCCCCAAGGTAAGTTGCGTCATGTCATTGGATCCGATTGAGAACCCATCAAAATACTTTAAGAACTCATCGGCCAATACTGCATTGGATGGAAGCTCGCACATCATAATGACTTTGAGGCCTTCTTCACCACGACGAAGGTCAAACTTTGCCAGTAGGTCGATGACAGATGCGGCCTCACTTGGCGTACGCACGAAAGGAATCATTATCTCAACATTTTTCAGTCCCATTTCGTTGCGGACGCGTTTAATTGCCTGAGTTTCAAGCTCAAAACAATCTTCAAATGCTGGTGAAATATATCGAGACGCACCACGGAAGCCCAGCATTGGGTTTTCTTCGTGCGGCTCAAAGCTTGCGCCACCGACTAGGTTACTATATTCATTTGACTTAAAGTCAGACATTCGAACGATGACACGTTTTGGCCAAAACGCTGCCGCGATGGTTGCAATGCCTTCGGTGAGCTTACTGACATAAAAATCAATGGGGTCACGATAACCGCGTATACGTTGAGTGATGTCGGCTTGTAGCGCTTCAGTTTGTGCATCAAAGTTAAGTAATGCTTTAGGGTGAATACCTATCATCTTGTTGATGATGAACTCTAATCGAGCGAGTCCTACGCCTTCATTGGGAAGCTGTGCAAAATCAAATGCTCGATCTGGGTTGCCCACATTCATCATGACCTTGGTCGGCAACATTGGCAGTTCATCAACGGCAGAGCGTCGAATTTCAAAATCCAGCTCGCCTTCATAAACATAACCCGTTTCACCTTCTGAACATGAGACGGTCACAATAGAGCTGTCTGATAAAGAGGATGTTGCATCGCCACAGCCCACAATCGCCGGAATACCAAGCTCACGAGCAATAATCGCGGCATGACAAGTTCGGCCACCGCGATTAGTCACGATTGCCGACGCTTTTTTCATCACTGGCTCCCAGTCTGGGTCCGTCATGTCAGTGACAAGCACGTCGCCTTCTTGTACCAAAGACATTTGATCCAGAGAATCCACTAAGCGAACAGGGCCGCTTCCGATGCGTTGTCCAATTGAGCGACCTTCTACCAAGACCTTAGCCTTGCTGTTAAGTTGGAAGCGCTCAATAACGTTTTTCTCGTTTTGTGAGCATACTGTTTCTGGGCGAGCTTGTACGATATACAGCTTGCCGTCAAAACCATCTTTGGCCCATTCAATGTCCATCGGACGTTGATAGTGTTTTTCAATGATCATCGCTTGTTTTGCGAGCTCTTTAATCTCATCATCGGTTAATGAGAATTGGTTTTGTTCTTGCTCTGTTGTGTCAACGATATCGACTTGCTTACCAATTTCCTGATTGGAAGAGTAAATCATTTTGATCAGTTTAGACCCAAACGTTTTTTTAACGATAGGGGCTTGGCCTGTTTCAAGCAGTGGCTTGTGGACATAGAATTCGTCAGGGTTGACGGCACCTTGTACGACCATCTCACCCAATCCCCAAGCTGACGTGATAAATACGACTTGGTCAAAGCCCGTCTCGGTGTCTAGCGTAAACATAACACCAGAAGAGGCTTTGTCCGAACGAACCATGCGCTGGATGCCTGCCGAGAGTGAGATACCGCGGTGGTCAAACCCTTGGTGTACACGATAAGAGATAGCGCGGTCATTAAACAACGAGGCATAAACGTGTTTAGTCGCTTCCAGCACAGCGTCAATACCGTGCACGTTCAAAAAGGTTTCTTGCTGGCCTGCAAAAGACGCGTCTGGCAGATCTTCTGCCGTAGCCGAAGAACGCACGGCGACGGATAAAGCCGGGTTGTCATTGATCAATTCAGAATAATTAGTACGAATATCTTGTTCAAGATCGGTAGGGAACGGGGCATCGAGCACCCATTGACGAATCATTGCACCTGTCTTTCGCAGAGCGTCAACATCGTCAACATCTAGTTCATCTAATAAACCGTGGATGCGCTCATCAAGACCTTCAAAATCTAGGAACTGATTGAACGCGTGAGACGTGGTGGCAAAGCCGTTTGGGACAGAAACACCAGCATTAGAAAGGTTTGACACCATTTCACCTAATGAAGCATTTTTTCCGCCGACTTTGTCGACATCTTCCATCGATAGGCCATCGAACCAGAGGGTATTTTTTTGCATGTCTTTCTCCAGAAACATTGCAGCGCAGGGTAATAAGCAAACGATTACGTATTCAGTTGGAAAATAGTTAACATTATTTTTCAAAACTGTGGGGGGACGTTATTGAATGCTAGGGTTTGTTATCGATATTATGTAACGCATCCTACTTAAAATAATCTGATAACTTAACTATAAAATGAAGAATTTAGGCCAAAGTCGTGACGTATTCTACGTTTCTGACGGAACAGCGATTACTTGTGAGACATTGGGACATGTGGTTTTGGGGCAATTTGCCATTACTGCTAGAGAAAAAACGTTTCCGTTTGTGGAAAGCGAACATAAGGTAGATGAACTCATTAGAGAAATTAATCAATCTTATGAACGTCACGGCGTTAAACCCCTCGTGTTTTTTTCTATTGTTCTTCCTCAAATTCGGACTAAATTACTCGCGGCGTGTGCGCACAGTTATGATGTCTTGGAAAGCATGGTGGCACGGGTGCAAGGTGACCTGAAAATGGAACCAACACCCAAATTACAGCGTTCACATAGCGTTGCTAAAGATTCTGATAAATACTTTGATCGTATTGCCGCCATCGAATATACGTTGGCGCATGATGACGGTGTGTCGTTGAAGAACATTGAACAAGCCGATATCATTTTATTGGGCGTCTCAAGAAGTGGTAAAACCCCAACAAGTCTTTATATGGCGATGCAATTTGGTCTGCGTGTGGTGAACTATCCCTTTATTGATGACGATATAAAACGGCTACGTTTGTTGCCTGAGTTTGAAATTCATCGTCATAAGTTGTTTGGATTAACGATTGACCCTGAACGGTTGACTGAAATCCGTGAAAATCGTTTGGCAGGCAGTGACTACGCGAGTACAGAGCAATGTTTGCAAGAGCTGGCGAGCGTTGAGGCGTTGTTTCGTAGGGAAGCGATTCCGTATATTAATACCTCGTCATTGTCAGTAGAGGAAATTTCAACGCGAGTGTTAGAGCGAGCAGGGTTGAAGAGACGTTTATTCTAAAGATCAGCATAGGTCATCACACTCTCGATAGGTTGTTAACGTACTCAAGGTATTGAGGCGGTATACTGAGTGACTTCTTCACTCTGTGGCTTTGTGTATGTTATTTCCACTATTTGTATTCATTTGTTTTTTACTGATCGTTGCGGTGTCTTATTTGGGTTTTGCGCCTAGTAAACATGACGCTAATAAGAGCGACGCTAATAATAAACACACGGATGAAAAAAATTGGGGTCTCAATCAAAGGCAAGCATTGATGCGAGCGCTTGTCCTTGCATCATTGGTCTGTGGCGTCTCATTGGTTGTATGGAAGCAACTAATAACAGAACAGCCGGAGGCACCGACATTGCCACCATTTAAAAATGGTGAAATGGTGATGGCTGAGCTGCAAGAAGCATTAACGGAAGATCCTAACAATGGTAAAAATTGGTTTTCACTGGGTCAGATGTATATGCAGACGCGAGAGTTTGCATCGGCGATTACCTGTTTCGATTATTCCATCCGTTTGTCGCATAACCCATACGCCGGTCAGTATGCCGCGATTGCGTCCGCTAAATATTATGCAGCATCGCAGTCAATGACGCCTGAGGTTATGGTGTTGCTGAATAAAGCCCTAGAAATGGATCCTCAAAATGATACGGCGCTGTTATTAATCGCATCGGACCATTTCCTTAATTCGCGTTATGAGGACGCGATTACGCAGTGGACGATCATCCTAGATTCGAATCGTCAGGGGGTGAAACGCGCCGCATTAATCGAAAAAATCAACCAGGCTAAAGCGTTGCTCTAATGGGATAATAATCGGGTTAGCATTATTGCTTTTAGACGACAAATCGTTGTAGATCACGATTAACACCTAACACCTAACACCTAACACCTAACACCTAACACCTGACTGTGAAAAATGATGAATTCGATGTTGTGACAAGCGAGTGTCAGTACGTTCGCTTGTCAGATATTAATGTTGGTAGATAAAACCACCGTACATGTACTTTGTGGCTTCCGCGCCCAAAACCACGACCCGATCACCCGGTTGAAGGTTGCCGCTGTTGACCAGTTTCGCAAAGCTTGCCCATATCGCAGCAGAACCAAGGTTACCCCATATTTTGGCATCGTTGATGATCTTATGTCTTTCTATACCTAAGGCTTCACTTAATTGAACGTCAATGTTACCGCTAGCTTGATGGGGAATAATGTAATCAAAGTCATGAATATGATGCCCTTGTGCTTGAAGTGCCCCTATGCTGGCATTGAATAATGCTTCACCACTCTGGCGGACATTGGTGGCATTGTGATGGAATCGAGCGACACTTTCTTGTGTGTGCACGGATAACGACCCGCCATCGAGCGAAAGACCGGGTTCCATTCCCGAGCCTATTTGTCCCATATAGCAGTGGGAGATAATACCGCGTTGCGAGCCGTCATCAGCGCCGAGTATGACTCCACCAGCACCATCGCCCATTTGCATGTAGTTGACCAGCTGGGATTGGTCTAAGAACTCCTCTCTATAATCAAAGTATACAGAGCCCGTTTCACTTCCAACGAGCGCCACTGGCTTTCCAAGCAGTGCAATGCGAGGTATCGCGATTTGCAGTGCACTTGCAAACCCAGTACAAGCTTGTCTTAACTCCATGAATGGTCCATGAAATTTAAGCTTCTCGGTGACCCAAGCAATGCTTGGCGGCAGTTGAGTGTCAGGGGTGGTAGTGTGACCAATTAGGTAGTCTAAATCACTGAGAGAGGTTTGAGATTGAATCATTAATCGGTGCATGACTTCGACGACTAAGTCTGAATTGCTCGGATTAGGGTTGCTGACGTGATCGTGAATACTGCGACAAAAATGACGTTGTTTAATGCCTAAGAAAGGTGCAATTCGAGCGGCAATTTTTGCATAACGTCGACCAGATAGTTTCTCCAATGCCGTAAGCAGCTGATCGTTGTCTAACTGTTGGTCTGGAAACGCGTGACCTGCGGCAAGGAGTTTGACTTGGCCGGGTAAGAAAGTCGTGGTCATTAATGTTCATCCTTAGCATTGAAAATGTCGTCGAGGTTTACACCAATGGTGTCGAAAGCGGCTCGCTCTGTGGCAAGTAATTCGTACAAGCGTTTGGAAATGTTAAGTTGAAAATCTCGCCATTGTGTACTGTCAAAACCGAGCGTAATGGCATGCCTTTTCGATAAGGTGACATGCTTGGCCTCATCTTGTTTTATTGCGCGACATAACAGCACAAACGGGTGACGAGTATCAAAGCTGCCTTTCTCTATCGCTAACATGAGTCGACATACCAACGCATCGAGACAGGCGATCTGCGCAAAATGTATATCGAAGCTTTGCTTGACTCCTAATGAAGCAAAAAAACGTTGGCTACGTCGTTTTATTTGAACAATATCGGCGGGTTCACTGAGAGAGTTGCGAACCCATTCTAGTGCTTCCTCATGATATTGTTCATCGGCGACAATCGATTCGAAATCCTGTGCAGCCTCGAGAACTGGGTTAGATTCACGTTGACGTTGTACCTCGTTATGGAAAACCCATTGGGACGATTGTTCGCCACAGATTAGTAATGGGAGTAATCGCGCAAGGGCAACGTGTTGAGCATCGCTGAAGACAATGGGCTGCGCACAATGCGTTTCGAGCCATTGTTTCACTGGGCTTTGACTTTCTGCAGTATGGGGGAGAGCTGGAAAACATGGCTTCATAATGTTTGGTCACTGTTCCTTCAATAACTCGTATTATACATAGACCGGAAAACGTGATAATTCTTTCACAACTATATCAATTAAGTACATAAGATATTTTTAAATTGTAGTTTAAGTAATCGCCAATAACGACCTAATATAGATATAGTTTGTGTCATTTTCAAAAGAGGTATCGAATGCAAGATGTACCGAATGGCCTTATAGAAGGACGCGTATTAGCAAAAAAAAACTGGACGGATAAATTGTTTAGTTTAGAGATCTCTGCACCAATCACGCCTTATGTCGCAGGTCAGTTTACAAAGCTCGGTCTAATTAACGACAATGGTGAATGGGCGAGGCGTGCTTACTCGATGGTTAACCATCCTCAGCACGCCTATGGGTATCAACATCTAGAGTTTCTGATTGTCGCTGATGATTCAGGGCTGCTATCGCCAAAGCTAAATGCGCTGAGCGTGGGCGACGCGGTCTACGTGGGTAAGCAAGCTTCAGGTTTTATGACATTGGATGAAATCCCGGATACAGCGCGTGAACTGTGGATGCTAGCAACGGGTACCGCCGTTGGTCCATTTTTATCAATGATAGAGGATGACTCAATTGGCGAACGGTTCGATAAGGTCAATCTAATACATGCCGTGCGCACCGCGAGTGAATTGGTTTACCCGGATCAAATCGCAGCGTTTAGTGAACGATTGGGGGATGCTTTTAATTACCTTTCCGTGGTGTCTAGGGAATCGCATGACGACAGTCTGCGCGGGCGTATACCAGAGTTATTGATAAGCGGTGTGATACAACAAACGCTGGGTGAAAAACTCGATCCGGCTCGAAGCTTTGTTTACCTATGTGGAAACCCTCAGATGGTTAAAGATACCAGTCAGACGTTGGTTGACCTAGGGCTCTCTAAGCACTTGCGTAAAAAGCCGGGGCAGTTTGCTAGTGAGAACTATTGGTAGTCGCCCCTGTACGGCGTTACATTGCTAGGCAGGTGGAAGGAGGGGGTGATTCGGTGGGTGGAAAGTTGCCCACCACGACAAACTAGCAGCACAAAATGACTTTTGCAATGAACGTTAATACGTGTATCCAATCCCAAAGAATGCAGATTCTAATCCTGTGTTGTAACCAACGTCGGCGGTAAAACCGGTGACACTAGTTTTAAACAAAAGACCGATATTGCCGTTGAATCGTAAGTCTGACTCATAGTCTTTGAAAGGGACGTCATCGAGCTTTTCAATACTTCGATTGGCGATGCCAGCTCCGACATAACCGACAATGTTTTCACTTAACGATTTAACGACGCCGACATTTAGCGCAAAGTCATCATTGTTTGGTCCTGTGCCCCCCGCTAGGTTGGAATAGAAGCCGAAGCTCAGGTTACGATCATGATAAAGCCCAACTCCAAAACCACCTTCGCTTGTGGTACCGACGGATACACTGTTGTAGGTACCGGCAAGGATAGGTGAGCTAAGAAAACATAAACAAGTGAGTAAACGTAATTTCATAATGACCTTATATTGAACTTTGCGGCATGCTGACATTATAGATTGATACAACATAGAGATAGCAGCAATAGGTTAAGGGGTTATTAATAAAAGGTTATAGTAGAAAGTAATAAAAAGCCCTAACTTTTGGTTAGGGCTTTGGCAAACAATCGCATAGGTCACGCAAGTGTCTATCGGTGAACATGGAGGTATTGATTTTAAACGCTACCCCCACGCACCGGTTTTTGACGTTGAATCGTTACAATACGGGTGATCAGTATTTTGATTCTCTTGCTTCTTTCTCTGCTTCCCATTGTGGTACGACAGTTTCTAGGAAGTGTTGTTTCTCTGCGTTCATTTTATCCATATCCATACCCAATGCGGCCTGCGCTTTTTCTTTGGTTGAAATATCTGGAATTTCAACTGGGTCTGTAATGCCTTTTTTCGCGAGTAGGCGGATGAGTTTGGCTCGAGCGTCTGCAGCCTTACCCACTGACGTGCCAAGCACTTCTAAAGCCACCTCTGGTGCGTGCATATGGACGCCATGTGATGCAATAGCATAGTCCCAGCGCCATTGAGCATGACGAATGTCCATTAAGATAGGCTTCATTTCTTCTTCAGTTGCACCGGCATCCCATGCGGCGCCCGCTTCGAAGTGCGCGGCAACAATTTGTTTCTCTGCGGTGAGCTTCATGTTGAGTACTTGTGCTTTACGGGATGAAACAATGCCTTGCAGTTGATCTTTGCTCTGCGTATGACAATTTGCACAGGTGTCTTCAAAGCGATCAAACGGGTTGCCGACTTTGTGGTCGGTGTAAACCGTCCCATCTTCTTTAGTTACCTTCGGCATATGGCAGTCAACACAAACGACGCCGTTTTTACCATGTATGCCTTCACGCCATGTTTCAAAACCAGGGTGCTGCGCTTTTAACATCGGCGCTTTAGAGACAGCATGCTGCCAATCTTTAAATTCGATGTCGTCATAGTATTGTTCCATTTCACCAACTCTGGTGCCACGGTCCCAGGGGAATTTGACACTTTTGTTGGGGCCAGTGAAGTAGTACTCGACGTGGCATTGGGCGCAAACCGACGCTTGTTGGTCAAGGCGAGATTGGTCTTCAAATTTTTTGCCAATGGCTTCAAATGCTCGTTCGACGTAAGGCCGAGTCAGTGCGAGTTCGGGTTCACCATTTTTGAATTTTTCGCTACGAGTGTCATGACAATCGGCACAACCGATCGGGTTGGAAATTTCACCACCAAGGCGAGCCCATTTACCTTCAAAATAGCCGTCTTCGCCTCGCTCTTCGATTACACGGGCAACATCTGGGCTTTTACAGCTCCAGCATGCCATAGGCATAGGCCCGGACTTCGGGTCGGTAGGTCCACCAGTACGCAATGTTTGGGTGACATCATCGATGGCAAAGAAGTGACCACGGGCTTTATTGTAGTCCTTTGCAAAGCCATACCCGGCCCACAGAATGACCATGTTAGGGTCTTGCTTAAGTGCATCTTCTATCCCATCACTTTCGCTGGTCTGTTTCCAGGTCTTGTATTGATCAGGGTGGTTTTCTTCATAGGTTTGGTTTCGAGGATCAGCCAATCCATCCTTTGTTGCAGCAAAGGCGGGTGCGCTAGCGGCACCGAGTATTGCCAGCGATGCAACGGAACTAATAATCCAATGCTTGTTCACAGTGTAATCTCCGTATTCTAATAGTTGAAATGCGTTGTGGGGCTTTCCGTTAATAAGAACTGGAGATGTCTTGTGCTAATGCTAAATAACGCTCTCTATAGGCATAAGCGGGTGACCAAGTAATAATACGTCACAAATCGACATAACTTTTTACATGTCGGCCCTTTACTGTTTTAGATCAATTTACGACAGTGATCTTGATCATACCCAAATAAATCTACCCCTAAAGGGTTACTCTTCGCCTGTTTTGTTGATATTAATTATCATTATAAAACAGGGGTTTATGTGAAAATTCACACACAGAATATAGTGACTTTGCTCACTAATTCATCAAGGGGTAGTAGGCAAACCAGCCATGAAGGAATAACATCAATATGTGAAGCGTTGTGGCTCCTCCTGAATAAGAATTGATAGCATTTTGTCGAGTTCGCTCGAGAAGAAGTATTAATTATCGACCTAACTGCCAGCTAACTTTTTGGTAGAAATGGTTTAAGGAAAGGATACGATGGGCAATGTTAAATTGACCATAACGATAATGCTTCAAGCCCTTCTAGCATTTTCTTTTTATGGTTTTTCACTCAATGCCTTTGCCGACGACGCTGCATTCCCACAAGAGGGCGCTGCGCAACAGCGGTATAAGGTAGAGTTGATTCGTGACAAGGATTACAAATGTGTCCAATGTCATAAAGACTCAAAACAAACCCTTGCAGGGTCGCATGGTGAAGACGCAATGGCGGCACTAGGTAAAGAGGTAAACTGTACCCAGTGTCATAGCAACATTGGACCTGATCATCGTGATGGTGCTTCAACCGTCATTCAGTATCATGAAGCCCAATCCCAAGCCGGCAGCGACAAAACGCAGCTTAACTCTGTTGCAATACTGAAGGCTAACCAACTCTGTACCGACTGCCACCAACCTCCGGAATTACGTAAAGCCAATTGGACTCACGATGTTCATGCTAAAAACCTGACGTGCAGCAATTGTCATTCTGTTCACGCGGAAAAAGCAAAAGCCTTGTCTTATGACCACAAAACGACAATTAAGATGTGTGTCGATTGCCATAAAGACTTCAACGAATTGCGTGAAGAGGAGGGCAAATGATATGAGTTGTTCTAGACGAAATTTTTTAGCCGGTTCTGGTGCGGTTATCTTTACCACAGGTGTTGCAACGACATCGGTATTAACCAGCACTAATTCGAATGCGTCAGCCGAAAATACGGAATCAGTCAAACGTTACGGTATGCTACACGATGAAAATGCTTGCATCGGTTGTACGGCGTGTACGGAAGCGTGTCGAGAAGTGAACAATGTGCCTGAGGGCGTGTCTCGACTCGAGATAAATCGCTCTGAGCCTATGGGTGAGTACCCAGATGTTGAATACCGTTTTACTCGAACTTCTTGTCAGCATTGTGAAAACCCACCTTGCGTCTACGTTTGCCCAACAGGCGCCGCTTACAAAGATGAAGAAACCGGTATTGTCGATGTCCACAAAGAAAAATGTGTAGGTTGTGGGTACTGCCTTGCTGCTTGTCCGTATCAAGTGCGTTTCTTCCATCCAGAAGATCACTCTGCAGATAAATGTAATTTCTGTCGAGATACCAACCTAGCGGCCGGGAAACAACCTGCTTGTGTCGAGAGTTGCCCAACCAAAGCGTTGGTTTTCGGTGACCTTAATGATCCGCAGAGTAATATTAGCCAAGCCATCACGATTAATGCGGTTTATCGAGATAAAGCGCATTTAGGCACGAAGCCTAAGCTGTACAAAGTACCGTTCCATAAGGGGGAGGTGTAGCATGAGTATCTGGGAAACTGCATTTCATTTTGACTCGTTAGTATGGGATTGGATCATTGCTATCTATCTGTTTTTAGCAGGGATGTCGGCAGGGGCGGTAATGATTGCGCTGTATTTGAAGCGTCATGTTATCGAAGGTAACCCGGCAGATAACGGCATATTAAAAGCGATGGCATGGTTAGCTCCATTTGGCATTATTGTTGGATTGTTGATCTTGGTCTTCCACCTCACTAAACCGCTCGAGTTTTGGAAAATCATGATTTACTTTAATCCGACCTCCGTGATGTCGATGGGGGTGATTTTGTTCCAAGTTTATATGGTTGTTTTGTTTGTGTGGATAGGGATGATTTTCCGCAAGCCAATCATGGACGTTTTAGGCAGTAAGTTCGACTTTGTTGAAACTATTCTGATTAAATTGGAAAAAATTGAGAATGGACTCGAGGTGTTTTTGGGTGTGTTGGCGATTGCTCTTGCCGCGTATACTGGTTTTTTATTATCCGCGTTAAAGACCTATCCAATGTTAAACAATCCGGTGCTGCCGATTTTGTTCTTATTTTCTAGTTTATCATCGGGTGCGGCGGCAAGTTTACTGTTTGGGATCTTAGTCTTTAAAGAGGATGCGCATAGCCCAAGCGTGAAGTGGGTACATCGATTCGAACGTCCAGTCGTTTTGTTTGAGCTATTTGTGATCATTACTTTCTTTACAGGCTTAATCTTTAGTGGTGGTCAGAATGAAGCGGCGGCTTGGAACGCTATCGGCGGTGGCTTTTGGTCCAATTGGTTCTGGTATGGCGTGATTGGTTTAGGCATGTTGCTGCCACTAGCGATGAACTTCTTTAGCTCTGACAAGGTGAAACACAATCACGGTTTTATTCTTGTCGTGACAACGTTAAGTTTATTGGGGGTATTGATGCTGAGAACCTTCGTGTTGTACGCCGGTCAAATGACGATTGTTTAGGTTGACTAACGCTTTTGCTCCGCTACGGCCACTAACGTGGCGTAATGCCGTCATTCATAACGAAAAAGGAATGACGGCATCGTTACTTTCCATGCGGCATCGTCACTTTCCGTCCGGCATAGTTGTATCTACGCCTATTTTTAATATCGAAAGTGAGTGGATGGAGGAGTCTATTATCAGCACCTACAAGAGCATTGAAATCAAAAACTATTTCTCAATTGTGCTTACTGTTTCTACCGAGGCTTTATGATCGGCTATGTTGGGTTGTTCACGTTAATTTGCGCGGCCATGACGAGTTCGTTAGGTGCGGGCTTGGGGTTTACCGCGACCTTAGCTAATGCAGAACAACATGTAGGCAAGATATCACGCACACTTCGTATAACCAGTGTTCTCGCGTTACTCTTTGCTTTTGTATCGATGGCTATTCTGGCTTACGGATTTGCGCTTAACGATTTTTCACTAAGCTACATTGCCCATAACTCGAATAGCCAGCTACCACTGCCTTTTAAAATTGCCGCGACATGGGGTGGCCATGAAGGGTCGATGCTTTTTTGGGTAGTGACGCTTTCGCTTTGGGGATGGAGTTTATCCCGTTCATTATCGTGTCAATCAGATCGATATCTCATCCACGCCACATGGATCATGCAAGCGTTCGTGGCTATTTTTTCATGGTTTACCTTGCTGGCGTCTAATCCGTTTGAATTTAATCAAGTACTGCCACTAGAAGGCCGTGATTTAAATCCGATGCTACAAGATATTGGTTTGATTATTCACCCTCCGCTGCTTTATGTGGGCTATGTGGGGTTTGCTTCGGTGTTGGCACTTGCTGTTGGTTCATTACTTGCAAACGACATGACCATGACATGGGTCATCATCGCAAAAAGATTCACGTTAGTCGCATGGATCTTTCTGTCCGTCGGCATTGCGGTTGGGTCGTGGTGGGCCTATTACGAGCTAGGTTGGGGGGGCTGGTGGTTTTGGGATCCGGTGGAGAATGCTTCCCTATTACCTTGGCTCACGGCGACAGCTCTGATGCACACTTTACTGGCCTCTAAAACTAAGAAACAGTTACTTATCTGGACTTATTCTCTCGCTTTTGTGACGTTTTGTTTAAGTATACTCGGTACGTTTATTGTTCGATCTGGGGTGCTAACATCCGTACATGCCTTTGCGGTGGACCCAGGTAAAGGCTTTACGTTGTTAGCGATATTAACCCTGGTTTTTGTTTTGTCTTTCTTGACGCTTGTTAAGCGGATTGATGGTATTGAATCACAACCATTAAAAGGGATATTGAATAAGGGCTTTTTATTGTTGGTGTGCGCAAACCTCTTTACGTTAGCCACGATCATCGTGGTATTTGGCACGTTTTATCCGATGGTGTACGAGTTCGCTGGACTGGGTAATATTTCTGTTGGGGCACCTTACTTCAATTTACTTATTGCCCCGCTGGCAATAGTGGCATTATTCGTGGTTGGCTTCGCTGCTTTGCTTAAATGGAATGCTGTGGTTCCTTATTCATTGATGCGGATTTCGTTATGGATAGGTGTGGTAACGTTAGGAGTATCAGCCACGGTTGTGAGTTATTACGTCACGCGAAATCAAGATGTGGGTGCCGATTGGTCGATGTGGGCAGTGTGGACGTGTTGGGGGGCGACATGGGTAATTGGCTGCCATGGGGTCGGGTTGTACAGAGTTTGTCTGAACCCTCAATCCACCTCTAAGATGATCCGACGATGTGTTTATATCTCAATGGCGCACATAGGGCTGGCGGTTACGGCTTTTGGCGCCGCGATGAACAGTGAATATTCCTACGAGGTGACACGTAAGCTAGGCCCCCAATCTCAAATAGAATTTGGCGATTATCAACTTCGTTATGTTTCTACGGAGCTCTATGTAACTCAGTCATTTAGTGCAGAGCGTGCAATCATTGAAATTAAGACATTAGACTCAATATCAGATGAATCGGCGCACACTTGGCTTGCGACTCCGGAAAAGCGACATTATCCGATACGAGTGATGAATATGACTGAGCCATCGATGACGGCCTTTTGGCACGGCGATATTTATATTTCACTTGGGGAAAAAATTGATGCTTCACACTATGCGGTGCGCATACAGTTCAAAGCTTTCGTTCGGTGGATTTGGTTGGGCGCATTGATTATGGTGCTTGGCGTTACAGGTGTGTTATTTAGTAAGCGCACAGGTCAAGCTAGTTATGCGCCATCTATGCCGAGAACTCGCCCAGAATCACCGGGTAAACATGTTTCTTCAAACTATGTTTCTTCAAAAATGAAGGCGGATGATGTTGCGTAACTGGATCAGTAGGAGCATCGTGTTGTATTTTAGAGTCGTCGGTACGGCTGGGTTACGGCTATCTGAAAACCTGAGTAGACGGCTATTCCTCACGGCTATTTTATCTTGTTTTGTTTTCATTGCTCCTAGTGCGGTAGCGCAAAATTCACAATCGGTTGAATTATTTGAATTTGATTCTATCAAGCAGCAAAAAGATGCGATTGCATTAGCGAAGACGCTTCGATGCCCGATGTGTCAAAATCAGAATTTGATTGAATCAAATTCACCCGTTGCTAAAGACATTCGACTGCGAGTGTTTGAATTGATTAAGCAAGGGAAAACAGACCAAGAAGTAAAAGACTATATGGTGGAACGATATGGACAACACGTTCTGTATCAACCGGCGCTTTCAAGGCAAAATATGGTGCTGTGGGGGTTGCCCATCGTCGTAGCGTTGTTACTCATCGTCTCGATGTTTTATCGTGTGCTGAGGCCAAAATAACGAAATGATAAATGGTGCCGACGACACGGAGTACGCCAATAGTTAATGAATGTATTGTGGTTCCCTGTACCATAGACGAATCTTAACACCGTAATGGGAATGAAGGATTATGACGCCACAGCAAAGCGCATTTTTGAATGAGTATCTTACTACCTTATCTCAACATGAGAGGTCAAGGATCCCTGATGTGGTCGCAGAATACTTTTGCGCTGATGAATACAACGCTAACGAGTGTGCAAGGCTTATTAATGCAGGAATCAAGACGGCCAGTTGCAGCTTAAAAATAGGTTACGACATTGATCACGAACCTCTGCCCCAAATTGGAAGAGTCGCGGTGGTTCTCAACTGGGCCCAGATGCCTATCTGCATTATTAAGCTGACCGATGTCCTTATTTGCCCATTTGATAGTGTGACGGAAGAGTTTGCGTATCAAGAAGGTGAGGGAGATAGAACGTATGATTCTTGGCGACGTACCCATATTGACTTCTTTCAGCGCCATTCTTCTGAGCTAGGGCATCACTTCACAACTCGAGATGAGCTCGTCCTCGAACTGTTTGAAAAAGTCTATCCGGTTTAATATTTATGGCCTGGCGATGGTTGATTATCTGTTTCTGAGTGCTCGGTGGTCTCTGACACGTTTCGTTTATTATGCTTCACTTAGAGCACGCAAGTTAATAAAGAATAAGAAACGAGGAATAATGATTAAGGATGTCTATTAAGTTTGAAAGTCGTCACCTGAAAATGCGCCAAATTAATGTTAGCGATGAAGATTTTTTTAAACAGCTTCATAAAAACCCTCATGTGACGCGATTGTGCTTTGATACTCCGAGCGATCAAGAGATTGAACAACGATTTCAGTCACGCTTACCACCGTGGTGTTGTGCCTCCCATCATTGGCTATGTTTAACTATTGTTGATAAGAGCACCAAACAAAAAATAGGCATTACGGGTATTATCATCAACGAAGGTAAAGCGGAAGTTGGGTATTTACTTGCTCCTGAACATCAAGGTAAGGGTTTTGCTACGGAATCACTCGAAGCGTTATTGTTATGGGCACAGTTGTCATGGGAGAAACAGTCGCTTCGGCCACTCTATTTTTCTGCTGTCGTTACAGAGGGTAATAAAGCGTCTGAACGAGTGTTGACTAAATGTGGGTTTACTTTCATTGAACAAATAGCGAATGCTTACGTCATCGACGGTGTTCTTTATGATGACCGGATTTTTGAGCGTTGACGGTTGGCGGTGTGAAGAGCGGCCGTCAGGACCGGTTTTAAAATGGATTAACGATTATGTATGCGGTTATATTTCGAGCAACAATGAAGCACCCTAACGAACAATATGAAAAAATGGCCGCACGTCTGAGGTCATTAGCGTTTTCAAAATATCGTTGCATTGATTTTGTTACGTCATTGGAAGGGAATAAAGAAATTGCTATTTCATATTGGCATAACCAAGAAGACATACAAAAATGGCATCAAGATCCATTGCATAAGGAAGCGCAACGCCTAGGTAAGGAAACGTGGTATCACGACTATAACGTTGAGGTCGTCGAGTTAAAAAGGAGGTACTCAAGTGAAGGTGAGTTATAGAGAAATGCAAACAACCGATTATGATGCGGTTATTGCGTTATGGGGCATAACGGAAAATATGCAGCTGAGAGAAGCGGATAGTCGTGAAAGCATTACTGACTATCTCGATCAAAACCCGAATTTAAGCTTCGTGGCTACCGTGGGTGGACAAATGGTTGGCGCAGTGCTCGTTGGGACGGATGGACGTCGCGGCTATATACAACACCTTGCGGTTGCAGATAAGCACCGTGGCAAGCGTATTGGTAAGGGGCTTATCGAGCAGGCGACAACCGCCCTTGGTCTTATTGGTATCCGCAAAACACACCTCTTTGTCACAGCAGAAAATGAAAATGCGCAACAGTTTTATCGCTCACTGGGGTGGGAAGATCGAAAGGAAATCAAGATGTACTCTTTTAATGCATCGGCCAATTTAAATATCTAATCGATGCCTAACATAATAAGCGTGTTAGTACTGACTCGATCTATTGAATCTAAGACAGATAAGCTAAATTTTAAGGCTGAGGGAAGTAAACCAAACGAGTGGTAGAAACCGACACGTTGTTCGCGCTGCTTTCGTCGACTGAGCATGCCCGGCGCTACCACAAACTAAAAAGCCATGACCTGATAGTCATCCATGCTTAATTTTTAATGAATCGGTTATAGACAAAGAGCAAGACAAATGCGCCTAAAGTTGCGGTCACAATACTCCCGATGTTGATGCCATTTGCTCCGCCTAAGCCGAGGGAACTCCCTAAAAACCCACCTACAGAAGCACCAGCAATACCAAGCACCATAGTGGCTAACCAACCGCCGCCATCGTTACCCGGCATCAACCATTTTGCTAGTGCGCCTGCGATGAGCCCCAAGATAATCCAAGAAAAAATACCCATAACCATTCCCTTACGATGCCACAACAATTGTTAATACTACGTTTGGTAATCATAGACCAATAACGTTATCGTTCAGTAAATAAGCAGATATTTATTTGTGAAGTGCAGGCGAATTCTCTTTGACTCCAATGCTATACCAGTGAAAATATGATCTATTATTGAATGGGTCTGCTAATCAATGAATTGTTTTTAAACATCCATCATCAAATCTAGGATGATGAGTTAGAAGTTAGAAGTTAGAAGTTAGAAGTTTTTCCAAGGTATCGGTAATCAAACCCATCAAGGAGTAGGGAATGAATGTGTCACGGATAGTAAAAGCGCCATTAACCTTATTGTTGTTTCTGATTGGATTCGGTTTTTGTGTTCCAACGTATGCGTCAGTCGAGGCAGAGAGCGAGCAGAGCAAAGAGCAGTTAGCGTTAGATCGTGTCAATCGAGAAATTCAAGAACTCGCGGATTCTTTGAAACATTCCACCGGTGACCAAAAAGATGCAATCCAATTTCGTTTGTTTAATAAAAACAATGAATTGCGTGAGGTCATAAATACTGCAGTTGATAAAGGTGTACTTCCTAAGCCTTTATTGTTGGAACAAGTAATATTGCAACAACAGTACACTCAAGGGGCGAAAACGTATCTTGAAGACAAAATAAAATCAGCTAATGAGTCGTTTAACTCAGCGAAAGATGAAGAAAAACTGTCGATTCTTAACACATACCGAGAATTGCAAGACTATTTAGATTCCACTTACGACAGTAGCTGGCAAAATTTGACGTGGTTGCAAAAATTAAAGGAGCCAAATTCCGACTTAGAACAAGCGCTCGCTCTACGTATAGCCAAACGTATGCGTTTAATCTCCGCTTCGGTCGAGTATTTTGATCAGCAAGTTAAGACTGTGGCGACGCAAATAGCGGTTGCGCCAGAGTCAGAAAAAGCGGCATTGCAAATGACGCAACTGATCACTAAACAACGCTTATCTATTGAAACCACGAGTTTACAGGAGCTGATCGTTCTCGGGGACGACATGGATCTTGAGACCTCTGAATATAAACGGCAGGTATTTCAGGTCACCGGTAGTATTACGCAAGACATTTTGAACGTTAAGGTGTTTTTGTCACTATTAAGTGAATGGTGGAATGCAGGGTTAACATGGCTTGCTGATAATGCACCACAACAATTGTTCCAAGTGTTTATTTTCATCCTCATATTGATGGCCACTAGGATGATAGTGAAGTTGGTTCGTAAGCTTGTTAGTAAAGCTGTGGTGACAAAGAACTTCAAATTATCTCATTTGATGCAAAACTTCTTTGTATCAATGTCGGGCAACATTATTTGGATCATCGGTATCATGGTAGGCCTGTCGCAAGTAGGCTTAAACCTTGCGCCGGTGCTGACGGGTTTTGGTATTGCGGGTGTTATTATTGGTTTTGCACTCCAAGATACATTGTCTAATTTTGCAGCTGGGATGATGCTTCTCATCTACCGTCCGTTTGATGTGGGGGACTTCGTTTTTGCTGGTGGCGTTGATGGCAAGGTAAGCCATATGAGCTTGGTTAATACGACAATCCGCACCTTTGACAACCAAATTATTATTGTCCCTAATGGAAAAATTTGGGGTGATGTCATTAAAAATGTGACACATGAGCGCACTCGTCGAGTCGATATGGTGTTTGGCATCGGCTATGGCGACGATCTGCTAAAAGCTGAGTCTGTTCTTTATGATATCGTCACGGCTCATCCTTGTGTTCTCAAATCACCTGAACCAATGATTAAAGTGCATACGCTAAATACATCGTCGGTTGATTTTGTTGTTCGACCATGGGTCAAGACTGATGATTACTGGGACGTGTACTGGGATGTGACGAAAGAGGTGAAGCTTCGTTTTGATAAAGAGGGCATCTCAATACCGTTCCCTCAACAGGATGTGCATCTGCATATGATTGACAAAAAAGAATCGTAAGACAACGCGGTAGACAGGTAACTTTACTTAGTGAATATTGCTGAGTAAAGTTACCTGTGATTTTGTTCTATTTATCCTATTTATTAATAATGCCAAAACCTTATTTTGTAAGCAGTTGTAAATTTGTGGAATTATCATTTTTTATACCATAAAGATTTACTCTATACATTAATTGTCGTTTGAACTCTCAATTTGTAATTCATGGTTGAACTAAAATTAACATAGATTAATTAACGTGGATGTCTCAAAGGAGTACGATATGGAAAAAATAATCAACACCCTTGGATTATGTATACTTGCGAGTAAATACGCAGCAGTGTTACTGGTAGCGGGTATCACCCTGAGTACAGGGGTGCTAGCAGCAGAGCTGCTCTGTACAGGAGTGGAAAGTAGCGAATAAGGCAATAAAGAATATTTAGCAATTCAATTTTCTATTACCTTTTTATTGCTTAATATTGGGGAGTGTCGAGCTCCCCTTTTATATTCCCAATCTGACACTGCTGAGTGTTTTAATATTAATTATAAATCTTATTATTATGGAATTTTTGGGTGAATATATCATTTAGGTTATATTCCTATGCGTTCGGACGGCATATGAGTTTGTTTTCATTCTAATTAGCGTTTACTTGACGTTCTACACCACCTCACTTCAAGTGCACACCATTCGCCCAAAACGAAGTCAAATTCGAATAAGTGTGCCATTAGCTTTGATCCCATCTGCAATTCATAATAAGCTTGTCACATTGTGAGTGTTGCCTAACAAGCGCAGGCTTCTAGTGTGTGATTTCACTGCGATATCACAGCGATAATGCTCTGTCACTCCCGTTTATTCGATTTTTTATTAGGACTCTTTTCATGAGTAATCAGCAACAAAATAATCCTTTGCATGGCTTAACATTAGAAAAAATTCTAACGCGCTTAGTCGAGCACTATGGCTGGGATGATTTGTATTATCACATTAACGTTAACTGTTTCAGCAATGACCCATCGATTAAGTCATCACTGAAGTTTCTACGAAAAACTCAATGGGCGAGAGACAAGGTAGAAGCCTTGTATGTGTCAACCTTCAGCTAAACTAGACTCAGCCTATGTCTCGCTCCTCCCGGTTAGAGCTACTCTTTGGTTGGGGCGCCGCCAACATTATCATTTTCATGTTATTTCCAAATAGAGCCACGAATGCTTAAAATTTCCAACACCGTAGAGCTAGCCGAATGGGAAATCGAACTTACCGCGATACGATCGATGGGGGCGGGTGGTCAAAAAGTAAATAAAACAAGCTCTGCGATACACTTACGCTTTGATATCAAGAGATCGACACTTCCCGATTTCTACAAGGAAAGCCTGCTCAAACTTTCAGATTCACGGATAACGAAAGATGGGGTCATTATTATTAAAGCGCAAGCTTATAGAACTCAAGAGCAGAACAGAGAAGATGCCCTAGAAAGACTCAAGCAGTTGATTGTATCGTCTGCTGTGGTCCAAAAAACGAGGCGCGCGACTAAACCTACACGTAATTCACAGAAACGTAGGATGGACTCGAAGAAACGCAAAGGCAATACCAAAGCATTGCGTGGTAGGGTTTCCGATTAACGGTAGTCCAATATCAATAAAAAAGATGAATCAACAAGTATAAGGAAATACTGATGAGAATTATTGAAGACGACTTGCAAGGTCCTCAGATTCAAGCGCTCTTGCAGGAGCATCTAGACGAAATGCATGCGACATCTCCAGCTGAAAGTGTCCATGCATTAGATATTACAGGATTACAGCGACCAGAGATTATCTTTTGGTCAGCATGGATTGAAGATGATTTGGTAGGGTGTGTGGCACTCAAGGTTCTCGACCACGAGCACGGTGAAATCAAATCAATGCGCACAACGGGTGCCGCGCGTGGAAAAGGAGTGGCTAAGCTACTCGTTCGTCATGTCCTTGATTTTTCTATGGCGCAAGGTTTCAAGCATTTGAGCCTAGAAACCGGAACGGAGGCTTTTTTTCATCCTGCGAGAAGTCTGTATCGCGGTTTTGGCTTTGTAGATTGCTCACCATTTGCTGATTATACGCTTGACCCAAATAGCGTATTTATGACCAAGCGGTTAAGTCTTTAGCGTATCTAAAACACCCTTAGTGTATCTAAAGCACCTAGCGTACCTAAAGCCGCTAGGAATCTAAAATCCACAGCACTTATTATTTAAAATCTACTGTCTAAAGGCTCACGTTACGTAGCGCGACAAACAATGTTGATTTTAAGCTAGGCTATTAATTACATAGCGCTTAAGAGGAACTAACATTGGGAACCGTAGAATTTAAATTTGTCGACTGTCCATATTGTGGCGAAACGTTTGAGACCTCTATCGATGGCTCAAATGGGGAACAAGATTACGTAGAAGATTGCTATGTCTGTTGTCGACCCATTGTATTTGCTATCACGATAGTCGATGAGGAATTATTTGTTTCTGTGCGACATGAAGATGAATGTTAGTCATTAATGGAGTATAAATCACAAGCCAATAGCCGTCCTCGTCGAGAGAGGGTGGCGCTATTCTGTTTCTTTGGGGTAGGGTAAAATGTTTGACACCAATTTCGTTGTAGGGATTTAAAAGCGTGGGTTTAGATTTTGACGTTCTCGTCACTGGTTTTTCACTGAGCATTTCGCTCATTTTGGCTATCGGTGCTCAGAATGCGTTTGTTCTTAAGCAGGGTTTGAAAAAGCACCACGTTTTCTGGGTGTGTTTGGTTTGCGCCGTTTCGGATGCACTGCTTATTTCTGCTGGCGTTGGTGGTTTTGGAGTGATGATTGAATCGTATCCACAGATCGAAGTCGTGGCACGTTATGCGGGCGCGATATTTTTGTTTGTATACAGCGCGCAAAGCTTCCGCTCGGCCTTTACTGCCGAGCACCAACTGACGCCAGAAGGTGAGTCAACGTCTAGCCTCTGGAAAACGTTAGGGGTTTGCCTTGCTTTGACATGGTTAAACCCGCATGTCTATTTAGATACTGTCGTATTGCTTGGGTCGATTTCAACACAATATGCGCCATCGCAATTGTCGTTTGGTGTTGGTGCCGTTATGGCATCGTTTGTGTTCTTCTTCTCTCTTGGATACGGTGCTCGTTTACTCATACCGTTATTTAGTAAGTCATTATCGTGGAAGATATTAGAAGCGGTAGTTGGCTGCATTATGTTAGTGATTGCAATGAGTTTGGTTTGGCGTTGAATAGCTCCACGATGCATGGAGCTATTTGCAATCCACCACGTTAAGCAGCTGTCATTTTACTGCAAGGTGGCTTAAACCGTAATGAAGTATGATGGGTATTATGATGCTTGAATCGTGGTGATTAACTTTTCAGCTTCTTCTAAGTGCTGCCCGCCAAACAAATTACAGTGATTGAGTACATGGTATAAATTATAGATATTTTTCCGGTATTCATACATAGGTTCAATTGCGAGAATACTTTCGTAACCTTGATAGAATTCCGGCCGGAATCCGCCAAATAACTCAGTCATAGCAAGATCACACTCTCTGTCTCCCCAGTAGCTGGCTGGGTCAAAGCAAAGGGGACCGAAGGCGGTATTGGCGACATTGCCATTCCATAGATCGCCATGCAGCAACGAGGGTTTTGGATTATGACCCGCGAGTTGTTCATTGACTAAGTCGACAAAATTACCGATGTGTGTGAAGCTGATTTTTTTCTCTTTGAGGAGTTGAAGCTGCCAACCAATGCGTTGTTCGGAAAAGAAACGAGACCATTTTTTATGCCATTGGTTTGGTTGTACGATTTCACCAATATAATTATCGTGGTCAAAACCAAACTCAGCTTGTTCACCCCACTTATGCAATTTGGCGAGCTGGGTCCCAAAGCGATAACTATTTTCTGCCACATCTAACGGTTTTACCGGGATGTAGTTGAGTACGATGAAGGCACATTCTTTAGTTTTACCTGTTAACACGACTTCTGGGAGTTGAACACTGTTGGTTTCTCGAAGAGAGTGCAGGTTTTCTGCTTCTAATTCGAATTTAGGCAGAAAGTCTTTATGATTGGTTTTGACAAAATAGCGCTGCTCACCATCGCTCACCATATAGCATTGGTTGATGTCGCCACCTTCCATTTTCACATGCTCTCTGATGTTAAATTTGAACATCAATGTGTCTGATAGTTGGTCTGAAATCGCTTGCCACATACGCCACTCCCGTTAATCAATCTCTTTGTATTTTAGAACACCTTTGCAATGTATACAGTGATAATCGACACAGCTTAGTCATTGTTGTTTTTGGAAACGAAAATCTAGACACTTAAAAATGATACTTGGGTAAATCTAATGGATAAAAATCGAAAGGTGTGGGCGTGATAAAAGTCGGCGCTCAGAGCACCGACCTCAGGAACGCTTTAAACGTTCAGCGCTTGCTCTAGATCGGCAATTATATCGTCGATATGCTCAATACCCACAGAAAGGCGAATCATTTCTGGAGAAACGCCCGCCTGCTTCTGCTCTTGTTCGTTGAGTTGCCTATGGGTGGTAGACGCTGGGTGGCAAGCCAGAGATTTAGCATCACCAATGTTCACCAGGCGTTTGAAAATGGTAAGCGCATCATAAAAGCGCACGCCGGCATCGTAGCCATCTTTTAATCCAAACGAGAGGATAGCCGAAGGTTTCCCTTTCATGTATTTTTCAGCAAGTACATGATGCGGAGAATCGGGTAGTCCTGCGTAATTAACCCACGCGACTTTGTCATGATTTGATAGATATTGAGCGACCTTAAGCGCATTCTCAGTGTGACGCTCCATTCTCAAAGACAAGGTTTCTAACCCTTGAATGAGCATAAACGCATTCATTGGGGAGAGTGCAGACCCGGTGTTACGAAGTGGAACGGTACGAGCTCGCCCAATAAAGGCGGCTTCGCCAAAGGCTTCGGCATAAACGACATCGTGATATGAGGGCTCGGGTTTATTGAAAACAGGGAAGCGATCTTTATGTTCTGACCATGGGAACTTGCCTGAATCGACAATCATGCCACCTAACGTTGTTCCGTGACCACCTACGTATTTAGTTAGCGAGTGAACGACAATGTCGGCACCAAATTCAATAGGTTTGCAAAGCGCTGGCGTCGCGACGGTATTATCGACGATAACGGGCACACCTTGCGCGTGAGCTAATTCTGCAACGCGCTCCAAATCGATGATATTACCTGCAGGGTTACCAATGCTTTCGCAGAAGATAGCTTTTGTTCTATCGTCGATGAGTTCCGCCAAGCTTTCTGGTTTATCATCTTTAGCAAAGCGAACTTCGATGCCTTGGTTTGGCAGCATATGAGCAAAAAGGGTGTACGATCCCCCGTACAATTGCGGGGTGGCAACAATATTATCGCCGATTTGTGCCAAGGTTAACACGGCGTAGTTAATCGCAGCGCTGCCTGCACTGACCGCTAATCCGGCAATTCCGCCTTCTAGTGCAGCCATTCGTTTTTCTAAAACGTCGTTGGTAGGATTCATGATGCGGGTATAAATATTCCCCGGTACTTCCAGGTTGAACAGATCGGCACCATGCTGCGCGTTATCAAATTCATAGGCGACGGTTTGATAGATGGGTGTGGCAACAGATTTTGTCGTTGGGTCGGTTTCGTAACCAAAATGAATCGAAAGGGTTTCGTCTTTCATCGTTCTTCCTTGAATAGTCGTGATGTTTTATCGCTCCTGACATCATACTGCCAACTGGGTACGAGCGAGTAATTAGATAGCAACCCTATGTAGTGGTATAGGGGGCATGATTTAACCAATAGTCTCCATTATTTAATTTATACGATGAATGAGTCAACCGGTGAGATCACGTCTTTTGCTGTTATTACAATAGAGGAAAATTCTGAAATGGCACTAGGCTACGCTGT
The DNA here is from genome assembly GCF_002873335.1 of Vibrio sp. 10N.286.49.B1. Taxonomy (GTDB): domain Bacteria; phylum Pseudomonadota; class Gammaproteobacteria; order Enterobacterales; family Vibrionaceae; genus Vibrio. The sequence continues at coordinate 130,965 of NZ_MCUW01000003.1, read as the reverse complement.
CTGATATTCTCAAGGTTGAGTTCAATGAATAATTTAGATCGCGATATTATGAAACCATTAACAATATTGGATGGCGGAATGGGGCGAGAGCTTCAAGAAATAGGCGCTCCGTTTTCACAACCTCTATGGAGTGCTCAAGCGCTAATAGAGTCACCAGATTATGTCCGTAAAGCGCATCAAAATTTCATTGATGCAGGTGCTCAGATTATTATAGCGAATAGCTATGCTTGCGTGCCGTTTCACCTAGGTGAGGCGCGCTACCAAAAAGAAGGGGCGATATTGGCGCGACAAGCGGCAGAGATAGCGGCTTCAGTTGCGACGTCTACCGGTAATGGACGAGTGCAAGTTGCGGGTGCTATTCCTCCGCCATTAGGGAGTTATCGTCCGGACTTGTTCGAAGAGCACAAAGCTCGCTCGATCATTCAAACCTTGTTTGACGCGCAAGCCCCTTATGTCGATATGTGGATTGTAGAGACGATCTCAAGCCTGAAAGAGTTTGAGATAACACATTCGATTTTGAAAACTTCAGATAAGACTACGTTCTATGCGTTCAGTTTGGATGACACTACGACGACAGTCGCGAGCTTAAGATCGGGTGACACTGTCACTGAAGCAATCATGTTGGCCTGTAGAAACAATGTGCAAGGGATCATGTTTAATTGCTCAGTACCTGAAGTTATGGAGCAGGCGATACAAGATGCAAACCAAGTCATTGCGAACCAGATAGCGAATAGCAATGCTCCATATGAGATGACGATTGGCGTTTACGCGAATAATTTCATGCCAATCGTATCGGGGCATGAAGCGAATGGCACACTTCAATCCATGCGAGAACTGTCCCCTGATGACTACTTGATTTATGCCAAACGCTGGCATGAATTGGGGGCTTCAATTATCGGCGGTTGTTGTGGAATAGGCCCAAAGCATATAAAAGCACTGTCACAATGGCAAGGCAGCTTAACCGAGTAGAGTCAGGATATTGGATAGTAAAAAGGCAGGGGTTACCATGAGGTAATCCCTGCCTTTTGCATGTCTGCAAGCAAGCTAAATTACTTTTAGATTATCCTAGCGCCAGTGTTTTCTTTTGGTGTGCAAGGTACTCATTATACGTCCCTTGGAACTGAACCAATTTTTTGTCTTTTACATCAATGATGGAAGTGGCAAGAGAAGAAACAAACTCACGGTCATGGCTAACGAAAATCAATGTACCTTCGTATTTCTTTAACGCATTATTGAGTGACTCAATGGCTTCCATATCCATATGGTTGGTTGGTTCATCCATAACAAGAACGTTCACGTCTTGCATCATTAATTTACCAAACAACAAGCGGTTCTTTTCTCCACCAGAGCAGTTTTTCGCCTTTTTGTTGGCGTCGTCAGCGGTGAACAATAAACGACCTAGAATACCGCGTACCATGAGGTCATCATGCTTAACGGTGCGCCATTGTGAGATCCAATCGAAGATACTAAGGTCATTATCAAAGTCAGCGGTGCTGTCTTGTGGGCAGTAGCCGATAGATGCATTTTCAGACCATTTAACAACGCCAGCCGTTTGCTCAAGCTCATTAACTAAGCAGCGTAATAGTGTTGTTTTACCCACACCATTCTCACCGATAACCGCTAAGCGAGTCCCGGCTTCTAGTAGTAGATTACCTTTCTCGAATAGCAGCTCGTCATCAAAAGAATGGCCGAGATCTTGCAGTTCTAATGCTTGGCGATGTAATTTCTTGCCTTCACCAAAATCAATCGATGGGCTAATACGACTGGTTGACTTAACTTCGTCTAACTTGATTTTGTCCATTTTTTTGGCGCGAGAGCTTGCTTGTTTTGCTTTTGAAGCGTTTGCACCAAAACGGTTAACGAAATCTTGTAGTTCTTTGATTTCCTCTGCTTTCTTTGCATTTCCAGCAAGCAGTTGCTCACGAATCAGGCCAGACGCCTCTAGGAAGTACTCGTAGTTACCAGGGTAAATGCGAAGCTCGCCATAATCGATATCAGCCATGTGTGTACACACAGAATTCAAGAAGTGACGGTCATGCGAAATGATGATCATTGTACACTTACGCTGGTTGAGCTCTTCGCCAAGCCAGTTGATGGTATTGATGTCCAAGTTGTTGGTTGGTTCATCAAGTAGCAAAATATCTGGGTTTGCAAACAATGCTTGAGCGAGAAGAACACGCAGTTTCCAGCCGGGCGCAACCTGTTGCATCAAACCGAAATGAAACTCTTCTTCTATACCCGCTTGGATGAGAATATCACCGGCACGGCTTTCTGCGGTGTAGCCATCCATTTCAGCGAATTCACTTTCAAGCTCGGCCACTTTCATGCCATCTTCTTCACTCATTTCTGGTAGTGAATAAATACGGTCGCGTTCTTGTTTTATTTCCCATAACTTGCGATCACCCATGATGACAACGTCGATAACGTTGTACTGTTCAAAGGCAAATTGGTCTTGGCTTAGTACACCAAGCTTAAGCCCTGGAGTAATCGAGACATTTCCGGAGCTCGGAGTTAGTGCACCGCTAAGAATCTTCATGAATGTTGATTTGCCACATCCATTGGCGCCAATCAAGCCGTAACGATTACCGTTACCGAACTTAGCTGAAATGTTTTCAAATAACGGCTCAGCGCCGAATTGCATGGTGATGTTAGCGGTAGATATCAAAGAAGTATTCCTAGGTATTATAGTTGTCGATCTACTTATTGTGAGACAGCAAATCAACGGAAATGAAAGTACATATTATTACGCGGCGAATTATACAGATTTATTAGACAATTAACAGACATGAGAGATAAGTCACAAAAGAAGATTTAGGGTAAAACAACGCGACACTTTAAAAGCCATTGAGGACATTCTTATAGGGGGGAGCAATTATGGAATTGATGCGAGTTCTCACTGATTGATATCTAAGGAAGCAGTGAGAATTGGGGTGTATCAAAAACGGACATGCACTGACCAACTGAATAACATATAGTGATTAATACGCTAAGCAGAAACTGATCGAGATAAGTTGGAGTACATAAAAATGGAAGCGATAAAAAAACTTGCTATGACAATCGGTACAGTGATGCTTTCAGGCTGCGCAAGTTACAGCATCACGGAACAAGATATGACCAACTATCTACAAGACTCTGTACAGTATGAGCAATCGGTAGGGATTGAAAATGTGATGTACGCACAGGTCTCCATCGAAGATCTGGACGTTAAGATAGGTCGAGCCGATGCTGAGCGGATTTCCGTGTTTGCAAATACCAATGCGAAAGTGCAGATGCTCAACTCGAAAAGCATGGGATTAGATCTTGATATTGAATTTAGCGCCATTCCTGAGTATCAAGCCGATACCGGGGAGGTCTATCTGAAAGCACTGCGCCTGGAGCGCTTCGACGAGAAAAGCCAATTGCTGACGCCTGAAATGAAGGCTCTCATTAATCCTGCTGTTTCTATGATCGGCTATGCGCTTTCGCAGCATCCTGTTTATAAGCTTGATGCCTCTCAGGTAAAGCAAGCCTTGTTGAAGTCGGCTGAGCCAAGTTTAGTGATAAAAGACAACAAACTGGTCATAGAGCTGTTTAACTGACTTTGAGACGGACGTTTTCAAGGCAGGAATAGCAGGGTAGATGTGAGTTAAAGCAAAGCTAGAAGAGAATACACTCGTTTTCTAAATCAAATGCTTACATAGATTAATCTTCTTTGATATGTTTAATACTAACCTTTAAGTAGTGTCTAGGAGATCAGTCGTGGTTGTAGAGACAGACGGCTATCAAGCATTGATAGAACACCTTGCTATGAATTTGGACGTGTTTACCTCGCAAGTCGGGGACACTGGATCTGAAACCATTGAAGACGTAGCAACGGATATGGTGGCATCCAATATTATTGTTTTGTTTGAACAAAACCCCGAGCTTCATTCAAGTGTACGATTTAAGTTGTTGAAAGAAGTCGACTTGGTCATCCAAGACCTTGAAGAAGTCTTAGCGGGTGTATGGAATAAAAATGCCACTAACGAACAAGTGTTCTTTCTTGAAGAATACATCGCGCTGGTGAAAAACCTGTTTGATACAGCGGTTGCAAAGTACGATTAGCGGTGAAAAATGACATAAAAAAAGAGGCTATTTGGCCTCTTTTTTAGTTTAACGAGTTCATGAGTACGTTTGGCTTATAGGTTCATTCAAAGCTAGTTGACTGAGCGGAAATGCCAAAAGGTGGAGGCCCAATATGGGTTATCCAATCGCGACATGATGACGCCCTTTGACGTTGATGCATGCATGAACGTATTCCCACCTAAATAAATACCGACATGGCGAGTTTTGTAACCCGTCTTAAAAAAGACCAAATCACCGCTTTTCGCATCGTTGTAACCGACTTTACTGCCGATATTGATTTGCTGGGCGGTGGTACGAGGTAGGCTTACTGAGTACGCATCTTTATAGACCGCTTGTACGAACGCAGAACAATCTACGCCACTATAGTTGGTCCCTCCCAATCGATAAGGTACACCTTGCCACTTTTTATATTCAGCTAAAAAGGGGGCATTATTAGGGGAGTTGTAAGACTGTTGCGTATGCGCCGGGCGTTCCGGAGAAGATGAACACGCCGATAAAGCGGCAACTATACTGCAACATATCAATAGCTTATGAATTTTCATTTGTCATCTTCATTCAATAAAAGTGTAATAAATCTGTCATTGAGAATAACTAGTATTCCTATTAATTCTATACCAATTCAAATGGTTGTCTAATGCTCATCGGTGATGGGAAGGCACTGTTTGTGTGACCTAATGTAACGGATTTTGCATGACTCCCTCGAAAACTAGGAAAGGCTCGACCTCACTTATACGTTCCCTCAGCGTCATTTTTACTCTCATCGCCTCCTTTTTTGTTGGACTAAGCCTACTTAGTGCGAACGGACTTACTCAAGTTAAGCAGCAATTCGACAATTTGTCAGATAAAGCATTACCGTTATCAATGAACAATGCATCGCTCACGCAAGACGTATTGGAACAAGTTAAATTGCTGGCTTATGGTACGCAATTAACGGCGACGGATGAGCTCGACATTACACAACAACGGATCAACGTTTTAGCCCAGCAGAGTGATAGAAGAGTCAGAAGCCTTTTTGATATTGCAGGTACGCTGGATAATGCGGTCACTATTGAACAACGTGAGCAATTAAGTGAAAAAATAATTGAACTGCAATCCCTTACCCAGTCGATATTAGCGCTACAGTCACAGATTCTAGTTATGAAGAGCCAAATAGATAAAGACGTAGTGGGTTTTAGATATGGCCTTAGCTCTATTGGCCCTGAAATGAACCGTATCAGCTTGATTCTCGCACAGGACAACCCGATGGCATCTGATGCCGCCAGTCGATTTATTGCCAGTGCGAGCTCGATGGAAAGCACTTTCCTTGTATTGATGATGCAAGACGAGCTACAAAAAGCGAAAAATGAATATCGTGAAATGCGTAACCGTATTGCGGGTATCGACTTGGCCTTTGATGATTTTTCTCAATGGCAACCCGACGTCAAAGAGTTCGCAAGCTTAACGGCACCGTTTAGTATGGTTCAAGAAGGATTTAAGTCTGATGGCGTGCTGCGTCAAATCTTGGAACGTTTAGAGTTGGTGGAAGAGCAACAAGAGCAGCTATCGCGAGCGACGGTGCTTGCCGACGAGACGACAAACCTATTAACGGATATTTCGACAACCGCATCAACGTTGATTGATAGCAGTAAAGCGGTAGTGACCGATACGATTCAATTCAATATTTACAGTTTATTTGTAGCAACGGCAATATTGATTGCAGCGATTGTTTTACTCTTCTTTATGCTGCGTCGCTGGGTGAATCGTTCGCTGAAAAATATCACGAGCCAATTACAGACACTGACACAGCATGATTTGACGAGTAATGTCTCGCTAACTGGACCAACAGAGATGCAGGATATTGCTCATAAGCTAAACCTGGTAATCAACTCAACCCATGATTCGATTGAAATGGTGACAAGAAACTGCGAAACCCTGTATCAAACCGCGGAAATCAGTCATGGCGCGGCCGAAGAAACTCGCAACAGCATGCGAGAACAAAATACCTCGTTGGAAAGTATGGTGACCACAGTGACGCAACTAGAAGCGTCCATTAATGAAATATCGTCGGTGACCAACGCGTCATTTACTGATTCACAGCAAGCTGAAAACTTTGCCACTATCGGCCTAGAAGCGGTGGAATCTAATCGAGAACGTTTGCTTTCTTTGGAGACGACGCTCAGCAGTAATGCCGAATCTATGAATGAGCTTGACGACAAAGTGAAACAGATTCAAAAAATGGTGGATTTGATCAGTGGTATTGCCGATAACACGAATCTTTTGGCTCTAAATGCAGCCATTGAGGCCGCGAGAGCGGGTGAAATGGGGCGTGGTTTTGCGGTGGTAGCAGACGAAGTTAGAAAACTTGCCAGTGACACATCGAGCCAAACGACGAATATTCGACAAATGATGTCAGAGCTCGAAGAGGCCGCTCAAGAATCTCGCCAATCTGTCGTGGAATCTCGTGACGAAATGAATCAAGCGCTAGTATCGAGCGAACGTGTAAAAACCTCTTTCGAAGACATAGAAGGTGCGGTTGCGTTAATTCGCCAGCGTGTAGAACAAGTATCGGTTGCGACGGAGGAACAAGAACGTGCGACGGCCGAGGTTGGGCGTTCCATTTCGCATGTCAGCGAGCAGGCTGAAAACGCGAACTTACAATTAGAGTCGATGGTAGAAAGTGCCGAACAAGTGGCTGATATTGCCGGTCACCAACAAGCCATGCTACACAAATATGAATTGGTACAGCGTCACTAATCATCCTTCCTTGGCCAGTGTTTATTCTCGAAAAGGCTGGGTGAGCATCTTATCCAGTCTTTGTTCGCTTGGGTTACTAAATTGGGGAATGCCGATTTCAACGTCATCGTGACCTTGTGCTGGCTGTTCGCGATAGGTACCAAAGCGGATATCCCATACGGATAGAAAAAAGCCAAAATTTGAATGGGTTTCTTCCACTAAGATAGAGTGATGAACACGATGAAAGTCTGGTGTCACGATAAGTCGTCGAAGTTTCTTATCGAGTGACAGGGGCAGAAATCCATTGCTGTGGTTAAACATGGCACTGGCATTCAATATGATTTCAAATAGCAATACAGTGAGAGGAGGCAAGCCAAGTGCGGTGATTACTGCGATTTTTATCAACATCGACAATAGGATCTCAATGGGATGAAACCTTGCACCCGTTGTGACGTCTATGTCTCTGTCAGAATGGTGCATACGATGCAAGCGCCATAGTAGCGGTATGCGGTGAAACAGTAAGTGCTGGAAATAGATAACCGCATCGAGAAGCACAACCCCGAGTGGCACCAAAAGCCATGCTGAGAGTTGGAATTGATTAAATAGACCGATTTGGTGTTGCTGGGCTATATAAGCAGCGTCGATCGCGAGAACAGGCATAACAGCCGCGAGTAGAACCGAGTTAAGGCCAACCAACCCCAGATTGTTACTCCAACGCAGTTGTCGAGTTCGAGTTCGCGCTTTTCTTGGTGCTCGATATTCCCATACGGCACAAACAACCAGCACAGTGACGAAGATGATCAGTCGATAAGCGTCGCTATTTTCCATCAATTTACCATTTCCTTTACTTAAATGACGGTTTCCGCTGTTTAAATCTAGAGTGCGAGGTTAGAATCCCGACATCTGCCCTTAGATTACCATAAAAATGAGACTTCACGCCTTTCACCGAATGTACAACGAGCGACTCGCGATCGCCACTAAGCCTTTCAACGCTCGCGGAGCTAAGGTTAAACGTTGCCCACAATGTCAAATCGCGCAGCAATACTGTATCTGCGAACATCAGCCCGACGTAGAGTCGGATGTCGCCGTGTTACTGCTGGTTTCGGATAACGAAATTTTAAAGCCTAGTAATACTGGACGGTTGATTCTGGATGCGGTGAAAGAGGGTTACGCTTTCGCTTGGCGCCGCACAGAACCTGATCCGCGTCTACTCGCGTTGTTAAACGATGAGTCTTATCAGCCGATTGTCGTGTTTCCGGAAGATTATGTGGATGATAAATCAAGGCTATTGAGCACTGATAATAAAGACAACGTCGCGATGACCATCAAGAAGCCGTTGTTCATTTTTTTAGATGGAAGCTGGCGAGAGGCAAGACGTATTTTTAGAAAATCACCATACCTTGATAGATTTCCCGTTTGCTCAATCAAGCCCGAAGTGATGTCCAACTACGTAATGAGAAAATCAGACATTGAAGAGCATTTAGCGACGGCAGAAGTGGCAAGTTTGGTGTTTGAGCAATTTGGTGAGACGAATATGGCTCGAGTGTTAGACCATTGGTTTGCGGCTTTTAGAGAGAGCTACATGATGAGCAAAACCCGATATTCGGTTGACCATACAAGACCGGACTTGCATAAATACATCGCACTCATCAGAAACGAGACGTCGCTCTAAAGTAGACTCGATATTGTGCTGACTTGTTGACCAAGTAGCTCGACCAAGGGGATAACTTTGGGTTGAGTCACGGTTTGAGGGGGTAGGGATATGGATAATGTCTAAAGTGATCTTATTTTTACCCGTATTTTGGGTTAGCAAGGAGAGTTTTCTATGTATTACGGCTTTGATGTCGGCGGCACAAAAATTGAGTTTGGTGCATTCAACGAGAAATTAGAACGAGTCGCTACTGAACGTGTCCCTACACCAAGTGATAATTACCAGGTACTACTTGATACATTAGCTGGTTTAGTCGCGAAATATGACCGTGAACTCGGGGTAGAAGGAAAAGTTGGACTTGGGCTTCCAGGAATGGAAGATGCGGATGATGAAACGGTACTAACGGTGAACATCGCTTGTGCGAAAGGACAACCACTACGCCGCGATCTAGAAGCGTTAATCGGTAGAGAAGTGAAGCTAGAGAATGATGCGAATTGTTTTGCACTTTCTGAAGCATGGGATGATGAACTAAAAGATGCACCATCCGTAATGGGGCTGATTTTGGGCACAGGATTCGGTGGCGGGCTTATCTATGAAGGTAAAGTCTTTTCAGGCCGTAACAACGTCGCTGGTGAATTAGGTCATATGCGTTTGCCTATCGATGCTTGGTTCCACCTAGGCGAAAAAGCGCCGTTGCTTGATTGTGGCTGTGGTAAAAAAGGCTGCCTAGATAACTACCTATCGGGTCGAGGTTTTGAACTTCTTTATGCGAACTACTACGGTGAGCAGAAGAAAGCGATCGATATTATCAAGGCGCGAGAAGCCGGCGACCCGTCTGCAACCGAGTTTGTCGATATGTTCATGGAACTGCTAGCCATTTGTTTTGCGAACATCTTCACAGCCAACGATCCACATGTCGTGACGCTTGGTGGTGGCCTTTCAAACTACGAACTTATCTACGAAGAAATGCCTAAACGTGTACCTAAGTATTTAATGTCTGTGGCAAAATGCCCAAAAATCGTTAAGGCGAAGCACGGCGACTCTGGTGGTGTGCGTGGTGCGGCGTTCTTGAATATCAAATAACGATTTATCATGGCCGTAAAGGCTTATAAATCTTATGTAAAAAAACCAATGATGGAAATCATTGGTTTTTTTTTATGATTTTTCCTGTGTTTCAACAAATTTGTGCATATCAAGTTAAGGCAACAGTGTGGCAGTTAAAAAGATAGTGGAAAAGTAAAGAAGCGACTGTTGTTTGTATTTGTAGCAATCTAAAGACAATGACATGTTTGTTCACTTTGAACTGTTCTTTGTTGCGCGTCACTGCTAATCGTTAATGTATAGGGGTGAACGCAAGGAAGGAACTGCAGGAATGTCAGACTCATTAAAAGAGAAATTACTGTTTTTAGTCATTTTGATAATGGCCATGCATACATTGATGGTACAAGCCTTGATGCCACTGAATGGTGATGTGGCATTCTTGTTAAATATGGCAAAAAACACTGGGTTAAGCCATTTTTATCGAGACTTCTATGAAGTGAACCCACCATTGATTGTTTATATTTACAAAGTATTTTTACTTCCTTTTGATTTTGGTTATATAAGTGATATTTCTTCATTACGAGTAGGTGTTATTGTATACCTACTGTTATCGATTACGATCACCTGGTTCAATACAGATATATTTTCGTTCAATAAAAGAATTTTTCTTGTGTTTTCGCTAGCACTCAGTCTTTTTACTGTCTCACAGTCGGTCTATGGTCAGCGCGAACATTTAATTGCGGCTGGTCTAGTGGTTTATCTTTCAAATGTTTTACGTTCAAGAGAGGGGAAGCCATTCGAATTATCAAGTTTGGTTTCATTATTTATGGTGGCAATATCAGTTTGCTTAAAACCTCAGTATGGTTTGGTTCTCGTTGTTGCCGAAATATATAGCGCTATTAAGCAAAGAGGAGTAGTTCGCTGGAAAGAAATAGCGACAGTTTTTTTTGTTGGCTTGATCTATTTGTATGTTGTAGTTGCTTACCAGTCAGAGTATTTAGATGTTATTGTACCTTTGGCGAGCGTTTATTACAGCGTGAATTTTGCTAACTTATTCGAAGTCATACTTACGGCATCGGTTGTTTTCTTAGTTCTGATGATGCCATATTTTATGTTACGAAAAACACTGGAAGATAATGACCTTGTATTTCTGATATTTCTTTTTTTTGTTGCAAGCTTAGGCGCTTTTGTCGCAGGCAGAACAGCATTTGGATACCATCTTATACCAACTCTTACGTTCTCGTTTTGTTTGGTCTATATGGCTATTATTTTGCAGCTTAGAAAAATAAAACGAGAACTATCTTTTCGAAATGTAGCGTTGTTATTGGTTGCATTTATTCCCATAGTGACCTTTCAACACAAAGACATTTTTCGCAACTATCAAGTTGATTATAAAGTAGCTTGGAATAAATTTGTTTCTAATGAACAAAATTTATCTGAAGAGTTATTTGTAGAACCAGAAGTACTTCGGTTGTCACAGTTAGTTGATAGACATGCAACACGGGGTGATAATATAATTTTCATTGCCTCAACGTCGATGTATCCTCATCATACAATACCGATTCACTCTGGACTTATGTCGTTGGCAAAGCAACCCAATTACTGGATGCTGCCATTAGCTGTGAAAAACAGACAAGATGAGAAACACCGAAAGGTACTCAAATTTGTTCAACAAACCACGGTGAACGACATGAATCGTTATCAGCCTGAATTGTTGGTAGTTCATCAAAGAGAAAAAACGGATAAACGTTATGGTGAAACTGATTTGTTTAATGTTTTGTTAGAAGATATTGAGTTTAGGAATATATTTTCTAATTATGTGAAAGTTGAACAGTCTAAAGTCAAAACTACGATATTCGAAGTGTATATTAGAAAGAGAAAGTAATTTATTATGTATCGATTAAAAGTAGGGTTATAGTTTTTTTTGATAGCTACGCTGCCTATTGATTACTTTTTTTACGTAATCTCTAGTTTCACTAATAGGAAAGTCATAAATTAAATAATTGAAGATTTCAGTGTCAGTCATTCCGTTTACTGTAAATGAAAAGGTCTCAACAGAGTTGTTTCGTTTAAAATATTTGAATAAGTTTGACGGACCACAATTATAAGCAGCTATGGCTAACCACTCTTTAGAAACTGAGGAGTGGATTCCGTTAAGATAATGCGATTTTAAGACACTTAAATAAGCGGTTCCAATGTTAATGTTAATACTTGGGTTGTATAATTGCTCAATTGTGAACGTCGTTTGAGAATAATACCGTTGAGAAATTTCTGCAACGGCTCCATCTTTCATTACTTGCATCAAACCAAAGGCAGGAGCAAGGGAGCGGGCTCTAGGATCAAAATAACTCTCTACATGAATAACAGCAAGTATCAAACTAACGTCGATATCCCATGCTTGAGATGCTTTTTGAATGATAGGGAAGTATTGAGTCGCCTTTTTATGAGGGTTGGTGTTGCTCGTTTGTTTAGTCAGATATTTAGAGGACGTAAGCCCCCCTCGTAATTCCACGATAGAAGATGGTTTTTTTTTGTACTTACCAGAAGATGTTCTTGGTTTGACGATTAGTTGCTTTGTTGAGTTGTGATGAATGCTCGGTAATGTTTTACTTTCTAGCGCAGTAAGTTCGCTCGCAATGGCCAATTTAGTACAACAAACTAACATCACACACACGCAGGTGGTTGGTATGATTACTCTGGGACTTCCGCACACACTCGTCATTTTTCCCCTCCGCATCTCCTCGATTCAATTGTAATGGTAGCTATCTAAGCGACAAGAAACCGTCTTGTTTTTGATAAAGGTGGAATAGAATGGAATTGGAAGTGTCCATTAGTTTTGTGGAGGGTGTTAAATTTGGTTTTTTAGCGCTAGTGAGCGTTACGTAGTTTATTATGAATCCATTGATGTTGCCTAGTGAAATCGGTATGGAGTGGCCAAAACATAGATGCGTAAAGTTGTTTACCAAACAAATTAATTTCGTCAGAAAATGTAATAAGATCAGCACGCCGGTTGTGGCTTTTAATTAAGTGATGAGGTAGAAAAGCGATACCTTTTTTAGCTAAACAAAGGTCTAATATCGTGCTGGTATCATCAAGTATCCAAGTATTGTGCTTTGCAATACTGGAGATATCCACAAAACTCTCACATCCATCGATTAACAATAAACGCATTGAAGCAAGATTTGAGTCAGTTGAGACATCCTTGTGAATCACCCAGCTGCAGTTAACTTTAAATAACTCATCTATATTAAAGGATAATTCAGTCTTATGATAAGGGTTACCAATTGCGATATCGACTTTATGATTGTGTATGTACTGTCCCAGAATTTGGCTCGGTTTTGTAAATACCGTAAGCTCTGTATCCGGAAATATCTCAGAAAACTCGATAAGCACCTGTTTCACATCATCATTAAATATTAATGGGTCGATACCAATGCGGATTTTTTTAGTGTCGCTATCATGAAGAGATTCTGCGACTTGAATTAACTCATAGTATTTGGAAATGATAGGTGCTGAAAGCTGGTAAATTTTTTTCCCTTTGTCTGTTAACGTCAACGACTTCTTACTGCGGTCAATCAGCGAATAGTCAAGTTCGTTTTCTAAGTTCTTAATCGCCCCCGATATGGTTGACTGAGATTTCCCAAGTTTTCTTGCACCGTTACTGAACGATCCGAAGCTAACAACTGCATGAAAAGAGAGTAAATTATCGAATGGTAACTTCATTATCTGCATCCCTATTTCACTTTGCAAACCTACTTCAAAGCGTAACATTCCCTGTGAATGTTGAATGCTAATATACATAAAGCGTGATTAAGGTCACATTTATTTTTATGGATTATTGTACTTAAACCAATTTGTAAAATTAGTTTTTTGTACTTATATGTATGAATTTTATTAGGTTTTAATTTTTACTAATACGATGGACTTAGAAGGGAATTCAATTTATTAATATGCACTATCGGTATCCTCGATACTGTTCACTTTTGAGACAGTGATCCAGCTCCTACAGTTATCAATGCTAAGTGCAAACAGTTGATAGAGGGAATATTACCATGATGACTGAACTATATGTAAAAGCGACTAACTTTCTTACTGGTCTTAAGGACGATAATCGAGGTGTTACCGCCATTGAATATGGACTAATTGCTGTAGCAATGGCTGTATTGTTGGCTGCGGTGTTAACTGCTGACGGAGGATTTGTAGAAAATCTAAGAACGGCATTTGGTACAGTAGCGACGAATATAACTAACGCTAGCTCTTAGAAATAATACCATTTTGTTATCTGAGAATACACAATTTGATTTGATACTTATTTTCGTAATGCTCATTACTAGTGCTCTGATTTGTGCAAGTGATGTTGCATTACGAAAAATAAGCAACATCTATGGTGTTGTTATTTTAACTTGTTCCATTCTTCTTTTATCTGAGTCTAAGCAAGGTGCTGTAGAACATTTGTTAAGTGCCGTGATTGTTTGTGTGGTAACACTGATTGCTTTTGGTTTCAGAATATTAGGTGGTGGTGATGTTAAGTTGATGATTGCTTTTTCAATTGCTATTCCATTTCACTATTTAGGTGTTGCTATATTTAATATGGCTATTATTGGAGGGGTTCTCGCAATGTTTTACTTGCTAAAATACCGTATTTTCAAATTAGTCCCAGAAAGTGGTGAGATGGGCTTACCTTACGGTTTAGCGATTAGTTTTGGTTTTTTTAATGCGATATGTAACTTATATATTTAACAGGTGAAATTATGAGATCTCGAATAATAATGTTCGTCGCTCTCATAGCTATATTAGTTGGTGGCTATGGAATCTACGATAGCGTATTGAATAACAAAGACGGTGCGCCCGTTGTGGTCAAAGCAGACCCGATACAAACTAAACAAGAGACTGTTGAATATGTAACGGTTTGGCGATCCATCAATACGATAGAGCGGGGTGAGGCGATAACGGCAGATGTCCTCAAGCGCGAACAAATGCTACTAACTAAGGCGTTGGATGAAGGTCTGCGTTCAGATGTGGAGCTCGATTTTAGCCCTTCCACCTTATTTAATACTGATATTCCTCAAGGGACGCTTGTGCTCCCTGAGCACATTACTCGAGAAAGCGATCCCGGCTACATTGATTTACTTGTCACTGATGGTATGACGCTGTACCCACTTGTAGTGAGCAACAAAAACTTGATCAGTGATTTTATTCGTCCAGGTGAACGCATTGATATTTTGACGGTGAGTTCACCAAGCTCCAATTTATCTGGTGCCGTCGAAAAGCCCATTCGGTTTAAAGGCGTGACAGCGACATTATTCCTACAAAACGTCAAGGTTCTCAACATGGGTACGGAGGATGACGAGCAAAAAGTAAAACCAGTTGTAGGGAATCAAGAGGATGGCTTTACCACCATTATTATTGAGATCCCACCTACTGAAGTCGCGAGATTAGCGCTTGCACAGCGAACCATGCACCTTGAAGTGTACCGAAGCCGAGAATATGAAGAACCTGTGTATGCCGATGTCAGAAATGTAATGAGTAATTACATCGGCATAGAAGAAATGCGAGGCTCCAAAAACAAGAATGGGCGTGGAGGTGAATTGTAATGGACGACAATTATCAAGTGCATTGGATGCACACGTTTACGGCAATATTATTATTCGCCTGCTCTCTCCATGTTTATGCTGGGCAACAATATATAACCGTTAATGACGCTAAACACATCGAATTGGATGAACGTATTACGAAAGTGTTTATTAGTGACCCAGATGTCGTTGATTACAACGTAATTAACGAGACCACTATTGTAGTGTTTGCAAAAGCGGTCGGCCAAGCCCGCCTAATGGTTTATGGGGCGTCTGAGAAACTGCTGATGTCTGATCGGATTATTGCTGACATTGACTTAAGCCAAGTTCGTCGTCAGATAAAGCTTCACTTCTCCGACGTGGATATAAAGATTGAATCTGTTGGAAGCCAAGTCGCGGTGAGTGGGATTGTCCATTCAGAGCAGCAACGTGATGATATTTATCGGATGATAGCGACGTTGTTAGGGCGAGAAAAAACGGAGCGATGGGAGGATTCTCAGAAGCTAGAATTTGAAACCGATTATGTCAGTTTAGAAGAACCAGAAAGCATGATATTTGCTCGAAATATGACGTGGGAAGGCATCTTAGAGCAGCTGGAAGTCGCGACAGTGCAACAAGTTAACGTAAAAATATCGGTAGCTCAGGTCACGGAGCGTTTTGCCGAAACGGTCGGCGTGGATTGGTCATCACTTGGTGCAAACGTTGGGCAGTTCTTATTTCAGCAATTTGAAGCCGCCGATCTCACCACACTTATCACCGCGCTAGGTAATGAAAATGTTGCTCAAGTATTAGCCGAACCTAATCTTACCGTTATTTCAGGCGAATCCGCGAGCTTCCTCGTTGGTGGAGAAATCCCAGTAATTGTCTCGACTAACAATAACGTCAATATCACCTTTAAAGAGTTTGGTATCAAATTGGATTTGACTGCCAAAGTACTTTCTGAAGAAAAAATTCGCATGCAATTGTTTCCTGAAGTCAGCGAGGTCGAGCGTTACATTCGTGCGGCCGGCATTGAAGTCCCACAGCTCGCGACTCGTCGTGCGATGACAACGATAGAGCTTGGTGATGGTGATAGCTTCGTATTGGGTGGATTAATGAGCAGTACTGACTTCGAAGAAATCCAGAAAACGCCCATTATTGGTGACATTCCAGTTTTGGGTGCTGCATTTAGAAAGTCATCAACGGATCGTCGTCGAACCGAACTCCTTATCGTTGCGACAGTGAACCTTGTGAAGCCGATGAAGAAAAGAGATATCCAACTTCCTTATATCAGCAAGACGAACACGTTACGACGTTGGTTGAATATTTCGGAACCAGAAGAAACTAACAGCGGAGATAATCCAACGATTGAGCTGTTATCTAAAGGGGGATTTATCCAATGAAACTATGGCAAGGAATGCTCATCACTCTCTTGCTTACGGGGTGTAGTGAACGTTACTACAACGGTAAGGGAGCGGAAATGTTGGTTTATCCAGAACAGCACGTTTATGAATTTACTGCAAAAACGAAAGCAGAAGCCATCGATAAATTATCTCAAATCTTTGATTCAGTTGATGAGATTGACTCTGGCGCGTCGTATTCCATTGAATACAAGAATGCGAAAGCCAAAAAGTTACTCGATGCATCGCTAGCGGATAAAAAACTATTACCTTATCGTGCAGAGGCGTTTGCGGTCACGCAAAACAGCACGCTAGCGAGTGACGTTAAGCTTACCATTACCTTTCACACGTTGGTGATGAAAAAGTGCGAACCTTCAAGGATTGAATCAGATAACGCGAGTCGAAATTGTTTTTCTGAAGCGGCGAGAGTACACCAGGTAGCGCATAAAGAACGTTTAGTGGAGGGAATCTAATGTTCGATATTACGAAAAAACTTCCTGAAGTTGAAGCGTCAAAACAAGAGATACCGATCAGTTCTGGTCCAACGGGTTGCGCATTGATTTTTCAAACACAAGAATGCAAAACATTGGTCGAAGAGTTATTTGAATTTGAAGGGTGGGACGCACCAAATAGTGTGGGTAACCATAAAGTCGACAGCCAGTTTTATGCAAAGCAAGACAGTAATTTGATTATTGTTGAACTCAATGAATCATCCAGTGTTGTCGAAGATGCTCAAGCGATAGCAGCAACATTACCCACCCATAAAGGGGTGGTGATTATCGGCCAAGAAGACGCAATATCGACGCTTCGTTCACTCAAGGGCATGGGTTTTTACTATGTGTTCTGGCCGATTAACAAATACGAGTTCGCTGAATTTGTTATGCACGTACATAATGATCTGAAGTCATACTCGGGCGTGAGCAAAGAACGAAGAGCGAAACGAGTCGCGGTAGTAGGAAGTAAAGGGGGCATCGGGACGTCATACATTGCTACCGAATTAAGTGCCAAGATGGCAGACGATGGGGTGGATACCATCCTGGTCGACCACCAATACAATGACAGCAACATAGATGTACTATTGGGGTTAACCGACCATACGCCTAGAGCATTAGATGAGTTTTCAGTGCCGCTCCATGAGCTGGATCTTGATGGGGCAGTCAATTATTTACATCCAGTTAGTCGAGACCTTAGACTGCTGTCGCTTCAAGGGGAGGCTTCTCAAAGTGACCTGCTCGCATACAATCAGACACTTTGCGACTTACTGACTCGAAATACCAATTTTATTGTTGAAGACTTCTCTGGCAGCGTTGATTTTCAAGTGGATTGTAACCTGCTTGTCGAAAATTATGATGTGATTGCCATTATCGTTGAGCCTTCTGTTGCCGCGGTAAGAAAAGCCAAATCCATTATAGCGAGTCTTGACGCGATACGAGATGCCACTCGAAAACGTACTCGTATTATCACCGTTGTGAATCACCACAGACCCGATAAAAGTTTTGTCATTGAGCGCGATGAGTTAGAAAAATACTTAGGCTCTAGTGTCGACCTGGATTTCAACTATTGCAAAAACCTGCCTCACCTCCACGTTGATGGTAAGCGTGCCTATAAACACGATAGACACGTAAACCAATCGATTGAACAATTAGTTCGGTTGGTTAACGGACGTTCGGCGAATAAAAGTAAAGGACTACTACAAAGGTTGGGTATCCGATGAGCTCTAATAAAGAAATTTATGTTGCTTTTCGCTCCCAGATCTTTGAAGCATTAGATCCGGAAGCGATTCAAACACTCTCTGAAAAAGAGGTTGAGCACCAAATCCGCAGTGCGGTAGATGTATTGGCAAACAGTTTCGAGCGACCTATTACCGCCATGATGAAGAGCGGTTTGGTCAAAAGTATGATGGATGAACTGTTCGGTCTCGGGCCCATTCAGCCTCTCGTTGAAGACCAGAGTATTACCGATATCATGATCAACGGGCCTTCTGACGTGTTTTTTGAACGAGACGGTAAGTTGCAACGATCAGAGATATCCTTTGTAAGCGAAGAGCAAGTACTGGCGATCGCGAAGCAAATTGCGTCAAGAGTAGGGCGTCGTGTTGACGAGCTTTCTCCTACCGTGGATGCACGTTTAGAAGACGGCAGTCGTGTCAATATTGTTATTCCACCGATTGCGTTAGACGGAACGTCTATTTCTATCCGGAAATTTAGAGAGCAGACCATTGGCGTTGAAGACCTGGTTGATTTTGGGTCGATGACGATTGATATGGCAAGGGTGTTATCTATTGCCTCTCGTTGCCGCATGAATGTACTGATCTCTGGTGGTACTGGTTCAGGTAAAACCACATTGCTCAACGCATTGTCTCAGTACATTACGGAAGATGAACGGATCGTCACGATAGAAGATGCCGCCGAGTTACGCCTTCAGCAACCTAACCTAGTACGTTTGGAAACTCGCGCCGCGAGTATCGAACATACCGGCGTAGTGACGCAAAGAGATTTGGTTATTAACGCGCTGCGGATGCGGCCCGATAGAATTATTTTAGGGGAGTGCCGTGGACCCGAAGCGTTTGAAATGCTCCAGGCTATGAATACGGGCCACGATGGCTCGATGTCAACCCTGCATGCCAACACACCAAGAGATGCCATCAGCCGTGTTGAGTCAATGATCATGATGGCAAATCTCAACCAACCCCTTGATGCTATTCGCCGATCCATTGTTAGTGCGGTTCAAATGATCGTGCAGATTAGTCGATTGCGGGATGGTACGCGAAAAATTACGAACATTTCTGAAATCGTCGGGCTTGAAGGTGACAGTGTGGTGATGGAGGAGCTCTATCGCTTTGATTACCAAGAGTCAGGATATGGTGAAGCGGTAAAAGGTAAGTTTGTTACCCAGGGCATTATGCAACGCTCGGAACTCGTCAAAAAGGCGCAGTTTTACGGCCTTTATGATGAACTGATGAGTTCATTCCAAGGAGCGAGATTATGATGATTTGGCTCTCACTTGTGTTGTTTGGTGTGGTTGCACTCATGCTGATGACAGGACAAAAGCACAAAATTGGTGATTATTTCCCGGATTCAGAAACGGATGTGGAGTCTGCTTCTGCAATCAATGTAGGGTCATTGGTACCCAAAAAAGGCTTTAAACGAGCACAGGACTCTTTTAAATTTTCGGCCCAGAGCTTGGGTCCTAGAGCGAACTTTTTGGTCTTTACCTACTTAATGGCGTGTGGATTTGTTGCTTGGTATATCGGGTTTCAGTTCTTAAAAACGAACGCCATTGTCATCTCCATTCTCGTCATGATTGGATTAGTGTTTATTGGCTATCAATGGCTGCTCGGGCGGAGACGTAAGCTCTTTCAGCAGAGTTTTCCTGATGCCTTGAATATATTGATGAGCGCCATCACGGCCGGTGAAAGTTTGATGCAGGCAATCAGTTTTGTTGGTCAGAATCTTGATAATGAAATAGGTCGTGAATTTAAGAATATGGGCGACCGACTCAAACTTGGAGAGACCCCTGAAAAAGTGTTGTTACGAGCCGCTAAGCGCTTTCCATACCCTGAGTTTATTTTCTTCACCATTACACTAAGAGCCAACATTAGCCGAGGTGGTCAGCTAAGAGGCGTGCTGGCGCGACTTATTCGAGTATTGGTAGACGCGAGGACGATGGAAACGAAAAAAATGGCCATGACATCAGAAGCACGTATCTCAGCTAAGGTTGTGGCTGCGATACCCCTCATATTTGCCATTATTTTGTATCAAGTTAGCCCGGACAATATCAACTTTATTCTGCATGACCCTGAAGGTGTGTACGTCTTGTATTACGTAGTGGGTAGCGAGTTATTGGGGTTATTTATCGTGTGGTTGCTGGTTAAGGCGGTGAAGCTATGATTTTGATCGCGAGTATATTATTTGTCGTTTTTGCGATTGTGTTCATGGTGAGTGAGGGGATGCGCTCGCACGCTCGCCATAAACGTTTATCGACGTTGATGATTAAAAACCAGCCTTTGGTGCCGGTTAAAACCAATCGAATTATTATTGGGTTTGCGAAGGAGCAGAGAAAAGATTTAGAGCAGAAGCTACTGGATGCGGGGTATTACAACAAAAATCTCGCGAAATATTATCTACCAGCGAAGGTCATCGTTGCCACCTTGGTAGCGATTATCATCTTCTTCAGTGGTCTGCCAGCCATCAACCAGTTAGTCGCTTTGATGATCGCTCTAGTGAGCATTATTGTGGTCCCCGATTTGTTACTGGAGATGCGGAAACGTTACATGGTGAGAAAGATATCCCGCAGTTTGCCCTATTTGTTGGACATGATGTCGGTGTGTGTACAAACCGGTATGACGATAGAAGCGGCTTTTAGCTACTTGCACGGGGAATTAAAGGCATTCGATAAAGACTTAAGTTATCAAATCAAGAAAACGTCAGACGCAAGCAAAATTCACGGTATAGAGAAAGCGCTAAATGATTTGAACGTTAGATTGCCCGCGCCAGAGGTACAGAGTTTTGTTTTAACGATTGTACAAAACCTGCATTACGGTACCTCGGTTGCCAATATATTAAGTGATTTAGCGGAAGACATGCGGAGAATTCAGTTATTAAAGGTTGAGGAAAAGGTTGGGAAGTTAGCGGCAAAAATGAGTGTTCCGCTCATCTTGCTTATTATGTTTCCCATCGTCATTTTGATTCTTGCACCTGGCGTGATGCAGGTTGACTTCAATGTAGGAAAATGATCATGAATACTAAATGGATTTTGCTAATTCTGACTACGACATGGCTTCTCGGTTGTGCGTCGAGTAATGCACCGACGGATCAGGAGATGGTCGCAAGCATGGAAAGAGTCGATAACCACGAAGGTTTGATTCAGCATTATAAAGGGCACCTACAACAAAGCCCTGAAGACCTGAAAGTCACGCAAGAACTGGCCAAAGTTTATTATGGCAAAGGCGATATTGAATCCGCTCGTTTTTATGCTGACCATTTGTTAGATAAAGGGGTCAGCAATTGGCAGTTGTATCAACTTCGCGGGCAGATTCATGATAAACGAGGCGAAGACAAACAGGCGATCGAACGTTATTTACGCTCGGTTGATCTCGGTAATAAAACCAGTGAAATTCATGTTTTATCGGGAATTTCTTACAGTAAATTGGATAACTTTGAACGAGCAGAAAAGGAATTTAATCAAGCAAGATTAAAAGGACATAATGATGTAGCCGTCAAAAACAATCTAGCGGTTGTGTATTTGGCGCAAGGCAAATATGCAAGAGTGACTGAGCTTTTGGCACCCGTTTTCAAAGAGAATCCAAGCAATGAGGTGGTCAAGGCGAATTTGGCAATCGCTTTTTTCAAACTTGGCCAATTTGGACAAGCTAGAGAGTTGTTAAGTGGAGATTATACAGAAACACAAGTGTCATTAATCTCGAGACAACTCTACAACATTGATGGTTAGTTGTTATGGGTGCTCATAAATCACGTCAAAAAGGGGTGACAACAGTCGAGTTTTCAATTGGTGCCATGGCATTGATTTTGACGACGCTGATGATCTTCGAAGCCAGTTATCATATTTATGTCAATAACTTAGTGGAATACGCACTAAGAGAAACTGTGCGTAATACTCAATTTTATGCAGGGGATAGCACCCATGACAATTATAAAAGCCGAATTGATGACTTAGTGACTGACGATGGGCATTTGTGGTCGTTTATGACGCCACATGAAAACTTCACGTTAACGGGTAAGTACTTCAATTCGTATTCAGAGTTCGTCAATAACACTGGGTTATCAGAAGATGATCCCAGTTTTACCGGGCAGTACACGCTTGCTGAGTTGACCCTATCTTATGAATATACGCCGATCGTAAATCTGTTCGGTAACGAGCCACAAACTATTTCAAGAACGACAGTGCTAAACCTTGAGCATGAAGGTTGGGGGGAGCAGCTATGAAGCATTCCATACAATCCCAACAAGGCGCTTTTGCCATTGAGCTGATGATCGTGCTGCTTATATTTGCTGGCATCTATTTATTCATGACAGACATCAGCCATAAATTATTGGTGAGAGCGCAGTTGGATAGAACCAGCTTTGCTCTCGTCAACATACTAAAAGAACGCACTCGATTTTATGGTGGCGTTTCTTCTCTGAGTGACTCAGATCAAACGGACATGCGACAGTTGGCTTATCGCATGCTCGACAAAGATGAGACTAACCTTGCTATCAAGATTGAAGCACTGCATAACAAATCGACAGTTGATGTGTTTACAAGTGCCCCGTTTGAAGCCATGGGTTGCCAGGCGGTGGATATTTCAGAAAAAGGGGCGCTAGCTCCAATAGAAGACGGAACAATTTACTCACTGTATCAAGTGAGTTTGTGTGACCAAAAGGAATCTTGGTTTGCAAATTTTTGGGGAGACTCTGGGACACCTACTTTCACGATCACATCAAGTTCAGTAGTGGCGGGGAGGTAACATGAAGTACCTAAATACACTGAAGAAAAAGACGTTAACCCTGAATGAAAAATCGTTAATGCTGGATACCAGACCATACGCACCAATGTCGCGCCAACGAGGTATGGCGGCAGTTTGGATGGCATTTACTCTTGTACCGGTATTGGGATTGACGTTTTGGGCGGTAGAGGGCACGCGTTACATTCAAGAAACTAACCGGTTAAGAGATGCCGCGAAAGCCGCGTCCATAGCGGAAACCATTGAAGACAAGAGAGATTCGTATGGCGCGGATGAGCAAAGGATTTCTGACGCGTATATCCATGACTATGTGAGAAACATCCAAGTCTCCAACGTAACGGTTGACTGGGTTCATCAACAACAAACCGATACTCAAGATGAGTATATTGAGTACTCGGTTAATGCAACGACAACGCATCACTCATGGTTTGCGAGCAATATTATCCCTTCGTTTGATACCAGCGAAAATTTAAACGGGGTTGGGGTAGCTAAAAAATATCCCATCATATTGGGCGATAAAAATATAGACATCGTATTTGTATCGGACTTTTCTGGGTCGATGGGTTGGCAATGGGGAAGTAACGATTCGTGCAGCAGTTCTAGTTGCAAGATAGCGGATCTAAAAGTCGCGGTTAAGGCGATAGCAGACAAGCTTCTGTGTTCGAATGTGTCGACTGATGCCGTGAGTGGAGATGATGTGTGTGACGATGATGATCAAAGTGGTCTCACAAGTAAGCTAGATAACCGAATAGCGATTGTCCCGTTTAACATCAGGACACGAGAAACAAGAGAGGCGACCGCTGATTTAAGTGCAAGAGAGTTTACCGTTAGTCAATTACGCTACCGTGATGATGTGGATGCATCCGATTCCGAACGAACCTATGAACAAGTCAGCTGGAATAAATGGCGAAAACACACGTCTGGTGAGGTTTATGATTGTGCTGAAGACCAAGATGATTGTCCCGATCAAAAACTTTGGGAGAGAAAGCAAGCACAGCGATTGGTCAGTATTTTTGACATTGACTCAGATGATGACGATGACTCTTATCGTGTTGAGGTTTACGATTATGTGGATTTTTCGTTAACCGTTGAAGAAATGTTCGAGAATACTTTCCCAGATATGAAAACAAAATATCGGGTCGATGATAATGAGCTGTATCGTGGCTATGGTGACTCAGACGCGGGGCAATTTTATAACATTGCACTCACGAATAATCGAGATGACATAGATAAAGTTGATGATATGAACGCCAACGGCAGTACCGCAGCATTTCAAGGAATGTTAAGGGGCTTTCAACATCTAGCTGAAGGTAAGCCAGACACCGACGATGTGGACGAGTTGGCGACCTATGATGAAAAAATCAAGATGGTTATTGTACTTAGTGACGGTGTAGAAAGTCCAAATAATGGCATTCTTGGTGCGTTAGTCGATGAAGGGATGTGTGATAAGGCCAGAGAAGAAATACCGGGTTTGTATATCGCGGTGATCGGTATTGATTTTCAAGCCTCTGACCAAAGTGGTTTTCAGGACTGTGTTATTGATGTTGACGAAGACATTATTGACGTCACAGATACAGAAGACTTTATTGAAGTTATTGAAGAACTTATTCAAAAAGGATCTCGTGGTACCGGTGTGACGAGACTGTATGGGTGATTAGGAATGTCAAAAATAAATGCATTGATTGCAACCAGCGTATTCGTATCTTCTGTTGCTGTAGCCGAAGATCCAAGTACCTTCATTAATGAGTATTGTGGTACCAAGGCTTATGAATATTCGCATAAAATTACTATCGGCGAAATTAATGGCATAGCTAGCCACCGAGACGGTTTTTTACAAGTGACTGAAACCAGTAATGATGACGAGTTAAAAATGCAGCTACTAAAGCGCTCATCCTTGCTTACAGATAAGAGTGATTGCCTAACCTATATATCTAACTTAGGTATCGCGTCGTTTGGGGAGGCAACAGACAAGGGGTATTTGGTGGCCAGAGTGCATTTTGCTTTTGACAAATACAACCTAACACCGTTAGCAAGAGATGTCCTTTCTGGTGTAGCAAGGCAATTGGCTCAGAATAACTATCAGGTTACCGTGGAAGGGCACACGGATTGGGCTGGCTCTGATGCCTATAATCAAGCTCTAGGGCTTAATCGAGCACAAAGTACCGCAAATGAGCTTCATAAATATGGTATTGAAAAACAAAATACCACGTTAAAGTCATTTGGAGAGTCTGAGCCAATCGCATCGAATAAAACCAAAGATGGACGATCTCAAAATCGACGATCCGATGTTTATATCCCAGCGGGAGATGCTGAAAATTCGCTACCATAATGAAAAAGAGACTAATCGCATATACGTTTAGTCTCTTTTTACGTTCAAGATATCAAAGCAACGCTAAAACAAAACCTTAGTGTCTTTGCCTACTGCTACAGTCACATCACTTTGAGAATCATAAATACTAAATCCCGCGGCAACGGGGTCATGGTTCTCTTCTCCGCCATCAAATTGAGCCGTACAGGTATAGCCTAGATTGTAGGAGCCAGGCTCCATAAATCCGAATGAAAATGTATACGCTGCTAGTGATTCATTCCAGTTGACTGATGCTGAGGTGAGTGGCTTTGATTCATCTGACCCGCCAATCGGTGCCATATTTTCTTGGGCAACATTACTGTTATATAGATAGACGGACTGAACGGACGTAAGATCTTCTTGAGGGTGGCAAGTACTGAAAGTAGCAGTATCAATGGTGCCCTCAATGTTCCCAGTTGTCACAGTGTTAATAAGTGAGACAGAGGTACGTTGAATTGTGTAATCCGGCGCACTAGAAGCATCTTTCAATCCGCGACGTAAATCAAATTCAACGGCAAAGTCATTATTGTCCGCATTCACATTGAAGGTGTTATTAAAGTAAAGCACGCCTGCCTTATCTTCTTTACCCACGCCTTGCGGGCACGCACCATCCCCTTTGACTGACAAGCCTGGATGATTTTCAGGTGTTTCATCTTCATCGACAACGACGTAAGAACGGTGTGTTGGATGGTCGCCGTCATTTGCAAACACACACAATTTGTAGCGACCGGTTAACACCACTTGGTCTTGAATGAGGGGTAAAGATGCACTACCTTGGTAATCTAATAAATTGACGCTTAACGGAATGGTGTCTGCACCATCAGGGAGGAGTTCGCCACTTTCATCGACTGGATTGCCTTCGTCGTCGGTTAAGTAGACGTCATAAATAAGTGGTGAGCCACCATCTTGTGGTAGTAGCGCAACTTTACCAAAGGTGATAACGACCTCTTTGGCATCGTCAACGGGCGCATCCGTTACGCTTAGCGTAAAAGGCGTAGTGCTCGTTGGCGAGTCAGATCCCGATTCTCCACCACACCCTGTAAGGGTAAATGCGATGATGCCCGCTAGAGCGGTAAGTTTTGTGCTATGCATTATTAAATTCCTGTTCTTGAACACTGCAATATGAAAGGAGGCGATTACTCATCCTTTTTGTTTGTTTTATTTTTGCTTTTGTCGTGTCCCTTACCCGGGTTGTCGTCGCCATGAATATTGCGGTTGTTTCCTTTGCTCACACCGTTCCCTTTGTCTT
Organism: Vibrio sp. 10N.286.49.B1; assembly: GCF_002873335.1. GTDB lineage: Bacteria > Pseudomonadota > Gammaproteobacteria > Enterobacterales > Vibrionaceae > Vibrio. The sequence continues at coordinate 104,446 of NZ_MCUW01000003.1, read as the reverse complement.
TGCTATTACCGTTTGAGCTGTCGTCACAATCTTCGGATTTTAACGTCATCACATCGCCTTTGACTTGACGACAATCTTCGTTGATTTCCATACGATCACTTTTTATCGTTAAGTCGGCATGCGCCATAGAAAGCGAAAAGAAAAACGTAATTGGAATGAGTAGTAACTGTTTCATAACGAACCTGCCTTTGGGGATTATCCAAAACACGAAAGCCGTGCATAGGTTATTTAAGCGTAGTAGTCATATGTCAGGTTTATTTAATGCTTGGAAAGGGGAGTGTTAGTCAATAGCAAGATTGAGACATGTTGCGTAGAAGTTGATGTTTAATGAGTTTGGATTTAGTACAAAAAAACGCTAGCCCAGAGGCTAGCGTGACGAGGTGTGTGACAAGTGAGGTAGTCGTAATCAAAACCACTTTAGCTTGTTATGCAATTGGGTCACGCTCCCAACAACAATGAGTGCAGGGCTTTTTGCTTGGTTGGCTAATTCAGGCAGTGTGTTCAGTGATCCCTGAAATACGCGTTGCTCTTTGCGAGTGCCATTCTCGATGATCGCGCACGGTGTGTCCGCGTTGAGGCCTTGTTCGAGTAATTGTGTGGTGATATGAGCGCTTTGCTTTAAACCCATGTAGAAAACAAGCGTGTTATTGGATTGTGCCAAGGCTTGCCAATTAATTTCTCTGCCATCTTTTTGTACATGCCCAGTAATAAACTGAACGCTCTGTGCATGGTCTCGATGGGTTAGCGGAATACCTGCGTAAGCCGTAGCGCCGGCTGCGGCGGTAATGCCAGGGACGACTTCAAATCGAACATTGTTTTCGGCCAGCGTTTCTAGCTCTTCACCGCCACGACCAAAGATAAACGAGTCGCCACCTTTTAAGCGAACAACGTTGTGGCCTTCTTGCGCTTTTTTGACGAGAATTTGGTTTATTTGGTCTTGAGGTACACAGTGAAAATCTAATTTTTTGCCGACATAAATCATTTCCGCATCGACTTTGGCGAGTGCAAGAATTTCATCAGAGACCAAACGATCATAAACGACCACATCTGCGGACTGGATGACGCGATAACCTTTAACGGTAAGTAAGTCTGGGTCGCCAGGGCCTGCGCCGACAAGAGAAACAAAGCCGCGGTTTGTGGTGGTATTATTAGTGATCATAGCAATGTATACCCATTGAAATTTGATTATAAAAAGTAACACTCAAACCGAATGAGGAGTGGTTACTTTTTATCGCCAAATAGCGAGACTTGGTCTCACGTTAACGTGAGACCAAGCTAAAGTATTACTTGTTACCCATTGCTGGTTCAGCGTTGATAGACACGTTGCTTTCTGCGTCTAGAGACGGCGCTGTTTTTGCGTGCGTCAGGTACAGAGGAATGCAAGTCATCACCAAGCCACCAACGATATTACCAAGGATGGTTGGGATTAAGTTGAAGTTCAACCACGTTGCGATGCCAAAATCAGCCCCTAGAATCATACCTAATGGGAATAGGAACATGTTAACGACAGTGTGTTCAAAAACAAGTGCAAAGAAGATGAAGATTGGGAACCACATCATCGCCACACGACCAGATACCGTGCGGGCTGTCATGTTACCAATGACGCCAAGACAGACCATCAAGTTACAGAAAATACCGCGCACAAAACACGTAATCCAACCGTCCATTCCCATGTTCTCGAAACCAAGGCTGCGAGCCGTAGAAACCGCTACAAATTTTTGCGCGACGGCATTGAGTTCTAGAGAGAAGTTACCTGTTAAAGAGATAGCAACAAGATAAGCGACGATAAGAGAACCAATCAGGTTACCTAAACCAACCAGTCCCCAGCATCGGAAGATACGGTTCCAAGTCACACCAGGACGATTAGCAAACTTGGCGAGTGGAGCAAGACCAAAAACACCCGTCACGAGGTCGTAACCCATCACACTTAAAATGACGAAACCCACTGGGAACACAAGTGCGCCGACAATACCAATACCAGTTTGCACAATCGTTGTGATTGCAACAACAACCGCGATAGACAAAATAATTCCTGCCATCGTGCCGCGTAATAGCAAATCACGAGTGCTTGTTTTTACTTTCGCTTCGCCAACGTCGATCATGGTTTGTACGAATTGTGCAGGTTTAAAATCACCAGACATAAAATTGTCCCTATAAAAGTTTAAGTTAAAAGTTAAGATTGAATAGTGATAGGGGCTAGTTCTCGTCATTACTTTCAATAACTAGAATGAGTAACCCCTATAGGCTATTCAGTCTCGAAGACTATATCGATCAGTCCCGAAGGCTAAGCCGAGATTTCGACGATGCCTTTCGTCACTCGAGTCTTATAGGCTTTAACGCTAAAACGCTCATCTTCCAAACACAGACCTGTGGCTAGGTTGAAGCGCTGCTTTTTCAACGGACTTGCGACCCAAAGCTCGCCTTGATGTTCACAAGTTAGGCCGCGAGAAAGGACGTTTGAGCGAGCAAACGGGTCCATATTGTTAATCGCAAAGACTTCTTCGTTGTTTCTAGGACGGAAGATCGCCATTTGTTGTCCATCAATGAGTGCACAAACGCCAGTACCAGGAATAATGTCTTGGATATCGCATACTTTTTGAAATGCCATGATTATTTCTCCAGCTCTACGTGTAGGATGTCGCCCTTAGCGTCAGGGTGCTTCTCGGTGTAAGTAGCTGGACGGTGTTGTTCGCGTTCTTGAACGAAAACGACATTGTCATCACGCAAATCACTATTAATGAAGTGAGCAAAACGCTGATGTTGTGCTTCGTCGTTCACTGCGTTCGTCCATTCACAGCTAAAGTTACCGATTAGCTTGGCAACGTCAGTCTCAAGCTGTTCGTTAATACCAAGCTTGTTGTCGACAATGACTTCGCGAAGGTAGTCAACGCCGCCTTCCATGTTGTCCATCCACACTGACGTGCGTTGCAGCGGTGCAGCTGTACGGATGTAGAACATCATGAAACGGTCGATGTATTGAAGTAGTGTCGCTTCATCTAAATCCGAAGCAAGAAGGTCTGCGTGACGAGGCTTCATGCCACCGTTACCACATACATACATGTTCCAACCGGCATCTGTTGCGATGATACCAAGGTCTTTACCTTGCGCCTCGGCACACTCACGAGTACAACCAGAGACACCAAACTTCATTTTATGTGGAGTACGAATGCCTTTGTAGCGATTCTCGATACGAGAACCAAGACCGACAGAGTCTTGCACGCCATAGCGACACCATGTTGAACCGACACACGTTTTTGCCATACGCAGCGCTTTTGCATACGCTTGACCAGTTTCATAACCTGCGGCAATTAACTTCTTCCAAATTGTTGGAAGGTCGTCTTTTTGCGCGCCAAATAAGCCGATACGCTGTGCACCGGTCACTTTGGTATATAGGTTGTATTCTGCTGCCACTTCAGCAAGCACTTTTAATGCTTCAGGTGTGACTTCACCACCCGCCATACGAGGAATAACCGAGTACGTGCCATCTTTTTGGATGTTACCTAAAAAGTTATCGTTGGTATCGTGAAGCTTAACCAGTTCAGGTTTAAGGATATGCTCGCCCCAGCATGACGCTAAGATGGAGCCTGCCAATGGTTTACACACTTCGCAGCCATAGCCTTTACCGTGCTTCTCTAGTAGCTCATCGAATGTTTTGATTTCTTCGATACGGATCAGATGGAATAGCTCTTGACGAGAATAAGCAAAGTGCTCACAGACGTCGTTTTTAACTTCAATACCCGATTTCGCAAGCTCAGCGTTAAGGACAGAGGTCACGAGTGGGATACAACCGCCACAACCCGTACCTGCACCGGTTACGGCTTTAATATCACCAATCGTGTGATGACCATCCGCAACAGCTTGAGCAATCTTGCCCTTTGTTACATCGAAACAAGAACAAATAACGGCCGTTTCAGGCAGTGAATCGGCACCAAGAGAGGGCTTTTCCGCGCCAGCGTGAGCTGGGAGGATAAGCATATCTGGGTGTTCTGGAAGCTCTATATTGTTGAGCTTTAGTTGCAACAAGTCACCGTAGTCAGAGGTATCACCTACCATGACCGCGCCAAGCAATTGCTTACCATCTTCAGAAACAATGATGCGCTTATACACTTCTTGCTCTTCGTTTTGGTAAACGTAGCTCTTACAGCCAGGAGTACGACCGTTTGCATCGCCAATTGAACCAACTTTTACGCCAAGAAGTTTTAACTTCGCGCTCATGTCAGCACCTTCAAATTGGCTGTCATTGCCAACAAGGTGATCAACGGCCACTGTTGCCATTTTGTAGCCAGGTGCAACCAAACCGTAAAAAGTACGGTTCCAAGAGGCACATTCACCAATTGCGTATACGTCAGCATCAGTGGTTTGGCAGTTGTTATTAATTTCTATGCCGCCGCGTGGCGCAATACCGAGCCCCATTTGACGAGCCAGTTTGTCTTGTGGACGGATACCTGCAGAGAAAACAATGAAATCCACTTCAAGGTCAGTACCATCTGCAAATATCATAGTGTTACGTGCGGTTTTGCCTTCAGGTTTTATCTCTTGGGTGTTTTTGCTGGTATGTACCTGAACGCCCATACGTTCAATCTTGTTACGAAGTTGCATGCCACCTTGTAGATCAAGCTGTTCAGCCATTAATACGGGTGCGAATTCAATAACGTGTGTGGTAACACCAAGTGCCTTAAGCGCGCCGGCAGCTTCTAGGCCAAGCAGACCACCGCCGATGACCACACCACTTTTACTTTTCTTCGCGGTGGCTTCGATAGACTTGAGGTCTTCGATGGTTCGGTACACGAAACAATCTTTGCTCTCGTTGCCTTTAATAGGGGGAACAAACGGGAAAGAACCGGTTGCAAGGATAAGCTTGTCGTACTTGATTTCACGACCAGTACTTGAATAGACGATTTTGTTTTCGCGGTTTATGTTGATCGCGCGTTCGCCGATAAGAACATTAATACCGTGTTTTTTATAGAAGCCTTCTTTGACTAAAGAAAGTTCGTCTGCAGTATGGTGAGAGAAATAAGAGGAGAGGTGGACACGGTCATAGGCGACGCGCGGTTCTTCGCAAAAAACGGTAATGTCAAAGTTGGCAGCATCGGTCTTGTCGACTAAGTCTTCTAGATACCGATGTCCCACCATGCCGTTACCGATCACGACAAGCTTCATCTTGCTCATATTAATACCTAAGGGTTATTCTTCAATTCTACGCGCATTGTTAAATGTGAAAGAAAATTAATATATGATGTAAATCAATTACACTTTCAAACTACCCTAAAGGGGTAGGTGTCTTGAGCAAATAGTGTACTTTTATGCATTTGCCTGCGTGACATATCGGAAAAGGCAATGGTAAGTAAATGGGTTGTTAATGGATGGGGTTTTTATTGGTGTGCGCGTGTTATTAATATGCGGTAGTGACATTCACTTTTGTAATACAAATAGAATGTAGTTACAAAAGTGAAAGTTTCCTTCATTGGTGTGAGTGGATTGTGAAGAATTATGAATAAGTAACATAGTTGAGCCAAAATGCCGTATTTAACCGACAAATAACCATATTCCAACCGCACACATCAAGGTCCCGGCAAAACGGTTCATTGCCTTGACGTTTTTAGATTGACCTAAGGAACGCTTTAATCCCTTTCCACCCGTGGCATAAATAGTCATACAAATAAATTCACTGAGTAAAATAATTCCCAGCATCATTGATACTTGCAGGGTCATTGGTTGAGATTGGTCGATAAATGGCGGTAGCAACGAAATCATAAAAGCCCAACCTTTCGGATTGGCAATCGCTGTTACAAATCCTTGGACAACGAGATCCCAATCTTTATGTTGGACGGTATCATCCGAATCTGCCGAAATCGCCAGCTTGCCTTTTGAGCGCCACATCTGTACGCCCAGATAGAAGAGGTAACTTGCGCCTATCGTTTTAAATATGACGAACAATTCGGGATAGCGCAGCATAATTGCCGCCACACCGAGAACGGCAGCAAGTGCGACGACAGCAACACCAATAAGCTCGCCTATCATCATCCATAATGTGCGTCGATAGCCAATACTCATTCCCATTGTCAGCGCCAATGTCATGCACATACCTGGAGTAATAGAGACAAAGAAAAAAGTGGGAATAAAAATAGTTAACGTTGACCAGCTCATAGTGCTCAATAGATGAAGGAATCAGTTTATTATTTTTAACAGAGTTAATGAGTAAAAACTATATAAAGTAAGTCGACGGCGTGAATGAAATGGAAATTCAATAAAATAATGCATATAAGCTGAAAGAAAGGAGTGCCCAATCCCTATGGGCGATGTCTAGCCAAAGACATTGTTATTATTTATTTTTGGGTGTACGGATTAGGTATCCGCGCTTGTAACGTGTTGCAACAAGCATGGTTGTCATCATTATTGCCAGCGAAACGTGTAGATAATTTTTCCTTCGAATTTGAACTTTTTAGCGGCGAAGAGGCGTTCAATATAATTTCGGCGAATTCTTTCCATTATGTTTGTATGCTCGGTTTATCTTAAATGGTGAGGTGATTATTACGCATTCACCTCACGTCGTAAAAATAGGAACTCTTCGCTTTTCGAATAGCGTGATAGATCTATCAATTTAATAAACGTCATGCTCGCCATAAATACGCTTTAATCAGGTGAGAAGTGTGTGTTATTCACTATTATTTAGTGAAATAGTTTGTTCTTGGGTTTCTATAGAGATAATGGCTCGGTTTGGGTGTTGGTCGAACGTTTTGACATAGCAGTTTCAAGCCCGCATGGTGTCATAGTGAATCCAATACCGTAAACATAACCCAATAAAACAGAAAGGAATCTAAGAAATGGAATTCAAAAAAACCATTCGCCAAGTGAGTTGGCTTCTTATTGTTAGTTGTTCCGCGCTCGGCATTTCAGCGGTGCAGGCAGAAGAAAAGGTATATCGTCTTAAGCTAGCGGAGACTTGGGGCCCAAATACGCCGATCTTAGGCGATGCGAGTAAAAATATGGCTAAGCTCGCCAAGGAGATGTCGAATGGTCGTCTCATTATTCGTATAGATTCAGCCAACAAGCATAAAGCGCCACTTGGTGTGTTTGATATGGTGAAGACAGGGCAATATGATTTAGGGCACTCGAGCTCATATTACTGGAAAGGGAAGGTACCGAACACCCTGTATTTTTCTTCTATGCCCTTTGGTATGACGACAATGGAACAGTATTCGTGGTTCTATCATGGTGGAGGTGTTGAGTTAATGCAAAAGGTATACGCACCTCACAATATGCTGTCTTTTCCAGGGGGTAACTCAGATATTCAAATGGGCGGGTGGTTTAAGAAAGAGATCAACTCAATTGAAGATTTGCAGGGACTAAAAATGCGTATCCCTGGTTTCGCAGGGGAAGTGTTGGCAAAGGTAGGGGCTAAACCTACGAACATTGCGCCTGGTGAGCTGTATACGTCACTTGAACGTGGCACGATTGATGCGCTTGAGTGGGTTGGTCCAGCCTTCGATTTGCGCATGGGATTTCAAAAAATCGCGCCTTATTACTACACTGCATGGCATGAGCCGGGCTCAGAAACCCAATTTATGGTGAATAAGAAGGTTTGGGCTGACCTGCCTGACGACTTGAAAGTTATTTTGGAAACATCGTTTCGTGTTGCTGCATTTGACATGTATACGCAAGCATTGCATGAGAACGCCCAAAGTTGGTCGAAGATGAGTACGGATTATCCAAATATCAAGGTACGTAGCTTCCCGCCAGAAGTCATTGAAGAGTTGAAACAGGCAAATAATACCTTGTTACAGGAACAAGCAACTAACGACAAACTTGCCAAAGAAATCTTAGATTCACAAGCGCAGTATCTTGCAAAAATGCGTGAATGGACCAACATGTCATTACGTGCGTATTTGAACGATCAAGATTGATACGCTGTCACGACGCAGAGTTTAACTAAGCCCCAATGATTGAATGATCATTGGGGCTTTATATTGATTAGCGACGTTGACAGGAGGTACAACCACGACAGGCTGATCGAGTATGCCGATCCAAAAGACTGCGTTGGACTTTACAGTAGGCATTTTTTAATGCTCGCCTGGCAGAAAACCAATCATCAGGCTTTTCCAGTAGCAAGTATCCGTTGAAACGTTTGACTAATTGCGTTCGATTTTCATCGATGAATCGGCTATCAAAACCGATATCAAAATAGGTCAGTGCCTGCTCTATGGAGGTGAAACTGGCGATGGTTTTTTGAATATCGACGGTGCTCATGTTCTATTTAGCCCTCGGTTCACGTCTCGTTTGATTTACGTAGCTCTTGTTTCATCTAGCTTTTGACTCATTTAAGTCATAGGCGGTGATAGCATTTTTCAACGCAATGAAGTCTGAGCTGCTTAAATACGGCCTCAACGCATTAAACTTGTCGGTTGACCAATCATAAATGTTAAATGAGAGCAGTTCGGTGATGGTTTCAGCATCAAAGCGAGTTTTCACTAAAGCGGCAGGGGAGCCGGCAACGACGCTATAGGGAGCAACATCTTTGGTAACCACACTGTTTGCGGCGACAATTGCACCCTCGCCAATGGTGACGCCGGGCATGATCATACAGCGCATCCCCAGCCATGCCCCGTCCTTAATGTGTGTGTCACCTTTGCCTTGGTAGGATTGCTCAATATCCTGCATGAATGGATAGAGGCAAAACCAATCTGCTCGATGGTTATGGTTTCCACCCATTAAAATAATGGTCTCTGCGGCGATGCATACGTAGTCACCAATATGTAGCCGATCAATTGGCCACCGTGGATCCCACTCGCGGCTTACTTTGTCGCCGTGTAGGTAGCGTATGGCAGATTCTTCGAATCCATTATCCCAACAGTCGCTGTAATAGCTGTGTTTACCTTTGATCGATATATTTTTATTTTGAACGACTTCGTGCAATAACTGGAATGTAGACCAATGTTTATTGTTCATCTTGTTACCTTGTTTCGGTTGAAATTGATGGTGTGCAAGCCCAAACGCAGGCTCAGCAGTGATCATTCAACGTCAGTGGATTCGTGGTTGTTTTAACAAGGGAATAAGTGCCATTTTTAATGTACCGCAACAAAGCCTGGATGAGGAAGGGCAGAGCCCAATGATGAGTCGACGCTGTCGTAATATTATCGGACTCTTTATTGTAAGCCGGATGATCGCACAACAATTCGATAGCAGTTGTGCGATCAATCAATGTTATTGCATAGGGCGTCTTGTCATGTCGGTTTGCCCTGACCGGTGGGCCTTAAGCGTAGGATCGTGGAGCTCAATAAGCTCACGTAGTTTTTGTTTGTCAACCAGAACACTTTGTTTCTTATCGTCATTCTTTGCTTCATACATCGCAAAATCGGTATAAATAAGCAACTGCTTAATACTTAAGTTACTGGTGTCTGGCAAAAATACGCCAACAGAGGCCGATAGTGTCAGATTAATATTTTTGCCACGTAGCGAAAATTCAAATGACTCTAACTTAGGCAGGGTTTGCTCAATACGCTTGCCGGATAAGTCACTGATTACGACAAACTCATCGCCCCCGATGCGGTAAATATTGCCTTTAAATGTTTCGTTAAGTCGCTTTGTATAGCAGCGTAAAACTTGGTCGCCGACATTATGGCCGTAGGTGTCGTTAATGTGTTTAAATTTGTTGAGATCGATGTAAATAAGATAATTGCCTTTCCCCAGCGTTTGCTTGCGAATTCGATTCAAGGCGTGGCGGTTTTTCAACTTAGTCAACGCATCCTGATTCGCTCTATGGTGGGTAAGAAGCCAGAAAAAGAGGCTAACCATGACCAATAATGCCAGGAGTGTATTGATAATGTCTAAACGTTGCGCTTCTTGTTCTTTTTCATGTAATTCCCGCCAATTTGCTGGTGGCAGATAGCGCTTATTGATGTTGTCCGCATCAATAAAGTCCAGTGTTCGATTGAAAAGACGAGAGAGGGCTTCTCCGCGTTCGGTCTTGGGAAAGCCGAAACTGAGCTCAGAGCGGTGGAAAGGATGGAAATATTTATCTTCGATGACATTCGAGATTTGCTCGTCGTATAAAAGCTTATTTAACGTCACACGATTGGTTATTGCGTAATTAATCTCTTTGTTGGCCAATCCGGCTAACATGCTTTTTGTATTGGGATAAAAAGTCAGCGCCTTATTTGGAAGTAAACGTTGAGTGACTTTAGCAAATATGTCACCAGTCACGACGCCAATTTTTTCGGCAAATAGCTCAGAAATATGCCTGTGAACTTCTTCTTTAAATCCTATACGTTTGGCTATCACACCATCGATTGCGACGTAAGGCCTGCTAAAATAGGCGAATGCTTGGCGATTTTTTGATGGTGCAATAGGGGTCGTAACATCGCGTTCGCCTTTCTTTATCTTATCAATGCTCTCGGACCAAGGTTCGGTGGGGTCATAAACAAAAGCGCAATCAAGAGCATTCAATTCACAAACTGCCTTAGCAAAATCGACAGAAATACCGCCAGGGTTACCATTTTTATGAGAGAAAACATAAGGCTGTCGTGGATTCAGGTATATGGAGATAGGCTTGTTCAAATCCAAATTCGACACTTCTATTTTTCTTTGTAGCTGCTCGATGGCGATGCGGCTAATGTAGTCATCTACGTATTTCCTCATTTGCTTTTGGACGTCTTCTTGCGAAATTATTTGGCTGAAGGTCTCAAGCAAATCGATATTTTCAGGTTTATTGGTAATGATTGAAACGGGTGGGATAGTGACTTTGTCATTGATCATTTGGGACTTAAACCCTGCATTGAGAAAACCTTCTAACTGAAGGAAAGTACCAATGTAGCCGTCGATGTCTCCGTTGCTTAGTACCTCGTAAGCAACATCATTGTCGTTAAAATCTAAAACACGTTTGTCTGGGTAATATCTCTGAATGATGTCGGTGAAGGCGGTACCCATTGTGTTACCGATAATGCTCAATTCATCAAAGGGTTTACCATCGAGGCTGAAGACATAAGTCGGTTCAATATTCATTGGTGAAGAATAAGAAAAACGATGGGCACGACTATTCGTAAAAGTAATATTGGCAACAAAGTCTAGGTCGCAATTTTCTACGGCGTCAAGACGATCCCTAAATGTCGGATAATCGACATACGTAAAGGTTATATCTGTTTGCTGCTCGATCGTCGTAAAGATGAATCGCGCTAAAAAATCGTGTTCATGCGCGGACACATGATACGTTTTAGTGTGATCTTCAGCGTGCGATAGGGAAGCGTGGAGTCCCCCCAAAGAGCCGATGGAAAAAAGCATCAGAATCTCAAAACAGCGACATAGCTTGGTGCTCAGTTCCAATTTTTATCTCTATTGCATGTGTTAGCGTATATAGATGCAATATTAACCATATAAAAAGATAATTCAATGTTAACTTGCTGAATAGTAAATGCATATCGATGTGAAGCGATAACAATGGCGCAGAGCAGCATCGTAATTTTTATGATAAAAAAGTGTATTACGCGACAAGTAGTCTTAAAGAGTTGGTAATAGTCGCGATAATAATACCAAATGAGTCTATCAACATAATCTCCTCCTAACCAAAGACGGACGCCGCTTTGGCTGGGAGAAGAAATGAATACATTTATGCGAGCTGCTTATCAATGCTTTCAACGTTGAAAGGTTGTTGTACATTGTGTTGGTATATATGCACATCTCTCTGAGGGAAAGGAATACTAATACCTTTGCTATCAAGCCCCTTTTTCACGGACTCAGTGATCTCCCAGTATACGTCCCAATAATCTTCGGTTTTTACCCACGGACGAACAATAAAATCGACTGAGCTTTCGTTAAGGGTGTGAACGTAAATCATTGGTTCAGGCGATTTTAGTACCTTTGGATGGGCTGAGAGAATATCGGCAAACAATGCTTTTGCTTGGTCGATATCATCGCCGTATCCAATACCAAAGGTCATATCAACACGACGTGTTTTTTCGACCGTAATGTTGTTAATGGTGTCCCCCCAGATTTTATTGTTTGGAATCACTAATCGTTGGTTATCAACCGTTCTTATGGTCGTTGAGACTAAGCTCATATGGCTAACGGTACCTGAGATACCGGCAACCTTAACGAGGTGACCTACATCAAATGGTCGGTAGATTAGAATCATTACACCCGAAGCAAAATTTGACAGTGTATCTTGCAGCGCAAAACCAATGATGACACCAGCGACACCGAAACCGGTTAGCAACGGAGCGAGTTCAATGCCTAGCTGGGATAATGCGATCAGTAGACCAAGGGCTGTTACCCCTTTTTGTGCCATCGATACGAAGAAATCTTGCATTAAGACACTAAATTTCATCGTAGAGTGGCTGACACTTTTTCTTACTGCTTGACCTACGAACTTCGCTAGCGAGCGTGAAAGCCAAAGAATAAGACAGAATACAAACACTTTTACAATAAGGGATGGCGTGTGTTGCATTGCCCAATCTTTAAATGCACCAAGCCATTCTGTGGTTAGCCCCATTAATACGCTCATGTCGAGCACGTCGGTGTTAATATCACCCGTGACGGTGAATAAAAGCTGCTTATATTCAGTCGTATCAACATTGCCCTCGTCAAGCAGCGTGATGCTTGACTCTAGGCTTAAAATGAGTAAGTTGACCTGGCCTGTAATACGAATGCTTTCTTCTTCAAGTGCGGCTTTATCTTGCTTTGGCACATAGACCAATCGATCTGAGACATCTTCGAGCTGGGTATCAAGAAATAAAATGGTGTTGTAAAGAAATTCAGCTCTCGATTTAAGATCTTGCTCAAGTTGTTTTCTTGCAATGGTCGTATCTATGCCGATTTTTGATGCCCACACCAGTGTCTGGGAAAAATCATTGTAGTATTCATCCATCGCCGCTATTCGCTTCTGCATTGCAAACTGAACATCATCTTTTTCCGCTTCTGTCGCGGTTTTTGAGGTGTTAGCCAGTTTAGCGAGATCGTCCTCGTTTACAGCGATCAATGTCGTCATAAAATGAAGTTGCGCCATTATGAGCGCTTTATCACTTTTATCTGCAGTGTTATCTGCAAGTCTGTCTATGATATGTTGCCTGATCGCGCCATTCTTGCGGTCAATGATACTTTCTTCAAAACGATTCAATTCTTTAGACGTTGCTAACTGGTCGACTTCTTGTTGAAGTGTCGCCAGTTTTTGCTGAACGGTTGTTTCAGATGCTGAAACGATAGTGGGAGAGGTACTTCCTATTACCAATGCTAAAACAAGTAAAAATTGTGTCTTCATTCGTTTTCTCATAATAATTTAGTTTAAGTTTGCTTAGCGTTTTACGATCCAAAAATAGGCTTTCTGTGTAATCCACAACAATGCTTTTGATGTGTGCTTAAGAACAGAAACTAAAAATGAAGTGATGGATGAAATGAGCTGGCCAGCACCAATCAGTATTTTGTAAGTGTCAGTGTGTTGAAATTCGCGGTAAGTCATGATGTTTGCTCCTAAGTGTTGGTGCTTATAATAAACATCCAAGAAATCATAAATTACCATTTTATGCCTGCTGAATATTGGGCACAGATTTCTAGCTGGCGTGACACGGTAATGCAATGAAACGGATGTAGCTTGGGGCAAAAATACACCATTCAGACCGGTCGGTCTACATGTGATTGCTAACAATATGTGAGAATTTGTTTCAACAGAAAGCTTGAGAGGAGGGACGTGATGATAAGCGATGGGTTATCGGCTGCTCAGGTGTAGGAAAGAATCGCTGTGAGAATTCTGAACATAAACATAAATATAAGCAAAGAACGCACAAATTTTTTCGGTTATTTTGGCGATAGTTGCTCAAGTGTTTGATGACAATGATGACAATGATGACAATGATGACAATGATGCCGTTTTGTTCGAGATGAATGAGGCTAAGAGCTAAGTTGTGTGGATTTGGTGAGATAGACGAACGGCAAGAAGCGCATTTATCTATCTCGAACGTTCACGAAGAATCAATCTACTTAGCGATTTCGACTTGTATCTCTTGCAATCCGCCCGCATTGTGCAATTGAGTGAAGCCTAGTGACGTTAAATATTGGTAGGCTTGACCAGAACGGTTACCACTGCGGCAATACAAAACGATAGGGGTGGCTTTATCGAGGTCTGAAACATGCTGATCTAGTGTCGACAGAGGAAAATTAATGGCGTTATCTAAGTGTCCATCAACAAATTCTTGTGGGGTTCTAACATCAATAACCATGGCACCTTGTTGTATTTGTTGCCAACCGATCGCTGCTCTTTCTGATGCAAAAGTGCCTGTGCTCAGCAGCGCGGATAGTAGTGCAATACCCGCCATTAATCGTTTGATGTTCATGTATGATGCTCCTCTACGTCCTATTAGATAGTGTGCCTTAGCTGTGGTGCTCGAGCAATGAGCGCTCTAACTGTTTCATCGAAAAGTTATACATTAACCAAGCGCTCAATCCTGCCAGAATATTACCAGTAAGTGCACCATAGAATAATCCTTCAATGCCCCCAAGCTGAGATCCAACCCACAAACAGGGTAAGAAGAAAGCAAATAACCGAAGGGAAGAAATAGTGAGAGCGGTTTTGGCTTTACCAAGTGCATTAGATATTGAAACCATCAGCATGCAAACCCCTAAAGGCCCTAAACTAATTGGCACGAGTATCAGATGGTAATGGAGAACCTGATACACCTGATCTTCACTTGTCATTAACGAGGCGAGCGGTTTTGCAAAGATGAATGTGATAATGGCTACGATAAATTGAAAGCCTAAAATGTACAACACGGCGATCTTTACTAGCTTCTTAATATCATGGATGTTCTTCCCGCCTAATAGCTTTCCAATCATTGGAGGCATCGACATGGTTAACGCTAGGACGGTGACGATAGCAAAGAATTCATATCGTGACCCCACCGCCCATGCAGCAACCGCTGCGGTGCCAAATGTGGCGAGTAGTTTTGTTGCGAGCATGGAAGACAATGGTGGCAAGAGTTGACTGACCATCGCCGGAGCCATTATTTTCCAAATAGACCGAAGGCTGTGGATTATATTAAGATCACTCCAATCAAATGATGCCCAGCCTTTACCTGTGACTTTCGGCGCGACGACGAGAATGCCAATCCCAAACGCAACAATGGTTGCGATGGCCGCGCCGTTTATTCCCATATCGAAGGTGAAGATAAAAAGTGGATCCAACGCAAGGTTGATTAAGCTGGTGACCATCATCATCATACCAGGCAAAACAGTGTTACCGTTTGAACGACAGACACTGTAGTAAAAATACAATACCGCGCCCACCCACGAACTGACTAACCAATAAGGCCAATAACTGTCGATGACAGGGTACACGGCCTCTGGGGCACTCAGCATTGATAAAATAGGATAACGTAACAGCCAAATAATAACGCCGATAAAGCTGACCCCCAAGCTACCAAATAACAGAATGAGCCCACCAAGTTGTTTAGCATAGCGGTCATCGTTCGAACCTAGTGCACGGGAGATAATCGCGGTTGTCGCAATACCTAAGCCAACCTGAATACCGATGATCACCATTTGCATTGGCAGGGTGAAGCCTTGTGCAGCGAGAGGTAAGACGCCTAGTTGACCGATAAACGCACTATCGACAAGTTGAAAGCTCATTAATGACAACACGCCTAAAACCATAGGGAGCGTCATTTTGAAAAGCTGGTGAGCGAGATTTCTGGTTTCTGTATCCACGGTATCATCTTTATTTTGGTTGAATAAAAAACGGGCACTAATGCCCGTTTTTTACTGGATTAGGATGGGTCTGACTTATCAAGATTGTCAGCATAGCCCTTAGGGGGCGGTGTCCAACCACGTTCTCGAGAATGTTTATCGTTCCTATCGACTTTCATTGCCTCTTTGATAAGTTCTTCGAGCTCCATGAAGAGTTGGCGATAGTTATTATCATAACGTGATTCGTCGGTTGCTTGGGTCCAGCCCTCATATAGCGAATCTGACTGCTTATTCTCAATCGTTTTGTATATGGTTTTTTGTTGCTCAACAAAAAAAGGATGGAAACCAAGACTTCTCATCGCTTTTGAGCCTAGCTCTAGTGCAGAGTGATAGGTTTCTGATTCAATATAGTCAGCCCCTGCTTGTCTGAGCTGGTAGCTGTGTCCCCGGTCATACGCACGAGCCAATATTTTAACGTGAGGGTACGTATGTTTCACATATTTTACAAGCTCTACACTGGCTTCGTAATTGTCTATAGCAATCACAAATAACTTAGCGTCTTCAAGCTTAGCTGTGTGCAGCATGTCAGGTTTGGTTGCGTCACCAAAAAATGATTTGGTTTCGATTTGTCGCATCAAATCCACTTGATCTGCTCGTATATCAAGAACGACGGTCTGTACGTTGTTGGCAACAAGTAGGCGGTTGATGATTTGACCAAAACGGCCAATCCCTGCAATCACCACGCTGCCTTGCTCGTCGATAGTATCTTCCTCTCTATCGTTTATCGTCTTTTCAAACTTAGGCAATATGACCTTGTCAAATAAGATGAATAAGGCTGGAGTAAGGAACATCGAAAGTGCAACCACTAACGACAGAATTTGCGCAATGTCAGTCGGTAACACATGGTTTTGCACTGAGAAGCTTAATAGAACGAAACCAAATTCGCCGGCTTGAGCAAGACTTAACGTGAACAACCATCGGTCACTACCACGAATCTTGAACATGAGGGCTAAAACATAGAGAACGAGCGCTTTGATTGCCATCACGCCTATGGTCATTGTGATGATAAGAATGAAATCATCGAACAAGATACCAAAGTTGATACCTGCACCAACAGTGATGAAGAAGAGTCCTAGCAACAGTCCTTTAAACGGGTCGATATTCGATTCGAGTTCATGCCTAAATTCACTGTTTGCTAATACGACTCCGGCGAGGAATGTGCCCAGCGCAGGGGATAGACCCACTAAGCTCATTAAGGCTGCGATACCAATCACTAACATTAAGGCTGTTGCGGTAAAAATTTCTCGCAAGCCCGATGAGGCAACAAAACGAAATAGTGGGCGACTGAGGTAGTGTCCTCCAACTACGACAATGGCGATCGACGTTATAATGACGATGCCATAAGCCCAGCCTGGAAGATCGGCGACGAGGCTCAGATCATCGTGGTGTTCCGCGACGTTAGTCGCGACAGATTGAGCTTGTTCTATTAATTCGGGAAGGGCGAGTAAAGGAATAAAAGCAAGCATTGGAATGACAGCAATATCTTGGAAAAGCAATACAGAAAAAGCATTTTTCCCGCCTTCTGTCTTCGTTAACCCTTTCTCATTGAAAGTCTGCAATACGATGGCCGTTGAAGAGAGTGCGAAAATCAAGCCGATGGTCAATGATACGGTCCAAGTAAACTCAGCGAAGAGCGCGATCGCCATGACAATGGCTGTGGACCCGCCAACTTGCAATCCGCCAAGGCCCATTAAACGATGTCGCATCGCCCATAACATTTTTGGTTCAAGTTCTAATCCGACTAAAAATAGCATCATGACAACGCCAAACTCAGCGAAGTGTTGTATCGTAGTCGTCTCTTCGCCAACGAGCCCGATGATAGGCCCTATGACAACGCCTGCTATCAGATAACCAAGAACCGAACCCAGCCCAAGACGCTTTGCAATGGGAACGGCGATGACAGCGGCAAACAAATAAATAAACGCTTGTAAAAAATATCCGGTCATAACGATGACTCCGTGTCGTGCGGCCAATAATGGTTGAGTTTTTCTAAAGGCGCGGCTTTCGCAACGTTAAATTGGTCTGAGACGAGTAACTCAAGGAGTTCTTTCCATTGTTGTCTATGCTCGGTGATACGATGCTCTTCTTTGGCTGTCCGGGAACCAAATAAAACAAAAGGCGGGAGATAGACAAGACCGGTTAGGTTGGCCATTTGCTCCAAAGGTTGAAGGAGTTCCCTGATCGTAAAGTGGTTATAACCATCGGTTTGATAGGCTTCTGCTTTTCCACCTGCTGAGATGGAGCAGAAAAACCGTTTACCGGCGAGTTGTGTACCCTCATGACCATAAGCAAAGCCATATTCAAGCACTAGATCTTGCCATTCTTTGAGGATTGATGGCGTAGAATACCAGTACAAAGGAAATTGGAAGATGATGATATCGTGCTCAAGCAGTCGTTGTTGCTCTTTGTCGATATCGATATGATAAGTAGGGTATTCGGAGTATAGATCGACGACAGTCACTCCCTCAACGCTTAGCGCGTCCTTGTACATTGGCATGTTGACTTCAGAGCGTCGCTGAGAAGGATGCGCATAAAGCACTAAGACTTTGTTTTTAAGATCATTCATATGGTTTTGTATCGTTCCTGAACGTATGGATATTATCGTCAACGAGTTATAATGTTTAGTATACAACAAACTATTTATCAATTAGTTAAGCTATTTATTATGTCGTTAATCTATTTTTAAGTCATGGCTATTAATTGGTAAGTGATGTAGACAAAAAGCGAGAGAAAAATGGGTGAAATGTATAAAAAGCATGCAAAGAAATACGATGAAGCGATTCAAAATAATGCTTATAACGCTTTGTATGAAAGACCAACAACGCTGGGGCTGCTAGGGGATCTAAACCATAAACATGTCCTCGATCTCGGGTGCGGATCTGGCGTTTACGCGGCTATTTTTCAGAAACAAGGTGCAAATGTGACCGCCATTGATGCATCAGACGAAATGGTGCAAATTACTTTAGCGAAACTGAACGGCAATGGTCGTGTGTATGCGCAAGATTTATCGTTAGGTTTACCGCAGGAAACAGATGGCAAATTTGACGTGGTGGTTTGCCCACTCATGATTCATTACTTACCTGATTTGGCACCGTTATTTGCCGACGTAGCCAGAGTGCTGAAAACAGGAGGAGTCTTTGTCTTTTCAACACATCATCCCATTATTGACTTCGACGCATCGAATCAAAATAGTCACTATTTTGCGGTAGAGAAAATTACTGAATTTTGGGATACGACGGGTGAACCCGTTGAGGTGAGTTTCTATCGTCGTTCTTTGACGAGTCTCTTTGCAGCATTAAAAGATCATGGACTTGTATTGGATACATTTTCGGAAGGCACGCCAGACATCAAAATGAAAACAATGGCACCAGCAACCTATAAAAAGCTGTCACGATGCCCCAATTTTGTGTTTATTCGCGCAATGAAAGCGAGTTGAGCGAGCTTCATACCGTTCAGTTTTGCTCATGTTGCGGGTGGTTTTGATCTTAATTGGCTAAAAATGGTCTTTTTTTGCTCGGTAACCTGCTCAAATTACGAATCAATTTGGCTTTACTGGCGTGTTTGATTACTATAGACAGCTATCAAAAAACACCGTTATGGACACACTACCAATAGGTAGATGAGGATACGATGCAACAGCTAGAAGAGATCATTGCTAACGCAACCACTGCGATTGATACAGCAGATTCGTTAGTCGCACTCGATGAAGTGCGAGTTCAGTATTTAGGTAAGAAGGGTGAACTCACTCTTCAGCTACAAAGCCTAGGTAAATTGCCACCTGAAGAGCGTCGTACTGCTGGTCAAGAGATCAACAAAGCGAAAGGTGCGGTTCAACAAGCGATCGCTGCGCGTAGAGATGCACTACAACGTGCAGAGCTAGAAGCGAAATTAGCGGCAGAAATGATTGATGTGAGCCTTCCAGGCCGTCGCATCGAGAATGGTGGCCTTCATCCAGTGACTCGCACTGTTGAGCGTATCGAACAGTTCTTTGGTGAGCTTGGCTTTAGCACTGAGTCTGGCCCTGAGATTGAAGATGCATTCCACAACTTTGATGCACTCAACATCGCAGACGATCACCCAGCTCGTACTGATCACGATACTTTCTTCTTCAACCCTGATTTAATGTTACGTACGCACACTTCTGGTGTTCAAATCCGTACGATGGAAAACGGCAAACCGCCTTTCCGCTTCATTGCTCCGGGTCGTGTTTACCGTAACGACTACGATCAAACTCACACGCCAATGTTCCACCAAGTGGAAGGTATGTTAGTTGATGAGAACGTAAACTTCGCGCAGCTTAAAGGCATTCTTAACGATTTCCTTTGTAACTTCTTTGAAGAAGAAGTTGAAGTGCGTTTCCGTCCTTCATTCTTCCCGTTCACAGAGCCTTCAGCTGAAGTTGACGTGAAACGTAAAGATGGCAAATGGCTAGAAGTTCTAGGCTGTGGCATGGTTCACCCTAACGTACTTCACTCTGTTGGTATCGACCCTGAGAAATACTCTGGTTTTGCATTCGGTATGGGTGTAGAGCGTCTAACGATGCTTCGTTACGGCGTAAATGACCTTCGTGCGTTCTTCGAGAACGACCTTCGTTTCCTTAAACAATTCAAGTAATCCGGGGCAGTCAAAACTATGAAATTCAGTGAATCTTGGCTACGCGAGTGGGTTAAACCTGCAATTAACAGCGAAGAGCTAGCTCACCAAATCACTATGGCTGGTTTGGAAGTTGACGATGTAGAACCTGTTGCAGGTGTTTTCACCGGCGTTATAGTAGGTAAAGTGGTTGAGTGCGGTCAGCACCCAGACGCAGACAAACTACAAGTTACAAAAATTGATATCGGCGCTGTTGACACAGATGGTAATAAAGAGCTTTTAGACATCGTATGTGGTGCATCTAACTGTCGTCTTGGCCTAACGGTAGCAGTAGCAACCGTTGGCGCAGTACTTCCTGGTGATTTCAAAATCAAGAAAGCAAAACTACGTGGCGTTCCATCGCACGGCATGCTTTGTTCTTTCTCTGAGCTAGGTATCGACGTAGAGTCTGACGGCATCCTTGAGCTGCCAGAAGGCACAACGCTAGGGTTAGACGTACGTGAGCTTCTTGAGCTTAACGACGTCACTATCGACGTAGACCTAACAGCAAACCGCGCAGACTGCTTCAGCATCCGTGGCCTTGCTCGTGAAGTTGGCGTACTAAACCGCGCAGACGTGACAGAGCCAACCGTTGACGCTGTTGCAACAAGCATTGAAGACACAGTATCTGTTGAAATCAAAGCAACGGATGCTTGTCCACGTTACCTTGGCCGTGTGGTTAAGAACGTAAACGTGAAAGCGGAATCTCCAATCTGGATGCAAGAAAAACTGCGCCGTTGTGGTATCCGTTCAATCGACCCAGTGGTAGACATCACAAACTACGTGATGCTAGAGCAAGGCCAACCAATGCACGCATTTGATCTTGCTAAGATCGAAGGCGGTATCGTGGTTCGTCTAGCAGAGCAGGGCGAAAAGCTAACACTTCTAGATGGCAACGAAGCTGAACTAAACAGCAACACGCTTGTTATCGCTGACCAAAACAAAGCACTAGCCATCGCTGGTATCTTTGGCGGTCAAGATTCAGGTGTGACTACTGAAACGACAGACGTACTTCTTGAAGCAGCATTCTTCGCACCGGATCACATCCGTGGTCGCGCACGTGCTTACGGCCTTCACACTGATTCCTCTCTACGTTTCGAACGTGGTGTTGATTCAACGCTACAGTTAGCCGCTATGGAGCGTGCTACACAGCTTCTAGTTGAAATCTGTGGTGGTGAAGTTGCGCCAGTAAACGGCAGCGAATCTGACGCTGATCTTCCTAAAGCAAACGTCGTTGCTCTACGTCGCGCTAAGCTAAACAGCCTACTAGGTCACGAAATCCCATCTACAGACGTAGTGGAAATTCTTACTCGCCTAGGTTGTGAAGTAGAGACGACAGAAGCTGGTTGGACGGCAACGTCTCCATCTTGGCGTTTTGATATCGCAATCGAGCAAGACCTAATTGAAGAAGTAGGTCGTATCTACGGTTACGATAACATTCCAAACCAAGCGCCTAAAGCGGCACTTAAAATGAATGACCACAAAGAAGCTGACCAACCCCTTAAGCGCGTTCGTGACCTTCTTGTCGACCGTGGCTACCACGAAGCAATCACATACAGCTTCGTAGAACCAGAACAGCAAAAGCTTGTTGTACCTGGTGTTGAGCCGCTAATCCTGCCATTCCCAATCTCAGCGGATATGTCAGCAATGCGTCTTGGCCTAATCCAAGGTCTTCTAAACACCGTTGTTCACAACCAGAAGCGTCAACAGTCTCGCGTTCGTCTATTCGAATCAGGCCTACGTTTCATCCCTGAAGCAACCGCTGAAAACGGCATGCGCCAAGAAATGATGCTTGCGGGCGTTATCTCTGGTACGCGTGGCGAAGAGCACTGGGACATGGCAACGAACACTGTCGATTTCTTCGATCTTAAAGGTGACCTAGAAGCCGTTCTTGAGCTTTCAGCGAACGAAAAAGCATACAGCTTTAAAGCCGCTAAGCACCCAGCACTTCATCCAGGTCAAACTGCGGCGATCGTTGTAGACGCTGGTCTCGAAACTGAGAAAGAAGTGGGTATCATTGGTACTGTTCACCCAGAACTAGAGCGTAAGTTTGGGCTTAACGGCCGTACTATCGTATTCGAAATCGAATGGGCAGCTATTAACACTCGCGTGCTTCCAGAAGCCGTCGCAGTATCTAAGTTCCCTGCAAACCGTCGTGATATCGCACTGGTTGTCGATGAAGCCGTTGCTTCTGGCGACATCGTTGAAGCGTGTATCGCTGCTGGTGGTGAGTTCTTAACAGACGCTAAGCTATTCGACGTATACGTTGGTAAAGGTGTAGAAGAAGGTAAGAAGAGCCTAGCTATCGCACTTAGCCTACAGTCTGTAGAGCGCACACTTGAAGATGCAGACATCGCTGGATCAGTCGATGCTATCGTCGCCTCTGTTGCTGATAAGTTCAGCGCGGTATTACGCGACTAATCTGACGTTCCAATGATAAGACTAAGGCGAGCGATATGAAGCTCGCCTTTTTTGTATCTAAAAGAAATAATCAACCTGAAATTCTAGTCTGCAACCCGATATTTTGTCCAGTTCCAGAGTGGGAATTAAACGTGTTTCATATCCAATATTTAGTCGCAACTCTCTGTTTTTGCTTGTTATTTCTATAAAAAGTGTGTGCTGGATTAAGGTTTTTGTATTTAGTGGTGTATCCCTTTTATTCTTTTTTAATTGGTTTTTATAGAATTTAATGTTGGTTTATTTGATTTCTTGCTTATTTTCGGATGATTGTATTGAAATGGGGGTAAGTGCTTGGTTGTGTAAGATAAAATCCTGACATTTCCATGAAATAAAAAAGTTGGCGAAAATCATAAGGTTGACTTACACTTTTCACAGTTAGGCTGTTATGTTGTTGATTGGTCGAACTAAATATGTGTTGTTGCGTTCGTAACAGCTAGGTATGAAATAGCTTTGAGGGGAGTTTTATGGCGCTCACAAAAGCCGATTTGGCTGAGAACCTGTTTGAGAAACTCGGGTTTAGTAAACGGGATGCCAAGGAAACGGTAGAAGTATTTTTTGAAGAAGTCAGAAAATCACTCGAAAATGGCGAGCAGGTAAAGCTGTCTGGTTTCGGTAATTTTGATCTTCGAGACAAAAACGAACGTCCAGGTCGCAACCCTAAGACTGGAGAAGATATCCCTATCTCCGCTAGACGTGTCGTGACGTTTCGTCCAGGACAAAAACTGAAGGCTCGTGTTGAAAACATCAAACTAGATTAATATTTGATTGTTACGAAAAGACCACGCAATGCGTGGTCTTTTTGTTTCTGGTGATGATGTTATCACTGTCATTAAGCGTAATTACGCGGCTTGAATATGCGTAGTGATATAAGGTTGCCATGCATTTTGATACAGCTCCATGGATTGGCGGCGTAGGCTAGTAATTTGAGCCGTTTCAATGTCGTTCAAAGAACGATTGTGTGTAGCTGCATTTCGCTCGATACCTTGAATAATTTCATAAAGGTCATGTTCTGGTCCATTCTTAACATCTGCAATGGCTTTTAAGTGCAGCTGAACCTCCGCGACAATACCCGTTTTAGGAAGTTGTACTAAAAGATTAAGGTCTCTATAGCCGGATGGGTTAGGGGACTTAAATCGATTCTTCACTCTAACGACCTTAGCCTCTCGGCTGAGGGCTTCAAATGCACTGACCAATGAAGATACATCATTTGCGACGATGGTCGCTCGAGCCAAATCGGTAATTTGGTTTACTTCACCGTTTAACTCAGTATTGATTTTTTCCAGAGCGCGCTCAGACGATTTAACACCTGAAAATTGTGCGTCAGTTTGAGTCAGTAATGCTGTGCTTTTACACAACGATTCTAACTCATGTTGAGCCTGATGGGCTTTGCTGTACAACACATCAAAATCCGCATGCGGTTGCGCGACATCGGTATCGACAGGGTTAATACCATAAAGGCCACTGAGACTATGTTTAAAGTTCGATGGACTTATTTGGTTTTGTTCTTGGTTCCCTTTTGTCTGGTTAGAGTTGGATTCATCAAGCGGAGCCGCAAATGCTGGTGCGCGGCTGAGTACCAACAGCGTTAGTGCTGCGGCACGGAAAAACATGCTCATGCTCTCTCCTGGTTACGTTACAAAAACGGTGTAAAAAAAGTGCTATAACGTTTGGAGTAGTGCTAACTATGATATGGGGACAGTTATTTGGTTACCAAGTCAGTTGTTAAGGTCTTTAAGCAAATTGTGATGCCTGTCTCATAGAAATAATACCCCAGCTAGACATGACTTTTTGTCCTCAATCTGTAAACTCTACGTTAACCATTATCCACACCTAAAATGAATCTAAAATGAACGACTTTGAGCTTTGGCACAATAAATGGGCAGCAAACAAAATTGGTTTTCATCTTGAGGATGTGAACCCACTTTTGATAGAACATTGGCCAGTATTAGAACCGACCCGTGAGCAATCTGTATTTGTCCCATTGTGCGGTAAGTCAGAAGATTTGGTTTGGTTGGCGCAACGTCACGATAACGTACAAGGTGTTGAGTTAAGCCAAATAGCGGTCCGCTCTTTTTTTGCGGAACACTTTTATACGCCACTCGTCACAACACTTAACCATCAATTTGAGCTGTATCAGTTTGATGAGCTTAATATTTATGTCGGGGATTTTTTTACAGCGCCAATAGAAAGTGTTGATTTGATTTACGATCGGGCGGCGTTAATTGCCATGCCTGCGGATATGCGCTTGCTTTACATCGATAAACTCAAGCAGGTGCTTAAACCGGGCGGTCGGATTTTGCTGGTGACTTTGGATTATATTCAAGACGAAATGGCTGGACCGCCATATAGCGTGCCGCAACTAGAAGTCGAAAACTATTTCGATAACGGTTTTCGTGTGACGCGTTTAGCAAGAGACGAAGCGGATAGTGAACACCGAAGGATTAAGCAAGGGCTGAGTCATTTCTGTGAGGATGTGTGGCTAATTGAGTCGTTAAAATAGTCTGATCAGTGGTTAGTTTGGATATGATAATGAGAGATAGCGGCTATTTGGGCTACTACCTCTCTGCATTCATGTTTCAGGTTGGCGGAAAGCAGCGGGGCGACAATCGTACAGTATGTAACAACCGTGCATACCGCTAATTAGGTTAGTAAACCACTTTCACGTGCTTCGCACTGTCAATCGCATCATCGATAGCGCTTTCAATCGACTTGCGGCGAGTCAGAGAAACGCCCAGTCGGCGTCGACCATCAATATCAGGCTTACCAAATAAACGAACTTGTGTTTGAGGCATTGAAACCGCCTCAGATACACCGGTAAAACGAATGTTATCTGATGTGCCTTGCCCAAGAATTACTGCAGAAGCCGATGGGCCATACTGTGCGATGTGATTGATAGGCATGCCTGTGAATGCGCGAACATGAAGTGCAAACTCTGACATTTCTTGTGAAATGAGCGTCACGAAGCCAGTGTCATGAGGGCGAGGAGAGACTTCGTTAAAAATGACTTTATCTCCCTTTACAAATAATTCAACACCAAACAAACCATAACCACCAAGCGCATTAACCACTTGTTCAGCGGTATATTCAGCGGCTTTAGTCGCGTTTTCAGACATCACTTGTGGTTGCCACGATTCACGATAATCACCATCTTCTTGACGGTGCCCAATAGGCGCACAAAAAGACACACCGTCCACGGCACGGACAGTGAGTAGAGTGATCTCATAATCAAAATCGATGAAACCTTCTACGATGACACGTCCTGCACCAGTGCGTCCACCTTCTTGGGCATACGTCCAGGCGTTATCGATATCGTCTTGATTTTTAATGATACTCTGGCCTTTGCCTGAAGAACTCATTACGGGTTTTACGACGCAAGGGATACCGACGTATTCTACGGCGCTTACGAAGTCTTCGTAGCTGTCCGCAAAGCGATAAGGAGAGGTATTAAGGCCAAGCTCTTCTGCGGCAAGTCGACGAATACCTTCGCGGTTCATCGTCAACTTGGTGGCGTTTGCCGTTGGCACAACATTTAGCCCTTGAGCTTCAAGTTCCACCAGTTTTTCTGTGGCGATAGCTTCAATTTCTGGGACGACAAAATCAGGTTTTTCTTTTGTGATGATCGCTTCAAGTGCATCACCGTCTAGCATGTCGAGTACATAGCTGCGATGAGCAACTTGCATAGCTGGTGCGTTAGGATATCGATCGCACGCAATGACCTCTAATCCGAGACGCTGACATTCAATAGCGACTTCTTTACCAAGCTCGCCTGAGCCCAGTAATAACACTCGGGTAGCATTTTCACTCGTTGCAGTACCAAACATATTAGATCCTTGTGTATAAATCAGGAAAATTCCGGTGAATAATACTGATTTATACAGAAAAAGCAATCGTTTGCGCGCGTGTTTTATGCCGTAATTAAGAGAATCACTTTGAGTTGGGAAGGTAGACGTGCTTCAGCTTGGAAGCACGTTATTTATTGCTTAAATAGTAGCGTATTCGACCTGAATGTCTGGATTAATGGCTTCTAGCGTAGCTTGAGTGTCTGCTAGGTGGCTAATTTTGCCGTCAGCCATCTCAACCAAAGCAACGAGACTAATATCATTCAACGATTGTTTCGCCAATAATAGCTGAGCAAGTGCAACCTGTA
Source organism: Vibrio sp. 10N.286.49.B1 (assembly GCF_002873335.1). Taxonomy (GTDB): domain Bacteria; phylum Pseudomonadota; class Gammaproteobacteria; order Enterobacterales; family Vibrionaceae; genus Vibrio. Next base: position 77,484 of record NZ_MCUW01000003.1, on the reverse strand, counting down.
GCGGCGGTAAACTAGGGTTAAACGCCGCATTTTCGGCATAAGCACCTTGAAATAAACGACCATCGTTCATCTTGATAGCAACGCCGCTAAGATTATTAGTATAAGGTGCATGGCTACGGTTCAATGCGTCAACGGCTTGCTTCATTAACAGACTGACATTGCTAATATCTTTACCGTGAGAAAGAGGCGTCATTAAACCATCAGTGATCCCTAAGTCCCCAGGACCAAATGCTTCTGGTAAGTATTGCTGTAATGTCATTTCGTCGCGTTCAGGCAACTGAACGACGAGCTGTTGGGCGGTGGTCAATTCATTCATAAATTGGCGGCAGTGCCCACAAGGACTGAAGTTAATGGTGATGTCTTTGACGCCTTGCTCACCTTTCATCCAAGCGTGACTTATCGCCGATTGCTCTGCGTGAACCGTTTGACCGAGCTGAGCACCAAGGAACTCCATATTGGCACCAAAATAGAGCTTACCAGACGTACCTCGAACAATTGCACCAACAAAGAACTCAGAAATAGGGGCATAGGAATATGCCGCTGCAAAAGGGAGCAACGCCAGGCGCAGCTCATTATCGGCAAGCCCTGAAAGAGAAAGCAGCGTTTCAAATTGGCTAGGGCTAAGCGTCGCATCGAATTGTTCATGGGTGACAATAGGTTCTAAGTACTGCTTAATGATTGCTGGCGCTTCATTGAGTACAGAGTCAAAACGATCTGTCATTCGTGTTCCCTTTATTTTCTATAAGTGTTTTTATTTATTCTATGTAACTTTATTATCACTTATATCGATCTGTGTCACAATTAATGGTGCAACAATGATTCATTTTGCATAATTAGAGTGATATCACGCAACGCTCGTTTGTTGGTGCATCAAGATGCGCAGCAACGTTCTAGCAAGATACCTAGTTCAACCAGAACAGTAACTGAGCCAAAATCGTAACTGCGCTCAGATAGTGACGTAATCACCATACTCGCTTAGCCCAAAACGTGATTTAACCAGAGAGCGAAGGCAAAAAACGAAGGTGCTAACACTGAGGTTATTATCCCGCAAATAACCAAGGCCAATGAACTAAAAGCGGCATCTCTTGGATCTTTTTCGGCGCATGTTGCGGTTCCAAGTGCGTGGGAAACGGTGCCCATAGTCAGTCCTTTTGCAATCGGGTGTGTGACGCCGAGCAATTGATATAAAGGGTAAGCCAAGATCGCACCAAATAGGCCGACCAATAAAACAAGTATAGCGGCGATCGCAGGCTCACCACCTAAATGACTTGAGACTTCCATTGCGATTGGTGTAGTAACGGATTTACCTAATAAGCTCGCGACTAATTGCATGTCAGCACCTAGCCAAACCGCAATAACGGACGCGGTAAACATAGAGCCTACACTGCCTACCCCACAAGCTAAGATAATGATGCGCCAGTTTGCGCGAATTTGTGGCAGTTGTTCATACAAAGGGTAGGCTAGGGCAACCACGGCTGGTTGCAATAGATAACTTATCCATTCGTTGTCTTGATAGTAAGTGTCGAAGGGCACATTAAAAATTAGCAATGTTGGAATAAGGATGGCGATACTTATCAATAATGGGTTGAACAGCGGGTTTTTGACTTTTTGTCCAATAAATCGAGCGATAAAGAACACGATAATTGTCGCGAATATCCACATTATTTATTCCCCTTTTTAAGAAATCTGTCTAAAAATACAGATAGACAAACGAGGACGATCATGGTGCCGCCGACTGCACTTGCAAGGATTGGAAGTGCATTATCGATAAGCGTATCGAAATGGTTCATTAACCCCACGCTAACGGGAACAAACAAAAGGATCATATAGCGTATAAAAGCGTGCGCACCCGGTTGAACGGCTTTGACGGGAATAATCCCCGTCGCCATTAATGTAAAGAGTAACAGCATGCCGAAAACACTGCCCGGGATAGAGACATCGAGCAGGCTTTGGATCGTATTACCGGCAAACAAAGCGGCAAAAATTAAGGCAAAAGATAAGATGTAGTGAAGCACAGTTTTTATCATGACATTCTCTTCGACGGCGCTGGGCAAACAACAAATCACGTTATGCCCAATTTGAAAGTGGAAATGAATGAGTTGTAAAGGCTAACGTAAACGCTCTGGTAGCAATTGTTTTCCCTTCTGACTCATGTTTAGCAAGAAGGGAAGGACGCTCAAGACGTTAATTTTTCAACGTAGCGGTACACCGATTTCAATACGGTGAGTTTCTTCTCATCAGATTCGTTTTCCATCACCAGATTTTCTAGGTTGAACATATATTTTTCAATCCGGCTCTCGAAAAATTCTCGACAGTGGCCGGCCCACTTTTGTTGCTCGGTTTCATCAAGCGTCCAAGGATAATGTCGAGCTCGATACCTAAACAGTAAAGGTTCAATTCTTGTATCACTAAAGCTGATGTCCAGCGCTGACAGGTTGTTAGGGTCGGTCTCTAGAATGATATCCATCGCTGCGCGATCGGACGGCGAGAAAAACTGGCTATAAAGTTGAGTATCAACGTCGTTATCATTATCAAATTCGCGTTCGATATTGTACAAGCCAATCAATTTTTCTCGAATCTCAGGGTTCTTTTTGAGCAGAGCCAAGTTTGCTAAGCATTGTTGGCGGTCGATGCCGATTGCTTCTGCGTTTTCTGCGGTCAGTGTTTTAGCTGGGGCTAAGATTGGACATTTATTTAAATGGATTAATTTCAGTGGTACTGGAAGTTCACCTGGGGCAAGGTCGTCCCGTTTCGTGTAGAGGCGAGTATGTAACTCTTCTATTGTTAAATCTAAGATAGGTTGTGGATCTTTTGCTAAATCAGCCACAATAACAGCGTTTTGATTAGTTGGGTGCCAAGCAATAGGCACAACCCAACTGGTGTATTGACACTCGCGTCCAAGCATTCCTGAGACATGCATAAGCGGAGTCATGTTAACAATATCAACCAGTTCATTTAGTTTCCGTTTCTGGCGCATCGAGTAAAAATAATCAAACAGTTTTGGCTGCGCCGCTTTCACTTTTTTGGCGAGTTCAATGGTTGCGATGACGTCAGCCATTGCGTCATGAGCATTCGCATGTTCAATGCCGTTAGCGATGGAAAGGTGCTCTAGTTTAAAACTGGTAAATCCGTCAGCATTCTCAGGCCACTCAATACCTTGAGGTCGCAATGCATGACACGTTCGCATCAAATCTAATAAGTCCCAACGCGAATTGCCGTTCTTCCAGCTCCACGCGTAAGGATCGATAAAGTTGCGATAGCAGGTATAACGTGTGACTTCATCATCGAAGCGAATGCTGTTGTAGCCCAGGTTCGTCGTATTTGGTGTCGCCAACTCGTGATGGATCTTTTTGATGAACTCAGGTTCAGGTAATCCCTTTTCAATGCAGATTTGCGGTGTTATACCGGTGATCAACGCTGCTTCTGGAGAGGGGAGATAATCAGAAGGGGGTTGACAGTAAATGACTAAGGGTTCGCCGATGATGTTGAAATCCATATCGGTTCTAACACCAGCGAATTGACATGGACGGTCTTTAGCAGGGCTGATACCCCATGTTTCATAATCAAAAAAGAAATAAGAGGGTTCGTGTTGAGACATGGGGTCTTTCCTTTGTTCCTATCAGGATGCGCGTTAGAGCACAGATATAGGGATACGACTGATTTAACTATTAGACCACTGCGTTGGGTTTAAGGCAAACGCCAAAAGTCCTATTCTAAGGTGATTACTGAATGCGTGAATAAATGGGTGAGTAGTTGTGTGAATAATCATCAGATTCTCACTCTTCGCCGCTTCACACGTTAAATGCGATGCGTTATGGTTAAGTGGATTTGAGGCATCCTCCCATCATGAACCTCAGTTAAGGAACTAACGTGTATCAACTTTATTACTATCCTAATAACGCGTCTCTAGCGCCTCATTTTATTTTGCATCACTTGGACGTGCCGTATGAATTAGTTCTCGTCGATAGAGATAACCAGCATCATAAATCGGCAGATTACCTGAAATTAAACCCCGCAGGCCGTATTCCCACCCTTGTCGATGATGGGCAACCGATTTTCGAGAGCCCAGCAATTTGTGTACATTTAGCCGAAAAATATCCATCAAAAACCTTACTACCTAAAGTTGGGGATACTGAGCGACCATTGTTTTTTCAATGGATGATGTTTTTAACGAACACCTTACAAGCTGAATTGATGGTGCGGTATTACCCTCATAGACACACCGTGGATTCTAGCGCGATCGCCAGCATTATTGCTGCACAAGATATGAGGATTGGAGAAGCCTTAACCATCATCGATGAGCAACTCAGTAAAGGTCAGTATTTACTTGGTGATCAGCTTTCAGCTTGTGACTTTTTCTTGTTTATGCTTTCCGAGTGGGCCTTAACGATTTCTCCGTCTCCAATGCAGTATCGCTATCTAGGGCAATACCTAGAAAGATTATCTTGGCACCCAACTATCGCGGCTGTTTGTGGAATTGAAGGGATTAGCCTTATACCGTTTCGGTTGTCTGAGTGATGGCCACTATTTATTTACATGCGAATGGTTTTTATTTACATGTGAATAATCTGTTTATGTACGAGCGATTCGTCTTCTGATTTAACTGAGAATAGACTTTGCAAGCGTTGCGCTATCGCAAAACGGATGAGTAATGATTCGGCTCAGCGCTTAAAATTTAATTGCGACACACAAATGTTAATTATATGTAACTCATATGTCATATAGTCAGCGCATTATCACTTTCATATATTATTAGTAGCCTTACCCAAAAGGCTTAACCGGTAGAAGAAAGGAAGTTCTGTGAAGCTATTTAATCATGACCATGATCAACGCCCTCTTAAGCACGAGCCTGAATTTAACAAGTTTGTTGACGCTGCTGCAGCAAATGAAGCATTGCTCCAATCACGTCGCTCTTTCCTCAAAGCAACGGGTGCGGCCGGCACGGTTGGTTTCTTTGCTGCGAGTCCTGTCAACAGCGCTATCGCCAATACCATGGCGAAAGACTCACCCTTGCTGGGTTTTGACGCTATTCCTATTTCTACTTCTGATTCGGTTAAGGTTGCAGAGGGCTACCAAGCCGATGTGTTGATATCATGGGGCGATCCTCTTTTCAGCAATGCGCCGGGCTTTAAGCAATCCAATGACTCAAAAGCGCAAGAAAGGCAATTTGGTGATAACAATGACGGCATGACCTTTTTCCTACTTTCAGATGAAAGAGCGGTGTTAGTCGTTAATAATGAATACACCAATAATGAATATTTGTATGAGCATCAAGGTAAAAATATTTCTGCAGATGATGTGCGTAAAGCACAAGCGGCGCATGGTGTTTCAGTCGTTGAACTGTTAAAAATAAATGGACAATGGCAAGTAAATATTGAAGGTCGCCTAAACCGTCGAATAACCGCATTTTCCGAGATGGAAATGACGGGCGTCGCTGCGGGTCACACATTGTTAAAAACATCGGATGACAAATCGGGTAAAACCATCATGGGCACATTTAATAATTGTGCAAATGGTGAGACGCCATGGGGCACCTATTTAACATGTGAAGAAAACTTTAACGGCTATTTTGCCAACACCTCAGGGGCAGCTCTTTCGGAATCGTATGACCGTTATGGATTGGCAGACCGAGATAGGGGTTATGAGTGGTATAAGCATGACTCGCGTTTCGATATGGCCAAGGAGCCTAACGAACCCCATCGCCATGGGTGGGTTGTTGAGATTGATCCGATGAACCCAAATTCGACACCAAAGAAACGCAGTGCTCTCGGTCGATTTAAGCACGAGAATGCCGCACTAATGGTGAATGACGATGGTCATGTTGTTGTTTACTTAGGGGATGACGAACGCGGCGAGCACCTTTACAAATTTGTGTCCAAAAATAAATTTGTCAAAGGCGCGGACAGTAACCGAGATTTGTTAGAGGAAGGTACCTTGTATGTCGCTAAATTTGTTGGCGAAGAAGGTGAGTTGGCGGGACAAGGTCAATGGATTGAATTGACCTGGGGCAAAAATGGTTTAACGCCTGAGAATGGTTTCGCAGACCCTGCCTCGGTCATGATTTTTGCTCGAATGGCCGCAACGCAAGTCGGTGCAACCACCATGGATCGTCCTGAATGGGTAGCCGTACACCCAGATAAGCAATCGGTATTTTGTACGCTCACGAATAACAAATATCGTGGTGTAAAAGAGAATCAACCGTTAAATGCGGTTAGCCCACGAGAAAAAAATCCTTACGGACATATAGTTCGTTGGCGACCAACGGAAGGAAATCACACCGCTGAATCTTTCGAGTGGGATATCTATGTGTTAGCCGGTAACCCCGATGTACATGAGTCTGGATTGATGGCTGGTTCTGATAACATCAACCAAGACAACATGTTTAATAGCCCCGATGGTATCGGATTTGACCGTGCAGGACGATTATGGATTCAAACTGACGGTAAATACTCAAACAAGGGGGATTTCGCTGGAATGGGCAACAATCAGATGTTGTGTGGTGATCCTAAAACGGGAGAAATTCGCCGATTCCTAACCGGGCCAATAGCCTGTGAGATTACCGGTTTAACGTTGTCACCGGATAATAAAACCATGTTCGTTGGGGTTCAACATCCAGGCGAAGAATTGGCGCCGTCACATTTTCCTGATGGTGGAAAATCGATTCCTCGCTCTTCTGTTATGGTCATTACACGTAATGATGGCGGCGTGATAGGGGCGTAATTAGAGACTTAATAGCTGTATATTAGAGAGTTAAAAGCTACATAATTAGAGAGTCAATAGCTACGTGATACTGACGTGGCTATTGCTTAGTGCTGCACATACACCATAGTTTGAAAACTAAGAAGGGTTCTGAATTGTTCAGAACCCTTCTTTTGTTTAATCGTGAAATTGAGTCAATCCAAATGAATAATTGGCTTCTAAGTTGTCGCAAAAAAATTAACTTGTTTGTCTAATTTCTCAATGAGCACGTCTCTCTTAAAGGGCTTGGGTAAGTAGTCATCCATCCCACTATCAAAGCACTTTTGAATGTCGTCATCGAGCACCGAAGCGGTGAGCGCAATAATGTGTTTACGTGGCAGATTATTAGTGTCTTCGTATGCACGAATCAGCTTCGTCGCCTGAAAACCATCTACGATCGGCATCATACAATCCATTAGTATTAGGCCAATCGTGGCGTGTTGCTGCTGATAGAAGTCGACCGCTTCTTGGCCATTATTGGCGACGATAAATTCAATGCCCAGTTTCTTCAAATTGATCGTTACAATTTGTTGATTAACCTTATTATCCTCAACAATAAGAATGGTTGAGTTTTGAGCTGGAGCTTTGCTGCTCAACGGTGGGGATACCGTGATTACTTGTTCTAACGTCGATTTGATGGTGTTGCTCAATCGCATCCCATAAAGTGGTGCAGTTATGAAGGCAGAGACATCCAACTGAATACCGTCGATCACGGTGTGATTGTCACGTAAGAAAATAACATGAAATGGTTCGAAGGCGTTTTCTAGTGTCCGATAAATACTTATATCGTCGACAATAACGACGGTGTGGGGAGGGGGAGTTGTTGTCAAAAACGCCTCTTTATCAACGTGATTTGACTGGAACCCGAACCGATGTAACTCATCCATTAACAGTGGGTTACTATGGTCAGACACATAAACGACATGAGTTTGGTTTTCTTGTTTGAGCTGTTGGTCGTCGAGCTCAAACGTTAACGTGAATGAAAACTCACTGCCTTGTCCTTTTACCGATTTTAGAGCGATTTTACCGCCCATCATGTCAACCATTTTTGAGGAAATAGCAAGACCTAACCCTGTACCGCCATATTGTTGTGAAGTGGAGGTATCCTCTTGCTTAAATTCTTCAAAAATATGGGCTTGCTTATCGCTATCAATACCCAACCCTGTATCGGTTACCGATAAGAATAGGGTCACAGTATTGGTGGAGGATGCACAGAGCTTAGCTGCAAACGTAATCGAACCAGTTTCGGTGAATTTAATCGCGTTGGAGGCCAGGTTCATGAGTACTTGTCGAACCTTTTGCTCATCTGCTTTCACGTAGTTTGGAATATCGGAGTCTATATTGATGTCGATGTTAATGGATTTTTGTTGTGCTTTAGGTGCAATTAACGCTGCGGTGTCAAAGACGACTTCTTTTATCGCGCAAGTATGCGGGCAAATCTCCAGATGACCGGACTCGATTTTAGATAGGTCTAAGATATCGTTAATCAGCATCAATAATGTTTGAGACGATGAATTAATGGTCGACAAATAATCTTTTTGAATGGCAGTGAGCTTAGAATCTGACAAGATTTCGGTCATGCCTAATATGCCATTGAGTGGGGTTCTAATTTCATGGGACATATTAGCAAGAAAGGCACTTTTTGCTCGGTTTGCTTGTCGTTCGTGTTCCCGAGCATTAATCAATTGTTTTTCGAGTGAAGATGTCTGCCGAATGACATAAAGTAATGTCAGTATAATCGCGGCGACTAATGCGATAGTTGCTAACACACGGTAATTTTCATAACTCGTGATCTGTCTTGATATTTGCTCAGGGAGGACTTTGAATATGGCGTCAAGTTTCATTTCAAGTTGGTGGACGGTTGATCGTAAATCACCATGTCTACCGCTGTTATGATTGTAGCCAAAGTCTTCATAAGCAGATTGAAGGGCATAAAATGACAGCTTAAATTCAGCAAACGCGCTAAACAATGCAAACGAATGATGACGTTCTGTTATCGTTGACTCCATCTGCTCAAGGGTATGTTCAATGCGAGCCAAGGTTGATGAATCAAAATCAGAAAAAAACTGAAACATCAAATCTTGGGTAGTCAGTGCCATGTTATCGAGAGCGGAATCATTCGCTTTGACGAGCTGATGCCCTAACGTAAGGGTGCGGTCCTTGAAGTGGTCAATCAGTCCGTTTTGTTTGTCACTGCCGTGAATCACTACAACCAGATCAGCCAAAGATAAAAAAGATTCAACATAGTCGTCAACATAGGCAAGTGCTTGTTGGCTGGAATATTCGATACTGATATCGGACTCGATAAGTTTTGCGTTCACTTCACCAAGCTGAATCATCAAACTCTTATAACTGTTACTCATCTTTTCAATATATTGACTATCGACACGAGCGATAAAATCTTTCTCATGACGTCGCATCATTAGCATCCCATTTGATGCGGTTAATATGTCGGACTTTAACGCCATTAGCTGGTTTTTAGCTCTCTCTACCGTGTATTCAGTATAAAAAAACAACGCCAAGAAGCCTAAAATAGTGACGGCACCAGTAATGAGTGTTTTACGAATCTGACGCGCATGGGATGGTTCGTTTTGCTGCATTAATTCAAGTCCTTTTGATACGGCTATGAGCAGTGCTTAGTGTATATCAAATTTCCCTGTAACAAAAATGTCACATTGTCGTTTGTTCGGAAACCTCGACTCGACTAAGCGAAATATCACAGAGGTAATTTTCTGTAATATTTTAGTTGATTGACGTGGGGGTTTTATAAAACATGTTGTATTACGTAGGAAACGGCGTAATGACAGTCGGCTTAATGCGATATATCCCCCTAAAGTGAGCAAGAATCTAAAGCCGCGCGTTTGACCGTCGATACTGTAGCCAAATTAATCATCATTTGGAGAGCAATATGCAGTGGTTTAACAATCTAAGTCTAAGAGTTAAGGTATTGATTCCCGTTATTCTAATGGCCACTATTTTTAGTGGGTTAGTGATTTACAACGTGATTCTTTTTAGTAAACAGGCCGCGATCAACGATCAGCTCAATGACGAAATACAGCCTGTGATGAACTCTTTGGAGGACGCATATAGGGATTTTTACCAAGTGTCGACCGCCGGCTATGCGTTTATTCTTGCTGCGCATAACGCTGAGGCTGTTGCTCAGCAACGCTTCGAGTTTGAAGATAATGCTTATAAAGCTGAGCCAAGAGTGAGTAAGGTTCAAATTCTACTTGATGCAGGGATCCTTGACCGAAGTTTTGCACCTTATTTGAGAAAGCTAACTGCAGATACCAACGTGTTTGTGTCCGAATATGAGGCGCTGTTTGCCAACCCACAAATGGCGCGTCAATATTTTGCAGAGAAAGAGGAATCGGTGACGGCTCTTTTTACTGATATTCGCAGCAATTTGAAAGTGATTTTGGATGAGATAGAACGCCTACAGGCTCAAGCTCGATTGGATAGTGACCAAGCCGTAAAAAAAGCAGAGTTAGCGATGGAGGTAGGGACCGTTATTGCGATCATTCTGGCGCTTGTTATGGCCGTATTTGTTTCGACATTAATTGTTGGCCCGATATTAGCGCTTGAAAAGTCGCTGGCAGAGATTGCTTCTGGAGATGGTGACTTAACTCAACGAATCAAAGTGGACACCGTTGATGAAATAGGTCAATTAGCTGGCTCATTTAATCGTTTCATCGAGCGTATTCAAGGCACCGTTACGGAAGTCATCGCGTCAACAGCACAGGTAAGAGAACATACGTCGTTGCTGACCAGTTTGGCTGGCCAAATTACACAAGCATCTCTTTCCCAGCAACAAGAGAGTGAAATGGTGGCGACTGCGATTAATGAAATGCGCGCGACAAGTGACAACGTGAGTGAAAATGCCCACGAAGCTGCACAAGCTACTGACCGAAGTACCGATGAAGCTAGGCATGCGAACGACGGAATTGGATTAACGGTAACAGCGATAGAAGGTCTTGCCCAAGAGTTGGTGACATCAGAAGAAAGCGTACACAGGCTAACATGTGACGTGACGAATATCGCTTCTGTACTCGATGTGATTCGTGGGATAGCAGAGCAAACTAATTTACTGGCGTTGAATGCGGCTATTGAAGCGGCGCGGGCAGGAGAGCAAGGGCGAGGTTTTGCCGTTGTCGCAGATGAAGTTCGTTCATTGGCGAGTAAAACACAAGAAAGTACCGGAGATATTCAAACCATGATTGAGCGTTTGCAGCAAGGCGCTGCGGTAATGGTTGATGCCATGTCGTCCAGTCGTACTACCAGTAATGAGACGATAGTACTGGTTCAAGCGGCATCATCATCTTTAGCCGAAATTACTAACTCGATTACGATCATCAATGACATGAATGCACATATTGCGACCGCAGCGACCGAGCAGACAGCAGTGAGTGAAGAGTTAAATGGTAGTATTCAAAAGATTGCATCAGATAGCCACAAAATGTCAGACATCATAAAGCAAGCTGAAAAAGCTTGTTTGACTTTAGAATATCGATGTGCGGACTTAGACAAAGCGGTGGGGAAATTCAAAGTTTAATTGCTATTTTTTGTAGTAATTATATCAAATTATTGATATATCACGAAAGTGATATGTCAATAATTTCCTGTCAACGTGTCGATAATACAATATATTTGGCCTCAGTTATAAATCAAGTGTACTCATGGTAATCGGTAGTTAGATCGTCGCTCCCTTCGTGGTAATATCATTTTAATCATTGCCTTATATTATTGGTCTTAACGCTAGTAATAATCACAAATGAATAAATAAAATAAATGCTTTTCGTTACTCGTTGTTTTAAAAGGGTTTGTTGTATTTTTATCGATTAATTTAAATAATGAAATTATCATTTACCATACTGCTATATTAATGTTTTATTAAACCTATTTGCTTTCTATTTTTTGTAATATTTGCTGCGTAGCTTTGATTGTAAATAAATAACCCTTTGCGATTTGAACTGGTATTTAATAACAAGTTATTTAATGATGTATTACTTAATTAGAATGGAGTCAAGGGATGAATAAGCTCGCATTAATAACAGGGTCGAAAGGGGGTATTGGTTCTGCAATATCATCACGTCTTGTTGGAAATGGGTATAGACTAGTAGCTACGTATTATACTGGCAATTATGAATGTGCGAAAGAATGGTTTGAAGAAAAAGGTTTTTCTGATGATCAAGTACGCTTATTTGAACTGGATGTTACGAATACCGAAGAGTGTCATCAGAAGCTTGAACAACTTCAAGAAGAAGAGGGTACATTCGATCTCGTGGTCAATAATGCAGGAATTACACGAGATGGCCAGTTTAAGAAAATGAAAGCGGATGCGTGGTTTGACGTGATTAATACGAATTTGAACAGTGTATTTAACGTCACTCAACCTGTATTTTCAGCAATGTGTGAGAAAGGTGGTGGGCGCGTTATTAATATCTCTTCAGTGAATGGCCAGAAGGGACAATTTGGCCAGACTAACTACTCGGCAGCTAAGGCTGGCATGATTGGTTTTTCAAAAGCACTGGCTGCTGAAGGTGCTCGCTCTGGCGTGACGGTCAATGTCATTGCGCCCGGGTATACCGGCACACCCATGGTCGAGGCAATGCGAGAGGAAGTCCTTGATTCAATCAAGGGGTCGATCCCACTTAAACGATTAGCTCGACCTGAAGAAATAGCGGCAGCGGTCGCTTTTTTAGCAAGTGATGATGCCGCTTATATTACGGGTGAAACCTTGTCTGTCAATGGCGGTTTATACATGGCTTAAAGGAGCACTTATTATGGAAAAAATATACATCGTCGCCGCAAAACGTACTCCGATTGGTAGTTTTGGAGGGAGTCTGAAAAATTATTCAGCTGGCCTGTTAGCGGCTGAAGCGATCAAAGGTGCCCTCGCATCTTGCCCTGTTGATTCTAAAGACATTGATGAAGTCATTGTTGGTCATGTTGTCAGTGCTAATCAAGGAATGGGTGTGGGCAGACAAGCGGCTATTTATGCTGAAATCCCAGACGAGGTACCGGCATATTCACTAAACATGGTATGTGGAAGTGGTATGAAATCGATCATGGATGCCGTTGCTCATATAAAGGCAAATGAAGCCGAGGTCGTGGTTGCCGCGGGTGTTGAAGTCATGTCCCAAATACCTTTTGCATTACCTGCGACAGCTCGCTTTGGCCATAAAATGGGTGATATGTCAGCTAAAGATTTGTTGGTTTCCGACGGGTTAACCGATGTCTTCAATCGCTACCATATGGGCGTGACCGCGGAAAATGTGGCTAAACATGTCGGTATTTCTCGTGCGGAACAAGATGTTTATGCAATAGAAAGTCAAATGAAAGCAGTATCGGCGATAGAAGCAGGTCGTTTTGCCGATGAAATTGTGCCAGTCGACATTACGGTGAAACGTCAAATCGTTTCATTTGCAACAGATGAATACCCGAAATCAGATGCCACGTTAGCTGGATTAACGAAGCTTAGGCCAGCCTTTGATAAAGAGGGGTCAGTTACAGCTGGGAATGCATCGGGTATAAACGACGGTGCGAGCGCGGTCGTGGTTGCCTCGGAAAGCGCAGTAAAACGCATGGGCTTAACACCGATCTGTGAAATCGTCGCAACAGCTCAAAGTGGGCTTAATCCCAATATCATGGGGTTAGGTCCAGTAAAAGCCGTTCACAACGCGTTAGAAAAAGCGCAGCTTTCGATATCCGATATCGATACGTTTGAGTTTAACGAGGCGTTTGCCGCGCAAGCGATAGGAGTCATTCGAACTCTCGCTGATGACTATGCTATTTCTGAAGAATCAATTATTGAAAAAACGAACCCTAATGGTGGTGCAATCGCACTTGGTCATCCACTTGGTGCATCTGGGAATCGCATTGTCGTTACCTTGGTACACGAAATGCTGCGCGAGCAGCACGAATATGGCGTCGCTTCACTATGTGTTGGAGGCGGCATGGGCACAGCCATTGTCGTCAAACGTTGTTAATCAAATTTAATCTCAAAATCACTATTATTTTTTAGGAGACACCGTTATGTATACAGATATGTTTAAGATGTTTAATGAGCAGTCAGAAAAAACGATTGAACCATACACCAAGTTTAATCAATTAATGACGAAGAATATTGAGACGATGACTGAGTTACAGTTGAATGCAATGCGTTCATATACTGAGTTAGGCCTATCACAAATGAAAGCTGTTGCTGAAATTAAGGATGTGTCTTCGTTGACGGTTTTTAGCACTCAACAGGTCACATCACTAACTCGCTTATCTCAACAAATGGCAGACGACAGCAATAAGCTGCAAAAAGTGGCGAAAGAGTTTAAAGACGACCTTGAAGCACTCACAACCGAAACAATAAAAACGAATACACCGGCATAATTGGCGCTGGGGTGTAAATACCAAGGGTTTCGAGTGCACTAGTGTTCGAGACCCTTTTTTAATTGATAGGAAAAGGGTTTGAGTTATGTTTCAAAACTTTTTTTCGGACTACCTTGTAACGCTGCAGGAAAGTAACCAGAAATGGTGGCAAGACTTCGAGCAAGGCAAGGCAGCCGCGAGTAACCCGCTCTCGACAGCGATGCATGAACTGAATATAGAAGATACGGCTCGGTTCATGGAAAAAGCATCTCAGCAACCGGCTGTGATGTTGGATATCCAGATGAATTGGTGGATGCAACAGTTAGAGATTTGGCAAAATGCAGCATTGGGTAACGAAAAGGCCGATATCGTTAATTCGGAAAAAGGCGATCGTCGTTTTGAAGACCGCGCCTGGAGTGAGGAAGCGTTTTATAACTGTATAAAACAATCGTATGTGTTGTTTACTCAAACGTACCTAAACACCATCAATTCTGTCGAAGGTGTTGATGAGAAAGCAAAGGAGCGTTTGTCGTTTTTCTCTCGCCAAACATTGAATGCCCTTTCTCCTAGTAATTTTATCGCGACCAATCCAGAACTACTTAAGCTGACACTTGAGCAAAATGGTGAAAACTTGTTGGCGGGCATGCAGCAACTTCAAGAAGATATGAAGTCTAGTGCCGATGTGTTGAAGATTCGTATGACCAATACTCAATCTTTTGAAATTGGTGAGCATATTGCGAGCACTGCAGGGGAGGTTGTTTACCAAAATGAGTTATTCGAGCTCATTCAGTATCGCCCACTAACGGAAAAAGTGAACACGACGCCATTGCTTATTGTTCCTCCGTTTATCAACAAGTATTACATTCTTGATCTTCGCGAACAAAACTCGATGGTGAAGTGGTTACTTGAACAAGGTCAAGCGGTCTTTATGATGTCTTGGCGTAACCCTGGCGTCGAACAGGCACAAATTGAGTTTGGTGATTACGTTACAGAGGGCGTCGTCAAAGCGGTGACGGCAATCGAATCAATAACCGGTCGTGAGCAAGTTAACGCTGCAGGTTACTGTATTGGTGGCACGGTTCTAGCGTCGACGATCGCTTATTATGCGGCGAAACGAATGAAAAAGCGCATTGCCTCTGCGTCATTCTTCACCACGTTACTTGATTTTTCCCAGCCGGGTGAAGTCGGAGCGTATATCAATGATCCTATTATCAACGCGATAGAAGCTCAAAATAACGCACAGGGATTCATGGATGGACGCTCACTTAGTGTGACGTTTAGTCTGTTGCGAGAGAACAGCCTGTATTGGAATTACTATATAGATAACTACCTCAAGGGCGAAAGCCCTGTTGACTTCGATCTTCTCTATTGGAATAGCGATAGCACAAACGTTACCGCGTCTACTCATAATTATCTATTGCGGAGCCTCTACTTGGAAAATCGTCTTATAGAAGACAAAGGCGTGAAAATAGGAGGCGTTTGGATAGATCTCAATAAAATAAACGTGCCGAGTTATTTTATCTCGGCCAAGGACGATCATATTGCGCTGTGGCAAGGTACTTACAGAGGCGCATTAAAAGTCGGCGGTAGCAAAACGTTTGTATTGGGAGAGTCAGGTCATATCGCAGGTATTGTGAATCACCCAGCGAAAGACAAATATGGCTTTTGGGTAAATTCCTCCTTAGAAGAGTCACCTGAGGAATGGATGGCAAATGCCGCACACCAGAAGGGCTCTTGGTGGATTCATTGGAATAACTGGTTGAATCAGTTTAACGAACAAGAATGGATAGAACCATTTTCTATTGGTAACAGTGACTATCCCGTGCTTGGTACAGCCCCTGGTCAATACGTTCGACAAACACTGCCAATTAAGGATTCGCCTGTAGAAGAGCAAATAGCGATGCCCAATATTGCAACGATGTAACACAGAGCAGCGATTGCTTTATGTCGTATGAAGAAGTCACGGAATGTGGCTTCTTTTTTACGTGAGGCATAACGTAACGCAGGCCAATGTATCCGTAAAATACTTTTTTTTATGGTAGGGATCCTTAATATGAATGATGTATTGGAAAGTATTGAGGTTATGATGAAGTTTGAGACGTTAGAACAAAAAGTAAGCTACATTATGGGGCGAGAAATCGCTGTCGAATTAGCGAAGAAATCGTTTCCAAAAATGAACATCAAGATTATTCAAGAAGCAATCATGGATACATTTTTACAAAAAGAGTGGCCATTTGATTCTGACAACGCTGAGTCGCTAAAAAATGAACTTGAAGCACAGCAAAAATCTGCTCAAGCGACGCTAGAGCAACAAAAAGCCAATCGTGAATATGAATTCTTTAGTAAGAATGCGCTCCGTACACCGGTGGTGACGCATAGCTCTGGCATTCAATATGAAATTATCGATAACGGTGCGCAATCTGCTGAGATTGTCCCTGAAAGTAAAGTCTCGATCCGACATAAAACCTGGTTGCTCAACGGGCAGCAAGTGGATGGTTCAACTCACCTTGCAACACCTCTAACAGTGCAATTACACCAAGTTCCCTTGTCATGGTTGATCGCTTTGAAACAGATGAATATTGGAGCAACATGGCGATTGTATGTACCAGGGCATCTAGCTTATAAAGAAAATGCTCACCAAAGTGTGCCAGCGGATACCGCCATCATCTTTGATTTACACATCGAGAGCGTAACTTAGATTTATATGTGGAAAAATAATAATACCCAGCATTTAGTGTTGGGTATTATTATTTATTCGGAAAGCTTTTTGACTGGTGGTGCGTGATATTATTTTTTCTAATGTCACTTTTAAAAGATATTAATATATTAAACCTGTTTCAATGTTTGTTTTTATACTGAAAATGACGATATATGTAGTTTAATTTGTTGTGGGGTTGTTAAGGGTGGGGGTTTTGAGTGTGATCTCGATCACGACCCGGATTAGCGAAACAAATTTATCATTCTAATCTGACGCTTCTTACTGCTAATCTGCAGGCGCTTTTGATGACTCCATCACTATGCAACATAAAAATAAGGAGTAATTATGACTAACGCCAAGAAACCTATGTCACTGACGACTCGAGTGATCATCGGTATGGTTGCAGGTATTTTAACAGGCTTCGCAATTCGAGGCCTCTTTGCTGAAAATGGATTTGTAGACGCATACATTGTAAATGGTCTTTTTGAAGTCGGTGGACAAATCTTTATTGCCAGTTTGAAAATGCTTGTTGTCCCACTTGTTTTCGTTTCTCTTGTTTGCGGAACAAGCTCACTTAAAGACGTGACGACTTTAGGCCGATTAGGTGGTAAAACGGTCGTGTTCTACATTGCTACAACGGCAATCGCGATTACACTCGCATTAACGATGGGCACGGTGTTCCAACCGGGCCAAGGTGCAGATTTAACTGCGGCCAGTTCATTTGCTTCCGCTGAAGCGCCATCGCTGGGACAAGTTATCATTGATATGTTCCCAACCAACCCAATTAGCGCGATGGCGGAAGGGAAAACACTTCAAGTTATCGTCTTTGCTGTATTGTTCGGGATAGCAATCAGTGCCGCGGGCAAACCAGGCGAACGTGTAGCGGCGATGTTCCAAGACTTAAATGAAGTCATTATGAAGTTGGTTGCACTTTTGATGAACATCGCGCCATATGGTGTGTTCTTCCTAATGGCAAAATTATTTACTGGTCTTGGATTAAGTGCGATTTTCAATTTAGCTGAATACTTCTTAGTATTAAGCGCTACGTTGCTGCTTCATGGTCTCGTCACTTACAGCGTCTTGCTTAAATCGTTCACTGGCCTAAGTCCAAAGATATTCTTGAAGAAGATGGAAGACGCAGTGATGTTTGCATTTTCAACGGCGTCTTCAAACGCAACCATCCCGGTTACGATGGAAACGGCGCAAAACCGCTTAGGTGTAGACAACAAAGTGGCATCGTTCACTATCCCCCTTGGTGCAACCATTAACATGGACGGTACCGCAATCATGCAAGGTGTTGCGACTGCGTTTATCGCTCAAGCCTTTAATATCGACTTGACGATGGGGGATTACCTAACCGTTATCTTAACCGCCACTATCGCGTCTATCGGTACCGCAGGTGTTCCAGGTGTGGGTTTGATCATGTTAGCAATGGTACTAAACCAAGTTGGCTTACCACTGGAAGGCATTGCATTAATCATGGGTGTCGACCGTTTACTGGATATGATTCGTACTGCGGTTAATATCACGGGTGACAGCGCGGTGACGTGTATCGTAGCGAAATCAGAAGGGTCATTAGACGTAGAGAAATTTAATAACCCTGCTGCCGGCCAGAAAGAAGAAATGGTGGAGTTGGCAAGAAGCTAACGACTCACCAAAATAAACCAAAGAAAACCCCCAGTGATTTGATTCACTGGGGGTTTTCTTATGTATTACGGATATTAATCATTCATTACGTAGAAACGCTAAGTAAGCCTAGTGAGGGCAATTTTTGCTCAAGAGAGAACAGTGGTTTGGAACGACAAGTTGGATGGCAGAGGGGATAACGTCAAACGTAATGCGTTTTTGAGACAATGGCTCACCATCAAGGTTTACTGGCATTATTGAATCAGACAACCATTCAATAGTTTTGACCTGATTTCGTTTTACAAACCTGCCCATGAGCGTGTCTTCGCTCAAGAGCTCTTCTAACACATTAGGGATATCGATTGGCTCGAATTCTTCTAGTGAGATGACATCGAGCCACCCATCATCGATACAAGCGCGAGATGCTAGGACTTGTCCACCGCCCGCCATCCTGCCATTACACACTGCACCAATGACGATATTACTATCTACGAGTTGGTTATCGTATCGGACGGCGCCTTTAAATGGCTGGAAGTTTATCGCTTGGATTAGCCCAGAGAGTGTATAAGCGCCACCGCCTAAAAAGTTTTTTAATGCGACAGGCGTCGTTGCTGTTACTTGTGCGCCAAAACCAGCAGTGGCGATATTAATAAAGAATCGATCATTTGCACGAGCAGCATCAACAGAGTGAGCATTACCATCTAGCGCGAGCTTGAGGGCTTCATAGGGGTTATCGGTGGGTATACCACATGCGCTAGCAAAGTCATTGGCTGTGCCTAAAGGCAAAATCGCGACATCAAGATCAGAGTGCTTTTGTGACAAAATGGCATCGACGACTTCGTTAACCGTGCCGTCCCCGCCACCGGCTACAACACGGTTTATACCTTGTTCTTTAGCTTCTGATACTAAACGAGCAATGTCACCTGTTTCCCAGGTTGTACGAACATCAATGCTATGACCTTCCTGTCTTAGCTGATAAACAGCGTGTCGGATGTCATCTTGAGCGGCTTTTTTTCCATTAAGAAGCAGGCGTATTGTCATCGTTGTACCATTATTTAAAGACAAGAAAACGTCATATCATTTTGATTTTACTATAGCACAAAGGTTTCTATTGCTTTGGCCACACCATCATTGTCATTGCTATCAGTGATGTAATCCGCGATAGCTTTTGTTTCATCCATAGCATTTTCCATCGCGACACCCTTGCCGGCATATCTAATCATGTGATGGTCATTTTCAGCATCACCAAAACACATAACCTGTTCGGCTGGCAGCCCAAGTTGCTTTGCTATGACACTGACACCTTCGCCTTTATTACTTAAAGGATTCAGGAATTCTAAGAAGAAGGGGGCGCTTTGAACAATGGTGTAATCCTTGTAGTAAGCTTGGGGGATTTCTGAGATTCCAAGGGTGAGCTTACTTGGTTCGCCTACAATCATCGCTTTTATTATTTTATGATCATCATCCAGTTGGTTAAAATCATAAACAGTGATATCGAGTTTATTTATTTTCGCTTCATGGTCGGTGTAAGGGTTTGATTCGGTGGTGATGAGGCCCAACTCTTCACTAAATGCATGGCAATGCAAATCAAGTTTATTTGCGAGTATTGCCACTTCTTTTGCACTTTTACCATCTAATATTTGGTGATGAAGTACTTCGCCGCTTTGTACTTTTTGTACGAAAGCACCATTGAAGTGAATAATGAAGTCATCTGGGGTATTAAGTCCCAGTTCATTAACAGCATCAATCATGCCGTTAATTGGCCGACCTGATGCGAGAACCACTGTGACGCCTTTTTGTTTAGCGGCATGAATTGCCTGTTTAGTGCGGTCGGTGATTTTTTTGTCTGATGTTAACAGGGTGCCATCCATATCAATGGCGATCAGTTTATACACAATAACTTACCTTAAAAGAAAACGACGACACTAGCATAAAAAAACTCAGGTATAAGTACCAGAAATTTAGTCGAAGAGTTTGTATTGAATTTCTTATGCGCTTACTTTAAGGTCTGCACATTAGTCATCATCAGCAATGTTCAATGAATACGACGCAATTTAAAATCAATGAGATGTTTGAAACCATTCAGGGCGAGGGTGTCTATACAGGCGTCCCTGCTGTTTTTGTACGCTTACAAGGATGTAGTGTGGGCTGTGCTTGGTGCGATACCAAGCAAACTTGGTTTACCGACAACGAAGATGAGCGTTCGTTTGGTGAAGTTATCGCCAAACAGGGGGATGACCCTACTTGGTACAATGCAACGGCAAGCGAGTTAATTGAACAATACAAACAGCTTGGCTACAGCGCTAAGCATATTGTAATTACTGGCGGTGAGCCTTGTGAGTATGATCTTCTTCAACTTTGCGAGGCATTTGAAGATATTGGTTGCCATTGCCAAATAGAAACCAGCGGGACCGCACCTGTGATGGTGACACAAAACACATGGGTGACAGTGTCACCAAAAGTGGCAATGAAAGGTAAACTACCGGTACTACGATCGGCATTAGAAAGAGCCAACGAAATTAAACACCCGGTCGCAACACAAAAAAATATCGACCAGTTAGATGAGTTACTCGCTGATGTTACGCTGAATCCAGCGGTGATCATTGCATTACAACCAATCAGTCAGAAAACGCGAGCGACAGATCTATGCATTGAAACGTGCATTAAACGAAACTGGCGTCTATCGGTTCAGACGCATAAATATTTAAGTATTGCATAATAAGATTAGGAAACAGACCCATGAAAAAAGCCGTAGTGGTATTCAGTGGTGGACAAGACTCGACGACATGTCTACTAAAGGCGCTAAAAGAGTATGATGAAGTCCATGCAATTACGTTTGATTATGGACAACGTCATAAGCTTGAAATTGAAGTCGCTCAAGCGTTAGCGACTAAACTTGGTGTCACGGCTCACAAAGTAATGGACGTTGGTTTGCTGAGTGAATTGGCGATCAGTTCGTTAACGCGTGATGACATCCCTGTATCTAATGAACTGCAAGCCAACGGTTTACCGAACTCTTTTGTACCTGGCCGTAATATTTTGTTTCTTACATTAGCTGGTATCTACGCTTATCAAATCGGTGCCGAAGCCGTGATTACAGGCGTGTGTGAAACGGATTTTTCTGGTTATCCTGATTGCAGAGACGAGTTTGTTAAAGCGATGAACACGGCGTTAGTGCAAGGGATGGACAGAAACTTTACGATACAAACACCTTTGATGTGGCTAGATAAAGCAGAGACATGGGCATTGGCCGATCAATTAGGGTCGTTAGACTTGGTCCGTAACGAAACACTGACATGCTATAACGGTGTCATTGGTGATGGATGTGGTGATTGTCCGGCTTGCGATTTAAGGGCAAAAGGGTTGCAGCATTATCTCGATAACAAAGAATCGGTATTAGACTCCTTAGCCGTCAAATAAAATCGATAAGCAACAGATAAAAAAATAGAGGCCTTAGCCTCTATTTTTTATCTTAAAGTATGTGCGCGAATCAAAACGATTTATTGTCTTGAAGCGTTGACTACTTTAGATAAAGTTTTGCCACATCAGACGGTTCGATTTCTTTTCCATCTAGCTGAGCGTTCCAGTTGGCACCGATTAAGACACCATCTTCAGCAAGAGTAAGTAACCAGTCTTCAACAAAAATATCGAGCGGGATATGCAGTACTTCAAAATCAGCCCACTCTTCAACGTTATGCGTTTTTGCTTCTTCTTCCGAAGACCAAAATGGCATTACTTCAGAATTTTCGAATTCTGTTGAGTCACATGCCAACCAACCTTCATCGTTTTTCAGGCCCCAAACCAGCTCAGACGCTTTGGTTTCTTGGATGAAAAGCGCTAGGTTTTGTTCGACATCTGAAGTCAATTTACTCATGATTTTTATACTCTTAGTAATAACTGGCTTAAGAGTAGCACGAGATGGGATAGAACTAAATGAAGGACGTTAAAAAGGGCAGTACAATTGACTGCCCTACAAGATATATTGATGTTAAAAGAGCCTATTTGCCAATTTTAGTGAAGATAGTCCATTGCTGTTCAACTTCGCCTTTATATCCGATGACGGATGCGACTACTTTACGATTCATTGCATTAGCAAATTCGCTTGACCCTAGCTCTTCTAGTTTTGTATCACCGAACCCAACGATGGTCAGCCTAGTAGGATCAATCCCGTTATCGATGATGGCTTGTCGGACCGCGTCCGCGCGCGTTTGGGATAAAATAAGGTTCTTGTCTGGATTGCCAACAATGCTGGCATAACCCTCTATCTCAATTTTTGTTTCTGGATAGGTCGCTAAGAAGTCAGCCATTTGTTGAATTTGATTTTGAAATACGGGCTTTATTACTGCTGAGTTGTTATCAAACAATACTCGAATCGCCATTGATTGCGACGTATCGATGTATTTTTCACAACCGTCATTGTCGATGACTGAGCCGTCAGGCGTAACGACACATAAGTCTCTCGCATTAATTACGCCATCCTTATCATTGTCTACTAAATCTGCCTTTTGATCGGCAAGTGGCGTTGGAATGTAGTCGTATTTATCTTGCTCTTGAGTGGTTGCCTGTATTGTTAGCGAAAAAACGGACAAGCTACATAGCATCATAAGATTATGTCGTTTCATGATTTAGTACTCCACCTTTTCATTCCACTCTTGAGGCGTGTCAACGCGTAATCCCTGTAACAGGTTACCGGTTGCATTCATAACGCGGTACTTAGCTAACTGCTCTGCATATTTAGCATCTAAATAACCCTTTCGTGCTTCAAATAGCTCATTTTCGGTGTTGAGTACATCAAGCAGCGTGCGTTTGCCTATCTTGTATTGTTTCTGGTAAGCCACAACCGTATCGGATGCAGAATCTACGTGATCAGATAAAAATTCTTTCTGCTGAACCGTATACTCAAGCCCGGTCCAAGACAGTTTTAACCCTTCTTCAACCATGCGGAATGTGCGATCTCGATAATCCTTGGCTTTGTTTAGTTGATAGGCTGCTGACTCGGTACGGTCTGAATCTGAGCCTCCGTTATAGAGGTTGTAACGCATGCGCACCATGGCTCTGGTTTCATTATCAGTTCCTATATTTCCACTAGCATCATCACGCCAATTGTGACCTGCATCTATGTAGAACGTAGGGTAGTTAACCCCTTTTGTTTGTTGATATTGAAAGCGTGCCGAATCGACATCAACTTGAGAAATGCGGATGACAGGGTGTTGTTGAACCGCTATTTCTAATGCTTGGTCTACCGTCGGAGGAATTGCAACCAGATCAGCTTGAGGGTAAGTAAGACCTAGAGGTATTTGGCCAACTAGACGTTTGAATTGGGTATGGGTGTCAAATAGGTTATTTTGCGCAGCCAGTAAGTTACCATGGGCTTTGGCAATACGTGCTTCAACCTGTGACAAATCTGCAGTTGAACCAATACCAGAATCAACCCGTTTCTTGATATCAGAATAGATTTTCTTATGCACTTCTAGATTGGCTTCGGACAATGACAGGATTTCGTAAGCTTTAGTCGCTTCCAAATATATACTGGATACTTCCAATGCGATATCGGATGCATCTGCTAAAAGTTGATAACGTACGGATTCAGCTTCAGCTGCTGTTCTGTCCATGTCATTGAAGGTCTCGTTGCCGTCCCAAAGTAATTGGGTGAGGCTAATGCCCACTTCTTTTCTGGTAAGGCTTTCGTTACGATTGTTTAGTGAGTCTGCGCGATCATAATCGGTTCGTTCGTAACCGATACCGCCGTCAAGGTCGACTTTAGGTCTGTAGGCCCCAACAGACGCCTCTGCATCATATCGCTTACTGACATATTCGTTATACGCAGCTTTGATGTCGGGATTGGTGGCCAAAGTGGTTGCAACCGCTTGTTCTAGCGTCTGGCCTGCAGCAGGAAGACTAACTGCCACAAAACAGGCGACTGCTGAAATTGTTAACTTGTTCAATGTGACTCTCCTTGACCCTTATGCGAAGTTACTTCTTCGATAAGGCTTGTTATGAACAAACGTTGTCGTTTTTATTATCTGATAATGTAAGTTAACTCATTAGGTTACGTTATCTATTACTAAACTATAGCGACCTATGAAGCAATATCAAATGGGATTTGCAATGTTCGTGTATCTAAACTAAGAATTTTTAAATCTTTTTTGCTTAGAGGGCGAAACTACAAACATATTATTGAAAATAGTAGAGAAATTCGGTTGTTCAATAGAAAGAGTGGGAGTGTGTCTCAAAATTGAGACAGTGATAGCATAAAAAAGCCACTCTTATAAAAATGAGTGGCTTAGTGTCAAAAGTGTTAATTGTTATGTAGAGATATTGGGCTACAGAACTTTACAAGCGAAGCCTTTTAAATAAAAGCCTTCTGGGTATGCCGTATCCGTTGGATGGTCGGCGGCTTGTTCGAAGCGTTCAACAAATTTCACTGAACGTCCGGCATCCAATGCAGCATCGGCTATGATTTTTTGGAATAGGTTTTGCTCCATTAAGCCTGAGCAAGAGTAAGTAAGTAACGTGCCGCCCGGCTTTAGGATTTGCATGGCCAACATGTTGATGTCTTTATAACCCCGACACGCGCCATTGAGTTGTGCTTTTGACTCAGCAAACTTTGGTGGGTCCATGATGACGACATCAAATTTTGTGCCTTGATCTCTGTATTCACGCAATAATTTAAAGACATCTGCGTTAAGGAATATCGCTTCTTTGCCTTTAAAACCATTCAAATGTGCGTTTTGTTTGGCTGTATCGAGTGCTAATTGAGATACGTCAGCGTTGATGACGCGTGTTGCACCACCTTTGAGCGCGTAGAGGCCAAACCCGCCTGTATAGCTAAAGCAGTTAAGGACTTCCTTGCCAGAGACGTATTTTTGAGACTGGTAACGACTATCTCTTTGGTCTAAATAGAAACCTGTTTTATGTCCTTTGATAATATCAACGCTTATCTTCACGCCGTTTTCTTCAATAACGACTGGCTCAAGCGGCTCTTCGCCCAATAGCACTCCGGTGCGCTCTTTAAGACCTTCTTTTTTCCGCACAGATACATCCGAGCGTTCATAGATAGAACATTCTGGGAAACAAATGTGTAAGGCTTGAACAAGTATATCTTTATTGTGCTCGGCGCCGGCACTCAATAACTGACACACCAAAAACTGGTTATATTTGTCGATAGTGATACCGGGTAACCCGTCTGATTCGGCTGCGATCAGACGGTAGCCAGTGAGTCCATCTCGTGTGATGATATCTTCTCTAAGAAGCTGAGCGGTTTTAATGCGAGAAACAAAAAAATCAACGTCAATATCAACTTTTTGAAAACTCCACACACGTGCTCGGATTTGTGAGTTAGGAGAAAAAGCGGCTTTGGCTAACCATTCGCCATTATCAGCAAAGACATCGACAGTTTCGCCCAGTCCTGGTTGTCCATCTACGCGAGAGATGCCGCGTGAAAAAATCCAAGGGTGTTTACGTCTTAGTGACTTGTCACGACCTTTTACGAGATGTATTGCTGGAGTCATGGGATGCCTTACGGGTTTTGCCAAAGAAAGGGCGGCTATTTTGTGTGAAGTTTTAGATAAATGCAAACAATGCAGTCGTTATAACCATGTTTAGGTATTATTTGCACATAATTGCGCCTACTATTTTAATAATTAATGCAAAGTGAGTAATAAGATGGATGTTTGTAAGAAGTTTATTATTCAAGGTCTCGTGCAAGGCGTAGGCTTTCGATACCACACTTGTCATGAAGGTTTACGATTAGAAACAAAAGGGTATGCAAAAAACTTACATGACGGTTCGGTGGAGGTCGTCGTGTGCGGTACACTAAGAAATGTAGAACGTCTCCAAGCTTGGTTAACAACAGGCCCTCGAACAGCGCAGGTAGAGTCTGTTGTTGAAAAACCATGTGACCATCAATCGTACAGCGGATTCAAGATACTTTGATGCGTATATGCTTGAGAGTTTTCATGAAAGTTAAAGACATTTCGCTGGCTTAGGGAGCCCTGCCAGTTTAGTTGCTTGTTTTGCTGGGCCTTTTTTAAACAGCTTAAATAAATATTTGCTGTTACCTTTCTCGGGTCCGTGTGCTTTTTCCATTGCCTTCACCAGCATTCTTACTGCTGGAGATGTATTGAATTCTTTATAGAACTCTCGAACAAACATAACGACTTCAATATGCGCTTCGGTGAGTTCTATATTTTCATCCTCTGCAAGAATTGTCATCATACCTTCTTCCCACTCTTCAAAATTAAGTAGGTATCCTTCTGCATCAGTCTTTATGGTTTTGTTTTGATATTGGAACATAGTATCAATCTGTTGATTAGTGACGTTGGGATGGTAGCTCAAAGGGTGAGGTAAATTCAAGGATGTCATTGGGAGTGTAGAGGGATCAAATGCAAAAAAGCCCGAGCAAATCTCGGGCTTTTAAATCTAGACAACGTTGACGAATTAATCGTCGTTCATGATACCAAGGATACTTAGTAAGCTAATGAAGATGTTGTAGATAGATACGAACAATGTAATCGTTGCTGAGATGTAGTTAGTTTCTCCGCCACGAATAATGCCTTGCGTGGTCATCAGGATAGCCATTGTGGAGAACACAATGAACAAGCTGCTAAGCGCAAGGTGCATAATAGTCGATTGGATGAAGATACTTGCAATCATACCAACGATTAGTACAACAAATAGTGACAACATTAAGCCGCCAAGCATAGAAAGATCACGCTTGGTAGTGAGTGCATAAGCAGACGCTGCCATAAACGACAGCGCTGTGCCACCTAGAGCGGTTAGGATGACGTCACCCATACCGGCCCCTAAATAAGCATTTAAGATTGGACCAATCGTATAGCCCATAAAGCCAGTAAACAAGAATGTGAATACTAACCCCATAGAGTTGTCGCGGTTTTTCTCAGTTAAGAAAAGTAACCCGTAAAAACCAACTAGAGTGATGATGATGCCAGGGCGCGGTAGACCCATAGCCATAGATACACCAGCCACTACTGCAGACCAGAGTAGAGTCATAGAGAGTAGGGCATACGTGTTGCGTAGTACTTTGTTCGTTTGTAGAACGCTCGCTTCAGACGAAGTGCGAGATACCATAGGACCGTTCATAATCTTCCTCGTAGATGATTGACTTACTTATATGACTAGTTATGGGGCCGATTGTTCAAAAAATCAAGCTTTCCTATTATAAGTCACTTTACAAAATCATAATAAAAATAGTTGCTTAAGTATGTAGTAAGATGTAACACAATGTGTCTAAGTTGCAAATGATTGAATCCACAAAAAAAGGTGACGCATTCGCCACCTTTTTTTAATGGTTATGAATTTAATGATGCAAAATCTGACTTAAGAAGTTTTGTGTTCTGTCTGATTGTGGATTCTCGAAGAAATCAATAGGGTTGTTTTCTTCGATGATTTCACCAGCATCCATAAAGATAACTCGATCGGCGACTTCTTTTGCAAAGCCCATTTCATGTGTCACACAAAGCATGGTCATCCCTTCGTCAGCGAGTTCGACCATAACATCGAGTACTTCGCGAACCATCTCTGGGTCAAGCGCTGAGGTTGGTTCGTCGAAAAGCATGACCTGCGGGTTCATACAAAGTGAACGTGCGATAGCAACGCGTTGTTGTTGCCCGCCAGATAACTGACCCGGATATTTTGCGGCTTGGTCTGGGATCTTGACACGTTCAAGGTATTTCATCGCCACCGCTTCTGCTTCCTCTTTAGGCATTTTTTTTACCCAGATAGGTGCAAGCGTGCAATTTTCTAACACGGTGAGGTGAGGGAAGAGGTTGAAATGTTGGAAACACATGCCGACTTCTCTTCTCACAGCTTCTATGTTTTTCAAGTCTTCGGTAAGCTCAGTGCCAGAAACAAAAATATTACCAGCTTGGTGCTCTTCTAAGCGATTAATACAGCGAATCATCGTAGACTTGCCAGACCCAGATGGGCCACAAATTACAATCTTTTCGCCCTTTTTAACGCTTAGGTTAATATTTTTCAGTACGTGAAACTCACCGTACCATTTGTTCATGTCCTTTAGCTGGATCATGTAGTCTTCTTGTTGCGTCATAATACGTCCTTGAATTTCCGTTTTATCGTTTGTGACCGGTATGCAGTTTATTCTCAAGCCATATCGAATATCTCGACATGCTGAAGCAAAATACCCAGAACACTAACGCGACAAATACATAACTTTCCGTAGAGAAACCTAACCACTCAGGGTCGGTATTCGCTGCCTGACCAATACCTAATACATCGAACATGCCGATGATAAGTACTAAGCTGGTGTCTTTGAAAAGACCGATAAAAGTGTTAACGATTGAAGGAATGGTAATCTTCAATGCTTGAGGTAACACAATGAGCCCCATTTTTTTCCAATAACTTAACCCAAGCGCATCGGCGGCTTCATATTGTCCCTTAGAGATAGCCTGTAAGCCACCACGGACCACTTCGGCCATGTACGCGGCACTAAATAGGACAACACCGACTAACGCACGAATTAGCTTATCTGTCTCTGTGCCTTCCGCCAAAAAGAGGGGTAGCATAACAGAGGCCATGAATAGCACAGTAATTAGAGGCACGCCACGCCAAACTTCAATGTATACCGTACAGATACTTCGAATGATTGGCATTTCAGACCGTCGCCCTAACGCGAGTGCTACGCCAATGGGTAAAGATACAATGATACCCACGAGGGCAATGATTAGTGTGACTAACAAGCCACCCCATTTATGCGTATCAACGACTTCTAACCCAAATACACCACCATAAAGCAGAGCGCCCGCGACGAATGGATAGATATTAACAAATACTAACCATATCCATAAACGTTTAGGTGTACGTTCATAAGCAAGCAAAGCAACGAAAATAGCTAACGTGGCATAGAATAGGCGTGGGCGCCAAAGTTCGGCTTGTGGATAAAAGCCATACATGAACTGTTCCCAGCGCACGCTAATAAATACCCAGCAGGCGCCTTCTCTAGAACATGCATCACGGGTTGTTCCTACCCAATCGGCATTAATAAATGCCCAGTTTACCACTTGCCATAAAAGTGAAATGCATACATAAGCAACAACGATTGACAAAATCGAGTTTACTGGTCCATCAAATAAATTTTTTCTTAACCACCCCACTAAGCCCACAGTATTTGCTGGTGGTGGAAGGTCTGGTTGAAATTGATGCTGTGACATATTATCTCTCCACCAATGCTACTTTGCGGTTGTACACGTTCATCAATGCTGACGTTAGTAAGCTCAAAGTGAGATAAACACCCATAGTCATGGCGATAACTTCTATCGCTTGTCCAACTTGGTTCAAGGTCGTTCCGGCGAACACAGATACTAAGTCTGGATAACCGATAGCCATTGCCAATGATGAGTTTTTAGTTAAGTTAAGATATTGACTGGTTAATGGTGGAATGATGATTCTCATTGCTTGTGGAATGACCACTAGCTTTAGAGTACGTGTACGTGGCAAACCAAGAGACATGGCCGCTTCGGTTTGACCGTGGTTGACCGCGTTGATACCAGAACGAACGATTTCAGCAATGAAGGAAGCGGTGTAAATACTTAAGGCGATGGTAAGAGCCGCAAGCTCAGGAATAATACTGATACCACCCCTAAAGTTAAACCCTTTCAATACAGGGTATTGCGCCGATATTGGCATACCCATTACAAAATAAGCAATAAGTGGTGCTCCAACCATAAGGCCGAGCGCGATACGAAACATAGGGGTTTGTTGGCCAGTCAACCTTTGCTTGTTTTTTGCCCATATATTGACGCCAAGCGTCGCAATGATACCAATAACAAACACCGCTATAACGACGCTACTGCCTGCTTCCATCACTGGGGCTGGGAAATAAAGTCCGCGGACGTTTAGAAAAATGGCTTCACCTAGGCTCATACTTTGTCTTGGCGAGGGAAGCGCTTGTAAAACAGCGAAATACCAAAAGAATATTTGCAATAACAGTGGGATATTTCGGAAAATCTCAATATAAACAGCGGCGAATCGGCTAACTAGCCAGTTGGAAGAAAGTCGGGCGATGCCGATAACAAAACCGAGCACAGTCGCGACAATAATACCGAGGACAGAAACAAGAGCAGTGTTCAAAAGCCCAACAAAAAATGTTCTACCGTAAGAGAAAGTTTCATCGTACTCGATAAGTGATAAACCGATCCCAAATCCAGCTTCTTCAGAAAGAAAGTCAAAACCAGTAGCGATACCACGGGCTGCTAGGTTATCCAATGCATTCGTTACAATAGTGTAGAAAAACGCACCTAACGCCAGAACAGCGATGGCCTGAAAGACAACGGAGCGAAAGGTAGGGTTGTACAGGAGATTTGCGCTTTTCGCAGGTTTGACCTGCGCTGCGACTTGATCATTAGTAGGTTTCATACAGCTATAACCTCAAATCCTTTGAGAAAGGGCGGTTAGACCGCCCTTGTTTTGGAACTAAATTATTTGTTACTAAGTAAAACGGTTAGCGAAGTGGTGGAGCGTACATGAAACCACCCGCATTCCACAAAGCATTAACACCACGGTCAATTTTTAGTGGTGAGCCTGTACCAACAGTACGTTCAAAACTCTCGCCATAGTTACCAACTTGTTTGATGACCTGATAGCCCCAATCGTCATTAATGCCTAGGCCTTTACCTTTAGGACCGTCGATGCCAAGAATACGCTTGATGTTTGGATCGTTTGATTTCATCATCTCGTCAGCATTCTTTGATGTAATGCCATATTCTTCGGCATTAATCATTGCATTTAGCGTCCATTTCGCGATGTTAAACCATTGGTCGTCGCCTTGGCGCACAACAGGGCCTAGAGGCTCTTTAGAAATAATCTCTGGAAGTACTGCAGCGGCACTTGGATCTTTCAAGTTGAGACGTAGGGCATAGAGACCAGATTGGTCAGTCGTTAGTACATCACAACGTCCAGCATCGAAACCTTTAGATGTTTGCGCTGCAGTATCAAATACGACAGGCTTGTAAGACATACCGTTGATGCGGAAGTAATCGGCAAGGTTCAATTCAGTTGTCGTACCCGATTGAACACAAACAGAAGCACCATCAAGATCTTTTGCACTTGCTACACCAAGGTCTTTCATTACCATGAAACCTTGACCGTCGTAGTAGTTAACCCCAACAAAGTTCAAACCTAGTGCGGTATCACGGTGTAGAGTCCACGTTGTATTACGCGACAGTACATCTATCTCACCAGATTGAAGGGCAGTAAAACGCTCTTTTGCTGTGAGTGGTACGTATTTAACTTTGGACTTGTCACCAAGGACTGCGGCTGCAACTGCTTGGCAGTATTCTACATCAATACCTTCCCATTCACCTTTTGAGTTAGGGTTGGAGAAACCGGGAAGACCCGTACTCACACCACAAGTTAAAACACCTGCTTTAGTGACCTTCTCTAGTGTACTGTCAGCCGCGTTAGCTGACGTGCTTATCATAGCTGCCGAAGCGGCTACAAAAGATGCGATTAGAGTGAGTTTCGTTGCCATTGTGTATCCTTCCTGTAAATTCCGTATAAATCAGGTCCATCCTGAATACAATATGCAAATCATTGTATTTAGTGAATCATTATTTTGGTGCATCATAAGTTCTTAATAATCGAACTAATTTCTATCAGTTGTAACAACCGTTTAAAGCGTAGATAATGATTTATGATTTCTCAAATTATTAATTTAAAAGATGTTTTGAGTAGTCACATGGTTGTTAACAATGGTTAGAATGACTAAATGTAATAGTTTTGTAAATAGTGCAACTGTACACCATGTTGGTGCTATAGAGGTTGATATGTTAAAAAAACGTTAATTTAAAATGTTTGGTTGATTTTTTGTTGTTTTCATTGGTTTCGTGCTTGTCTTGGTCGAAATTTCAGTGGAAAATTGTTTTGTGATGAATGTCTCGGTGACAAAGCTGCACCATGTTGGTGAGATTGAATGAATAGTTATTTCGTTTTAAAAAGGAAATTTATGCGTTACTTTCCACTGTTTATGGATCTACTAGAGAAGCCTGTATTAGTTGTTGGTGGTGGCGAAGTCGCTTGCCGAAAAATTGACATGCTAATTAGAGCTGGAGCCTCTGTAACGGTCGTGTCGCCTAAGATTGAACCATATTTGATGCAATTAGTAGAAAGTGGCAAATGCCATTGGATTCAACGTTTCTACGAACGAGAGTTGATGACGACTAATTATGTACAAGTTTGGGCAACAACCGATAACCCAACCCTGAATCACCAGGTGCATAAAGATGCAAAGAAAATAAATACTCTCGTTAATGTGGTTGATGATACACCGTATTGTGACTTCATCACGCCATCTATTATTAACCGAGGTCGCATCCAAATAGCTATTTCAAGTGGTGGTTCTTCTCCGGTTTTGATTCGAGGGGTACGGGAAAAAATTGAGGCAATTCTACCGATGAATACCGCTCAACTGGCCGATTTTGCGGCAAGTAAGCGAGTAGATATCAAGCAACGTTTCCAATCTGTAGACGAGAGACGTAAGTTTTGGGAGTTGTTTTTCCGAGAGCCTGAAGTGATGAATTGTGTAAACAATCAGGATATTGAGCGGGCGTATCAGCGTCTTATTGAGCACTCAAACCAATTCTCAGACTCATGTACTTGGGTCGAGTTTGGTACTGATCCTGAATATTTGCCGCTTAAAGCGCTACGATTGATGCAGGAAGCAGAAATCGTATTCCACGATGACGCTTGCCCATTTGGATTTATCGACTTGGTAAGGCGAGATGCAGAAAGGGTGGTGTTTAAAGACATTACCGAAGTATCAGAATCTATACGCCGCGCCAAAGCTAACAAGCAAAGGGTTGTCGTATTTATAGACCCAACTTCGTCAGCTTATCGTTTACTGAAGGAAGACGATGTGGTTATTCAACTGGGGAAAATGAAATGAAAAGGACTTAAGTCCTTTTTATTTCATTTGAGTGAAGCATGTTGTTGGTATGGTGTACAGTTATCGCGTAGCCCACACTGAGTGGGCTGGCCGCTAACTTGGCGCTAATTAATCGCGAAAGTTTTCGAACTGGAACGGTTGACCTAGCTCACCCGTCTTAACCAATTGCATAGCCGCTTGTAGATCGTCACGCTTCTTGCCCGTTACTCGTACTTTTTCGCCTTGAATAGACACCTGTACTTTTACTTTTTCGTCTTTAATAAGCTTAACAATCTTTTTGGCAATTGGGGTTTCAATGCCTTGCTTGAATTCGACATTCTGGTGCCATAACTTTCCAGTCTGCTCAGCAGTTTTAGATTCCATTGAGCCCACATCTACACCGCGCTTAGTTAGGTTGCCACGCAAGATGTCACGCATTTGTTTAAGTTGAAAGTCACTCTCGCAAGATAGCTTTACCACTTCTCCAGTTAGAGAGAATGAGGCTTCCACGTTGCGGAAATCAAAGCGAGTCGTAATCTCTCTGTTCGCGTTATCGACAGCATTGCGGACTTCTACGAGTTCGATCTCAGAAATAATATCAAATGATGGCATGTTAGACTTCCTTACTATTACGTTGTTTTACGGCGTCAGCGAGTACATTGAGCATATCAACAGTATCGCTCCAACTTAGGCATGGGTCAGTGATTGACTTACCATATTCGAGGTTATTGATGTCTTCCATGCTTTGATTGCCTTCTTCTATAAAGCTTTCAGCCATGATACCTGCGACCTTATGTGATCCCGCAATAATTTGGCGTGCGACTTCTTCAGCAACATCGAGCTGTTTGCGGTGCTGCTTTTCGCAGTTCGCATGACTAAAATCAACCACAAGTCTTTCAGGTAGGTCAAATGACGCAAGTTGCTCACAGGCATTGTTTATTGATGCTTCATCAAAGTTAGGGCCTGTATCACCACCACGCAAAATAATATGGCCATGTGGGTTTCCGCTAGTGCGGTAGACCGTCATACGACCATTTTTATCTGGTGAGTAGAAATAATGCGAAGCACGAGCCGCGCGGATAGCGTCCATTGCAATTTTAACGCTGCCGTTAGTGCCGTTCTTAAATCCTACCGGGCAAGAAAGTGCTGATGCCATTTCTCTATGGATTTGTGATTCCGTCGTACGAGCGCCAATCGCTCCCCAGGTGATGAGATCAGCAATATATTGGCCAGTGATCATATCTAAGAATTCAGTGGCTGTTGCTAGCCCCAGCTTGTTGATATCAAGCAAAAGGCCTCTTGCTTTATTTAAGCCAGTCTCAAGCGCATAAGAACCGTCTAAATTTGGGTCGGTGATTAACCCTTTCCAACCGACCACAGTACGAGGCTTTTCAAAATACGTACGCATAACAATGAAAAGCTCATTGCTATACTGGTCTTGGATCGCACTTAGGCGTTTTGCGTAATCAAGTGCTGCATCAGTATCATGGACCGAGCAAGGGCCAACAATGCATAGAAGGCGGTTGTCTTCGCCAGTAAGAATGCGTTCGATCTGGCGGCGAGACTCTGCGATTCTCGTGGCGACATCATCTGTAATAGGGTGTGACGTACTGAGTTCGAGCGGAGTCGGCATTGGGCCTAGTGCCTGGGTTCTTAATTCGTCTGTTTTTAATGGCATGGGGCAGCCTGCATTTTAATTTCGAAGCGGTAAAGATAACGGAAATGAGGAACCAAATAAACTATTAATGGCAATCTCCTTAAGGAACGCGGTATTACAGTGAAACTAGGCTTTATAATTGCTCAAAATTAGTTCAAATTGAAGGGCTGATAGCGTGCCAGTTAAATAGTTGGCGAATATTCGTGTTCTTGTCTTGTATTCCATAGAGTGAGTCGGTATTTTGCCAGTAGTTAGTATTAACAAAGCACGGAGCGGTCATGAGTTACGAAAACGAGCAAGTCAATAATAAGCCAACGGCATCACTGAGTTACGGCAATGTATTTCCCAGTCACTCTGATCAAGGTGACGCTGAACACTTATATGTCTCGATCGCGGAACTCATTATGGAGAAGATATTTTTTCATCCAAATTACGCGCAGTTAGAAGGTGAGCTAGATACGGTTGAACTCGATGCGATAAACGCATTGCTGGGTGGACGTGAAGTGGCGGATTTCATTGTCAGCACGTTAGTCGCTGAAATCAGCTCTGCGGTCAAACCTGAACACAATACGATTCGAGTTGAACTCAATGATGCCGATAGTTACAACATGAGTGCGTTGCTCGGTGGAAAAGCTGAGTCTGGAGAAGTGAATCCAATCTTGGGTGTTCGAGGCGTGGCACGATTTGCCTCTGAAGCTTATAAAGCAAGCTTCGCTTTGGAATGTAATGTAATAAAAGCGCTGCGAGAGCAAGGGATCAATGTCGAGATAGTCGTTCCGTGTGTGCGAGCGTTAAGTGATGCGGCGACGATCATTGATAAGCTCGCCGAGCAAGGTCTACCTCGCGGCTTGAATGGCCTGAAAATTTTATTCGCCTGCGATACTCCGTCTGCCGTATTACTGTCTGAGCGATTACTTCAGTACTTCGATGGGCTGGTACTAAAAGTTGATAATTTAACGCAGCTTACGTTAGGTGTGGATCGTGAGCAGGATGAGCTTACTCATTTATATGATCCTCAAAACGAAGCGGTGTTAAAACTCGTTAGAGATGGCATCTTGACGGCGAAAGAAGTAAAAAAACCCGCGCTGGTTGTTATTGGCTCACTTGAAGACTACCCAGTGCTTCGCAATCATCTTGAAGAACTCGGTCATGCTGAGGTTTATGTGACCGCGTAACGGGGTGGCGACCAAAGTCAAGCCAACCAATCATAACTAATAATAAGCCCGGCCAGCAGAGCCGGGCTTATTATTAGCATGTTGTGATTTAACATTTCTTTGACATCCGCTGCGCTTTTTAGTTTACTGGTCTGATGAGTTTTCTTATTAAGGGAAAAGAAAATGTTGTCACCACTTCGCAAAGCAAATCTCTACCTGAGTACGTTTGGTTTTTTTAAGGTTCCGTTTATTTGGCTATGTCGCCCTAAAATTCTGCAATTGGATGAGCATCGCGTTGAGATAAAAATTCCGTTGAAGCGCAGAACCAAAAACCATTTGAACAGTATGTATTTTGGAGTACTTGCGGTAGGTGCCGATGTAGCGGGCGGATATATGGCCATGAACAAAGCTCAGCAACGGGGTCAGAAGGTTTCATTAGCCTTCAAAGAGGTCGAGGGTAAGTTTTTGAGACGACCGGAATCTGACGTTCATTTTGTTTGCGATGACGGATTGTTGATTGATGAAATGCTCGATGAAACATTAGCGACAGGAGAGAGGGTAAATCGTCCTGTTAAGATTACAGCCATTTGTCCATCCCTGCATGGGGATGAACCAATGGCCGAGTTTTCATTAGTGTTATCACTAAAGAAAGTGACAAAAAAGCCGCTGCATTAAGCCGTTTTACTATTTGTCGGAGCGAACCCGATAAATACCCTAGAGAGGGATTTTTTCTATATCGACAATTTTGGACCGATTAAGAACAATCTTCCAACGATAATATAGAGGCTCACTGTCATAGTTATTCTCCTTAATGATTAAGTTAAGGAGATGACGTTTTTCCAATGACTCTTTAACCACTTGGCCATCCTGCAACCTAAAGAAGCGATTGTTGCTCTTATCCATGAGACGAGTAAGTGTTCGAAAGTTAATGTTAATGACTTCTCGAGTTTGGTCATAACCACTGGTGAATTTGGATGTGGCCATGGTGGTGTGGGTACGATAATGGAGAATTTTTTCTTCTCTTTGTACGACACGCTTTTTTCGAATCTGTTTGATGCGATCAGGTAACCGGTCAAATGAAATGAAATCAAGCCATTCAATCTTTCTTCCCACTTCTTTTTTAGTGGTAGGGTCGATATAACGTCTTCGCCACTTAGGCTTTCCTCGTTTTATCCAGCGCCACAAAATATCCCGTAAATCATCTTTAAACACCTCACGAAGTGCGTAAATAACGGAAAGAACCAGAATGAAAGAAGCGGTAATTTCGCCCAGATAATCTCGAGCAAGAATCACTGCGGTGGTGACAAACAGCATCACAAGCCCGGTAGCGGAACCTTTGATAACACGCATAGTGTTATGACCCATTGAGGTGAGCTTTTCTTGTAACACAATAGGGTGCTCAATCAAGCGTCGGAGCAATCGCATTTTATTGCTTAACCTGGTTGAATCACGACGAACCTGTTCTGAATTGTAATCGTTGAGGTTGCGGTGAGCCTGTTCTTTTTCAACAATGGTTATTAGGCGTTCTTTAAGCGGTGTATAAGACTTACTATTTGGTAAAGTGACCACCAAAGACAAAAATTTTTGTCCCGTGTACCAAGAAAGGTAATTGTCTATATTCGCGTAATACCGTTTGAGGCTTTCTTCATACGGAACTGCGCGTCGCATTTTCCTTAGAATATCAATGGCGAGCTCAATTAATTCATCGATTTCGTCTGCGGTGACTTCTTCTTTTGATGAGTCTATTAATAGTGAAACCGCGCTGTCCAATGCAAATACATATTGATAAGCAAAAAGAC
This sequence comes from Vibrio sp. 10N.286.49.B1, assembly GCF_002873335.1. Classification (GTDB taxonomy): domain Bacteria; phylum Pseudomonadota; class Gammaproteobacteria; order Enterobacterales; family Vibrionaceae; genus Vibrio. Next base: position 39,551 of record NZ_MCUW01000003.1, on the reverse strand, counting down.
TTAAGCTGACACGATACTGTGTGTTTGATAAACGACCACGTTTTGCCAGTCTTGAGTGAATGAGAGGCAGCAGTGTCTCGGTACTAAAGTACGTACGTTTTTGTGTGATGGAATTATGGTAGAAGTCTGATTCAGACATTTGATGGGATTCTAAATCAAGCTCTCCTGGAATGAACAGAAAAATATCAAGATCCAATGTTTTCGTATTTGCCATAGCGTGAGCAATCTTTAACGTAATGGCATCTTGCTTGTCGACGGTGACCAAACAACTTCTCCCTTTAAATTGATACCGATAAGCATATCAGAACACGTGGAAACTAGCATCTTAAAGCGAGTTAGGTATAATCCTCGAATAATCCCAGTAGAGATAAACAGAATGATAAATGTAGGTCAAATTAACCAACTTGAAGTGACAAAAGAAGCCGATTTTGGATGGTTTCTGGACGGCAAAGATTATGGTTCAATTTTGCTAACAAAGAAATACGCTCCAGAAGGAGTAAGCATTGGCGACACGCTAGACGTTTTTCTCTACTTTGATTCAGATAACCAGATCGCTGCAACAACAGCTAAACCTATCGCCCAAGTCGGTGAATGGGGTGTCATGACGGTTGAAGGTGTCAATAGTGTTGGTGCTTTTGCGAGTTGGGGTATTAAAGAAAAAGACCTATTGATTCCTTTCAGTGAACAACGTGGCCGCTTAGTTGTCGGCCAAAGTATTCTTGTTTATGTGTATACCGATAAAGCGTCGGGGCGTATTGTGGGAACGACTAAGTTCAACAAATGGCTTGATAACGTGCCTGCTGTTTATAGTACCAACCAGCAAGTTGACCTTATCATTGCTGAACGTAGCGAGCTGGGTTACAAAGCGATTGTTAACGGTGAACACTGGGGAATGATTTTCCAATCAGATGTATTTGGTAAGTTGTTCGTAGGTAAACGACTCAAAGGCTTTATTAAACAAGTTCGCGAAGACGGAAAAATTGACCTTAGATTGCAAAAAATTGGCGTAGCCAAAATGGACGATTTAAGTGAAAGCATTATGAGCCTTCTTGAAAAGAAAGGTGGCTTTTTGCCTCTGAGCGATAAGTCGACCCCTGAGGCTATTTTTACGACCTTTAAAACCAGTAAAGGTACGTTTAAGAAAACGATTGGCGGTTTGTTTAAGCAAGGGAAAATCACCATTGACAAAGAAGGCATTCGCTTAGTCACTGACGAAGATGCTTCGGCTTAATTTGATTGCGATGGTGTTGAATGGGTTAAGTCAGTCAATAAAGACAACACCCTTCTAAACTAGAGTAGGCAGGGGCTGACTATTTCATTTGGTTGGCCCAGTGAAATGAGAAGTGCCTTACTCGATGCTCTGTTACAAACACGGAAAAAACACAGAGTCAGTAGAAATGGACAAAAAGAGGCCCAAAACTGATCCTGATTTGGGCCTAGGGGAATGGCTCATGGAGAGCCTACGCTAACTGTTTCAAATATACGTTTCAAACGAGCGATTTACTTTGTACAAGAGCTTTGGGTTACAAGGGTAAGGTTTCTACAAACGGCTGCACGTTTCAAACGAACGCAGCCTTACCAGAGCTAGGTTTGATGCGTATTTTGCCAAGTGCTTCAAACGGAAAATCAATTCACCACTCTGCGTTAATAACTTTTAAAGTGTAGTACAGAACAACAAAAAAGCGATTAGGATGGCCGTTTAAACCATCCTAAATCGCTATGTCGTTGGGTTAGAATAGATTTTTATCTCGTACTAATTCCCTAGGCAGTCCGTTCTTGATCCTGTTGCCGACCCATTTACCTAATCCGATGACGATACCGTGATAACTGACAAAGGTTTCGCCTGTACCGGACAGACCCTCAGGACGAATATCTCGCCCCATATACCATTCGCGTGCATCGGACTTATTAACAGCGATAGTTTGAGAACTGCTGTTCGCTAAGCACGTTGCGACTTGATGCTGCCATCGATAGCCTTTTTTATGTTGTTCCGCGACCTTAATCCCCATACGAGAAAATCGAAACTCAGTTAATAACGGTTCTAATGCGGTAGGGAACAGCCATATATCATTGTCACGTTTCCAAAGTTGGCTGCCTTGTGGGAAGTCGACGGAAAGTGTTTTATTAAGTGACACTGTGACATCTTCGGTATCTTTTGAGGATAACTTTTGAAACGGAAACTTGCCAAGGCGCTTTTTAACCACTGGTGGGGTTATTGATGCCACTTTTTTTACTTTGGCGATGAAAAAGCCTTCGCTGTCATAAATTTGCGGAAAAACATGTAAGAAGCCTTCATTCGTTAATGCAAGTTGTGCGTCTGCAAATAGATTTCCCAGCGATTCAAACTCGACCGCGTCACCGGCGCACTCTTTGAGGTGAAACATAACTTGTTGATTTTCTTCTTGGCTAAGGGCGCAGGTTGAATAAACCAAGGTACCACCGACTTTCAAGGCGTGAAAAGCGCTCTCAATGAGATCTTTTTGCGTCGCCGCGATTTCTAGAGTCGAATCGAGGCTCCAGTTTTTCATCGCATCGACATCTTTTCTGATGGTGCCTTCGCCCGAGCAAGGAGCATCTAATAAAATGGCGTCAAAGCGCTCGGGTAACCATCCGCCAAATACGCGGGCGTCATAGTTGCTCAGTGCGGCATTTTTGACACCGCAGCGTTCAATGTTGGCATGCAATACTTTGACACGACTCGATGCGTATTCGTTAGCGACGAGTATGCCATCATTATTCATGAGTGCGGCAATTTGGGTTGTTTTTGACCCAGGTGCCGCGGCCATGTCTAAGACAGTTTCAAATGGCTGTGTTTCAGATCCCAGTGTCGAGTGGAAAAGAGCACTTGGCGGCAGCATTGAACTGGCTTCTTGGATATAAAACAGCCCCGCCATATGCTCAGCGGTATTGCCTAAAGGGACATGGGTTTCATCTGCATCAATCCAAAACCCTTGGCTGCACCACGGGATAGGTTGCAAGCTCCAACCATTGTCTTGAGCTCGTTGTTTAAATGCCTCGATCGACAATTTTAAGGTGTTGACACGAATGCTTTTTCGCAATGGCCTTTGACAGGCTGACACTAGGTCATCCATGGTTAGGTGAGACGGTAGGTGAGATTCAATATGTTTCAAAAAGGCGTCAGGAATATAGACGTTAGGATGCAAAATAAGGCCTGCTAGCTCAAAGTGTTTTGGAAATTATACCCTGAAGCGGCCGGAACAGAAAATGAAAGCCCGCATTTGCGGGCTTATAAATGAAACGAATGCAATAGATGACCAATAACTCGTGCTAGGGAGCAGGGATGGCAGTGCGCCATGCTTTCCATTTAGGATCGCCCGTTTGGTTTAAATAAAAGCTTTGTCCCTCGGTCGCTCTAGGTTGAAGCTCGGAGCCTTCAGGTGTTGAAAATGTGACACCGCCACGAACTAAACTATCTACGGTTCCTGCTTTAATACTCGCGCCTGAGAGTCCGATTTGTACATCAACACCGGATACATTCCAAAAAACGCTATTTGCACGAACAAGATAAGCATAATCGGGTAGCACTTGGAATGTAGAGATGACACGGTCAGCGAATGGCCCTAGCTCTACCATCGTGATTCGCCCGATCTCGATATCACGATACAGGATAGGGGTTCCTTCCTTCACTGAGCCACGATTCTCGCTTTGTAAGGTAAATTCAACACCATTTTCTACTTTAGGGAAATCAAAGAGTTTAAACTGCTTTTGTGTGGAACCCTCACCCGGCTCAACGGCAATATACTGTGAGACTAATGCATTGAGGTTTTTGACGCCGCTCAGACCAATCTCTGGTTTGACTAACCAAAAGTAAGCACCCGAGTTAGTCAGTTTATCAACATATTCAGGAAGAATACGCGCGACAACCTCGACTCTTTCACGAGTGAAGTCGGGTACGGTGAGCATGACTTCACCTACTTTGACGCCCTGATATTTAATCGGCATTCCTTTGGCGATTTGTTGATCGGCAGTGGTGGTAACAAGCTGAACAGAAGAGCCGAATTTTCTCGCGTGATTGAAATCTTGGTAGAGTTTCCAATTTTTGCCCGTTTTGTTTTCAATACCCGGCATTGAGTCAAATGCTATGCCTCCGTCAATTAAGGTTTTTAGTGGTGCAGCTTTGACACTTACGCCCGCTAAAGAGGCCTCAACTTCGATTCCAGAGCGATTCCAAAATACGGTTTGCGGTGTGATAAGGTGCTTATATCTATTGTCTATCGACGTGTTGATGTATACGCCTCCATCTACAAGAGAGAAGTCGGTAACACTGCCCACTTGCATATTTCGATACAGGATAGGGCTGCCTTCTTGAATGGGAGGTAATTCATTAGCAAATAACCCGAGCTTCATTGATCCAGATTGATTGTGTTTGGCGAGCTCAGCTAACGATTTTGTTTGGAACAGCGGAAACTCGACGCGGTCTGTTGCTTTGCCTTCACTTACAAAGCTGATGGAGCCTGTCAATAACTGTTTCGCTGGCGGCACGGTAACATTGAGACCCGCTTTAGTCAGTTCTGCCGTTGCGCTGCCAGTGACGTAGAAACGGTTTTGAGTGCGAATGAGGTTTTTGTATTCGATATCTACCGCAATGTCCATTGCAACTTGGTCATCAACCAACTCAACGGATGTTAAAGAGCCAACCGGAATGCCTCGATACAACACGCTACTGCCGGGCTCGAGTCCAAATGAATTTTCTGACAAAAGACGAATTGAAATGGACTTAGCTTTGACTCGGTCAAACTCTTCTTGTTTTATGGCGTCAAACTGACGAGCTTTATCGCCAGTGCCGGGCACTAGTGTTAAAAAGTTGCCGGTGATTAGGTTGGATAAATTTTCCACCCCAGACAACGACACTTTCGCTTCTTCAAGCAAGAACAAGGTGCCTTGGTTTAACATGTCACTGAATGCTGGTTCAATAGAGGCGGACGCAACAATCGAATCTCGTTCTGCATTGAGTGCTAGATTATTAATCTGGCCTATCTCAAGTCCGCGATAAACGATCGGCGAGCCATTGGCTTTCAAATTGCTGTTGTCAGGCAGCGTGATGGATATTGGGATACCACGACCGGCTGTTTTTAAATCCTTATAGAGTTTAAATGATGTACCTTTAACGACGGGTTCTCCGCCATCAGGAGAGTCAACGGCGATGGCACCTGACAGGATAGCACTGAGGCTTTCTAAACGGATATCAACGCCTTGAAACCCAACATTTGCACCAATACCACTGACATTCCAAAAACGACTCTTATTGGTAATGATGTGACTAAATTGTTGTTCAATCGATGCTTTAATCAGCACGCTTTCCGCATTGTCATCGAGTTTGAAGCTGTATACTTCACCAATCGGGATTTTTTTGTAGACGATTTTGGAGCCAACGGATATGCCCCCTAAATCACGAGCGTTTAACGTCACGGTCAGGCCTTGATTGGCGGCAAGCTCAGCAGGTGCGCTATCTAAGGCTTGAAACTTGCTCTTAGAGCTACTCGTTTCTGTAGCAGGATAAATAGAAACATAATTACCTGATACTAGCGCATCTAAACCTGAGATCCCCGAGAGCGATGCTGAAGGCTTCACCAGCCAGAACTTGGTATCTTCTCCAAGTAGTTTTGTGGCTTCAGGGTAAATATCGGCATCAACATAGATGTTGCTTAGGTCACTGGATAAATTGATATCACGCACCATACCCACCTCTAGGCCTTGATATCGTATGGTCGTGCGACCCGCAATTAAGCCTTGGGCGTCTGAGAAATAAATTTGAACACGTTGACCTGAATCATGAACAGCTTTGGCGAGCAGCCAACCTGCCAACGCAAGCGTCAAGATAGGTAGAATCCAAAGCGGCGAAATTCGACGATCTTTCTTCACCTCAGGGTTAAACGACATAGGTTGCTTATTCTCGTTACTCATTACCGCTAATACTCGTCTTAGTGTCTAATGCAGGAGATGGTGTTGTTTGTTTGTCCCAAAGCAAGCGAGGGTCGAGACTCTCTGCTGCAAACATGGTGAAAATTACAACAATACCAAACGCCACCGCGCCAAAGCCCGGTGTAAAGTTAAGAATCTGACCTCGGTCAACCAAGGTCAGCATAATTGAGATGACGAAGAGATCTGTCATCGACCATTTACCAATCCACTTAATAATACGATACACCGTCATTTCGAAACGATGGTTTTTTGCTGCATCAAACTGAATGCAAAAAAGCAAATACCCCAAGCCTAGTATTTTAGCAACAGGTACGACAATACTGGCGACAAAAATGATGATCGCAATACCCAACATATCATTAGTAATTAATGAAGCCACACCGGAAAAGATAGTGTCTTCTAGACGCTGTCCATTGGTAATTAGGATTGAAATAGGGATTAAATTAGCGGGTAAAATCGCTATCGTTGCCGCGATCAAGTATGCCCATGTTTTTTGAAGTGAATAGGGCTTTCTGTGATGCAGTGTCGCCTTACAGCGTAAACACTGTTTTCCTTCGGGCTGGGATAGGTGACAGCTATGGCAATGAATTTCTTTTTTCATCTTTTTATAAGAGGATTCGGGTTTCCACGCATCCCAATATCGTCGAACACTGAGCCTACAAACTAATAATACGCTGAGTCCTTGTAATAGAACCAAGCTGTAGAGCGCATGACCAATGTAAATGTCAGAATAATCTTGTAATTTGAAGCATGAAATGGCGACGCTGATTAGGAACACGTCGAGCATCATCCAATGCTTACTGTGTGACAATATGGAAAGTGACCACTTTAATGTAGTGAACCATCTATAACGAATAGCGAGATGGGTTGTCAGTACCGCGCTGCACATTGCAACAGGCGCAATAGTGTGGCAGAAGAGTGTGAGTAGCGCCAAGCCAGAGTAACCTTCTTGACTGAGAGCCCAAACTCCATCCATCAAGGTTCCTTGGATCATCACGCCGACAAGTCGGATAGTAATGAAATCAAAGAAATGTGAAGGAATAAAGAGCAGTAAACAGGTGATAGCAATGGCTAGGTTGCCGTTGATGGAGTGGTGTTCACTTCGGTAAAGTTGGGTTCCACAACGTGGGCAATCTGCACTGTAGCCTTTGTCTAAGTCAATAATAGCCACAGGAAGCTCACAACATTGGCATAACCTTATGTTTTTACTTTCATTTTCTTCGACTATTTCAGGTGAAGTGCGCATCGTAAACTCCAATATCCGTGCACGATGCGTTCTTCTCGTCACGATTAACTAGCTGATTGTACCGAGCCATAAAGCGTTTGATATAGACCTTGTTGCTCTACTAATTCGATGTGAGTGCCTGTTTGACTCACTTGTCCATCTTCTAACACATAGATTAAATCCGCTTGTTTTACGGCAGATAATCGATGTGCCACGATCAACGTCGTTCTATTTTTCAAAAATGTACTTAAGGCAAAGTGTAATGAGGCCTCTGTTGCCGTATCCAGCGCCGATGTCGCTTCGTCTAAAATGACAAATTGTGGATCACTGAGTATCATTCGAGCGATCGCTAAACGCTGTCGCTGCCCGCCAGATAAGCGGATACCGTTGCGACCAATTTGGGTATTTAACCCATCAACAAGCTTATCGGTGACGTCTTGTAACTGAGCAACGTCTAATGCGTTCCATATTGCCGCGTCATTGTAGTGACGACCAAGTGTCAGATTATGCCTCATGCTGTCATTGAATAGTATAGGTTGCTGTAAAACAACAGCAATTTTATCTCTAATTATGTCAAAGCCGATGTCTCTCGTGTCAGAACCATTATAATTAATGATACCTTGTTGTTGATTATAGACACCAATCAGTAACTGTATGAGCGTAGACTTCCCTCCGCCGCTGGCACCGACTAATGCGACTTTTTTTCCAGCAGGGATGTGCAAGGTTAGGTTACTTAGTACGTTTTTATCGTCATCGTAGCTAAAGCTCACGTTTTCGATGGACACATCGACCTGTTTACCATCGTTAAATGGATTGACCTTACTTACCGTCCTTGGTTCTTCATCCAATGCGAGCAAAGAGTTGATGCGTGTTAATGCCGCTTTAGCGCTGTACCAAGAAAACTGGATACCTAACAATTCTTGAACAGGGCCAAGCATAAACCACAAATAGCCGAATACCGCAAAGATCTGTCCGATAGTCAGGTCGCTAAACAAAACCATGACCATCGCGACGGCGCGAAATAGCTCAAACCCAATGAGAAATAAGAGAAAGGAGACTCGACTCGCAGCTTCAGATTGCCAGGCATATTTGTCGGCGTTGACTCTAATTTGATCGGCCTGTTGTTTCAGCTCTTGTAAAAACTCCCGCTCACGGTTCGCAGCTCTTAGCTGATAAATCCCATCAAGAGTCTCTACCAAGCGATTCTGAAAGCCTTCGAATGCTTGGTTTTCACGTTTTTTAAGGTGTTTTACCATTCCACCGAGTTTTCGTGAAAAATAGATCACCACAGGATTGACTAACAAAATGAATAAACCTAGTCGCCAGTCAAGCCATAGCAAAACAATCGCGGTGCCGATGACCGTCAAAAAACTCACTAAAAACTTACTTAATGTAGAGCCAATAAATTGGTCAATTGTCTCGATATCAGTAATTAGATGCGCATTTATCCCGCCACTTCCTCGTGTCTCATATTGCCGAATGCTGATTCGCCCAAGTTTGTCTATCATCTGACAACGAATTTTGTAAGTAATCGTTTTAGAGACCAGCGTGAACTGCCGGCTTTGTAAAATGTTAAATGCCTGGCTAAAGGCTCGCATTAGAACGACGAGAATTAAGGTAAGCGTAATATAGCCGATAGGGGTTTCAAGGTTAGTCGGGAGGAGCCGATTCATGTAATCGAGTCCGATACCTGGTTGCTCAAGGAGAACTTCATCGACCATCAGTGGCATGAGTAATGGGATAGGAACACTGATTAACGTGGCGATGATTGCGATTAAATTCGCACCGATAAGTCGAGACTTATGAGTTTTTACTTGTGTTATCAACCAAGAGCGGCTAATAGTATCTTTCGTACTGGTCATATTTATGAGAATGAGTCCTATTTAGGTTGGGGCATTGTACGTTTATTAAAATAAAAGCAAAGTATTATTAATGGAAAAATCATGAATTTAGAAAACTACGAGCGCCTAGGTAGGCAAGCGATTGGACTGATAGAGTCTGAAACCGATTTTATTGCTAACCTTTCTAATATTAGTGCACTTCTGAACATGGAGTTAGACGATCTCAACTGGGTTGGCTTCTATCTCATGAATCAAGGTGAACTTGTATTGGGACCGTTTCAAGGAAAACCCGCTTGTGTGCGCATCCCAGTAGGTCGTGGCGTTTGCGGAACGGCGATTGCGACGAATACAGTGCAGCGCATTTCTGACGTTCATGAATTTGAAGGGCATATCGCTTGTGATGCAGCGAGCAACTCTGAGATTGTTATTCCGTTTAGCGTGGATGGCGAAGTAGTAGGAGTATTGGATATTGATAGCCCAACTATTAATCGATTTTCGGAAATTGACGAGATTGGACTAACAAAGTTCATGAGATCTATAGAAAAGGTGCTCAATTCCCATACAAACGTGGTTTAAAATCACATTTGCCAGTGGTTTTTCTAAAGCAGGTCTCTATAATACCAAGAATATTTTTCTTAATGCTTCGCGGAAAACCGCATTAACCAGGAACCCACATGGAAAACACTGAGAAGTTGAAGAACAGCAAAGAAATTATTGCGTATATTGCTGAATGTTTCCCTAAATGCTTTACTGTAGAAGGTGAAGCGAAACCGCTTAAAATTGGTATCTTTCAAGATCTTGCTGAACGCTTGAAAGACGATGAGAAAGTTAGTAAAACTCAGCTGCGTGCCGCGTTAAGACAATACACTTCTTCTTGGCGTTATCTACACGGTGTTAAACCGGGTGCCGCACGAGTTGATTTAGACGGTAACGCTTGTGGCGAATTAGAAGCAGAGCATGTTGAGCATGCACAAGCTACACTTGCTGAAAGCAAAGCTAAAGTTGCTACTCGACGTAAAGAACAAGCTCAAAAGGCTCGTGAAGAAGCGAAAGCTAAGCAGCCTAAAGCGAAGAAACCACAGGCTCGCAAGCCACAAACTAACACGAACAAGAACGCAAAAGTAAACACGCCAGTTGAAACGCGTGCTTTGAATGCAGATGAAATGATCGTAGGCAAAGACGTAAACGTAAACATGGGTAAAGGGAACATGGCTGCGACCATTGTTGAAATCAATAAGGAAGATGTGCGTGTTCAGCTAGTCAATGGCCTACAAATGGTTGTTAAAGCGGAGCATTTGCGCGCTTAAAGGAGAAACTCCTACGCATGAAGTGCCGTTCAAAAGTATCTTTGATTACAGCTAGCCTATGGCTAGCTGTATCGTCAGCTCACGCTCTGGAGGCTAAGTATCAGGAATCTGATATTCCAAAACTGGCCCCAGAAGCACAACATGAAACTGCCAGTAAGCGAGTTACGTCTCGTTTTACACGCTCTCACTACAAGCATTTTACGCTAGATGACGAATTCTCTAAGGCGATTTTTAATCGATATTTAGAGATGCTCGACTACAACCGCAATATTTTCACTCAATCAGATATCGACGGCTTTGATGCTTGGTCAACCCAGCTCGACGATCAATTGAAGGCTGGAAATAATCAAGTTGCATTCGATGTCTACAATCTTTCTATGCAAAAACGATACGAACGTTTTGTTTATGCCTTGTCTTTGTTAGACAAAGAAATGAAGTTTGATGTTGATGAGGGCATTGAGCTAGATCGTTCCGAAGCCAACTGGGCTAAGAGCGAAGATGAGCTTAATGAATTGTGGCGTAAACGTGTTAAATACGATGCTCTGAACCTTAAACTAGCGGGTAAAGATTGGGACGAGATTAAAGAAACGTTGGGTAAGCGTTATAACAATGCCATCAAGCGTATCACGCAATCTCATAACGAAGATGCATTTCAAATATACATGAACGCTTTCGCGCGTGAAGTAGATCCTCATACCAGTTATTTATCGCCACGTTCTGCCGAACAATTCCAATCAGAAATGAATTTGTCTCTTGAAGGTATCGGGGCGGTACTGCAACTAACGGACGATTACACCATAATTCGTTCTCTTGTTGCTGGTGGACCTGCGTCAAAGAGTAAACAACTTGGCGAAGGCGATAAGATTATTGGCGTCGGTCAAGATGGCAAAGAAATTGTCGATGTAATTGGGTGGCGACTTGATGATGTAGTGCAACTGATCAAAGGACCGAAAGGAACAAAAGTTAAGTTGCAAGTTTTGTCTGAGGGCAAAGATGCTAAAGCACAAGTCGTTGAAATTACGCGTGATAAAATTCGCCTAGAAGACCGAGCGGTTAAATCGGAAGTCTTTGAACAGAACGGTAAGAAAATTGGTGTGCTGGAAGTACCTAGCTATTACGTTGGCCTTTCAAAAGACACCGATAAGTTAATTACCGAGCTAAAAGAAGAGGGTGTTGACGGTATCATTGTTGATTTACGCAACAATGGTGGTGGAGCACTTACCGAAGCAACGGCATTAACGGGCTTATTTATTGAAAGTGGTCCAGCAGTACAAGTTCGAGATAGCTATGGCCGCGTCAATGTTAATAGCGATACAGATGGCAAAGTTAGCTACGACGGACCTTTAACCATCTTGGTGAATCGATATAGCGCATCAGCATCTGAAATTTTTGCCGCCGCTCTTCAAGATTATGGCCGTGCGATTATTTTAGGTGAGAACTCGTTTGGTAAAGGTACCGTTCAACAACATCGCTCGTTAAATCATATTTATGATTTGTTTGATAAAGAACTTGGCTATGTTCAATACACGATTCAAAAGTTTTATCGTATTAATGGTGGAAGTACGCAAAATAAAGGTGTAGTACCTGATATTGCATTCCCAACACCAATTGATCCGGCGGAAACTGGTGAGAGTGTAGAGGACAATGCACTGCCTTGGGATAGTATTGAACCTGCAAAATATGACATGTTACAACGTAACGATGAGATGATTGCGGCGTTGACCTTGAAGCATAAAGCGCGTGTTGATTCAGACATGGAATTTGGTTTCATTGCTGAAGATATTGCCAAATATAATGCTGAAAAGGATGACAAAACGTTATCACTCAATGAAGCAACGAGAAAAGCTGAAAGTGATGATAACGATGTCAGAAGACTCGATCGTATTAACGCTCGTCAGAAAGCGGCCGGTGAAAAGCCATTTGCCACGTTAGATGATGTGCCGAAAGATTACGAAGTTCCTGATGCCTACCTCGATGAGGCTGTTGCAATCATGGTTGACATGATCAATAAGTAACGACATTACCGTGCTATTTGAAAAGCGAGCTTAAGGGCTCGCTTTTTTTGTACCTGCTATTCGAATTTTCAATCTCAAAGCTGATACATCAAAATAAAAATTGTGATTTAGATCAAAAAAATTCGCTTTCTCTCGTTGAACACCTAGGCTTATATGAACAGCAAAGGGGAAGCATATGAGATGGATTACACTGATTTTATGTGTCGTGTCGTTTGGAGCAATATCAGATACGCGTAAAGACAACAATGATTTAACCCAGTTTGACCAACCGTTTTTACTCGGTGATTGGTACCTGATTAACCCCAGTCCCGAAGAATCGCCCGATGCCTTTTTGGCGATAAAGCTATCACTTAATTCTAATTATTCCTTCAATATTGATATTCAGAAGCAAGACTACAGTATCGAACACTGGGAAGGACTGTTCACCGCAAACGAAGACACGATTATTTTGGGACTTAATAGCGATGAACCTCAAGTTTACAAATATGATGGTAATCATCACATGTTAAATTTGAACGGAGTGGTATTCACTAAAGCGCTACCGAATGCACTTGCTGGTATTTGGTCTTCGACCACCGTGACCGGCGATGACAAACATGCAAGTGATATTGCAAGAATGGATTTGGTTCTGCAACCAGACTTTGTTTTCACATTTCGTGTAAGTTCTAATGAAGGTAATGAAGCCATTCATAGCGGTGTGTATTATACCGAAGACGACCATATTGTTTTGTTGTATCAGGATGGTGAACATGATGCGACTTATACACTTAACCAGGATGAGCTAACGTTGGAAGTAGAAGATGGTGATATGTTTGCGGTACTAAATAGAATTCGATAATTTTACCGATTACTGGATTCCACTCGAGATTCACCATACTGCCACTGTGGTTGATCTCTGTTTCAATAAAATCTTCATCCAGACCTATCTAAAGGCGCCAATGTTAATTGGCGTTTTTTTTCGTTTCTATCCTGCAATCAATTGAAACATAGGCGTATAATCAATTTGTATCTAAGCAAAAATGCTAACAATAATTTATAAGGACTAAAGGATGACTGAGTCAGCACCTAAAGCCAAGTACCGTAGCGATTATCAATCGCCTTCTCATATTATCTCAGATGTTAATCTCACTTTTGACCTCCATGAACAAAACACGATCGTAACTGCAATATCTCAAGTTAAGCAGAACGTAGAGTCGAGCACACTTGTTCTCGATGGGGAAGGTATTGAGTTAGTCTCAGTACAAGTGAACAATCAAGATTGGAAAGATTACCAAATACTTAACTCTGGGTTAGAGCTCAACAATTTACCTACTGAATTTGAACTTAGAATTGAAAACAAGATTTCTCCTGTTACTAACACGGCTCTTGAGGGGCTGTACCTTTCTGATGGTGCATATTGCACTCAGTGTGAAGCGGAAGGTTTTAGGCGCATCACGTATTTTCTTGATCGACCGGACGTACTTGCTACTTACACCACGAAAGTTATTGCCGACCAAGCTGCCTTCCCGTATTTATTAAGTAACGGTAATAAAATTGAAGAAGGCCAAATTTCAGAAGATCGGCACTATGTCGTGTGGCAAGATCCACATCCAAAGCCTTGTTACTTATTTGCTCTAGTGGCGGGTGATTTTGATGTGCTTCGTGATAACTATTCTACTCAGTCTGGTAGAAATGTGGTTTTAGAAATTTTTGTCGATAAGGGAAACCTTGACCGAGCGAACCACGCAATGGTGTCGTTGATCAATTCAATGAAGTGGGATGAGGAGCGATTTGGTTTAGAGTATGACCTCGATATCTATATGATTGTTGCTGTTGATTTTTTCAACATGGGCGCGATGGAAAACAAAGGATTAAATGTTTTCAATTCAAAATTTGTATTAGCGAATGAAAATACGGCAACGGATACAGACTACTTGGGAATTGAAGCCGTCATTGGTCACGAATACTTCCATAACTGGACGGGTAACCGTGTTACTTGTCGAGATTGGTTTCAACTAAGTTTGAAAGAAGGGCTTACGGTTTTTCGAGATCAGGAGTTTTCGTCTGACTTAGGTTCTCGTTCTGTTAATCGGATTAATAACGTCCGCATTATTCGTGGCCCGCAATTTGCTGAAGACGCAAGTCCAATGTCTCATCCGATTCGTCCGGAAAAAGTGATAGAGATGAATAATTTCTATACGCTTACCGTGTATGAAAAGGGGAGCGAAGTTATTCGAATGATGCACACGCTACTTGGTGAAGAAAAATTCCAAGCGGGAATGAAGCTATATTTTGAACGACATGATGGCACCGCAGCGACATGTGAAGATTTTGTTTGTGCAATGGAAGAGGCTTCTGGTGTTGATCTTAAGCAGTTCCGATTATGGTATAGCCAATCGGGGACACCATGTGTTACGGCTACCGATCATTTTGATGCTAACACAAATACCTATTCATTGACGTTAACTCAAGTGACACCTTCGACTCAAGATCAAGCAGAGAAGCACGCGCTTCATATTCCATTCGATGTAGAACTGTATGATAAGTCAGGAAATATTCTTGAGTTACGCTGTAACGGTGAGGTGACTGATAACGTCTTGAACTTGACACAAGCACAGCAAACGTATGTATTCGAAAATATTACATCTCAACCCATCCCGTCCATGTTGAGGGAGTTTTCGGCACCGGTAAAATTACAATTCGATTACTCAGATGAACAATTGGCATTTCTGATGGTTCACGCACAAAATGACTTTGCGAAGTGGGATGCCGGACAAATGCTTTTGGCCAAGTACATTAAGTCAAATGTCGAGTCGGTCGTTAATCAGCAATCAATTGCCTTACCCGATCTTGTTGTAGATGCTTTTCGCGGTGTGATCTTAAATGATCAGCTTGATCCGGCATTTATCGCTGAAGTTTTATCATTACCAAGCTTTAATGAGGTTGCTGGTTGGTACGATACAGTGCCTGTTGATGCAGTGTGCGACGCGTTAAAAGGGCTTAAGTCGATTTTAGCCTTCGAACTGAAAGATGAATTTTCCGCGACATATCATTCTCTTCGTCAAGAAGCTTATACCATTAAGCACGAGGCTATTGCCAAGCGTGCGCTCAGAAATCTTTGCCTACAGTACTTAGCGACACTCGATGAGTATGAAGGCCTGGTTCATGAACAATTTCAAGCTGCCAATAACATGACTGATACGATGGCCGCAATGGCCGCAGCGAATAGTGCATCTCTTTCGGTAAGGCAAACCTTGATGGATGACTACAGTCATAAGTGGAGTCATGATGGGCTAGTGATGGACAAATGGTTTGTATTACAAGGTTCTAACCCAAGTGAAGATGCGCTTGATAACGTAAAAGCTTGTATGTCTCACTCTGCGTTTAGCCTCAATAATCCAAATCGTATACGAAGTTTGGTCGGTTCGTTTCTAAATATGAACCCACGTCGTTTCCATGATATTTCGGGTTGTGGTTACCAGTTTGCAGGCGAGATTCTAAAGCAACTAAATGAATCGAACCCTCAAGTTGCGTCAAGATTGATTGATCCCTTGCTGAAATTTAAGAAATACGATGCAGCCCGACAAGCCTTGATTGTCGTGGAGTTAGAAAAGCTGAAAGCACTAGATAACCTTGCGAATGATCTATTTGAAAAAGTCACTAAGGCCTTAGAAGCCTAGACGCCGGTGACGTGAATCGAATAAATAATTTGTTTTTTAGTTAACAATAAGTGCACAAGGCAACGGCAAGCTGAAAGTACTGATTATATATACAGTTCTGTTTGGCTTGTCGTTCAATGTTCTATTATTGTCTGTTTAATGAACAAAATTGAACGGATTTCTGCATTTTTTAATAACCAACCTTATTATTCAGTCAATTTTAACACTGTGTTTATATACAGTGTTAATGCGAGAGGTAAAAATTGGTCACCAAAAAGTATTTTTTTTCGATGAACTTGAGTTACCAAGCGTTTGTTTCTCATTATTCCGGGCATGCTTCGAGCATTATGGTTCAAACAGATTGTGGCCTACGGTTACAATTACCGGCGGTTAGATTTCGAGCGTATTTAACACAATTGGGTATAAAAGGTCGTTTTAGGTTGACAACTGACCACAACAATAAATTTTTACGGTTAGATTCACTGTAATTAGTACGTTTGCTAGCGATATAAATAAGTACATTAGTCACAATATCAAACTTTTCTCTCCTACTACTGCTAAATTTTATTAACTCTTTATCAATAAAGCTTTTACAATAAAAGCAGCCTTATCCCCCATAAAAATAGAAAAGTGGAGCGTTATCATGACCACGCGCGAACCCGTTGTTCCGGTTCTTCTGGAGAAAGTGTACAAATTGATTGAGTCGAAACTTGAGGGTTCGAATCAACCTCTAGTGACCAAACTCGCCAAGCATATCTTTTCAAATGTTTCCCCTGATGATTTGTTACAACGAAATGAATCTGACCTGTATGGTGCCGTGATTAGTTTATGGCACCACCTGAACGAAAAGAAACACGATGAAATCTCAGTTCGAGTTTTCAATCCGTCTGTAAGTAAACATGGATGGCAATCGACACACACTATTGTTGAAATTGCGGTCCCTGATTCTCCGTTTCTTGTTGATTCCGTTAAGATGGCTTTAAACCGACTTGATTTGACCTGTCATATTACTCTACATGGACCGACTCAATTTGAGAGGAACAGCAACGGGCAGATCACTTCGGTCAATGAAAAGAAAGGGCATTTGCAGTCTATTTTCCACATTGAAGTCGACCGACTTAACGACAAGCAAGAAATGACATCGCTCAAAGATGAGCTGGTCACTATTTTCGAAGATACGAGTTTAGTGGTTAATGGTTGGGAGCCGATGTCGAATAAACTTAAGGAAATCACTCAAGATCTGCTTAAGAATAAATCGATGTTACCGACTGAAGATGACAGATTTGATGAAACGATGGCGTTTTTGGAATGGTTAGGAGACCACAACTTTACTTTCATGGGTTACAAAGAATTTGACTTAGTCCAAGTAGATGGCGACTCAATTCTTAAGCCAACGGAAGAAAGAGGACTTGGCCTGTTTTCTAGTGAGCAACGAGTCCGCGCCGTTAAAATCTCAGATTTTTCTGACTCAGCTCGACTAGAAGCAAAAAAGCCTTTCTTACTGATCTTAACCAAGGGTAATAAAGCGAGTCGTATACACAGACCTGCATATACCGATTACATTGGTATCAAGAAATTTGATAAGCACGGGAAGGTGATCGGTGAACATCGCTTTACTGGACTTTATACCTCTGCCGTTTATAACCAGAGTGTTTCAACGATTCCATTGATCCGTGAAAAGATGGATAGAATTCTTGATTCAAGCGGTTATCGCAATGGATCCTATTCTTATAAAGCGCTGCGAAACATTCTTGAAAACTATCCCCGTGATGAATTGCTTCAGGCCAAAGAAGAAGAATTACTTGAGATTGGAATGGGTGTAGTGCAAATGCAGGATCGAGACCTGATCCGTTTGTTTGTGCGTCGAGATCCTTTTGGTCGCTTCTTTAGTTGTATGGTCTATGTAAGCAAAGACCGTTATAACACCCAGCTTCGTAAAGATACGCAACGGATCTTAAAAAGTTACTTTGGCTGCGAGCAAGAAGTTGAATTTACGACCTATTTTTCTGAAAGCCCTCTGGCCAGAACACACTATATAGTAAGGGTTGATAACAACAATATGGATGTGGATGTAAAAGCGATAGAACAGAATTTGATGGAAGTATCGGCGTCATGGGATGATCGTTTATCAGAAGCGATCGTGGCTAACTTTGGGGAGAGTAAAGGATTACCGCTTTCTAAGGTATATTCTCGAGCTTTCCCTCGCTCTTATAAAGAAGACATGATGCCAACCTCGGCAGTCGCCGATATCGAGCGCCTTGAAGCATTGAGCGAAAGTAACAAGTTAGGGATGCTGTTTTATCGACCTCAAGAAGCTGCGGTCGATTCAAAAGAAGTAAAGCTTAAGTTATATCACCAAGATGAGCCAATACATCTTTCTGATGTGATGCCGATGCTTGAAAACCTTGGCTTGAGAGTAATCGGTGAATCGCCGTACGAAGTCATTAAAAACGATGGCGGTAGCTATTGGATCCTTGATTTCTCCATGCTCCATAAGAGTGAAACTGTGGTAGATCTTCGTGAAGCCCGCGATCGATTCCAACAAGCTTTCGCATCAATATGGGCGGGGGATCTAGAAAGTGATGGGTTTAACCGTTTGGTACTTGGCTCTGGTTTAACGGGACGTGAGGTGTCTATCCTCAGAGCATATGCGCGTTATATGAGGCAAGTCGGTTTTCCATTTAGCCAGCACTACATCGAGGATACATTAAACCATTATCCAGAGCTTGCTAAAGACTTGGTTGAATTGTTTTCTCAACGATTCATGCCGTCGTTGAAGGGCAGCAAGAAAGGCCAGCAACGAATTGTTGATAAAATAGAGACTCAATTGGATAAGGTTGAGAGCCTTGACGATGATCGTATTATTAGACGATACGTCGAAATGATTTCAGCGACCTTGCGTACCAATTATTATCAAAAAGATGATAAAGGACTTAATAAGCCTTGGTTATCGCTGAAACTGCAGCCGTCTAAGATCCCGGATATTCCAGCCCCTGTCCCTGCATTTGAAATTTTTGTGTATGCCTCTGATATAGAAGGTGTGCATTTACGTGGCGGTAAGGTCGCTCGTGGCGGATTACGTTGGTCTGATCGACAAGAGGATTTCCGTACCGAGATTCTAGGCTTAGTAAAAGCTCAACAAGTTAAAAATACAGTGATTGTGCCCGTTGGTGCAAAAGGTGGCTTTGTTTGTAAGCGTCAGCCACAACTGACTTCGCGTGATGAAATTTTTGCTGAAGGTCAACGTTGTTACAAGCAGTTTATTCGTGCGTTACTTGACGTGTCTGACAATATCATCGAAGGAGAGGTGGCTCCTCCAAAAAGTGTGGTACGTCATGACGAAGATGATCCATACTTGGTGGTTGCAGCGGATAAAGGAACAGCAACATTTTCTGACTTAGCTAACGCTGTATCAGCAGAGTATAACTTTTGGCTTGGTGATGCTTTTGCGTCTGGTGGTTCTAACGGTTATGACCATAAAGCGATGGGTATTACAGCGAAAGGCGGATGGGAGTCCGTTAAGCGACACTTCCGCGAAATGGGAATTGATTGCCAGAGTGAAGATTTTACTGCAATTGGTGTAGGCGATATGGCAGGAGATGTGTTTGGCAACGGTATGTTGCTTTCCAAGCATATTCGTATGCAAGCCGCGTTTAACCATATGCACATCTTTATTGATCCAAATCCAGACTCAGCGACGAGCTGGATCGAGAGAAAGCGTTTATTTGATCTGCCTCGTTCGAGTTGGGAAGATTACGATCTTAAATTGATCTCTGCTGGTGGTGGGATCTTCCCACGTAAGGCGAAATCGATCACATTGACGCCCGAGATCCAAAAAATGGTGGGCACAAAGAAAAGTTCCGTGACGCCAAACGATCTCATCAAGATGTTACTTTCTATGAAAGTTGATCTTCTTTGGAATGGTGGAATCGGCACGTACGTGAAAGCGTCATCGGAGACGCATACCGACGTAGGAGACCGTGCTAACGACGTCCTTCGCATCAATGGCGGTGACTTACGCGCTAAAGTGGTTGGTGAAGGGGGCAACCTTGGTATGACACAGCTTGGCCGTATTGAGTACGCGTTGGCTGGTGGTCGAGTTAATACTGATTTTGTCGATAACGTTGGTGGCGTAGATTGCTCAGACAACGAGGTTAACATTAAGATATTCCTTAATGGACTGGTCTCAAGCGGTGATCTGACGATTAAACAGCGCAATGAGACGCTTGAGGCAATGGAAGATGAAGTTGGTGACATCGTGCTTGACGATGCATATTGCCAAGCTGAGTCTATTTCAGTGACTGAATACCAGGGCGTTCCGCTTATGAAGGAGCAAATACGGTTTATTCATACACTAGAAAAAGCCGGTTATTTAGATCGTGGGTTAGAGTATCTTCCCGCCGATGATGATTTGCTAGAGCGAGAGAAGCAAGGCATTGGGATGACGCGTCCCGAGCTATCTGTTCTTGTCGCGTATGGCAAAATGGTCCTTAAAGAGCAATTAGCCGTTGATGAAATTGCCAATGATCCGTATCACAACCAACAATTAGTGCAATACTTCCCATCACTGTTACGCCGTCACTATATTGATAGTATGCCTAACCATCCATTGAAGGCAGAAATTGTCGCAACAGGATTGGCGAATCAAATGGTGAACGAAATGGGGTGCAACTTTGTTACGCGTCTACAAGAAGAGACGGGTGCAACCATTGTTGATATTGCAAACGCCTATGCAGCGTCACGAGAGATTTACGGTTTTGCATTTACCTTTGAGCAAATTCGTAAACTTGATAATGTCGCGACCTCTGAGGCTCAATATGAGCTACTGTTTATTGTTCGCCGCACATTACGCCGCTTAGCAAGATGGCTATTACGTAATCGCCCTGGCAAACAGTCAGTAGAACAACTTGTCGCACGCTACCGCGATAATGTGATTAAAATTGAACAAAAACTTGAAACTTGTTTAGTTAATGAAGAAGTCGCTGAACACAATATACAAGCCCAAGTGTGGATCGAGAGCGGGGTAGATAAAGATCTAGCAAACTATGTGTCTCGTTTATCAAGCCTATTGTCTGCTGTGGATATTTCAGAAATAGCCGCAGAAGCCAACGTTGCTGTTGAGCAAGTATCAAAACTGTATTTCCATCTTGGGGATCGTTTGTCGCTTCATTGGTTCTTGAATCAAATCAATGGCCAAGCGGTAGACAATAACTGGCAAGCACTTGCAAGAGCGGCATTTAGAGAAGATCTCGATTGGCAACAACGCCAACTCACCGCTCAAGTACTGCGGTGTGGTTGTGGTGACGATAAAAACGTTATCCTGTCACTTGATAATTGGATGGAGACGAACTCAGTAAGCCTTCAACGTTGGGAGAACATACTCAATGAATTTAAAGTGGGTAATGTTCATGAGTTTGCTAAGTTCTCTGTGGCATTAAGAGAATTAAGCCTACTGAATCTAAACTGTGCGGCCACGGCTTAAGCCAGAGCTTCACGCAGTATGTTAATCAGATAACGTTAGGTTTAGCCTAAATAAAAGCGCCCAATTAGGGCGTTTTTTATTACTTTGGCGTTATTGGTGACGTTGTCACTCTGTGATTGTATGCTTATTCGCCTAAACGATTGCTTTTGGTGAACAAAAGCGAATTCTCAATTGCAAGTTTAAACGTTTGCGTGAATAATACCTCCCCGTTTACACGGGTTATCTATCGGAGGCACCATGCTTTACCGTCTGGCCAGAACTGGCTTTTTTCAACTTGATGCCGAAAAGGCTCATGATCTTGCTATTCAAAACTTCAAGCGCTTTACCGGCACACCTCTTGACTTAGCTTATCGTCAACATCTACCTGATCGTCCAGTCGAATGTATGGGACTGACTTTTAAGAATCCAGTGGGACTTGCTGCTGGTCTTGATAAAAATGGCGAGTGCATTGAAGCATTTGGTGCCATGGGTTTTGGCTTTGTCGAAGTAGGGACGGTTACACCACGTCCGCAATCGGGTAATGACAAACCACGCCTCTTTCGTCTTGTAGAAGCAGAGGGCATTATTAACCGAATGGGATTCAATAACTTAGGGGTTGATAACCTAGTTGAGAATGTTAAAAAGGTGAAGTACGACGGTATTATTGGGATCAATATTGGTAAGAATAAAGACACCCCGATTGAGAAAGGGGCTGAAGACTATGTGATTTGCATGGAAAAAGTGTATGAACATGCAGGCTACATAGCCGTCAATATTTCTTCCCCAAATACACCAGGGCTGCGCTCGCTGCAGTATGGTGAAGCACTTGACGATCTTCTCAGTGAGCTAAAAGCAAAGCAAGCCGAGTTGGCCGAGAAGCATGGAAAGTATGTGCCACTTGCGTTGAAAATTGCTCCAGATCTTAGCGATGATGAGCTTCAACAAATTTGTGAATCACTCATTAACAACAATATAGATGGTGTGGTCGCGACGAATACGACGTTAGACCGTACCATTGTTGACGGTATGAAGCATGCAAATGAAGCTGGTGGACTGAGCGGACGACCGGTTCAGTCACGCAGTACCGAAGTGGTGCGCTTATTGGCTAAGCATCTTGATGGTAAACTACCGATCATTGGTGTTGGCGGGATCGATTCTTATGTATCTGCAAAAGAAAAGCTGATGGCTGGTGCTGAATTGGTCCAAGTCTATTCAGGTTTTATTTACCATGGACCTAAGCTCGTGAAAGAGATCGTGAAGAACTTATAATGTTCTTCACTCGTTAATACGCTTATAGACGAGCAATACGTTCATATATTGACAGTTCTGTCCAAGTTATAACCATAGAGAGGGGAAATAGTTTTCCCCTTTTTTTTTATCCAATCGTTTGTAGAATTAGAATCAACTGACCAAAAAGGTAATTAAGCGTTTTACCTAACAGTCTGATTATTCTTTAGTTATAAGAGACGGAACGATGCTTAAACCCAGCGATACATGGATCTGGTATATGGATGAGGATGAAAATTCTCTGATGCTGGATTTGGGAGATGAGATGGTTTTTAAAACCAATCTTTCCCGAAAACTCTTAGTTGAGTGCGCGATGGGTCAGAATAACTTCACAGTTGATGACGCGTCCGCGTTTCAAATCTATAAAGACCAAATTAGTACATTAGACCTTTCTGAACCACGACAAGCCGAGTTAGCTCTGTATTGTGTAGCGGCCAAGCGCTTTCATAAGCCGGTACAGCCGAAGAGCTGGTTCTTTGACCATCAGAATACCGTATTCGAGCCTGAAGAAGGCGAGTTGGTTCGATTGACGAACCAGCACTCAGCGGGGTTCTTTATTGTCTTAGAAGTGGGAGAGAGCGCGAGCTTGTGCGCGTTAGTCGATTTAGAGGCGTTTAACCTGACGTCATCTAAAGGGGTCCAGTTTGGTCAAAGTATTAAAGTGATGCATGATAGGATGGCTTCAGCACATCTCTACATGACGTCGCTAGAGCCAATCGCATTGGTTGGCTAGCAAGGGCGTGAGAACGCCAAAGAGGAAAAGCAGTGGTGCTTTATTCCAACGTTAAGACGCTCCATCAATAATAAATCGACCTTAGGGTCGATTTTTTTTGTTTGGAAAACGCTACCTCATACCATCGCTTTCATGGAAGCATCCTCATAAGGGCTTTCCCGTCACGACATATTTTGAAGGGCCGCAAATAATTGCGATAAATATCACGTAGTTTGCGCTCTATTTTTCATCATAAAACCTCTATTTTTTCATCATTTATTCCTCATTTTATTCATTATGTAAGTAACTTTCAGTAATTAAATTTACTTGGTATAGTCCAGTTTTGGTGTGAATAAGTAGTCACTTCGGCCTTAAGCGATACGGGCGTGAATTGTATTTAAAAAATGGCAAAGTGAATCAAGAGGAGTGTTGTTTGTTTTCATATGATTAAAGCTTGCGCAAATAAACAGTAATCATGAGTAAAGCGGCTTGTTTGGTTAGTGAGATTCGGCTTTATCAGGTATAATTAGTGCCATTTTTCCGCAGTCAGACAAACACTATGAATCAATATCTTGCCGTTACTTCAAATGGGCTTGAGAACTTACTTGCTCGTGAGCTTGAGCAACTTGGAATCGAAACCGTCAATCCCGTCCAGGCAGGGGTGAAATTTAAAGCAACTAATGAGCAGATCTATCGTCTTTGCCTGTGGAGCCGATATGCTTCTCGCTTCGTTAAGATTCTTGCTGAGTTCACCTGTCAAGATGATATGGATTTGTACCTGTCTGCGTCTGCAGTTAATTGGGTTAACCATTTTCATAGTTCTAAAAAATTCATTGTGGATTTTAACGGCACTAACAATGAAATTCGCAATAGCCAATACGGCGCGATGAAAGTAAAAGATGCAATTGTTGATTGTTTCACTAAAAAGAGCCTACCACGTCCAAATATCAGTAAAGAAAACCCTGATGTCCGTATTCACGTACGTTTACATAAAGAGAAAGCGATATTAGGCCTTGATATGGTTGGTTCCGGTTTACATCAACGTGGGTACCGTACCGAAGCGGGTCGCGCACCATTACGTGAAACTTTAGCATCCGCTATTGTAGCTAGGAGTGGTTGGACGCCTGGTGGTAACTTATTAGATCCTATGTGTGGTTCTGGAACGTTATTGATTGAAGCCGCGATGGTTGCGGCCAATATGGCGCCAAGCGTTAAGCGCAAAAGTTGGTGTTTGGAAGCCTATGAAGACTTCCAACCTGAGCTGTGGGCAGAGATTAAATCGGAAGCCAGTGTGCAAGGTCGACGCGGTGTCAAGAAAACTGACAGCCGGTTTTGGGGGGTTGATAACGACCCTCGAGTAATACAAACGGCAAAAGACAATGCACGCCGTGCTGGTGTTGAAGACCTGATTACGTTTGCAGTGGGTGATGCGAGTAAATTGACGAAGCCTGACGGGTTTGGCGATGGTGTGATTATTTGTAACCCTCCTTACGGTGAGCGACTGGGGACTGAGCCCGGCCTAATTGCACTGTATACTGAGTTTGGTAATCAATTAAAAATCGAATTTGGCGGCTGTAAGGCTTCTATATTTTCAAGTTCAGATGATCTGTTAAGTTGTTTGCGCATGCGTGCTGACAAACAATTTAAATTGAATAATGGTGCGTTACCGTGTCACCAGAAAAATTACTCCATCTCTGGACGCTCTGCGGGTGAACTTGCTGAAAAGCGCACTGATCAAGTTATAGCCCCTGATTTTACCAACCGACTTAAAAAGAACCTTGCGAAGATAGCCAAGTGGGCTAAGCGTGAGGAGTTGGATTGTTATCGTATTTATGACGCCGATCTTCCTGAGTACAATGTCGCGATTGACGTGTATCAGGACCATCTAGTCATTCAAGAATACGCCGCACCTAAAGACATTCCTGAAGAGAAGACAAAACGTCGCTTGACGGAAATTATTCGCGCCAGCATTAACGTGACCGGTATTGAGACGAATAACGTTGTGATTAAGGTTCGTGAGAAGAAGAAAGGTTCATCTCAGTACAATCGATTGGCAACGAAATCTGATCGCATGGAAGTTAATGAGTACGGCGCTAAGTTGATTGTTAATCTTCATGATTATCTTGATACTGGGCTGTTTCTTGACCATAAAATTACTCGTCGTAAATTAGGTCAAATGGCTGCAGGGAAAGACTTTCTAAATCTGTTCGCTTATACCGGCTCTGCTTCCGTACATGCAGCAGTTGGTGGTGCAAAATCCACCACAACAGTCGATATGTCCAACACTTATCTAGAGTGGGCTAAAGAGAACATGCAGCTTAATAACCAAGTGGGTGGGCAGCATAAATTTATTCAAGCGGATTGCTTGCAATGGCTAGAGAATGAAAATACGGATTACGATTTAATCTTTATTGATCCGCCAACATTTTCTAATTCAAAACGTATGTCTCAATCATTTGATGTTCAACGTGATCACGTCATGCTGATGGAAAATCTTAAACGTTTGCTCAGAGAAGACGGAACGATTGTTTTTTCTAATAACAAGCGTTTGTTCAAGATGGACCATGATGCACTTGCTCAAGTAGGGCTTGTCGCGCAGAACATTTCAGATAAAACCTTACCGCTTGATTTTGCCCGCAATAAGCATATTCATAACTGCTGGCTGATTACTCACAAGAGCTAAGTGATTTAATGACAAAGGAACTGATTTTATACAGTACGGAAGGATGCCATCTCTGTGAGATGGCATCCGAACTGCTTCATAGCGTAGGGCTTTCTCTACAATTCGAAACAATTGATATAGCATTCAACGATGATTTATTTGAGCGTTACGGCGTCACTATACCTGTGGTCGCGACAAATACTTCAGAGCTAAATTGGCCCTTCGATATTTATCAATTACAACAATGGTTGAACCTCAATGGCATTACTTACCATTCATAATGGACAACTAGCATTTGGTGATCATCCTTTGCTAGACAAATCAGATTTTGCACTTCAAGAAAATGAACGTGTGTGTTTAGTTGGCCGTAACGGTGCCGGTAAGTCGACGTTAATGAAAGTCATTGCCGGTGAAATCATCATGGACGACGGCAAACTGCAAATTACACAAGATGTGGTGGTTTCTCGTCTTGAGCAAGATCCACCCCGCAACCAAGAAGGCACGGTCGAAGATTACGTGGCAGAAGGGCTTGCAGAGGTAGGCCAAGTTCTCAAGGAGTATCATGCATTACTCGATCTGATGATGCATGATCCAAGCGAAAAAAACATTAACAAGCTTGCTCGCGTTCAGGAAAACCTTGAGGTTCTTGGGGCTTGGCGTTTTGAAGACAGAATCAAAAATATTCTTGCCGCATTAAAACTCGACGGAGCCACGCTGCTTACCGATCTTTCGGGCGGTTGGCAACGTAAAGCCGCACTGGCACGTGCACTGGTGTGTGACCCTGATGTTCTATTACTCGATGAGCCAACCAACCATCTAGACGTCGCGACGATTGAATGGCTTGAAACGTTTTTAAAAGATTTCCGCGGTTCTATTATCTTTATTTCGCACGATCGCGCCTTCATTAGTTCGATGGCGACACGTATCGTTGATTTAGATCGAGGCCAGTTAGTCTCATATCCGGGTAACTATGATCAGTACCTGATTGAAAAAGAAGAAAACCTGCGTATCGAAGAGATGCAAAATGCAGAGTTTGATAAAAAACTAGCACAAGAAGAAGTATGGATTCGACAAGGTATTAAAGCCCGTCGCACCCGAAATGAAGGTCGTGTTCGCGCACTTAAAAAGCTTCGGGAAGAGAGAAGCGATCGTCGTGAGGTTCAAGGTAAAGTGAATCTTAACGTTGATGACGGCACGCGTTCAGGAAAAATTGTCTTTGAAGCAGAAGGTCTAAATTACGATATTGAAGGAAAGACGATTGTTAAAGATTTCTCTTTCAATATCATGAGAGGCGATCGAATTGCTTTGATTGGCCCAAATGGTTGTGGCAAAAGTACTCTAATCAAGTTGCTGCTTGATAAGTTGCAACCGTCTTCTGGAAAATTGAAGTGTGGCACCAAATTAGAGGTTGCTTACTTTGACCAATATCGAGAGGCACTCGATCCGGAAAAAACCGTCATCGATAACCTCGCCGATGGTAAACAGGAAGTCACTGTTGGTGGCCGTCAAAGACATGCGTTGAGTTATCTTCAAGACTTTTTGTTTGCGCCAAAACGAGCACGTACCCCAGTTAAAGCACTTTCTGGTGGCGAGAAAAACCGTTTGCTATTGGCTAGACTCTTCCTAAAGCCTAATAATTTATTAATTCTCGATGAACCAACGAACGATCTCGATATTGAAACGCTTGAATTGCTCGAAGATTTACTCGGTAATTATCAAGGAACAATGCTGTTAGTTAGTCACGATCGTCAATTTGTTGATAATACTGTGACGACGAGCTGGATTTTTGAAGGTGAAGGGGTTATTGAAGAGTTTGTAGGCGGTTATCATGATGCTCAGCAGCAACGTTTGCAGGTCAAAGATGCCCGACGTGGTGTTGATGTTGTCAAGGTGACAGAAAAATCGCCAGTTGAAACGAAAAAGAACCCAACTGCGGTGAACTCCAAACCGAAAAAATTGTCGTATAAACTGCTGAGAGAGCTAGAAGCGTTACCCGCACTACTCGAGCAGTTAGAAGATGAACTTGGTGCGCTACAAGAAGTGGTGAACAACGCCGAGTTCTTCTCAAAACCCGTTGAGGAAACTCAACCCGTATTAGATAAGCTTTCTGCTAAAGAGCAGGAGTTGGACGTTGCTTTCGAGCGATGGGAAGAGCTTGAAGCAATGCAACAGGAAAGTTAGCCTAGATGAGTTGTAAACAATTTAAAATTTCAATGGTCGCTGCAAGCGTATTCGCTGCAACCACCGCACATGCCGCTTTATACAAAGTAGTAGAAGTTGATCCAACTGCCAGCATTCAAAGTGATGGTATCTATGACGCGACTTACACTGAGTTTTATGGCTCAGCAATAGCGAAAACAACCGACGATCTCTCTTCATCGCCGATGGGTTGTTTTGATGACAGTCGCAGCTGTCCGGATTATACGCTTTATGGTGACTCACGAAATGGGTCTGAAGGGTTTTCTTATAGGGATGAAGTCCCATACAATTTCGATGTAAGTTTTTATTACACGGATTGGAATCGAAATCGAGATTATTGTCGTTCTGAATTGGGTTACCAGACTTGTGACCCTGCATGGACGGATAAAATGTGGCACAGTTTTAGTTCGATTGGTGGATTAAAGCGTGAGAGGGACGCTTATAATGCAAGTGAGTATAAGTCTAATGCCCAAGCCTTCTCTGGCAATGAAACAAGCGCTGTAGAGAAACTATCTGTCGATCCAACGTCAATATATAAACCTGGTGATATTCAAGTAGCAGAGGCTAACTCAGCAAATATTGTTATCAATAACCTTGATGCTGCAAAGACAATAGGCACGACCAGTTCAGGTTACTTTAAGCTGGATTCAGGTAAGTTGGCCACTGCCTATAGACAACGTGGTTACGTATTTGATGGTACAAATACGACGATGCTTTTACCTATTGCCGATAGTGGTAGTGATAAAGAAAAGCAGATTACGACTCAAATGGGCCGCACAATGGCCTGGGATTCATTTACAGATAGCGGTAGTACCTATTATGTCGGTAGTGCAGCAGTAGGTCCATTCGATTATAACGATGACAATAAAAACTGGGGAGGCGACCTGAACAACTGTCTTTCAGGTGACGACCCAGCAGCAAAACGAGAGTGTCAAAATTTTGCGTTTGCGTCCAAAGCAGCTGTTTGGTCTTCAGATGGTACTGCCGTAACTGCAATATCTGGTTGGAACAACGGTACCTCGCGAAACGTCGATAAAAAAGCCATGCAAGGCAGTGTTCGTGGTGCGGTTGTCAGTAAAAACCCCGACGTTTTTAACGGCAAACCGGTACTCGTTGGTTTAAACAGTTATCAAGACGGAAGTAATGTTTTCGTTGAGGCTACTGTGTTTAGACCAAACGATACACCGATAATGGATGGTAATGCTTGGTCACCATCTCGGATCAGTCGCTCGACGATTAAAGACGGCGATGATTTCATTTATAGCAACTCAGTCGCTACCGACATCAATGAACATTTAGTATTAATTGGTGAAGCGAAGCGACGTGGCGATAAGCGTGAAAACGGCGCAGCGGCAAATCGAATGTTCCTATCTAAAGTGAACAGTAGCGGCGGTGCATCGGCCCAGTACTTCGACGAACTGAATGGTAATAGCGGTATCTTTTTCCGTGGTGTCGGCGGTAAGACTGGCGCAATCAACAACTTCAACGAAATTGTGGGTGCTGTCGATGCTGAACAAGCGACGGAGTTCTATGGTAAAAAACGTCGTCAACGAGGATTTATTTATCCGTACGATACCACAGGAACTGATGCAAGCCGCCTCGCTGTATTCCAAGGCAAACCTTGGTTGCTTGATGATTTGACTAATGGTGGAGCGGATAGTGCATCGAACAATAAGTATCGTATTATTGATGCCGCTGATATCAATGATGATGGCGTGATTGCCGCTACTGCCCTTAAGTGTGAACCTGGTTACGATTCGACAGGCCACAACTCTTATTGTGGTAATGGTCAAACACGAGAAAAAGTTGTTGCGGTGAAGTTGATCCCGATCGCAAATGCAGCAGATCGTTCAATTGTAACTCGCTCCTTAGATTCTGTGCCTGTAGAGCGTAAAGGTGGCAGCTTAGGTTGGATCGCAATGATTTTCTTAGGCTTCTTGGGGTTACGCCGTAACAAGTAAAGTTGTCGAATTATAAGCCCAGGTTTACGTCTGTAAATCTGGGCTTTTTTACACCTTGAGTTCTGGTGGAAAGTAGACAATTATTACTAAGGAGTCATAAAAACTCCACCAATCTTTAATACTAGAAGGCTAACACACAGTTGGTCTTGTATAGCGAGGACCGCACTATGAAGAGACAAAAGCGTGACCGTTTAGATCGAGCTCAATCCCAAGGATACAAAGCGGGGGCGAACGGTAAATCTATGGAAACCTGTCCATATCAACAAATGGATGCGAAGTCATATTGGCTTGGCGGGTGGCGCGATGCGCGGGATGATAGACATTCAGGACTTTTCAAATAGTCGGAGTAGAATTAAAACATGAAGGTCTCAGCGGAGGCCTTTTTGTCATAGCTATAATGCACTATAACTTAATGAGTTTAGTTAAAATAAAACGGCCAATACAGCCGTTTTTAATAACCCATCAATTAGAAGCTAGACGTGTCTTTAAACAAACCAACTTTCAAATCTTTCGCTACGTAAATCTCTTTACCGTCCACAAGTACACGGCCGTCAGCGATGCCCATTACGAGCTTTCGATTCACAACACGTTTTAGATGAAGTTCGTAGGTGACTTTTTTGGCGGTTGGCAAAACTTGTCCCATAAACTTAAGTTCGCCCACACCAAGTGCGCGACCTTTACCTTCGCCACCAACCCAGCCAAGATAAAATCCAACAAGTTGCCACATCGCATCTAAGCCCAAGCAACCTGGCATGACAGGGTCGCCGATAAAGTGGCAATCAAAAAACCATAGATCAGGTGTGATATCTAATTCTGCAACAACAAGACCTTTACCATAGTCACCTTCAGTTTCTGACATTCTAGTGACGCGGTCCATCATTAACATATTTGGAGCAGGTAACTGAGGGTAACCTTCACCAAACAACTCACCACGGCTAGAGGCTAAAAGATCTTCACGAGTATACGAATCACGTCGGTTTTGCATTTTTAAATTACTCCAAATTTTAATATAAGCATCTTAGAGAACACGTGTAAGCTAAACAACTCCGACCACGACTAAACAAACCAGTTTTTAATCTTTTCTAACATGGTTTCGGGTAGTTCGAGTTTCTCGAAGTTTTCAATACGTTCAGCAATCTTACTTAAGACACTTTCTTCTGATTCACTTTTAAATGGCTTGCCAAGAAGTAATGGAATCACTTCATCCACATGGGAAACCGCCCAAATGTGGAATTGACCATTTTTAATACTTTCAACAACCTCAGTACTTAACGCAAGATGCTGTACGTTGGTCTTTGGTAAAATAACACCATGCTGGCCTGTAAAACCTTGGTGTTTACAGACACTGTAAAAGCCTTCTACTTTTTCGTTTAAACCGCCAACGGCTTGTACTCGACCGAATTGGTCAACGGCGCCCGTGACCGCGATCTGTTGGTCGATAGCATAACCGGATAATGCACTGACTAAGGAACATAGTTCTGCAAGAGACGCGCTATCACCATCAACTTCACAATACGATTGTTCGAACACAATCGAAGCAGAATAGGGTAGCGGGGCATCTAAGTTTAATTCTGAACTCACAAATGCTTGCATGATCATCATGCCTTTAGCATGGATGTTACCACCTAAGTCAACTTTCCGTTCAACATCTGCAATGTCGCCATCTCCAAAGTGCACAACACAAGAGATACGAGCGGGCTCACCATAAGAGAGTGGGTGTCCAGGCATATCGATAACAGTAAGGCCATTAACTTGGCCGACTTGTTCACCTAGCGTCTCGATAACGACTTGTCCTTCTAGGATGTCGTCTACCGCACGTGTTGGCAAATAAGCCTCACGATAGCGCTTTGCAACAATTGCAGACTCAATATGACCTGCGGAAATCGTTTGGTTAGAGCAGTACGATGACGCTTCTCCCAAAACAGCAAGATGCCAATCAAGAGAAAGAGGGACATATTGTTTGTCTTCAGTTTCGCGAGCACCTGCTTGCAGCAATCGGAGATAAGCGGATGTATCTAAGCGGTAATCAGCAAGATTATTGGTGACTAATTGTTTCACAAAGCCAAGGTAAAGTTCGATAGAGTCTGTGTTGACTTTGAAATCACTTTCCAGCTCCGTGTACTGCATGAATCCTGAGCGATATTCGGCTTCAAGGTAATCAAAATCGGCTAGTTGGTCTCTATCTCCGATGATAATTAGTTTGAAGTCGGATGAATAAATCGGTTGTTCAATTTGGCTGTTTAGAGCATTGATGGGTGTTGCTTCAAGTTGCGCGCCCTGGAGCAATGCCTTCGTATTACTCCAGCTAATCACAGAAGATAAAACCGTGTTGGCAGAAGCTAACAAAATACCATCATTCGATTGGTGAATTAGGCCTTGTTTCGTGTGTGTTAAACCGTCGGCGATGTCATATCGATCAAACAGTATTTCTGAACGTGCATCCTGGGCGACAATGACGTGTTCTCCCAAGCTACGTAGTTCATCTGCAATGAGCTTACGATAAGCTAAACTGCCACCATCTTTAATGACTAACACCTTAGAGAAGCAAGCACTTGAGGCAAAATATTGTACAGTTTGTCTCAACCTAGGTTGCAGGTCGAATAAGGATTTTGGAGCAATGTTTAAAACATTATCTAACGCGGTTTGAAACTCATCATATTGCGGGCAGACATCTTGCCAAAGGACTTGATTCATTGTTTGGGGACTTAGTTTAGATTTGCATGGAGTATACAACGATTTGATAACTAAAGTTAGTCAATCGGACGTAAATCAACGAGATTAGATTCGCACTTTGAACTAGGAAAGATTGAGAAGTCATGCTAACTGGGTTACGCTGTCACTCTAATCAATGCAGAGGCAAATGTAATGAAATACCAACAACTTGAAAACTTAGAGTGTGGTTGGAAATGGCAATATTTGTCAAAAAAGTATCGAGACGGAGAAAACATCACACGATATGTCGATACGAGTGAAATTGATGCGGCGATTTCACAGTTAAAAGCCATTGAAAATGAACCAACACTTGTGTTGGATTGGATTGGTCAGCATATGTCATCCGATGTTGATAACAAGCTGAAGCAGGCCATTAGAGCAAAAAGAAAACGTCATTATAATGCTGAGCAGATCCACACCAAAAAGAAGTCCATTGATTTGGATTTTCGTGTTTGGGAAAAGTTGTCTCATAGAGCAAATGAGCTTGGATGTACGCTTTCTGAAGCTATTGAGTACTTGTTGAGTGAAGCATCTCGAAGCGAGAAAGCAACACAAACAGTAAGTAGTTTGAAGGAAGATTTAAGTAAACTACTTGATGATGAGTAAATAAGGAGGTTTGTACATGTTGTATGTTATTTTACTTGGTGCGCTATTGGTATTTTGGTTAGTTGCAATAGACCGACCAGTACTCACCGTTCAAATATCAGATGGAAAGCTATTGAAAATAAAAGGGCACATACCACCTTCATTCCATCATAACCTTAAAGATATATCTGAACGTGATCATATCACGGGAATATTGAAAGTATACCAAACACGTTCTGGCATGCTATTAAAATTCACAAAATCAATTAATAAGAAAAGTCAGCAAAGAATCAGGAATGTATTTCCATACCAGAACTTTAAATCAAAAGGGCAAAAGAAATCAAGGTAGTAAAGATCTACCTTGATTAGCTCTACGAGTCGATTTACGTCTGTGCTGCGATTTCGCGTTCATCCCATATCCTCATTAGCGTACGACGAGCATCTGCATCCAGCATTTGTATTCGTCTACAAGTCCAGTTTTCTGCAACGTAGTCCGCCATTTCAAGTGAAATAGGGTTATTGTCTGTTAAATAGGTGTCTAGTGCTGATTCTGCTTCTAACAGAGAAAGCCCTTCGGTATCCCACTTTTTAATTCGTGTATAACTTGTTTCAAACCACATCAGAGGTAGTGTCATAGAATGTTCCTTTTCTATATTTAATTATTCGGTCTCTGTCCGACCGTTCATTTATAGAATAATCAAAATAATCACGCTGTAAATAGTATTTGTTAATAAAAACGAATAAAAATAACTAAAAACATAAACTCATTGGCAGGTTCTATTTATATGTGTTTATGTATAAATATTGAATTTAATTACAGTTATGATACCAAGGTATTCAATGGTTTTGTGAATATTAATTGAACGTGTTCGATTAATAATGGAGATCTATAATAGATGGTATAGACTAGGGTTTACTTGTATTTATTTCCATTGCCAATGCTATTTTAATAAAGAGGTAATGCACTATAACTCATGGGCTATCAAAAATTATTATACCGTCATTTCGTGGGGCATGATGACAGCGATGGTAGTCAGATAATTGCTTACTCTCAATCACTCAGCTTACAATATGAACAACATTATTCTGCGCAGTAAATCAGAAGTTCTTGCGAAAGTCAGCATCCGTTATAGCGAAAAGCATTTTAACGAAATTAGAACAGATGAAAAATCCGATTGGTCGAGCCCATCGACACTTATCGATGGTGTTATTCACATTAAGGTTTTTGGGGTGACTGGATTATATTAGACCGTCAAATAAATAAGCGCTTATGTTCCGAACCCTAATTTACGTCATCATCATCGCCAACTTATATTAGGGGAAAAAAGTCATTAAATCACAACTCAATCACGGAATTACGCAATAACAACCCGCTCAATTTTTGTATTAGCTCGAGCGCTTGGGTAGGAAAGATGACGCGTCTTGACTACTGCGTTCAAGAGGCGGTGCCTCGCATGAACAAGGTTTAGCGTTACGGGTGACCTTGGAGATCATTACAACGCTATTAAACTCATGGCTATATTACAAATCATTCTCTCTAGCAGGATAAACCGAGGAGTGATTGATGTGACCCTGTAACTCAGCCAATTCACGATGTTCATTGCCCATATCCTTTGGATTAAATTCTCGACCCGTGGGCGTAACAAGTACCGCAGTACTTCATCGATTTAAAAAATGCGCTAGTAGCTTTTCAGCCATAGGGTTGATGGAAACAGTGTTATTAAGCCAGCGCGTACAGGTTAAAATCGGCGATGAAGTAGGGAACCAGGTGTTGGCTTGCTCGATGGTGTTGATGCCTTGTAAGCGCATCTCTTTAACCAGTTTGTGTTTCTGTTGATTGATTCAATAAATAGAGTATTTGTCACTGTAAAATGTTATGGGTTTTCCGTACTCATTGAGGTATTCACGTGTCGTCAACAGTAGTCAAACGCGGATTATGTTTCACTGAATTTAGGTTCATCAAACGACCAGTCGCATCATCAGTGAACACTAATAGGCAGCATTGGTCACTGCGGCCTTCAAACCAGTCATGATCGGAGTCGTCAATTTGGATAAGTTCACCCAGGCAATCACGACGGTAACGAGGCTTATAGACCCAGATCCGAGGCTTTGCGTTGTGAATATGGAAATCACAGTCCGTCGGCGATCATCCATTGACGGAGTGTTTCTTTGGAGACTGATAGATTGTGTAGTTCAGTCAGTTTTCCCAGAGCGAACGTTGGTGAGAAGTCGGAGTAATGCTCATGAATAAGTTTCAGTAAACGCCGGAAATGACGCACAGACAGATTCAGAATGATAGCACCGTCAACTTGGCGTAGTCGTTTTCACGTACGTCAGTAGGAACCTTGAATCGATGAATATCTTTTTCACTCATAGTAATAAGCATCCGGATAACTCTTAAATAGACCAATATCGGTAAGCTTAGGAGGACATTTTAAAATGGCTCAAACCGGACACTACTAAATTACTCCCATACTTTAGGTGCGTATTATCTATCTTATGTTAAATTAGATGTACGTGAGCTTAAAATATCCTAAGTAAAGCCTCTATCCCTTCATCAAATGTAGCCGTATTTAACGATAATCTGGATTTACCATAAAATACCTAATAATCACATTCCTTAATCGTTGATTAGTAATGTGATTATTAGAAAACAAAAGCCCGTGCTTGTGTCTTACACGGGCTTTGAAGATTCTAGTTCACTCGTTAGTCACTAGAAGTTGTTGTCGTCGATATCGTGCTGACTTCCTCCCGACGATTGGTCGTCGTGACCGAAGCTTCCAGAGTCATCAGTAAAGTCAATACCAGTATCGGTGTTGTCGCCTGATGTCCAGTCGCCACTGCCACCTGCATCTTGCAGACCTGAAGTATCCGCTGGAGATTGGCTACTAGCTTGCATTGCGTATTGGTCATCAACTTCAATAGTTGTCGTTGCTGTTGCTCCTTCTATTGGTGTATCTAACTCATCAACACCTTGGAATGATATTGATGCCTCACCTTCAAAGGTGTCACCTAGCGACATTGTCACCGGTTGTGACAAGTCGCCCGACACTGTGTAAGAGCCGTCACCATTATCTAGTGCGCCACTGACTGATGCTCCTTCAGGGACACCGGAAAGTTCAACCTGCTCAACACCTTCAACTGAAGTTACTTCATCTGGTATCGACAAGTTCACATCTGTGCCTGGTGCTGCAGTAACATCTGCTGCTTCTTCTTCAGTAGCTGTCTCGTCTGCCGATGTCGCTTCAACAGTTTCTTGAAGAGTTTCAGTATCTGCTGCCGCTGTCTCTGGTTCAGGACTGGATACTGGCGATGCTTCTGGTGCAGTTTCAACATTCATGGTTGTTTCCAATGTTTGTTCTTCCCCTCCAGATTGCACCGTTGCTTCTAATGGAATATCACCACTGAACTCTGGATCCGGCCAGAATGTCCATTGGTCGTCACCGGATGGCACTAATGCTCCTTCGTCACCGGTGTAGTTGAGTTCAGACAAACTTGCATCATCTGCTACATCAAGGTTTTGAAGAACCTGTTCACCACTGATGCCGATAGAACCATCGTCGGATAGAGCTATTGGTTCTACTGCTCCAGATGTTTGTTCATCAACCGATATATTGAAGTGACTTTCTACGCTGTTCTCGCCATCGGTGGCAACGAACCCTATTTGGGCACTACCTGTATAACCTTCAGCTGGAGTGAACTGATAACCACCCTGCCCGTCAGACTCGATTAGCCCCTCACCTTCAAGTAACGTCACTGATTCGATGTTCATTTCACCAGTTTCAGAACTTAAGGTGCCTAGCATGTCACTATCGGTGAAGTTAAGTGGTTCACTCTCCTTGACAGTAGCTGATGCAATCGATTCAATCTGCGGTCCATCCGAGATTTGTCCTTCATTTTCGTGAACACCAATAGTACTTTGTTCATCATGAAGGATGCCATCACGTTCAACTACATAGGCGAAGTCCACTTCACCAGTAAAGCCATCGGCTGGACTAAAGGTCCAAGTACCATCACCATTGTCAATCATTGCTCCTTGGTTAGGATCAACCAGGTGAACCATTTGGATAGCATCGTCATCATTCGCGTCGATATTTTGCGCCATGCCAATCAAGTCCTCTTCTGTCAGAATGATTGGTTCGCCAAGCGTTGTATCAAAGTCGCCAGCAATCTCACTACCTTCTGGCTCCGGTAACGGCTCATCACCATAATCAACGGTTGTCGCGCTGACGGTTACGAAGAAGTTTCCAGAGTAATCTTCTGGTGGTGTTAACTGCAGATCATCTATGTTCCAGTTAGTGATACTGATCATTTGTCCCGGCTCGGTAATAATGACAGTGTTCTCACCATCACTTACTTCAAATCCTACAGGGAAACCAGTCATGACCAAGTTGCTGAGCATTTCTGAGTCATCAATGAGGTCAACGTTAAGCCCTAAATGACCAGTTGAATCTTCAGAGAACACTAACGGCCCTTCGTGATCCGTGGTGATAACGGCTCCATCCGCAACTGGACGAACAAACACTGGAATGTCGAGTGCAGTTTCAAATTCGCCATCGGACGCGACAACTTGTAGTCCTGAAGTTCCGGCAAAATCCCCCGTCGGCGTGAATGTCCAAGTACCATCTCCATTGTCATTTAGGTCACCTGCATCTTCTCCATCTGGCATGATAATTCGAGAAATGACTAAGTTTTCGGTATCAATATCGCCAAATAGGTCAAGCATGTCGGATGAATCGAAGGTAAATGCGCCATCTTCGTTGGTGGTTAAGAAGGCATTTCCATCGTTAAATGGTGCATCATTCACAGGAATGACATCAACATTTAGAGAGCCTTCAGCAGTCGCTTCGCCATCTGTAATTTCATAGGCTAGCTCTACTAAGCCGTTAAAATCTTGCGATGTAACAAGGTGATACATGCCGTCAGGTTGCTGCTGCAATTGCGCGTTCTGTGGCGCCTTAACACTAATGCTTTCAAGTGTGAGTTCGTCTCCATCTAAGTCGCTTGCTTGTGCCAAGATGTATTCAGGGTCGATTACCATGATTTGGTCTTCTTCTCCCTGCATTTCTATTGCAGGTGCCTGAGGTTCATCGTTAACAGCCTCTATGTCGATATTGCCTTGAACTGGTGTTAGTTCAGTACCGTCATCAACGTTGAAGTTGAATGGAACATCGCCGTTGTAGTTTTCTGTTGGCGTAAATGTCCACGTACCATCAGTGTTATCAACCAGTGATCCAAATGACTCATCGATGGACAGATCTTTGGCGGTTAAATCATCGCCATCAATGTCTTGCGCATGCTTCAACAAGTCTTCCTGAGAAATGATGATTGCATTATCTTCAATACCTTGAAGGTCAATTGGCTCCGATGTTGCTGGATCATTGATTGGGTTAACAGTGAGATCCGCATTTGCAACGATCGT
This sequence comes from Vibrio sp. 10N.286.49.B1, assembly GCF_002873335.1. Classification (GTDB taxonomy): domain Bacteria; phylum Pseudomonadota; class Gammaproteobacteria; order Enterobacterales; family Vibrionaceae; genus Vibrio. The sequence goes on along the minus strand of NZ_MCUW01000003.1, from coordinate 581 downwards.
TTCTGTTCCGTCAGAGATATCAAAGTTCAGATCGATATCTCCGTTGAAGTTGGCATCTGGCGTGATAGTGAAGCTGCCGTTACCATTATCTGTTACTGTTGCGTTGTCTCCCGCAGTAAGGTTAGAAGCAGTTAGCTCATCACCATCGATATCTCCTGCTTGTGCCAATAGCTGATCTTGAGTCAAGGTAATAGAACCGTCTTCATCAACACTGTAAGCAAGGTCGCCTGATACCGGCGCATCGTTGATCGCGATAACCTCAATACCAGCAGTCGTACCAACAGTAGCACCATCTTCATCAGCGACAATCACATCTAGTGATACATCGCCATTGAAGTTTTCATTCGGAGCGAAGCTGTAGGTACCATCACCATTATCGGTAAAGATACCGTCTGTGCCTGAGTAAGACACATCGCTAACACTCACCTCTCCTTCCACATCACTTGAGTTGGCAAGCAATTGGTCGTCAGAGATAGTGATGATACCGTCTTCATCAACTGAGTAAGTCGTTGAACCAGCCACTGGAATATCATTGACAGACTCGACAGACACATCAATGCTGGCTTCAGTCGTAGTTGTAC
>NZ_MCUW01000002.1:29847-29969 GCF_002873335.1 Vibrio sp. 10N.286.49.B1 | reverse complement strand
ATTGAGCAAGTCACTTGTGGAAGAAGATCTTCACTTTCGTGAAGATGACGGTGGGGGGCGATCTTCTGCCGCGAGTAACTCCCCTACAGTGAACTCTGCATTCATCGCACGTTTTAATGCGC
>NZ_MCUW01000002.1:0-28960 GCF_002873335.1 Vibrio sp. 10N.286.49.B1 | reverse complement strand
AGCGAGTCACTTGTGGAGGAAGATCTTCACTTTCGTGAAGATGACGGTGGGAGGTAGGGAGGAGATATTCTGCCGTGAGTAACTCACCTGCCGTGAACTCTGCACTCATCGCGCGTTTATAATTGCGACCAATTGAGCGAGTCACTTGTGGAAGAAGATCTTCACTTTCGTGAAGATGACGCTGGGGTGAGATGTAAGCCATAGACTATGAATCTATGAATTATGATATGTGAGACTACAAAAGCCTCACAACACCATCACTCCAAGTTCTGACTCAAATCCCTCCAATCAGGGTTATTGCTGGTTACGAGTTGGTTCTTCCAGGCTCTCTCCCAGTTTTTTAACTGTTTTTCTCTAGAAATCGCCTCTTCCATATTCTCAAAGAGCTCATAATGGACCAATAGATTCACGTTGTATTTTTTAACAAAACCGCCGGTGATTCCCTGTTTGTGCTTCCAGATTCGTTGTGGCAAATTGGATGTGACACCAATATAAATTACGCTGTGTGCTTTTGACGTTGTAATGTACACGCATGGTTTTATAGTCATTTTTATTCTCTTATTTCACTGACATCGTTGACTCAACACCATGCTAACCACATTCAAATAGCAAAATCTCGGGGCACTTCACGTCACTGTTAAAACCATACTATTTTCATACTTATAACCTTAGCTTTTATGCGTATTTAGGTGCGAGGGTTTTTCCCCTATACTAAGTCAAACTGTTAATCTATAAGTCGCTCATGAATCATTCCATCCGTATCTGGCTTGATGCCGCCAGACCGAAAACCTTGCCACTTGCACTTGTCTCTATTGTCACAGGGAGTGCGCTCGCCTTTTCAAAAGGGGCGATGTCATGGAGTGTCGCGTTGCTCGCGCTCATCACGGCTACGTTGCTGCAAATCTTATCAAACTTAGCGAACGACTATGGTGATGCGATAAAAGGCACAGACAATGACAACCGCCTAGGTCCAATGCGCGCGATTCAGTCAGGTGAGGTGTCGCAAGCTGAAATGAAAAAAGCGATCGGTTTTAATATTATCCTGACGGTACTGGCAGGGTTAGGATTGATCTTCCACGCGCTAGACTCACTACAGAACATCCTTGCTTTTATTGGGCTTGGCGTGCTCGCCATCGTTGCGGCGATTGCCTACACCGTCGGTAAAAAACCTTATGGCTATGTCGGCCTAGGGGACATCTCTGTGTTCATCTTTTTTGGCTTATTAGGTGTTTCAGGTACCTACTTTCTGCATACTGGGCACATCGACTCACTGTTAGCATTACCAGCAATAGGATGTGGCTTACTAGCCGTGGCCGTACTCAACGTCAACAACATGCGAGACATTGATAACGATAGTGCCTGCGGTAAACGCACGGTCGTCGTTCGGTTGGGAGCACAGCGAGCCAAAACCTATCACACCCTGCTACTTGTTACCGCCGTAGCTTGTTTTGCCATTTACCTCGCCGCTCAGTCCGCACCACTTTGGGTGAGCTTGCCATTTGTTTTAAGCCTGATCGTAATATGGCGTCACGCCTCTGCCGTATGGCATACCACCGCAGCGGCACAAATTGCACCAATGATGCCGATAGTCGTGAAGTGCTCACTCGTTACTAATATCTTGTTTTCTGGGGTGGTTATAGCTCAAACTCTGATGACTTAATTGAGCCTTGTCATTGCATTGACTTAGTCAACCGATATACTCGAAACATACCTTTGCTAACTGAACAGAAGAATCGCCATGGAATACAGTACTTCAGCACTATGTGATATCTACCTAGACCAAGTCGACGTGGTCGAGCCGATGTTCAGCAACTTTGGCGGGCGCGCCTCCTTTGCTGGCCAAGTAACCTCAGTGAAATGTTTTGAGGACAATGGCGTCATTAGAGACATTCTCGAGCAAGATGGCATGGGTCGAATTCTACTCATCGATGGTGGTGGTTCACTGCGTAAAGCACTCATTGATGCAGAAATTGCGGCGCTGGCTGAAGATAATGAATGGGAAGGCATCATCGTGTACGGCTGCGTACGTGAGGTGGATGAACTAGAAGAAATGAACATTGGCATCCAAGCCTTGGCTTCTATCCCTGTCGGTGCAGCACAGAGCGAAATTGGCGAAGTGGATGTGCCGGTCAACTTTGGCGGGGTCACCTTCCTACCTGAAGATTATGTGTATGCCGATAACACGGGTATTATCCTGTCTCAAGAACCACTTGATGTGAATTTAGAGATAGACGAAAAAGACGTGGAAGAGTAAACCACTAAGTGACAGCGCTAATTATTACGAACTAAATTATCGCTCTCCTCTTCCGGTCGCAACCGGCTTTGATTCGTTGCTCGCTTTGAGTTGCCACTAGCTTTAATTCGTCATTCCTGCGCAGGGATGACGAACAACGCGATAATGCGGATAGCGGATATAAACTAGCGTAAAATTGATATCAAAAAAAACGAGAGCATATTGCTCTCGTTTTTTATATCAGCCGACACTGAGACAGCTAATCGTTACCGAATAAATCACGCGTGTAAACTTTCTCTGCAACATCTTCAAGCTCAGGCAACATGCGGTTTGAGATAATCACATCCGCTTCCTGTTTAAAGGCATCTACATCACGAATCACACGTGAGTGGAAGAAATGCTCTTCTTCTAGCACAGGCTCATAAACAATCACTTCAATGCCTTTCGCTTTTAGGCGCTTCATGATGCCTTGAATACTCGACGCGCGGAAATTATCTGAACCCGATTTCATTATCAAACGATACACGCCAACCACTTTAGGATTACGCTTAACAATCGAGTCTGCAATAAAATCTTTACGTGTTCGGTTTGCGTCTACAATAGCCCCAATGATGTTATTTGGAACTTCTTGATAATTCGCCAATAATTGTTTGGTATCTTTTGGAAGACAATAACCGCCGTAACCAAATGATGGGTTGCAATAATGACCACCAATACGAGGGTCTAATGCAACACCTTCGATAATTTGACGCGTATCCAAGCCTGCTGCTTCTGCATAAGAATCCAGCTCGTTAAAGTACGCCACACGCATCGCAAGGTAAGTGTTTGAAAACAACTTCACCGCTTCAGCTTCGGTTGAATCGGTAAACAATACATCGATATTTTCTTTCTGCGCGCCCTCAACAAGCAAATCAGCAAACACCTTTGCTCGCTCGCTGCGTTCACCAATAATGATACGAGATGGGTTTAGGTTATCAAACAGCGCGCTGCCTTCACGCAAAAACTCTGGTGAGAAAAAGATGTTTTCAGAGCCTAGCTCTTCACGTACGCGAACCGTATAGCCAACCGGCACCGTTGACTTAATCACAATAACAGCACTTGAATTAACGGCAAGCACATCTTTAATGACGGCTTCCACAGAGTTAGTGTTGAAGTAGTTTGTCTGCGGATCGTAATCGGTTGGCGTCGCGACGATGACATAATCCGCATTGGTATACGCTAGTTGCTTATCCAATGTGGCGGTAAAATCCAGATCATCTCGCTTAAGAAACGCTTCAATTTCTGTGTCTACAATAGGCGATTGCCCATCACAAAGCATCGCCACTTTTTCTTCATTGATATCGACCGCAACTACCTCATGATTTTGAGACAGAAGCATCGCATTTGATAGGCCGACATACCCTGTTCCTGCTACTGCAATTTTCATAGTTTCATCTTCTAATTTATTTTGATTTTTGGTGGTTCGCTTGATTCCAGACTAGGTCCCCAATTCCATCCGTAGGAACAAATCCCGTAGGGGCATCTAACATCAAACGTCGTAATTTTTCTTGGTCAAAATTGTCCGCAGCAAGCTGTATTTGGTCAAGTAACGCTTTGTATTGCTGGGCATCCATCGATACTTCATGCGCCGTCATTATGCGGTCATGGTTAGTTTTAGAAACATTATCACCAATAAGTAGCTCTTCAAAAAGCTTCTCTCCAGGCCTCAAGCCCGTGTAAACCAGTTCTATGTCGCCATCAGGGTTTTGCTCATCTTTTATTTCAAGACCGGACAGATGAATCAAGTTCTTCGCCAGATCAGAGATTCTTACTGGCTCCCCCATATCTAAAACGAACACATCTCCGCCCGTACCCATCGCCCCCGCTTGAATCACAAGCTGTGCTGCCTCGGGTATGGTCATGAAGTAACGAATAATATCTTTATGGGTCACCGTGACCGGTCCACCACCCGCAATTTGAGACTTAAACAAGGGAATGACGGATCCAGAAGAACCCAGTACATTACCGAACCGCACCATTGAAAAAATCGTATTGTGAGATACTTGGTACTCTTTCGCTAACGACTGCAAGCCCAACTCGGCTAACCGCTTAGTTGTCCCCATGACATTAGTGGGACGAACGGCTTTATCAGTAGAAATAAGTACGAATGAATCAACCTTAGCTTCAATCGCCGCCAAGGCTGTTCTATAGGTCCCAAAGATATTATTTTGCATGCCCTCCGCCACATTGTACTCAACCAGGGGAACATGTTTATAAGCCGCTGCATGATAAACGGTTTTCACTTGATAGGCAGACATAGTGCGAGTCAAGCGAGTGCTATCTTGCACATTACCTAGGATAGGTACAATGTTGATATGCGGGGCAAGCTGGCGTAACTCGCGTTCAATGCGATATAACGAATACTCCGACAGCTCAAACAAAACCAACGCGGTTGGTTGATGTTTCGTGATTTGTCGACAAAGCTCAGAGCCGATAGAGCCACCTGCTCCCGTTACCATGACCACTTTGTTCTTGTTATTTTTTTCTAATAGCGCTTGGTTTGGTGCTACCTGGTCTCGACCGAGTAAATCTTCGATTGCGACCTCCTTGAGCTGATCTATCTGATATTCACCATTAACAATGTCAGTTAGATTAGGAATGGTCATCACCTCAACAGCAAATCGAGACAGGGTATTAACCACCTGTTTACGCTCGTTTCTCGAGGCCGTAGGCATCGCGAGTAATACTTTCTCGACCTTCTCTTTTTCAATAAGCTTACTTAAGTATTTTTGCCTAAAGACCGTGACACCTTGAATGGTCGTTTTGTGCATCTTTCGATCATCATCGATAAATGCCACCACCCGGTACTCTTCGCCTTGAGAAATCAGATTGTAAAGCTGCCTTCCTGCTTTTCCAGCCCCATAAATAAGAACAGGTGTACGCCCTTTCACTAACAAATCAGACACTAACATTCTAACCAGCAAACGCGCACCACCACTTAAAGACACTAAAAAAGTGGCATAAATAATCGGTACAGAACGAGGTAAAAAGACCTGAAAGTAGTAAGAAAGCAGAATGATAGACAAAGCAGAAATTACCGCGCCAAAGACGATGGTCACAACGGCTTGTAAGCTTAAATACCTTAATACGGCTCGATACAAGCCAGTATTTGTGAATACCAGTATAGTGATACCAGCGACACTCGCGAGTACATACCAATACTCAATATCAAACCAAAACTCATCGAGGTAGCCCATTCTTGAATAAAAGGCCCCCCAAAAAGAAACACTGATAAAGAGTAAATCAAAAGCAACACTAACGACTCGCTTCAGTGGTCTTGGCATCGCCCATATTGGGTTAAGAGAAAGCACCGAGGCTCCTTAGGAAAAATAATGAGTAACGAGCAATTTACTTTGAAACACGATCACCCATACCTTTGCCCGTTGCTGTCGCCAAAATATAACGGAAATAATGCGACAAAGTTAGGGTATCGATCATCTCTTTATCAGTCCGAGCAAGAAGTTCTGGCGTTGACATATCAATATTACTCACCTGAGCAAGGCCAGTGACGCCAGGAAGCACATCATAGATACCTAATGCATCTCGTGCCTCAATCAACTCTTTCTGATTAAATAAATTCGGCCGTGGCCCAACCAGGCTCATTTCACCTTTGACGACATTAATCAACTGAGGCAGTTCATCAATCTTAGTCTTGCGCAAAAACGCCCCTAATTTAGTGATTGAGCTGCGGCTTGCCAGATGACTTGCAACTGATTCAGTATCTACCGACATGGTTCTAAATTTGATGAGGTTAAACGCTTTCTTGTTTCGCCCTACACGCTCTTGAATAAAAACTGGAGCACCCGTATCAAATAAGCCAATTATCGTGACAATAACCAAAATCGGCCATAAAAATAACAGCCCTAAAAAGGCGATGGAAAAATCTAAAAAACGTAACATCACTTACTCACAATATTGGGGCATAGTCATTATAAATTCTTACCCATTAAGGTAAGGCTTTGCTCTATTGTAAAGGGAGGGGTCCAGTTTAGCATACGTTCATTTTTATGAATATCGACTTGAAGCGAACTAGTAAGGCGCTCAATTACTGCAAGCCTACCTGTCAACCGCCCCGCTAATTCAAATAAAACAATAGGCACCGGCAACATCAAGATTTTTTGCTCTTGCGCACTCGCCAACAGTTCAACCAACTTTCGAGTTGAGACATCTTGTCCATCTGATACATGAAATACCTGATTTCCGGCGCTCGGATGCACAAGGCAAACCTCTATGAAGTTCAACAGATTATATACCGATACTAAGCTACGACGATTATCGGTAATACACCCCAAAGGTAACGGCCAACCTTTCCCGGCCAGTTTATACAACGACGCAAAGTTTGCTTTAACGCCTGGACCGTAGATCAACGGAGGACGGATGATCACAACCTCCATTTCCGTTTTCTCAGCAAGTTGCAAAAGCAGCATTTCAGCCTCGGATTTTGAAAGCCCATAATCATCTTGTGGATCACGAGCACCGTCAGCGGTAAAAGCACGTAACGTGGTAGCTTCACCGCTTACTTTTATCGAGCTAATAAAAACAAAGCGCTTTACTCCCTGAGCGGCGGCCTGCTTCGCTAATTCAATGGTAGCGACAGTATTAATCTTTCGATATTCATCTAATGGATTATGCTCGTTATCTTGCATAATATGAGCGCGAGCCGCACTATGAATAACACTATCAAAATTGCGCAGGTTTATTGACGTTGCCTCTATACCCTCAAGTTGGCCTTTTACAAAATCCCCCTCCCAACCTTTGGGGCGTCGCCGTCCAAAGCAGGTCACTTCGTGATTAACGCTCAGCGCTTCGAGAATATGATGGCCAACAAATCCGCTTGCACCGGTAAGAAATACTTTCATCGTTTAGTTCCCATGCTCTTCATAAATGACATCAAATGATGCAAGAACACTTTCATAATCAAATTTAGCCATAGCCATTTTTCGACTACGTTCACCGTATAACACTCTTAACGCTTTATCTTCAACTAACAGCTGAACTGCGTCTGCAAGCGCTCGAGAATCTTTAACGGGGACCAGTAAGCCATTAGGTTCTTCTGAGTCAACCAACTGTCTACACCCAGGCGTGTCGCTGGTGATAATAGCAAGCCCACATGAAGCAGCCTCAATAAGAGACTTCGGAAGCCCTTCTCGGTAGGACGGTAAGCAAGCGATATCAGCACCTTGATATATATCTTTGACATCTGAACGATGACCAAGATACTCAATAGCGCCGTCATCATGAGCAGCTGTAAGCTCCGCCCCCTTGAGAGAAGAAATATTTGCGGCATCCAGCCCACCAACCATCCTCATAACAACATCAACGTTGCGATCTTTCAAGATACGAGCGGCTTCAATGTACTCCCTAGCACCTTTGTCCTTGAGCATACGAGCTAAAAACACAACGACTGGTGGATTATTAATGAGGGCCGAAGGAACGTAATAATGAGTATCGATCCCAGCACCGTTCACAAGGGCGGTACGCTGTTTTGGTACGATCCCATTCTCGATAAACAAGGCACGGTCGTCACTATTTTCAAATACAGCGACCGAACGAGGTTGCGATAGCACCCATTTGTAAGCCGTTTCAACAGTGCTCCAGAGCAATCGAGCTTTCATACTCTGCGCCAAAGACAGTGAACCCAAGCCTGTAATCGAAAAGACCATTCGAGATGGGCAAATACCCTTAAAAAATCGGGTCAGCAACCCACTATAAAGGACTGGCTTTATCGTAAACGCATGCAGTAAATCTGGTTTAATTTCCCGGATAAGTTTAAACAATTTATAGATGACTTTAAGTTCATTAAACAAATTGGTGCCATCACGCGTCACGCCATAATTATGATAATGAAAGCCTTGTGATTGATACTCTTCACGCTTTTCTTCGTCACCAGTAACAATATGTACTGTGTGACCTTTTTCTAGGTTGTGCTTAGCGAGCTTGTAGAAGTGAGAATCAAAGAACCAAGAGACATTCACAATATATACATAAACCAAATCAACGACTCCTATCGTAATCCTCAACTTGACCATTAATCACTTCAAGATACCTAGACGCGATCTGTTCTATCGAAAAAGTATGGATAGCTTCATACGCAGACTGCCTAAGTGAATGCAGTTTATCTTCGTCACGAATAAGAGATTCAAATGCATCATGTAACATATCTGGGCGATGAGTCGGGACAAGTACACCGTATTTAGCCAACTCCACACCGTCTTTAAGTTGATGAGTGTAGTCGGTACCAGGTGCAAGGATCTCTCGCGGTCCACTCAAACAGTCGGTACTAATGGCTGCGCAGCCACATACCAATGCCTCAGCCAAAACATTCGGAAAACCCTCACTCTCCGAATTTAATACAAACATTTTCGCCTTAGCCAAATATTTATATGGATTAGAATCAAATCCTAAAAAAGTGACTCGAGAAGCGATGCCGTATGTCTCGGAAAGTGCAGTTAATGTGTCAAGTTGATCGCCAACGCCTAGAATAACAAGCTGAGTATCTTGACAGGACAACAAACTAAACGCTTTTAACAGACCTGCATGCCCTTTACGTTTTGATAGGCTTCCGACTGTAACCACAGCATTTTTCATGTCTATTTCCACAAGCTCTTTTGACTTACTATGAATAAGGTCAATGTCATATGGGTTATAGATAACCTCTTGTTTCACCGATATATTATAATTACGCTGGAGATCCATTTTGATCGCATGAGAAACCGAAATGATTAAATCCGCCTTAGCGTAGAGGTGCTTGACAAGAAAGTTACTGACTTTAGACAGCAAGCTACCATCTGCATACAATGAGCTAGAGGCTATTCGCTCGCTAATAACCACCTTATGTGACGAAAAAAGTTTAGAAAGACAGTTGACATAATTGGCTCGGTGCAAAAAGCTGACCAAAACCTTAATATCAAGGCTTTTCAGAACTTTGGAAAGCTTAAATGCCAAAATGGGCAGTAAAAGAAAATTAACGACCCCGCTAGAGCTTTGCATATCTAACGACACGATATTAATTCTAGGATCCAAATCATAATCAATCGTCTTATCAAAAACGATTAATGTACAATCATAGTCATCAATAAAATTATTGAGCAAAGTACTCACTACTCTTTCTGCGCCACCTCCGGCCAAAGAGTTAATCAAGAACGCCGCATTATTTTTCACTAATTAGATCCTCAAATACTTTCATGTAAGTGCGGAAGTTATCATCGTAATTGCACTTCTCCATAAGATTATGTCGAGCATTTATACCCAAAGTGTTGTTTCGGTTATCGCCAATTAACTGGTTAATTGATTGCGACAAGCTTTCGCTATCACCGGCTTTTGAGCGATAACCTGTTTGGCCATCAATAACTAAATCATAAGCACTACCAACCGCTTCAGTAGTAACAACAGGTCGCTCCATCGCCATCGCTTCATTAATGGTAAAGCCCCAACTCTCCATTTGGACACTCGAGTCGAGGCGAAAGCGAGTTGGCAATACAAAAATATCGCAGTGACGATAGTAATAAAGAGACTCAGAGGAAGAGCAAGAACCAAGGAAGAACACTCGATCAATCAAGTTTAGAGCCTGCACTAAGTCAGTACATTCTTGCCTAAACTCACCATCACCAACCACAATTAGGTCGTAGTCTGCGTTGACGTCCTTCATTGCCCGAATCAACACATCCAGACCTTTATACTTTACAATACGGCCTAAATAGAGGAGTTTCTTCCTAGAGCTAATGGTATTCAGCTTATTCGAGATTTTTGCATCTTCGCTTTCTGAAACCGCTATTTTCTGTGTGTCAACGGTCGTATTATAAGCAATAACAACCGACTTATCCTCACAGCTAAATTCTTCCATATAAAAGCGCTTAGCGATACTACCAGCCACAACGACTTTATTAACACAGTACTTAACAAGGAATTTTACATAGCGGTGTAAAAAGCGATACTTTTTTATCTCTTTGGGATAGCGCCATAATTCATCAAAAACAACGATCTTTTTCCCCATAATTTTAGCGAGTGGCGATATCAAAAGAAAAGGCACACTGACAATATTGGAGAAAACTAACACCTTATAACCCGAGAAGGGCAATTTAAAAAGATCGAACGAAAAGCCATCAATGGGTAAACTATGAAGATCGTTAGCCTGATGATAAGAGATATCGGTTTCTTTAAGAATAGAGTTAATCTCATCAAATGAATGAGATTTACCATTTTCACCAACTCTTGGAGAGGCCGACCAGAAAAAGGTCACTCCTGCACGAGAAAGCCTTTCGAATAACTCTCTTCGATAGTTCCGAATTGCAGGGTGTAAGTATAGAACCTTACCTTGCAATGTTTTCATCTGATGATCATCCATTGAATTTTTCATTTTTAATCCCATAACCAAAGCCTTTCTTTGAAGCATATAGAATATGCTCAGGAACAAGGTCTTCGAAAGCTTGCTTAAGAATCAATTTGTTATTTGCTCTGCCTGATTTCTTTGAAATTTTTCTATGGGCATCGATACGAAGGGCAAGTTCAATCACTCGATAATCTAAGAATGGAGCTCTCGTTTCAATACTGTACATCATCGCAGGAAGATCGGAACTGATCGTTATAGAGTGAGCATTTTCAGTAATTAACCCCAACCAATTAGCAGAGTCAATATACGAGGTTGCATTAATCTTATCGGCCCAAAAGTTCAATAATGTGGAATAATCAAAGTCAATTAACCCTTTATCTAACGCTTCTTTTTTGTATAGATAGCCTTTTCGTCTATTATTTTTCTGTTGGGCTAATTCAAACAGAAGCTTCAACTCTGGTGATCTTGTGAAGATTTTTTCAAAGGTACTTAATAGTTTATTGGGTAGTACCTCCATAAATTTTACGATGTCAGAAAAAAGCATTTGCCGATTCGCGCCATCATAGCCGTAAAAGATTTCATCAGCCCCCAAACCTGTCATCACAACTTTAATACCATGTTTTGAGATCTCACGGTACAACCGAGCGGCATGAGTTAAGGGAAGTAAACGAACCTCTTCACCGTAGATTCTAGTAAGCTTAGTATACAGCTCTTCCTGTAAGTCTTTATCATACTCAAAGACCTCAAGGCTCACCCCAAAATGACTGGCGACAAATTCTGCTCTTTCAAATTCTTCTTGATCTGCCTTTAGGCAAAAGGTTCGGGGATTTAAACCATGCTCAACCATAAGACCTGTTATGATCGAACTATCCACACCGCCACTTAATAACGTAGCAATTTCAACGTCTGCACGCTCTCGTATTGAAACAGCGTCATCAATAACATCTCGAACATCATGCACTTGTATAGAAGAGTCAACATCAAACTCAGGCGTCCAATAACACCATTTACGTTGGATTTTTCCATTCTTAACAATCATCGCATGAGAAGGTTCGAGCCTACGGATTTCTTTGTACTTCGTATAAGGCTCCGGAACATGCCGAAAGTTCCTCAGGAAGCTGTAACCGACACCGATCTCATCGATCTCATCACTAAAAACGCCAGTGTTATATAAAGCCGCCAACTCAGAAGCAAAATAAAAACCGCTCTTGTGTTCACTATAGACGAGTGGCTTTTTTCCTATTCGGTCTCTTGCTAGAAACAAGCTATCTTGCTGCAGATCGTAGATAGCAAAAGCGAACATCCCATTAAGCTTAGGTAATAAATCATACCCATATTTGATGAACGCAGCTAAAAGAACTTCTGTATCTGAGCTTGTAGAAAATTGGTAATCAAGGCTAGCACGTAACTCTTTAAAGTTGTAAATTTCGCCATTAAAAACAATGCCATACCGACCACAACTCGATAACATCGGTTGATTTGCACCTTCACTCAAATCGATAATGGCAAGGCGATTATGCCCCAAAGCGATATTATTGAATTCAGAAAATGAGCAATTGTCCGGACCTCGATGATGTTGCGACTTCAGGATACCCTGTATTGTAGTTAAACGCTGCGACTCATTTGCAGACCATACCCCTGCTATTCCACACATATATTGACCTTATTAAAAATTACGATGTTACTTCCCTGGTGAGTTACAAAATAAGATTGATTTATGATATTACAAAACTAATAGCATGTGGTAGTTTATAATATTTATTATCATATAATAAAAAACCAGCAACAACCAAAAAAAATAATTTATAACGCCTTCAAGAAAATAAAAAATCCCTCTATTAACTTCTAAGTTTCTTAATCGAATTTGTAATTGGCTGCTCTATAATACGATATGAAAAAACCCCAAGCAATACCGTCACTAAAAACAAAACCCAGTTATTTATATTGTCATAATGAGACTCAAACAGCTTTATAAATATCATATGAGTTAGGTATATAGAGTACGATGCATTTCCTAACGTCTCTAACCACTTAAATGATTTCTTATCGAAACAACCTTCTAAACCAAGTGCAAATAACACAACCAAAGATGAAGCTAATAAATAGTTTTCCACATCAAAATTAACATCGCCAGGATATCTTGTTAGCCCTAGAGAGCCACCAAGAAACAAATAAAATAATGACAGTAACAAAACTGAACAACCTACTATTGGATTGATTTTTTTTAGATATTCTTTCTTATTAACCCAATAAATAATTAATCCTGAAATAAAAAAGTAAAAATAGTTACCATAGGCATACCCTCTAGAACGTAATAACTCAGAAAGTATGTAGTCACCTGAAAGTAAAATAATTACAACTAAATATTGTTTATATTTATTATTAATTGGAAGAGCAATACAAATAGCAACAACTGTATAGAAAATAAATTCGTACGTTAGTGTCCAACCAACTCCATGTACAGCGCCTAGTGCTGTAAATGTAAAACTTTGAAATATTCGTAAAGGCGTAGGATCATAGGCAAAACCTAACATCAAAACAACTATGCTTGTCAGATAATATAAAGGTGCTACACGAAAGTACCTCTCAGAGAAAAATCTAAGTGCATTTTTATTATGCTTGTTAAGTATATCAAACATCAAGAAACCACTAAGAACGAAAAAAATCGCCACGCCTTGATAACCAGTATTATGGAAAATATGAAAGTGAACAACTGCTACTGCAGCAATACCTCGCAAGTACTGCAAATTTAAATACATTTTATTTCTCATTAAATAATTTTTTTGCATTAACTCTATAGAAAGGTAATGTAAACAAGAAGGCAATAGCCCAACCATAGATTGAACTCATGACAGATAGATCATCATATAACAGACTAACAAAAACAATCTTAAAAATAATTTCAACTAGTAATAAAAAACTAACGCGCTCCAAACCTTTAGTATAATAACAAACATTAGAATAGAAACGCTGGATGATTGCAAAGAAAATAACTAATGACGATACTGTAAACATATAATCATAACTTGGATACTCTCCCGCACCCAACCATAGAGTAAGGACAAATTCACCTAAAAACAAATAGGATATAGAACCTATTATAGCAACCAATAATACTATACGTTCATAGTAATAGAAGGTTTTCCTTAGATCAGTGTTATTGTTTTTCTTATAATTTCGCCCAAAATCGTGTTGAAGAGGTTCACTGACACGCCAACCTAACATAATTATCGTATTAGGTATCCTCCATAGTAATATGAACTTACCTACATCCTCTGTCCCAAAAAAATATTCGATAATGAACACATCAATCTGTAACAACATAATGGTTAAGATACCATTAACAAAATATAATGCCCCTTGGGAAAGAAACACTCTATTAAGTATTTTTTTGTAATGCTTGGTAATACTAAATGAGAATAAACCCTTGAACTTGATATAAATAAAACTATAAATAAAAACAGTCACGGAAGCCAAAAGCAATGATAAAAATATTGTCGTAATATTTCTAAAGTAGTAATACCCTACTATTGCCAAGATCATGAAGATAAATTGTTGAACAAATCGAAAGTAAGCGACTTTAAATTGCAGCAGCTTTGCATTTAACACCTCAAAACAGGGGATAGTAATGAAGCTGACTGTAATATAAACGGCAAAGACACTATAAGTGGTAAGATAGTCAACCTTATAGATCCAACCATATAAAAACACCAAACCGGCTGAAATAACACCATATGCTGAATTTACAAAAAATGACACTGTTGCTATGTTATTAAAATTAAATCGCGTCTTTAGTAGGCTACGAGTCATACTCGAGCTCAACCATCCCAACCCTATATCTACAATAGCTTTAGTACTGAATAAAAGACCAAAAACACCAAGTTCTTCTAACCCTTGAAACTTAATTATCATTGGAAATAACACCAAACCAGTGACAATATTGCTAAAGGTTACAAAATAACTAAATACCAGATACTTAATGTGTTTTATCTTATCAATCATCTAGGATAACTTCTTTGAAACGGGACTCCCAACAATCCGGTGAAAATTTATTCAAAAACAACTCAGTACTATTATCCATCATTCTTTTTTTCTCACTACCAACGTTCTCAAATGCCAGTTTTAAATCATTATATAATCCATAGTAGAACTCATCACTGTTCAAATACTGTTCAGCAAAATCATTAATAGTATGTTCTACACAATTAATAAATTGATGATCTTCAGAAGAAGTTGGTGCAATAATAGGGTGTGGAATTAAATAGCCATTATAGTTATTAATCACCATCTCTTTCGTTGCGTAAGCATCCACGGCAATCAAAGCAAGCCCGAAAGACATAGCTTCAAGCAAAACCATGCCAAATGATTCATGCATGGACGGTAAGGCTAACACATCCATTTTTGGAAATATCGTTTCAAAGAGTTCTTTACGATTGACTAATGGCATAAAGGTAACACGAGAGTCTTTGCCGAATTGACTCTGCAATTCATGACTGACATCCGCAATCACGGTAAGTCGTAATGTTGGATCTGCGGTATTAGCAAATGCCTCTAATAACTCTGGGCCACCTTTCCTTCTAAAATCAATACCGATAAACAATATGTTAGTTACACTGCTATCTGAATCGTGCTTTGCAAGGTTATTATTAACATATGGATATAGGACAAAGTTTCGTGGAAAACTTTCTTTTCCATATACATCGAAGCTGTGATTTCGACACGTCTCAGACATGAATGTAACCGCTGAGCATGATTTTAGTTTTTCAGATATTGCTTTTTTATTTCGTTCAAAATTACTTCTATTGTAGTAACAAAGGCTATATGGGTTATCTAACTCAACAATGTAGCGTTTAGTTGTGGGTTGTTTAGGAAATGCCCCCCAAAAATAGAGCACTTCCGCGCCTTCTGATGATTTTAGATCATAACTTTGTCTATTGATTAGGACCTTAGATAATTGCTCCCGAGCATAAGATTTAAAACTCCATGACTGAGCCATAAACTTTCTAACCTTGGTGCTTTGGCTAACACCTTCTGGAGTCGATACTTGAAAGGAATGCTCTGCAGAATAAATCGTATCCCACATTCTATCTCTTGAGGCAGGTCTAATATTAAAGTATATTTTATTTTCCATTAATTATGAAACCTCAGAAATAGTATATCTATATTTACCTGATGCCGTAGATTCAATATGGTCAACAAAATCCAACTCCACAACGCAATGTTCCCCCATTACAAACTTAATTTTATTAACGATTTCATTTAACTCAGACTTATAACGAGAGTGTTCAGAAGAGACTATCTTTACTATAATTTTCTTGGTAGAAACCTGTCTGACTTGAAACTTTGCGACCCAATCTAGACCATAGAATAAATGAGTAAAGTACTCACCATGAATCTTTTGATTTTTGTCGTTAATGAAAATATCAGATGTCCGTCCGATAACTGATTTTAGCAGCACCTTACCCTCTCTCTCTCCGCCATATATCGCCATGTCACCGATTCTATAACGGACAAGAGGCATCACTCGATTGATTAGATTAGTGACCACAACTTCACCAATCTCTCCTTCGTTAACATGCTTGCCGTTCTCATCAAGAACTTCAACATACTGGGTCATATGAGAGACAACCATTGCATCTAGCTGACTACAGGTACAAGCAACATCGCCAACTTCTCTAGAACCATATCGATTAATGAGTTCTGCATTAGGGAACGCTCTTTGTATTTCCTCTTTAAATGCTTCAGTTAATGTCCCCGCCGTAGTCATAATAACGTTGACGTTTGTTATAGGTTGTCGACTGCTATTGATAAAACGACTGACTTCATATATTGACTCAACATAAGCTAAAATCATCTGAGGTGAGTGTGTCTCTATCCACTCGATACAAGCAGCAAACTGTCTATCGTCCATCATAAATGAATTAAACCAACGTTCATTTTTTATGGCTTTCATGACCCTTACTTGCAGAGGTTCCTTACCATAGAAGAGATCGCGCTCCGAGCCCCAAAGTAACATTTTCTTTTGACCAACGGTGTAACCTACATTCTCATCCATGATGACCTTGATGGAACGAGTACTCACATTGAAAGGTTCATCTTGAAGAAATTCTACGGGTGACCCAGTAGACCCACCGGAAGTGTTTGTATTGTGCTTTATATGCGTTATATCCGAACTTTTCAGATCATTAGCATTACGTTGAATAATTTCTTTAGTTAATAGCGGTAACAAAGATATAGAATCTAAAGTTATTTCTTCTGAGTTTTTAATACCTTGTTCAATGAGTATTTGTCTATAATATGGAACATTGTCGTAGCAGTATTTTAGTAACTCTGGCATTTTGTTTTTATAAACGAACTCACTAGATAATGCGTATTCCTTTTTCAGCGTACGATAACTTGCGCCTGTTGGACCTATTTTTTTGAACAATAAGTCTGCAGCTATTTTCTTTATAAAGTTCATATTTTTGTACCGATAAACACAACTGAGAAAGTGTTACTGATATTGTTTATACCAAGTAACTAACTCACGAACGCCTTCCTCTAATGTTACTTTAGGAGTGAAGCCTGTGACTAACTGTAATGGTTCAGAATCTGCGTAGGTTTTTAGTACATCTCCAGGCTGCATCTCCCTAAAATTCATTATTGCTTTTTTACCCAACTCATCTTCAATTGCTGTAATAAAGTCCATAAGATTTATTGGGTTGCCATTTCCTAAGTTATAAACGACATACGGCGCAGAACTTGTAGAGCCACCATCAGTTGAACTCTCCCAGTTAGGATTAGCTTTTGGAACAACTTTAGATACTTTGATTATTCCTTCAACAACATCATCTATATGAGTGAAATCTCGCCACATTTCGCCATTGTTATTGACATTAATCGTCTCGCCATTACTGATTTTGGTAGTAAATATCAGAGGTGCCATATCAGGCCGACCCCAGCTGCCATAAACCGTAAAAAAACGAAGCCCTGTCGTTGGAAGTTGATACAAATGAGAGTAACTATGCGACATGAGTTCATTGGCTTTTTTGGTGGCCGCATACAATGAAATCGGGTGGTCAATACCATCATTTGTAGAAAATGGAACTTGAGAGTTGAGGCCGTATACCGACGACGATGACGCATAAACTAAATGCTTTATTTTATTATGCCTACAACACTCTAATATATTGAGATGGCCGACAAGATTACTTTCGCCGTAGACATCTGGATTATCAATGGAGTACCGAACACCAGCCTGAGCGGCTAAATGGATAACTATATCAACATCATGCTCAAGAAACACAGCATTTAGCTGCTCTTTGTTCGCGATATCAACCTTATGAAAGCTGAGTAGATCCGAATTGATATCTTTTAGTCGGGCATATTTTAACTCAACATCATAATAATCATTGATGTTGTCGATACCTATGACTCTATGCCCCAGAGAACACAATTTTTTTGCAACTCGGCTACCAATAAAACCAGCAACACCTGTTATGAGGTATTTCATAATAAAACCTATAATATATATTTAATCAATGATAAATAAGCTAATACTCATCACTTATTGAATTATGTTTTTATTCACTTAACTAAACACTTATAGCAGACAATGCAATATTATCTTTAAGCAAAAAAGCGTTTGCATCCTTAACCGACAACGTTGGGGCTTGACTCAAGGGCCATTCAATCCCAATCTCAGGATCACTCCAAAGAATCGAATGTTCCGCATTAGGGTTGTAATAATCCGTACACTTATACACAAACTCAGCGTTATCGCTGGTCACATAAAACCCATGCGCAAAGCCTTCCGGTACCCAAAGTTGACGCTTATTCTCAGCAGATAGATAAACGCCAACCCATTGCCCAAACGTAGACGAGTCTTTGCGCACATCCACCGCAACATCAAACACTTCACCCGAAACAACACGAACTAATTTACCTTGCGTATTGTCAGTTTGATAATGCAAACCACGCAGAATGCCTTTGCTTGATTTCGAGTGATTATCTTGCACAAACGGCGTTGCTTTTCCTGTAACAAGCTCTTCAAATTTCTTTTGTTGCCACGTTTCCATAAAGAAACCACGCTCATCGCCAAAGACTTGAGGCTCAATAATTTTAACTTCTGGGATATTGGTATCAATAACTTTCATGATGACTTACACCTAGCAATACGCTTTTATATTTTTAAGAGCCTGGCTCCAATCACTCGGTTTTATACCAAATACCGATCCAATTTTACTGCAGTCGAGGCGGGAGTTGGTAGGACGTGGAGCTGGCAGTGGATATTGGTCTGCGGTAATTTCATTCACTGTCGGCAGCGCGTTTAAAGCACCATATTCACCAGCCGCAGTAAAGATCGCCTTCGCAAATTCATACCAGCTCACATGTGGCGAACCTGAGAAGTGATAAATGCCAGAAATATCACGTGCGCTGCGTTGAAACTCATCCATCATCGTTACTAATGCCGTCGCGATATCACCTGCGTACGTTGGGCCACCAAATTGATCGCCAATAATACCCAGCTCAGAACGCTCATTGCCTAATCTAAGCATCGTCTTCACAAAGTTATTACCATGCTCACCAAACACCCAAGCGGTACGTAGAACCGCATAGCGTGAACATGTGTCAGCCACTGCTTGCTCGCCAGCCAGTTTACTTTGTCCGTAAACACTCGGCGGGTTCGTCAAATCACTCTCAACGTAGGGCTCAGACTTAGTACCATCAAACACATAATCTGTGGATATGTGCAGCAACGCCGCGCCACAAGTTTCAGCAGCTTGTGCCAGATATAACGGACCATCGCGATTAATCGCATAACTGAGTTCGACTTCGCTTTCGGCTTTATCGACGGCCGTGTGGGCAGCAGCATTGATGATCACATCGGGTTTAACGGCTTGGACAACGGTGTTAACTTGCTCTGAACTCGTGATATCAAGCTCAGCTCGATCGTAGGCAACCACTTCAACATCCGTTCGTTGTGACAACTGTTCAACTAAGCAATGCCCAACTTGGCCATAAGCGCCAGTAATTAAAACCTTTTTCATCTTTACGGTCATTGTGACGCCTTCTTACGTTTCTCTTCAACCAAGCGAGCTAGATACTGGCCATATTCATTTTTCATCATTGGCGTAGCAATACTGATTACTTCATCATCACTTAGCCAGCCATTACGCCAAGCGATTTCCTCAAGACAGGCTATTTTCAAGCCTTGAATATTTTCGATGGTCTGCACAAAAGACGAGGCTTCATGCAAGCTTTCATGGGTCCCTGTATCTAACCAAGCAAAACCACGGCCTAGCAGTTCAACATTAAGAGAGCCATCTTCAAGATACATTTGATTTAATGTGGTAATTTCTAGCTCGCCACGCTCTGAAGGTTGAACCTGCTTTGCCCATTCCACGACACGGTTGTCATAAAAATACAATCCAGTCACGGCATAATCAGATTTAGGCTGTACCGGCTTTTCTTCAATCGAAATAGCTTTCATGTTGTCATCAAACTCTACAACACCAAATCGTTCCGGATCCTTCACTTGGTACCCAAACACACTGGCACCATACTCACGACTTGCCGCATTTTTTAGTGTTTTCGAGAACGATTGACCGTAATAAATATTGTCGCCTAGCACCAAACAAACGGAATCATCGCCAATGAAATCTTCACCAATAATAAAGGCCTGCGCTAGGCCGTCTGGGCTTGGCTGGGTCTTATATTGCAAGTTAATGCCATAATCCGAGCCGTCACCAAGCAGTCGTTGAAAACCCGCTTGGTCTTCAGGCGTCGTAATCACCAAAATGTCACGTATACCAGCCAACATTAACGTTGAAATTGGATAATACACCATCGGTTTATCGTAGATAGGAAGTAGCTGCTTAGAGGTACCACGAGTCAAAGGATACAAACGAGTGCCTGAGCCACCAGCGAGGACAATGCCTTTCATGGAAAATTCAATCCTTGGTTCTTGGTGCTTGGTCCTAGGGACGAGCCTTAATACATAGCACTTAAATGAGTGAAGTTAGTTATTGTGTGCCTAGGCGCTCGCCAGAATAAGAACCGTCTAGAACACGACTCCACCATTCACGGTTGTTCAAATACCATTGCACCGTTTTGCGGATGCCAGATTCGAATGTTTCTTCAGGTGTCCAGCCCAGTTCGCGTTCAATTTTTGAAGCATCAATCGCGTAGCGTACGTCGTGCCCTGGGCGGTCAGTCACATACGTGATGAGATCTTGGTACTGTGCAATGCCGTTAGGTTTACTCGGCACCAGTTCTTCGAGCAAAGTACAAATAGTTTTTACGACGTCAATATTCGCTTTTTCATTATGGCCACCGATGTTGTAAGTTTCTCCTACCACACCTTCCGTGACCACTCTGTAAAGGGCGCGCGCGTGATCTTCCACAAACAACCAATCTCGAATCTGCATGCCATCACCATAGACAGGAAGAGGCTTACCTTCCAAGGCATTAAGAATCATGAGTGGGATGAGTTTTTCAGGAAAGTGGTACGGGCCGTAGTTGTTAGAACAGTTCGTCACTAAAATAGGGAAGCCATACGTTCGCCCCCACGCTCGTACTAAATGGTCTGAGCCGGCTTTGCTTGCAGAGTATGGACTACTTGGTTCGTAGGAAGTGTCCTCTGTAAATAAATCATCGGTACCTTCTAGGTCACCATAGACTTCATCTGTCGAGATGTGGTGGAATCGAAAGGCGGCTTGCTTCTCGCTTGCCAAGGTTTTCCAATATTGGCGAGAGACTTCCAACAAGTTAAATGTCCCAACCAAGTTAGTTTGAATGAACGCGGCTGGGCCATCAATAGAGCGGTCAACATGAGATTCTGCTGCCAAGTGCATGACAGCGTCTGGTTGATGTGTTGTGAACACACGCTCTAATGCGGCGAAATCACAAATATCCACATGTTCGAAGGCATAACGATCATTGTCTTGACGTTGCGGTATCGATTCATTGTTACCGGCGTAAGTCAGCGCATCTACATTCACGACATTGTCTGTTGTATTATCAAGAATATGCCTAATTACCGCACTACCAATGAAGCCGGAGCCACCTGTTACCAATATTTTCATGACCCACCTTGCGCTTAACTTATATAGTTATTTAAACACGCTACCGCCCTTAGGTCACACCCCCAAAGGCAACTAATCCAGCGATGTTATAAACCGTACACTCTGTATTACCCAGCGCCAATGTACTCAACAGCACTAGCACCTTCAAACTCAGAGAAAATAGTGGAAATTGTACCTGAGATAGCGGCCAAGCGCGAACCCTTCTCACGTTGACGAATGACAAGCTTAATCATGCATCTAACTGATAAGTTTAGTCGATGGAAGAATGCGAGTCACTTCCTTAATCAGTGCTTGCTTACACCTCTCTTCGCCATGAATCAAATGCAATTGCTTTAGCCCCATATCCGAACCTTTTACGAAGTTAACCAAATCACTCTGACCAGCGTGCGCAGAGTAGCCCGACATAGTATGGATACTCGCATTAACCGTTATTTCATTTTCATCAATCAAGACCGTTGGGGCGCTTTGTTGTAATGCTCTTCCTAGCGTCCCCTTTGCCTGATAACCGGTAAATATGACGTCCGTTCTCGCATCTGGTAACAGGGCTTGCAGGTAGTTCATCACTCGTCCGCCTTGGCACATGCCCGATGCGGCAATGATTATGGCCGGCTCCCCGGTTGAGGCAAGTCGATTAACCAGTTTTAGATGTGCTCGATGGTCATCAATAACCACGTGCTGTTGAAAATTAAGAGGATGACGCCCCTGCGCATGCTTTCTTTTGGCCTCTTTACTCCACAGTTTCCGATACTGTTTGTACGCATTAGTGACTTTGGCAGCCATAGGAGAATCGATAATAATAGGCAGTTGTGCATTCAAGTTGTGAGAATGCAGCAAAGATTCAATATCAAACAGCAATTCTTGCGTACGACCGACACTAAAAGCAGGAATAATAATCGCACCGCCGTTCTGCAAGCTTTTGTTAATCAAAGTAAGTAATCGCTCACTTCGAGTGGCAATGCTTTCATGGTCTTTGTCACCATAAGTACTTTCCAAGAACAGGTAGTCGGCTCGCTTGGGCGGCACTGGATCCGGTAACAACGGCGTATTGCTGGGCCCCAAATCACCTGAAAATACCGCTACCTCATGGTTTGGGAGCTTAGCCTCCACGTACGCACTTCCAAGAATATGGCCTGCAGGGTTAAAGCGAAGGTAAGTGAAATACGTACTGTTTGGGGCTTTCACTGGTATCCATGTGCCGTAACTCACAGGGCATAAGTGCTTACTAACAAGGTCGAGAATGCGTGTTCTTTGATAACGCTTCAGCCCTAATTGAAGTTTTAGGCCATCCTCTAGCATCAGAGGCACCAAGTGAGCTGTTGCTTGAGTGCAATAGATAGGACCACGAAACCCAGTGGCCAATAACCAAGGCAGCCTCCCGATATGATCAATGTGGGCGTGAGTGAGCACTAACGCTCTCACCTTTTTGATGCTGAACTCAATGTCTAAACGTTTTCCACCAGCGTCTTCACCTTGAAATAAACCACAATCAATCAGTATTGAATCTTGCCCTATCATCATCTCATGACAAGAACCCGTCACGGTGTTTTTCCCACCATGGTGAACCACGTAAACATCGGGAACTAACGGAATAGGTTTGTCTGTTTTTTGCATCGGTGTCCCTTTCATCGGCTTAACATTAGTTGGTACTTTCTCGCATATTCAAATCAACTCAATCCAAGGCACAACGCTATACGTACTCGATCGCAATTCCTCATACTAAAATTCAACTTTCCCACGCAATGACCAAAGCTCTAACTGTTCCCCACAACCTTATCCCCCCTACAACACAGCCATTCACCACACCCTCATTATTCCTTACACCACCGTCTTCCCCGCAGCCCCGTCATTCCCCACGCCACCGTAATGCCTGCGCAGGGATGACAATAGAAAGATAGGTGGCCGTTGATATACAAAATCACTATGGCTAGACAACACATAACAAACACGATAAATTAACAAAACTGCAACACTAAATTACAATTACAATAGTGCACTGATGGCGTGCCTGTCACAGATGCTTATAAGTTACTGCTATCAAGGAAGGTTTATGGACTGCAGCTCTCTGACACTTTGGCTAGAATTGCCTAACACACGCTTTGCCCTCGCCTGGGGACCAATACAAACGTTTACCACTTCAAAAAATCAATGGCAAAACACCACAGCCGCAAAAGCTCAAGGACAATATTCACTAGAGTTAAAAACCAAAAATAAAGTCATCAGTAAACCTGTCGACGATTCAGAAGTCGTGCGAATTTTAGCAAGCTGGCAGACGATACCTGAGCACGATCAAAACGCATTAATAGGTCAGGACCTCGACTTGCATTGGTAACACGTAGCCAATAACTCACATAGAAATTGGGCACTGATCCGCCCTTTTCTGTAATAACCACATCAAACCAATCTTCACTTTAGCGTTCATCCGATGAAGCACGTTATATTCCGCGTAACTGAGGTGCTTCCGTTTTTTTCGTATATCCCAAACTTATTAATAAGTTTTATTATGCGCACTCACACTTATTGATAGCCTTGTAAATTAGAGCTTCATTCCACTTTTAAAATCCGCGTTTAATAAAATTATACTCCCTGCCGTATCCTTATAATGTTCATTATGAATAACCAAGTAACTTGATCAAAGATTAAAATAGACAGACCTCAAGGATAAGCGGTCGTCATCAATATTGGGAATGTAACTAATATGGGATTGTCACTCACACTTCGCTACGCTTCATTTCGCCATAAAAACAAAGGTGCTGGCCGCTTTGTTGAATTTATCGTCATAGCCTTGGCCCTCGCTGCCATTGCCATGCTATTGGTCACGGAAAATATCCAAATTATCCTAGCTTCGCTTTGCACACTTTTCTTTTGCTTAGGATCATTTTGGTTTTTTAAGAATGCAGATCAAATGCGACGAGCGATGCCAGACTAACGGCGCCTTTGAAGGTAGCCAAAACCACTTAAAAAGCCAGACATTAACCCATCGATGAACAATGCCTGGTTAGGGTTAAATGACTATGACTAGGACGCGAATAAGGTCCTAGTCAGCCATCAAGTCGTTGGCTTTTATCACCACTGACTCGACCGGTTTTTATCGCCTCATACATCGTCTGAATAATTGGGCTGATATTGCCTTTCTTATCAGTTAAAAAGTAGCTATGCCCAGCAGGGTAATCAAAGCGATTATTAAAACCATCGCAGTCAAACTCATACACCTTTTTCGGCAATAGCGCTAAGTTTTCTGGCCCAGTCATACCCAAGCGGCGGGATGCGGTGATATTTTTCAGGTTAGCCACTTTCGATGCCGACATCGCTAAGTCATCACTGGCATAAAATACGAGTACATTTTTGCTAGCATCGATAATGTGCCGGCCAGGTTCCTCTTCTTGCAAGCAGTGGTTTTCCACATCCGCCGCGACCATAAACACGTTTCTAAACAGTTGTGGCATTCCCCCTAAGCGCTCATCCTCTACCCAAGATTTCATGGCGTTTTTTAATACGCGATTGCCCATGGAGTGCGCCAACACATTCATGCGCTTCAAACAGGGAAACTGTTGTTGCTCGCTGCCGTGGCGCCACACATCAAATTTATAAAACAAACGCGCAAAAGCAACACCTGAATGATCGGCCGCTTTTTGGTCATCCCAATAATCATCCACTAAGGCAGCACCATGATCATCATCACACGGCCAAATAATCGGTACGACTAAAACCAAGCCTTTTTGCTGCTGATCGAGCAACGTTTGCAGTTCAGCGGCGCGCTCAAAGACGTCCGGTTCCATATTGTTATTAAACCCATGCAGGTAAAATAGAATCTGAGTTTCATCGGGCAATGCCTTGAGCTTAGCAAATAAAATTTCTGACAGCACTTCAACATAGTCCCCCTGGCCGCGGCGCTCGCAAAAATAAAGCCATTTGGAGATGTCGGTATTTTGATAATTAAAAGAAATGGCACGGTTCTTTTTAGAACGCGCGGATTGGTTGGGAATTCGATTGGTAATGAACAGCATGTGAGCTCCTACGCCATGGGCTGTCACAATACTTTCAGTCAACCATCGAGTAATCAGCCCAACTGAATGAATGGTTTATTTAAATACGTAGCAATGAGCGTAGAAGAAAATAGAATCTAACGAAGCGTGTTCTGCCTACTTTGTAAACCATCTTGTAATCACTGGTACTTTACTCATTAAATTACGGTTTACTATCCTTCTATCTCAAAGGGTAGGACGGTTAACTCAGCGTCCCTATAAAAAATACACAAGACAAAAAGCTTTTTTGCCGTGCAAGGGGCCTAACGCTAGCCATGCCAAATCTACAATTAGTGATCTTTATCTCAAAATAACTAATCACTCTTATCTTTTTTCAATATGAATCAAGACCCAAACCTCACATGCTAAACATTACTATTCAAACATTTACATTTAGAGTTGTTGCTCCACCAAGCGGAACGATCACTTGTAAACGAACGAGATCCGATCAATATTTAATCAGCCCACTATAGCTTAACGATGCTTAGTCATAATCGAATGACACATGACAAAAAATAATAGAAATATAAACGGGCATCGTTCAATGACTCACTTCGTCAGTGTGAATCAAATAACCTCAAACCCAACGGGATTGAGGCAGCAAAGCTATAAACGGTGAATACAAACAGATAGATCTTAATTGCACCCCCTCTTAACACGGACAGTTGGATAGGTTATGGCTTGGCAAATGATCGGCATCTTTGTGAGCACGTTTTTCGTGCTCATTGCATCCCACCGTATCGCCCCGATAGTAGGCTTGGTGGACAACCCCAGCAATCGTAAACGTCACAGTGGGCAGATACCGCTCATTGGCGGCCTATCCATCGGTCTAGTGCTTTGCTTGGCGTTGCTATTGTTTCCCAAGTTTATCCCCCATCAATCCCTACTCGTTTTCACGATACTAGTGCTATTAGTCACAGGCGTGCTTGATGATCGCTTTGATCTTTCTTGTCGTTCTCGCTTATGCATTCAAGCCGGGTTGGCTGTATTGGTGGGCTTTTTTACCGACGTAAAACTCATCACCTTTGGCGATGCGTTTGGATTAGGCGTGGTGCAATTGGAATGGCTGGCCATTCCAATGACGATGATCGCCGTTATTGGTGCGATTAACGCTTTTAACATGGTTGACGGGATTGATGGGTTGTTGGGCACGCTAGCATTAATCACATTTAGTGGTCTTGCCGTCTTATTCTACCTGCAAGGCAACACCGCCCATACGCTATTGTGTTTTATGTTCATCGCCGCATTATTGCCTTACCTGGCCTTTAACTTAGGTGTTTTTGGCCGAAATTACCGCTTATTTATGGGCGATGCGGGCAGCATGGTGATTGGGTTTGCTGCAATATGGTTACTGTTTACACTCACTCAAACCAGCAATCCTCTGGTCACTAGTACTCTCAGCCCAAGCAACGCGACATATTATAATGAAGCCCTTGCGAGTATTAGCCCAGTCACCGCATTATGGCTGATCGCTGTTCCCCTTATGGATATGGTGGCGATCATGGTTCGCCGAATCAGAAAAGGCCAGTCACCGATGAGCCCAGATAGGGGGCACTTACATCATATCTTCCAGCGCATCGGTTTCAGCTCACGTCAGACCTTGTGCCTCATCGCCCTTATTGCGACCAGCTGTGTATTGATCGGTATCATAGGTGAAAGTGCAGGCGTCGCGGAAAGCGTCATGTTTTATCTGTTTCTTTTTATCTTTAGCATTTACTACTGGATGTTGACAAAGGCATTCCGTATTACCGCGTATATTCGCGTCATGAGAAAGAAAAATAGAATGTTAAACTACACCATACAGTAAAAGGGTTCATGTCCCTGAGTAGTACGATATCCCGACAACGTATAAACTATATAACATTCAATGCCTTTCTATAATACTTAACCATTCATAGATAGGCATTTCACTTCATATTTATGCCATATCCGGTTATCATCTGTGCGGTAAAACTAAAACTAAAACTAAAACTAAAACTAAAACTAAAACTAAAACTTATTTAACTCAGTGGCTAACATGATTACAACCTTAGGCTTCGTCTTTATCACCGCGTTTGTTACGCTCTTCTTTGCTCGTCGGTTTGCCAAGCGTATTGGCTTAGTCGATAAACCCAATGCCAGAAAGCACCACCAAGGCACGATTCCACTGGTCGGCGGCATTGCGATATGCGCGACCGTGACGATAACCGTATTGCTGTTTGATGTACCGATTGATGATGCACTCCTGTTTCTATTTTCTATCTGCGCACTCACCGTTCTTGGGGCGTTTGATGACAAATACGACATCAGCTTTAAAGCTAGGATGCTGTGCCAAGCACTGCTTTCGTTAGCGATGATGTACTTTGCTGAATTAGAGTTGCACACCTTAGGCAACATGTTTGGCTTAGGTCACACCGAATTAGGCGGCTTTGCGGTACTCATTACAGTACTCGGCGTCATTGGGGCGATCAACGCCTTCAATATGGTCGACGGCATTGATGGGCTATTAGGCGGGTTGGCTATTGTTTCCTTTAGTGCACTGGCCTTTTTGCTGTATCAAGAAAACCATCACGGACTTGGGTTACTGTGCCTTATCTTTATTGTGGCGGCCATTCCATACATTGGTATGAACCTTGGCTTACTCGGCCGAGAACGTAAAGTGTTCATGGGTGACGCGGGCAGTATGATGATTGGTTTCACTGTCATTTGGTTACTGCTGAGCAGCAGTCAAGGCGAAAGCGGCACCATCATGCGCCCAGTAACAGCGCTTTGGCTCATTGCCTTGCCACTAATGGATATGGCAGCCATCATGATTCGACGTGTACGCCGTGGTGATTCACCGTTCAAACCAGACCGTGAACACTTTCATCATATTTGCCAACGTTTAGGGTTAAGCTCTCGCCAGACGCTACTCGCTATTTGTAGCCTAGCGGCCTTGCTAACCGGGTTTGGTATTTATGGTGAAATAGCACAAATTCCAGAGCCAGTTATGTTCTACGGCTTCATTGCTTGCTTTATCTCCTATGCATTGTGCTTATCACACATCTTTAAGGTAACACGCTTCATCAGACAAAAACTGGGAAAGCCTGAATCGCAGGCGTTCGCTGAAAGGTAGTCAGTTCTAAACAAGAAAACTGGCCGTATAAACGAAAAAAGCGAGTAAAAGGTGAAACCCTTTACTCGCTTTTTTCTGCCTTCGATTCAACCAATAGCCGTAAGAATCACTTCATCATCAAAATAAAATGATGATCAACTTCATTCACCCTACTTCTCAGGGCAAGATTACGAAACC
>NZ_MCUW01000001.1 GCF_002873335.1 Vibrio sp. 10N.286.49.B1 | reverse complement strand
ATTAGTTTTTAGTAGATATAACACGAATTCAAAGAAAAAGTAGACATATAGCCGAAGCGTTATTCGAAAATACTCTGGCTATTACCGACAATTAAGGAGCAATGTCATGTCAAACGGTCGTATCTTACACACCATGTTACGCGTAGGGGATCTTGATAAATCCATTTCTTTCTATAGCGATGTGATTGGAATGAACCTGCTACGTAAAAATGAAAATACTGAATACAAGTACACACTAGCATTTTTAGGGTTTGGCGACGAATCAGAAGGTTCGGTGATTGAGCTAACCTACAACTGGGGCGTTACTGAGTATGACCTAGGCTCAGCATACGGTCATATTGCCATTGGTGTTGACGATATCTACTCCACCTGTGATGCAATTAAAGCGGCTGGTGGTAATGTCACTCGCGAACCAGGTCCCGTTAAAGGCGGCTCGACTCAAATTGCATTCGTCAAAGACCCTGACGGCTACATGATTGAGTTAATCCAAAACAAGGAAGCAAGCGCTGGTTTGGAGGGGTAATAATCTCCCTCAAATTATGCCCTTCTAATCAAAGAGCGTGCTTCCTAGCACGCTCTTTTCGTAACACTCACGTCATTGTCAACTCGCCATTAGGTAAGTTAGACATTAGTTAAGCTAGACATTTGTGCGCCCAAACGAGATGACAACACGTTGGTTTTTAGCTTTACCAATCGGTGAGGAATTATCGGCTATTGGTCGACGCTTGCCATATCCCTGCACCTGAATTCGATCTTTGGGTAATCCCAAAGACTGAAAGTAATCTTGCAATATCAACGCTCGCTTATCAGATAGCTGCTGACTTTCACTCTTGGACTCTGCCGAATCAGTATAAGTAGAGACCAAGACTAAATCGATATTCTGGTTGAAGCGAACGTATTCGGCGATTTGCTGTAAGCGATGTTGCGACGTTTTATTTAACTGTTCGCTATTGGCATCATAATGAAGAATTGTAAACGAGATATCTTCGAAACTGTAAGGAAGCAAGTTAGCGATACACTGGCTGAACACGTTGTACTTGGCTTGAAATAATACCGATGATAATGCGACTTCTATCCGTTCATCTCGACTTTGCCAGTCTTGATAGCTAAACGTGGGATAGCGACCTTTTTCAAGCTCACTCAATAAGCTCCATGCGGCTTGCCCACCAACGTACCCATCAAACTGTCTGAAAAACTGCAGGTTTGAAATGCGATCCGCGCTATCTCCTGGCCGCCAAGGGGGTGGCATAGAAACCAAACTTACATTGCGCGTCTCACCCATCGCTCTTCGCATCTTTAATTCAAAGTCTAGGTTCATCTTTTTGCCTGCTTTGGAGGTAAATTGAGCATCACCAAAGTTAGGAATGGGGTGAACGAGTTGACATTCTAACGGAGTGTTAATAACCATCTCCCACTGAGATTGTGTTGGTGTCGCGACATAACGTTTTTCGATTGCCGCTTCTGCTTGAGATATCAGTAAACTAGAAAAAACGACTCCACATAGCAACGCACTAGATAACCCTCTTCTAGGGCGCAATGTTCTAGGTCGGAGAGTTCTAGGTTGCAAAGTCGTCGATAACAATGCCCCAGATAAAAACCGAGGTACCAGCGGCAATGTAGATGTGACATTCAATTTCATAGTGATAAATAGACTCAACGTTAGCGTCTTAGCGGCATATCATTGCCGCGACGATTCTAGATTATTAGATCTCTACTCAACATTGCAAAATCCTAGCCAATTATTTAAATTCATCATCAGGCATTGAAGAGGTTAACTTTTCACCACCCATTGCACTTGCCGTTGGTATATCACTACATAAGCTTCCATCGAATGCACATAACAACCGTTACCAATGAAAATGAGCAATAGATTCGATAAATAGCACCAAATAGTGACCAAATTAAATGCCGTGGCAGGTTTGTTATAAGGCCATTATCTGCAATAATGCAGCCTTCGCCACCACTGATAGATCTGAAATGACTGTAGAAAACGAAGCTCTCACCTTAAAAAAGCGATTCCGTGGCTATTTTCCTGTTGTTGTCGATGTAGAGACGGCTGGATTTAACGCCCAGACCGATGCGCTACTCGAAATCTGTGCCATCACTTTAAAAATGGATGATGAGGGAAATCTCGTCCCTGCTAGTGTTTTGCACTATCACATCGAGCCATTCGAAGGCGCAAACCTTGAAAAAGAAGCACTTGAGTTTATTGGTGTACGTGACCCTTTTAGCCCGCTTCGTGGCGCCGTACCGGAGCAAGAAGCGCTAAAAGAAATCTATAAAGTCATAAGAAAAGAACAGAAGCAGCACGACTGTAGCCGAGCTATTATGGTTGCTCACAATGCTAACTTCGATCACAGCTTTGTCAGTGCAGCGAATGAACGTTCAAAATTAAAACGTGTCCCTTTTCATCCCTTTGCGACTTTTGATACCGCCACATTGAGCGGCCTTGCGTTTGGTCAAACCGTTTTGGCAAAAGCATGTAAAACCGCAGGAATGGAATTTGACAACAAAGAAGCCCATTCGGCACTGTATGATACTCAGAAAACAGCAGAGTTATTCTGCCGAATCGTTAATAAATGGAAGGCTCTTGGAGGCTGGCCGCTTATTGACAACGATGAACAATAATTCAAACACAACATTTTAGAGCTTATTATGAACCCTGTCGTTATTTCCGTTTGCATCATGCTGCTACTCGCACTGATGCGTGTCAACGTAGTTGTTGCGTTGACCTTTAGTGCCATTGTTGGTGGTGTCGTTTCTGGTATGTCACTCACCGACGCAGTAAGTGCCTTTGAAGGCGGCCTAGGTGGTGGTGCAACCATCGCATTGAGTTATGCCATGTTAGGTACGTTTGCTGTCGCGATTTCCAAATCAGGCGTCACTGACTTGCTGGCGCAAAGTGTCATCAAACGCATCCATGGTAAAGAGAACGCAGCATCAGCGACTGGCCTAAAGTACGCGGTACTGGTTGCGCTAATCTTGGTGACGGTGTCCTCTCAAAACGTGATTCCAGTGCACATCGCCTTTATTCCAATTTTGATCCCACCTCTATTAGGCGTATTCGCCAAGATGAAGCTTGACCGCCGACTGGTTGCTTGCGTTCTAACGTTTGGTCTGGTCACGCCATACATGATTTTACCTATCGGTTTTGGTGGTATTTTCTTAAACAACATCTTGCTTAAAAACCTCCACGACAATGGGCTAGAAACGATTACTGCCGCTCAGGTACCAATGGCGATGATTCTTCCCGCCATCGGGATGTTGACGGGTCTGGCCATCGCGGTCTTCTTTAGTTACCGCAAGCCGCGTGAATACAAAGAAACTGAAATGACGCAGGTCGACAACGAACCGGCACACATCAACAAGAAAAACATCGTGGTTGCTTTAGCCGGTATCGTCGCTGCATTAGCGGTCCAGTTAACTTCTGGCTCGATGATTATTGGTGCATTAGCTGGCTTTATGGTGTTCACTTTCGGCGGCGTTATTGCTTGGAAAGAAACCCACGACGTGTTCACTAAAGGTGTTCACATGATGGCAATGATCGGCTTTATCATGATTGCGGCGGCAGGCTTTGCCGCGGTTATGAAGCAAACTGGCGGCGTAGAGTCTTTGGTTGAAGCACTATCGACGAGTATTGGCGATAATAAACCTCTCGCAGCCCTATTGATGCTTGTCGTCGGCCTGCTTGTGACTATGGGCATTGGTTCATCATTCTCGACCATCCCAATCCTTGCCACAATCTACGTGCCACTTTCGCTGGCCTTTGGGTTTTCGCCTATGGCAACGGTTGCACTTATCGGTACCGCCGCAGCACTGGGTGACGCGGGGTCTCCAGCATCAGACTCAACGCTCGGTCCAACCTCTGGACTGAATGCTGATGGCCAGCACGAACATATCTGGGAAACCGTGGTACCTACGTTCATTCACTACAACTTACCACTGATTATCTTTGGTTGGATTGCAGCGATGGTGCTATAGACATCACTGATAAATTGCTTGTACGAGAATAGAAAATAACAAAAAGGCTTGGTCACTGACCAAGCCTTTTTCTATAGTATTGCCTAAGATGTCACGCTAATCTCAGCGAGTGCAGTAACATCAATTAGACCATTGCCTGCTATTCAGCATCACCAGCACTGCGTGCTGCTGCTTCTTTAATTAATGGTTGAAGTTCACCCTTTTGAAACATTTCCATGATGATATCGCAACCACCAACCAACTCACCTTCAACCCATAATTGTGGGAATGTAGGCCATTGAGCATAGCTAGGCAGCTCTGCGCGAATGTCCGGGTTTTGCAGAATATCAACATAGGCAAACTTCTCACCACAGCCCATTAGCGCTTGTGATGCCTGTGAAGAAAAACCACAGCTAGGCAGCTTTGGTGAGCCTTTCATATAAAGAAGGATCGTATTTTCTTCAATTTGCTGTTTGATTTTATCGATAGTTTCCATTGCTTCCTCGAAATACTAGTACTGCGGATGTGTTCACATTCTAGCGAATCGACACAGAATAAAAAGCACAATAATTATAAGGTTATATAATTAACCCGTTTTAGTGTTCATTTGGTGACAACAGACGCCATATTATCGACTAAAACAACCTAAATAGTAGGCTTTTGACGGTAAGAAAAGAGAGATATCTCTTTTAATAAAGTAAAAACTTGCTAAAATAGAAACCAGTCAGTCAATACATTGACTCATATATATAATAAATTGGAAGCAATCAAAGGGTTAATACCCCTAAACCACTCAATGGAGAAGCGAGCAATGGCATTCGAACTACCAGCACTTCCGTACGCGAAAGACGCTCTACAACCACATATCTCAGAAGAGACTCTGGAATATCATTACGGTAAGCACCACAACACATACGTTGTTAAGCTTAACGGCCTTGTTCCTGGTACTGAGTTTGAAGGCAAAACATTAGAAGAAGTCGTGAAGACTTCAACTGGTGGCATCTTCAATAATGCAGCACAAATCTGGAACCACACGTTCTACTGGCACTGCCTAGCGCCAAACGCGGGTGGCGAACCAACAGGCGCCGTTGCTGAAGCAATCAACGCAGCATTTGGTTCTTTTGAAGAATTCAAAGCTAAGTTCACGGATTCTGCAATCAACAACTTTGGTTCTTCTTGGACTTGGTTAGTGAAAAAAGCAGATGGCACACTAGACATCGTCAACACGTCAAACGCAGCCACTCCGCTGACTGAAGAAGGCGTAACGCCGCTGCTAACCGTTGACCTTTGGGAACACGCTTACTATATCGATTACCGCAACGTTCGTCCTGATTACATGAATGGCTTCTGGGCGCTTGTAAACTGGTCTTTCGTTGAAAAAAATCTAGCTCAATAAACTAGACTTTCAACCGATTTCATAAAACCTGCCTTGTGCAGGTTTTTTATTTCAGTTGAAAAGAAACCCTAAAGTGCCCCTCACACTTGCCGATAAAGAGAGTGAACATCGAGGGTACTATGCAAATTCATACAGTAGACAAAGCAAATTTAATCAACGAATTACAATGTGGCACATCACTTAGTCGTGCCGTTGTCCAAGGTAGGCGCGCGGATTTTTCATTGTTATTGTCTATGCTAAGCCATGACTCTCGAGAAACTAGCGTAGTAGAAGAGTTTGACACCACTATTACTGATGAAGACGCATTAAAAAAGAGATTTGATGTTCCCACAGCCCAGAAGCTCAAAGGGGATCTCGACGATTATAATAACTCGGCAGCCATAGCAAACCAATTCCATCACGGCGGTCTAGCAAGCGCAAAATTACATCATTATCGTTCTCCGGAACCATTGAGTTTTCAGCCTGTCGACACTCAAGGCTTAGCCGAAGAGGTCTATCAAAATCTCTCTGGTCACACTCGCCGACAACTGAATAAGACAAAAACAAATCCGACGGTCGATATTTTGTATAATCAGCTCTCCACGGCTTACAGAAAAGACCAAATTTCAATTCGATTATAACCACTTAACAAAGGTGCTATTAATGCAACATCGACATTCGGTCTCATGCGGACTGTGATGAGTTGCATAATTAGTCGCTCCCAACCCCACTCATATGCAAAACTTTGACACCATTCACATCTCATCTAATTTTTATATACCAAGTTAATAACTCGCTGACGTTACCTTTATAGGTGCAACCGCCCCCCCTTCTTCGGAGTCTTTATGGTTATTGACAACTCAATAGTACTCATCACATCTGCTGGAACCACCCTAGGTGCGATGCTTGCTATTCACTTTTCTCGTTTAGGGGCACACGTCTTTCTTTGTGATACAAGTGACTCTCGATTACAGAATACCTACCAGCGCTGCCAAAATTTAACTCAGCGAGTTGATAAAATTTTAGTAAGTGACATTTCCATCTCGTCCATAGAAAAGTTATTTGATACCGTGGAAAGCCGTTCGGGTCGAACGCCTGATGTTCTCGTTAATCATTGGCTATCCCTGCCTCAACAGTCATTAACGAATTCAGTATCCGGCGAGGCGTTTATTACGCAGTTTTCACTATTAGCATCGAGCCTTTTCATGTTTGGGCAAGTGGCTGCCGAACGAATGTCTAGCGGCCAGTCCGGTGTCATCGTCAACGTCGTCGCACAAGAGCCAGACCAACATCACAGTGATCTAGAGAATACGACCTCAATGGTCACAGGTTTTACTAAGAGTTGGGCAAAAGAACTTGAACCTCATAATGTTCGTGTTGGCGGCGTTATACCGGTGAAAAGCCACAACTTTAACCTTTCTGGGAACTGGTCTGAAATACAAGACGAGTTGACGCGTACGACCGAATACATCATCACCAATGACTACTTTAGCGGCCGGGTTGTTAGCACGGAGGCGTAGTCCTCATGGTTCTTTACACTTGCGCTGGCTGCTTACAAAGACGGTTTAATTGAAGCAGCACCCTATATATCAAACCACGCTTTTCAAGGATAAAAAAAGCCCCTCTTCTTTTGAAGAGGGGCTTTGATCTTTTCCCGAAATAGTATTCGTGCTAGCGAAAACTACTTTCTCAATTAAGCGTTAGCTTTTTCTTTTTTTGCTTTTGCTGCTGGCTTAGCCGCTGATTGCTCGTCTGTTTTCTTAATAACAGTCGTACCTTCAAACGTTTCACCTTCAACAAACGCTTTACCGTAGTAAGAAGCCGTTAGTACTTCTTTCAACTCACTGATTAGTGGGTAACGTGGGTTAGCACCAGTACATTGGTCATCAAACGCTTCAACTGATAACTGGTCTAGTTTCGCTAGGAAGTCAGCTTCTGGAACACCAGCGGCTTGAATTGATAGCGGGATATCTAGTGCAATTTTCAGCTCTTCTAACCATGCTAGTAGGCGCTCAATTTTCTGAGCTGTACGGTCACCTGGTTGGCTTAGACGAAGGTGGTCAGCGACTTCTGCATAGCGACGACGAGCTTGTGGGCTTGCGTACTGAGAGAATGCTGTTTGCTTCGTTGGGTTATCGTTCGCGTTGTAACGTACCGTGTTAGAAATCAACAATGCGTTAGCTAAACCGTGTGGTACGTGGAACTCAGCACCCAGTTTGTGCGCCATTGAGTGACATACACCTAGGAAAGCATTCGCAAACGCGATACCAGCGATTGTCGCGGCATTGTGTACTTTCTCACGAGCGATTGGGTCAGCTGCACCATTTGCATAGCTTGATGGTAGGTATTCTTTAAGCATCTTAAGTGCTTGTAGAGCTTGACCATCTGAGTACTCGTTCGCTAGAACTGAAACATAAGCTTCTAGAGCGTGAGTTACTGCATCGTAACCACCAAATGCTGTTAGAGACTTAGGCATGTTCATTACTAGGTTTGCATCAACGATAGCCATATTTGGCGTTAGCTCGTAATCCGCTAGTGGGTACTTAGCACCTGTTTTGTCGTCAGTTACAACAGCAAAAGGAGTAACTTCAGAACCTGTACCTGAAGTAGTAGTAATACATACTAGTTCAGCTTTCTCACCCATTTTAGGGAACTTGTAGATACGTTTACGGATGTCCATAAAGCGCATTGCGAGTTCTTCGAAGTGAGTTTCTGGGTGCTCGTACATTACCCACATGATCTTCGCAGCATCCATTGGAGAACCGCCACCTAGTGCTAGGATAACGTCAGGCTGGAAGCTCTTCATTGCTTCAGCGCCTTTCTCAACAACAGACAATGTTGGATCTGCTTCTACATCGAAGAATGTTTGAACTTCGATACCTTGAGCTTTAAGTAGCTTAACGATTTCGTCTGCGTAGCCGTTGTTGAATAGGAAACGGTCTGTTACTAGGAATGCACGCTTCTTACCTTCTAAGTCGCTCATTGCGATTGGAAGGCTACCACGACGGAAGTAGATTGACTTAGGTAGTTTGTGCCACAACATATTTTCAGCTCGCTTCGCTACAGTTTTCTTGTTGATAAGGTGCTTAGGACCTACGTTCTCAGAGATAGAGTTACCACCCCATGAGCCACAACCAAGAGTTAGAGAAGGTGCAACGTTAAAGTTGTAAAGGTCACCGATACCACCATGAGTAGTTGGGATGTTTACAAGAATACGAGCCGTCTTCATCTTGTCACCGAAGTAACGAATACGATCTGCGTTAGTGTCTTGGTTAGTGTATAGACCAGATGTGTGGCCGATACCGCCAATTTCAACCATAGTCACAGCTTGTGCTACTGCGTTCTCGAAAGAAGACGCACGGAACATACCTAGAGTTGGAGACAGTTTTTCGTGAGCAAATTCATCATCGTAAGACACTTCACCGATGCCTTCACCAACAAGAATCTTAGTATCTGCAGGAACTTTAACACCCGCCATCTCAGCGATAGCTGTTGCAGGTTGACCTACGATCTTCGCGTTTAGGTTACCGTCGATTAGTAGTACTTTACGTACTTTATCCGCGTCAGCTTTGCTTAGTACGTGAGCTTTGTGAGTAGCAAAACGCTCTTTCACTTCGTCATAAACTTCGTCCATAACGATAACTGCTTGCTCAGAAGCACAAACTACACCGTTATCGAATGTTTTAGACATAAGAACAGAAGCTACAGCACGTTTGATGTCTGCAGTTTCATCAATAACAACAGGAACGTTACCTGCACCAACACCGATTGCTGGTTTACCTGATGAGTATGCTGCTTTAACCATGCCTGGACCACCAGTTGCTAGGATAAGTGCAATACCCTCGTGCTTCATTAGCGCGTTAGAAAGCTCAACTGAAGGCTGGTCAATCCAACCA
The DNA here is from genome assembly GCF_002873335.1 of Vibrio sp. 10N.286.49.B1. GTDB lineage: Bacteria > Pseudomonadota > Gammaproteobacteria > Enterobacterales > Vibrionaceae > Vibrio. The sequence goes on along the minus strand of NZ_MCUW01000001.1, from coordinate 137,873 downwards.
ATGATGTCTTTTGGTGCGCCTGCTGCTACTGCTGCATCAAGAACAAGTTTTGCTGCGTCGTTGGTAGAGTTCTTAGCACGTGGGTGTGGTGAGAAGATGATACCGTTACGAGTCTTCAAAGAGATAAGCGATTTGAAGATTGCTGTTGATGTTGGGTTCGTTGTTGGAACGATACCACAGATGATACCAACAGGTTCTGCGATAGTCATTGTGCCGAATTCTTCGTTCTCTTCAAGAATGCCACACGTTTTTTCATCTTTGTATTTGTTGTAGATAAACTCAGAAGCAAAGTGGTTTTTAATTACTTTGTCTTCAACAATACCCATGCCAGACTCGGCTACCGCTTGTTGCGCTAGAGGAATACGAGCTTGGTTGGCAGCGAGTGATGCTGCACGGAAGATAGCGTCTACTTTCTCTTGTGAGTAAGTTGCAAACTCTTCTTGCGCTGCTTTCACGCGTGCTACGAGTGCATCGAGTTCAGCTAAATTAGTTACAGGCATAGTGGATCTCCTAAAAATATAAAATATAAAAAACTAAAAACTTTTTAGTAAGTTAGCTGGCTAAACTTATACGCTGCTCTAGCCAAATCAGCTCTACTTAGTAAATTGCTTTCATGACTGAGTATAATATTTCACGACGCGAAAAAAATTGACTCAGATCAGTTCTGAAAAGTTATTTACCCACTTAGTAGTAACCATTAAGGATAGCAACAACTAACCTATTGTTTATTAACAAATAAAAAGCCAAATTCCCGTCGATTAAAAAAGTAGCAATCAAACAAAAATCTGAAAAAAATCACGCAAAAATGTAAAAAAGTTTCATTTTTGTACAATAAATCCAAGTAAAACACGCTCCGCGTGCTACAAATAGTATATACAACCCACCCATGTCAGCCATCAGTTATTGACACTTTATTAAAAAGTGCGCCCTTGATAACATTTTGCATACATCTCTCAGCCGAAGAGCCAAAAAAACCGACGTAAAATTTCATATTTCTTCACAAATGACTTGGAATACCAACTCATTAGTTTTTCCATTGTTTTTTTGTTTGGAACGTTAGATTTTTTCATTCGCCAAAATGAACGTGTTGGCGTACATTAGCGCCAACTGAAGCGGCATTAAAATGCCGATAGGATTGACTCTAATTTTTTCGAAGAATACGCCCATGAACAACATCGAACTTGCCATTTATTTACAGTTTTTCTTAGGCTTGGTGGCTGCGGTTAACCCCGTTGGCATTATGCCCGTATTTGTATCGCTTACCGGACACATGTCTCCCGAAGACAAAAACAAAACCGCTGCAACGGCCAACGTTGCCGTTGCTATCATTTTAATCGTGTCGCTATTAGCCGGTCAGGTATTACTGGATATGTTCAGTATTTCTCTGGATTCTTTTCGAGTCGCGGGTGGGTTGCTGCTATTGAGCATCGCTTTCTCAATGATGTCGGGTAAATTAGGTGAAGATAAGCAAAACAAACAAGAAAAATCCGAATACGTCAGTAAAGAGCAGATCGGCGTTGTGCCATTAGCGATGCCATTAATGGCCGGCCCCGGTGCTATCAGTTCCACCATCGTATATGGTGCGCGTTACCCTGATATGATTGAAACCATCGGAATTATTATCACCATTGCCTTATTCGCACTCTGTTCATGGCTTTTGTTTCGCTCTGCACCCTTGATTGTCCGCTTTCTTGGACAAACGGGGATTAACGTCATCACCCGTATTATGGGGTTAATACTGGGCGCGCTAGGCATTGAATTTATGGCCAACGGGCTAAGAGCTTTATTCCCAGGCCTTGCTTAGCAAAAAAAAGACATCCATCAGCCCTTCTGACGGGAGGGCTTGCACCAAAGATCCGATTGTCATTCGACTGGTATATAATAGTAGGAAACCTTTTCAGCTTGTTACGTACTTTCATGACAGACAATAGACTCAAGCATAAACTGTACATTATTATATTTGGGACACATACCAAGGCCGGTTGGGTGTTCGATGTCGCACTGATCATTGCAATCTTGCTCTCTCTTGCAGTATTGGTTTTGCACTCCTTGCCTAATGTTGGCGCTGAATGGGGAGGGTTACTTGAGAAGTTAGAATACATCTTTACCGCTATTTTCACGGTTGAGTATTTATTAAGGCTCTATTGTTCTCCTAAACCAAAGGCGTATGCAACAAGCTTTTATGGCGTGGTGGACTTACTGTCTATCTTACCCACTTATTTGGCCCTACTGTTTCCAAGTGCATCGTTCATGGGGGTCTTACGTCTTCTTCGTGTTATGCGGATTTTCCGCGTATTGAAACTCGTGCGGTATTTACAAGATTCCAATATTTTACTGCGCTCATTACTTATGGCGAGACGAAAAATACTGGTATTTTTTAGCTCTGTTGCCGTACTCGTCACGATATTCGGATCATTAATCTATGTGATAGAAGGTCCTGAAAATGGCTTTAGCAGCATCCCACAAAGTATCTATTGGGCCATCGTTACCATTACCACCGTTGGTTACGGTGATTTAGTGCCCTCTACTCCTTTGGGTAAAGCGATTGCTTCGCTAACCATGCTATTGGGCTACTCTATCCTAGCCGTTCCCACCGGCATCATCACGGCTGAACTCAACAACGAGATGCATGCGCACCGAAATTTAGTCAAATGCCCTAATTGCTCTCAGGCTGGCCATGAATCTGATGCTCTTCATTGTAAACATTGCGGCAGCCAACTTGCGGAACCAGACCAGCGCGTTGTGGTACCTGAAGAGAAGCCTTAACCCTTGATAATTAATTGAATCAGTACGACTACGTGCCGTATTGTGCTCATAAAAAAAGCGCCATAGGCGCTTTTTTATTCATTACGAAATCCTAACGCTGGGCTAAGATGATACGTAGAGTACGTCTAAGCGGTTCCGCTGCGCCCCACAAGAGCTGATCACCTACCGTAAATGCATTTAAGAAATCATCTCCCATCGCCATTTTTCTCAATCGACCAACAGGAATAGACATCGTACCCGTCACCTTCGCTGGTGTGAGTTCTTGAGCCGTGATGTCGCGTTCATTTGGAATCACTTTAACCCAATCATTATGGGTGGCAATAATATCTTCAATTTCATCCATCGGAACATTTTGCTTGAGCTTAATCGTCAATGCTTGCGCATGGCAACGCATCGCACCTATGCGGACACATGTCCCGTCAATTGCAATTGGACTACCTTGAGAGCCTAGGATTTTATTCGCTTCAACACCCGCTTTCCACTCTTCCTTACTTTGTCCATTATCACGCTTAACGTCGATCCAAGGGATCAATGAACCCGCTAGAGGGGCACCGAACTGCTCGGTAGGAAATGAGGATGAGCGAAGCGTATCCGCCACTTTTCGGTCAATATCGAGAATAGAGCTAGCAGGATTAGCAAGTTCAGAGGTCACAGCATCGTTCACCACACCCATCTGAGAAATAAGCTCACGCATATTTTTCGCACCAGCGCCAGAAGCAGCTTGATACGTCATTGCACTTGTCCATTCAACGAGGCCTTTTTCGAATAAGCCCCCTAAACCAAGAAGCATAAGACTCACGGTACAGTTACCGCCCACAAAGGTATTAATACCTTTATGAATTCCGTCTTGAATTCTTGTCAGGTTCACTGGGTCTAAAGTGATAATCGCATCATTTTCCATGCGAAGCGTAGAGGCAGCATCAATCCAGTATCCTTTCCAGCCAGCTTGCTTCAATGCAGGGTAGACTTTTTCCGTATAGCTCCCACCTTGGCAGGTAATAATCGCATCTAATCGCTTAAGGCTTTCAATGTCATAGGCATCTTGAAGCATTCCTGCATCTTTGCCCAGATTTGGCGCCGGGATACCAATTTGAGAAGTACTATAAAAGACCGGTTCGATGACATCGAAGTCTTTCTCTTCCACCATGCGCTGCATCAAGACCGATCCAACCATGCCACGCCAACCTACTAAACCAACTCTCATTCAATTACTCTCCATGTGATATTTAAAACGCTTCCCCCATCTATAAAATTTTCGAGCCAAGAAAACAAGCGTAAATTCAAATAAAGAGCGGTTTTTTTAACAAACCCAACCAGTTTAGGGTGTAACCATAGTAAAAGTAGTCATATATGAAAAATCGAACAACATGAAACCCAACATTCTTAACCCCTGCGAGCTGCGACAAACACCCACTAAACGTCATGTTATTCTGGGTCGCAATGCGAAGTAAATTGGTGTTAGTTACTGCTCATTGCTCATTGCTCATCCAAGTTAACGACTGACGAACATTAACAACCAAAACAAACTATTGACGAGTGTACGTTAAGTGCTTGTACGGGTATCTTGTTTACGCTGAACCTTTTTGCCAAGCAAGTAACCTAGCCCAAGGGGAGCAAAAAAGATTATCAAGATAAACAAAATGAAATAGATAATGGTGCTCTTGATCAGCTGGATTAACTTGTCCACGGCCAACGTCACGACATCCTGAGATATTTTATCCAAGTCTTCAGCAAATAGGCTTCGTTCATGATTGACTATGATCGCAAACGCCTTGCGCTCACGCTCAACCATTTTTATCAATTCGTCTCTTTCACGCGCAACCATGTCGTCCAAAGCTTGTCGCTCTGCGCTCAGTTGAGTCAATTTGTCTTGGGTTTTCGTATCCAAATCATTTAACAAAGGTTGAAGTTCAATCGCCATCTGCTGAGCCATACTCTGCATGTATTCCGGGTTGTTATTGACAAAATCTTGGAATGCATCCGCGCTCATTTGAAAACTCTGTAATGCCCCACGGATATCATTACCATTGACGGTACTATTCAATGCAATAAGCTGAGCTTTCCAGGTCATCAATTTAGGTGTCTGCTCCGACATTAACGCCAGTCGATCAGACACGTCCGACAACGCTTCTGGCATGGTTCCAAGTGTGGATGTCACCTCACTTTCATCAATCCCTTGTGACTTGAGCCAGTCACGATAAGCGGGCATGCGTGTAAAACTCAAGGTTTCAAAGGGGTGTAAGCGTGCAAACTTATCCACAAATGCCTTGCTTGTTTGGTAGCTATCTCCCTTAAAAAGTGACTGAGCTAATTCGTCAACGCTTTGGCTCAATTGTTGAGACGTCTTCAATGCCTCTTGGCTGGCAAATAAGGATTGGCCTGCACCGTCAGAAAAAAAATGCTCCATCTGCAGGGTAAAAACCCACGTATCGATTAAGCCAGCGGGAGGGGAAACTTGGAAAGCGGCTTTTTGCAGCCCTTCTTCAGCATGAATTTTCCAGAGTAAAACATAAGACTGATTCATGACGTCAGATTCCGGGTATAACTCGCTCAATGAATCAGCAGTAGATTCCACTTGTGTGAAAAACTCTCGGCTATACTCGCGAGTCATCAACCTCATGTTGAGTTCTTGCTTGGAGAGTGGAGTCGTCTGACTGTCGAGTTTCACCTCAAGGAGTGAACATCCCGCCAGTAGGGTAAATATAACACCAAGAATTACATTGCGAGTCATCGGCACAATGTTCATGAATTAACCTCAATATTTTGGACAAAGCAATCAGTAACTGAATTATAACTCAAGGCAGTATATTCACGTTAACTATTGATAGTTATAATCTAATAGAGAGAAATTTCCAGGTAATTATCTCGATTGTTCCGCTTGAATGTAGTCTTTCGCTGACCGAATCGCATAACTCAACTGCACCCGAAGGCGCTCCAGCAGCTCTACGGTCACTTCCCCATGATCCTTGAGTACTTTTTCAGCCTCCGATGAGACATGGTGTAATGCTTCCGCATAAATACTGCCTGACACGCCTTTTAGGGTATGAACAACTCGTGTCGCGGCATCTAGATCATTCTCAAGGCATTGTTGGAACTTGGCGATATCTTCCGTATGTTCATTAACAAAGACATCAAGAAGCATCAACATCGACGCTTTATCACCATCTAAGGTATGAAGCATCGTCTCAAAATTGATCGTCGGCCCACTCTGCTCTTCTACGATATCGGCCTTCGGAACTTCACTTTCGGCAGGCGTGCGACTCGCGAGGATTTCTTCATTGTGAGGTGGACGCGATGCCATCGCTTGCGACTTGCAAACATCACCGGATTCTATTGTATTCTTGCTTGGCGTGGATACCGCCTCAATAGGCGTCACTTTTTGCATGGTTGTAGAGTCTTTATCCACTCCGCTGATGCTAATGACTAATTGGCGTCGACTCAGGGCAAAAACAGACATCAACGACAGCAAGCTGACTAAGGCAAGAATGAGCAGCTGTTGTCCTAAATAGGTCTCAGATTGTCTCGAGCGTGCCGCTAACTCTGTCACGACAGAATGATTAACGACGCGATCAAGCAGAAACTCCGTATTGGCTGACTGAGCAAGCAGTACCGACGCCTGAGAATTAAGCAATAATAACGATTGTCTATCATCTTTGGGGAGTTGATAAGCCGCATGTTGTATCTCTTCCAATTTGAGATAGACCTGTCGTGCCTCAAGAGCCTCATTAAACAATGCATCAAGCACAACTGAGGACAACTCATTACTGACTTTCTGTCCCTGTTCACTCAGTGTTGGAAGTCTCACACTTATATTTTGCACAAACTCTTTAAGGCGAACTTCATCATGCGACAGCTGTCGAGATTGCTCGATAAAACGTTCAAGAAGGTACACGGTGTGAGTAAGGTCTGACGACGTTCCTGATTGCGTATAAGCTTTTAGCTGCATGGTTTGTGCATGGATAAGCTGTAGATCGAGCTCAATTCTCTGAGATAGCTTCGACCGAGAGGGTTGTTGGATAAAGAGAACTTGCCGTAGTTTATCGATACTGATTGAAATCTCATTAATCAGTTTCGTTGCTTGCTCCTCTTTAAATGAGACACGTAGCACAAAGGCCGTAGTAACGACCCAAATAAGCAAAATGGCGACAATGGCACGAGAGACAGATTGGCTAGAATTCAACGACGGCATCCCTTCCCTGGTTTGACGAATGTTTGAAGCGTTACTTCGCAGTAACGCTTCTTGATTAGCATATTGAGGTCGCTAGCGATTGCGACTGAGTTGATCTCGCAAGTTTGGTGGCGTACCTTTGATTGTCAATGTATCCGTTTCTGGATCATAAAAGACACGCTCGCCAAGTAAAAGGCTATCGAAGCTCAGGTTCAAACCACCCCCTGCTCCGACAAATTTTGTCAGCTTGCGGACGGTCGAACGGTCAGCAGGAAAACTTTCCTCAAGTTCATACCCTTGTTCTTGAGTGTAATCCAAAAAGCTTGAGCCTTCATTAGCAGGCAGTTCACCTGACAACTCTCGCACTTGAACTTCGTCACCGGCCTTTATCTGTTCGTTGCAGTATTCGTACACTTGCTTCTTGTAATTGACCGTCTCTTCTTTGTCGAGTTGCGCATCAGCACAAAAATCATTCACCGCTTGCATCAAAATGGTATTTTGTTGCTTCGTATCTAAACCCACTTCAGCCTGTAAAAAATCCAAAAAGAAGTCAGCGACTTTGCGCCCGACTCGGCCTTTAATGTAAGTGAGGTAGCGATTAGAGTTCTTATCAATGTCATAACTCGTTAAATCAATTCGAGCAACAATGTCCATTTTGCCGATATCAAGATAATCAATGGCACCAATATTTAACCCCTCAGTGATTTGTAAACTACTATAAGAAGGTAGCAGTCCAATAAACAGATACTCAGTGGCAAGAGATTGATATTGCGCCATAACCAAAGTACCAGCATCAGCAAACGGGTACTTAGATAATTCAGTCTTTAAACGTTGAGCGCTGTCTTGAGAGAAGGAATAGAAATCTTTGTCGCCATTTTTTAATTCATTCAACCAGACTTGAAAATCGCTATCGCTTTTGAATGCGCCAAAGCCTTTACCCGCTTTTGCGTTAAAGACGCGATGAAGCTCGGCAACGAGGTTTTCTGCCGAACTGTCATTAGGGAGAAGCTCATCACGATAGTGGACAACTAGCTCTTCCTGCTCATTTATCGTCAGCTGGTGTAAAATAACGTTAGATAGGTTCAAACTCATAGTGAAATTATTATCGATGCTGTTTCGTTTGTGATGCAGAGTAGGGTATCATAAGCCGCTTTCATTATCATTAGCAGAGTCTTTATGCCAATTACATCTAAATATACCGACCAACAAGTTGAACAAATTTTAACCGAAATAGCAGCCGTTCTTGATAAACATGGTGCAGGCCCTGAGCTTTCACTTATGATTGCAGGAAATATCGCAACCAATGTCTTAAATACGGATGTTGCACCTTCACAACGTGAAGCAATTGCGGAAAAATTCTCTAAAGCTCTAATTTCTTCTGTAGAAGCATGAGAAAAACACTAATTTAGGCACGGAATCAATAACGGCAAATGGTAGATAGCGGAAATTCATACGGTGAGCGCGTCTCCCGACTCGTAGGTTGGGGGCACTGGTTTGCGTTCTTCAACATAATTGCAGCGATGCTTGTGGGTACTCGCTACATCTCTGCGTCTCCATGGCCAGACACCTTGTTTGGACAAGCTTACCTCCTGACATCATGGATTGGTCATTTCGGTTTCTTGGTTTTCGCACTCTACCTGCTGATTCTTTTTCCGCTAACTTTTGTCATTCCATCTCGAAAACTCTTCAGATTAATATCGGTCTGTTTTGCTACGTTCGGCTTAACGGTACTTCTGATCGACACGCAAGCCTACCAAACGATCAATCTCCATTTATCACCTGTGGTATGGGAACTGCTGTTTGGCGATGAGAGCACCGCGGTAAGTAGTGACTTACAGCACCTCTTTATTGTCTTACCTCCTATCTTTTTGGCGCAGCTTGCCTTATCAGAATGGGTCTGGAAAAAACAACGTAAGCTGTCTCACAAGCATGTCGGACGACCGATCACTGCATTATTTTTCTTGTGTTTTATTTCAAGTCACTTGATTTTTATGTGGGCAGACGCGTTTTTCTATAACCCTGTGACCGTTCAAAAGGCAAATTTTCCACTGTCTTATCCAATGACGGCAAAGTCATTTATGGAAAAGCATGGCTTACTTGACCGTGAAGAATACCTACAGAAGCTAAAAGACAATGAAGGGGCCGTTGATTTAGTCACTTACCCCCTCACCCCAATCGAGTTTAATCGTCGTTCTGAAAATCTCAACGTTCTCGTTGTTAGTATTAATAATCTGCGCAGCGATATGTTATCACCGAAAACAATGCCCGTTAGTTATGGCTTTTCTCTAAACAATCAAAATTTCCTGAACCACTATAGTTCAAGTAATGATGACTTTGGCGTATTTGGTCTAATGTATGGCATACCCACCAGCTACGCTAGCAGCATTAAAGCGCAAGGTAGCGCACCCTTGTTTATGTCTACGCTCAAAAAACAAGGCTACCAGTTCAAACTCTACAGCGGCGATAACTTTGCAGATGACCTGTACACCGACACTATTTTTAGAAGCTTTCCTATTGCGGACATTTCGTTAAACAGTGACGGGACGCCTTCTAGTTCGCCTATCGGCGATAACCTAGCGATCAAGCAATGGCAGCAATCCGTAGCCGGTGACAAAGGCGCACCTTGGTTTAGTTATATTGAACTAACAACCGTTGATGACTTTGATAGTTACCAGCCAGCCACACCTAACTTATCACCAGAGCAACAATTTATTGCTGCGTATTCAGCCGCCGCCACCGCCGCTGATACAGAATTTGGTAAAATACTTCAGACGCTTGTCGATGAGAAGATGTTAGACAATACCGTGGTTGTCTTGACCTCGAACCATGGCACTGAATTCAACGAAACCAAGACGCGCAGTTGGGGCTCCAACACCAACTACAGTCAGTATCAACTAAAGGTTCCCTTAGTGATACATTGGCCGGGTAAGTTATCTGCTGACTACACGCATATGACGAGTCATTTAGACTTAGCGGTAACGTTTATGCAGGACCTTAGTGGTGTCTCAACTAACACTAAAGACTACAGCAGCGGCCGTAACCTGTTTGATGAAAGGAAACGTAAGTGGATCATTGCTGGCGATACTCGAGAGCTTGCGCTCATCACAGCGAGTGAAACAACCGTTGTCGACAAGTTCGGTAACTACAGTCTATATGACAAAGATTACCAAAAGCTTGATGATAAGAATCCGAAGTTACCGATATTAATGCAAGGCTTTACCGAACTTCAGCGTTTCTACTCAAAAAGTCAGTAACGTCTATAAGAAAGAATAACGCGTTCTATAACTTCCGCTCTCAAACCCCAAGCCTATGTACTTGGGGTTTTTTGTCAGTTATGCATAGATAATAGACACTCTAGGTTACTTTTTAATCCAACAGTCAGTAATTCTGTTTTTTTAAATTAAAAAGGGTTTACAAAGAGTAAGATGCCCATTAATATACGCTTCAACAACGGAGGGATGGCTGAGTGGTCGAAAGCACCGGTCTTGAAAACCGGCAAGGGTTAATAGCCCTTCTAGGGTTCAAATCCCTATCCCTCCGCCACTTTTAGAAAAAGCCGCTATTTATAGCGGCTTTTTTGCATCTAAAGAAAAGACGTGAAACCCCGTAAAATCGAGGGTTCAATCAGTCTCTGGTAAAAGATGTTCAATACGCTGCAATAGCGCCTTAATTTCTTGTTTTTTATAGCCTGATATTGAGCGAGGAGCACTGCTGCCTCGCTCCAGTAACGTGACTGGAATGACCCTTTCAGCGTAGCCATCCGTCAACAACTCTTCGTTTCTCACCTGAAGCGCTAACACCACTGCTTGTAATCCAATCTCAGTAAAGTCTTGCTTTATTGTCGTCAATGGCGGAGAGAAAAAAGCACTATCTGCAATACCATCAAAGCCAACAACAGCTGCCTGATCTGGTACCGCTATGTTAAATTCTTCGAGTGCTCTGAGTGCTCCTAATGCCATTTGATCACTGGCCACTAGCACAGCATCAAATGAGACCTGTTTTGAAATTGCCTGACGAACAGCCATATACCCACTCTCTGCCTGCCAGTTACCCTCATATTGAAGCGCCACGGTACTCTTGTTTTTTTCGATCACCGACTGCCAACTGTGCAAACGAATCGTCGAAGCACTCGATTCATTCGGCCCTGTGATTAATAAAAACTTGCTCCTGCCACCAAGAATTAGGTGCTCTGCGGCTTGTTTAGCGCCTTCTCTGTGTGCACCACAGATATGATGCACATTGGATTTTTCTGGCACATCAATAAATATCAAATGTAAATGGGAAAACTGCTCTAGCAAATAACGGGCATCCACCGATGTCAGCGGAACGTTGAGGATGACACAATCTACTTGTTGTGCGGTCAGTTCCCGGATCGATTGCTGTATATTATCCAACGATGGCTGAGACACAACTGAAAACGCGACACCATACTTCAGTTCGTGGGCTTTCTGTCGCACCCCGTTTGCTATAAGAGCCGCACCATGCAGCGCCATGTCCAATGTAATTAAACCGATACTTTTTGACTTTGCTCGGCTGAGCATCTGCGCGCCTTTATTTGGCACGTAACCTAGCTGCTTAATCGCTTGGTTAACTCTGTCCCGCGTTTTTTCTGCGACCTGTTCAGAACCATTGGTAACCCTAGATACCGTCTGAGTTGATACACCGGCGAGTTGAGCTACATCTTTAAATGTCACATTCATCACTAAATATTCTCTCTAGCTTCTCATACTCACATCTTAACTAAAAACGCTGCCCCTCTCTTTGCGCGGCTTCAAAATGTCACAAAAGACATTAAAAATGTTTCCGAAAACAGTCGATCTAGCGCAAAATTCACAATATAAAAAGCCGATCACAATCACACATAACTAACATCTCGCTATTAATTCAACGTCACGAGCGCAAGATAACTCTCAAATAATGTTTACGAAAACAACGAGGCTATCATGAGCAACTTTGTTCACTTAACGAGTAAAAACCATAGCTTAATCATCAAGGTTGACCGTGTCCCAGAAATTTTGCACTGGGGTACTAAAATTGCTTCTATCGACAATGACCTGTTGCTGTCGACAGAGCGGCCTATCTCTCAAGCACGTTTAGATGTAGATGTACCATTATCGTTATGCCCTGAGTTAGGTAGCGGCCACTTTAATGCCCCCGGTCTCGAAGGCCATAGATCCAGTCATGACTGGGCTCCCGTCTTTACCACAACATCAGTGTCAGCAGATGAGCACAGCGCTTGTTTTGACCTTATTGATGACGTTGCAGGACTTGAGCTTAAAGTCGAACTCAAACTGGATAACGAAACAGATGTATTACAAAAACGTGTAACCGTTAAAAACATCACCTCCACCCCTTACCATCTAGGAAAATTGTCTTCGACGCTCCCTTTGCCAAGTCATGCTAATGAACTCATGACATTCCACGGCCGTTGGTGTCATGAATTTCAGACTCAACGTCAACGATTCGACCATGGTGGCTTCATGCAAGAAAATCGCCGCGGACGCACTTCCCATGAAAACTTCCCTGGCATGTTTGTCGGCAGTCATGGCTTTAGCGAACAACAAGGGCTGGTCTGGGCGTTTCATTTAGGCTGGAGCGGAAATCACCAAATGCGTGCAGACGTTCGAAGTGATGGGCGACGATTTGTGCAAGCTGGCGAACTATTGCTTTCTGGCGAATGCCTCTTAGAAGAAGGACAAGAGTATAAAACCCCTTGGCTTTATGGTTGCTACAGCAACACTGGTCTTAATGGCGTAGCACAACGATTCCAAGCGTTTGTGCGCAACAATATCGTCTCATTTCCGACTGATAAACCTCGCCCAGTTCATCTCAATACCTGGGAAGGGATCTACTTTGATCACAAGCCTGACTATATCATGCAAATGGCGACAGAAGCCGCTCGCATGGGTGTTGAACGCTTTATTATTGACGACGGCTGGTTTATTGGCCGCAATGGTGAACGTACTGCATTAGGCGATTGGTATCTCGACGAAACTAAATATCCAGATGGACTAGAGCCCGTGATTGACCACGTCAACCAGCAAGGCATGGAGTTTGGTCTTTGGGTTGAACCTGAGATGGTGAGCCAAGACTCTAACCTTTACCGAAATCATCCGGACTGGGTACTTGGCCTTGAAGGTTATCATCAGCCATCCGGTCGTTGGCAGTATGTGTTAGACCTTCAAAACAACGATTGCTTCAATTACCTATTTGAACGACTAGATACTCTGCTGACACGTTACTCAATCACCTACCTGAAGTGGGATATGAATCGTGAGCTTGTTCAGCCCGGCCACCAAGGCAAAGCCGCTGTCCACAGCCAGACGCAAGCACTCTATCGCCTCATTGACAAACTCACTGGTGCCCATCCATCTGTTGAGATTGAATCTTGTTCTTCTGGAGGAGGTCGCATCGACTTCGAAATTCTCAAGAGAACCCACCGTTTCTGGGCATCCGATTGCAATGACGCCCTAGAAAGGCAAGCAATACAGAAAGGGATGAGCTATTTCTTCCCACCAGAGGTAATGGGGGCACATATTGGTCCAGCTGAATGCCATTCAACAAATCGCCGTCACCACATTAATATGCGCGGCGTTACTGCCTTTATGGGTCACATGGGCGTTGAACTCGACCCAGTGAAAGAGTCTGACGAAGAAAAAGCCGCGTTCGCTCATTACATTGCGCTACATAAAAAGTACCGTCACATCCTACATTCCGGGCGGAGTTTCAGAATCGACCCCGCCGACCAAAATCAACACATCTATGGTGTCGAAACCGATGATGAAATGATCATCACGGTATGCCAGTTAGCAATGCCATCTCATGCCCTTCCATCGCCGCTGCGCATTAGCTGCTGCGACACAAACAGTCAATACAAAGTGACCATAGTGGAGATGCCCCAGACCAGTTTTCAGTTAATGAAACAACGCCCTAAATGGCTTGAACAAACACTCACACTACACGGTGACAACCTAAAAGAAATTGGTATTACCTTACCCATTCTTGACCCGGAATCCGCGCTTATTGTGCATCTACGAAAGATAAATTGATTCTTACCTAGCCCCACAGTATGCATTTAAATGACGTGTATCGTTCACCAACTTCGCATTCTGTGCGGGCAACCCTACACACAAATGACTCGGAGTAGTCATAATCACTACGACTAACGTTTAAGGAAACAAAATGTCTATTACAGTATTACTATCGTTCTTGCTGTTTACAGGCTTTGTTGTCGCATTTACCTACAACAAAGTGAAACACGACAAAAACACCTCTCAAGATGGTTTCTTCCTCGGCGGGCGAAGCCTGACTGGCGGACTGATAGCCAGCTCTCTTATTCTTACCAACCTAAGCGCGACTAGCTTTGTAGGAATGAGTGCGCAGGCATATACCCACAACATGAGTGTTATGGGTTGGGAGGTCGCCTCGGGCGTTACCTTGGTCATTATTGCGCTATTACTCGTACCACGCTATCTCAAGCAAGGGATAACCACTATCCCTGACTTCCTTGAGAGCCGCTATGATATGTCCGTCAAAAAGTTCGTAACCTTGCTATTTTTATGCCAATACGTTATCAATATTTTGCCCACTACCCTCTATGCTGGTGCCGTCGTTCTTGGTGAAATATTTGACGTTCAAGCCTTACTTAATATTTCTGAATTCAGTTCGATTGCTCTCATTTCTGCCACTATTGGGCTACTTGGATTCTTCTACGCTATTTATGGCGGATTAAAAGCTGTGGTTATTGCAGACACGATTAACGGCGTTGGTTTGATTGTCGGCGGAATGATGATACCTGTTTTTGGTCTAATGGCGCTGGGTGGCGGTAGCTTTGGTGAGGGGCTCGATATTCTATTGACGGCTGCGCCAGAAAAGCTTCAGTCTGTCGGTAAAGAAACTGACCCCCTACCATTCTCAACGCTATTTACCGGCTTGTTACTGGTTAATCTCTATTATTGGGGAACAGACCAATCGATCATCCAACGAGCTCTTGGTGCCAAGAATCTAAAAGAAGGTCAAAAAGGTGTCATTCTGGCGGGGGCAATCAAGGTCATCTCACCTCTGTTCCTCATTATTCCTGGAATCATCGCTTTTCATATGTTCGGCGCAGATGCCGGTAATCCAGATACCATGTACACCCGATTAGTCAACGAAGTCCTACCAAAACCATTAGTTGGCTTTTTCGTCGCGGTAATGTTTGGGGCAATCTTAAGTACCTTCAATGGCGTACTTAATAGTTCGACCACCTTATTTGCACTGAACGTCTACAAGCCATTATTTGGTCAAGGAAAAACTGACGAAGAATTGGTGGGTAAAGGTCGAATCTTTGGCGTCATCATCGCGATTATCTCGGTGTGTATCGCGCCATTCATCATGTATGCTCCCGAAGGACTATTTCAATATTTACAAATGGTAGCTGGCTTTTTTAGTGTGCCTATCTTTACCATTGTATTCGTTGGTTATGTATCAAAGCGCGTCCCAGCCATTGCGGCTAAGGTCTCACTGGTTGTGTTTGTCAGCTCTTACGCGGCGATGCAATTGATATTCAAGACACCGATTCACTTCCTACACCAACTCGCGATTCTATTTGTCGTGTGTACCACCTTGATGTTTATCATTGGGCACTTTATGCCAAGAGAACAAGACTACGTTATGCCCGTAAACGATACGATTGACGTGACGCCTTGGGCGTTCCGCTTTGAAGCGTCGGCCATCATTCTGTATATGGTTTTAGGTGCGTATATCATGTTTTCTGACGTTGGCTTCGTTTCTAACGACCCAACCATCATGCAGGTCTATGGATTCTGTGGCGTAATTATGATTGTTGGTATTGTCTTACGAACCATGAGACGCCGTAAAAACAAGTGCCTAACACCGAGTTTATAGGTTCTCGCATCACGCGATACCTTAGATCTGCTATCGCGCGTTAAAGCCACGTTAAGTTGCCCTAGACACTATTCTGATCTGGGGCTTTTTTACATCAGGATTTGCTAATGGAGATAATTAGTTGGCGTAGACGCATCACACCGGGTACAAGCAGTGAGGAGCACAAACAATGCGCGAGATTGGTAATAAATTGTGGAGGTAAGTAGCTAGACATCAAGCTAGCCTCAGCACTCAGAAGGCATGATGGGTGTCTATTGCTCAGTATTTCATGAGCAACATACACTAGACTCTACAAACCAGACTCTACAAACTAGACTCGATACAAACTTGAATCAATTACGCCGATGCTACGGGTTCTGTAGTCTCAGACGAAGTCGCATCTTGCGTCGACGAATCTTGTTCAACTTGTTCATTCAATAAGGCTTGTTCCGCCTCTATTTTTGCACGTTCTGCTTTAGAAATGTAACGAGGCTTATTGCTCGTTTGCTTCTTTGCGTTCGCTTTTTTTACGCGAGCTTTATGAATTTGATTAATCTTTTTTTTGCGGTTCATGGCGTCTAATATCCGTCAATAGTGTGAGGCCGAGCATAATACCCCCCTCTCTTAAGTTAATCCAGTCGATTAACATCATCATTGTCACCTTGAACGAAGCTACCGAGATGCAATGAGGACCGCCTCGCTTTAATCATGGGGACAATCTGCGACACGATATCTCTGGGAAACGTTTTTATATTCGCTAACTCCGCCAATGGCACCCATTGTACTGCATGGATGTACGACTCATCATTAAGCCCGCTTAAGTGATGTAATCCTAGCGAGCCGCTCCAGCTTTCAATTTGATAAAAAAGCTCCACGTGGTAGGTATCGCGGGCCGTTTCCAAAAACTCTCGCACAAACAACAATGGCCCGACGACGACATCAAGACCGGTTTCTTCTTTATACTCCCTGACAAGGGCGTGCTTGCTACTTTGATCCGAGCCTTCAAGCCCACCACCAGGCGGAATCCAGTATTCACCGGAATGTTCATCGCTCACTTTTAATAGCAGAATGTTGTCGTTGTTTAGTGCGATCCCCGCCGCTCGAATACGGTGTTTCATTATGCCTTCTCCCACACTTCTCGGCCTGCGTTGATCAACGCCATATGTATTGGTACAAGATCGGCGTGATGACTACGGTATCCACCGCCAATCACACACGCAACGGGTAAACTTGCCGCTTTACAGCGATCCAATAACCAGCGATCTCTTTGCGCAATACCTTCCGTGGTAACGTTAAGATATCCGAGTTCGTCCCCTTCATGAATATCAACGCCAGCATCATAAAGCACAAGGTCGGGTGAATGTAGCCTTATTGCCAAGTCCACCACGTTATAAAATGTAGCAAGAAACTCGTCATCGCTAACGCCTCTTGCCAGCGGTACATCAAAATCCGATTGTGGCTTGCGGGCAGGAAAGTTTTTCTCACAGTGAAACGACAACGACACGATCTGGGGATTGCCTTCAACCAAGGTCGCCGTACCGTCACCATGATGAACATCACTATCGACGATCAAGACCTTTTCAATACCTTGATTCAGTGCATGTGTTGCCGCAAGTACCAAGTCGTTAAATAAACAAAAACCGCTGCCAAAATCGTAATGAGCATGATGGTAACCGCCACTCAAGTGGATCGCGACTCCGTTCTCCAATGCTTTATCAACGGCTAAGCAAGTACCGGCTGCGGAGATAAGTGTTCGTTCGACAAGTTCTGGACTCCACGGAAAACCGATACGACGCATTTTAGCGGCGGGTAACTCACCACATAACAACGAATCGACATACTGACGGCAATGAACTTGATACAGCTGTTCAACACCCAATGGCTGTGGTGAATACACGTCAAATGTGGCTGTTCCTTGACTCAAATACTCAGCATGTATGGCTTGATAAAGCAGACGGTATTTATTAATCGGATATCGATGACCGTCTGGTAGCGCTAGGTCAGAATAGATATGATGGTAGATTAAGGGAACAGGCATGAATGGTCTTGTCGGTTTGGAAAATGTGATAGTTGAAGTTTAACGCGAGGTGAAGTAGATGAAAACCGTACTAATAACAGGGGCTAACCGCGGGATAGGCTTTGCCTTGACTCAAGAATACTTAACGGCTGGTTATCAAGTTTATGCTACTTATCGTAGTGAGTCTTCTTCACAGGCGTTGATGGCACTTTCTATCCAGCATGAATCACTCACCACTTATAAACTGGATATCACCCACTATGATGAGATGAGTCGGCTCTTCCAGGACTTCCCTACTATCGATATCGTCATTAACAATGCCGGCTATTATGGCCCTAAAAACTATGGCTTTGGCAACACGGATCCGGAGGAATGGCGCCGCGTTTTCGAAATTAACACCATTGCCCCTCTTAAGCTCGTTGAAATACTTTGCCCTAAACTGCAAGCTTCGTCAGTCAGAAAAATTATTTGTTTGTCTTCTAAAGTCGGTAGCATGACTGAGAACACCTCCGGTGGCGGCTATATTTATCGCTCATCTAAGGCGGCACTGAACTCGGTAGTAAAAAGCCTCAGTAATGACCTTTCATCAGACGGCTTTACGGTTCTCGCATTGCACCCGGGGTGGGTTCAAACGGAGATGGGAGGCCCCAACGCGCTCATCTCAACACAAATCTCCGCCAAAGGGTTAGTTTCTGTCATTGAATCCGCGACGCCGAAAGATTCGGGGCGATTTCTTAACTATGATGGCCGTTCATTACCATGGTGACCTTAATGGTGTTTGGGCAAACTAGCTCCGTAGGCTGTAGTGCATCGTTTGATACGACCTTTGAAGTAATAACCTATTGTAAATTGCTGTAAATATTCACTTTACCACGACATTTGTTGCTACGCTGAATAGCGTATAACCACTGTATGAGTAAGGATTATGAATCATTGGCTTCGCATTAGTACTATCACGGCCATCGTTATTGGAGTGACGGCGTCAGGGGTTTGGCTAACCTATCCCGAGATGTTTTCCTCCTCAACAACAAACACAACCTCTTATCGGACAGAGTCCTCTAGTATTGGTGATATCAGCAACACTGTCAGCGCAACAGGAACACTTGCCGCTGTCGATGACGTGGTCGTGGGCGCACAATTGTCGGGTCAGGTGATAAAAGTGTACGCTGACTTCAACGACGTCATTGAAAAAGATCAATTGTTGGCCAAAATTGATCCGGCCTCTTTTGCCGCTCAAGTTGCACAAGCAAAAGCACTTGCTGAGAAAAGTGCCGCCGATGCGACGGCACAACAACTGCAGATCCAACGAGCACGACTCAATTATGAACGCTCAGTGAGAGAAGTAGAACGCGCTCACGTGCTGTATTTAAAGAAAAACGTTTCTGAAGATGCGTTAGACGACCTACAAACGACGAGTAAACAATATCGGTTAGATTGGCAGCAAAGCATCGTTCAACTCGAAATACTGCAAGCGACCCATGCAGCCAACCTTGCTAGTTTAGAGCAAGCTCAAATTGAGCTCGACCGTACCAATATTCGCGCACCAATCAGTGGTTTCGTTATCAACCGAAATATTGAAGCGGGTCAGACGGTGGCCTCTAGCTATAACACACCCGAGCTCTTCACATTAGCGAAAAGTTTGACTGAGATGGAAATCGAAGCTTATATCGACGAATCAGATATCGGCTTAATTGTTGAAGGGCAAAAGGTCAGTTTTGGTGTTGATTCCTTTGCTGATCGCAGCTTTAAAGGTGAAGTAAAACAAATACGTAAAGCCCCACAAACCAATTCGAATGTTGTCAGTTACGTGGTTGTCATTTCGACCAGTAACCCAAGTGGGGTGTTACTTCCAGGGATGACGGCAAACCTAGAGGTTGCCATAGAAAAAATGGACGGCGTACAGCGAATAACGAACGCGGCCATTCGCATGGCCAATCGATATACCGTCTCTGACAGTAATGAGGCGAAAGGCCCGCTTTCTCGCTTAAAATATTTAAACCTAACAAAAGAGCAAACGCTCGCAATCCAACAAGCGCTGCCCAAGAAAGCCCCCGATGCTTCTCCAGATGCAGACAGACAACGTCGACAGCAGTTCAATAAAGCGCTAGCGGGTGTATTAACAAAAGAGCAGCGTTCGTTGCAAAAGCAAATTCGAAGCGGGCAAGTAAAAATGGGACCAGTGTTGGTGCTCCGAGATAATAAAATGGAGACCATTTATGCGGAACTTGGTGTATCCGATGACACATTCACTGCCGTAATCAACCCCGATCTATCGAATGAAACTATCGTTACCCAATATAGGGAGAGCAACCAGTGAACGCGGCAATAAGGTGTCAGCATATCAGCCATAGTTTCCCTACCGGTGAAGAGCGCTTTCAGGTTCTTGATGATGTAAATTTCACCGTGCAGCAAGGTGAAATGGTCGCAATTATGGGGCCATCAGGATCTGGGAAATCGACATTGATGAATATGATTGGCTGCCTAATGACGCCTGAAGATGGCCAAGTTTCAATCCTTAACCAAGAAACACAAGATCTCAACAAAAACCAACTCGCAGAAGTACGCAGAGACCATATCGGTTTTGTTTTCCAACAGTTCAACCTACTGTCTCGCACATCCGCGCTCGATAATGTCAAAATGCCTTTAATGTACTTCGATAAACCCATTAAAGACGCCGATAATCGCGCCAAGAAATGCCTTGAGCTTGTCGGCTTAGGTGACCGACTTCATTCTCATCCCAATCAACTGTCCGGCGGTCAACAACAACGAGTAGCCATTGCCAGAGCCCTTGTCAATCAACCCAACATATTGCTGGCCGATGAGCCGACAGGCGCACTTGATAGTAAAACCGGTAACGATATTGTGGCCCTGTTTCACCATCTCAACAGCCAAGGCCAGACCATTATTATTATCACTCATGACCATGAAGTTGCGGCGCAAGCCAGTCGCATACTGCACATTCGAGATGGGAAGCTACTGTCTGAAGACGCGCTCAAACATCTTGATACATTGAGGGGGTCGGCATGATACTCATCAGCACCGCGCTGTTATCTCTTAAGCGCAATCTACTGCGATCTATCTTAACCACATTAGGCATTATTATTGGCATCAGCGCCGTCGTCATCATGTTTGCATTGGGTGAAGGCGCACAACGGCAAGTCGAGCAACAGATTGAGAGCTTAGGTACCAACCTATTAATGGTCCGACCCGGCTCTATTAAGTCTGGTGGCGCTTCAAACGCAGTAGGAGCAAGCAACAAACTGTCGATGAGTGATGTGGCTATCATAAAGAACGAAATCCCCGAAATTATCGCGGCAGGCGCGTCAGTGGATAGTCAGGCACAAGTTGTCTGGGGCAACCAAAACTGGAGCTCTACGATTCAAGGCACGAACGCCGATTACCTTGTTGCCTCCAACTGGGGCGTGACATCCGGGCGGCTTTTTGATGAAAGTGAAGTTAAAAAAAGTGCCAAGGTTGCCTTAATTGGTAACACCGTTGCCACCGAGTTGTTTGGGCATGCTCAGAGTGCAATGAATGAAACCATACGCATCAATAAGGTTCCCCTGACTATTATTGGTGTCTTAACATCAAAAGGGCAAGACATGCGGGGACAGGACCAAGATGATATTGTGATAGTGCCGATCTCGACCGCAAATCGAAAAATCATTGGCCGAGACAATGGCAAGAGTGACCGTGTCAAACGCATGACCATCTCCGTTGAGCATCAAAATGACATGGACTTTGTAGCCGAAGAAATCGAGCGACTGCTTATCCAAAAACATAGAATTCCGTCCCATCAGGTCAGTCCTTTTAAGATTATGAACCTCACCGCTATGTTGAATACTCGTGCAGAAGCGAACAAGGTATTTTCTTTGTTGTTATCAGGTGTCGCCGCCGTTTCGTTGCTCGTGGGGGGCATTGGGGTGATGAACATCATGTTGGTGAGTGTCACTGAGCGAACCCGAGAAATTGGACTTCGAATGGCCGTGGGTGCCAAGCCAAAAAACATCTTATTACAGTTCCTCATTGAAAGTGTTGTGCTCTGTTTAGTTGGGGCGTTACTGGGGATTATTATTTCGTTAGTCACAATAGCGGTATTGCAGCACGGTTTAGGCTGGCAATTGATCGTGTCACCAATGATCATTATGGTCAGTATATCCGCCACAGCCTGCATCGGCATCGGGTTTGGTTTCTACCCGGCTTATAAGGCTTCTCAGCTTGACCCTATTGAAGCACTAAGATACGAATGACGAAGTACGATTGCGATACGAGTGCAAACAAAGACGCTTAACTACTTTGTTAATAAAATACCGCCACATCACGTGATATGGCGGTATTTTATAGGGCTACTTTGACTTCCTCGGGCTTTTTCTTGGCTTGCTGTTACGTTTTTTCTTAAAAGCCGGCCGTTCCACCTTGGGTAAATTTCTCAACGATTCAGGCACTGGCTCTTCTTTAACCCGACGCATCAACTCATCCATTTTTTGAGTAAGACCTAGCATAAAGGGAGCGTATGAATACGTTTTTTCGGCCATACCTTGAAGCTGATGTTCCCAGTGCGCCGTCATGTCCGGATAGGTCGATTCATCTGGTAATGCATACACTAAACCTCGACCCGCAGGTGAACCTAACACTGCCTTGCCATCGCGTCTTAACAGCTGCCTTTTAAACAAGGTATCCAGTATGCCTGCACGAGTCGCCTCCGTACCGATTCCATCGGTGTCTCTTAGGATTTTTTTCAACGATGGGTCAACAACAAAGCGGCCAATACCCGTCATTGCCTGCAGCAGCGTTGCCTCAGTAAAATGACGGGGAGGTTCCGTTTTTTTCTCCAATATTTGTCCTTCACGACAAAGCAACTCGGTACCAACAGGCAGGGCTGGCACCGCATCAACATCTTCCTCCTTGCTGTTAGACTGCTTACCAAGCAAGACGCGCCATCCTGGTTCTTGCATACGCTTGCCTTTTGATACGAAGAGTCCACCTTGGATATCAAATTCGAGCATCGCTTCGGCATACACGGCTGGCGGGTAAAATTGCATGACGTATTGACGAGCGATCAACCCATAAACGTTCTCTTCGTAGTTCGACAGTACACTGTTCGACTTTTTAGGTGTTGGGATGATGGCATGGTGCGCATCAACTTTGCTGTTGTTCCACGCTTTTGACTTGCGACTGCTATCCGCCCCATCCACATGAGCCGCACAAGCTTTACTATTATTTTTTATTGCAGCGAGTACTTCATTGGCCTGGTAGAAATGGTCATTAGGTAGGTATCGACAATCTGAACGCGGATAAGTGATCAGTTTATGTTTTTCGTACAAGGCTTGGCAGACATCGAGAACCTGTTGAGCGCTCATGTTGTAACGTTTGGCAGCGTCAATCTGTAATGCTGACAACGAATACGGCAACGGGGCGTTTTGCTTAGTCGATTTGTGTTCAGACTTTACCACCTTAGCGGGTTGGCCTTTAATTCGACTCGCGACATTCTCAACTAGCTTGCGATTAAGCACTCGACCTTCTTCATCTTGCCAATTCTTACAGGCTTCACTTGGTTTCCAGCGAGCTCGAATATCGAAGCTACTTTGACTGTCTTGATAAGGAATGAGAGCATGCAGCGTAAAGTAGTCCTTGGGGATAAAATTTGCGATCTCATCGTCACGTCGAACCACTAATCCTAAAACGGGCGTTTGTACTCGCCCCACAGAAAGCACACCTTGGTAACCCGCTTTTTGGCCCAGTAATGTGTAGGCACGAGACATATTCATCCCATACAGCCAGTCTGCTCTCGAGCGAGCCAATGCAGAGACCGAAAGCGGAACAAACTCTTTGTTCATGCGCATCGACCCAATGGCTTTCTTTACCGCAGGTAGGTTCAAATCACTAATCAATAACCGTTGCGCATTATCTTTCTTGGCTTTGCTGACCTTACAATAATCAATGACCTCATCGACAAGTAACTGCCCTTCTCGGTCAGGATCGCCCGCGTTAACTAATTCGCTTGCTTGTTTGACACACTTTTTCACCACGGCAAGTTGCTTTGCTGCCGTTTTTCTAGGTCGAAGCTGCCACTGTTCAGGAATAATGGGGAGGTCAAGGAGGTTCCATTTTTTATACCGGTCATCGTAAACATCGGGCTCAACCTGTTCAAGTAAGTGGCCGATGCACCATGTCACCACATCACCATTACCACATTGAATAAACCCATCCCCTTTCTTCTGAGGGTTAGGTAAGGCCGCCGCGATTGCGCGGCCTAAGCTCGGTTTTTCTGCGATAAATAGACGTGTCATAAAAATATACTGGCAAAAGAAAAGGTAAGCTTAACCAAGCTTACCTTTATTAATCAAGAAAAACTGTATAAATAGACAGTTACAGGAACTCTATAAACTTAGAAAGGTCTCGCTCGGGGGCTTTCATCGGGGTGCAACCAGGCGTGCCAACATAAAGAAAACCAACAATTTTATCGTCTCCTGTCACATTAAATGCTTGCTTAACATGCTCATCAAACATCCATTTACCGGAGCGCCAAAAGGCTTGAAACCCTTGCGCAACCGCAGCCATTTGCATTGCTTGAACGGCGCACCCAGCAGAAAGGTATTGCTCAAATGCGGGTACTTTTTCATGTGGAGTCACGCTGGCAATCACCGTGATCACCAGTGGCGCTCGAAACGGTGCTTTTTGCGCTTTATCAATCACATTTTGCTCACGACCCGCGAGCGTGCTGGCCTCAGATAAAATGGTCGCAAGCTTGTTAAGACCATTGCCTTGAGCCAACACGAACCGCCAAGGTGTTAAGCCACCGTGATCGGGCGCACGCAGTCCTGCTTTTATGATATTTTCCAGTGCGACCCCTTCCGGTGCCGGGTCACTTAGGCGGGCAATTGAACGTCGGTTAAGCAGCAGTTCTAAGGCATCCATAATACGTCCTTGGAGTTAATGTTGTTATCGGTCTCTGCATTAATAATAACAAATACCCAACGTGTTAACACTACTATTGATAACCATTATCAAACATCATATTAAATGTTCTATGGTTCACTTCAACCATCACCCGCGTTTTTTATCTCTCTGATTCAGAGGTTGCAGGCCTACAGCTTAGCCGCTAGCTCTACGCCTTGGCGAATTGCACGTACCGCATCTAACTCTCCGGCATAATCAGCACCACCAATCACGTGCAGCTTATCTCCAAAGTCAGGCCATTGCGCCTCAAATGGTTTCACGGATTCTTGTCCCGCACAGACAATCACCTTATCGGCAGGGATCAGTTTATGCTCCCCCTTAATCGTGATGTGTAGGCCTTCGTCATCAATTTTTTCATAAGACACACCGGCCAATAGATTAACGCCGCGCTTTTCAAGGATCTTTTTATGGATCCAGCCGGTTGTTTTTCCAGGGCCCTTGCCCACACGTCCTGCTTTTCGTTGCATTACCCAGACGTTAGTCTCAGCGACTGTATCAGGGAAAGGGTACAAGCCACCCGGATGTTCCACTTGAGTATCGACCCCCCACTCATGCAGCCAATCATCAAGCGTATGACCAACTGGTTCGGTCAGCATGGAGGCGACATCAACACCGATACCACCAGCACCCATTATCGCGACGTTTTCGCCGGCGTATACCTTGTCACGAATCAGTGTTTGGTAATCGATCACCTTATCAGCATTATCAATACCTTCCAGTTTCGGCATTCTCGGCTTCACCCCAGACGCCATGACCACCTCATCGTACTCTTTCAACAAATCGGCATTGGCTTCGGTTTCTAGGTGTAGCTTTACGCCTGTCTCATCGATTCGGTTTGCAAAGTAACGGATCGTCTCACGAAACTCTTCTTTGCCAGGGATCTGCATGGCGAGACGAAACTGGCCACCAATTCGATCGCTTTTTTCGAACAAATCAACGGAATGGCCTTTCTCTGCAAGCATAGTGGCACAAGCAAGCCCGGCAGGGCCTGCGCCGACGACGGCAATACTTTTGGACTTAGCGGTCGTTTTAACGATAAGTTCCGTTTCATAACAAGCTTGAGGATTCACCAAACAGGTCGCGCGCTTACCCTTAAAGGCATTATCCAAACACGCCTGGTTACAACCAATACAAGTATTGATTAATTGTGATTTTCCTTGCTCTGCTTTTTGAACGAAATTAGGGTCTGCTAAGAAAGGTCTCGCCATTGAGACCATGTCCGCGTGACCTGACGCCAATACTCGCTCAGCTTCTTCAGGGGTATTGATTCTATTGGTGGTGATCACCGGAACGTTAAGGTGTGGGCGAACCTTTTCTGTCACCCAAGTGAAGGCTGCTCTGGGTACCTGTGTCGCGATGGTTGGGACTTTGGCTTCATGCCACCCAATACCTGAGTTTATTATGGTGACGCCCGCGTCTTCTAGAGCCTTACCTAACTGAATAACCTCGTCAAATGTGCTGCCCTGCTCAACTAAATCAAGCATCGACAAGCGGAAGATGATGATGAACTCCTCCCCAACAGCAGCACGTACCGCTTTAACAACTTCAATCGCCAAGCGGATACGATTTTCATAGCTCCCGCCCCATTCGTCATATCGAACGTTGGTCCGTTTACAAATAAATTGGTTGATGAAGTAGCCTTCCGATCCCATTATCTCTACGCCATCATACCCAGCAGTTTGTGCTAAGGCTGCGCTATTCGCATAGGCTTCAATTGTTTTCCAAATCTGGCGGCTACTAATTTCACTGGGCGTAAAAGGGGTGATAGGTGATTTTATTTTTGAGGCACTTTGAGAAAAAGGATGATAGCTATACCGCCCAGCGTGTAGGATTTGCAATGCAATCTTACCGCCATGCTTATGTACAGCTTCTGTCACAGCTTTGTGTGCCTTGGCATGTTTAGGCTTACTAAACTCAGCAGCAAAGGGAGCGAGGCGGCCACGTAAGTTGGGTGAGAAACCACCCGTGACGATCAGTCCAACCCCGCCTTTAGCACGTTCTTCATAGAAAGCCGCCAATTTTTGCAAGCCTTCTTTATGTTCTTCAAGCCCCGTGTGCATCGAGCCCATCAAGACACGATTGCGAAGTTGAGTGAATCCTAGGTCTAGAGGTTTTAGTAGGTTTGGGTACATGGCGACTTCACTTTGCTTTTTATAATTGTGGTCTGACCAGATTATTACAACAAGGTTAATAAATCAAACTTGTGTTTACATTCTTACAACATAATGCAAAATAATTTTTGATTATTTGAACTTCATCGATGATGATAAGTCTCTAATTTTTATGATGATGGCTTTTGATTGGGTGAAAGTCGTCACATTCACGTACAATTACAATATTCATACAGCTTATTCATAGTCGTAACACTAGACTACAAGCTGTTATTTAGGGATGCAGACACTCACTTCGTGTGTTGTGGAGAGATGATGAAAAAAATAGTTCGATTTATTGGGTTAATCTTCAAGGGATTCTGGAAAGTGATTAACTTTACCAGACTGGCCATTGTGAACCTGTTGTTCTTTGCCGTAATCGCCCTGCTTTATTTCGGTTTCACTCAGGTAGAACCAAGCGCTCCGCCGGTTAAAAAAGAAGCCGCGTTAGTGTTAAATATTGCCGGCCCAGTGGTAGAGCAAAGCACCTACGTAAACCCAATGGATTCGGTCACCGGTTCATTGTTTGGTAAAGACCTACCCAAAGAGAACGTCCTGTTTGATATCGTGGACACCATTCGGCATGCCTCGACAGATGACCATGTCACTGGGTTGGTGCTCTCTCTACGTGATATGCCAGAAACCAGCTTAACAAAGCTGCGCTATATCGCCAAAGCCATCAATGAGTTCAAGGCAACCGGTAAACCTGTACTTGCTTATGGCGCTTTCTATAACCAAAGCCAATACTACCTAGCCAGTTATGCCGACAAGGTCTATCTTGCGCCTGACGGGGCGGTGTTAATCAAGGGTTACAGCGCGTACTCAATGTACTACAAAACGCTGCTTGAAAAGCTTGATGTTACGACACACGTCTTCCGCGTTGGCACCTACAAATCAGCGGTTGAACCATTCTTACGTGATGATATGTCTCCGGCAGCCAAAGAGTCAGCAACACGCTGGGTATCCCAACTTTGGGGCGCTTACGTCGATGATGTTGCCACCAATCGTCAACTTGAACCTACCGTCTTAACACCAACGATGGACACCTTCCTATCCGAGTTGAAATCCGTGGATGGCGACCTTGCGGCTCTGTCTAAAAAGTTGGGACTTGTCGATGAATTAGCCACCAAGCAACAAGCCAATCAAGCTATGATTGACGCATTCGGTAGCGACGGAGATGGTAGCTTCAATGCTGTCGGCTATTACGATTATCTCATGACGATTCCATTTGATATTCAACCACCGAAAGACAGCGTTGCTGTCGTCGTCGCTAGCGGTACCATCATGGATGGAGAGCAGCCAAGAGGCACGGTGGGTGGTGACACTGTCGCAGGGCTTCTCAAACAAGCCAGAGAAGACGATTCGGTTAAGTCCGTGGTTCTTCGTGTTGATAGCCCAGGCGGAAGCGCCTTCGCTTCAGAGGTTATTCGTAACGAAGTCGTCGCTTTGCAAAAAGCGGGCAAACCGGTCGTGGTATCAATGTCTAGCCTCGCCGCATCTGGCGGTTACTGGATCTCAATGAGCGCTGACAAAATTATTGCTCAGCCAACGACGATTACCGGTTCGATTGGTATCTTCAGCGTTATTACCACGTTTGAGAAAGGATTGAGCAACATTGGTATCTCAACCGATGGCGTAGGTACTTCCCCATTCTCGGGTGTTGGTGTGACGACAGGCTTGTCCGAAGGCGCATCAGAGGCCTTCCAGATGGGGATTGAAAATGGCTACAAGCGCTTCATTACCCTAGTCGCCAACAATCGTGATATGGACGTTTCCGATGTCGATAATGTCGCTCAAGGTCGAGTATGGACAGGCAAAGACGCCCTAGAACGTGGATTGATCGACCAAATTGGTGACTTTGATGACGCCGTTGCGCTAGCGGCGGAGTTGGGCAACTTAGACGATTATGACGTTTACTGGGTTGAAGAGCCATTAAGTCCAGCGCAGCAGTTTATCCAAGAGATGATGCAACAAGTGAAGGTGTCGTTGGGGTATGATATCTCGAGTATGCTCCCAGAGAGCCTACAACCGGCAGCTGCACAGATTCAACAACAAGCATCGCTAGTAGAAAGCTTCAATGATCCTAAAGGTCAGTACGTTCTCTGCTTAACGTGTAATGTTGAGTAAGCAACATGATTTAGATTTAACCACTTGTTAAATGCCCTAAGAGCCGCCGTTTCGGTGGCTCTTTTGTTTGATTCCGCTATAATCCTGCCACCTGTTCTAAATATTGAAGTAATGTCGATCATGACAAGAAAACACATCTACATCGCCTACACTGGCGGAACAATTGGGATGAAAAAATCATCCAATGGTTACGTCCCAGTCGCGGGATTCATGGAAAAACAACTAGCAAGCATGCCTGAGTTTCATCGTTCAGAGATGCCTGAATTCACTATCCATGAATACGATCCCTTGATTGATTCTTCCGATATGACACCAGCGGATTGGCAGCAAATTGCCGATGACATCCGAGATAATTACGATAATTACGACGGTTTCGTTATCCTCCATGGTACTGATACCATGGCTTACACCGCGTCAGCCTTATCCTTTATGTTAGAGAACCTAGGTAAGCCAGTGATCGTCACGGGATCGCAGATCCCTCTCGCGGAGCTTCGCTCAGATGGCCAAGCTAATTTGCTCAATGCGTTACATATTGCGGCAAATTACCCGATTAATGAAGTCACGCTGTTCTTTAATAATCAGCTTATGCGTGGGAATCGCAGCACAAAATCTCATGCTGACGGCTTCAACGCCTTTACGTCACCAAATTTACCGTCGTTGCTAGAAGCTGGTATTAACATCCAGCTCAGCAATGGTGTAGAAATCAATAAGCCAGCAAACGGTGATTTCCGAGTCTGTAATATTACGCCTCAGCCTATTGGGGTCATCACCATGTACCCTGGCATCTCTCATGAGGTGATCCGAAACACGTTGCTTCAACCGGTTAATGCTATGATTTTGCTTACATTCGGTGTGGGTAACGCGCCACAAAACCCAGCACTACTCGCGCACTTAAAAGAAGCGTCAGAACGTGGGGTTATTGTAGTCAACCTGACGCAATGTCTTGCAGGGAAAGTAAATATGGGTGGCTATGCTACGGGATGTGCACTGGCCGACTCTGGTGTCATTAGCGGCTACGATATGACACCAGAAGCCGCATTAGCAAAACTGCACTACTTATTAAGCCAAGATCTTAGCTATGAGCAGATTAAAAGACAGATGTCAGAAGTGTTGCGCGGTGAGATGAGTAAGTAAGCGTTTGCACTTCAGAATCAACCCATTGAATAACAGTTCACACACCCAACAAGGTTTCACCCTAACGCGTTGATTATGTGAACTGTTAATCGTGAGTACGATTGATAGTGAGAATGGATTGATACAGTCAGCTGGTGAATAGTGACAACGCGTTAATCCCGCCAGTGGCCGTCTAATTACGCCATTATTTCATTGTTTTTAGTGCTTCTAACACCCCTTGTGCGGCATCCTCAATCAAGTCAAGAACCTGCTCAAAGCCCAGCTCCCCACCGTAGTATGGATCGGGTATCTCCTTTTGATCAGAGTGACCATGACTTAGGAAAAGCGATAATGCGCTCTGTCGATGTTCGGGACACCTAACAATAAGATCATTGAGGTTGTCTTCATCAGCAGCCAAAATCAAATCAAAGTTATAAAAATCCGCATCAGTCACCTGCCTCGCCGTTATGCCTTCAAAGGAATACCCTCTCGATTCTGCCGCCACTTGGGCCCTTGGGTCCGGAGATGCCCCCTCATGAAAACCAATCGTCCCCGCTGAATCCACCAAAATATCCAGTCCTTGCCTTTGTGCGCAAGTTCTAAGCACCGCTTCTCCCGTTGGCGAACGACAAATATTCCCCATACAGACGACTAATACTTTCTTCATTGCTATACCCTTAAAATTTAACTTGTTTTTTTCTCACGCTATTTCATTATCATAGAGTGCAGATGGGTTTATAGAAACTCGATTAATGAATAAAAACAATACTCAGCAAGGGAATAGTCATGTCACTTTCGGAAGAGCAAAAACAACAGCGCCATAAAGTTCGTCAGCAGAAAGTTAAAGAAAACGTTGATAAAAAAATTGCCAACGCCCAAGAAGAAAAAGGATTATTGTTGGTCATTACTGGCAACGGTAAAGGCAAGTCGACGGCAGGATTTGGTACCGTAACCCGAGCGATTGGTCACGACAAGAAAGCGGCCGTTGCGCAGTTCATAAAAGGAACATGGGCAAACGGAGAAAAAAACCTGCTCGAAAAGCTGGGCGTCGAATTTCAAGTGATGGCGACAGGCTTTACTTGGGAGACTCAAAATAAAGAAGCGGACACGCTAGCTGCGCAACTAGTCTGGCAGGAATGTAAACGAATGCTTAAGGACGAAAGTATCGATGTCGTACTGTTCGACGAACTCACGTATATGGTGAGTTACGGCTATATCGATTTAGATGAAGTCGTAGAAGCCTTGACGCATCGACCTAAAATGCAGTCGGTGATCATCACAGGCCGCGGCGCTCATCGTACATTAATTGAGCTCGCTGATACCGTTTCTGAGGTTAAAAACGTTAAGCATGCTTTTGAATCTGGCGTAAAAGCGCTCAAAGGCGTGGACTGGTAATAAAATAACCAGTTAGGCTCGATGATGTTATATCACCAGAGCGGCGAACCGATGCTGCCCATCTTGAATTTAAGGCCGTGCTGGTCGCAACGCTTGCTAGCCTGATGAGTGCTTATCTTGTTTTTTTCCCTTGCAGCTAAGCCGGTAACGTTCCGCACATTACCTCAAAAACAAAAACGGCGCCCAAGGGCACCGTTTTTTAGCTTTTAGCTTTTAGCTTTTAGCTTTTAGCTTTTAGCTTTCAATATAGCAACTAGCAACTAGCAACTAGCCGATCAGTTGAACAATCCTTTCAATAGTCCATCAACGGCTTTCTTCGTTTTCTCATCTTTGATGCCAAGGCGTTCTGTTGCTCGCTCCACCTCTTTTTGCGCTTTTTGTTTAAGCACGTCATCGAACACGAGTGCGAACTTAGGCGCTGCCCATGGACCCGTTATCTTGATTGGAATCGTGACATCACGCAGTTCGGTAATGCTCTCACCGCCTTGGCCTTCTAGCGTCCCTACCACCGATGTACTCACCAAGAAGTCCGCCGTTTCGTTGATGTAATTAGCCGAGCCTGAGCCCTTAATCCGTAACAATGGCGACTCGGCTTTCATATTGTTCGTTGATACGACTCCTTTGTTGAAAGTCAGCGTTGCTGTCATCGCACTAAAGTCTGTTTTTTGTGGCTCAGACTTACCATCTAACGATTGTCCTTTAAAGCGCGCATAGTTTTCACGAATCATTTGTGCAACGTTTATGCCGTTGACCGCACCATCCGCAAAGTTAATCTTAACCGTGCCTTTTAGGTTTTTCTTGATGCCTGTTGGCGTTAGACTTTTACCGGTAACGTTGACGTCAATATTGCCCGTACCCTCGAGTTTGTCGTTATTGGCAACATCAATAAGCAATGGTTGGACTTTAACCCCTTTAATGGTCTTTATTGCGCTGTAGCTTGCTGGTGATTGGCGAGCATCCAATTTCGCTTTTGCGGTAATCGAGCCTTGGTAAAGGTTTGAACTAAATGAAGTCAGTTCAGCAATCCCACCTTTAACATAAAAGTCGCTTTTCACTTCCTGCATGCGAGCGTTAGCTGCTTTAAACTTGTCAATCGAGATTGACCCTTTAACATCTAATCCTTTCAATGCAGATAGGTCAGGTTCAACCTCTTTACTTACCGCGCCATCATTTGAACTACCCGCAGACTCTTGGGTATCTGACTGCGCCGTCTCAGAGGCTTGGTTTAACCCTAGAAACTCATCAAGATCAATGTCTGGGCTGTGCAAGGAAAAACGCACCTTGGGAATGTCAGCAAGTTGTACCGTCGCTTTACCATCCAGTTTTATCTTATTGACGGTGAGTTTTTGTAAGACGAAGTCTAAGAAGCTTTTATTGAGATCAAACGTCAAATTAGAAGCCATACCAATCTTCATAGGAGATTGAGGCAACGCATCCCCTTCAACGGTCGCATCCAACGTCAATGCATTTAACTTCAACATCGTCATCGCTTTATCGATCTCAAATGCGGTGCCGCCTGTCGCATTGAGCGTCATGTCCGCGACTACGCCCTGTACCGTAAAATCAATATTGTTGCTTTGGTCAAATTCAAAGGTATTCAATTTCAACTGTGCGTTATCAATCTTGTTCACCCCATCATCGAAGGTGGCATCAAACGCGATGTTTTTTAGCGCGTAGCGACTAAAATCTTGGCTAAGCGTAAAGTCTGCCGTGCCGTTGGCGGTAAAGCTCTGCGCATTAGGTTGGCCTTTCGCTTCCATTTGACCTTTGACTTCAAACTGAGCCGTTGTCCATTGTTCAGCCGCAAACTCAGAAACTGTCAAACCAACATCGTATAACTTGGTATGCGAGCCCGTTTTAGCATCCGAAATGTCGAGTAAGGCATTTGAAACCGTCACGCCAGACAGAGAAATACTCCAGCCATCAGCCGAAGAGGCCGTTTGTTGTTGCGGTTGAGTCGTGTCATCGGTGGTCGTGGCTTCAGCGGAGCTGTCTTTAGATGCAGTCAAGGCGTCTAGGTTTGATGCGCCATTTGGCAACGTTTCGAGGTAGACTTGCGCCCCATCCAGATTGATTGAACCTATCTCGAGTGTTTTGTCCAGTAACGGCATTACTGCGATACTAACACCCACTTGTTGAACGCTGAATAGGTTCGGGTTGTTGAATCCTTGTGGATTCTTAAGATTGGTTTCACCTAATTCAAAGCCAACTGATGGGAAGAATTGCCAGCTAAT
This sequence comes from Vibrio sp. 10N.286.49.B1, assembly GCF_002873335.1. GTDB lineage: Bacteria > Pseudomonadota > Gammaproteobacteria > Enterobacterales > Vibrionaceae > Vibrio. Next base: position 104,078 of record NZ_MCUW01000001.1, on the reverse strand, counting down.
ATCACCATTAATCTCCAGATTGAGTCCAGTTTGAGCCTGAACCTGTTCGGTAATCATAGGCTTAAATTGATTTGGATTGACGAAAATCGTTAGGCCTACGATACCAAGTAGAACGACGACAATAGGAATGGCGATGACGAGAAGAAGTTTTTTCATTGGCAACGTCCTTTGCAAGGCTGAAAATAAAAAAGTGGCACTAAAAGTGCCACTAATTCATTAAAAAATAAAGTGATTTAATTGCGGCTCGATTATTGACTCAGTATAGAACGTTACTTAATCAATACTCAAGAAATCCATCCGAAATTAAGCGCGAAGTAACTTCGCAATATGCGCTTTCAACACATCGATAGCAATACGATTTTTACCACCACGAGGAACAATAATATCCGCGTATTGTTTAGAGGGTTCGATAAACTGCATGAACATCGGACGTACTGTCGTTTGGTACTGCTGCAAGACCGATTCCATCGTACGGCCACGCTCTTCTACATCACGAGTCACGCGGCGAAGAAGACAAATATCTAACGGCGTATCCATAAACACCGTGGCGTGCATCAACTTACGAAGGCGAGGATCCGTTAACAACAGAATCCCTTCTAGGATGATCACTTTTTTTGGTGTCAACGTCGTCGCGTTGCTGGTACGGGTGTGTTCAGAGTAGCTGTACTCTGGAACTTCGACCGCTTCGCCTCGAATCAAGGCCTCAAGGTGGTCGCACAATAGGTTGTGGTCCAGTGCACTTGGGTGGTCATAGTTTGTTTTAACACGCTCTTCCATGCTCAGATGGCTTTGGTCATTGTAGTAACAATCTTCCGTGATGACACCAATTTGGTGATCGCCTACTTTCTCGCGCAATTCGTTATAGATAGTGCTCGCAATGAGACTTTTTCCAGAAGCAGAAGCGCCAGCGATACCGACGATGACACATTGATTATTATCAGACATTCTTTGCACCTAGTACATATATGGTGGTGAGGACAAAACCGGGTAATTATAGGGATTTCACCCCTTATATACTAGACGATTGAGCAGTTATTTGATGGCCATTTTGGTCTTTAACTAACAAAATCCAAATTGCAATCGATTACTTCACCTTGTCCTCACCAACCTTGAACATTCTACCGTCACTGAACCATGGTAAATTGGATGGCGTCAGGTCTCACTTTGCCACCCCAATACAAATCTGCACATACTCTTTCGGCCAACGCATGATAGATCGCAGCGTGCTCACCTTGCGGGTCTGAAGCGACCGTCGGGGCGCCGTTGTCAATCGACTCACGAATATCAATATGAAGTGGAACTTGTGCAAGCATATTGATACCAAATTTTGATGCCATCCACTCTGCACCACCCGAGCCAAAGATGTGTTCTTTTGAACCGCATTGGCTACAAATGTGGTAGCTCATATTTTCTATAACCCCAACCACTGGCACAGAGACTTTCTCAAACATAGCGACGCCTTTAATGGCGTCAGCTAACGCTAGGTCCTGCGGGGTTGTCACAATCACAGCAGCTGTCACAGGGATCTGTTGCGACAATGTAAGCTGAATATCACCCGTACCCGGAGGCATATCAAGAATCAAATAATCCAAGTCTGGCCATTCCGTTTCGTTTAATAATTGCGCCAGTGCTTTTGATGCCATTGGGCCACGCCAGATTGCCGCATCGTCTGAACTAATCAAGTAACCTATCGATTGAGTATAAATACCATGTGCTTGGACGGGTTGCATCCACTTCCCATCACGAACCTCTGGGTGTGCATCCATTTTTCCAAGCATCAGCGGAACAGACGGCCCGTAGACATCTGAATCCAAGATGCCGACCTTGGCTCCGAGTGCACTAATCGCAAGCGCTAGGTTAACCGCTGTCGTTGATTTGCCCACGCCTCCCTTTGCAGACGTTACCGCAATGATATTTTTGACGCCTTTCACTTCAGCCGCTACCGTTGTCACCAGTGATTTGGTTTCACTCGATACAGAAAAATCAAACGGCGCGACAAGCTGGCTCTCTTGTTCTTTTCTAATCCACGCTTCTAATTCATCGACCGTCGTTTTATTGGCAAACGGCAAGGTGATTTTAAACTCACCACTGGCTAATACACTCACCACATCCGGAATTTCGCTCCAGCCTATTTTCAGATTGTTTGCTGTAAATTCACCTAACCATTGACAAAATTCTTGTTTCGACTCGAACGCTCGCATCTGGGATTCCTTATAATTGCTCTCACCATTAAGACTAGCACCGAGTGGCCAGAACCAGAACCCCAAAAAAGTTAAGGGGATCGACTCTGGATACCTTGGAGTCATGGCGAGCATCATGTAGTATTAGCCAATATTTTACACTGAATAAGAAAGCGAAATTTAAGTATGGCAACCGATCCAAGAAACCTTACCCCAAGGAAACTGTTGGTAACCTGCGCGCTTCCGTACGCGAACGGCTCAATTCACCTTGGTCATATGCTTGAGCATATCCAAGCGGATATTTGGGTGCGCTACCAACGCCTGCGCGGCAACGTAGTTAACTTCATTTGTGCTGATGACGCTCACGGCACACCAATCATGTTGAAATCTCAGCAGATGGGGATCACGCCAGAAGAAATGATCGCAGCCGTTAGCGAAGAGCACCAAAAAGACTTCGCTGGCTTTGACATCAGTTTTGATAACTACCACAGCACGCATAGTGAAGAGAACCGCGAATTAGCATCTCACATCTATCTGGAGCTCAAGAAAAACGGTTTTATTTCAAGTCGCACGATTTCTCAGTTATTTGACCCAGAGAAAGAAATGTTTCTTCCCGATCGTTTCGTTAAAGGCACCTGCCCGAAATGTAAATCTGAAGATCAATACGGCGATAACTGCGATAATTGCGGCGAAACGTATAGCCCAACGGAGCTTATCAACCCTAAATCTGCCGTGTCTGGTGCGACGCCCGTCATGAAAGATTCAGAACACTTCTTCTTTGACCTTCCGCAATTCGAAAGCATGCTAAAAGAGTGGACACGCTCAGGTTCATTGCAAAATGAAACCGCGAATAAGATGCAAGAATGGTTTGAGTCAGGTCTTCAACAGTGGGATATCTCTCGTGATGCGCCTTATTTTGGCTTCGAGATCCCAGGCGAGAAAGACAAGTTTTTCTACGTTTGGCTCGATGCACCTGTTGGTTACATGGCGTCGTTCAAAAACCTCTGTGACAAACGTGACGATTTAGATTTCAACGAATACTGGGGCAAAGACAGTAAAACCGAGCTTTACCACTTTATTGGCAAAGACATCGTTTACTTCCACAGTTTGTTCTGGCCAGCGATGTTAGAAGGAGCAGGCTTCCGCAAACCTAACAACGTTTTTGTTCATGGCTATGTCACCGTGAACGGCGCGAAGATGTCTAAATCTAAGGGCACCTTCATCAAAGCGGCAACGTACCTTGATCATTTAGACCCTGAATGCTTGCGCTACTACTACGCTGCGAAACTCAACAGCCGCATCGATGATCTAGACTTAAACCTCGAAGACTTCACGCAACGCGTTAACTCAGACGTGGTGAACAAAATTGTCAACCTCGCGTCCCGTAACGCCGGCTTTATTAGCAAGCGTTTCGAAGGCAAGTTATCGGATACTTTTGCCGAACCAGAGCTTTACAACGAATTCGTTGCTGCAGCAGAACGCATTGGTGAATGCTACGAGTCACGTGAGTTCAGTCGTGCTATTCGTGAGATCACGGCACTTGCTGATAAAGCCAACCAATACGTTGACGAAAAAGCACCGTGGGTAGTCGCGAAAGAAGAAGGCAAAGACCAAGAACTACAAGATATCTGTTCAGTTGGTATCAACTTATTCCGCGTGTTGATGGCTTATCTCAAGCCTGTCATGCCAGAGCTAACGGCTCGTACTGAAGCCTTCTTAAATGAAGAGCTGACGTGGGACAGCATCGTGAACCCGCTGACCTCTCATGAAATCACCAAGTTCAAAGCACTGTTCAACCGCATCGACCCTAAGAAAGTTGAATCTATGGTCGAAGCGTCTAAAGAAGATGCCGCTATTGAAATGGCCGCAAAAGAAAAAGCGGAAGCAGCAAAAACAGAAACTGAGCTAACTAAAGAGCCAATTGTCGATGAGATAGAGTTTGACGACTTTGCTAAAGTCGACATGCGAATCGCTCGAATCATTTCCTGTGAAGAAGTGCCGAAAGCAAACAAACTACTTAAATTCCAATTGGATATTGGTGGCGAGACTCGCCAAGTATTCTCAGGCATTAAGTCAGCCTACAAGCCAGAAGAGCTCGAAGGTAAATTGACGGTAATGGTTGCGAACCTAAAACCACGTAAAATGAAGTTTGGTATGTCTGAAGGTATGATCTTAGCCGCTGGCCCTGGTGGCAGTGATCTTTGGATATTAGAACCTCATGACGGTGCTCAACCGGGCATGCGAGTGATGTAATTGAGCTTCACTTAACCCTCTCAAAAAGGGTATCTTCATCAATAAAAGCCAGCCTTCGTGCTGGCTTTTTTAACATTTTCTCCCCCCTCTACTCTGGTGCAATTGCACCAACAGCATCCAATTAATACAATCTTCAGACTAACAGTTTAAATAAGCAGTTGATTTTAAAAATCAATTTTCCTGGCATCTAGATTGCAACGACTCAAGGCAGTGAAACAACGACAACGAGGAGGTCGTTATGTTTATCTTAGTGTCCGTGATCATTTCGCTTGGGATTTTGTTCGTCATGTACCGTTATTCACGTCAACAACAGCACAAACTTGAGCGCCGATATCAACTAATTGTGCATCTTAGGGATCTGGTTAACCTCATCAGACAACATCGCTCGATCACTCATTTTGCGTTAATGTCTCCGTACAAAAAAAACAGGCAAATAGATAAAGTCGAACAAGAGATCGACCTTCATTGCCAGGATCTCATCCAACTCGCTCATTTTAACAATAAGCCGATGTACCGTGTTCTGCATAATAATATCGCGCTGCTGATTCGCTCTTGGAAACGCTCCAACGTTAACAAGAATCAGATGATACATGGCAAGATGGTGCGTCATACGCTGCTATTAATTGACGAACTGATTGTGGCTTGGTTGGTTGACCTTGAGCAAGAGGAACTCGAGCTAACATACAGTGAGATTTGGCATGGCGTTATTGATTGCCTAGATTGTTTAACTCAATTTCGAATGTGTATTCAAAACTCCGACACCACGATGGGGAAACAACAATTACTGCATTACTGTCATGTCATGCAACGTAAAATGAACCGTTTGAGTGTTAAGCGCTCTTGCGCCGTGGTCCGTGTTCCGATGCGCAGCGCTGCCATGAACACGATCGACGACATGCTTGCTCACCCTGAGAAGCCAATCGACAAAGAAGCTATGTATCAGTTAAGTTCAACACTTTCCGATAACATTTTTCAAACTTATGACGAGTGCATTGGAGAATTGGCCGAAACCCTTTACCTACCATTGCCGAAAACCGCCGTCGTTTAAACATCCACCCGCCCAAGCACAAGCCAACAAAAAGCCGCCTCAAGGGCGGCTTTTTGTTGTTTAATAGGCGAGGTCCTGCACTCAAACGAGGTTTTCGTTTACACAGCGCAAACACTCTTTTACCAAAACCTAACCATCATCTTCAGTAAAGCTTGTTGGCAGCGTGGTTTTCATTTCATTCCACATATGGCCGCTGTCTAAACCGTATTGGCGAATAACCATCGGCAAACGGTCTCGATCACCAGACTCACAAATAACCAGCAAGTCCTTATAAAAATTTAGTGCCAATGTTCTTGCTTGGGCGTTAGAAAAATAATATGTGCCTACGCGGTCATACAGTTTTTTAACCCCATTGAAGATCAATCCGTAAATTTGGTTCCCAGAATGAAATGCTAATCGCTGAAACAACATGTAATCATAAAAGTTAAACGTGCGAGCAATTAACGCGATCTGACGCTTCTCTTCGTCTTTTTCGGTTTCATCTTTTACATGCTGACGAATCTTGTCTTCGTACGGTGAGGTTGCAACAAATGCATCCCATGACTCTGCGTTAAGTAAGTTCTCACAGGACTCAATCACACCCTCTATCGTGCGTTCTGAGTTTTCTTTGTTCGCTTTGAATGCATAACGCATAAAAATCGGGCTAATACTCGTTCGAGCAGCAAGCAAATCTTCAACAATCGACGTTGCATTATCAGCATCTAGGGTCATCAACGTATCGAGAATATGTAAACCGGAGGTTTCCATAAACTGGTTCACTTTTGTTGGTTTACCATGCTGAATGGTCAACCAACCATCTCGAGCCAGACGCTGTAATACCTCTCGCAATGTGGTCCTTGTGACCCCAATTAGCTCTGATAACTCACGCTCTGCCGGTAAAATTGAACCAGGGGGAAAGCGACCATTCCAGATACTCTCGATAATATATTTTTCAGCGAACCCTGCTGGGCTCTTCGCCTTAATCACCATTATGGGGTTTATCCAATTAATTTATTCATTTGGTTATGGAACTCATCATACCACTACTTAAAGAATTTGGTAAACCTACACTACTTATATCTGTAACATTAAAAATATAGAGTATTGACTCTATATTGACATTTTATTAGCGAAGTACCGTTATTGGTGATGAATATGAATCACTTGCCCCTGTTAATAATGCTGCTACATACTCATGCCTTGGTACGCATGCAGTTTGTCCCTATAATTCAATATTTCTATTATTACGTTATATCCGAAGGTTAAATACTTTTCGCACAGAATAACTTACTTTTTTACGCCCTTCACATACCTTATTATCGATGAGTCTTATTTTAAACAATCCATGCTCACACAGATGTTTAACTTCAAGGTATGAACCACCGCAATTTACTTATCTTGCATGGATCGCGTTTTTGGCAAAAACTATAAAAATCAACCCCTAAAATTGTAATTTTTGTTGACTAAATTTAACCAAAGAGTAGAGTTGCGGTCGAAGCAAGGAGTGCTTTAAAACTGAGAGACTTGGCAAGTGAACACAGTTATTCGCTAACGTGCAACCATGTTTGTTTTCTAAGTTTTTACAGTTCAATTTTTGTTTGGAACTTCCTCTCAAATACTCTAACGCACCCTTGCAATTGTCGATTAATAACAACAAAGAGTATTAGTATGCCGATGTCTCTAGGAAATGCTTTCATCAAGAACTTCCTTGGTAAAGCTCCGGATTGGTATAAATTAGCGATCATTGCTTTCCTAATTATCAACCCTATCGTTTTTTTTCTGATTGATCCCTTCGTAGCTGGTTGGCTACTGGTTATCGAGTTCATTTTTACGTTAGCAATGGCGCTAAAATGCTACCCATTACAACCAGGAGGGCTGCTCGCGATAGAAGCCGTCGCCATGGGGATGACCAGTCCCGCCATGGTAAAACACGAAATAGTCAACAATATCGAAGTATTGTTGCTGTTGGTGTTTATGGTGGCAGGCATCTACTTCATGAAACAACTATTGTTGTTCATGTTTACTAAAATTTTGCTCGGTATCCAATCCAAGATCATTTTATCGTTGGCTTTTTGTTTTACCGCCGCTTTCTTATCCGCATTCCTCGATGCATTAACCGTGATTGCCGTCGTCATCAGTGTCGCTGTAGGCTTCTACTCGATCTACCATAAAGTCGCATCCGGCAAAGGGTCAGGTTCTTCTCATGATCATACTCACGATGAAGAAATCTCTGAACTGACGCGTGACGATTTAGAAGACTATCGAGCTTTCTTGCGCTCACTACTCATGCATGCCGGTGTTGGTACAGCCCTAGGTGGCGTAATGACCATGGTAGGCGAACCACAAAACCTGATTATTGCCGATCAAGCTGGGTGGCTGTTTGGTGAGTTTATCATTCGCATGCTACCAGTTACTGCCCCAGTATTCGTACTTGGTCTTGTCACTTGTGCGTTGGTTGAAAAATTTAAGGTATTTGGCTACGGCACTAAGCTACCTGAAAACGTTCGTAAGATTTTGGTTGATTTCGATCGAGAGGAACGCAAATCTAGAACTAAGCAAGACGTGGCAAAGCTGTGGGTTCAAGGCGCTATCGCCGTTTGGTTAATTGTGGCGCTTGCCATGCACCTTGCTGCGGTTGGCCTCATCGGCCTTTCCGTCATTATTCTGGCGACAGCGTTTACGGGCGTAATCGAAGAGCACTCAATGGGTAAAGCATTCGAAGAAGCGTTGCCGTTTACTGCTCTACTCGCGGTATTCTTTTCCATTGTTGCCGTCATCATCGATCAAGGCTTGTTTAAGCCCATCATTGATGCTGTCCTTCACGTTGAAGATAGCAGCAGCCAGCTCGCTCTATTTTATGTTGCCAACGGTATCTTATCGATGGTTTCAGACAACGTCTTTGTCGGGACAGTCTACATAAACGAAGTAAAAACAGCACTCAACGAAGGCATCATCACTCGCGATCAGTTCGACTTGCTGGCCGTCGCGATTAATACAGGTACAAACCTTCCGTCCGTTGCGACGCCGAATGGTCAAGCTGCGTTCTTATTCTTGCTCACATCAGCACTTGCCCCACTCATCCGTTTGTCTTACGGCAGAATGGTCGTGATGGCACTGCCTTATACCATAGTACTGGCACTTGTTGGTTTGTTTGGTATTGTTTATTTGCTCGAACCGATGACCGCTTGGTTTTACGACGCGGGCTGGATTGTCGCGAACTCAAGTAAAGTTATTGAGGCCGCAGTCTCATCTGGGCATTAATTTTTAGTTGATTGTGAAACTAATCCACGATAAAAAGCTCTGAGTATTCAGAGCTTTTTTATTCCAAGGACGAATCAGTGACCATTCTCTCCAACATCAAAGCATTTTCAACAACACGTCTATCATGGGCTTTGTTATTTGCTTGCACATTAATCTTTGAACTATGTGCGCTTTTCTTCCAGCATGTCATGATGCTGGGTCCGTGCGTCATGTGTATCTATGAACGAGTGGCGATGTTCGGTATTTTAGGTGCCGCGTTTATTGGTATGCTCAATCCCAAAAATGTCGTCTTGCGCTGGGTTGGGTTCGCCGCATGGGGCGCATCAGCGGTAAAGGGCCTCACCTTGGCTCTTGAACATGTCGACTATCAATTTAATCCCTCTCCATTCAAAACCTGTGACCTCTTCGTCACATTTCCGGATTGGGCACCACTAAATGAGTGGGCACCATGGCTATTCGAGGCTTACGGCGATTGTTCAAAAGTCGTTTGGCAGTTTTTAACACTGTCCATGCCGCAATGGCTTGTCATCATTTTTGCAGGTAACCTTTTCGCGTTAGCGATCATTATTTTATCTCAGGGTGCTAAACAGACCCGTTCACGTGCTCGAGGTTTTCAATAAGTGACACTTGATTGAAACCAGTCAGTCGATGTTAAAAAGCCTCCAACAGGAGGCTTTTTAACGACAATTCGTACATTCATTACTAGTGTTGAAGTTATTTACCACAACATTTTTTGTACTTCTTACCGCTTTCACAAGGACACGGGTCATTTCGTCCCGTGTCTTTAAACGGATTGACTGACTGAGATTGATGGCCAATCATCATCTCATCTGCGGCCAGTGCTATCTCGTTGATCATATGATCAACTTGTGGGATTAACCCTTCAAGTTGCGGTAAGGTCTCAAACCCGGCTTCCGTCATTTGCGCATGCGTTTGCTCTTCATCAATCGCCAACATTAGCGTCGTTAACCAAGCTTGCAACATGCGCATTGTGCCGTCATTGGGCGACTTTTTTAGCCATAACGGTTCAATATGCTCCCAAACCACCATAAAGCCTTGCGCAAAATCCGCAAAACGCTCTCGGCTCTCACCCAGTTTAGGTAGAAGGCTGTACTGATTAGCTTTCAAATACGCATACTGTGCATTTAAGTGTGCGACGACCCAGTCTTCCTGTGACTTGTCGTAATCAGCAATCACGCTCGCAAGCCAGACCGAAGGTTCAAGTGGAGATACGGTAAAATTTGCGGCTAAGATCGCCCCTTCTAGATAATCGGCCGACTCGCCTTGCCACGCTTCTGGCAATTGAATGAGGTTCATAAGTTCAATTCTGTATTTAAGTTTGCCGCAAGTATATTTCGAGCGTGTCGATACATCAATGGTCGATTCTTGATCGCTTTCCAGATAGAATCGCCGCTCCAGAATTATGAGAGTTCCAATATGCGTGTTGTGCTAGGTCCGATGGAAGGTGTTTTAGACCATTTGATGCGAGAGATTTTGACTGAGATTAACGACTATGATCTCTGCGTCACTGAATTTGTGCGTGTTAGCGACCAATGTCTCCCAGACCACGTTTTCCAGCGCATTTGCCCTGAACTCTCGCAAGGGTCACAAACTAAATCTGGTACGCCTATCCATATTCAATTACTTGGCCAGCACGCACAATGGATGGCAGAAAATGCGGTAAAAGCGGAACAGATGGGGGCGAGGGGGATCGACATTAATTTTGGTTGCCCAGCGAAACTAGTGAACAGAAGTAACGGTGGTGCCGCCATGCTTCAGTACCCTGACCAAATCTACCAAGTCGTTAAAGCCTGCCGTGATGCCGTCGACGCTACCATTCCAGTAACAGCGAAGATTCGCCTCGGTTGGGAGAATCCAGACGATTGTTTCGAGATCGTTGACGCCATTGAACAAGCTGGCGCAGCTGAACTCACGGTTCATGCTCGAACCAAAAGCGGTGGGTATAAGGCCAGTGAAATTAAGTGGGATTATATCACTGAGATCCGTAAACGCACGTCACTGCCGTTGATAGCCAACGGTGAGATTTGGAACTACGCGGATGGCCAGCGCTGTATTGAAACCACCGGTGTCGACTCATTGATGGTATGTAGAGGCGCATTTAACGTGCCTAACTTAGGCAATGTCGTCAAACATAATCATTCCGTGATGCCCTGGCATGAGGTCGTTGACCTATTATTGCAGTACTCCACATATGAAATGAAAGGTGACAAAGGCTTATACTATCCGAACCGTGTGAAGCAGTGGTTTGCTTATCTTCGCAACCAATACCCTCAGGCGATGGATTTATTTAGAGAAATTCGCATCCACAAAACCGCTGCACCCATCGTTGCCGATATAAAACGCTATCGTGACGCAATCGATGGTGCAACGACCCTGTGATCATTAAGTGCTAGCGCCGGAGATTCTGAACTGCCAGAACTAACGGCTTATTACTAGAGTTGGCTCATCAATCATTACCTTTCGGCGTTGGCAAGCAGTATTGCCCCTCTCCCGCCAATCGTCACGGTAAACGCACTGTCTTGAACCGGTTGAGGCTTCTTCGTCCACCAGCAATGCAATACATGAAGATCGGTGGCAAGCTTCCATAACGGTAGTGTCACTGTGATGTCACGATCACAAAGGTTAAAGCCGCTGATCACGACTTCACCGCCGAGTACTCGTGCAAAGACAAGGTATTGCTCACTCACCGACAAAGTGACAAAGCTGCCTTTCTGTAACGCTTTAAACTGCCGTCTTGCCGCGATTAGATGCTTAAAATACACTAACCAATCACTATCCACTGTCTTATCCCACGGAAAACATCGGCGATTATCGGGATCATGCCCTCCTTCCAAGCCCACTTCCGTGCCATAATAAAGACAAGGTGTGCCAACATACGTCATTAACAGTTGCGCCGCGATTTTGACTGCTTGTGAATTCCCATGCAATGTCGTCAAGAACCGTTCCGTATCATGGCTGTCCAGTTGATTCAGTTGTGACAACTGGTTGGCCCACGGCACTTTGGCTTGCGCCTCCAACAACCAAGCTAAGAAGTCATGGCAATCTATGTCAATGGGATCAAACTGAATGTCCTTATGAGCCAATAGCGCCCTAACTGGGTGGGCGAAACCATAATAGTTCATTGAACCGTCTTCTTGATCGCCTTGTAACCAACTCGTCGCCTCAAAGAAATGTTCACCTAACATGTAAGAATTTGGCGAGACCGTTTTCATTGAATGACGAAACGCTTTGACGTAGTGGGCATTATTCGCGGCCCCTTCCCCTTCTCCCAGCATATGAATGACATCAAAACGCCAACCATCAATCGAATATGGTGGTTTTAGCCAATGCTTGATGACAGAGTTTTCATTGAGATAAATCTCGTTACGCACTGGCTCGTGATGGAAATTAAGCACCGGCAACGTATCAATGCCCTTCCAGCCGACATAATCATGACTGGCACCATCAAAAAAATAGTAGTCGCGATATGGGCTGTCTACCGACCCATACGCCCCATTCCCTTGCTGTGATTTATCAAACCATACGTGCTCGGTCGAGGTATGGTTCAGCACCGCATCCAACACCACTTTCATACCACGTTGGTGAATATCAGCCGATAGCTCTGCGAACTGCTGATTGGTGCCAAATTTTGGGTCAATCGAAAAATAGTCAACGGTGTCGTATTTGTGATTCGAGTAGGACGTGAATATAGGGTTAAGGTAAAGGGTGGTGATGCCCAACGCCTGTAAATAATCTAGTTTTGCTTGTATACCCGCTAAATCGCCACCGTAGAACTCGACCGCCCCGGTATTACCGTGCTGACCAACCGGCTCCCCCCACTGTCGTTTAACCGATTGTCGATTCTTACCAAGATATTGATATTCACCTGTTTCTACGCTCAAGGACGGGTCACCATTACAGAACCTGTCGGGGAATATTTGATAGAACACTTGTTCTGACACCCACTCTGGTGGGCGATCGACACGATTGTATTTAAAGTGATACTCTCTCCCTGGCATTCTGGGTTGTACCCCTCTGCCATCTAACCAATATTGCTTGGCTCCTAAGATTGCTTTGAACGTGTAGTATGTGACGTCTTTATCAAGACTCATCGGCAGCTCAGCACGCCACACCCTCAATTGTCCTTTGAGACCCATAGGCTGCATCTCAATCATATATTCTTCATTATCAGGTTCATGCCTGAGCAGAACACGCTCGAAAGATAGATCTTCGGTTAATAATTCAATCACGAGATAGCTCACGTTCAGCGTCACGCCATCGGTAGTTTGGGAGTGGTAGAGATAAGGTGTGCTCATGGGTATCTTCTTATTAAACGATTGAGATAAGACTATTTTAATTAACTTCCCCTATAAAAAAATCCCCCTTCAAATTGAAGAGGGATCACAGTTGGTAGGGTTAGAACTTAGGGCGTAGCGACAACCTCATACACCTTAAATAACTAGCTAAGCAGCAAGCTATCATCCGCTAATTCTTCGCCTCTTACCTTAGAGAACATCTCAAGTAGGTCCGGTACCGACATATTGGCGCGCTGGTCACCGGCAACATCCAACACGATCTCACCTTGGTGCAACATTACCGTTCTATCACCACACGCAAGCGCATCTTTCATCGAGTGAGTCACCATCATAACGGTCAGGTTAAACTCATTGATGACCTTTTTTGTCAGGTCGATAATGAAAGCCGCCATACGAGGATCTAATGCCGCAGTATGCTCATCGAGTAATAGTAATTTACTGTCAGAGAGCGTCGCCATCACTAAGCTCACGGCTTGGCGTTGACCACCTGACAATAGCCCAATGTTGTCACCTAGGCGATCTTCTAATCCCAAGCCAAGAATACTAATACGCTCTTGAAATAGCTGACGACGTTTCGAGGAAAGTGACATACTCCAGCCTCGTTTTTTCCCGCGCATGTAAGCCAATGCCATGTTCTCTTCGATTGTTAAATCTGCACAGGTCCCCGCTAGTGGGTCCTGAAAAACACGTGCGCATTGATTGGCGCGCTGATCGACAGTTTGCCTAGTGACATCCATCTCATCAATCAAAACCCGACCACCAATCATTGGTGTTTCACCTGTCACGGCGCCTAGTAAGGTTGATTTCCCAGCGCCATTAGAACCAATAACCGTCAAAAACTGATGCTCTGGAACCTCTAAATTCACACTTCGTAACGCGCGGTTTTCCAGGATCGTTCCTGGGTTAAAAGTGACCTGAATATCTTCTAATCGAATCATGTTACTTTCCCCGTTTTGCCTGAATTTGAATTTGCCTTATTCTCAACAGGCTTACCGACCTTTTTTGCTTTAAGGTTCCCCTTAATCTTCGGCGCAATCAACGCAGCGGCAACAAGGATGGCCGTAACCAAGTTAAGATCTGATGCCTGTAATCCGAACATACCACTACTTAAGGCAAACGCGACCGCAAGGCGATACAAAACGGACCCAACGATAACCGCCACAACAGCGATCCAAATTCGTCGACCAGGAATAAGCGTTTGACCGAGAATAACAGCCGCTAGGCCGACAACAATCGTCCCTACCCCTGAAGTCACATCAGCAAAGCTGTTCGTTTGAGCAAACAGCGCGCCTGCAAAACCAACGAACCCATTTGATAACGCCAAGCAAAAATACGTGTATAACGCGGTGCTTGCGCCTTGAGCTTTCACCATACGTGCATTGACACCCGTCGCGCGAAGCCCTAAACCAAAGTCACTATTCAATAAGCGGACAACAAACCAAGCGGAAATAAGGACTAATACACCGACCACGATAGGACGAATGTACATTGAATCCCCCATCATTTCGAATGGCGTTAAAATCGTCTCCTCACCTAACAGCGCGATATTAGGTCGACCCATGATTCGGATATTGATAGAAAATGCAGCGATCATCGTCAAGATAGAGGCCAGAAGATGCAAAATACCGCAACGAACCGCTAAAAAAGCCGTGACCCAACCTGTCGCTGCGCCAGCAACAATAGCCATTCCCGTTGCGAGCCAAGGGTTAATTCCAGAAACGATGGCCGTTGCTGCCACTGCAGCGCCCATAGGAAAACTACCATCAACACTCAAGTCAGGGAAATCGAGCACTCTGAAAGTAAGATAAACACCCAGTGCCACTAAGCCATAAATAAGGCCTATTTCAATGGCACCGAAAAATGCAAAAGCAGACATAACAACTCCTTTTCTGCTTATTTATAAGGACCGAGTAGAGCACTCGGTCCGGAATAGGAACAAAACCTATTTAACGCTGGTCGCGCGATCCATGACGGTTTTAGGAATCGTTAGACCCAATTTTTTAGCGGCCGTCGCATTAATAACCAGATCCGACCCTTTAGCGACTTTAACATCCAGTTCACCGGGATCTTTACCATCTAAAATTTGTGCAACGTAGTCCGCCGTTTGCACGCCTATCTGGTAGTAATCAAAGCCAAGGCTTGCTACTGCACCACGCTCAACATAAGACGTTGCTGCACCAAACACTGGTGTATTCGCTTGGTTTGCTGAAACAATCATACCTTCAATTGCACTGGCAACAGTGTTATCGATCAACGCGTAGATAATGTCTGACTTACCAACAATTGCCTGAGTCGCAGTTTGAACATCCGCCGTTCTAAGCGCTGTTGCTTCAACCAATTCGATACCATGTTTCTTGGTGCTTTCTTTCAACAGCTCCATCAAACTCACGGCATTAGCTTCGCCAGGATTATAAACCACACCGATCGTTTTCACGCTTGGCATAATTTCTTTAATAAGCGCAACGTGCTGGTCAACTGGAGACAAATCTGACAAGCCCGTTACATTTTGTCCTGGCTGCTCGAGTTGCTTAACTAACTTTGCGCCTACCGGATCGGTCACGGCAGTAAAAACAACTGGGATATCACGCGTGGCAGAAACAAGCGCTTGTGCGGTCGGCGTAGCAATTCCGACGAGAACATCTGGGCGTTCACCAACAAATTGGCGAGCAATCTGAACCGCAATCGCAGGATTACCTTGCGCTGTCTTATACTCAAATTCTAAATTCTTACCCTCTTCATAACCGTTGGCTTTAAGGCCATCAACCAATCCTTGTCTTGTCGCATCCAACGCTGGGTGTTCAACGATTTGTGAAACGGCAACTTTTGCCGTTTTTGCCATAATGCTGGCTGAAGACAACAATGCTGCCCCCGTTAAAATCGCGGTGGTAATTAGCTTGCTTGCTTTCATCTTGACTCCTTGATTCAGCAACTCGTTTTTGTGTTTGCTGTGACGACACCCCATTATTGAATTTGAGGTGTAATTATTATTTTACGATCTATTATCGATGTGATTTATCAATCACACTTAACCAATATTACTACCAGTAAGCACACCAAATTGAAAGAAGTTATTAACATCTAGCGCTGCAAACGTGCGGGCAGGACGATTTCACAAAAAACATTCCCTCCGGCCCGTACATAATACAATACAGGATGCACCGTCTATTTTTCAATAACGAAACCATAGCAGTGGGCGCACAACAAATAGCAATGGCCAACATGAACGACGATGACCACTTCCCGATCTATTACTAATCAGCATTCCCGACTATATTTGAAATAACGTCGTCTTAAAGGGATAAAAATGGACATGAAATCTCTCATCCGTATAGGTCTTATAGGATGTATAGCTTCAACAGCTAACGCTCAAGAATTTGAAAGCAGTGAGCATAAAAAGCTCACGCAAGTTTCTGGCGTACCATGGGCAATCGAAACCTTTTCTGATACGCATTTTCTCGTCTCGATTCGTTCTGGTGAATTGCTACTACTCAATAGTAAAACCGGCCATTCCGAAACCATTGCTGGGCTGCCTGAAATTTATAGCAAAGGACAGGGCGGGTTGATGGACATAGTACAAAGCCCAAAAAATGATAATGAGTTCTTTTTTACTTACGCGAAGCCCGTCGATGATGGGGGTGCACCGACGCTTGCAAAAGCCACGCTTGAAAATAAAACCCTGGTCAACTGGCAAGACCTATTTACCAGCAACACGGCAGTAACGACAGGTCGTCATTTTGGTAGTCGGCTCGTTATTCAAGATAATAAAGTGTTTATGACCATTGGTGATGCGGGAGATAGGGACAACGGCCAAAACACCAAGACCCACGCAGGAACCATCGTAAGGCTAAACCTTGACGGTACAATCCCTAGCGATAATCCATTCATTGAGGATGGGAATTACCTACCAGAAATTTACAGCTATGGGCACCGCAACCCCCAAGGTATTGCTTATCACCCTAGGACCCAACAATTG
Source organism: Vibrio sp. 10N.286.49.B1 (assembly GCF_002873335.1). Classification (GTDB taxonomy): domain Bacteria; phylum Pseudomonadota; class Gammaproteobacteria; order Enterobacterales; family Vibrionaceae; genus Vibrio. The sequence goes on along the minus strand of NZ_MCUW01000001.1, from coordinate 87,068 downwards.
TGGGCAATCGAACATGGCCCTAGAGGCGGTGACGAACTCAATTTGATTGTAAAAGGTCATAACTACGGCTGGCCGGTCACTTCACACGGAAAAGAGTACTGGGGGCCGTTAAATGTTGGCGAAGCGCAAGAAAAAGAAGGGATCGCCGCACCGAAAAAAGTCTATATCCCATCAATCGCACCAGGTTCGCTTTATATTTACCCACATCAGTACTTTCCTCGCTTAGAAGGTAAGCTATTAATTGGTGCTTTGAAGTTGACTCACATCAACCTACTCGAAATCAATCAAGCGGGACAAGTGTTGGAAGAAAGGCGTTACTACGAGGAGTTCAATGAGAGGATAAGAGACATTACCTCTGATACGAAAGGCGTCGTCTGGTTTACGACCGACAGCGGTTACATCTACCAGGTCTCCCGCGCATACGAACCACAGTAGTCACCAAAAAGCGAAGATCTTACTTATGTATGAAGACACTCTGATATAACTCTTATCATAAAAAAACAGCCTGCTACTCAGCAGGCTGTTTTAAAAATTCAATACTAATATTAGAACCAACGCTCAAACGAGCTGCGGTCGAGCTGTCGAAAAGCATTATTCAGCATAACCGCCAATTCTTTGTAGCGAGGTTTTGCTTTCGGTGGCTCTAAGGCATAACCCGTTTCCGTCACCTTTTGATGAAGCTCGCGGTACCAAGATGCCAGTGCAGGAGGTAATGTGGTGTTTGACCGGTTTCCCAACCACCACATGCCTTGTAGCGGTAGACTGATCGCAAACAATGCAATAACAATTGTTTGAGGTAGCGCTTGTGCGTTGTTGAAGACCATCTGAGTAAGCACACTAATAGCCGCCACTGCAGGCATCACTTTCACAGCAAACTTTGTCGCCTTTATAATGCGCTGTTCTGGAAACAGAGGCGTTAACTCTTTTCTCATCGGCCAAGTATCCATGTACTTCTGACCATTTTTCAAACTCTGAGTTAAGCTTAGTCTTTCACTCATCGGCAACCTCACTAAAAAAAAGTTTAACCATTCAAATAAAAACGCAAAATATTGACGAAAGTTAATATTCTTTCAAATTTATTTTGTTATCATTACGCAATATCGTTATTCTCTGCGTAACCTCAATCTCATTGTTGACTTTATTTTCGGATAAGGCAACCCAGAGATGAACGTCGCAAGGACGCAAAGGTGATTTTCTGAGAAAATCGCTTATGATTATACGGCAATTGTTGAATTTTTGATCAAGGCTGAATCGTAACAATTTGTGCGATCTCAGCCTTGAGATATTTATACCCTTGATCTTCGATCAGACAAATTACAGGTAACCTTTAATGTCTAAGCTAGTTTTAGTTTTAAACTGCGGCAGTTCTTCTCTTAAGTTCGCTATCGTTGACGCAACCAATGGTGAAGAACACCTAACAGGCCTTGCTGAGTGTCTTCACCTTCCTGAAGCACGTATCAAGTGGAAACTTGATGGCAAACACGAAGCACAACTAGGTAACGGTGCTGCTCACGAAGAAGCATTAGCGTTCATGGTAGAAACTATTCTTGGTTCTAAGCCTGAGCTTAAAGCTAACCTAGGCGCTATCGGTCACCGTATCGTACACGGTGGCGAGCAATTCACTTCGTCTGCACTTATCACTGATGATGTTCTTAAAGGAATTGAAGGCGCTTCAACGTTTGCTCCTCTTCACAACCCTGCGCATATCATTGGCATCGAAGCGGCTAAGCACAGCTTCCCTGAGCTTAAAAACGTAGCGGTATTTGACACAGCATTCCACCAAACAATGCCTCAAGAGTCTTACCTATATGCCCTTCCGTACAACTTGTACAAAGAGCACGGCATCCGTCGCTACGGCATGCACGGTACTTCTCACCTATTTATCGCTCGTGAAGCTGCTGAGCTACTAGGCAAGCCAACAAGCGAACTAAACATCATCAACTGCCACCTTGGTAACGGCGCATCTGTATGTGCTATCAAAAATGGTGAGTCTGTAGATACTTCAATGGGTCTTACTCCACTTGAAGGTCTTGTGATGGGTACGCGTTGTGGTGACATCGATCCTGCGATCATCTTCCACCTACACGACGCACTAGGCTACTCTGTTGAGCAAATCAACAACATGCTAACGAAAGAGTCTGGCCTACAAGGTCTAACGGAAGTGACTTCTGACTGTCGTTTTGTTGAAGACAACTACGGCGAGAAAGAAGAAGCAACTCGTGCGATGGACGTGTTCTGTCACCGCCTTGCAAAATACGTTGCTGGCTACACGGCAACTCTAGACGGCCGTCTAGACGCTATCATCTTTACTGGTGGTATCGGTGAGAACTCTGCACCAATCCGTGAAATGGTTCTTAACCGTCTAGGCGTATTCGGTATCGAAGTAGATAACGATGCGAACCTTAAAGCACGCTTCGGTGGTGAAGGTACTATCACTTCAGCTGACAGCCGTATCCCAGCAATGGTTATCTCGACTAACGAAGAGCTAGTGATTGCCGAAGACACTGCGCGTCTAGCAGGTCTTTAAGATTCAAACTGGCTGACCTAATGGTCGGCCAGTTTTTTATTAAGCTCAGTTTTTCTCGCTTGCCCCCAATCGAAGTGCACAAATGCACTGAGCTTCTTTCCCCCTTATTATAGTTAGAGGTGCTCAAAGAATGTCCCGTACTATTATGCTTATCCCTACTAGCGCAGGCGTCGGCCTAACTAGCGTTAGCATGGGTCTCCTTCGCGCAATGGAGCGTAAAGGTGTTAAAGTTTCTTTCTACAAACCAATTGCTCAACCTCGTAGTGGTGGTGATCAACCTGATCTAACCACAACTATCGTTGCCGCGAACAGCGATATGCAAATTGGTTCTCCTCTTCAAATGTCTGTCGCAGAAAGCCTAATCGGCAACGACAACATGGATGAGTTACTAGAGACGATCGTAGAGCGTTACAACCAAATCAATAAAGATGCAGATGTGACCTTAATCGAAGGTTTGGTTCCAACTCGTAAGCACCCATTCGCTAACCAAGTGAACGCGGAAATTGCAGCGACACTTGGTGCAGAAATCGTCATGGTTGCAACACCAAGCACAGACAACCCAGTACAGCTTAAAGAGCGTATTGAAGTTGCCTGTTCAAACTTTGGTGGTACAAAGAATAAGAACATCTCTGGCGTTATCATCAACAAATTGAACGCACCCGTGGATGAAGCAGGCCGTACTCGCCCTGACCTTTCTGAAATCTTTGATGATGCAGACACTGCAAAACAAAACGAATTGAAAGTGATGGAAATCTTCAACACTAGTCCAATTCGTGTACTAGGTTGCGTGCCTTGGAGCATCGACCTTATTGCAACGCGTGCTATCGATATGGCGCAGCACCTTAATGCTGAAATCATCAACGAAGGCGACATCGCCACTCGTCGTGTGAAAAGCATTACCTTCTGTGCACGTTCACTGCCAAACATGATTGAGCACTTCAAGCCAGGTTCATTGCTTGTTACTTCAGCGGATCGTCCAGACGTTATCGTTGCTGCTGCACTTGCTTCAATGAACGGCGTTGACATTGGTGCTATCTTGCTAACTGGCGGATACGACATTCCAACTGAAATCCGTGACCTAATTAAGCCTGCACTTGATACTGGCCTGCCAATCTTCAAGGCACAAGGTAACACATGGCAAACGTCTCTGAACCTGCAAAGCTTTAGCATTGAAGTCCCTGCGGATGATAAAGAGCGTATTGAGTTCATCAATGACCACGTTGCTGGCCATGTTGATGGCAACTGGATTGAATCAATGACGGAAGGGACTGAAAAGTCTCGTCGTTTGAGCCCACCAGCATTCCGTTACCAGCTAACTGAGTTCGCTCGTAAAGCTGGCAAGCGTATTGTCCTTCCTGAAGGCGATGAGCCACGTACCGTTAAAGCGGCGGCTATCTGTGCAGAGCGCGGTATTGCTGAATGTGTGCTTCTTGGTAACCCTGAAGAGATTCGCCGCGTTGCTGCGCAACAAGGTGTTGAATTAGGTGCTGGCGTACAGATCATCGATGCTGATGCGGTACGTGACAACTACGTTGCTCGTCTTGTTGAGCTTCGTGGTGCGAAAGGCATGACAGAAGTTGTGGCTCGTGAAAAACTTCAAGATTCAGTTTTCCTTGGCACAATGATGCTAGAAAATGATGAAGTTGACGGCCTAGTTTCTGGTGCGGTACACACGACAGCTAACACTATCGTCCCTCCGTTCCAAATCATCAAAACGGCGCCTGATGCGTCTATCGTATCCTCTATCTTCTTCATGCTTCTGCCTGATCAAGTATTGGTTTACGGTGACTGTGCGATCAACCCAGATCCAACGGCTGAACAGCTTGCTGAGATTGCTATTCAGTCTGCAGATTCTGCGACTGCATTTGGTATCGAGCCTCGCGTTGCAATGATCTCATACTCTACTGGTGAGTCTGGTAAAGGCGCAGATGTTGATAAAGTACGTGAAGCCACGAAACTTGCTCAAGCGAAACGTCCTGACCTTATCATTGACGGTCCGCTACAGTACGATGCTGCTATCATGGAAAATGTTGCCGCTTCTAAAGCGCCTAACTCTCCAGTTGCCGGTAAAGCAACCGTATTCGTATTCCCTGATCTAAACACAGGTAACACGACATACAAAGCAGTACAACGTTCAGCTGACCTTGTATCAATCGGTCCAATGCTGCAAGGCATGCGCAAACCGGTTAATGACTTGTCACGTGGCGCGCTAGTAGACGACATTGTTTACACTATCGCTCTAACAGCGATTCAATCAAGCCAAGAGCAAGGCTAATTAATGTCGCTAGCGAGATAACATTCACGCAAGCAACAAATCATTAGTCCTATGAAAAAGCGCCTTCGTTACCGAAGGCGCTTTTTGCTTTTGAATTCTTAATTCTTAATTCTTAATTCTTAACGACTTTAAATCGCTCATCACCTTGATTCGACAACGCTAGATGCTTTCTCGGCCATGCAACGATTCTAAATCTAAATCAGGCCCCATCGGCACAATTTGCGTTGGATTAATCCCAGCATGACTAAAGTAATAGTGACGCTTGATATGATACATATCGGTTGTCTCTTTCACCCCAGCGACCTGATACAATTCTTTGAGATAGCCTTGAATATGCTCATAGTCAGCAATGCGCTTTTTGTTGCATTTAAAGTGACCAACATAAACCGCATCAAACCGCACTAAGGTCGTAAACAAGCGCCAGTCTGCTTCTGTTATCTGACTTCCGGCTATGTAGCGATGCTGGGATAGATGCTCATCAACCTTATCTAAGGCATTGAATAACTGTGTATACGCCTCTTCATAAGCGTCTTGCGTCGTGGCAAACCCACAGCGGTACACCCCATTATTAATCGCTGGATAGATAAAGTCATTCCAATCATCAATGCTTTTGCGCAATTTCTCCGGATAGTAGTCGTCCGTATTACCCGTTAAATCATTGAACTCAGAATTAAACATGCGAATAATCTCAGACGATTCGTTACTCACAATCGTCTGCGTTTTTTTATCCCAAAGCACAGGAACAGTAACACGACCTGAATAATCTGATTTTGCTTGTGTATAAATTTCGTGAAGATTTGAGAAGCCGAATAAAGGTTCAGGAAGCCCAAAAGACCAACCTTGGCTGAGCATGTCAGGGCAAACTATGGTTACGTCAATATGGGGGTCGAGTCCCTTTAATGCACGAAAAATCAACGTTCGGTGCGCCCAAGGGCATGCGAGAGAAACGTAGAGGTGGTAACGGCCCGATTCCGGCAGAAACTTTGCTCCAGCCTCATTATTCACCCAATGGCGAAACCCTGCATCTTCACGGACAAACTTGCCGCCACTGGTTTTTGTGTCGTACCAAACGTCATGCCATACGCCATCAACTAATTTACCCATTACCACACTCTCTTTATTCTGCTTTGGAACCAGTATAGAAAACGAGATCGCTAAGGTTCAGTGGGGTAGGTAAAAGAAGATGTTCGAATAAACTGAAGGAACAAAAAAAGCGCGACTCAAATTGATGTCGCGCTTAGGCCTGTCACAGGCTGAAATTATTATCTTTGCTGTTCATAACGCCGAATGCTCATAATGCAGAATATTCATAACGCTGAAATTCATAACGAAGAAGCGACATAACGCCGCCACTGCGTTATTGGGCTGACTAAACAGAAACGTTAAGGCAAGACACAGCGTGCACATCTGAACCTTGAATGGTCGGCTTTTGTTGAGCGCACTGTTCTGTTGCTTGAGGACAACGAGTCCTAAATACACAACCAGATGGTGGGTTAATCGGCGACGGCAAGTCCCCTTCCAACATTTGAATGGTTTTAGAACGCTCCAGTCTTGGATCCGGGATCGGTACTGCAGACATTAACGCGCGCGTATAAGGGTGCTTAGGATCAGCAAACAAAGCATCGGCTTCACCGAGTTCAACAGCGTTACCTAAATACATCACTAGAACACGGTCAGAGATATGTTTCACTACCGACAGGTCATGCGCAATGAACACTAGGCTCAAGCCCAATTCCATTTGTAGCTCTTTAAGTAGGTTAACCACTTGTGCTTGAATCGACACATCAAGCGCGGAAACAGGCTCATCACAGATGATCATTTTTGGTTTCAGAATCAAGGCTCGAGCAATCCCGATACGTTGACACTGACCGCCAGAGAATTCGTGAGGATAACGGTTGATCACGTTAGGCAGCAAGCCTACTTTCGTCATCATTTCCTTCACTTGATCCTTCACTTCTTGCTTAGATAGTTGCGGATAAAATGTTTGTAGAGGCTCGGCGATGATATCACCAACGCTCATACGTGGATTCAATGATGCCAAGGGATCTTGGAAAATCATCTGAATCTCTTTGCGCGTTTCACGGCGCTGAACCGCTTCCATCTTAGTCAGGTCTTGACCTAACCACATGACTTCGCCTTCCGTTGCTTCAACCAAGCCAATAATCGCGCGAGCAAACGTCGATTTTCCACAGCCTGACTCACCAACAACCCCTAAGGTTTCACCTTCATAAAGGTGAACGTCGATACCATCAACCGCCTTAAGGTTGGCAGGTTTTGACCATGGCCACGAAGATTTAGACGCAATGCTGAAATGCACCTTGAGGTTTTTAACATCAAGCAGTAGAGATTTATTATTTGAAATAGCGTTCATCGTACCCAAGTCTCCCAATCAGAAAAACACGCGCGTTGGCGATCTTGCCCAAAGCTCGTCAGTATCGGTGCTTCTTTACGGCAACGATCGGTCACTCGATGGCAACGCTCTTGGTAAGGACAGCCTGTTGGCAAGCGCAACAGGTTGGGTGGGTTGCCCGGGATGGTCGGTAGCACCGCTTCTACGCTATCGAGACGTGGAATCGCTTTAAGAAGACCTTCTGCATACGGGTGCGTCGGCTGGTAAAATATTTCGTCTACCGTCCCATATTCCATGGTACGACCGGCGTACATCACCAATACCTTGTCACACGATCCGGCCACAACACCCAGATCGTGGGTGATCATGATGATAGCGGTATTAAATTCGCTTTTAAGCTCGTTAAGCAAATCCATGATTTGTGCTTGAACGGTCACATCTAATGCGGTGGTTGGTTCATCGGCGATAAGCAGTTTAGGGCGACACAACAACGCCATAGCAATCATGACACGTTGGCGCATACCACCGGAGAACTCGTGAGGGTACATGGTAATACGCTTGCGAGCCTCAGGGATTTTTACTGCTTCAAGCATGCGTACCGATTCTTCAAATGCTTCTGATTTTCCCATGCCTTTGTGAAGCATCAGTACTTCCATCAACTGGTCACTCACCTTCATATAAGGGTTGAGCGACGTCATCGGGTCTTGGAAAATCATGGCAATTTGTTCAGCGCGCACCTTGTTCAAGGCCTTTTCCGGCAGGTTTAGAATCTCGTTGCCTTCAAACTTTGCACTGCCAGAAATAATACCGTTTTTAGCCAGTAGACCCATAATCGCAAAAACCGTTTGCGATTTACCTGACCCTGACTCTCCCACAATACCTAAGGTTTCGCCTTGGTTTAGTGAGAAATTTAAATCGTTAACTGCGGTCACGATACCATCTTGCGTGGTAAATTCGACTCGCAGATCTTTGACATCTAATAAGCTCATATTGTTTCCTTTCTCTAATTCTTATCTGTCTTTTGGATCAAGCGCGTCACGAAGACCATCGCCCACATAGTTGAAGCAGAACAAGGTCACGACCATAAAGATGGCAGGGTAAATCAACTGCCAAATCGCCACTTCCATGGTTTGAGAGCCTTCTTGAAGAAGTGCGCCCCAACTTGTCATGGGTTCCTGAACACCTAAGCCAAGGAAAGAAAGGAAAGATTCCGTCAAAATCATGCTTGGGATTAGCAACGTGGAATACACCGCAACAATACCCAGTACGTTTGGAACAATGTGTCTTGTGATAATTTTCCAGTTACTCACACCAGATACATACGCTGCTTCGATAAACTCTTTATTACGCAGACTGAGTGTTTGTCCACGAACAATACGCGCCATATCCAGCCACGCAATCGCGCCTATCGCCACAAAGATTAGAACAATATTTCGGCCAAAGAATGTCACTAGTACAATCACAAGGAACATGAAAGGCACCGCGTATAAGATCTCAAGGATACGCATCATGATACGATCGACACGACCGCCGATGAATCCCGACGTTGCGCCGTATAAGGTACCAATCAATACCGCGACGAACGCACCCAAGATACCGACCATCAGTGAGATTCGGCCACCGATTAGCGTACGTGTGTACAAGTCGCGACCCAAACTGTCGGTACCAAACCAGTGATCCGCGCTCGGCGCAGCGTGCATCGCATACCAATCGGTATCATCAAACGCGTGCTGGGCAAACATCGGTAAGAAAATCACCGCTAGCGTCATTAAAGTCAGAATAAATAGACTGACCATCGCCGCTTTATTGCGCATAAAACGAATACGAGCGTCTTGCCACAAACTGCGGCCTTCAATTTCTAGATTCTCGGAAAATTTTTCAATCGCTTCCAAGTTTTCTTTTTTCGTTAACATCATTACCGCACTCCCTTAGTAACGAATTTTCGGGTCAATCATCGCCAGTAAAATATCAACGATAGCGTTGAAAAGAATGAATAGGAAACCAATCAAGATGGTGACTCCCATTACTAACGAGTAATCGCGGTTAAATGCGGCATTCACAAAGAGTTTGCCAATACCGGGTAAGCCAAAGATCGTTTCAACCACCACCGAACCGGTGATGATGCCAACAAACGCAGGTCCCATGTAAGAAACAACCGGGAGCAATGCAGGTTTTAAAGCATGCTTGAGAACGATGTAACGGTAGCTCAACCCTTTCGCGCGAGCAGTACGGATAAAGTTACTGTTCAGTGTTTCAATCATGCTGCCACGAGTGATACGGGCAAACGTTGCCACGTAAAGCAGCGACATTGCCATCACAGGTAACACGATGTACTTCATGCCGCCATCGTGCCAGCCGCCTGCTGGAAAGATATTCCAATGGAGTGAAAACAGGTAGATCAATGCGGGTGCCAACACGAAGGATGGCATCACCACCCCGAGCATGGCGGTCGACATTATGGTGTAGTCGATCCAGGTATTATGCTTCAAGGCGGCAATAGTGCCGACGCTTACCCCCATGATCACGGTGAATATAAAGGCAATAAAACCAACTTTTGCAGACACAGGCAGTGCCACGGCAATCAGCTCATTTACGGTGTAATCTTGATATTTGAAGGAAGGACCAAAGTCACCTTGTAGAATGTTCGTCAAGTACGTGGTGTACTGCTCAAACACAGGCTTATCAAGACCATATTTTGCTTCAATGTTCGCCATCACTTCCGGTGGAAGGGGACGCTCACTTGAAAAAGGGTTACCTGGTGCAAAACGCATCAGGAAGAAAGATACGGTAATAAGCACCAACAAGGTTGGGATTGCTTCGAATATCCGTTTCATAATGAATTTAAGCATAAACTCACTCATCCAGTCTGTGACAATTTAAAATAGAAGAGACCCTGCGTGTGCTTTCGCACACACAGTGTCTTATATCGTTATATTTTTTATAGGGTTTTATTTAGCTTTGATGTAGAGATCTTTAGAATAGATCTTATCTTCAGCGTTACCTTCAGGGTAACCACCAAGCTCAGGTGACACGAGACGAGTCGTCACGTACTGATAAATTGGTGCAATAGGCATGTCTTTCGCGAGTAGTTTTTCAGCGTCGATATAAAGCTTAGTACGCTCTTCTTCAGAAGTAGAAGCCAGTGCTTTTTCGATCACCGCATCGTACTCTGCACTCTTGTAGTGCTGACCCGCTGTTGTGTTAGCGCTCACCATTAGAGTTAAGAATGAAGAAGCTTCATTGTAGTCACCACACCAGCCAGCACGTGCAACGTCAAAGTTACCTGTATCTTTACTGTCTAGGTACGATTTCCACTCTTGGTTCTCAAGTTTTGCATTGATACCCAGTTCTTTTTTCCACATTGAAGCAATGGCTACCGCAATCTTCTTGTGGTTTTCAGACGTGTTGTACAAAAGATCAAATTCTAGAGGGTTACTCTTCGAGTAGCCGGCTTCTTCAAGGAGACGTTTTGCTTCTGCAACACGCTCTTTTTGCGTCAACTGACCGTAAGCTGGAGTCACCGGATCAAATCCCGCAGTGATTTCAGGCGTTAAGAAATAAGCAGGTTTTTGGCCTTGGCCAAGGATCGCTTTAGAGATGATATCGCGGTCCATTGCATAAGACATCGCTTTACGAACGCGAACGTCGTCGAACGGTGCTTTTTGTGCATTAAATTGGTAGTAATAAGTACAAAGGTTACCCTTGATAGCAACGTCTTGTGGGTATTCTTTTTGTAGGCGGCGGAAGTGCTCATTCGGTACTTCATAAGTGAAATCTAATTCACCAGACAAGAAACGGTTCATTTCCGCTACTTGGTTTTCAATTGGTAGGAACGTTACCTTGGTCAATACTGTCTTATCTTTATCCCAGTATGTATCGCTCTTAACAAGCTCTAGACGCTCGTTTACTACCCATTTGTTTGGTACAAATGCGCCGTTACCTACGAAGTTTTCTGGCTTCGTCCATTGGTCACCAAATTTTTCGACCGTTGCTTGGTGAACAGGCTTAACCGTTGTGTGACCCATCATCATTACAAAATAAGGAACCGCAGTATCCAAAGACACTTGTAATGTATGGTCATCCAGTGCCTTAACACCTAACTCACTCTTGTCTTTCTTACCAGCAACGATGTCTTTTGCATTCGCCATCTTGGTGTATTCCATATACCAAGCGTACGGAGAAGCCGTTTTAGGGTCAACTGCACGTTGGAAGCTGAATACAAAGTCATTGGCTGTTACAGGGTCGCCGTTAGACCACTTCGCGTCATCACGAAGATGGAATATAAACGTTTTGTTGTCTTCCGTTTCCCAAGACTTAGCAACACCGGGGATAGTTTTGCCGTTTGCATCTTGGTTGACCAAGCCTTCTAGAAGATCACGAATAACATGTGATTCTGGAACGCCTTGAGATTTGTGCGGATCAAGTGTTGCTACTTCTGTACCATTACCACGTACAAGCTCTTGTTTATCTGCTAGTTTTGTGCCAGCAGGAACGTCTGCGGCAAGCGACGAAAAAGAGGTGGCAGCCACTGCCATACTCGCGCCTAGAAGAAGGGCTTGAGTGATTTTGTTCTTATACATGCATCTAACTCCAAGTAATTTTTATTGCATCCATGACGTCTTCGTATATTTGCTAGAACGGACAGCATTTTAGATTAATTTAGCTTCAACAATGAGCACAAAAATCTAAATCCATACAAAGATTGCGGTTCACATTACCAACCTTCAAAGTAATTTGCCATTAATTTGTAACAGAAATGGCATAACAAGCCTGTTTGCTCGAATAACCAGCAGATTACCCTGAAATATCGCTAATTCTTTAAAACTTATCGCTACAAAGTGCCAGATAGACAAAAGTGATTATTCAAAACTCTTAAAAGAACAAGTTTTTTAGAACAATACACCATATATATCTACACTTATTTAACAATTAACCCTCATTCTACCCTTTGTACAGAATGTTCAAGTGTCAAAATAAACCTAAATGTGATATTTATCACATCAAATATAAAGTCTTTTTTTTTACTCGATAAAGGTCACAAATTTTTCGGACTACACCGTTTATTTGGTACGCTGAGAATAGAGATTATCACGCAGATTAATGAGCCACTAAATCAGTAACGACCTTCTAGAATTCAATATCACGTCATTTTTGGGCATTATTTTTTACACCACTTGCATTTAACAAACAAGAAAAGCAAAAAAAACCCAGCCTTTGACTACCAAAAAGACTGGGGTAACTGGAGGTTTGCGCGGCTCTAGCGCAATCTCAGATAAGGAGATGTATTATATGACGAGAAAGCGTTGCTACTTTGCGCATCATCAACACAAATAAATGTTAAATATTTTTAACATTTACTTCCATAACCCATTCAGGGGACATACTGAGTGGTTAGTGAACATGTTTCCCACCAAAATATACCGTCAAAGGATCAATGTTACTGTCAGATGGCACTGACGAAGCCGCCTCCAGAAAAAGGGAGAACAGCTCGGATTGTGACGATATCTTTAACTTATTATGTATTCGCTTTCGATACACTTTAACCGTTTCCGTACTGACCTCCAATAAAGGAGCGATCGCCTTCGTCGAATAGCCTTGCAGCACAAGTTGCGTGACCTGACATTCTCGTTCACTCAAAAAGTCCTTACCGAAATTACTAAAAATATCGTTGAGTTGATGGCCAATGGTTCGCTCTTCACTCTTGCTAATTTTAAAATGCTTACTCACGGCGGCCTGAATGAGTTCAAAATAAATACCGAGACGAGATTTTTCATCGCAAGACACCGCATCTTGCTCACGAAGACCGAGTGACAGCACGACATTAAATTCTGCGGAACACTGTATCAACACCCCAACCTCTTTCTTGAGCCCGGTTTGCTTATACACTTGTTGGTAGTAATCACTGGTATAAAATTCATCGGGTGCAATGTCGTCAAGCTTGTAAATGCCATCTTTAATGCCAGCCCTTATCAGCTGATAAAAGGGATCAAGAACCAACGCATTAAGCAACTCTTTGTTTTTTACCTCATCCCCGAAGTAATCTGAATCGTTATATATCATGACGGGTGGCTGGCCTTGGTTAAATCCCATCACCACTAGGCTTTCATAACCAATAATTTGGGTCACAAGCTTCGATAACTCTGACAGAAAGTCAGCATCCCCAATGGCCGTGACCACACGTGGGTACTTGTCACTAAACACTTGCCAACCTTCTATAGGTAAGGACATAGACACTCCTTATCGTCATTGCCGTTCTATCAATAAGGATTTACCACGAATAGTGGCTTACCTCAACGCTTCCCCCTCCAACCTATTCGCTTCAATCAAAGAGCGACAGCCAACCTATTAGTTCTTCGGATCAAGAGTGAATGCAAGTAAATATTTTTTACATAGTGGCAAATATAATTAACATTAAAAAGAACAATAACGATTTTTGATAGCATTCATCACAGTTTTAACTCAAATTTTATAAAATATACCTACTTCGTTGACCCACTCAACTCGATACAATATCGGGTTCCGCCCCGCTCCTCAAAACGCCATCACCGTTGCTCTTAAACACCATCTGAGATCAAGCAAATGGCGCTATCTATTGATCGCGAGACAAGAAACAATAAAAACCATCATTACAAACACAAACGAAACAAATTTAACAAACCTGTAACCCAAAGGGGGACTATGGCAAAAAGTCCATTCAGCACATCATGGAATAGCTGATAAAAATATATCTTAGAGACAAGGAATTGGTTATGAAAGTCACACAAGTAGAAAATCAAGCTATGGTCGCTGGCTTTGTCATGTTCTGTATAATGGCAATTGCTGGTTACGTTATGATGGGTCCAAATTACGTAGACTCAAACTTAGTCTTCGTCGATGCGTTATTCTCAACGCTATCTGCTACCTGCACACTTGGGGCAATTATGGTCTCTCGCGTGGTTGCGAAGCATTACGCAAAAGTGCCCGAAGGTGAAAGTAACCCTGAGAATTACTATGTATTATTTCGCGCAAGCCTTTTAGTCCTTGTGTTGCTGCTTGCCTTAGTCGGCGCTGCAGAAACACTTGTTCTTCTCTATGGTGGGGCGACAGTATCCCTTCCTAACGCTGACCTATTTGCTATGTACTTCCTTGGTATTGGCCTTTTTTACTGCGTTTTATGGTTCCTTTATGCTCGCGCTAATCGTAAAGTCAACGGACAAAGCTCTCTCTTAACAGCAGAAACACTTAACGCTAAAGTGAATGCTTTCTTACTCATTGGCGTGATGTTTATCTATATTGCAGTCATCAACATCCAAGCGATTTCAAGTATTTCAATAGGGCAAAGTTCGATTGGTGCCATGGCCGACAACTTGATACTTCTTGTTATCATCGCGGTCATCTCGCCTGAACCCATTAAGTTAGCGAAAAGTGCTCTCAAGCAATTACGAACCAATAAAACCATGGTCTCCATCACTGGCCATAAAGCATGATAATTTCAGTACGCTTTTAAAAATATGCGAATGACTAGGTGAGAGGGATCGAGCCAGTCGCTAGCTGTTAATAAAGAATAGAACGGTGAATATATAACACAAAAAGCCACCTCTCCCCGAGGTGGCTTTTTGTGTTTATCACTACTCAATTGCTACAACAAGAGACTCTTTGACATCTCTTGTTCTGTTGCTACTCAACTAACGTGGCAACAGCTTGCTGCAATTGTTGTTTGATTTCAGCATTAACAACGTCGCCATTCTCAACATCAAAGTTGTCATAAAAACTGGGTACAGAGACACTCGCTTTAACATTGCCACCAAAGTATGGTGCAGAATTCACGGCTGCCGCCAAAGCGTTTGCCGCTCCGCCAGGTCCAGGAGAAGTAGACAGATACACGGCAGGCTTTCCAGCAAAGACTTCACGTTCGATACGTGTCGCCCAATCAAACAAATTTTTATAAGCTGCAGGAAAATGGCCATTGTGTTCTGCATATGAAATCACTAGAGCGTCTGCCTGAGCAATCGCGTCTAGAAACTGTTTAGCGCCATCAGCTTGCCCGATCTCTTTCTCTTTGTCTTCGCTAAAAAGAGGAACTTCATACTGATTGATATCAAGCACTTCAACATCAGCACCTTCAATTTGGTTTGCAGCGTACGTCGCAAGTAATTTATTAATGGATGTGCCACTAGTGCTTGCGCCAAATGCGATAACTTTCATGATGATTCCTTATGCTTATTGTTGTTTGCTTCGATATGGTAATAGATTAATCCATTACCAAGAATCAACAAGCAAGAAAATCTCACTAAGTCATTCAATATTTTCGAACAAGGTTAAACCAGCGCTTGCAGTTCAGCCCAGAGCGCATTAACGATGGTTCGATCTGACGGGCTTAATTCTGATTTTGCTTCATCTAAGCTTACTTGGATGCGAGTCTTCAATATTGCAATGTCGTCGATCTCTTCTTCCTCACAAGAAGCCGTAGATAGCGAAATGTGCCCGCGTAGGTAGCCCCCAGCAAACAACTCGTCGTCTGACGCTTCTTGGATTCGTGCGTCAATAATTTCGATAAGCTGTTCTTCGTATTCAATAATCATATAAAACGTTGTCCTAATTGTGTCGTTCAACGAACAATAAACTGTTCACTGGTTAATTCTGGGGTACCGTAGTGCTGCCTGAGCGCAAGCGAAAGCTGTGCCACTCGAACTGGCAGCCCTTCTTGCAATATCTTATCTAATTCATCTTTCACTTTTTGCATGAACACCAACCGATCAGGTTCGACATCACCATTTAAGTTATCGCAGCTTACTGAAAACGGAAAACCAGCACTGGTTGCTAAAATCCATTCATAGGCTTGTGGACGAATCTCAACTTTTTCAAATTCAGATTGGACTTGTTCAGTACGACCATCGGGTTCATACCAATAACCGAAATCTTCCAGTAATCGCCTTTGCGGCCCAGCCACACACCAGTGTGCGATCTCATGTAGCGCCGAAGCATAAAAACCGCGGGCAAATATAATACGATGGTATTCGTAGGTTTTATCGGCTGGCAGATAGATCGGCTCATCGCCACCCAACTCTAGAACGGTATTATACTCGCTGAAAGTCTGGTTAAAAATCGTAATTAAGTCTTGATATTGGTGCTGCATGGTCATTTTATACTGCAAATATTAGGGTCATATTGTCTATGGAATTGGCAACAAGGTAAAGTCTCTATCTGTCTTTTGTTCTTTCTCGCTTATTTCTCTTTTATTCATTAGTTTTATTTATCGGTAAAACGTTTCCGTTGTAGTTAATTTCATTCGTCAACAACACTTATCCCCCCTACACTAGCGCATCTTTTTCTTTTGAGATTCATATCATGTTACTCAGTGTTTTGTACATTATTGGTATTACGGCCGAAGCGATGACAGGAGCGCTCTCTGCGGGCCGACGTAACATGGACTGGTTTGGTGTCATGCTTGTTGCCAGTGCGACCGCTATTGGCGGAGGGACGGTAAGAGATATTCTACTGGGTCACTACCCACTAGGTTGGGTAAAAAACCCAGAGTTCTTGGTCATCACCTGTATTGCAGGCGTTCTAACCACCGGACTTGCCAAATGGATAATTAGACTGAAAGGCGTCTTTATTCGACTCGATGCTCTGGGATTAGTTGTTTTCACGATTATCGGTACTAACGTGGGCCTGAGTATGGAATTGCACCCTTTCATTTGTATCGTTTCAGGGTTAGTCACGGGTGTATTTGGAGGATTACTACGTGATCTTATCTGCCGACAAACCCCGTTAGTTCTTCATCAAGAGCTATACGCCTTAGTTTCCGTTGTCGCAGCGTGTCTCTATTTGGGGCTACTAGAGCTTGGTTTTAATACACTGCCAACAACAATAATCACCATTGTCGTAGGTTATACATTGCGCATGGCAGCCGTGCGCTTTAAATGGCGACTTCCTAGTTTCAAGTTAGATACCGAAGAAGCAATCCATTAGACGTGACTCATTGGTGCCTGGGACTTAAAACGAATAAAGGTCTCGTCAAAACACAACGAGACCTTTACTTGAGTTAGTCACTCTCTGCACATACGCGATTTTGAATCGAGGCTGGCGCAGGCTCATAGTGACTCAGCGTCATACTAAAACGCCCCTCACCTCCGGTTAACGCTTTCAAGCGACGAGAATAATCTTGCAGTTCATTAACCGGCGACTTTGCTTGCAACCGCGTGGTGGTGTACCCCGTCTGCTCAGTGCCTACAATCAACCCCCTATTGCCCGACAAATCGCCGGTCACGTCACCAACACAAGACATGGGAATGTCCAACGCAAGGTCAACTATCGGCTCCAATACAATAGGACCCGCTGACCTGACTGCGTCTAAAAATGCTTTTTTACCGGCAATCACAAACGCAATTTCTTTGGAATCAACAGAGTGATATTTACCTTCATGAAGCGTCACTTCTATGTCTCGGATAGGGTTCCCCGAAATCGCCCCTTCTTCCAGTGCCTGGCGAATACCTTTTTCAACTGCCGGTATCAATGAGGTTGGAATGGAAGCCCCGACCACCTTATTAATGAAGGAAAACCCTTTACCACGTTCTAAAGGCGTAACCGATAACGACACCTCGCCAAACTGTCCAGCGCCACCACTTTGCTTTTTATGCCGGTATCGCGCGTCTGCTGGGCGAGTAATGGTCTCAAAATACTCGACACTGGGTTGATGAGTATCGACGTTGAGCTTGTAGACCTTCTCCATTTTTTCTAGTGCAATGGTGAGGTGAAACTCACCCTGGCCACTCAACACCGTTTCATTTGTTGCGGCACGATGTTCCAACTTAAGAGAAGGATCCTCAGCCAAAATTTTCGTCAGCACATCGGAAAGTTTCTGTTCATCCCCACGCTTCGTTGGCGTCAGAGCTAAACTGTACATGGACTCAGGAAACAACAGGGTGCGAAATTCCACGCCGTCTTCGTCATGGGAGTCATGAATCAACGAATCGAAAGCCAACTCATCCACTTTCACCATCACGCATAGTCCACCAGCTTTACAAGACGCAATCTCTTGACGTTTTTTCCCTTGCAATGAGTATAAATGTCCCACCTTAAAAGACTTACTATTCTCTCCCACATAGAGTTGACTGCCGGCGGTAATCTCTCCTTGGAAGACTCGAATATAAGCAATTTTGCCAAGGTAAGGGTCGACGCTGACTTTATAAACATGCGCGACAGTATGATCACGCTTATCACAATTGATTGCCACTGATTGGCCATGCTTTTCTAGTAATGGCGGATTCCCTTCATCAGGCATTGGCATAATTTCAGCTAATGTACGCAGCAATAAATCACAGCCGGCTCCCGTATCTGACGACACAAAACAGATCGGTATAACATGCCCAGTTCGTAAGGCCTCTTCAAACGGATCATGAAGTTGCTCTGCTGATAGCTCTGAGCCTTGCTCTAAATACACCTCCATCAAGGATTCGTCCATCTCGACAACTTGGTCCACCAGTAGCTCATATGACTCATCAACACTACTAAATAGCGTTGTTTGCTCAATGTTGGGTTCAAAATAGCAATCAACAACTTCTGCGGGTTTATCCGATGGAAGATTGATGGGTAAACACTGTGGACCAAAACGTTGCTCTATTTCATCAAGGTAGGTCATCAGCCGTTCTGGATGCGCGTCAATTTTATTAATGATGATCATCTGACACTTATGCTGTTGGTTAGCAAAAGTAAAAAGCTGTTCGGACACTTGATTGATAGGCGTGCTCGCATCAAGGACCAGCGCCGTCGCTTCGACCGCAGGGAAAATACTGAGCGTTCTGCCCATCAGTTCCGTTTGCCCCGGAGTGTCGATGAGGTTGATACGGTGCTTATTCCACGTTAGAGAAATAGGGGTAGCTTCAACACTGTGTTGATAATGAATAGACTGGTCATCAAAATCGGTGATTGTGTCGCCATCTTCAACGTGCCCCAAGTGTGAGCTGGAGTGCGATTCGAAAAGCAAGCGTTCGATTAAGCTGGTTTTACCGGTACCGGTTTGGCCAATAAAGGCAATATTTCTGATTTCATAATGGGACATAACAGGCTCCTTAAATGATAGAAAACACGTGTACACGTCGAGTCGGCGGTTTCCCGCCTTCTCGTCTTCCATGTCATTTTTTGGATTCCTCTACTCAAGAAGCACCTCCTTGTCACCGGAGTAGATAGTCTGACCCTATAACCATATTATTTATGTGACTAATTTCATGTCGCCGTCATTTTTATAGTGACCATGACGCATTTCCGTTATTTATGCGATGTTTCGTGAACCAATACAAAAAAACGCCCCGAAGGGCGTTATTTTCATATTTGTTGCATCCGTTGTGCTTCCACACTAGGCGATTAGATTTTTGGCGTCTCTGTTGTCACGCCGTGGTTTTGGCCACGATGGCGCAATAGATGATCCATCAGTACAATCGCAAGCATTGCTTCTGCAATGGGTACCGCACGAATACCCACACAAGGATCGTGACGACCTTTAGTAATAAGCTGGGTCGCTTCGCCGCTTCGGGTAATCGTATCACCCGGAACGGTGATGCTCGATGTTGGCTTCAAGGCAATACTGGCAACAATATCTTGCCCAGTAGAAATACCACCTAGAATGCCACCAGCATGGTTGCTGCTAAAGCCTTCTGGGGTTAAAGGGTCGCGATGCTCACTGCCTTTTTGCCCAACCACATCGAAACCGTCGCCAATCTCTACGCCTTTCACCGCATTAATGCTCATCAGTGCGTGAGCAATGTCAGCATCAAGCCTGTCAAAGATAGGCTCTCCAAGACCAACTGGGATATTCGTTGCGACGACCTGCAACTTGGCACCAATCGAATCGCCCTGCTTTAGAAGCGCGCGAATCAGCTGGTCAAAGTCATCAACCTTATCGGCATCAGGACAAAAGAACGCATTGTTTCCAATCTCGTTCCAATCCACCTTATCGATGCTGATATCACCCATTTGTGACAAATAAGCGCGAACCTCAACACCAAATTCTTTTTTCAGGTACTGTTTTGCAATCGCACCCGCGGCGACACGCATCGCAGTTTCACGCGCTGAAGAGCGACCACCACCTCGGTAGTCACGCACGCCGTATTTCTGATGATATGTGTAATCAGCGTGACCAGGGCGGAATTTGTCTTTAATTTCTGAATAATCTTTAGAGCGTTGGTCGGTATTTTCAATCAGTAACCCGATTGACGTACCTGTTGTTTGACCTTCAAAGACACCAGACAGGATCTTGACTTCATCCGCTTCACGTCGTTGAGTGGTATAACGTGATGTGCCAGGACGACGGCGATCGAGGTCAACCTGGAGGTCTGCCTCTGAAATTTCCAATCCTGGAGGGCATCCATCAACGATACAACCTAGCGCGATACCATGGCTCTCTCCGAATGTTGTCACTCGAAAGTGTTGTCCGATACTATTTCCTGCCATTACTTCCTCTGTTTTCTAGAACAAGCCCGCCTCAATACAATAGCTTGTTCTTCTGCCTGTCTGTTCTTCGTGATTTCATAGTGACGACAAAGCCTGACGTTGTAAAGCCCCAAACAAAAAAACGCCGCAATAATCATTGCGGCGTTTTCGTTGAAATCATGACGGTAATTCGTGAGCGCTATGCCACGAACAAAGGCATGCTAGTCTTTATAAATGGCGAAATCATCCGCGCACGCTAGCAACTGTTCACGACTTAGCATGAACACGCCGTGGCCGCCATTCGCAAACTCAATCCAAGTGAATGGAATATGCGGATATTGTTCCATCATGTGTACCATGGAGTTACCCACTTCACAGATAAGGAAGCCATCATCAGTCAAATAATCCGGTGCATTACACAAAATGCGTCTCACCAACTTAAGACCATCACTCCCAGCAGCCAAGCCAAGTTCTGGCTCATGCGTAAACTCTTCTGGCAATGAGTTCATATCTTCTTCATCCACATACGGCGGATTAGTGACAATGAAATTGTACTTGTCTTTCGGCAGGTCGCGGAATAGATCGGAACGAATAGGGAAAACTTGCTGCTCTAGGCCGTGGTCTTGAACATTTTGCTCTGCCACTTCCAGCGCATCTGCCGAGATATCGATAGCATCCACTTCGGCGTTCGGAAACGCATGCGCGCAAGCAATGGCAATACAAGCGCTTCCTGTACACATATCCATGATACGTGTCGGTTCTTCTGTTAGCCAAGGTTGGAACTGCGCTTCAATCAACTCGCCAATTGGTGAACGTGGCACAAGAACGCGCTCATCAACAAAGAACTCCAATCCACAGAACCACGCTTTATTCGTGAGGTAAGCGGTTGGCGTTCTGTCGTTGATGCGTCGAATGACTCGTTCAACGACTCGCAAGCGCTCACTGCTCGTTAGGCGAGAGTTCAATACATGCGGTGGTACATCAATCGGCAGATATAATGTCGGCAAGATAAGCTGAACGGCTTCATCCCAAGCATTGTCTGTACCGTGTCCGTAGAAAAGACCCGCGGCATTAAAGCGGCTAACAGTCCAGCGTATCAAGTCTTGAAGTGAGTGAAGCTCGGAAACGGCCTCTTCCACAAAAATCTTATCCAAAATTGCCTCCAAAAAGCGCTACAATACTACCCAATAACGACGTTCACTGAGTTTTTCTAAAAAATGAGCCAAAATGACACCGACGCGGATGACGATTTCGCCCTTTTTAGGGGTGAAGTACAGGGCGTAAAAAAGTTGCGACAGGATACCATAGTCCAGCAACCAAACCGAAATAAGAAACAGAAAGAAGCAAAAAGAACGCATCGAGAGGCCTCTGATGCCGAGTTCTATTTTTCTGATGAATTTGTGCCTCACTTGAGCGAAGACGGCCCGACCCGTTACGCGCGTGACGATGTATCCACTTACGAGGTTAAAAGACTGCGTCGTGGTGTGTATGTCCCAGACGTATTTTTAGATATGCACGGCATGACTCAACAAGAAGCCAAGCGTGAGTTGGGGGCAATGATTGCTCACTGTGTAAAAGAAAGCATTCATTGTGCCTGTGTGATGCACGGTATCGGCAAACACATACTCAAGAAGAAAGCGCCTCTTTGGCTAGCACAACATCCCGATGTGATGGCATTTCACCAAGCCCCTCTCGAGTTTGGTGGCGACGGTGCATTGTTGATTTTACTCTCGATTCCTGAGAAATAATGCGCTGAAGCGACCCAAATCTAAATCATTCATACCAAATAGCATGACATTCAAATAAGTAATACGCTCAATAAGTAGCATGTTGAAGCTAGGCCATCTGAATCATCAGATGGTCAAACGTGTTTTGTCAGAATTGGCAGACTAAGGGTGAAGATGCCAGAGTAATTCGCCCTGTCTTTTGTCAACATCGTAGTCCACACACACCAAACCCGATGTAGGGAACATAGGCGCGTTGATGCCGCCCACCAATTCTGCCGTCAAATAACCGACCAATGGCAGATGTGATACCAATAAGATGGAATCTAACGACTCTACTTTCGTCAATGCGTTGATAAACTCCGCTACATCTTCCGCCTGACCATAGGGCGTAATGTCATCACATACGGCAACGTCTTTGCCGTTAAACTCAGCACTGATGATATCCCATGTCTGCTGCGCTCTTAAGTAAGGGCTCACCAAAACCATATCAAACGATGAAAATCCTTTCTGTTTACATGCACGTGCAACCTCAAGAGAACACGCTTCGCCATGTGGAGTTAGGGCTCTCTCTTCATCCGAAGCGGCATAATGAACCGCTTCTCCGTGACGCATTATAAAAACTTTCATACCTTTACCTGTTCAAATCGGCGAGCCCAAAGTATGTTTAAAGGACTCTATATGACCATTACTCAAGAATAAAAAATTAATTATATCAATTGACTTGCTAAAGGCGTCGACTTTCTTAACAATTTAATGAGTAAACTAAGAAAAATTGTAACTTTATTTTTGCGTGTCTCTTATTAACCGTCATAATTATTCTACTCAGTGAGTTTAATGAATATTTGGCAACAACTGTTAGTAGCATTTATGAGAACACTAGAGTTACCCATGAGACGACGCGTTTTTTACCAGATGCTTGGTATGCCCGTCCAAGCTTTCGCTTAATCTGGAGAAGATAAGTGCATCTAAGTCCTAACGATAACCGTTCCTATCGTACCCTTACCCTCGATAACGCGATGCGGGTCTTGCTGATTAACGATCAACAAGCTCAAAAATCGGCGGTGGCGCTCGCCGTGAACGTCGGTCACTTCGATGACCCCGACGATCGAGAAGGTCTCGCCCATTATCTAGAGCATATGCTGTTCCTCGGGACTGAAAAATACCCTAAAGTGGGAGAATTTCAATCCTTTGTTAGCCAACACGGTGGTTCCAATAATGCTTGGACAGGCACCGAGCATTCTTGTTTCTTCTTCGACATTTACCCCAACGCTTTTGAACGAGGGCTTGACCGCTTTAGCCAGTTCTTTTCTGCGCCGTTATTTAACGAAGAAGCGCTAGATAAAGAACGACAAGCCGTCGATTCAGAATACAAACTCAAACTTCACGATGACGGCCGACGTTTATATCAAGTACAAAAAGAAACCGTCAACCAGGCGCACCCTTTCGCCAAGTTCTCTGTCGGCAATCTCGATACGCTAAGCGACCGAAACGGCAAGTCAATCCGAGATGAGATCTTACACTTCCACCAACAAGAGTACTCGGCGGATCTCATGACTCTTGCACTCATCGGTCCGCATGACCTAGATGAACTCCAGCAATGGGTTGAAGATAAATTCAGGTCCGTCACTAATCAACAACGCGCAGGAAAACGGGTTGAAACCCCCTACATGACGCCAGAAAATACCGGTGTCGTGGTTCGAGTGGAACCCATCAAAGAAATTCGTCGATTGACCCTGGCATTTCCGATGCCAGAGACCAACCAATACTACCACAGCAAACCCTTGTCCTATTTTGCCAATTTATTGGGACATGAAGGCAGCGGCAGCTTAATGTTGTTTTTGAAAAACAAAGGCTGGATCACGTCACTATCCGCAGGTGGCGGCGCATCAGGCAGTAACTTTCGGGAGTTTTCTGTCGGTATGACGCTGACTCAAGAAGGGCTCAACCACACCGACGACATCATACAATCGGTATTCCAGTATATTTCGCTAATCAAGACGGATGGGATGCAAGAGTGGCGTTATCTTGAAAAACGCGCAGTATTAGAGTCGGCATTTCAATTTCAAGAGCCAGCGCGTCCTCTGGATGTGGTCAGCCACCTCGTCATGAACATGCAGAATTATCAGGTTGAAGACATCATGTACGGCGACTACAAGATGGCAGCGTACGACGAAACGCTCATTCGTCATTTTGGCGAACAACTGACGACAAACAATCTCAAGGTAACGCTTGTCGCGAAAGAGCAACACTTTGATAAAGAAGCCGAGTGGTATTTTACCCCCTATTCCGTCGAGCGCTTCTCCGATGAGCAGCGTGCATTATTTGTTGAAGCAGAGTCCACACTCCCACAGGATCTGCCTTTCTCATTGCCTGAAGAAAACCCGTTCATCATTTATGATTTGAGCAGCTACCCAGCCGAATCCAGCGGTGAATACCCGGTATTATTGGAAGAGCTTGATGGCTTTCGTCTATGGCACCTTCAAGACAGCGAATTTAACGTGCCAAAGGGTGTGGTTTTTATTGCCATTGATAGCCCACACTCAGTAAGCACACCACGAAATATCGTTAAAACTCGCCTTTGTGTTGAAATGTTCCTTGATTCACTCTCAGAAGAAACCTATGAGGCTGAGGTTGCTGGCCTGAACTATGATATGTACGCGCACCAAGGCGGGGTCACTCTGTCTATTTCTGGCTTTAGCAAGAAACAACCACAGCTGCTCAATATGATCCTGCAGCGCTTTGCGACTCGCGAGTTTAATCAGGCCCGTTACGAAAGTATCAAGGCGCAGCTATTACGCAGCTGGAAAAATGCCTCTAAAGACCGCCCCATCTCTCAGTTGTTCAATCAAATGAGCGGTATTTTACAACCTAACAATCCACCCTACCCTGTGTTGATCGAGGCACTTGAAACCATCGATGTAGACGAACTGCCATCATTTGTTCAGTCGATCTTGTCAGAACTCCACATCGACATGTTTGTCTATGGTGATTGGCAGCGTCAAGGCGCTATCAATATTGCGACCACGTTAAAAGATGCACTTCGCCTTGCTGACCAGCAATATGAAGAGAGCCTGAGACCACTCGTCATGTTGGGCAAAAACGGCAGCTTCCAACGAGAGATGTTCTGTGACCAAGAAGACTCCGCTATCGTAGTTTATTATCAATGTGATGATATTTCGCCACGTAGCATTGCACTGTACACGCTTGCCAACCACTTAATGTCCGCGACTTTCTTTCATGAGATTCGCACTAAGCAGCAGTTAGGGTATATGGTCGGTACCGGCAACATGCCTCTTAATCGCCATCCCGGGATTGTACTCTATGTACAATCTCCCAAAGCCGCGCCAGGTGAACTCATTCGTTCGATTGACGAATTCTTAAATGCGTTTTATATGGTGCTGTTTGAGCTCGATGATTACCAATGGCATAGCAGTAAAAAAGGCTTATGGAATCAAATATCGACGCCCGACACGACGCTAAGAGGACGAGCACAGCGCTTATGGGTGGCTATTGGTAACAAGGACACAAATTTTGATCAGCGCGAAAAAGTGTTAGAGCAGCTCAAAAACCTGACTCGAGCCGATATGATTCGCTTTGTGGTTAACGAGCTTAAGCCACGTACTGCCAATCGTTTGATCATGCATAGCTTAGGAAAAGCACACCTCGACGCACCTCGCTTAAACGTCGGGCTCGAGATTGGTTCCATCGATGAATTTCAGCTACGACCAAAAGACACGGATTTAGGTTAGCGTGGTCTATTAACCACAAACAATAAAAGCCATCCCTAGGGATGGCTTTCCATTTCATCTAACACGGTAAACGATGACAAGCGTTAGTAGAACGTCTCGTTTAGACCCGCTCGAGTTAGCAAGCCGTCACACGGTGCAAATCGATCACCATGTTTTTGCGCGTGTTCGTTCATCATCTCAACCACCTTAGTGATACCGAGCGTATCCATATAGTGGAACGGTCCCCCAAGGAACGGCGGGAAACCAATCCCGAAGATTGCGCCAATATCGCCATCTCTTGGGCTTTGAATGATGCCTTCATCTAAACAACGAACCGCCTCATTCAACATCGGTAATACGCAACGCAACGCCATCTCTTTTTCTGACGACTTCGCTTCCGGTTTCAGCCCGAGCACACTATAAACTGAGCTATCGACTGACTTTTTCTTACCTTTATAGGTATAAAAGCCTTTGCCCGATTTTCTGCCTTTTCGGCCATCATTCAACAGCTTGTCAAAGACATCCGGCCCTTGGAATCGCTCGCCCAATTCTGCAACCAAAATAGGCATAATTTTTGCGCCGATATCAACCCCAACCTCGTCGAGAAGCGTAATAGGCCCAACAGGAAAGCCAAAGTTAAGCAATGCTTTATCTAGGGCTTCAATCGGCTCATTAGCCAAAAGAACGTTGGCGGCTTCATTCATGTAAGGCGCCAAGATTCGGTTCACGTAGAAACCCGCCTGGTCTTTAACCACTATGGGGGTTTTACCTTGCTTCTTCGCTAAGCTAACCGCGGTTGCTACTGCCTCATCAGAGGTGGTGTCATGTGGGATAACCTCAACCAGTGGCATCTTATCGGCTGGGCTGAAATAATGCAGCCCCACCACATTTTCAGGCCGTTGTGCTTGTTCGGCAATCTGACGAATAGGCAGCGATGACGTATTGGTGGCAAAAATAGTATCTGGACGCGCATGAGTTTCGACATCTTTTACCATCTGCTGTTTAAGCGCCAAATCTTCAAAGACCGCTTCCACCACAACATCGGCTTGATCGAAGCCGGTAAAGTCCGTGCCTCCTGCCATTTGTAGCATCTGTGATTGCAGTTCCGCTTTAGATATAATGCGGCGCTTACGCTTTTTCTCATACAGCTTGTAGTTGTAGCTTAAGGCATTAAGTACGCCTTCATTCGCCACATCTTTGATTCGCACCGACGCCTTAGCCTTGCTCACCGTGACGTGAGTAATGCCTGCGCCCATCAACCCCCCACCTAAGACCACGGCATTTTTCACCGTTTTAGGTTGAGCATCACGACCCAATTCTTTCTTCATTTCTGTCGTTGCAAAGAAGATAGAGCGTAACGCTTTAGATTCGGAGCTCATAACCAACTCACCAAAGCGTTTAGCCTCGTATTCCAACCCTTTCGCCATGCCTTTTTCTAGGCCGTAACGAATGACGGCAAGGATGGCATCAGCCGCAGGGTAATTACCACGAGTTTTAGCGTGGGTCTTCTTCGCTGCTTGGTCAAAGATCACTTTTCGCCCAAGTCCTGTGCCAGCCATGACCAGTTCTTTATTAGACAGTTTTTTCGTTTTGCGCTTTTTACCTTTGTCTAAGAACTGCTTAGCCACATCCAGCAAGATGGTTTCTGGCACCATGGCGTCAACAACACCTAATTTCTTCGCTTTCTTAGCGCGAAGTTGCTTGCCGGTAAGGATCAAATCTAATGATGGCAATAAGCCAATCAATCGAGGCAGGCGCTGCGTGCCGCCGGAACCTGGCAACAAGCCAAGTTGAACCTCAGGCAGTCCCAACTTAGTAATCCCAGCGTCCGTACATACACGGTAATCACAAGCCAAGGCTAGCTCTAGCCCCCCGCCTAGACAAGGACCATGTATCGCAGCAACCACAGGAAACGGCATGCCAGCCAGTCGGCCAAACATCTCTTGTCCTTTTGCCGCAAGGCTTTGTGCCTCGTCAGCGGACGTGCAAGCCGCCAACATACGAACGTCTGCGCCAGCGACAAAATTATCGGGTTTTAAAGAATGTAGGATCAACCCTTTAAGGGACGATTTCTGTGCATCGAGTTGACCAAATACATCCGCCATCTCGTCAGCGAATGCCGCTTGCAGCGTGTTCATTTTTTCGTTTGGTACGTCAATACTTAACCAAGCAATGTTTTGCTCATCTACTGTTAGCTGAAATGCTTTTTGATCACTCATTATTCCACCTCCAAAATCATCGCTGCACCAAGACCACCAGCCGCACAAGCGGTATTCAACGCCAATCCACCGCCACGTCTTTGTAGCTCATTAAGAGTTTGGGTAATCATTCGTGCCCCCGTCGCCGCAAACGGGTGACCGTAGGCAATAGAACCACCAAGCACGTTAAATTTATCCATATCGATTTCGCCGATCGCTTTGTCGCGCCCCAGCATCTCTTTAGCAAACTTATCACTGCCAAACATTTTCACGTTCGACAACGCTTGCGCTGCAAAGGCTTCGTGCATATCGATAAGCGTTAGATCCGATAACGAAATACCCGCGCGATCAAGTGCCATTGGGGTCGCATACGATGGGCCCATTAACATATCTTTTTGTACACCTATCGCAGAAAACGCATAAGAACGTATGTAACCTTTGATCTCCAAGCCCAACTCTTTTGCTCGGCCTTCGCGCATCATCATAATTGCCGCCGCACCATCGGTAAGCGGCGTACTGTTCGCGGCCGTCACGGTTCCGTATTGGCGATCAAATGCTGGGCGCAGTTTTGCATAACCGGCCAGCGACGAGTCATGACGAATGTTGTTATCTTCGTCTAAATACTTTCGATACGGTTCAGGGAAAGCGGTCATCACCTCATCTCTCACCTTGCCGTCTTTCCAGGCTTGCGACGCCAAGCTATGCGACCGGTGTGCGAGTTCATCTTGCTCGAGACGAGTAATGCCGTATGACTTGGCCATTTGTTCCGCGGTTTGCCCCATTGACTGACCCGTTGAATATTCAGCGACAGCAGGGGGAACGGGCATCAAATCTTTAAGAGAGAGCTTCTTTAGAATACTCAGCTTTTGTCCGACAGTTTTGGTCTTGCTTAGCGCAAGCAAATTCGCCGCCAGTGTTTTAGATACACCAATAGGCAGGACTGAAGAAGAATCGGCGCCACCGGCTATTCCCACATCAATCGTTCCCGACATGATACTTTCGCAGACGTTCGCTGCCGCTTGAAAGCTAGTCGCACATGCGCGGGTGACACTGTAAGCATCAGTGTGGATGTCCATTCCTGTACCTAGCACGATCTCGCGAGCAATGTTCGGCGCCTCTGGCATTTGCACCACTTGGCCAAAGACGACTTGCTGTACCAATTTAGGGTCGATATCAGTTCTTGCCATCATTTCTGCAACAACCATTTTACCTAAATCAACGGCAGGAACCTGCCCGAATTCTGTGCTTTGTTTTGCGAAGGGAGTACGAAGCCCTGCAACAATGGCGATTCGCTCACCATTGCGTGTGGTAAGGTCGAGCTTCCTCACATCCTGATTGCTCATAGTTTATCCTTTCAATAAGAGGTCTGACCACGACATTGTAACGAAGATGTTAAAGATTTAAAACGTTCGTTTGATAAAATTTCGAGTCTTTATTGAATAACGTGATAGGGTCGACCAAAATTGAATATGAGATTTCGTTCAATTGGGTGAGAATAGCAGTAGGTTTTATGTTATTTAAAAGTAAGTTAGCGAACAGCGTATAAAAAACACCTATGGCGTCGCGCCTCATTTAAAAGTCGCTGGCGAACGATTGTCACCCAGAAAAAGTGCCGTAGAAAAGTAAATGACAGGTAAAAAAAAACCACACAATCAATTGTGTGGTCGGAATGTATAAAGCAATTAACTTGCGCCAATTGAAAATAATCAGTTTCCTGATTAGGAGAAAGTAAAGTCAGCCTTCAAAAGGAAGTGTCATCTTGCTCAACATGTCGGTTTCGAAAAACCAACGAGATGACAGAAACTAATATAACGATTTCGCGTTTATAAAATTTGCAGTAGATCAATTTTGAGTGACTTTACTGGCTTTATGTAACACAAAATGCCAATCACAGAGCAAAAACGGGGGCTCCTGTGTCAGTGATAAAAAAAATTCGAAATAAATTTTCAGATAGTCCGGTCAACTTAGATATGGATAAACAAAGAAAATACGAAGCACTTGTACGTGCCTATCATCGTGACCTGTTCCGATATGCTTATTGGTTATGTAAAGACAAGAGCATTGCGGAAGACTTGGTTCAAGAAACCTGCCTCCGCGCTTGGAAATCTTTAGATAGCCTCCAAGACGAAAAGGCGGCAAAATCGTGGCTAATCACGATACTACGACGTGAAAATGCAAGACGCTTTGAGCGCAAGCAGTTCGATCTCGTGGATATCGATGATTTTGGCAACGAGGCCAAGGTATCTGATGACCCGCACCATCAACAAGAATGGCTTCACGCCCAGATAATGAAACTCGATGTTGAGTATCGCGAACCGCTTTTTTTACAAGTCGTGGCTGGCTTTAGTGGCGAAGAGATTGGTGACATACTCGATTTAAACAAAAATACCGTCATGACCCGACTGTTTAGAGCCAGGAACCAGCTCAAAGATATGATGGAGTCTAGCGCATCACCAAGGGGGCAACAAAATGGATGAATTAGAATTCCGTCGTCGCATTATGTCCGAACCGAAGGCGAGAGATACTGAGCTGCTGGAAGCTATTCAGAATAACGACGCCAATGCTAAGTTTATGGATGACATCCTGTCGCTGGATGCGCGTATCGAACAAGCCATGAAGGTCGATGTTCCCGATGACTTAGCCGATAAAATACTGTTTAATCAATCAAGCAGCAACGTGGTAAAAGTGAACTTCAGCAAACGCGCCATGTCGCTCGCCGCATCCATCGCATTCGCCTTTGGCCTTGCGGTGGGTCAGGTCAATTGGGGAGGCGCTATTGTCGCACCTGCTCATGCCTCGATAAGTGACACCGCGATTGAACACGTTCATAACGAAATGGGCTTTATTGACCCACTCGATGAAAATGTGTCAGAAGCACAGATCAACGCGAAGTTGCTGCCGTTTGCCTATCAGATTGGTCAACAATTCCCTTACCACGTGTACTATCTTAATCACTGTGGCTTTGGTGACGCAAATGCGATGCACATGGTTTTCCAAGGGGAAAAGGGCAAAGTGACACTTTTCCTTACAAAAATACCCAGTGAACAAGCGAACCTTTTCGATAAAGACGGTATGTCAGGGCTGGTTGAACCGATCGGTGACGCAAGCTTTATCTTAGTCGGAGAGAAAGGCGAAGATTTCTCTAAGATCGGCGAAAGTATAAAAGAAATACTCGATCCTGCAGCTTAATTCGTCCAAAAGGCTTCATTTCATCATGAAGCCTTTTTTATATCCAAATTTTGTCAACACGCACCAATAACTAGAGTACAAACTCTAAAAATAGACATTTTCGATACTTTTCCTGTCAGATACTCATCATTTATATACTTTTCACTTCTTTTTTACTACTGGTCTGATTTCTATTGCCTATACTACCGATTAGGATCAGCCCCAAAATTGAGTATTAACTCAATTCAATAACGCCCATAGAGGCGATTACATAAAGGATGTATATAAATGACAACTTCGCGTCTGTATAAGAAAACACTAGTAGCAGTGGCCGTGTCATCACTCACACTTGCTTCGCAGCAAGTCGCAGCTGCTGGCTTCCAACTTAACGCTCAATCTGCAACCGGCTTAGGTCGTGCTTTTGCTGGTGATGCGGTTATCGCTGATAACGCATCGGTTATGGCTCGTAATGCTGCAGCTATGACATTGTTTGACACTCACCAATTTTCTGGCGGTCTGAATGTTGTAAGTTCAGAAGTGAAAGTTTCAGATATTGGGGGCGCTGGTTCAGTTGGACAACAAGAATCAGACGCAACAAACACTGCTAACTCTCCTGTGCCAAACATTTACTATATCCATCGTTTAAACGAAAAATGGGCACTAGGTGCTGGTATCTATTCAAATTTTGGTACTACAAACAACTTTGACGATTCGTTTGGCAATAACAACCTAGCGAAGGTCTATGGTGGTACTACCGAAATTTCAAGCATCAACTATACGCTAAATGCGGCATACCGTATAAACGAACAATGGAGTATTGGCGGTGGTATAGATATAGTCCAAGGCTCAGGTAAACTAGAGCGTTCTACCTCTCCAGGAACTCCAGGACTTGGAGAACTTAAAGCTGTAAACATTGATGCAAATGGCGTAGGCGTTGGCTTCAATCTAGGAACCGTATTTGAATTAAATGAAAACAACAGATTCGGATTAGCATATCACTATAGTCCAACTGTCACCGCGGATGGAACCGTAGAGTATATTGGTGATCCAAATGCAAGCAGTATTGATTTGAAATTACCTAGCATGGTGGAGTTCAGTGGTTACCACAAAATTACTGATTCTAAATTCGCGGTACACTATAGCGTTCAGTGGATCGGCTGGAGTGTGTTCGATAAGGTAGAAACAAATAACGGCGCAACTGTAAAAGATTATAACTGGCAAGACGGCTATCATGCAGCGCTTGGTGGTACATACTACTTAAATGACGCATGGACATTAAGAGCGGGCTACATGTACGATACCGCAGCTCAAGATTCAGACACCTCGATTTCGGTACCTGACTCTGATCGTCAGTGGTTGTCGGCAGGATTTGGTTATAACTTTAAACAACACCATACTGTTGATTTCGGTCTTACATACCTAATGGGTAAAGACGTTTCTGTTGTTGAAACTAACCCGCTGGCTCCAGATTTAACTGCTACCACTCATGCAAATGCTTGGTTAGCTGGTATCCAATACAGCTATAGCTTCTAATTGCCAACCAGTTAAAAGCGTAAAGCATCACTATCGAAAGGGTCGGTTATCCGGCCCTTTTTTGTGCCCAAAATTCACATCAAATTAACCCATCCAGACATCCAAAAGCCGCTCTATTTGCGTAACTGGTCACACCTGCCTTTCATATTTAGTTACATGTGTTCGCTGAAAAATTGAAACAACCTCATAACAAGTAATATATATCTCCTAAATTATATGAATTAAAAGGATTTAACTCCAAAAATGCACCTTTTGTGATAAATAAGTGTTAAAGCATTTACTCTAAAAATACAATCGCCGCTCAAAATAGAAATGCATTGAGCGAATAATAATGACGATATCAACACGTACTCCCCTTTCCATAGCAGTGGTGCTAGGTTTACTTTCTTCTACGCAAGTGTCTGCCGCAGGTTTCCAGCTTGCTGAGTATTCAGCGACGGGCCTAGGCCGCGCCTTTGCTGGTGAAGCAGCGATGGCAGACAATGCCAGTGCACAATGGCGTAACCCTGCCATGCTGACTTACCTAGAAGGCACTCAGGTTTCTGGCGGCGTGTTGTATGTTGATCCGAACATTGATGTTAAGGGCACGTCTTCGACACAAGGCTATACTGAAGCGAAAGACATTGCTCACAGTGCTCCGATTCCGAATCTCTATATTTCACATCAAATCAATGACCAATATTTTGTGGGCTTAGCTTTAGGCTCAAATTATGGGATGGAAACGGAACTGGATGACAGTTTTCTTGCTACTCAGTTTGGTAACCAAGCTAAAGTCATGACAGTCGAAGCTGTTGCAAGCCTCGGTTACAAAATTAATGAACAATTTAGCATTGGCGGTGGTATTCGTTTCGTTACTGGCGAAGGTCATTTCGGTGCATCAGTACCTCAAGATGCCGTTCTCCCATTACCGGCTGGTATGAACCTCAAATACATGGAAGGCACTGACAGTTCTTGGGGCTATCAATTGGGAGCAGCATGGCAGATCAATGAGAACAATCGCATCGGTATCGCCTATAAATCTGAAGTCACTATGGATTTTGAAGGACATGCCGAAGGGTTTTCATACAATCCAGCCAACCCTACAGAAAACATCAATGGCAAACTTAGTGTACCGCTTCCAGCGTCCTTAGAAATTGCGTCATTCCATCAACTCAATGATAAATGGGCAGTTCACGGTAGCTTCAATTGGACTCAATGGAGTAAGTTTGAAAAACTTGTTGCTGAGCTAGATAACCGAGAACCAGACTTAATCAAAGAAGAAAACTGGAAAGACAGTTATCGATTCGCGGTTGGGACAACTTACAGCCTAAATAAAAAAGTGACTTTACGCGGTGGCCTTGCTTACGATATGTCAGCCGTTGATGACAAATATCGCACCACAACAATCCCAGAAACCGATCGAACTTGGTTAAGTGCGGGTGCAAGTTACGCTTTCACCAAGCAATTCACGCTAGACGGCGGCCTGACTTACATTATGGCTCGTACTGCTTCAATTAATGAGCCTCGTGACAGTTCTGATGATGAAGCAGCAGCGTTTGGTGATTTCACTGGTGAGATTTCTGGTGACGTTTGGATTGTCGGCATTCAAGCCAACTATCGCTTCTAGATTCAACTGCATAATCCGTTGTTACTGACACAACAATCTCAGTATTGGTAACAACGCAAATACAATGTCTAACCGCGTGTCATTCCTGTGCAGGCAGGTACCTAACTAAGGCTTGGGGATCGCTGAAAGTCGATCCCAGCCTTTGCTGGGATGACAAACTTTTCCTATAACACTATTCCGATAACGCTTTTTCTGTATAGCTTTATCTAGAGTCTTGCTTATCAAAACGCCACTCTGAGAGTGGCGTTTTATTTGGTCATCGTCAATCTACTCAAAATCGTCTAAGTAATCATCGATATACGCTTCTTGCTCTTCGTCCACCTCATCATTTGTCACTTCGGCGTTGTAGTCCTGACGTTGAATATAGATATCTCGAGTGAGTGCATACGGATCCGGCGATTGTTCAAGTGTGACTTCTTGCGGCACCAACAATGCTCGTTTCTCCATTCCCTCTAGTGCCCACTTACCAAAACTGGCCCAGAAATTAAGGTATGAGATCGGCGGGTAGAAGCCATCAACAGTATCAGCAAAAGAACGCACCGTGGTTGGACCGTAACCCGGCACCATAATATAAGGACCGTGCCCTACGCCGTAATGCCCAATCGCATCACCAAACTCTTTCTTGTCTCGTTTTTCAATTCCAGCGGCTGACGCAATATCAATAAAGCCTAACAACCCTAAGGTACTGTTTATCCAAAATCGGTTGAAATGGTCTAAGGCTTTACCCCCATTGCCCATTACCGCATTGTTGACGGCGCTGAACGGTTCATCTAAGTTCGCTAGAAAGTTACGAACACCAAGACGCACAGGATCAGGGGTATAGTTGACGTATGCCAATGATACTGGGCGAACAAAGTACGGATCGAGATAATCATAGTTCAGGTCCCACATCACACGGTTAAAGCCTTCAATGGGGTCATAGATGTCTGAATCTGTGATAGATTCATCGGCAGTGTTGGTCTCTAAAGGCGTGTTGAGATCAGGCGTCTGATCGGAGTCCGATGCCAAGGCAGGTTCAGAATTCACGGCAGTATTATTACTGGGTTCTGATTGCTGTAATTGCTGTGCTGTTGTCTCTTCAACGTGAGTCGATTGAGCTGCGTCATCAGGTGCCGACGAACAGCCAAACAGAAATACGCTAGAAACAAAAACGGCAAAAAGTGTCTGCTTTTTGCCGGTTAATGCTGATTGCATAACCTCTTCCATAAGTCGCTGCAATCTGAGTTTTTTTAGTTTTTACTTTCTATAACCATATGATTTATAGAAATAATGCTCGAGATTGCTACTGTACCACTTTGAATGAGTATACATCCTAGTATTCAAGCATTCTAGGTTTAGTAGCAATCAAGATGCATTTAAATAACAATCATTTCATCATTATTGATTATTAATGAATGTAACCGAGCGTTAGCACTGGTTAATATTGCTGATTGATATTCACCTCAATCGTTTCACCAAGCTTGCCCGGTTGGCTCTCGCCATACCAGTCACCCTCACGGGTAGACACGTTGCCATCGCTATCAATTCGCGCACGAATCATAAGACCATCGAGGTCAGACAACTTTCGGCCTTCCATCATGCTGTCTTTATCATCCAACACGACAGTGCGAGGGAATGTACCGACAGGGTAACGAGCGGCAGCGACTGGCATTGGCGCGCCGTCGGCAGTGTGAGCCGAAACAATCAAAAACGACGTCGGTCGTGCAGACATTTCTGGTGAAACGGTAATATTCACCGCAACTGCGTTTGCACTGACCTGCCCCGTTTTGTGCTCCGTTTCACCAAGACGCGCTTCTGCACTCTCGATACTACGGCTCAGCATTTCGTAACGGCTATCATCAGGGCCAATCAACTGTTGCATAATGCCCCAATATTTCGCGGCACCAGCAAAGTCTTCGCGTTCAAACGCATCAAAGGCCAACAAAGAGAACACACGCAGATCAACATAGTCTTCTTGAATTAGCCCCGTCAACAAACCACGGGCGCGATTCTGATCCATTTCGTCTTGCGACATCATCAACGCTTGAGCGAACCCTAGCTGAACATCAGCATCTTTTGGCGTTAAACGGTAGGCATTTTCCATGGCATCTGTTGCCGTTGTCACATCACGATTTGCCAAGGCAATACGACCGAGTAACAACCAACCGGTAGCGTCATTTTTTTGGTAATGCAAGCGAGTTCGAAGTGCCAGAGTCAAATCTTGCATTTCTTCTTCGGTCATCGGCTCTGCAGAACCTGCCATCAATTTCTTCGATAATTCAGGCAGGTTTGCAGAAACGTCTTGCCAATCTTTCACTTTTGTCGCGCCACCAAAGGCAGCGTACAGGCCATAACTCATACCAACAATCAATATCAGTGACGGCACAAGTACAGTCATTGGAGAGATCGCCGACTTGTCCTGCTTCTCTTCTTTTGGGATGTCATCAAGCAGAGACTGCTTAAGATCAGAGATGAGGTCTTGTTCGTTTTCAACCAAGCCTTCTTCTGTCTCGATCGCCAACTCGCCTAGACGGTCTTTATAGAGCGCTTTGTTGAGATCGTCGCGTAGCTGCTCATCGTTATGTACTTTTTTACTGCGCAGTGGAATCGCTAACATGAAGCAAGCAACAACGACTAATGCGACAGTCGATATCCAAAATAGTGTCATTATTGCTTATCCCCTGTCTTTTTTTCGTCTAGCAAGGCGTTAAGCTCCGCTTCTTTTTCATCACTCCAGTTACTGGTGCGTGCTTTTTTGATTTTGCTTTTACGACTTCTCAAGATAATCATACCAAAACCAATCAAGACGACAGACAAAGGCCCTGCCCATAGAATAGCGGTGCCTAAAGTCAGTGGCGGATTGTAGGTCACGAAATTGCCGTAACGCGCAATCATGTAGTCAACGATCTCTGACTTTGACTTGCCGTCTTTGGTCATCTCATACACTTTTTGACGTAAATCTTGCGCCAATTCTGCATTTGAGTCGCCAATAGTATTGTTCTGGCACTTTGGACAGCGAAGCGTGTGATTCAGCTCTTGGAATTGCAGCTCTTGTTCCATTGAGTCAAATTCATGGATCTCGATCGCGGCATGAACAGAAAAAGCCAGTGCGAGCGCAGAGATCCCAGCGATTAACCACTTTTTCATTGTTTCGCCTCCTGAAGGAGCTCTTGATACATCGGTTGAAGTTTTTCGCTCCAGTTTCGAGCATTCACATCGCCAACATGGCGGTAGCGAATCACGCCATCCGCATCAATTAAGAAGGTTTCCGGTGCACCATAAACGCCAAGGTCCAGACCTAGCATACCGTCGCCATCAAACAAACTAATAAGGTATGGGTTGCCCAGCTCTTGCAGCCATTGAACCGCTTTATTACGCTGATCTTTGTAATTAAGTCCAATGATTTTAACGCCATCTCCCGCCAACTCGTTTAGATATTGGTGTTCGGCATAACACGTTGGACACCACGTCGCCCAAACATTAAGAAGGAGAGGCTCACCTTTAAAGATAGATTGATCGTAAAGCTTGCCAGGTTCGACTAAGTCTTCAAGCCGAAACTCTGGAACCTGTTTGCCCAGCAATACGGACTCTAGCTTGGTCGGATCATCTCCCGCTGAATTGCGGCCCAGCTGAACCGCAAAGACAGTAACAAGCACCAAAAAGAAAACCAACGGAATAAACAGTATCTTTTTGTTCATTACGCTTTCTCCTCTTCGGCTGACGGTTTACGGAAGCGGTAACGCTTATCGCTAATGGCTAGTGCACCACCAATCGACATGAATATCGCACCTAACCAAATCCAACGAACAAACGGCTTGTGGTAGATACGGATCGCCCAAGAACGCCCATCATCGAGTTGTTCACCCATCGCAATATACAAATCACGTGTGATACCGCGATCAATCGCCGCTTCTGTCATCATAGACTTTGCGGTGCGATAGAAACGCTTTTCAGCATGTAAGGTGTTGATGTACTTACCGTCTTTTGTGATTTCGAAATCAGCAATATAGCCATCATAGTTAGGTCCGTCATGATCACGTAGACCTTTGAAGTAAAAGTCATAATCATTGATTTGGTAGTGTTCACCCGGCGCTAAACGCACGTCACGTTCTACGCTATAGTTCTGCACCATTGCAATACCAATCACGGTGACCGCCATGCCTAAGTGCGCCATGATCATAGCCCAATGGCTGCGTGGGAGTTTTCTTACTCCTACCATAAAGCTGTGACGGTGAGTCGCACGTTGATAGAGCTCAAAGCCATGCATCGTGACAATCCACGTGGCCATTACCCAGCCAAGGAACGCAAGACCTGTGAAAAACTCGGCCAGCAACATAACCATTAATGCCGAGAACGCTAGCGAGATCACGCCGGAGATAAGCATCGGTTTTATGAGCTTCGATAAGTCATCACGCTTCCAGCGAACCAGAGGACCGATCCCTAACAAGAACGCAAATGGCACCATTAACCACGTAAACAACATATTGAAGAATGGCGCACCAATGGACACGGAACCCAAACCAATCTGTTTATGGACGAGCGGCAGCAATGTACCAATCAAGACCACAACCAGTGCGGCTATGAGTAGAATATTGTTACCTAGCAGCGCATTTTCACGCGACACTAAATCAAAGTTACCCCGAACTCGAACAGAAGCCCCTTTCACGGCGAACAATAGCAATGACCCACCAATCACAAAGACCAGGAAGCCCAAAATGAACATACCGCGCGATGGATCAGAAGCAAACGCGTGTACAGAAACCAAAATACCTGAACGAACTAAGAACGTACCGAGCAAGCTCAATGAGAACGCTGAGATTGCAAGCAATACGGTCCAAGCTTTGAATGTGCCGCGTTTTTCAGTGACCGCAAGGGAGTGCATGAGTGCCGTACCGGCTAGCCAAGGCATGAATGAGGCGTTTTCAACCGGATCCCAGAACCACCAGCCACCCCAGCCAAGTTCATAATAAGCCCACCATGAACCTAGTGCGATACCCAACGTTAGGAAAACCCACGCTGCTGTAGTCCAAGGACGGGACCATCTTGCCCATGCGGTATCTAAACGGCCTGTCATCAATGAAGCAATCGCGAAAGAGAAGGCAACCGAGAAACCAACATAACCCATGTACAACATCGGCGGATGGATAATCAAGCCAGGATCTTGCAATAACGGGTTGAGGTCACGGCCATCAACTGGGAAGAATGGCAGCGTACGCAAAAACGGGTTAGACGTGACGATAATAAACAGTAGGAAGCCCACGGTTATCATACCCATCACAGCCAAAACACGCGACACCGACTCTTGAGGCATGCCGCGACTGAAGGTCGCGACGGCCACAGTCCAACCGGCTTGGATTAATACCCAAAGCAGCAAAGAACCTTCATGCGCACCCCATACCGCTGTTAGCCTATAATACCAAGGCAGCATGGTATTGGAGTTACTGGCAACATAGGTCAGGGTAAAGTCGTTACTATAGAAAGCCCATAGCAGAATAAGAAATGACATCAACAACATTAAGAACATGCCCCAAGACAACGGTCTTGCGGTGTTCATCAGCATGGTGTTGTTTCTTGAGGCACCAATAAGCGGCAAGATACTGAGCAGAACCGAAAGGCTCAGCGACACTATCAGGGCGAAATGCCCAATTTCAGCAATCATTGACCGCTTCCTTGTTTTTGTTCAGACGAATATTCGAGTGGCGCATGAGTTTTCTTCATCGCTTCGGCGACTTCAGGAGGCATGTATTCTTCATCATGCTTCGCTAATACTTCAAAGGCTTCAATCGTCGTTGGATCGACCAACACACCTTGAGCCACAATACCTTGGCCTTCACGGAACAGATCCGGAAGGATGCCATCGTAGACCACCGTCACTTTTGGGCCTACGTCCGCAAGATCAAAACTGACGCGCAGTGATTCATTGTCTCGTTTTACCGATCCCACTACGACCATACCGCCAATACGTAAGCGCTGGCCAACCTCAGGCAGAGAGCCGTCATCTTTACCGTTTACCAATTCCGTTGGTGTGTAAAAAAGGTCCATATTCTGATTTAACGCATAAAGAATGAGTCCCACGGTGGCACTAATGCCAATAAAGATAGCGAGGATAATTCCAAGCCTTTTCTTACGCCTAGGGGTCATAATGTATTCTCCATATTTTTCGCCGCGTCAATCCGCGCTTGCCGGTCTACTTTGGCCTGAACCTCTTTGAGCAAGGTCTTGCCGCGTGACACACTGGTTAAAAGCAAAATAAAAAGTGATAAAAAGGTAATGCCAAAGGCGCTCCAAACGTAGCCTGCATAACCGCCCATCGCAAAAAAGTCACTTAATGAATCAAAATGCATGGTCATTACCCTCGTGGCTTAAGCTGTTGATTGGCAAGAGCAATCACCCACGGGCGATGACCTTCCTTGCTGATGATTTCGTTGCGAAGTCGAATGAGCGTCAAAGCGCCAAAGAAGAAAGCAAAACCAAATATATTGAGTAGTAACGGCCAAAGCATATCACTTGAGATTGACGGTTTTGCAAACTTGGTAATCGACGCGCCCTGATGGAGGGTATTCCACCATTCGACGGAAAAGTGAATGATCGGTAGATTGACCACACCGACGATAGCGAGAATGCCCGCGGCTTTAGCGGCCGTTTTTTGGTCATCGAATGCATGGTAAAGCGCAATAACGCCGAGATACAGGAACAAAAGAATAAGTTCAGAAGTCAGACGTGCATCCCACACCCACCAAGCACCCCACATCGGCTTGCCCCAAACGGCGCCAGTCAGTAACGCAATGAAGGTAAAGACAGCACCAATAGGTGCCATCGCAAGGGCCGCCATGCTCGATAACTTAACCTGCCAAACGAGTCCAACAAACGCAGCGATCGCCATCGACATATATACACCCATTGACCAAATGGCCGATGGGACATGAATATAAATGATCCTAAAGCTATCGCCTTGTTGGTAGTCAGACGGGGCGAATGCGAGTCCCCACACCGTACCGACAGAAAGACAAGCCAGCGCTATCGTGGCAAACCACGGCAACAAACGACCACACAATTGATAAGCAGTTTCAGATTTGGCATAGGGATGAAGCCATTTCCACATAGTGTCTCTCACTCTTTTAACGACATTGCCGTGTCTCTACAATGGACACACGCGCATAATAATTATTAGTTAACGCTGACTCTAAGGGCAGCGCTGATAGCAATTGGAGTTAATGTCATCGCACCGGCCAACATGGCCGCCAACAAGGCTAACTGACCATTATACGCAACACCCAGCGATGCTGCATCAATCGCCGACGTAGCAAAGATCAAAATAGGGATATAAAGCGGCAATACCAATAAACTTAGCAAGACCCCTCCCTTCTGCAATCCAACCGTTAACGCAACACCAATAGCACCAATAAAGCTTAACGTTGGTGTGCCCACTAACAATGTTAATACCACCGCCAACCACGTATCGAAATCTAGTGATAACAAAACAGAAAGCAGTGGGCTAATCAAAATCAGCGGCAACCCCGTTAGCAACCAATGTGCGATAATCTTTGCCATCACTACCAATGATAATGGTATGGGCATGAGCATCATCTGCTCCAACGCGCCATCTTGGAAGTCATCTTTAAAGAGGCGCTCCAAGGATAATAAAGCCGAAAGCAGTGCGGCAACCCAGACTATCCCAGCCGCAATGCGTGCTAATAAATTTGGCTCTGGCCCTATACTCAAAGGAAAGAGCGTAATGACAATAATAAAAAACCACAATGGGTTAAAAATGTCCGCTTGACGTCGAAAAGCAATAAGTA
The DNA here is from genome assembly GCF_002873335.1 of Vibrio sp. 10N.286.49.B1. GTDB lineage: Bacteria > Pseudomonadota > Gammaproteobacteria > Enterobacterales > Vibrionaceae > Vibrio. The sequence goes on along the minus strand of NZ_MCUW01000001.1, from coordinate 44,771 downwards.
GTTCGCGACGGATGATTTTCATCGTAGAAGCTAACATACTACGCTCCGAGCTTAATTTTTTTTAGTTTAGGGCTTTGACTAAACATATCTTGATGGGTGGTCAACAATACAATGCCACCTTTGTTGGCATGGTTGAGAAACAAGTCTTCCAATACCTTGACACCTTGTTTGTCAATCGCCGTCAATGGTTCATCTAGTATCCATAATGGTTGCTCACTCAGCCACAAACGCGCTAACGCAACTCTTCGTTGTTGACCAGCGGATAGCTGTGCAACTGGCACGTCCTCACGCCCAGCCAGTCCGACTTGGGTCAAGGAATCAAATATCTGAGATTCAGAGGTATCAGGAGCATGAATCGACTGGTAAAACTTTAAGTTTTCAAAGGCGGTCAATTCTCGCTTAACACCCGTCTGGTGCCCCAAAAAGAGCAACGATTGGTGATACTCTTCTCGATTGGACTCAATCGTTTCATCTTTCCATCGAATTTCGCCACTTTCTCTATCACCTAGACCCGCTATGATTCGCATCAAGGTGGTTTTTCCAGTGCCGTTTCGACCTTCAATCTGAACTAGGTCCCCGGATTGTAACGAAAATGATAAATTTTCGAACAATACGCGTTCATCTCGAATCGCGGTTAACTTTATGACTTCTAACATTCATTTACGTGCTGGGTCGAAAAGAGGTTCATCTTACCATAGCTATAAAGCGACAATAGGATAATGATCAAACTCGCTTCACGAAACTTGAGAACAACGCGCCAAGCGTTGATACCATTACCAATCAACTAACCCTTAAGTATTATAAAATTAATTTTTTTGCGCCATAATGACTGTTAGAATAGCAGACGTCATTTGGCTCGCGAATAGGAAAACGTAATAATTTATTATGAATGTAACAAGAAAATAACAAGTGTATCTCTTTAATATCAATACACTTGTTAACAACTATCGAGGACGCTTTGGCGTTTGATAATTTCTGATTTGAGGTTTGGCAGTTTGACCGCGCGTGGTATTTAACGGTGGAACCCGTTCTTTGCCTGCAATCTTATTTTGCAGTGACATCATGAGTTCAGCTTCGGCTTTTGGCAGCTCGCACTCTTCAATCAATTCATTGATGTCCGCACCAAGTTTAACCATCTTGTTGGCACGAGTGTAAAGACGGCCATCGCTATCGATGTTTTCTAATTCAACGACACGCTCAGTCAAGTGACGGATAATATCCTCTTGCTCTGAGATCTTTTGACCCAAACCCACCAGCACCGAGCGAACTTCAAGCAATTGTTTATTGCACTTGTCTAACTCTCTGTCTGACTGACGAATCTGTTGACGGCTTGTATTTTTGTGTACGTTTAACTGGCGATGAACTTTCACTAACCAGATAAAAGCCACAATAAGCGCAACCGCCCCTATCCATAGTAGAGGCGATTGAAATGGCAATGACTCAAACATTATAAGTAAGCCATATCGTCCCACTCATCTTCTGAGAGCAGTTTATTTAGATCGACAAGTATCAGTAGCTTACCTTCACGATTACTCACGCCTTGAATGAATTTCGCACTTTCATCGGTGCCAACACTCGGTGTGGTATCAATTTCTGAAGAGCGCAAATACACCACTTCAGCAACACTATCAACTAAGATACCGATCACTTGACGCTCTGATTCAATCACAATAATACGAGTATTATCGGTGGTCTCACCTTGCATTAAGCCAAAGCGTGAACGTGTATCTATAACCGTAACCACGTTGCCACGTAGGTTGATAATACCTAAAACATAGTCGGGCGCACCGGGAACAGGCGCAATTTCCGTGTAACGAAGCACTTCGCGTACTTGCATTACGTTGATGCCGTATGTTTCCTCTTCTAATTGGAAGGTTACCCACTGCAACACTTCGTCATTAGCTTGGTCTTTTCTTAGTTCTACATCCATCGTCTGAGACATGATTTTCCTCTCAATATCTTAATTGCGGAGCCATCCACAATGGCATCATTCTTGTTATTGTACTGAATTAACATCTAATCCAGCATTAAGCATTTCAATTAGTTCTGACACATGCACTAGTGCACACATTTTTTCTTTTACCATACCGGCAAGCCAAGGACGTTTACCTGATTGCTCACGCCAACGAACGGCTTCTGGTTGCAGTTGTTCCGTGCCTTTCAATTTCGTCGCGGCAAGGCCCCAATTACTTTCTCCAAGCATCACTATGTATTCATAATCCAATTTATAATCATCGCCTGTCAGCACTTGAGGCATCACCCAGCGTGCCGTATCGACAACATCGAACTGGCTATCTCGACTCGACTGCAAACCAAGATACCATCCAGGTCGTCCGATCAAATGACTAAGCTCTCCCATTTGATGAATCCCGCCCAACTCATCAAGCGGAACTGCAAATGTCACGTCATTAACCGAAAAATACAATACTTGAAAACTTTCACTGCGCTCGGTGCTTTGCCAACTATCAAGGTGGCCACCACCAACGTCTCCGGTCGACGTGGCCTCGATATGCGCGTCTGCTGATTCGTTTTCGCTGCTTGTGTCAGTGCTTACTTCAGGCACTGTCTCGGCAATTGCAGGCTGTACATCAACAAAGTCATGACGGTCGATGTTTAGATTTACATCCACGCTTTTACTAGTATCGGCAGTTAACCCATCAGCTTGAGGGTTGGATTCGTTCGCGATCACTTCTTCTGTCGCGATCTCCCAACCCTGAATCTCAGTCTCTAACGACTCGTTGCTATCCGCTTCTGACTGAGACAAAGTCACGGCATCCGTGTCACCGCGCATCCCATCAAATAACTTTTCTAACTGTTGTAAATTCGGCGGATCATCGTAGTCAATTGGTGCACTCGTTGATGGATAAATAGCAGGTTGCGTCATCGACGATTGAGCCGGTGATAACCATTCTCTTGGCTCCGGTAGGCAAGCGGCGGAGTTTGCATCCTCGCTTGCTGCAATCTTGCTTGGCGAGTGGAGTTCGCCGTCAACTTGGCTACCAGCGTCAACATTTTCAGTGACCGTACACTGAGCATCTTGCTGAGACAAAACATCGACGGCGGTCGCTATATCTACTTCCACATCTGCCGCTATATCAACAACATCGTCTTCTTTGGATTGCGCATCGGATAGCACCGTCGATGGAGGAAGGCCGTCAATGTCTTCTGAGAAGTCACCGATCCCAAGTAATGAGTTGAAATAGTCATCAAGCGCCTGTTCGCTTGATAGAGGCGTCTCATCCATTGCCATCAATTGCCAGCCTCTCTAAATAAATAAGCAGTTGCTTGTAGGCAAACACACCTCGACTACCAGAAGCAAAGTGTGATGCTGGTAAGTGCTTGAGGCTCGCATCTCGGAACTTGGTGTCAATCGGCACCGCTGAGCTCCAAACTTGATCCGGATAATCCTGCTTCAATTGTGTCAGTGTTTGCAGCGATGCACGAGTTCGTTTGTCATACATCGTGGGTACAATCGTCACTTTAAATGGTCGTTGACGAGACTTTTGCATGATGGCCAATGTTCGAACCATTCTTTCCAGCCCTTTCATGGCCAGAAATTCAGTTTGAACTGGAATCAGGATACGATCGCTGGCGGCCAGAGCGTTCACCATCATGACGCCAAGAATAGGTGGACAGTCTATGAGCACATAATCGTAGTGGTCACGCAGCGTGAGTAACGCTCGCTTAAGAATAAGCCCCATACCACTGCGATTCCCCATAACACGGTCTAGGGTCGCCAAAGACATATGAGCTGGAATCACATCAATATTGTCTATCTCTGTGGCATGAATTAGCGCTTTGACTTTAGGTTCGGTAAATTCCTTTAACTGAAACAAGTCAAACAAGCTCTGAGGTAAGGTGTCTGAATCCATGCCGAGGTAAGTCGTCAGGGAGGCATGAGGGTCAGTATCAATTAATAACACGCGGTGACCTTTCTGAGCTAGAAGCCCTGCTAAGGTTACCGTGCTTGTGGTTTTTCCGACGCCACCTTTTTGATTCGCAACACTCCATACAATCATGTTGCTACCTCTTTAATTCAACAAGAATACGTTCCGCGACGCGTTCTAATGGTAGGTCTTCTGTCGAGATTCCCGCTTTTGCAACGGCTTGCGGCATTCCGTATACCACGCAGCTTTCTTCATCTTGTGCCCAGATAGTCGAACCGGCCGCTTTCAACATACGAGCACCTTCTCGACCATCTGCACCCATACCGGTTAATACAACCGACAACACTTTGTCTTGGTATATTTTTGCCGCAGACCCGAATGTCACATCGACACAAGGTTTGTAATTCATTCGCTCACCGCCATCAATAATTCTGATTTTGGCGTTAGATGGGCGTCCTTCTAGCATCATTTGCATGCCACCAGGTGCAAGGTAAGCCACACCGGGCTTAAGTACGTCCCCATCAGCGGCTTCCTTAACGGTAATTTGGCATAGCGAATTTAAGCGAGCTGCAAAGGCGGCAGTAAACGTCGCGGGCATATGTTGAATAAGCAAAATAGGATGTGGGTAATTTCTCGGAAACTGCGTCAGTATTTTTTGTAACGCCACTGGCCCACCTGTTGAAGTGCCGATCGCTGTCAATTGATACTGTTTTCCCGAGGCACGAAAACGAGCTTGGACAGGCGCCGCTGGCGTGACGATGGATTTGGATATGGTACTGTCTGATGCTTTTAACGCCGCAGTGCGAGTTGAGGCAGGCTCAACTCTTGGAGTACGACTCGCCATCGGTACGCGGCGAAGCATTGCTCGCCGACTTGCAATGTGCTGGACACGTTGCTGTAACAAGGTGACTGCTTCGTCTTTGTTGCGAGCGATGTCTTCAAACTTCTTAGGTAAGAAATCCAGCGCTCCGGCCTCAAGTGCGTCTAACGTCGCTTTAGCGCCGTCATGGGTCAGCGATGAAAACATGAGAATCGGCGTAGGCTGCTTTGCCATTATCTCACGCACAGCGGTAATCCCATCCATCACAGGCATCTCAATGTCCATGGTGATAACGTCAGGCTTTAGAGACAGCGCTTTTTCAAGCGCCTCCTTTCCATTGACCGCCACATCAATGACTTCTAACCGAGGAGCGGCGTTAATGATGTCACTGACTCTACGACGAAAGAAACTCGAATCGTCTACTACTAACACTTTGATCGACATAGATTTCCTTATCAGATACGCGACGCGGCAGCGTACTGCTTAAGCAAATCAGGTACATCCAAAATAAGTGCAATATGGCCATCACTGGTAATCGTTGCCCCCGCCATGCCAGGCGTGCCCTGCAGTAATTTATCGAGAGGCTTAATCACAACCTCTTCTTGACCGATGAGGGTATCGACAACAAAGCCAACCCGTTGACTGCCAATCTGAACAATCACGACATGACCATGTCCCTTACGCAACTCAACTTGATCGGCATGAGAAGCAAGCCAGTTTCGCAAATAAAATAGTGGGATCGATTTGTCACGAACGATGATCGTTAATTGACCATCAACAACATTAGTTTGGCTAAGATCAAGGTGGAATATTTCATTTACGCTCGCCAAAGGTAAAGCAAAAGGATGTCCCCCCACTCCGACCATTAACGTGGGTAAGATTGCCAGCGTGAGCGGCACCTTAATCGTGATCTTGGTACCCGTTCCAAGCTCTGAATCAATATCAATCGAACCATTAAGTGTATTGATGGCCGTTTTCACCACGTCCATACCTACACCACGTCCAGAGATATCCGAGATCTTTTCTTTGCTCGAAAAGCCAGGCATGAAAATCAGATTGAAGCACTCTTTGTCGGTCAGACGAGAAGCCGCATCTTCATCCATCATGCCGCGTTTCACCGCAATAGCACGCAGTTTATCTGGGTCCATACCTCCGCCATCATCAACGATAGCGAGCTCGATATGATCACCTTCTTGCGATGCAGAAAGTGTGACAGTTCCTGTTCTAGATTTACCGGATTGCTCACGTGCATCCGGCATTTCAATGCCGTGGTCGACCGAGTTACGAACCAAGTGAATCAGAGGATCCGCTAACGCCTCAACCAAGTTTTTATCGAGGTCTGTCTCTTCGCCTTGCATCACAAGAACAATATCTTTGTTCAGGCTGCGTGCCAAATCACGGATGACGCGAGGAAAACGTCCAAATACCTTTTTAATAGGTTGCATACGCGTTTTCATCACCGCGCCTTGTAAATCGGCGGTCACGACATCTAAATTAGAAACGGCTTTCGACATTTCTTCGTCGTTACTGTTTAGCCCAAGGCTAACCAGTCGATTGCGAACCAATACCAACTCACCCACCATGTTCATAATGGTATCAAGGGTTGAAGTGTCAACACGCACGCTTGCTTCAGCTTGCGGTTTCTTTACTGGTGTCGCTTTTGATTCGCTATTTACTGGCAGTTTTTTCTCTTGTAACACCGGCACAGAAGCGACGGGCTGAGCTTCTTCGGTCTCTACTGCAACGGTTGGTTTCGACGACAGCGTCGCTTCGGGTACCTGAGTAGGGACAGACGATGTCGACCCCTTCAATACTGAAACCGGTTGGGTTGCCGCTTCCAATTCTTCTGGCGAAGGACCATTACCTACACCATGAAGTTCATCCAACAGTTTTTCAAACTCTTCATCAGTCATCAAATCTCCGCCATTAGGTGGCGAGGATGGAGAAGGCGGTGGTGTCGATACAGCGGCTGGTGGTGGCGTAGCATCCCCTAAGGAAGGGCCTTTTCCTATACCATGCAACTCATCCAAAAGCTTTTCAAACTCATCATCCGTAATATCCGAAGAGCTAGCATTAGCCGCGACGGGCGCTCGCTCCACAGCAGCAATCGCTGGTGATGGGGGTGGCGTCACCGCATTTTTTTTCTGATTAGGCGCTGCACCTTTACCGTGAAGCTCGTCAAGAAGACGTTCAAATTCGTCTTGAGTAATGTCGTCAATTGAACCACTTTGCACGTCGACTGAGCTTGGTTCAATTGCCGCTACAGGCTCAATTATGGGTGCAATGGGGGCGATTTGGGGCGCAATAGGGTCAGGTACGTCTTCATTACTGGTCGCCGGTGAGCTAAGGCGATGCAGCTCCTCCAACAAATCAGGATCGGCAGATGACATTGATTCTGAATTCTGCACGGCTTGGAACTGGTGGTTAATCGTGTCCAATGCCTTTAGCATCGTATCCATCAAGCTTGCGTTAACGCTTCTTTGACCATTACGAAGAATATCAAACACGTTCTCCGCGCCATGGCACGTATCAACGAGTTCGGTCAGCGCCAGAAATCCAGCACCACCTTTAACCGTGTGAAACCCTCTAAATATCGCATTCAACAGATCTTTATCTTCAGGGTTGTTTTCTAGCTCCACGAGTTGTTCAGACAACAATTCGAGAATTTCACCCGCTTCTACTAGAAAGTCCTGAAGAATTTCTTCATCTAATTCGTAGCTCATAATCCACCTCTAAAACCCAAGACTCGAAAGCAAATCATCGACTTCGTCTTGCGAGGAAACGGCATCAATGCGTTCATGAGGATTGATAATCGGTCCTTCAACGCCAACTGGTGCCTGCTTTGGTTTTGTTGTTATTGATTGTTGTTCGTCACTGAACACTTTCAAAATTTCCACAAGCCTTGTTTCCACTTCACTCACTAACGTGATAACGCGGCGTATGATTTGTCCAGTAAGATCCTGAAAGTCCTGAGCCATCAATATGTTGGTCAACTGAGTTCTAAGTTCAGTGCTGTTGCCCTCAACCTGAGTCAGTAGATTATCAATTCGATGACACAAATCTTTAAATGTTTGTAGCTCGACACGTCCATGCATCAGTTCATTCCATTGTGGACGAACTTGTAGCAAGCACTCATGGAGGTTGTCAGCCATTGGCAAACAATGTTCAACCGCATCCATGGTTGTATTGGCCGAAACCTCGGTCTTGTTAATAACGTATTCAAGACGGTCTCGCGCTTCAGGAATTTCGTCATTGGCAATCTCGTTGAGACGAGTATCAATGCTAAATTCACTCAGTGCGTCGTGCAGATCTCGTGTCAATGCTCCTACTTCTTGAAGCACCTTACTTTCACTGCCGCCTTGAACCATTATGATTAGCTCATTCGCCTCTTGTTGTTTGCCTTCTTCAAGCAGTTCAACAAGTTGCTTCGCTTGTTCCAATGAAATCATTCTGAAATAGCCGCTTTGCTATAGGAGCGCGTTATAAGCGCTCAAAAATTTTATCTAGTTTTTCTTTTAAGGTTGCTGCGGTAAATGGTTTAACAATATAACCATTCACACCGGCTTGTGCCGCTTCAATAATTTGCTCGCGTTTTGCTTCAGCTGTAATCATTAAAACGGGTAAATGCTTTAACTCGTCATCCGCTCGGATATGGCGAAGAAGATCAATGCCTTGCATGCCTGGCATATTCCAGTCAGTCACAACAAAATCAAAATCGCCTTTTTTGAGCATAGGTAACGCCGTTAAACCATCATCAGCTTCAAGTGTGTTGCTAAAGCCCAAGTCGCGTAGAAGGTTTTTGACAATACGTCGCATTGTTGAAAAGTCGTCAACAATAAGGATTTTCATGTTTTTATTCAAAATTGCCTCCACTGACAGAAAGATCAGTGATTATTAATTATTATCAGTCCAAGCGTTGAGCTTGGTACGAAGACGCTGCATCGTTTGACTAAGTATTTGGCTAACGCGCGATTCGCTGACGCCCAATACCTCTCCTATCTCCTTCAAATTTAACTCTTCGTCATAATACAAGGATAACGTTAACGCTTCACGCTCGGGGAGCGTTTTAATTGATTCAATTAACGCTTCGCGAAAAGCTTCATCCGCGACACCCTGAAATGGCGAGTTGTCTTCATCATCAGTAGCAATAGAGACCGAGTCCTCTGAAACGCCTAAATCTTCAATACCAACCAGACGAGAACAGCTAATATCTGTTAACGCTCGGTGATACTGTGTCAAACTCATCCCTAAATGCTGCGCAACCTCACTATCGGTAGGCTCCCGGTTAAGTTCGACTTCAAGAAGAGAGATTGCTTGAGATATATCACGACTATTTTTATGTACCGACCTTGGCACCCAATCGCCACGACGAATATCATCCAGCATAGAACCACGTATACGAATACCCGCATACGTTTCAAAACTCGCGCCTTTACTACCGTCGTAGTTTTTTTGCGCTTCAATCAAGCCGATCATGCCTGCTTGAATTAAATCTTCCACCAGTACATTGGGTGGTAGTCGCCCAATTAAGTGGTGCGCAATCCGCTTCACTAATACTGAGTATTTCTCTAAGAAAGCTTGTTGACCGCTTAAATTGGCGTGCTGGTCATAGGTCAAAGCTTTATTCACTAAATGGTTCCTCTACGGCAGGTCTATTTAGCAAACGCTCCACAAAAAATTCCAAGTGTCCACTTGGAACCTTGGGTATTGGCCAAGTGAGCGCTTTACTCGCTAAAGAGTTCAATGCTAATGCAGCAGGAGAACGTGGAAACGCATCGACAACAATTTTTTGTCTTTTCACTGCTTGTCGCACTTTATCATCTAATGGGATGCATGCGACAAGTTCAAGACTCACATTGAGGAATCGCTCTGTGACTAATGTCAATTTTGCGAATAATTCTCTGCCTTCACGGTAGCTGCGAACCATATTCGCCACAACTTTGAAGCGTTGTACTTGATGCTCACGGCTGAGGAGTTTAATCAGCGCATAGGCATCCGTAATTGATGTAGGTTCATCACAAACCACAACGACTACATCTTGAGCAGCACGAGAGAAACTCACGACCATGTCCGATATTCCTGCTGCAGTATCAATCAGCAGAATATCCATATCGTCTTCTAAGCTACCAAATGCTCTGATAAGACCGATATGTTGTGCATGGCTAAGCTCCGTCATGCTTTGTGTGCCCGACGTTGCTGGTATAATGCGAATACCGTGTGGACCCTCAACGATGGCGTCTTTAAGCTCACACTCTCCTGCCAATACATGACCGAGGTTTTTCTTGGAGCGAATCCCTAGCATTACATCGACATTCGCTAGACCTAAATCAGCATCTAAAACCATGACTTTTTTGCCTTGGCGAGCCATACAGATAGCCATTCCTAGTGTGACATTGGATTTGCCAACGCCACCTTTACCGCCAGTAACCGAAATCACTTTCGTATGTGTCGGTTGAGCCAAACGCCTCAGGCCACTTGCTTGGTCATATATCATGTTATTTGTCATATTCGATTGCACCTAAACCCCCTCCATGTCGCTGTTCCAAAAGTGGGGTTCGTTCTCTGTCGACTTCTCAAGTAATTCGTTCGCTTTAGCGACCATGTATTTTGGCTGAGCGATTACAATATCTTCCGGGACTCGTTGCCCGTTTGCGATGTAAGTCACTGGCAGCGCATTTTGCACTACAACACTGATAAACTCTCCCAAACTCAGTGATTCATCGAGTTTGGTCATGATGCAGCCAGAAAGCGGGATGCGTCGAAAATGATCCAGTGTTTCTTGTAACACCTGGCGTTGCGCGGTAGCAGGTAACACCAAGTAACTATTAATATTCTCACCGCTTTCTTGCATCAAGGTATCAAGCTGTTCAGACAAGCGGACATCTCTTTGTCCCATACCGGCGGTGTCAATCAAAACCAGACGTCGATTTCGTAACTGATATAATACATCGGCCAGTTCTTCAGAATCTTTAGCCACTCTTACCGGACATCCCATAATTCGGCCATAAATCGACAACTGCTCATGGGCACCAATTCGATAAGTATCCGTAGTCACTAGCGCGACATTGTCTGAACCATATTCCATGGCGGCTCTTGCCGCTAGTTTCGCAACGGTGGTCGTTTTGCCAACACCAGTAGGGCCAAGCAAAGCGACAATGCCCCCTTGGCGAAGGATGTCTTGCTTACTCACGACAATTTGATCTGAAACTAACGCCAATAGCGCCTTCCATGCCTTTTGAGGCGGCGTATCTTCAGGGATATAACAAGCCAGTTGGTCCGCCAATTCAGGTGACAGCCCCATGCGCTCTAGTCGTTTGATCAGCATGGCACGAAGGGGTTCTCGGCGTTCAACTTCTTGCCACATCAACCCGGAGACTTGATGCTCAAGTAGGCGACGAATGGATGACATGTCTTCCTTCATCGATTCAAGCTCTTCACCAATTTTGCCATCTCGCTTATTGGAAGGAGAATGACTAGTGGGCATATGACTCGCGGGGGATCCCTGATTTATGCCATTGCGACCTAATGCATTTCTAGGCTCAGTCCTTTCTTCAAATGACCGTTGCTGAGCAGCGTACGGGCTCTGGTTATCGCGCAGGTTATTGCTATCGCGCAGGCTACTGTTATCACGTAAGCTATTGCTATCACGTAAGCCACTGTCTCGCAGACCACTATCACGTAAACCATTATCGCGTAAACCATTGTCACGAGCGCCATTACCTTGTGTATGATTGTCACGCATGCCACGTTCGGGCGTATTCGATGAATACCCACGATTTCCCTGAGCATATTGATATTGATCGCTACTTTGATAGGCGTTATTCATTGACGCAGTGCGCTCAGATTGACGCTCTAGCAGCGCAGACAGTGAATCTGTTGGTTTGACTGGTGGTGTTGGTTCGCTGGAAGCAGGACCACCGCGATAGTTTTTCAGCATATTAGCAAAACGATCGGTCACCGACGGTGCATTCGTTGCGCTTCTCGGGTTCAGGCTAACGTGGTCGTCTTTTAGCTCACGCTCGCCAGCATAGTCCGATGGGTTTGATTGAGTGGGTGGGGACAATGCCTGCCTGCTCATTTGACGAGGGGCTGACTGGTTACCATCACCATCGACCGCGGCAACGATTTCAACACCACCCGCCACTTTCTTATTCGACATAATAACAGCCTCAGCACCAAGTTCTTCTTTCACTTGCTGCAGTGCTTGTCTCATATCTCTGGCAAAAAATCGTTTAATTTTCAACGGTCACATCCATTTTCAATACCGGCATTCATAGGTCTTAATGTGTCAGTTTTATGGTTAACAAGAACAACTTGTTCATTCTTAATTACCGACGGCCTGTACGATACGTATTTGTTTTTCATCAGGTATTTCTTGGTAAGACAACACTCTCAAATTTGGAATGGTGTTCTTTACAAATTTGGCTAACGTCGAGCGAAGTACACCCGAAGTCAGTAAGACGGCCGCTTCACCTTTTAGTTCTTGCTCTTGCGTGGCCTGCGTCAGTGACGCTTGCAAACGCTCGGCTAAACCAGGTTCAATGCCTGCAGATTCTCCACCTGCCGCTTGCATAGTTTGATGCAATATTTGTTCCAGTTCAGGAATAAGTGTAATAACGGGCAGTTCAGGTTCTATTCCATTGATTTCTTGAACAATTAGTCGTTTAAGTGCAATTCGTACAGCAGCCGTTAAAACGTCAGGTTCTTGACTCTTTGAAGAATATTCAGCCAATGTCTGAACGATGGTTCGAATATCTCGAATAGGAATGGCTTCGTTCAATAAGTTTTGTAACACCTTGACCATGGTACCTAATGGCAATTGTTCAGGAACAAAGTCTTCAACCAGTTTTGGTGCGCTTCGGCCAAGTAATTCGAGTAGGTTCTGGACTTCTTCATGCCCTAGCAGTTGTGCAGCATTGTTGGTGAGCAGTTGGCTAAGATGGGTGGCAAGTACCGTTGAAGAGTCCACTACCGTATAACCTAATGCCTGCGCATGTTCTTTTTGTACCTCTTGAATCCATACGGCTTCAAGGCCAAATGCGGGGTCAATCGTCGACTCGCCATCAATGAGGCCATAGACTTGCCCAGGGTTAATCGCCAGCTCTTGATCGGGTCGAATTTCCGCTTCACCCACCGCAACGCCCATCAGCGTGATGCGGTAAGAGTTTGGTGTGAGCTCCAGATTATCTCGAATGTGAACCGCTGGAATAAGAAAGCCAAAATCTTGTGATAGCTTTTTACGTACCCCTTTCACACGCTCTAACAATTCTCCGCCTTGGTCTCTATCGACCAAAGGAATCAATCGATAACCGACTTCTAAACCAATAACATCAACAGGGTGAACGTCATCCCAAGACAATTCTTTAGGCTTGCTTGGTGAATCGCCAGCTTGAAGTTCCGCGGGAAGGTTTTTTTGTTCTTCTGCTTTTTTGTGTTTCTTCGTCATCCAATACGCCCCGCCACCTGCCAATGCAGCAAGTAACAAAAATGCGAAATGCGGCATGCCAGGGACAATACCCATTATTAACATGATACCGGAGGTGATCATCAACGCCTTTGGATTATCAAATAGCTGAAAGACAACCTGTTGCCCCATATCCTCGTCAGTATTTTGACGCGTCACCATAATAGCAGCGGCAATAGACAATAAGAGCGAGGGAATTTGGGCAACCAAGCCATCACCAATCGTCAGTAGCGTATAAATCTGCAGGGCTTCGCCAAATCCTAATGAATGCTGCATCATACCGATGCCAAGACCGCCGACGATATTAAGGAAAAGGATCAAGATACCCGCGATTGCATCGCCTTTCACAAACTTTGACGCACCATCCATCGAGCCATAAAAGTCGGCTTCTTTGGTCACTTCAAATCGACGGGTTCGCGCTTGGTCCTGGTCAATCAGCCCAGCATTTAAGTCCGCATCAATGGCCATTTGCTTACCAGGCAAGGCATCCAAGGTAAAGCGGGCACTCACTTCTGAGATACGACCGGCACCTTTTGTGACCACCATAAAGTTGATGATCATTAGAATCATAAAGACAATCAGGCCAACCGCATAGTTACCCCCGATGACCACATTACCAAACGCCTCGATAACATTACCCGCAGCGCCACCGCCTTCATGACCATAGAGTAAGACGACACGAGTCGAAGCAACATTCAATGCCAAACGCAATAGTGTTGCGATTAATAGTACCGTTGGAAAAGCAGCAAAATCGAGAGGGCGACGGGTGTAGACCGATACCAGTAAAACCACCATCGCTAAGGCGATGTTAAAGGTAAAAAACAGATCGAGAAGAAACGCCGGTATCGGCAGTATGATCATCGCCAACGCAGCAAGGACCATAATTGGAGCGCCAATAGCAGGCAAAGCTCGACTTGATAAAGCCGGCATCTTATCGGCGAACGGTAACGTTAATTTCATCGACTACATCACTGCGGGTGGTGCATATTCGCACCAGAATTAAAATACTTCAGCGATATATGCAAAATTCATACCCAATACCCGTCATTATTTTGACGCGCCACTTATGTCGTCTTATCAATGATTAATGTCGAAACCTCAGGTACTATTCGCACAAAATATTACAGGGCCAACAGGGTCTAAAACCATTTCATATGGGAACTCAGATGAAAATTGCCGACTTAAAATTATTTATCAAGGTTGTTGAACTTGGCAGCTTTACTGGAGCGGCAAATGCGCTCGACTTACCTAGAGCAAACGTGAGTCGTCGTATCAATGAGCTTGAACGAGAGATTGGCACGCAGTTATTTCATCGCACAACACGAAGCTTATCGCTCACCCATAGCGGCAATACATTTTATGAAGAAATCACCAGTGCAATCGAATTGTTTGATCGTGCCCAGCAATCAATCACGACATCAGCTCAAGTTATTTCAGGCAGAATTAAGCTAGGTATCCTACCTGAGACATATGAATTATTGCAGCCAATCCTATTTGATTTCCAAGACAATTACCCAAATGTCGAGTTAGACATCCGCAGCATCAACAACGGATTCAATGAAATGTTCCGGCAAGGCCTCGATATCGCAATGCATGGTGGTCGTTTAATCGATTCCGACATCGTCGCGAGAAAGGTGATCAGTTTTGGGCGAACTTTAGTGGCATCGCCTAGTTACCTAGAAACGTTTGGCGTTCCAATTTCGATACAATCTCTTTATGAACACAAGTGTATCTGTTTTCGCTGGCCTAGTGGTGATATCGACGATAAATGGCATTTTAGTACCGGCCATTTTTCTGTCAATGCCCGACTCATCTCCGATAGCGTAGGGTTTATTAAAGGCGCGACACAGCAGGGACGTGGCATTAGCTTTCTTCCTACGATGATGATTCAGAATGAATTAAAAGCTGGACGGCTCGTATCTTTGCTGCCCCATGAAACCACGCTGGAAGCTGATGGATGGCTACTTTACCCACAGCCCAAAACACTGAATCAAGCAAGTCGCTTACTTATTGAACATCTTTCTGAAGAAATTCCTAAATTAAACTTATTGTCACGAATTATGTGACAGTAAGTCTCAATAAGACCGGGTTATCTCCCCACGGTTCACGATTATGATAGCGCCATAATAATGGAGCTATCATAATCGTGAACAGAATGAACCTAATAACACTCAGTATGGTGTCAACGCTCGTACTCACAGGTTGTCATCACCCCCAAGTCGCAGCCAATGCACCGACCCATAAAAAAACCCTTCAAGTTGTGCAACTAAAAGACTCCCTTGAGCATTCAGCTAAGCATTTTAACGGGGTCGTTCGTTCGCAAGAAAAAGCCAATCTCACCTTTCGAGTGCCAGGTACGATTTCTACTATCCATGTTCGTACCGGCCAATTAGTAGCACAGGGCGACCCAATTGCGCAGCTCGATCCCCATGATTATCAGGTCGCGTTAGAAGAGCTGCAAGCTAAAATGCTTGAAGCCAAATCCGCACATAAACTCGCAAAGGCAGAATTACGCCGTGTCAAACAAGCGACTGAGGATAACGCCATTGCCAGCGTCAATCTTGATCGTGCCACCAGCGGATATGAACGCAGTCTTTCGGCGATTAAAGTCGTTGAAAAAAACATCCAACGCGCCAAAGACGTCCTGCATTATACTCAGCTAACGGCTCCATTTGATGGAGTCATTGGCAAAGTAAACTTCGAGCAGCATGAACAAGCCTTGCCCGGTGTCGCTGTCGTTACCCTTCACAATACCGACCAATTAGAAGTTGAAATCGATGTCCCTGAAAACATGATTCAACGCTTTGAGCTTGGTGAACAGGGCACCGTTTCTTGGCATCATTCATCTGAACCAGTCAACGCGCGCATTACAGAAATCGCTCCGCTGCCACATTTGATCAAGCAAACCTACACCGTGACTTACGCTATCGATGACGCTAGCAATGAGAACAACAACCACAAAAAGTTGTTCCCCGGTAAATCTGTGTCTGTCACCTCAACGCTCACCAATATTGATGAAGCGCACTGCGTGCCTTATTCGGCTATCGTGGGCGAAAAAGAAACACTACATATCAATGTAGTACGTAACAAAACCGTGGTCACTACCCCCGTCGAACTGCGTTCACTCGATGCCTATCAGGCTTGTATTACCGGGCCGATTTATCGTGATGATTTTGTTGTGGTCAGCGGCTCAAGCTATCTACATGATGGCGATATCGCGGATCAATTAATCATGCGCAAGCAGTAAGGAATACTGACCATGAAGCTTGCTGAATTCGCAATCCGTCAACGAACGTTTTTGCTATTTTTCACCGCCCTAAGCATTATTGCTGGGATCTACTCTTATTTTGACCTTGGTAAACTTGAGGACCCAAGCTTTACCATCAAAACAGCGGTGGTTGTTACGCTCTACCCAGGCGCATCAGCAGAACAAGTTGAATACCAAGTCACCGACACCATCGAAACCAAACTACAAGAAATGGGCGAGTTGAATAGACTTCGCTCACTTTCTCAACCCGGTGTTTCTATGGTGTTTGTTGACCTAAAAGAAAGCCTCAACTCTTCTCGCCTTCCTCAACAATGGGATTTATTACGTCGCAAAGTGCAAGACGTCAAATTGCAACTGCCTACGACGGCACAAATCAGTATTGTCCAAGACGAGTTTTCCGAGGTGTACGGCATGCTTTTCGCTATCCATAGCCACGACGCCAAGCCCGAAGAACTACGCCAGTATTCAGAGGAGCTGCAACGCCGACTGAAAACGGTTAAAGGCATCAAGAAAGCCGAACTGCACGGTGTTCAACCACGAGCCGTCTATATTGACCTTCCTGATGAGCGACTCGCTCAATATGGTTTATCGATGGCGCAAGTCTGGAGTCAACTCAACACCAGTAACATGACGTTCGAGGCAGGCCAATTCGACGCCAGAAGTGAGCGTATTCGTATCCAGCATGGTAGCGAGTTTCAGTCCCTTGCCGACATTAAAAATCTAATGATTCAAGGCGGGTTCAATGAACTCGGCACCGGTCTAATTCGATTGGGTGATATTGCGGATGTGACCATGGGGTATCAAACGCCCGCATTGACTGAAAACCGCTTTAATGGCGAACCCTCCGTCACGCTTGCTGTCAGCCCCGTTAGCGGCATTAACGTGGTGTCCTTAGGCGATAGTATTCATTCGATTATCGACGAATTTAACGCAACATTACCCCTTGGTGTTGAAATTTCACCCATCGCCTATCAACCTGATGAAGTTGAGAAATCGATTGAAAACTTTGTGCAAAACTTAGCCGAAAGTGTCGCGATTGTTTTTGTTGTTTTATTGATTTTCATGGGATTCAAAAGCGCAGTCATCGTCGGTGGTAGCCTATTGCTCACTATTTTGCTGACGCTGGTATACATGAATATCAACAGTATTGACCTTCATCGAGTATCACTTGGAACCTTTATCCTCGCACTCGGTATGTTGGTTGATAATGCCATCGTTATTACCGACATGATGACAGCTAAACTCAACAAGGGCATTGAGCGCACAACAGCCGCTATCGAATCTGTCAAAGAAACCGCCGTACCACTGCTTGGCGCAACGATCATCGCCGTTATGGGCGCCAGCCCTGTGTTATTTTCCAAAACTGATGCGGCTGAATTTGCAGGGTCTGTCTTCTACATCATGGCTTCATCATTGACGCTGTCTTGGCTCGTCGCCATGACGTTCACGACGCTGATGTGTTGGATGTTCCTCAAACCGAACACAAAAAGCAACGCCGATAAGCAATCTCGCTACAAACAAGCGGTCTGCTGGACGGTCGATAATCCTAAGCGAGCCTTGTCTGCCCTGATTCCACTGATACTAGTGACCGTGCTTGCGTTGCCTTATGTCGCCATTAACTTCCTGCCGCAGTCAGATCGCGCGATCGTGTTTTTTGACTATTGGTTGCCTAACGGCGCCAAGGTTGAACAAACCTCAGCGGACATGAAAAAGATCGAAGCTTGGTTACTCAAACAACCCGAAGTTGAAAGTATTTCTAGTGCGATTGGCGCCAGTGTTCCACGATTCTCCGTCACCGTTGAGCCTGAGCCTTTTGATTCGTCCTACGGTCAGATTTTGATTAACACGACCGACTATTATGCCATTTCTGCTTTGGTTTCTCGTGGTGACAAATGGGTCGCAGAAGAATTTCCTAATGCCCAACCTCGCTTTCGCGCCTTGAAATTGGCTACCGCAGATAAATATGCCGTTGAAGCTCGATTCTCTGGGCCAGATGAGCACGTTTTACATGATTTATCACGCCAAGCACAAGTCATCATGGCCAGACATCCAGATGCGAAATATGTCCGAGATGATTGGCGCCAACAGAGCAAAGTGCTGACACCCATTATCAACATGGACAAAGCGCGCCGCGCTGGCATAAATCGAGCGGACATTGCGTTTGCGATGAAGCGCGCTTCCAACGGCATGCCTTTGGGACAGATGAACCTGAATGACGAATTGATACCCATTCAATTTCGCGGCTCTGAACCCACCATGGCATCGTTAGAAACCCTGCCGGTTAAATCACTGCTTGGATTGCACAGCGTTCCTCTAGGTCAAGTTGTCGATGGTTTCGAGTTAAGTACTGAAGAAAGCATGATTTGGCGACGCGACCGAGTAAAAACCATCACAGCACAAGCCGGTGTTGCTCGTTCAAGTACACCTGCAACGGTGAGAAATAGCATCAAGGAAGAAATCGAAGCGATCGCACTGCCACCCGGTTACCACATGGAATGGGGCGGAGAATATTATGATGAATATAAAGCGGTCTCAGACATCGTTAAACAGTTACCAAAAGCACTCCTTATTATGGTGATTATCCTAGTGGCGATGTTCAACGGATTCAAACAACCCGTCATTATTTTGTCCACGATTCCTTTGGCTGCAACAGGCGCGACCTTTGCACTGCTTGGGTTCAATAAACCGTTCGGCTTTATGGCGCTGATCGGGGCAATTACCTTGATGGGGATGATCATTAAAAACGGCATCGTTTTGATGGACCAAATTGAGCTTGAAAAACGCAATGGACGAAGCTTATCGGATGCCATCAAGGAAGCGACCATCAATCGTACAATGGCCATTTCAATGGGGGCATTAACCACCGCATTAGGCATGATACCGCTACTGAGTGACTTGCTCTTTGACCAGATGGCGGCAACCATCATTGGCGGTTTAGCCGCCGCAACCGTGTTGTCTTTATTTGTGATGCCAGCTCTCTATCGCTTGGCCTACAAAGAGAGCGCTGCGTCCACCGCCGCAGAGCAATCATCAACATTGACTATTAAAGAGCAGAAGGCATAACCACATGAGAATAAAGCCAAGTCAACGTCGCTTAACCAACGTGCTTAACCTTGCTCCTATTGCGTTAGCGTTAACACTCGCTGGGTGCTCCGTCGGTCCTGATTACCAAGCTCCGACGGTCACACTGTCCGAGGCATATCTGCATGCCGATAATCAACAACATGTCGTCAATGAACATTGGTGGACACAATTCAATGACCCGGTACTCGATACCATAGTCGCTGATGTTCAGCGGCAAAATATCCCACTTAAGATGGCAGCTGAACGTATAAAAATGGCCAACAGCTACAAGTCGATTGTGGATTCATTCAAAGTCCCTACAGTTAACATTGGCGCAGGCTATTTTAATTATCAGTTGAGTAAGAGTGATTCCTTGTTAGGTCCCGCGCTTAACCCTATCGGGGATTCTATGCCAACAGGTACCGCGCTTGACTCCGCCACACTGCTGGATAACCAACATGACGGCGTATTTGCCGGTGCGAGCATCGGGTGGGAAATGGACCTTTTTGGCCGGCTTGACCGTCAATCAAACGCAGCAGCGATTCGAGTAGAGCAAGCCGAAATCTATCAAAGCGGCTTAACAACCTTGATGACGGCAGATATTACCCATAACTATCTGCAGTATCGTGGAGCACAAGCGCGTTTAGAACTTGTAAAAAGTAACCTTGCAGACCAAGAGAAAACCTTGTTGCTAGTGAAGCGCTTGGTGAAAACCGGTTACGGTTCAGAGTTGGACCTTGCCCAAGCTCAGAGCATGCTAGCAGCCACCGAGTCTGTAATACCACAGCTTGAAATCGCTCAGCAGGTGCACAAACAACGCATGGCTACCTTGTTAGGTGAGCCTCTCACTCGTGTCGATATTAGATTGGCAAAACACAGTGAATTGCCCACTCTCGAGGGAATTATACCGACAGGATTACCATCAGATTTACTGCAACGCCGACCCGATATTCGCATCGCAGAACGTGAGATGGCGGCAATTAATGAAGAGGTCGCAGCCAGTATTGCCAACCGCTACCCTAAGTTCTTCCTGACCGGCGCGCCAGGCGTATCAGCCAGTAGCTTTGATGATTTGTTTAGCAGTGATTCCTTTGGCTGGTTTGCATCGGCTGGGGTCAGCTGGAGTGTCTTTGATGGGGGACGCGGCGAAGCCATGGTCGAACTCAACGAATCGCGATTTAACAATGCCGTGTTGGCTTATGAATATTCAGTCAACACCGCAATTACCGAGGTCGACTCAATGCTCTTTGCGTACGGGCGTAGCCAGCAAAACGAACAGCGAATAGGAGAAGCTCTGAGCGCATCGGAACGCGCCGTCACAAAAGCCCGTTCCTTATATAAAGCAGGGTTAATTAATCACTTAGCATTACTTGATGCGCAGCGACAACATCGCATGATGGAAGATCGAACCATTGCGGCACGCTTACAAACCGCACAAGTGACCATCGGCGTCTACAAAGCCTTAGGAGGAGACTGGCGACTTGAAAATACAACGTTGTAGATGTCGCTAACACTGTAAAAGTCGATAACGCGGTAAAGTCACCCATAAAAAGCCGTTCATAATAAAGTAAAGGCGTACTCTATCGAGTACGCCTTTACTTTGTCGGTTTGATTAGTATCGCATGTCTTTGGGAATCGTAATTTGATCGTTTTGTAGCGTCGGTCTTTGACCCCCCTTCTTACGATACTGTTTGAGCTGATATACATACGCTAGGATTTGAGCCACGGCTGCGAACAAGCTATCAGGAATTTCTTGTTCTAACTCAGAGGTGTGATAAATAGCACGAGCTAAAGGCGGTGATGGGATGATGTATATATTATGCTCACGAGCAACCTCTCGAATTTTTAGTGCCATATGGTCAATCCCTTTGGCAACAACGATAGGTGCTTTGTCTTGCCCTTGTTTATATCGAAGCGCAACAGAAAAGTGTTCAGGGTTGGTGATAATCACATCGGCTTCAGGGACTTCTGCCATCATTCGGCGCTGTGCGGCTTCACGCTGAAGCATACGAATTCGACCTTTCACCTCAGGTTTCCCCTCCGTATCCTTAAACTCATCCTTGACCTCTTGCTTAGTCATTTTAAGCTGTTCGGCGTGCTGCCATATCTGAAAAGGGATATCAATTGCTACTACAATCAGCAATGTGGTACTGATTAATAAGATAAAATTCAGCAAAATATCGAGGGCATGGAAGATGTTTTGTGGAAAGACCTCAACGCTCAATTGAAACAAATCGGCACGTGAGGCACTGACCAAGTAAAATGCCATGCCTGCGACTAACGATACTTTCAAGATAGATTTGATCAACTCCACCCA
Source organism: Vibrio sp. 10N.286.49.B1 (assembly GCF_002873335.1). Taxonomy (GTDB): domain Bacteria; phylum Pseudomonadota; class Gammaproteobacteria; order Enterobacterales; family Vibrionaceae; genus Vibrio. Next base: position 22,952 of record NZ_MCUW01000001.1, on the reverse strand, counting down.
GCTCTGCATACCGACCATACGTTTTAAGCCGCTCATCGGGTTCATTTTCGACATTTTCGGCATGGCCGCTTTGGCAGAGAAGCTAATGCCCCCTACCCCGGCAGCGCCTGTTAGTGCAGCAACAAACAGCACGGCTAGGATCAGCAGCAAGGGTAAAATGAGACCAGATAGCGCGCCTAGAATGACATCAAATAGCTTAGTATGATCGAAGATTTCTTCCCGAGTAAGGGTAAAGAATCGCCCCATGGTGTTATACAGTGCTTTGGCTAAACCATCACCAAACATCATCAACGACAACGCACCGACAATCAGTACAGAGACTGAGGCGAGTTCTTTCGAACGAGCAACCTGACCTTTTTCACGCGCCTGTTTTAACCGCTGGGGCGTGGCGTCCTCAGTACGTTCTTGTCCATCAGATTCAGCCATACCTGTCTCCGTTACTCATCCATTAACACGTCAAACGAATCAGGCGGCAAACCTGGCCTTCAACATCTATCCAATACAATTGATAGTGGCTATACAGCCCTGCCAATATATACCAGCAGATCATCAACCCGACCAACAGCGCAAAAGCAAAACCCAACGAAAAAATGTTTAATTGTGGGGCCGCTCGGGTCATAACACCAAATGATAAGTTGACCGTTAACAGCGCGATAATACCGGCCAGTGCCATACTCAGCGCCGTCTTAAACATTAGGCTCAGCCAGCCTGCCATCTCACGAAAATCCACTGCGGTGAGGTGCCCACTGCCTATTGGCAATGTTTTGAAACTCATAACGACCAGTTGGATCATCTTGAGATGACCATCGGTCGCCAAAAAAAACATCGTTGCCAGAAACATAAATAGCTGACCTAACAAAGGCGTGCTCTGCCCATTCGCAGGGTCTACCATTGACGCAAAGCCCAGACTGGATTGCATGCCAAGGATCTGCCCTAGCATAACAAACGTCTGAATCATAAATATCGTGACCATACCCATTGAAATGCCAATAAGCATCTGTTCAGCTACGATCAAAAAGCCTTGAAAAGAAAACAGTTCAATGTCTTGCGGCACAGCAGGTAGGGAAGGCATGACGCCAAGTGTCAACGCTAATCCGAGGAATAGTCGAATGCGCGGTGATACGAAATTGGCCCCTGTCACCGACATCACCATCAGCATGGATGAAATCCGCACGTAAGGCCAAAAATAGTTAGCGAGCCATTCAATAACGGTACTGGTTGGATATTCCATGGCTTAGGTTACCAAAGAACCTGAGGGATTCGTTCGATGATTTCAAAGAAAAACTCCATCATCATTTGCGTCCCCCAATGAGCAAAACCCATCAATACCAACAGGGTAACAATCAACCTCGGTAAAAAGCTTAATGTTTGTTCATTGATCGATGTAGCGGCTTGGAACACAGCAACAATCAAGCCCACTAAAAGGCTAGGAATAATAATGGCACACACTAAGATGAGCACCATCCACAGCGCATCACGAAACAGTTCGACAAACAGTTCAGGAGTCATTAGCTACTCCAGCTACAAGGCGAAGCTGCCGGCCAAGGTCGATAGAATCAAGTTCCAACCATCCACCAAGACAAACAACATAAGCTTAAAGGGTAAAGAGACAATCATCGGTGATAACATCATCATACCCATCGCCATTAATACAGATGCCACCACCAAATCGATGATTAAAAAAGGTAGAAACAGCATAAAACCAATTTGGAATGCGGTCTTTAATTCTGAGGTAATAAACGCGGGAATTAGCACTGCAAGTGACACATCTTCAGGGTTTTCCGCTGTAGAGCCTGACATCTCAACAAACGTCTCAAGATCTTTCACTCGAGTTTGTTTCAGCATGAAGGATTTCATTGGGCCTTGCGCCTGATCAAACGCTTGCTTTGCCGATATTTCTTCATTCAAATAAGGTTGGATGGCCTGTTCATTCACCTGACTTAATACTGGCGACATGATAAATAATGTCAAAAACATCGCAATACCAATAATCACTTGGTTAGACGGTGTTTGCTGCAGCCCCATCGCTTGCCTAAGAATCGACATCACGACAACAATTCGAGTAAAGCTTGTCATCAAAATGACCATGGCAGGCAAAAAGCCCAGCATGGTCATCAAAGCCAGGATCTGAAGATTCACTGAGTAATCTTCACTGCCATCCGAATTGGTTTTCATTGTGAAAGCAGGGATACCCGGACCAGAAGCAAACCCGCTAGCGGTCGAACTGCCTGCCGCGCCCTGATCGCTTTGCATTGCAGATACGGTTACGCCACTATCAAGGGCTGATGAGCTAGGAATCGGAGTCGTCAACGCCTCTTCTGCAAAGCTAACTGGCGCCAGCAAAAGTAACATGCCAAAGAACAGTACGCGAAAAACATTAATCATGCTGGCCCTGCTTTTTCATCAGTTTAGACAGCTGCGCAGCAAAAGCAGGTTGTGTATTTTCTTCCTGCGTGAGTGGCGTGTCTAATTTGGAAATCAACTGAATCGATTGGGCCGTAATCCCCACTAGAAATTGCTCTTCTCCAGCCTCCACAATCGCAATACGCTCTTTTGTGCCAACCGGGATTTGTCGAACAATCTTTAGGCCTTGCTGGTTCATCATCGACGGCACTTTCATGCGCTTGAGTAACCATGCCAGCCCGAGAATAACCACAATGACAAGCACAAGCGCGCCTAACGTAGCCGCTAAATCAAACGGGGATTGCCCAGCGGCTAAGCCCACAGGTGCTGACTCGTTTGGTTTTTCCAATGCAGACACCGATAACGGTAGTAACGTACTGACGGTAAAAAGCGAAAACAGATTGTGTATTTTCATGGTTAACGTAACTTTTTAATGCGCTCTGTTTGGCTGATGACATCGGTGAGACGAATACCAAACTTATCATTCACCACAACCACTTCACCATGAGCGATTAAGGTCCCGTTAACCATCACATCCAGTGATTCACCGGCAATTCGATCGAGCTCCACCACAGAGCCTTGGTTAAGTTGCAGCAGGTTGCGAATACTAATTTGTGAGCGCCCAACTTCCATGGATATCGTCACTGGGATATCCATAATGGTGTCGAGTTTACGGCGTTCATCATCTGAAATTGGTGTCGAGGAATCTTGCAGTTCATCAAGTGGCGCGGCAAGCACCTCATCGACGTCAATGTCAGGAGCCATTGGGTCTTCCCCAAGTGCCGCTGCCCATTCATCCGCTAATTTTTGGTCGTCTGTCATACCCATATCTTCTTAAACTCTCTTATTCGTTCTCATCGTCCACATGTTCGAGCTCGGCCATAATATCCTTACCTAGGAAAGCCAAATCCGTTTTCACCACATCTGGGCGTCTAATCTTCTCTGAAACCTGAACCGCCATTTTCTCACCAGTTCGTCCCATTTTTACACGATAGGTTGGTAAATCTTCCACAAACATCGTGGCGTTTTCTGGCATTTCAATTGGAATGATATCGCCGACTTGCAACTCCATCAGGTCTCGCAATGACACGTCTTTCTCGAGTAGGTTTACACGAAAATTAACGGGCACATCCATAATTTCCTCACGCAGTGCACTGCTCCAGCGAACGTCGGTTTCCATCTTGTCGGATTGAACACCGGCATCAAGCAACTCACGTATCGGTTCAACCATGGAATACGGCATCACAACGTGGAAGTCACCACCGCCACCGTCCACTTCAATATGGAAAGAGCTGACGACAATTACCTCGGTAGGGCTGACGATGTTCGCCATGCTTGGGTTCACCTCAGAGTCCAAATACTCAAACTCCACGCCCATGACCGGCGACCATGCCTCTTTGTAGTCCTCAAAAACGGTCTTCATCAGAAGCTGAATAATGCGACGCTCTGTCGGAGTAAACTCACGCCCTTCAATTTTGGCGTGAAAACGCCCATCACCACCAAAGAAATTCTCCACCAGAATAAATACTAAGCGTGCTTCCATGGTGATCAGCGCGGTGCCTTTTAACGGACGAAAACGCACCATATTTAAACTGGTCGGGACATACAACGTGTTTTGATACTCGCCAAACTTCATCATTTGGACGCCGTTAATCGACACCTCAGCCGTTTTCCTCAGCATATTGAATAAGCTGATGCGCATATGTCTAGCAAAGCGTTCATTGATCAGCTCTAGCGTCGGCATCCGACCACGGACAATGCGATCTTGAGAGGAGAAATCAAAATGCACAGCATCATTTGGGTCTTGATCCAGCTCTTCCTCTACCTCATCAACATCATCGACACCGTGAAGAAGCGCATCAATCTCGTCTTGGCTTAATAAGTCAGTCACACATTACCTACTGGATTACAAAATCGGTAAAAAGTACACGCTCAATCACTGGCTTTCCGACCACTTGAGAGAGGCTGCTTTGAATATCGGCGGTCGCTTGATCTCGTAATTCGACACGCCCGTTTGAGCTTCTCAGTTGATCCACTGAAGCCGATGCAAACGTAGACAGCAATGTACTTTCAATTAAAGGAGAATGATAACGCGCTAACTCTTCATTATCGAGCCCACGCACCATCAATTGCGCCTTAATTTGCACCATGCGGTCACGCTTTGTTCCTGCCACATTAAAAACGAAAGGTTGCGCGATATTGACGTATGAAATAGGGTCGACCACGACCGTTTGAGCACTATTTTGTGTCGATGACGTCTGGGTCTCTTTAGATTCCGAGCTAAAGAACCAATAAGCCGCACCACCCGCAATGAGTAGCACTAGCAAAGCGGCAATAATGATAATGAGTAGCTTTTTTTTGCTATTGGGTTGTTCTTGAATGTCTTCAGGCATATCAATGTTTACTTTTTGTTTTTCGCTATTATTTTGGGTAAGTGAGCGCCCATGTTGGCCGCTCGCTCATCGAGTCGTTTCGCGTTTAGAGCCGAACCCATACATCAGGCATAATAACTTATACCATCTTCTTTTTTAGAGATATTTGCAGTCATAGTGACACCTTCTTCCATGGTATCAGAATCACCTTGAGCACTTCCTACACCACTTGATGTCTGATCCTGTGGACCATGAGAGGCATGTCGCTGTTGTTGTCCTGAGCTCTGTTGTTGGACTGAGGTGTCTGCCAATTGAATACCTTGTTGAGAGAGCATCTCACGTAGCCTTGGCATCGACTGATCCACCATCTCACGAGTTTGTTGGTTTTGTACGGTAAAGTGTACCGTTGCCGAGTCACTATTCAGTGTCATGCGGATTTGCATGCGCCCTAACTCAGGGGGATCCAATCGAATATCAATTTGTTTCAGATTCTTAGCCATCATCATTTGGATGCGCTCTGACACCTGATCACTCGCGTTTTCTTTTGTTAATATCAGTGGTGATTGTACATTTGTCGTGCCCTGGGCTTGGTCCGCTCGAAGTGCCTGCGTACCAAGGGCGGCACCTGCGGCAGAAGCTTGTGTCAGCCCGTTCAATGGCTCATTACCTAGCGTCTGAGTGGGCTTCAACCCTTTCGGGTTTGTACCTGCAATGCCTTTTGCCCCTAGCAAGGCAGCGTCACTCGACGCCTTGGCTGCATGGCTAGGATCTTTATTAGCTAACATACTTGCCGCCGCAAGCGTACCCGTTACTGCTGCACCTTCATGTACACCTGATGTAGGGAGCTGCGATGATGGCGCATGAGTAACAGACGGTTGTGCTTGTGCTTGTGCTTGTGCTTGTGCAGATAATTGCGCCGTTGTTGACTTATCTAGGGTAGCGCCAGCTGCCAGTAAGGATGCTTTACCTTCCAGCTTAGCTTCATTGGAGGCATCAGCTTGAGACCAAACGATCTGAGAAGATTGACTCTGAGATGAAGGGGTTTGAGACGAATGACTTAGCGGCGAACTGCCATCAGCTTTAATGGTGCCATCACTCGATACCGCCAATGCTGCTGTACCAGCTTGTGATACTGCCTCAGCACTTTGTATTGATGTGGACGACGTTGGTGTATGGGTGGCCGCTAGAGAATCTGAAGCATTCGCGTCAGTTAGGCTACCCACCTCACTAGAAGCAGTGTTCTCACTCGGACTTATTACCCCATCTTCATTAGAAACGATTGAATCTTTAGAAGCGGCGCCAGCAAGGCTTGCTGCAACTAACACTTGTTCACTGCTACTGCTATCGATTGAATTAGCAGGGGCGGCTTTCAGTGCCTTGTTTGATTCGTCTAATCGGCTCAACAACTGAGCGCTTTCATCCATGGTATGCTGAGCGGTAGTATTTTGAACTGATGACTTATCAGGAGATACTGTTTGAGAAGGTGTATTTTTTTCAGGCCATTCCGCTGCGTTAGACCCGGAAGCCTTTTTTTTTGCGTGGCTATCAATATCCGCACTGGTTGTTCCCGCCGCTAACGCCATTTTATTGACGCCTTGCTCTGAGCTATCTTCCGTTTCAAGCCCAGCAGTACTCGACGGTTTAGCCTCCGATTGGGAGACCCTTGAATTTTTTTGCGGGTCAACGTCAGTATCCGATTGAATCATTTCTCCGTCATCATCGCTTGCCGCCAGCACCGCATCAGGTATTGGTGCGTTATCGGCAACCGAAGTATTCGCCGTATCAGAGCTGTCACTTTTTATGCCTGAGCCATCAAGCTTTTGTTTTTCATCTGAATTATTGCCCGTCAATGCGCTTTTCAACGTATCGAAAAAACCAGCGTCTTCTGAAGATGCTGGGAGGTCTTTCGTCGTTATCAGGTCGCCACTTGATTTGAGGCTAGACGCTGGCGACACATTATTGCTTGAGATAGACAGACTCATTCCATTCGGGCCTATATAATATTAATGACACGACGAGAGGCAACACACTGCCACCACGCTTTATTGGTGGTTACGATGCAATTATTATACCGGAGTACCGGACGGGCTAAAGACGGCGAGTAATGAAACCACGAAGCGTGGTCATTATGGGCTTAAAAAACTGTGACAATCTAACGTTGTGTCTTTCTTCGAGCAAACAATAGATTAGAAAACTCATCCATCTCTTGTTGTTCTTTTTTATCCGCTAAGCGTGCTTTTTCTTTTGCCTTTTTGTCTAACATCCATTCATACGAACGACGCTGCTTACGCGTGTTATGCCAAAACTCTTGGCAGTCTTCAACCTGCTGCTTGAAGTGTGACTCGGCCGTTTTTTGCTTTGTGAGGGTTTCATCAAGTTGCGTCAAAAAACGGTTCAGGTGGCCGTATTCGCTGGCCGTTAGCCCTTCTTTCCCTCGTCGCACAAGTTGATTACAGTAGTCGAGACGATATTGTTCTATCTGTTTAACCTGCTCATAATAGCCGTCCAATTCAGAGCGTGCGTTATTCAGCGCCAACACTGCTTGTTGTTCATTATCCTTCGCTTGGCTTAATAGAAAATCGAGCGCATTATCCATAAACGGTGATCAACTAACCTTGTAATATTTGCTTGAGCATATTCACACACATATCGTACGGAACGCTTTCTTTCATGCTTTGCTGAAGATACTGATCGAGCTTAGGCTTTAACGTAAATGCCGCATCAATAGCAGGGTCAGTACCGGGTTTATACGCACCGATTGACACTAAATCTTGATTCTTTCGACATACCGATAAGACTTGTCTCACCGCTTTAGACATCAATACATGTTGATCGTCTGTGATTTGCGGCATCACACGGCTCACCGACTTCTCTACGTCGATGGCTGGGTAATGGCCAGCATCCGCCATTTCACGAGATAATACAATGTGACCATCTAATATAGCTCGTGATGCATCAGCGATTGGGTCTTGAAGGTCATCCCCTTCCGTCAACACGGTAAAGAATGCGGTTATCGAGCCTTGATTGTCATCGCCATTGCCCGCTCTTTCCACTAAGGCTGGAAGCTTAGCAAATACCGACGGTGGGTAACCTTTCGTCGCAGGCGGTTCACCCACGGAGAGCGCAATCTCACGCTGTGCTTGCGCAAAACGCGTTAATGAGTCCATGAGCAACAGGACATCAAGCCCTTGATCTCGAAAGTATTCAGCAATGGTCAATGCCGTTTGGCAGCCTTTTAGCCGCATCAACGGCGAAGAATCGGCTGGGGCAGCCACCACAACGGAGCGCTGACGACCTGTCGTTCCAAGTATTTCTTCAATAAATTCTTTAACTTCTCGGCCACGCTCACCAATCAAACCCACGACGACAACTTGTGCGGTCGTGCCTCGGGTCATCATCCCTAAGGTTACCGATTTACCGACACCAGAACCGGCAAACAAGCCAATTCGCTGACCTTTACCGACGGTCAACAAACCATTGATGGCTTTTAATCCCACATCCAATGGCTCAGAAATGGGTTTACGTGCTAGTGGGTTAATTGGTTGAGCATTGAATGACGCGCGTTTCTCTGTGTATATATCACCTAACCCATCAAGGGGGTTACCTACACCGTCAATCACTCGACCAAGTAACTCCATCCCAACAGGCAATCCCGTTTCAGCCGTCATTGGAGTCACTCGTGCCCCTGGCAAAATACCGGTAATCTGCTCACTGGGCATTAAGAAAAGATGTTCACCAGAAAACCCCACCACCTCGGCTTCCATTTCACCACTCATGGTTTCAACTTTGCACAAACTGCCGATTGGGGCTTTGCAACCCGTTGCTTCTAGCGTCAAACCAACCACTCGGACAAGCTTACCTGAGGCAACTGCGCGTGATTTATGCCCAGACACCTTGTACTGTGCCAGGCGGTCAGACAACCCCTGCATCAATCAGCACCTTGGTGACGATTGGTACCACAAAAGCTTTGCAATACACTGCGAATGCGCTCTTCCATTTTGTAGCTCACGCTCGATTCGCCCGCTTCAATTTGCACATCACCACGATTAAGGGCAGGCTCGACGACCAGTGTCCAGTTACGAGTATCTAACTCAGCGTCTCCGTAGGCGGCGCGAATAATATCCACATCAGCAGGATGAAGCTTAAGGATAATGGCATGGCCAGCAATCGGCAGGACCTCTACCGATTGTTTTACCGTATCGAGAATAAATTGTGGATTGGTTTGCACCTCAACATGCACGACTTCTTTGACTAAGGTCAGCACCATATCGACGAGTTGTTTTTCAACTTGCTGGTTCATCAGCTCAAGCGGTTGAGAAAACTGGTTTGCCATGCCCATAAAGATCTCGACTTGTTGCTTGATGTACTCCTCACCGGCAGCAACACCTTCCGCTTTACCAAGCTCTAACCCTTCTTGGTGACCAGCGGCTAAGCCTTCGTCTTTGCCCTTTTCAAACCCTTGCTTAAATCCCGCTTCTTGACCTTGAAATAAGCCTTCTTGATAAGCGCCTTGCTTGATGAGTTCAATCTGTTCTTCGGTTAGCTCAAACGGCTCGTCGTCTAGTACGGGTTCATCGTTAGGTGTCCAGCTTGGGTCATAATTAAATGCGGTTTCGCGGGCTTGTTGGTTGGTTTGCGATGTGTAATCAGGCAAACCCCACGAGTGCGCGGATTCCATTGTATTATCTTCTGAAGGACGCAAAAAACCGCGCTTTCTATCTCCAGCCATGATTGCTACCTTTCATTGGCATTACAAGAATTCGTCCGCACCACCAGAAAGCATCAACTCTCCGCTGTCGGCCATTTTTCTCGCAATGGTCAGGATCTCTTTTTGCGCCGACTCTACATCAGCGACACGGACTGGCGGCATTGCCTCAATATCTTCACGCATCATATCGGCAGCACGTTTAGACATATTGCCAAAGATTTTCTCTTTAAGGCCTTCATCGGCACCCTTAAGTGCACGTTGCAAGACATCTTGCGGGACGTCTCTAAGCAGTTTCTGAATACCTTGGTCATCAACCTCAATAAGGTTCTCAAATACAAACATCAGGTCTTGGATATAGGTCGCCATATCTTCGTCTTGGTCGCGAATTTGATCCATGAGTGTACCTTCGACACTGTTGTCGAGGTAGTTCATGATCTCCGCCGCCGCTTTCAGACCACCGATCTTCGCGGCTTGAGCCCCCGCCTGACCAGCAAACTGTTTCTCCATAATTTCGTTCAGTTCTGCCAGAGCAGAAGGTTGTACTTCTTCCAGATTGGCAATACGCATCATTAGATCAAGACGAACACGTTCAGGGAACTGCGATAAAATTTCCGCCGATTGGTCCGCTTCTAGATATGACAGGACAATGGTTTGAATCTGTGGGTGCTCATTAATGATAATGCTGGCAACCTGACGAGGGTCCATCCACTTCAAAGAATCCAAGCCTTTCGAGCCGGTCCCCAATAGAATTTGGTCAACTAAATTGTTGGCCTTGTCTTCACCCAGTGCTGCCACCAAGGTATTACGCATGAAATCTTCACTGCCCATACCAATATTGGTGTACTTTTGAATATCTTCTAGAAATGCACGATGCACCGCACCGACCTTGTCTTGACTCAAGTCACTCGCTCGCGCCATTGCGCCGCCGACACGCTGAACCTGTTTTGGCTCAAGGTGACGAATAATACTGGCCGCGTCTTGTTCATTTAAACTCAGCAGTAAGATGGCGGCTTTTTCTTCACCACTAATGTTAGAGATATCGACGGTGGTATCGGCCACCTGCCCACCATTACTGGGTATTAAGTCATTTGCCATTAGTTTTCAACCATCCAATTTTTCACAACTTGCGCAGCAAGCTCCGGCTCATTCGCCACCAGCGCTCGAACGGCTTTCAAGACGTCTTCATCTTTGTGTAAGTTAGGTAAGTCAATCCCGGTGCTAAACTCAAACAATTCACTACTATCGATTTCCCCACCAATCAAACTTGTCTCACCATCGGCTCCAAGTGGTAAGCCATCTGGGCCGTAAAGCTGATCATCGCTTTCTTGCACCGCAGGATTAAGAAGTTTTTTCATTGCTGGACGGATTAAGACCAACACAACAACAATGATGACCATTGCGCTCGCAAACCAACGAATCCAGTCATTGAAGTTAGGGTGCTCCCACAAAGGTACATCTGCGAGTTGTTCAGTCACAGGGGTCTCAAACGTCATGCTCAATACATTGAGTAGATCGCCTCGAGCCTCGCTAAAACCAACCGAACCAATCAATATTTGTCGGATTGCCGCCAGTTCACTTTCAGAGCGAGGCACATAGGTGACATCGCCAGTATCAGGGTTGACTTGTGCACGGTTTTTAATGGCAACGGCAACCGTCTGTCGGTTCACCACGCCACTTTGCTTACGTTCATGACTGATGGTGGTATCTAATTCAAAGTTACGAGTCGCTTCTTTATGCACGGAACCTTGTCCAAGCATCGAGCCGTCCTTCATTTGAGCAACGTCGGTTGGAATGGAGGCGTCAGCGGGGGGCTGATTACTTAATGCGCCGGGTACGCCAGCGACGGCATTGCCGTTATTGTAATCTTCAAGTGTGTACTCACTTCTCGTCGCAGGAGTGTTGGGGTCAAACTGCTTTCGAGTTTGCTCAACAGCACTAAAATCGAGTTCAATGTCCACCTGCGCGGTATAGTTACCCAAGCCTAAAATAGGGATTAATACCGAGTCGATTTTCTCACGCAGAGCTTGCTCTTGGTTTTGCTCAAGTTCTTGCTCTTTTCTTCTTGCCGCTGAGGTCGCATCTTGTGAGCCGGAGCTTAACAATCGGCCGTGCTGATCCGTGACCGTGATTCGAGTGGTCTTCATGCCAGGTACAGCACTTGCGACCATATCAACAACCGAGTCGACTTCTTGACGCTTAAGCACAGAGCCCGTAGCCAGCGTAAGGAAAACCGAGGCGGAGGCTTCTTGGTTATGACGGACGAAGACACTTTGCTTCGGCAGGGCTAGTAGAACACGCGCCCCACGAATTTGCTTCATTTGTTCAATGGCTTTACCAAGTTGCCGCTCTCGACTCAGCTTCAAGCGCTCTTGTTCAAGACGCTGCGAGACACCGAAACCCATGTCTTGCATTAGGATATCGTCGCCAGTATTGGAAGCGCGATTCAAACCAGCTCGCACCATATCAAGTTTCAAGTTGCTGTATTGACTAACCGGCACACTTAGGGCATTACCCTCAAGCTTATATTCGACTTTTTTCTGATCAAGATAGTCTAGAACCGGAATGAGTTCTTCCGTTTCATATACCCCTAATGGACGCATTTCAGGCTCTTTCACCCAAAAAAACAGCATCACAATCAAGGCCACACAAATCGAAATTGAAAGGACTAAGACGATCTGTCTTAAAAGGTCGAGGTCACCTACCGCCAAGTCAAACTTAGAGCTGCTTTTTTCGTTGATGTCCGGGTTTTGTCCGTCGATGAGATCTGAACTCGCGACCATACTGGAATCCGCGCCATCCATTACCGTTACATCTGTTGAATGATTATCTTGAGCCACTGTCTACTACTACCTAAATTATACGGGCATATTCATGAGCTGTTTGTAGGCATCAACAAGCTTATTTCGCACTTGGATAGTCGCCTCAAAGGCTACGCTGGATTTGTTTCTGGCAATCATGACATCAGAGAGCGACACATCGGCATCGCCTCGATCAAAACGCATCTGCAAGTTACCCGACGATTTTTGTAGTCCATTCACATTGTTTACTGCTTGTGAAAGCATGTCACCAAAGTCTGCACCCACTTGCTTTGCGGTTGGCGTCGCTTGTGAGCTTGATGCTTCCAGCATCATGGCGTGCATCTCAGTGTTTAATCCATCTACTCTCATGCTTTCTCAATCACTGTCACTTTCTTGACAGTGTCCTTCATTTGTCAGCGCTGTATTAGTTATCAGCAAAAATTATGCCATGAAATGTATCACAATGACTAGCAGCAACACGGTGAAAACACGACGTCAACAGTGTTCTAATTAGAAATTTCAATGCCCGCGTCACGCATTTTCGCTAGCTTGTAACGCAAGGTACGTGGGCTAATACCCAGTTTCTCTGACATTTCTTTACGGCGACCTTCGCACTCTTTTAAGGTCTCGAGAATAATGGCAAATTCTTGGTCTCGCAGCTCACCGCCTAGCCCTTCTCCTACAGACATCAATTTATCAACACTATGTGTCGGGTCGGCAATTGGCGCGACAGCTGGTGTGGCGGGAACTTGCTCGGTCACGCTTTCCGTATTGGGGTTGGCGACCGCTTGCTGCAAGCCTACCGCATCCTGCCAATCGACACCTTCTAACAGGATATGTTCAGGGGCAATCGTCGCGTGGTCACAAAGAATTAGCGCTCGTTGCACAACATTATCGAGTTCACGGACATTGCCAGGCCAAGGATATTGCATGAGTTTAGTCAGCGCCGACTCACTAAATGTTGGCACTGGAAGACCTAACTTCTGGCAGTGTCTTTCTGTTAAATGTGTGGCTAAAGGCGCGATATCGCCCGTACGCTCGCGAAGTGCAGGCCAAGAAATTGGAAAGACGTTCAAGCGATAGTACAAATCCTCACGGAAATTTCCCTCTTGGACATATTGTTTGAGATCGCGGTTACTTGTCGCAAGAACACGAACATCTAACGCGATGCTTTTTCGGCTCCCTAGGCGTTCAACCTCTCGTTCTTGCAGAACACGTAATAGCTTCGCTTGTAGATTAAGCTCCATCTCACTGACTTCATCGAGTAAAATGGTGCCGCCCTGCGCTTGCTCAAACTTTCCCGGACAAGCTTGGATCGCGCCAGTAAACGCGCCTTTCTCATAACCAAATAAGGTCGCTTCCAACATATTATCCGGTATTGCCGCACAGTTAATGGCAATAAAAGGGCCACTAGACCGCAACGACTGATTATGAATATAACGCGACATCACTTCTTTACCCGACCCGCTCGGCCCAAGCACCATGACACTAGCATCCGTTTTAGCCACTTTGTCCGCCAGCGCCAGTAATTGAATACTTTTCGGATCGGCGACAATAGCATCACCATTACTCTCCGATTTTACCGGAGCGTAACGACTCACCATGTTCAACAGTACTTCAGGTGCAAACGGCTTCGCCATGTAATCAATCGCGCCTTCTTTCATCGCGGCAACGGCATCTTCAATATTGGCATAAGCGGTCATAAGCAAAACCGGTAAATTAGGCCAGTGCTGCTTAATATTTCTAAGTAACGCTAGACCGCCCATCCCCGCCATTTGTACATCAGACACGACAATATCGACAGGTTGGGTTTTTAATTTCACCAAGGCATCTTCAGCACAATCCGCTTCTACCCAGTCGTAGCCTGCGAGCGCTAATGTATCGACGAGCGCCTCACGCAATCCCTCGTCATCCTCTACAATCAATACTTTGCTTTGAGCCATCATTCTTGTCCTTGTTGTGTTGCGTCAGAAGCAGGCTGTTCTGCAAGAGGCAGGCACATCGTAAAACACGCCCCTTCACCTACTTCTGAAATCAATTCGAGTCGACCGTTATGGGCGCGACACACCATTTGCACCACCGCTAAACCCAAGCCTGTGCCTTGCGAGCGAGTGGTAAAAAACGGTTCCATTATGCTTTGCTGTAATTCTTTAGGAACGCCAGGACCATTGTCCTGTACTGAAATCTTTAGTTCATTGTTTACTGGGCGAAAAAACACATCGACTTGGGCTTCTTTCCCGCTAATCTGCACCGCATTTAACACCAGATTACTCAACGCCGATGCGATCGCATTCGCATTACCCAGCAGTTCAACGTGGTCTTGTTCCACTTCGATGAAATAATCGATGTGATTACTTTTCAACGTTGTCTCAACCATCGGTTGGTACTCACCAACCAAGTCCTTTAATGAAAAAGGCTGAACCACTTTATTGTCGCCTCCCTTAGCAAACAACAGCATGTCATTCACCTGCTTCTCGAGGTCGTGGAGTCGATCCACAAGCTTGATTTGAAACCGTGAACGTGTAGCGTCATTCAGGTTAGGCGCCCCTAGGTTGGAGGCATATAACATGGCGCTCGATAACGGCGTGCGCACCTGGTGGGCCAATGACGCCACCATCCGCCCTAACGAAGACAAACGTTGTAAGTCACTGACTCTTGACTGAAGCAAACGCGTTTCGGTTAAATCGGTGATCAGTATCAGTTGCCCCGTCGAAGAGGCTGAAATCGCTAGGCGTACTTTCCGTCCATTACGTAATGACACCTCATGACCATCATCTTCTTTAGGGTCAAAAACTACCTGAATCAAATGAAACCATTTTTGACCAACGAGTGGCAATTCAAGAATTCGGTGCGCCTCAGGATTCGCTTCCCTCACCACACCCTGGGTATCCAATAAAATGACACCAGCCGGCATTGCTTCTATAACTTGCTGATAACGCTCCACTTGTGATTCCAAAGAATCCAAATGTGAAGACGACGGCTCGTTCAGATCGGCGGCATCATGTGACGACAAGTTCATGGATGAAGCATTCCTTTTTCTTTGCCAAGCGCAGCACGTGTGACATCGTCGATATGACGCCGACACTCCCAGCTTAGAATATACAGTTCTGTAAAAACAACTTAAGCCCGTAATGCAAAAGGCATGCCGGGCTTAAGTCTTTGTTTTATAACAATCATAGCGCGTCAAAAAAATGCCGCGTCAATATTTAGTGTGACTCACGTCACGCAGGCTAGCGATTTAGACTGTATTTTCTCATTTTCTCTACAAGCGTTGTTCGTCTCATTCCAAGCATATCCGCGGCGCGAGCAACAATGCCATCTTGGGCATCTAGTGCTTGGTTAATCATATTCACTTCCAAGTCTGCCAGCATCTCTTTCAGATTGACCCCTTCTGCGGGTAATGCTTGAGGGGCGTTGTAATCGTCGATTTCTGGCTCACTGAGGCTAAAATCATCAGAGAAAATGCTGTCTAAAGCATCGCGCTCTTGTTCTTCCACCGTTTTAAAGGCATTCATTTCAGGCTGGAATTCTGGGATATCACTATAGCGATACTTCACTGGTAAGTGATTGACATCCACTAAGCTGTTCGGGTACAGAATCACCATTCTTTCCACTAGATTCGCGAGTTCTCGTACATTCCCCGGCCAATCATGTTCCATTAACGAGTTCACCGAACGCGGTGTGAAACAGATAGGTTGCCCCCCTTCCGCCTCTAAGCGAGTTAGGAGTTCTTGTAGCAACAGTGGGATGTCTTCTTTTCGGTCTTTTAATGATGGCATTTCAATTGGAAACACGTTCAAACGGTAGAAAAGATCCTCACGAAAATCTCCACATTGAATCATATTTTCCAGATTGCGGTGAGTGGCAGCGACAATACGTACGTTGGCCTTTAAAACAACCGTTCCACCTACACGCTCAAAGACTCGTTCTTGCAGAACTCGCAGTAACTTGACCTGCATCGACATTGGCATATCGCCAATTTCGTCTAAAAATAGTGTCCCGCCTTCTGCTAGCTCAAAGCGGCCTTTTCGAGAAGTAATCGCGCCTGTAAACGCCCCTTTCTCATGACCGAACAGCTCACTTTCGAGAAGATCAGGGGGAATCGCCCCACAGTTGATAGGTACAAATGGCCCACCACGGCGGCTCGAATGATAATGAATATTGCGGGCAACAACCTCTTTTCCCGTCCCTGACTCACCCAATATAAGTACGCTCGCTTCCGAGCCAGACACTTGCTCAATAAGGTGTCGTACATCTTGGATACCCTTACTTTGGCCAACAAGGCTTCTAAATAAGGTGTTTTTCCGACTGTTCGAGGGAACTTGAACGCCTTTGCGCCCTAGAAAATCTTGGCAATGTCGCAGCGCATCACTCAGTTGCGGATAATTCAGAGGTAACTCAAGCTCACCAACATAATTCGTCAGAGGCTCTACCATTCCAGAGAACTCGCTCGTGACAAGCAACGGCACATGATTACTCTGCGAGAGTTGAGATAATAAGGCTTCAGAAAAGGTAGGGTGACTTACTGCCCCTACAATGCAACCTGACCATGCTTGGGACCAATCAACTTGATGGATATCACTTGAAGGAATCGTGACACAGTGCTCGCCGACAAACTCTAAAATGGTGTTTAGATTGGTACGAATTTTCTCATCGTCAGCGATGACGAGTAATTTAGCTAAACCATGCATCTTGTGAGAGTAACGCCTCGATAAAAAATGATCACCAAAGTAACGTCAAATATTTGTCATTGCACTCTATAAGCGCCACTCACTTACCAATTGGTCACTTTATATAATTGACTTTATAAAATAGCGAGTTGGAAACAAAAAACGCCATCTGGCATCGGATGGCGTCTATTCTATTGACAATAACCTTATAAGGCAACGCCATCGCCCTCAGTTTAAGAGGTTAATTCCGCTTAAATGCCGACTTCTTCCGCGGTTAAATTGTGAAAACCGGCTGGAATTTGGTCCCATGCAGACTTAATTTCGCGGATAATATCGATAACGTCGTCGATAGGCTCAGGGTTATTATGATGGTTGGCTTCCGTAATCTGAGTGATCATAAACTCATAAAGTTGGTCAAGGTTCTTAGCGATATCCCCACCATCGTCCATCGAAAGGCAGCTGCGCAATGCAATAATGATATCAAGCGCTTTACCGATACGCTCTCCCTTCACTGGGATATTGCCTTGCTGCATCGCCGCTTTGGCTTGAATCAGTCTTTCTATCGCTCCGCCCATCAGCATCTGGATGACTTTGTGCGGTGAGGCAGCACTAAGCTGGCTGTCTACGGATACTTTCTTGTAAGCTTGTAATGAACCACGCATCACTGTCCTCTCAAATAAATTTTTGGTACTGCTGCAAAGATTTTTTACCATGTCGGTATTTTCTGAGCGACAGTCCGAGTTGTTCGGTTTTAGAATGCATCTTGGTGGTGACGTGCTGGGTCTGTTGAACCGCTAGCCGCCACTCCTCACTCTGTTTTAAACGAGGGTTACGCTCACAAGCAGCAATCAACGTCTTTATTATCTGTTCTCTTGTATCGACCAAGATGTGAATTTCTTCAGTATTTAACTCAAGATTTTCCAAATGTGATAGCAATTGGTGATCCGTATCACGTAGTTGTTTGAATATCGTCACTTCCCAGACCTTTTTCCATCATTAACAGCAAGTTAAATAGTCTAATGTCTCGTTTTGCCGTGTCACCCAAAGTGCACCTACGTTAAGACAAAGCATTCATCATTCCTGCCAATTGTGATTGCATCTTTCCGGTCGCATCTTGCATCGCAGCAAACTTGTCATGGGTCCGTTTTTCCAGCCCTTCCATGCGTCGATTTAGCGTCACTTGGTCATCGTTCAGGCTATAATTTCGCTCTGTTAAACTTTTCTCTCGAGTTCGGATTGAACCCGTCACACCAGTCATACTATGAATGGCATCTTCGACCTTTTTCGCAAAGCCATTATTACCACCAAAAAAATCTTCTAGCTTATTGAAATTGTTATTCAGCTGCTTATCAAGCATCTGGTAATTGATTTCTAGGTTACCTTGTCGCGTGGTGGTAATACCGAATTCTGTGAGTGTTTTAAGATCATCAGGCGCCCCTTCCACAGAGCTTGAGAATACGCTTTTCAAACGCGAGTCTGCGCTTCGGACTACACTATCACCGGCTAATGGCCCAGTTTGGCCCGTCGTTGGGTCGGCCTTGGCCAAGTCTTTGGATACTTGGAAGAATTGGTTATAGGCATCAACAAACTGCTCGATGTCCGCACGGACACTTTGCCTATCGTACTCGACGCCGATTTCAGCGGGGCGCTCACCGGGTTGGGTGGTACCTTTTAAGGTTAAATCAACCCCTTCGATCGCATCCTCAATGACGTTATTGCTACTTGCGAGCTCAGCGACCCCATCAAGCACAACAATAGAGTCTTGCGCGCCTTGAACTTCAGCCATTCCCTTATAGATTTGTAATGAACGCTGAGCTTCCGCTAGTTCCGCTTGCGTTGTTTCAACTTTCTCAATTCGCTCACGCTCTTCTGGTGTGAGCTTTTCTCGTTCAATCTGTTTCGCTTCCGCTTCACTCATGTCACCATCAGCAACCGCTTTAGCAATGGCTGCTTTTTCAGCTTTTAGTTCTTGTTCTAACTTTGCTTGTGCTTCAGCTGGTGTGACATAAGAATCGGTGAGCGTTCCTGAGGCCGTATTGGTCCAACCCGGTACTTCTTGGGATTTGGCCAATGCCTTTTCGTCGAGTTCAGGCTCTGGTGCTTGGTAGGAATCCATCAATGTGCCTGATGCGGTCTCAGTCCAGCCAGGAATGGTATCTTCTGGGCGGCCAGATGTTGCCTCTTGTTTTACTTGCGTATCAATATCACTATCGGCCGCAGTGTCATCTAGTGCTGCGTTGTCATCGTCAACGACATCTGCTTGAGTCTTTGCTTCTTCATCCGTCAATGTCGCATCAGTCGCGGCCATTTCGGAGGATTGGTCGGGAAGCCCCAATAACGCTAGAGCATCAGATTGAGCTTGTTCAAGGTCTTTTACTCGTTGTTCTATTGTCTTGTACTCAAAGCGAAACAGTTCATTACCAGCCTCAGCTTCGACATCAATTAGAATGTTTTTTTCGGCGCCAGATTGGTTCGCAGCAACGATCAGGCGAGGTCCGTTCATATCTTTAATGATTGAGGCACGGATACCAGGATTATCGCGAGCACCGTTAATCGCCCGAACGACATCAACAAGTTTAGAGTTTTTACCAAGAGATAGGTCGAAGTTGTCTTCGCCTAGAGAAATTTGCAACTTGCCCGGCCCAAACCTCGTGTCGTCAGGAACGACATCAGAGGCCACTTTATGGCTCTGAGCAAGTTGCAATACATCGACTGCATATTTGCCAGCGATCGCATCCGTAGAGGCGGTTGCCGTGACAATATTTTCTTCAGAAGTGTCCACGCTGCGCACTGCGAACGCTTTTTCCTGACGAAAGTTTGCCATTAGGTTTTTCATCGTATCTAGTGACTCTCTGAGCCGCCCATAGGCACTGACACTGGAATCAATTTTAGTGCGCTCATAGTCAATACGCTGCTGCTTAGGCACGCGCTCTGCATTGACTATTTTGCTCACCATGGAATTGATATCCATGCCAGAAGACATCCCTATCGGGCCCATATTCACCAAACCGCTTCAAGTTAATACATTCACTATACGCCTACATTAGTGCGTAAGGTGTTCATTAAACTCGCATGTCGATACTGACAGAGGCGTGTTTTTCAAGGCGTTCGAGAACAACAAGTAAATCTTCATCCGGTACCTGGCGAATAATTTCGCCGGTATCGCTGGCAAAAATGGTCACAATATGTCGCCCTGATTCTTCGTCCTGACGGATCGATAAACTGGTGTTCATCGTTGTCAAAAATTCATCTAGACGTTCGACCATTCTTTCACGTTCAACATCATTAAGATCTTGACGTTCTTTTGCAATATGTTGAATAACTTGCGAAGTCTTATCTTTTGCTAAGGCTTCATTCTCGTTTTTTTTCTCAGGGTTAACCCTATGAGCCTCAGGTGTCTGATTGACCCGATTCTCATTTGACTGACTCTGCGTTGCCGCACTTGCTGTATTATTTGAAGCAATTTTTGTGCCACTAGACGTGGCAAAAGGCTGAATGTTCGATGCGTAGGATGAAATATCCATAACAGTCTCCCGTTTCTCACCTTAATTGCCCATGCTCAGCCCAATACCTCATCATTATTGAACTAAACATGGAAATTGACGGTTACTATGATGAACCGTCAATACGACTTGCCTAAGGTTGTACTTGCCTTGAATTAACCTAATAAACTAAGTGCTGCAGACGGCGATTGTTTCGCTTGCGCCAGAATCGAAGTACTTGCTTGTTGCAAGATCTGGTTCTTCGTCATCGCTGTCGTTTCTTTTGCATAATCCGTATCTTTGATGCGGCTATTTGATGCGTTTACATTCTCGTTAATGTTGCTGAGGTTGTTAATCGCATGATCAAAACGGTTTTGGAATGCACCTAATGACGCGCGTTCTGAATCGACATTTTTCAACGCACCATCAATAATCGCAACGGCTTCTTGAGCACCACCAACCGACGTGACATCAATATCTTTTACTGTGACGTCTTTTGCATCACCAATGCTCAGTTCAGAGGCCAAGTTACCGCCAAATTCAACCCCACCAGCAACTTTTTGAGTCGCGGCGAAGAGCTGCATTTTTCCGTCTTCACTAACAGACGCTTTTACATCACCGCTTTGACCGTTGATATAAGTGGCTAACTGTTCAATATCATCGCCCTGTTTAGCGCTGATAGAGAGCTCAACTTCTTCACCTTGTTTATTGGTGTAGTTCATTGTCAGCTGTGCATCTTGACCTACACGCCAGCTCGCATCTTTGCCTTCTTCAGAGGCATAGCTTTTGCCGCCCATACCCGTTGTATCAGAACGCATGTTGCCCATAGACAACATAACCGCTTCACCTGAATCAGCACCGATCTGGAACGATTGTGTTCCGTACGTACCGTTAAGAAGGCGGTTACCACCAAATGAAGTGGTTTCAGCGATACGGTTTAGCTCGTCGTTTAGCGCCGTCACTTCTTCTTGGATAGCCACACGCTCTGACTTGGAGTTAGAACCATTTGAAGATTGAAGAGACAAATCACGCATACGTTGCAGGATGTTTGTCGATTCATCCATTGCCCCTTCTGCAGTTTGTGCAATTGAAATACCATCGTTGGCATTTTTCACCGCCATGTCTAGGCCACGGCTTTGTGCATTCAAACGGTTAGAAATTTGTAGACCCGCAGCGTCATCTTTTGCGCTGTTGATTTTATAGCCAGAAGACAGACGCTCCATTGACTTGGTGGTGTTCTCTGCAGCTGTGCTTAGATAGCGCTGTGCTGTCATTGCAGACACGTTAGTGTTTACATTAATCGCCATAAATTGATCTCCTTAGGCATTTTTGGGTAGATGGCCGCCGAGTCTCTCACCTCACGTTGGCACATCTATATCATTTCTCTCATTCCCTTTAACGGCGACTAAATTAGAACCTTTAGGAAAAAAAAACGCTTTTTGGCTAATTAATTCAATTGATTGGGCAAATGTGATCCTGATCTGGAATAACGTACTCACTGAATTATTGATTTTTTTCAAATAAGCACGCGCTAGCGATCATTCAAACGAAAAAACCAGAGCATAAGCTCTGGTTTCATAATAAAGAGTCGCGACGATTATGAACAATAACGATTCAATCCAAAACGCTATCAATTCACAACGTGATGTCGTTAACCTAGCAGACTCATTGCCGCTTGAGGCGCTTGCTTGGCTTGTGCCAAGATTGAGCTTGAAGCTTGAGAAAGAATTTGGTTCTTCGTCATCTCAGTGGTTTCTTTGGCGAAGTCAGTATCTTTGATACGGCTCTTCGAGGCATTCACGTTTTCGTTAATGTTATCAAGGTTGTTGATCGCATGGTCGAAACGGTTTTGGAATGCACCAAGTTCAGCACGGTGGCTATCCACATATTTCAATGCTGAATCGATGATAGCAACTGACTCTTGTGCACCACCCACGCTTGTTACGTCAATAGTGTTAACCGTAACCGCTTGGCCGTCTTGCATGCCAAGCTCACCCGCCAGTGATCCACCAAACGATACTTCGCCGTCTACTTTGTTGTTACCGGCAAACATTTGCAGCTGACCATCTTCGTTGACCGATGCTTTCACAAGGTCAGTTTGACCATTGATGTAAGTCGCCAGTTGCTCGATGTCATCACCCGATTTAGCCGTGATAGCGATGTTTTGCTCTTCACCAAAGCTGTCTGTTAGTGTGATGTTCAAGTCATTTGAACCGGCTGCTACGCTCCAGTCTTTGCCTTTTGCGTTTTCTGCTTGGTAGCTTGTGCCACCCATTCTTGAGTTATCAGAGCGCATGTCATTAAGGTTCAGCATCACCGCTTCACCATTGTCTGCGCCGATTTGGAATGATTGTGTACCGTAGGTACCGTTTAATAGACGGTTACCACCAAAAGACGTGGTTTCAGCGATACGGTTAAGCTCGTCATTCAACGCCGTCACTTCTTCTTGAATTGCGACACGCTCTGATTTTGAGTTTGAACCATTTGAAGATTGTAGCGACAAGTCACGCATACGTTGC